>DXVO01000020.1 GCA_019417325.1 Parabacteroides sp. | reverse complement strand
ATGATATGGAAACAGGCGTCTTAAATGACGGAACCCCTTCGGAAAAAGACTTCTGTAAGTTCCATTCCCCACTATTAACCAATGCCTCCGAGGCATTAGGTTTGCCCCTCCCGATGACAGGAGCACAAACAACCCCTATCGACCTGACAGACTTTAGCTCTTCTGCCCGTGTACAGGTTGGTTTTAAGCTGACCCGCACAATGGCTCGTTTCGATGTAAGCAATATAGAGAAGGATTCCAAATTCCATCTGGAATCTATCTCGATGGGAAACGGGCGGAAAGGAACTACTTTCTTCCCTGCAAAGGTGTATGGAACTATCCCTGCCGCAGACGGGGAGTTAATTACTTACCCGGCATGCGCATTTGAGGGTGAGAAAGCCAATGAAGGCTTGCAAGTATCTGCATTCTATAGCTATCCCAGCCCGTTGGAAGATAAAGGCTACCTGATTCTGAACGGTACCTACCGGGTAAATAAAACAGAGGCGAAAGAAGTCTCCTATCAGATACCGTTTATCCAGCAAACGGCTGACGGTGGGGAGGTTGCACTGGAAATAAACAATAACCACCGGTACACCATCGGTATCACAAAAGCGGACGAATACCATCTGGACTTTACACTGGATGTAGCCGAATGGGACGAAGGCGGCAGTCTGGACGACTACGACCCGAATGCAGGCACAGGCGGCGGTGGGGTAAATATTACTATCCCGGATGCCCTGAAAGATAAGATAACCTATAATTCCGATACCCGTATTGTAACAATGAGTACCTTAAAAGGGGGCGACGGCTTTACGATAGAAGTCGGCACAAGCGGCGAGCCGGAATTGCAGAAAAGTTATTCCGGTAGCGTTGCCGCCCAGCAATGTGACTGGCTGGAAGTAAGCGCAGCGACTCCTGTTACAAAGGCTTCCGTTTCCGGTTATCAATATACCGTATCAGTAAAAGAGGGTTACGACAAGGATGACTATCCGAAAGTCGTCCTTCGTTTTATAAATAACATGAGCAGTGAGGAAGAAACAGTGATAGTGGAGCCCGCACCTGTAGAGCCCACTCTAACATCTCCTGCCTCTATAATCCTTCATGCCGGAGCGGATCATACCGTCCCTACACAGGCAATCACCGGAACATGTTTTGGAGGTTCCACGATAGAAGGTCCTGAATGGTTGACTTACAAAACAACCAGCTCCGATAAAACAGGCTTCTCCTATGTTATAGAACTGAACCCTTCCAAAGAGAATTTCCCGGATGCATTGCCTTCCGCACAGACGATCACGATTAGGAACAAGACGGATAACAGCAAGACAGCCGAAGTAACGGTAAACTTTACAGAGGCGGATGCCTGGCTGGCAACAGATCTTGTAAGTTATGACGAATATTCGTCTTCGAATGGTTACCGTGTAAAGTCTGATGCTACAACAACAATGACTGTATCCTTCTACGGAATGTTTGTTGCCCCGGAATTAACCACTCCTGTTTATGACGGAACTTATTGTACGACATCTGCCATGAAAACCTGGCTGGGAAGTTCCACATTGGCAAAAACAGAGGTGGTAAACAATCGATGCAAATATACCTTCAATATCGTAGTGGATGCGGCAACCGGAACAGATCCGGCTTACCAGTTGCATAAAGGGAGTATAGGTATAAAATATAACACTACTACTCTCAAATCCTATACTATTTGGAGAGGCGCCTCTTATGTTGGTTATCCTATGGAGAGTGGCAGTGCTTCTCCCTATTATACTTCAATAAAGAAAGGCTCGTATTATTGGGCACCCGTTAATTGCGGTGCAACCCGTGTGGCACAGGCGAATGACGGGAAGAATATGAAAGTAGAAGGAACCGGGAATCTTTACCAATGGGGACGTCAGGATGCCACGAACCATGGTGGTTCTACCGTTTTCGGTCCTATAAGTAATTCCAAACCCAATAACAATACATTTTATAAAGTTCAAAATCCCCCAATGGACTGGTTGACCCCTCAAAATAACAGTTTATGGAACGGTAACAGCAAAGGAGTAAATGACCCTTGTCCTCCGGGTTACCGTG
This sequence comes from Parabacteroides sp., assembly GCA_019417325.1. Taxonomy (GTDB): domain Bacteria; phylum Bacteroidota; class Bacteroidia; order Bacteroidales; family Tannerellaceae; genus Parabacteroides. Next base: position 194,697 of record DXVO01000020.1, on the reverse strand, counting down.
TCCCGACAACTGATGAATTGTTGTCTATTGGTAATGCGACAGAATGGGATGGTAGTGGCGGTCTCTTTAAAGTGAATGCAGAGAGTGGTTACCCCTTGCTTATTTTGCCTGCTGCGGGTCTTCGGTCCGAGGACGGTTGGTCCGTCGCTCTGGGTTCCCGCGTCCTCTGCTGGTCGTCATCAGTGTTGTCCGAATATACGACCGGCTACTGCGTGGAATTCCTCAGTGCTAAAATCAGGCAGTTCGTGATCGTCAGGGCGAGCGGTTACCCCGTTCGGTGTATCCGCCAATAAAGGCAGGCGAACCGCCTGCCCCACCCGTTTCATTCAATTTATTTGATTCTTTATTCGGGGAATGACAATTTCCCCTTAAACAAATACAAATTAATCATTAAAAGCCCCATCTTATGGCAGCAAACTACAAATGGTTCTTTGACCTTGAAGAGTACACAATGACAAAGGACGTGAAAGAAGATTACATTGCAAAAGTGAAAACACTCAAGTCGTTCACTATCGAAGGCGTGGCTAATGCCATCGCTGCGGAACGTACGGAATACCGCCCGGAAACGATTGTGAATATCTGCAATCTGGTAGACGAGAAAATCCGCCAACTGGTCTGTCAGGGCAATACGGTGGTAACCGGTTCGGCTTTGTATTCGCCTTCCATCACCGGACTGCTTATCGGCACTACGGGAGCGATAAACCCGGAAATCAACAAATGTATAGTAAATGTGGCCCCTTCGGTAGCCATGCGTGCCGAGGTGGCAAAGGTGACCCCTGAGTTTTCGGGGAACGTGAAGAACCTGGGAGGCGCACGTATCAGCCTTGTAAAAGACGTGACCACGGGCTTGACCGACGGCACCATCACTCCGGGCGGTATGCTGGACGTTACAGGTTCTAAAATCAAATGTGTCAATGCCGACGGCACAGGAACCGGTACGCTTAAACTGATTAAGGAAAGCACACAGGCAGTAGCCGCCACCATCACCACCTTCGGTATCAACGACCCGAGCCGCCTGATGTTTACCCTTCCTGCCTCACTGGGGAACGGACGCTACAGTTTGGAACTCGAAACCTGGTATAGCAACTCCACCACTTTATTGAAAGAGCCGCGTACCCTTGTCTACCCATTCACATTGATGGTTGGCGATGGCGAGAAGCCGGAAGAGTTATAAGGCAACCCACTATATAAATATATTTTTTAGGAGGTTTTGTCAAAAAGCTATTAGGGAACGCTGATGACGCAGAACACGCAGATTTACGCAGATTCTTTATTGAAAAAATATGGTCTGCGTAAATCTGCGCTCTGTCTGCGTAGTCTGCGTTCCCTAATATATATATTTGGTACATCCCTCTAATATCCAACTAAAATCGTTAAATTACAATTTTTGGGCAGACGAACAAAAGTCAACCCGATATATAACTAACAGCCCAAGTGGGTAAACCTAAATTATAAATAAAATATTAACCGAGTCAACCTGATTTACAAATTAGGATAAAAGTAGTCAACTAAGATCGTTAAACTACAGTGTACCATCGCTACCGCCCGGTAACTACAACAGTTATCGGGCGGTAATGTCTGTAGTTACCGCTCGGTAATCACTGCAATTACCGTTCGGTAACGATGGCAGTTAGCGAGCGGTAACGACCGACGTTAATAATTTATGGAGCGCCTCTAAATCGTCTGCGCCAATCAAGTCTACCCCCTCTTCCATAAAGAAACGTTGGAACTGGGGGGTATCCGGCGCTCCCCACCAACGGAACAGCTTTCCTTCCTTGTGTGTCTGGCTGATAATTTCACGCATTTTCCGGAGCTGGTCGGCTGGCATTTCCCCTTCTCCCATCCAGGAGAAATACGCTTTGTAGTTATCGCTTACAACCGGTGCCAGACTGGCAGGTATGCCCTGGTTCAAATCGGCAATCTGCCCGTCCAGAAAAGCAGAGCGGGTTGTTTCCATAGGCAAGGTCTTTTTCGGACGGTCGCCGGAAATGAACAGCAGGATAGCCCCTTCCTTATATATCCCGTCTTCCACGGAACAGAACAGGTCTTTGTACGGCTCCATCTGCTTTTTCAGCAAGACATACGCCTCTTCCCCTTTTTCTTTGAAGTCCACCATCAGGTAGAACGGGCGGTCGCCTTGGGGATATACTTTTCCTCCGTTAGCCTGTATGCGGGCTACCAGAGGTTTCAGGTATAATGCTTCGAATGTGATGGACGGGTTCGTTTCAGGGCGGTCGTGGGAAACATACAATTCCCCGTCTATCGGCCATAAATCGGCTTCCACACAATTAAACTGTAGCGACAATGCATCTTGCAACGGGTGTGCACGCCAGTAGTCATTGTGGGAGAATGCATTGTAGTGAATCCCTTCGGAAGTCCCTTTCTCCTCTTTTTTCCATTTGCAGGAAGTGACGGATAAAAGGGATAGGACCAAAAGTAAAATAAGCGGTTTGATTGTCTTCTTCATATGTCGATCGAGTGTATTAGATAAGTTTGGAACCGGCTTCCACGGTTGCCTTTTTTTGTTTGTCGCCCCATAGCACAGTCAGTTCCAGAGGCACATTCGTATTGATTTCCACCTTCGGTTCCTGGTCGGCGGACGAACGGGCTTTTACCTTTATGGAAACCAGACCATCCAATCCGAAAGGATAGTTGTCGATGCCGTAGGCTTCCAGCAGGTTGACATCCAGCGTCAGTTCTTTCTCGTAGACATTCGAACGGATGCCGAATACCTGTTCGATTAATCCGGCGATAGGCGCCAGTCCTCCCCATCCTACGAAATCGGGACGAGCCATAAAGCCCGGTTCTTCATGCTCCGGCGCGTAGTATTCCCAGAAAGTTCCGGTATTCTTATAGACTTTCAGTACGTTATCGTAATGGTTGCGGGCGATTTCGTACGACTGTTTACGATAGCCCTGCTGATACAGTCCGGTGATTACCATATAATTGGCTCCGGGCCATACGCCTCCCTGCCAGTAGCGTCCGTTGTCCTTGTATTTCGGATGGTTGGCGGCTAAAGAGGGCACGCGGTGGAGGCGGTTGAAGGTTTCCTTATTGTTTAGTTCCTCGACGAGCGCATCCAGCCTGTCTTTGGGCAATACGTCCGTCAGCAAAGCCCAATAGGCATAAATTCCTTTGGTGGAGGAAAGGCTTCCGTCGGCATACTGGTCGAACAGGAAATGTTCTTTTTCATCCCAGAGGTTCTCGTTGATATACTTTTTCAGCATCTTCTGTTCGTCTTCGAACTCCTCAATCTCTTGCCAGCGTTCGAGGTAGAAGCCCATTTCCAGCAGATGGCCGGCTGTGAAGTATTGTTGCAGGCAGACATCCAGCCAAATCATGTGGCCGTGGCTGTAAATCGGGTTGTATTTTTCCGGTACGCGGGGCATATTGTCCATGCCGGTTCCCCATCCGCTGCTCCAATACGTGCCGTTGCGCCAGGTATGGTTCAGTTTCAGCCATTTGTAGTAAGCGCATAAAGCCGGGAAGATGCGGTGCAGGCGGTCCATGTCTCCAAACTGTTTATAGTAGACGATTTCGCTCCAGGGGATGATGTTCGGTCCTGTGCTTGTCGGGTCGTATCGCTCGAAGCAGTCGGCTCCGTCGGACTTGATTTCACGGCAGATGAAACCGTCGGGATGCTGCTTGGCATAGAAGTTATCCAGTGTTTTCTGGAAGGGGAAGAAATGGGTGCCGTAACGGGCAAACATCATCATAAACGCAGAATCCCACATGAAGATATTGCCGTTGTACGCTACATCCAGATAGCTCGATACGAATCCGGAACCGGGTTCGGGGGCTTTGATATGCTGGATGGCGAGGTCCCAGGCTTTCCAGTACATTTCAATCTCTTTGTCGTGACCGCTCCATGTCGGGAAAGGTAGTACCCGTTTGGCATCGGCAAAGGTACCGGGCTGCGTGGCTTCGGCTTTTGCCGTGCGGAATTCGTTTTCCGTGACAAAGGGTTCTTTTAGATACGTATTTTTATAAGGAAGACGGTATTTGGGAAGGTCTTCCTTGGTATCTTGCGCCAGCAGGTTCCCGACCGGCAGGCTTGCCGCGCCTGTGGCAAGAAGGGATTGCTTCAAAAAGTTTCGTCGTGTTGTCATATTTGTTTCAGATAATGATAAGCCATTATAAATTCAGTAATTTCTTAATCTTCCAGAAGATATCCGTGTTTTCGAAGATACCGGTGAAGTTTTCGTGTCCGGGACCGAAAGCATAAACGGGAACCATTACTCCACTATGCCCACCGGTCGAGAATTTGCAGACGATGCGTCCTTCTTGTAAGTCCCCGTCTACCAGCGTGAGGCCTCCTGTTTCATGGTCGGCAGTGACAATCACCAGGGTTTCCCCGTCTTTTGCCGCCCATTCAAATACTTTGCCGACAGTACGGTCAAAGTCGTGGGTTTCCTGCATCAGCAGGTCCAGATCGTTGAAGTGCCCGTAGTCGTCCAACTGGGAGCCTTCTATCATCAGGAAGAAGCCGTTCTTATTCTGGTCCAGCAAATCGATGGCTTTCATGGAGGCGCGTGCCAGCAGGTCGCCACGTTCGGCAGGAACCGGGGTGTCGATGGAGTCTGTTATGCAGAATACTTTTCCTTTTTTGATTTTTACCAGTTCTTTCCAGCTACGCGGTGTCTGGTAGCCTTTATCCCGCAGTTCTTTGAACAGGTCGCGTCCGTCGGTACGGTTTTCGAACAGTTTGGAACCTCCGCCGAATACATAGTCTACACCGCAGTTTACATAATCCGCTACAATCTCGGCTTCCGCATCCCGGTCTGTATTATGGCAACAGAAATCGGCGGGTGTTGCGTCCCACAGGCGGCAGGTGACGGCTATGCCGCTGGATAGTTTTTTCTTGTTTGCCAATGTGGTGAGCGATTCCAGCGGTTTGCCATCCGGGTCTACACCTACCATGTGGTAGTTTGTTTTGTATCCGGTAGCCAGTGCCGTTCCTCCGGCGCCGGAATCCGTAATCAGTTTATTGGCGCAATAGGTTTTGGACAGACCGGTGCTTTGACTGTTGTCCAGCCAGAGGTGTCCGCGGTTTGCCGTCCATGCCGAATACATATGCATCAGGCTCATGCCATCTCCGATCATCAGGATTACATTCTTGATTTTCGAGCCTGCCGGCGGAACGATTTTATCTACCTGATAGGGAGTTTCCAGTACATATGTTTGTTCTTTGTCCCGGCGGCTTTGTGCCTGGACATCAGGAGTCGTAGCGGATAATAAGAGCAGTACGACGCAGGTCATTGCAATAAGATTTCTTTTCATGTCTGTTTATATCGGATTAGGTTTATAAATAGGCCTCTTAATGAAACAGGTTTTCCCGGGGGATGGGGACGAACTCCGTGTCTCCCGGTTTCTTCCAGCCCCAACTCAGGTGTTCGCCTTCGTAATCTTCAAAATATTCGAGGCGGAAAGCATGATAGCCTTTTTGTAGCGGGATGCGTCCAGAGGAAACAATTGCCGCATGGGAGGTATCGTTGTTTACCACTTCTTCGCCATCGATGAATAACACGCTGCCGTCGTCCGAACGGGTGAAGAACTCATAGACCCCGTTTTCCGGTACCAGCAGATAGCCGGTGAAGATATAGCTGAAATGGTCCGCCTGTTTGGCTTCGGCAATAGACGGTTCGGGCATGATGCCCTGTTCTGCTATTTTAGCCTGTTTCAGGTCGGCTGTAAGCTGGAAGTAGCCTTCAAAATATTGGTAGGCAACCCCGTTGGCATGAGGTGCGACTGCTTTTCCCGGGCGCAGTTTTGCTTTGGTTGCCCGAATGGCATAGGTACGGCTGGGTGTGTATCCTTTCTTATAGGCTTTTGCTTTTAACACGGCAGATTCTATCAATGTAAACGGTGAAGTATATACGGGGGAATCCTCGGTAGGCTCTGTGCCGTCCAGTGTGTAATGGATGATGGATTCCGGGGTTGCACATACTAATGCAACGGTAACTTTGCCTTCAAACAGGTACAGGTCTGTCGCAATGCTGGGCACGGAAACGACCGGAACTGTTGTATAGGAATAGGGGGCGGCTTCTTTTCCGGTACCCCATATCGTATCCGGCTCGGCGGACAGGGTGAAGGCAAGCGTTCCGCCTTCCATCAACTGGTCGTAGGTAATGAAGCATTCCGGAATTTCCTGCTTATTCAGGGAAACCTTTGTAATGTATTTGTTCTTTGCCGGGTTATTGGCGGTAATCTCCAAAGTTTTGCCATTTGCCAATTGCATGGTCGCTTTCTCAAACAAAGGAGCTGTCAGTACAAACTGGTTGCTTCCCGGGCAAACCGGGTAGAAGCCCAGACTGCTCATGATATACCATGCCGACATCTGTCCGCAGTCTTCGTTTCCGATGATTCCTTCAGGAGTGGGCTGGTACATTTCGTCCAGTAGACGGCGCGTCCAGTATTGCGTTTTCCAAGGCTTGCCCACATAGCTGTAAAGGTATGCCATATGGTGGCTCGGTTCGTTTCCATGTGCATACTGGCCGATTAGTCCGGTTACGTCGGACAGTTCGCCTTCAACCTCCGATGTTACGGTAAACAGGCTGTCCAGGTTGGCGATAAAACGGTCGCGTCCACCCATTAACTGTTCCAATCCGTATACGTCATGCGGAACGAAGAAGCGGTATTGCCAGGCTGTAGCTTCCGTATAGGAGCGTCCGATGGCAAACGGATTGAAGGGAGCTTCCCAGTTTCCGTCCTGACGTTTTCCGCGGAAAAAGCCGGTAGTACCGTCAAATACGTTTATAAAGTTCTGCGAACGCTGGATAAAGGTTTCGTAGTCCGCCGTTTTGTTCATGGCTTTTGCCATTTGTGCGATGCACCAGTCGTCGTAAGCAAATTCGAGTAGGCAGGAAACAGACTCTTTCTTTTGGTTGGCAGGGATAAAGCCCTGGGCGATGTATTCGGCGGCTCCTTTTTTATTCTTTGCCGCCGATATTTTCATGGCTTCAAAAGCCTTTTCCGCATCAAATCCGCGAATTCCTTTCAGATAGGCGTCTGCAATAATGGATGTGGAGTGGTAACCTATCATTGTACCTGTTTCTCCGGTGGATAAAGGCCATAGGGGCAGTTCACCGTGTATGTCGTACAGGTATAGCAGCGAGTTTACCATCTCGTTAACCAGTGCGGTATCCAGCAAGGTCATCATCGGATGCCATGCCCGGAAAGTATCCCAGGTTGAAAAAGTGGAGAAGAGACGGGATGTCGTATCTGCGTCACTGATTGTGTTGGGAACAACCTGGCTGTGATAAAGGGCCGTATAGAAGTTAATCCGTTCGGCTTTCGTTCCGCCTTCTATCCGGATGCGGTCGAGATGTTTTTCCCAGTCGGAACGGGCGTTATCTTTGAAATGGTCGAAGTCGAACGAGTCGGCGGTTTCGGCAATGAGGTTCCGGCGTGCGCTCTCTTCGTTATTGATGGAAAGCCCCGCTTTTACAATCAATGGGGTTCCCTCGGGCATATCGAAATAAAGGGTCATTGCCGGGTAGTGCTTAATTTTCGTGTTTTTTATAGGAGAGGAGAACCGGGCGACAAAATAGACGGTCTGGTTCGTTACCCATCCGTCTGTACTGCGCATACCGGTTATTTCATCCGGGCCGGTTTGTTTTAGTTCATATTTATTGATTGTTTCGTTGTCCAGCAGGTGGGAAAGGTCTATTTCCAGAAGCGGTTCTGTGCCGGGCGACCAGGTATATCTGTGAATGCCGGTGTGGGTGGTGGCTGTCAGTTCGGCTTTTACCCCGGCGTTTTTCAGCAGGACTGAATAGTATCCCGGTGAGGCGGTTTCATCCTCGTGCGAGAATCCGGTTTCCAAGGTGGAAAACGGGCGAAACAAAATATCTCCCAAATCGATGCAACCGGTTCCGCTCAGATGCGTATGTGAGAATCCCATCATTGTAGAATCGGTGTAGTGATAGCCGGAACAGGCATCCCAGTTTCCCCGGCGTGTGTCGGGACTTAATTGTACTCCACCGAAAGGTACTGTTGCTCCCGGATACGTATGTCCGTGAAATCCCGTACCGATAAACGGGTCGACTAAATCAACCGGAGATTTTGGAGTCAGGCTACAAGCTGAAAGTAATGTAACACTCCAAAGTATAAATGCCTTTTTCATCATTTTGAATGCAGATTATTTTAGTGGTTTCTCCCTTTACTTTTATACAATTGAAAAGGACAAACCACTTAGTGGGAGATATTTTTTATGTATTTACAGGAAATACTTTTGTAAGCTGTTTATTTCACGAACTTGACGAATGGCAGTATCTGTAATGGCATATGATCCGTTTTATAATATACTTCCAGCTTTTGTCCCATATAATCGTCGAAATATTCAACTCTTACATCGTGTGTTCCTTTTTCCAGATTAATGTTGCCGTATTTCATGTCGGCAGAATGTGAACCGTCGTTGTCTATTACTTCCTTGCCGTCGATATAGAGTTTGGCACCGTCGTCGGAAATGATACCGAATGTGTATTTGCCGGCTTCCGTGATAGTTAGTTTTGTTGTGAACAGGACGGCAAAATGGTCTTTCTCCTCTACATCCAGTTCGTCGAGTGAAAGTTCGTATACGTAGCCTTCGCGGGTCGGTCTGCCTAAAGCATTGAAGTCGGGCAGGCTCTTTTTCATCATGTTTTCATAATATTTGTAGGCTACCTTAGGCGTTTCGTTTTCCGGCAGCACGCGAATCATGGCATTTCCTATCTTGCCCGGCTGACCGTTGCGGTATACGATTGCCTGTACAATAGCGGGCTTGTCCAGGGTAAACGGACCCTCATAGTTCGCAGACTGGTTGGTAGGGATGCTTCCGTCCAACGTATAATAGATTTCAGCCCCTTCCACATCTCCTGTTATCGTCACTTCCGTGTTGTCTTTGAAGAAGCCTTCGGACGGATAGATAAACGGCATTGGCACATAGATTTTATCTGTCTTGGGTTCAAAGGCTTCCGAAATGAATTTCCCGACGCATTCCTGCGGCAACTGTACGCCTAACAGACCGCCGACTGTTGCTGCAATATCACAAATGAAATTGGTGCGTTCCATTACTTTACCTTTTGTCACTTGTCCGCCATACATGATAATCGGTATTTCCAGTTCGGCTTCAGAATCCCCTCCGTGGGATTTACCCAGTCCACCGTGGTCGGCTGTTACGATAATAACGGTTTCATCCAGTAGACCGGCTTCCTTAATCCGTTTTACAAAGTCGCCGACCATTGCATCAAAATGGGTGATTGTTTCCAGGTATTCGCGGGATTCGTGTCCGGTTTCATGTCCCATATGGTCTGTCTGGTTAATCGACACGAACAGGAATTCCGGTTTGTCTTGTAGAAAAGCATTGAAAGCCTGTTGTAAAGTCTGGTCGTAGTCCAGGCCGGTTACCGCTTTGTCTGCCACACTGGTATCATACATTCTGTCTTGTCCTGTCCATTCGTAGAACATATAAACTTTGGCATCGGGCCGCTGCTGTTTGATATCATCGAAAATGGTAGGGAAAAGCCCTTTTTTATTCTTTACAGCCGGTTCGATGGTTTTATTATCCGGTTCCCAATCGTTTTCCGTTACTCCATGCATCTCGATGTTGGCGCCGCTAACCATCGACATCCAGTTCTGGCTGCTTGAGGTAGGACGCAGGCAACGGGCCTTGATGGAAACAGCTCCGTTTTCTATCATTTCATTGAAGTTCGGGGTCTGTGCGCGCTGTACGCCACGGGCACTCATTGCATCGAAGCCTAACAAGATTACATGTTTGGCTCGCGGGGTTTTGTTCTGAGGATTACTACAGGATAGCATCAGCAAACAAACCAGAAAAGAAAAAGCGTTTATTAACTTCATGGTATATAAATAATTAAGATATATCGAAAGATTCCCACTATTATCCGCAGCCTTTTGGCACAGGCCGGATTTATCTCCACTTTGCGAAAGTAAGAATTTGTTGCCAAACTATCATCATTACAGTAAAAAATGACAGGATTATAGTTCCAGCATCTTCTTTTCTTTTATCAGGTCTGTTTCGTTCATTTGCAGGGAAGGGACTGTGCACATTTTGATATAATCTCCGGCCTGACAAGTATAGTCATAGTACGCCTGTTGTTCGGGAGTAAAATCTTCTTTTCGGATTAAGCCTGCAGGCATGGACGTAAAAACATCCATATCGGTGCTGTCTGATGATTTGATAAGTAGAATCCGGCGTGCTACCGGATTTCGATTATAATCCAGGCCGATGTATAAACCGCGTAATTGTTTCGGGTTATGGAAGAAAGGGATTTGCAGATAAATTGTTACCAGGGTAAATTGTGGGGTGGGATTTTCGCTGAACATACAATAAAAATTCTGGGGGTCGCCAATCACACCCATTCCCCATTGTGCCTCTCCGTAAGCGTTGAGGCGCCCGATTTTAATGTATCCCTGGTATTCGGGAGCTGTAATGATAAACGGCTCCATTTTCAGACAGTCGGAAGAGGAGGAGAGGCTGTAGCTGGTGTATATGCCACAAAGGTTTCCGGCTTTCTGGGGCGAGAGCATCATTTCTTCCTGAAGGTGTTCGATAAAAGGATTACTGTTTGCCGGATTTTGTTCCGGTGTAATTTCCATTTCATCCAAACGTACTAATAATTCGGGGAGGCTGTTGAGCAGTCTGCGTTTGGACAGGTTATTTACTAAGGTTAAAGCATGCTCTAAAGCATCCTCCTGAGGTTTTGTTTTAATTTCTTCGAAGTAAGCCGGCAGGACAGTGGTATACAATGAGGATAATATGCTTGGAGCCATGCCTGCACAGTTTGCTATTTCTTTCATTTTCACCCCGTTTTTACGCAGGTATTCGATACGGTTGAAAAGTTCCAGTAGGTCGTTTGTCATTTTTGTAATTTACTTGATTGTATTGCAAAATAAATACGGTGATATTGCATTTCCACTACATGAATGTTACATAAATATTTCTTTATAATTTATTGATTTATAATGTGGTATAAATCATGAATATTCATGTATTCAGTAATATTGTTGTAATATCGCACCTCTACTTTTGCTGTCGGAAACGAAAATAACAGCAATATGAAAAGTAAACAACAAACAATGAGTCCATCCCGGAAACGGTTTTCCGATCTGCTTTTTATCCTTTGGGCAGGTGGTGCAGCCCTGTTATCTTATTCTTTGGTTTATGCACTGCGCAAACCTTATACGGCTGCCGCATTTGAGGATTTGGAGTTGTTTAATATGGATTATAAAGTAGTAGTTACCATTTCCCAGATATTAGGATACGTAATTTCTAAGTTTATGGGGATTAAACTGATATCCGAGCTGAAGCGGGAAGAACGTTTGAAGTTTATCCTGATGTCGATTGTGATGGCGGAACTTTCATTGGTATTTTTCGGTTTGCTGTCCGCTCCTTATAATATAGCAGCCATGTTCCTGAACGGTCTTTCGCTGGGATGTATGTGGGGAGTTATTTTCAGTTTTATTGAAGGACGGCGGATGACGGATATTTTAGCCAGTTTGTTGGGTGTGAGTATGGTGATCAGTTCCGGTACGGCAAAATCGTTGGGGCTTTATGTAATGAATACGTTGCATGTAAACGAGTTTTGGATGCCCGCATTAATCGGAGCCGTGGCACTTCCGCTTCTGGCTTTGCTGGGATATATACTGAATCGTTTACCGGAACCGACAGTCGAGGATATAGAAATGAAGTCGGAGCGTGAGACGTTAAATGGCAAACAGCGCTGGGAGCTTTTCAAAAGTTATATGCCCTTCCTAACCCTGTTGTTTGTAGCCAATATAGCGATTGTTATCCTGCGTGATATAAAAGAAGATTTTTTGGTGAATATCATTGATGTATCCAATTACTCTCCCTGGATGTTTGCCCGTATAGATGGCATTGTTACCTTGATTATCCTCGGAATTTTCGGTTTGATGGTATTGGTGAAAGATAACCTGAAAGCACTTTCCATACTTTTCGGTTTGATTATTGCAGGAATGATTGTGATGACAGTGGTTTCTTTCGGCCAGGAACAGTTTCAGTTATCTCCTGTGGTCTGGCTGTTTATCCAGAGTTTATGTCTGTATATTGCTTATTTGACCTTCCAGACAATTTTCTTTGACCGTTTTATTGCTTGTTTCCGGATACGGGGGAATGTAGGATTTTTTATCGTAACGACAGACTTTCTGGGGTATACCGGAACGGTTCTGGTTCTTGCACTGAAAGAGTTTTTGCATCCGGCTATCGACTGGGCTGTATTTTATAACCAGCTTGCCGGTTATGTCGGTATCTTTTGCTGTATCACATTCATCTGTTCCTTCGTATATTTGCATCAGCGCTATCGTCGGGAAAACGGGGCGCCGGTGAAAGACAAGACTGCCTTCCAATCGACTCCGCAGAATGCCGTTACAATGGCTTGAATCAGAAAATAATAATTAAAATATATCATCTGTTTATTTATGAAAAAGATTTCATGTGTGATTATGGATTGGGCGGGAACGGCTGTCGATTTCGGTTGCTTCGCCCCTTTGAATGCGTTCCTGAAAGTGTTTTCCGAAGAGAAAGGTATTGATATTACTTATCGGCAGGCACGCGAGCCGATGGGCTTGCTGAAGATAGACCATATCAAAGCGATTCTCAGTATGCCGGAAGTGAATGCAAAGTTTCAGGCTCGTTATAACCGAGCTTGGAATATGGACGATGTGAATGAGATGTATAAGAGTTTTGAGAGGCATCTTTTTGCTTCACTGAGCAATTTTACTACTCCGATTCCCGGTGTGCTGGAGACTATGAAATTATTGCGTGAACAGGGAATAAAGATCGGTTCAACTACTGGTTATACGCAGGCTATGATGGATGTTGTTCGCCCCGGTGCAGCTGCAAAAGGATATGTTGTGGATAACCTAGTTACTCCGGATGATGTTCCGGCCGGGCGTCCTGCTCCTTATATGATTTACCAAAACATGATAGACCTTGCTGTTCCTTCTGTGGATAATGTGGTGAAAGTCGGTGACACGATAGCCGATATCAAGGAAGGCGTGAATGCGAAGGTGTGGAGTATCGGTCTTATTACCGGAAGTAATGAAATGGGGTTGAGTGAGGATGAATACAAGCATCGTTCAGCAGAAGAGTTAATCCCGTTGAAGAAAGAGGTACGCCAACGTATGTTGGATGCCGGGGCACATTTTGTATTGGATAATATTACGGAACTGCCTGCCTGTATTGAGAAAATTAATCGTTGAAGCTTCGATTGCACATTTTTAATTCATAGTTATGGTTTTTCCGATTCATAACTATGAATTAGGAGAATCATAAGTATGAATCAGAATAGTCATAATAAAAATAGATACATAAAATGAGAAATTATTTGTTGCTTACTCCCGGTCCTTTAAGTACATCCGAAACAGTCCGTGAAGCGATGTTGCAGGATTGGTGTACATGGGATAAAGATTATAATGAAGGAATCGTAACTCCTATCCGTAAAGGGCTGTTGGCTATTGCCGGGGTGGATGAGAATGAATATACGGATGTACTTTTACAGGGAAGCGGTACGTATTGCGTAGAAGCGACAATCGGTGCGGCTGTAGGCCCGAATGATAAATTGCTTATTCTGGCAAATGGCGCTTATGGTAAACGTATGGCTGAGATTGCCCGTTATTACCATATCGACCATGTGTTGGTGTCTCTCCATGAAACGGAACTGATTACCGGAGAGGTGGCACGTAAGGCATTGGAAGAAAATCCGGGTATCACCCATCTTTCTATGGTACACAGCGAAACGACAACCGGATTGCTGAATCCGATAGAAGAAGTGGGTGAGGTGATACGTAACCGTAATGTTACATTTATTGTGGATGCGATGAGCAGTTTTGGCGGAGTACCTATCGATATGCAGAAAACGGGGATAGATTTTTTGGTTAGCAGTGCCAATAAATGTATTCAGGGAGTCCCCGGTTTTGGTTTCGTAATCGCCCGTAAGGATAAACTGGCGGCAACAAAGGGAAATGCCCGCTCTTTGTCCCTGGATATGTATGCCCAGTGGGAAACAATGGAAAAAGGAGGAGGAAAATGGCGTTTCACTTCTCCGACACATGTTGTCCATGCTTTCTGGCAGGCAATGCAGGAATTAAATGAAGAGGGCGGTATTGCTGCACGCTATGAACGGTATAAAAAGAACCACCGTACGTTGGTTGACGGTATGCGTGCATTAGGCTATAAGACGTTGTTGCCGGATGCTTCACAAGGACCGATTATTACTTCTTTCTATTATCCTTCAGCCGATTTTTCTTTTGTGTCTTTCTATGAAAAGCTGAAAGCAAAAGGGTTCGTTATTTATCCGGGTAAAATATCGGATGCCGATACATTCCGTATCGGAAATATCGGGGATGTTTATCCGGAAGACATGGAAGCCTTGCTGCTGGCAATCAAAGAGGTAACAGCCTGATAATTTATTTGCAGATGGAGTCCCGGAGGACAATCAACCCTTCCGGGCCCATATTGAATAATAAATCGACGATACTCAGATTGGGGAGGAATCCGAATTTTTCCTTGAATACCTGGTAATAGGGTTTGGGGCGGAATGCGGGATCTTCCCCTTCATGTTTAGGACGTATGGTTTCACGGAAATCGTTGGGCACTTCCGGCTGATACTCGTTCGTATAAAGAATGTGTGGATTGATATCCAGCAACCGGCAGATAAGATTGCGCAATTCTTCATTATAGTCGAACAGGAACTCGTATTTTTTCTCATAAAACGGAGCGAAATCTTCTTCGTAATATTCAAAAAACGGACTGAGGTTGTAAGCGGAGACCAATGCGTTCCAATGCAGGTGACGCCAGTTTCCGTGGTCGGAGATGCGGATATCTTTCGTCTGGCATTTGAGGGTGTCCGGCTTGACAATGGGGACGGAAAGTGCCAGCGGACCGTTTGCCGCAGCAATGATACAGCGGTTGCGGTAGGTTTGTTTCAGGTAATTCTCCGCTGTTTCGATATGTACTTCCGGGTATTGGCAGAGTTTGCAATATTGCTGGACAGGTCCCAGATAAGCTGTGGAAAGATATACGGATTGCATGTTATTTGACTGGTTTAAAAAAGTGTTGTTTGTCTGTACTGTACCAGCAGAACCAAGCGTTGCCTATGATATGGCTGGAAGGGATAAAACCCAGGTGGCGCGAATCTACCGATTCGTTCGTATTATCTGCCAGCATCCAATAATAGTCTTGTTTAAAGAAAAAGAAGAGTGTTTCCTTTCCATCCAGATACAGTTTCCCATCGCGGATAACCGCGCGGTTTCCTGTTTCTTTCAGGATAGCCTCTTTACAGGCATTCAACGTTGTCTCGTTCAGGCGGTAAGCTCTGTCTTTACGGGGAACGACCAGTGTGTAAGTGCTTGTTTTGCTTTGTAAAAAGCGTCCGTTGGCATCATCGTCCAGTTCTTCCCTGATTTGATATTCTTCAAATGTAGTAAGTGATAGCGTGAAGCCGTAAGGTTCGATAACCCGGTCCCGTATGGGGATATTTAGTTTTTTTGCGGCATTCAGAAAATCGGAGACTCCGTTTTGTGCAACGAAATAGGTGCTTAATGCACGGGGGGAAGGGGGAAGTTGTACTCCGTTTATTTTGTAGCCTTCGTTGCTGATTTCAATCGTATCGCCGGGCATTCCGATACACCGGGCAAGAAACAAGGGAGCGGATAAGGTGTCTTTCCGTAGCGGACTGGTGAAAAGTACTACGCGGTTCCTTCCGGGGTTCTCCCGTTCCTGCAGTTTGTTTACCAGGATATAATCTCCCTTATGTAATGCTTCTTCCATGGCATCCGTAGATACCCGGTACGATTCGACAAGGAAATAACGTATGCACATAACAACCCCTATGGCAACTGCAATTGTTGCCAACCATTTAAGGAATGATGCAAGGGATTGTTTCATACGTTATTTATCGCACTTAATCAGCGTGTACCCAGCGGAACATACGGTTCCAGCGGATACCGCCGTCAAACAGGCTGCGGTCTTTGTCCAGTGATAACCAAATCATAATAGGCTTGCCTACAATGTGGTCTTCCGGAACAAATCCCCAGGAACGGCTGTCTGCACTGTTATGGCGGTTGTCGCCCATCATCCAGTAATAATCGTATTTGAATGTATACGAAGTTTCAGGCTTGCCGTTGATGAAAACCTGCCCGTCTTTTACTTCCAGTTGATTATTCTCATAATTTCTGATGCAACGTTCATATAATGCCAGGTTGCGTTCGTTCAGCGGAATAGTCGCTCCTTTCTTCGGAATCCAAAGCGGTCCGTAGTTGTCGCGGCTCCATCCCGTATTATATCCCAACGGGTAAGTTGAGCCGGCCCATGAGTCCGGTTCGATGATTATTTTTGTTATAATCGGCAGTTTCTTTGCGATTTCAACCGCTTTTTGCGTGAGCGGGAAATGATAGACCGGGTTGTATTGTCCGCTTTCGTTCGGTGTGAAACCCAATAGAGACAGTGTTTCTTTGTTGGATGTACCGTTAGAAATCAGTATCCGGTCGTCCTTGCTTATGTCCAGCAGGCGGAATTGCTCTTCGCTTATGGCGGAACCGTCTGTTTCAACGAAATAATTGAACTGCATGTCTTCCGGATTTTTTGCAGCTACTCCGTCGATATATACCTGGTTGTTGCGTACTTCAATCGTGTCGCCGGGCATACCGATACAGCGTTTTACGTAATTTTCGCGTTTATCCACCGGACGGTAGATAACCTCTCCGAATGTCGCCTTATCGGTCAGGACATTTTCGCGTCCGTATTGTTCAACCAGATTGTAGTAATCCGGATTCTGAACTTTTAATGCGACCGTATCCCCTGCCGGGAAGTTGAATACCACAATGTCGTTCCGCTTTACATCACCGAAACCTTTAACCCGCTTGTAGTCCCATAACGGCCAGTCCAGATAGGATTTGCTGTTGAAGAATGGCAAAGTGTTCTGTACCAAAGGGAAAGCCACTGGAGTATTCGGGACACGGGGACCGTAGCTCAGCTTGCTGACAAACAGATAATCGCCTACCAGCAGTGATTTTTCCAGCGAAGAACTGGGTATCTGGTAATTCTGGAAGATGAAAATATTAATGAAATAAACGGCTATCAATGCAAAGACGATGTCGTCCACCCATTCCAGTATATTCCGTACTTTCGGATTCTTTGAGCGTTTCCATGCTCCCCAGGGGATGTATTGCGTAAGGAAAATATCTATAATTACGATTAATCCGAGCAATAACCAGGCATTCCGCATCCACAGCACAAACAGGGCATACAGGATAGCGGCAATACTGAATTTAATCCATTGTTTTTTGGAAAACTTCTTCATGTATTATATTGGATTTTAGAATTTAAGCATATCTTCCATGCCGAGGAACCCTTTCTTTCCGGCTGTAAATTCAGCGGCTACTACAGCTCCTAAAGCAAAACCGGCACGGCTTTTTGCATCATGCTTGATAGTTATATAATCGACATCCGATTCATAAGTGATTTCATGGATACCCGGAACCTCTCCTTCACGGATGGCGTGGATAGGCAGGTCGGTGGGCTGTTCTGCAGTCTCCAGTGTCCAGCGGTCTTTCCGGTCCATGTTTTCGATGATTCCTTCTGCCAGCGTGATAGCTGTGCCGCTGGGTGCATCCAGCTTGTGGATATGATGGGTTTCCGTCATCTTTACGTCGTAAGCTGGAAAATTATTCATAATCTTAGCCAGGTGCTTGTTGAGGGCGAAGAATATGTTTACCCCGATACTGAAATTGGAGGCATAAAAAAATGTTTTGCCTTCTTTTTCGCATTTTTCTTTAATTTCGTCGATACGGTCCAGCCAACCGGTTGTACCTGATACGACAGGAACTCCGGCAGCAAAGCAATTCATATAATTATTAAATGCCGAAGCCGGAATGGTGAATTCGATGGCAACATCTGCGCTTTTAAAATTATCCGAATGGATTTCTTCAGGATTGTTTATATCTACGATCGATACAATTTCATGACCTCTGCTAACAGCAATTTGTTCGATGGTCTTTCCCATCTTTCCATAACCTATAAGTGCAATTTTCATCTTTCTTTTTCTCGTTTCATTATTAGAATAGAATGCAAATATAAAGAATAATGATTAGATTTGGCTCATAAATCTTAACTCATGGAAAAGTATGGAACGTTTATTACATTATGTTTGGAAATACAAACTATTCGAAGCTACTCAACTGATTACCACAGACGGACGTCCTGTCCGGGTGATTGATACCGGAATACAGAATACAGATGCGGGTCCTGACTTTTTCAATGCGAAAGTCAAGGTAGGAGATACCCTTTGGGCGGGCGGTGTGGAGATTCACGACAAAGCCTCGGACTGGCTGCTCCATCATCACGATGAGGATAAGGCGTATGATGCTGTTGTCCTGCATGTTGTCGGGGTAAACGATATGAATATCAACCGGACTACCGGCGAACAGATACCCCAGGTAATACTGACGGTTCCGGAGGCTGTTTCCCGGAATATAGATTGGTTGCTTTTCAGGGAGAAGCCTGTTCCTTGTGCGGATGCAATCCATTCTGTTGACCCGCTCCATCTGTCTTCCTGGCTGGCCTTTCTTGTCAGTGAGCGGATGGAACGCAAAACGCTCGATATATTTGCCTTATTGGAGCGGTATAACAGTGACTGGAATGAAGTATTCTATATCACTTTAACCCGCAATTTTGGGTTTGGTGTGAATAATGATGCCTTTGAACGCCTGGCGAAAAGCCTGCCTCTGCGTTGTATACAGAAACAACGGGGAAGTGCTTCCCAAATAGAAGCCATGCTGTTTGGGCAGGCCGGTATGTTGGAAGGAGAGTTACCGGATTATTATTCCCGCTTTTTGCAACAGGAATATAATTTCCTGAGACGCAAATTCAATCTGTCTCCATTGGATAGTTCTGTCTTTAAGAACCTTCGTATCCGTCCGGTGAATTTCCCTTATCTGAAACTTGCCCAGCTTGCTGCTATCTGGATACAACACGATACGCTTTTCTCCTGTATTCTTGAAGCCGGATGTATCGGTGATATCAAGAAATGCTTTCGTGTACATCCTTCCGATTATTGGAAGACGCATTACCATTTCTATCATGTGTCTCCTTCAAAAGAAAAACCGGTGGGGGAAAACTCCCTGAATATCCTTCTTATCAATACGGTAGTCCCGATGCTATTCGCTTATGGGAACCGGTGTAAACGCCCCGAGTATTGCGAACGTGCCATCCGTATACTGGAAGCTCTTCCGGCTGAAACTAATTCGATTGTATCCATTTTCCGGGATGCGGGAATAATCGTTTGCCATGCAGGCGATAGCCAGGCACTTATCCAGTTGAAACGGGAATATTGCGAGAAGAAAAAGTGTATGTACTGCAGAATCGGTTTTAGGATATTAAAAGGGGATATAAATGGTTGTAAATATTAGCATATATAGATTAAATACATACTATACCTCTCAAAGTCACCGGATTTTTCCCTATTTTTGCCAAACTTATTAAATTAAGAAGAATGAAGCATACATATATACGTAATTCGCTCCGCATTATCTACGGAATACTTTTACTTGTTGTTATCTATTCCTGTGCCAATATAGGAACCCCCAACGGAGGTCCTTATGATGAAAATCCTCCTAAATTTGTAAGCAGTAAACCCGTGCCCAACGAGACTAATTTTAAAGGGAAAAATATTGAAATCCTTTTTGATGAATTAATCCAGCTCGATAAGCCTTCGGAAAATGTGATTATCACTCCTCCCCAAAAAGAGTTGCCGGTCATCCGTACTGCCGGACGTAAGGTGATGGTGGAACTGAGGGATACGCTAAGGGACAGTACTACCTATACATTGGACTTTACAAATTCGATTTCGGACACGCACGAAAATAATATCTATGAGAATTTCACTTTTGCATTTTCTACCGGTAGCGTAATCGATACGCTTGAAGTGGCAGGTATTGTGCTGAATGCCGAAAACCTGGAACCGATGCCGGGTATTACGATTGGTTTGCACAGTAATCTTGAAGATTCCGCTTTTGTAAAACTTCCGTTTGACCGGACTTCCCGTACGAATGATAAAGGACGGTTCACAATCCGTAATATCAAACCGGGAACGTATCGTATTTATGCTCTGAATGATGTGAACCGTGATTATAAATTCGACCAGCCGGGAGAAGATATTGCATTTATCGATTCTTTAATTATACCGACCAGTGAACTGACAACCCGTCAGGACACGACCTGGAAAGACAGTTTGACGGTAGATACAATCCGAACGGTTGAATATACCCGCTATTTTCCGGATGATGTGGTTCTGCGTCTGTTCAAAGAAGACTTTGCCCGTCAGTATATGACAAGACCGGAACGTCCCGATGAAAAGATATTTACTTTACGTTTTAATGGCAGGATGGATACATTGCCTGCTATTGTCCCTCTGAATTTTACTCCGGCGGACAGTAGTTGGTTTCTTGCCCAAAAAATGGATGAAGGAAAAGAACTTACTTTCTGGCTGACTGATTCTACCGTATGGCAAAAAGATACGTTGCAATTGGAAGTTACTTACCCTAAGAGCGATTCCCTGAATATTTTGCGTCCCCAGACTGATACGCTCGAGTTGTTTATGCGTAAACGTCCGGTTACAAAGAAGAAAAAGAAGAAAGATGATGAACCTGAACCGACTGTATTCCTGGGTATGCAGGTGAATGCGCCGGGGTCGATGGATATGACGGATACGGTATCCGTTGTTTTCACGGAGCCGGTAGTGAATCTCAACAAAGACTTATTTAAGGTCAATCAGATGGTTGATTCGACCTGGACGGATGTGGATTTTGACTTTTTCCAGGATTCCACGAATCTGTTGAAGTATTATATCCTGCGTCCGTGGAAGTATGCGGAGCAATATCGCCTGCAAGTTGACTCGACAGCCATAACCAGTATTTATGGTAAATGGAACGATAAGTATTCGGGCGAGTTTAAACTGAAGACTAAGGAGGATTACGGACATCTGTATCTCAATATAGTGGGGGTGGATACGACTGCATTTGTGGAATTGTTGAATATGAGCGATGCCCCTATAAGGAAAGCAAAGGTAAAAGATGGCGGTGTGCTTTTCATGGACTTGAAGCCGGATAAGTATTATGCCCGTATTGTGATAGATACAAATAACAATGGGAAATGGGATACCGGTAATTATGAGTCGAAACTACAGCCGGAAGAGGTCTTTTATTCGCCTAAGCGATATGAGGTGATGCAGAACTGGGATGTGGAAGAGACCTGGGACGTCTATGCAACCCCTGTTTACCAGCAAAAGGCGCTTGAAATTACCAAGAATAAGCCCAAGGAAGTAACCAAAAAGAAGAGAAACTACAAAGATGAAGGACAACAGCAAACAAATACTCAGAATACTACGGGAACTACCGGTTTGCCGTTCTAAGTATTTGAGGATATATGGGGTATTACTTCTATTCTTGTTGCCGGGAATTGTTGATGCGCAAACAATTCCTGCTGAAGAGCGGTTTGGCGTGGGAGAAGAGGTCCAGTATGATTTGTATTTTAAGTGGGGACTATTGATGCCTCGTGCCGGACTTGCCAAGTTGTCCGTAGATAAGGCTACGTATAAAGAAAATCCGGCTTACCATTACCGGTTGCTTTTCAATACAGTCGGTCTGTTTGAAAAAGTCTTTCCGATGCGGGATACGATGAACTGTTACTTTTCAAAGGAGATGTTGTTGCTTAAATCTGAAAAACGTTCGGATGAAGGACATTATTATCTGGTGGACGACCTGCATTTCTCTTATAAAGAAGACAGTATTTTTGCTCGTTCCCGTCGGTATAATCTGGAAGAGACGAAAATCGATACCACTTTGTATACTTCCGGAAAATATATGTTCGATATGTTGGCTGCAACCATGTATCTCCGCTCCTTAAGTTGGGATACGATAAAGAATGGGGACGAATTTCCTTTTATCGTTGCATTGGGGAGGGATTTGGTAAATATCAGTTACAGATATACCGGACAACAGGTTGTGGAAAGGGGAAATGTGAAATATAAGACCCGTCATTTTTACATAGATATTTTTGATGAGGCTTTTACCCAAAGTAAAGCCGCTGCCGAAATATGGATTGGAGACGATGAGAACCGTATCCCTGTCCGTATCCGTGCCAAACTGAAGCTGGGAGCGGCGGAGGTTTACTACCGGGAATCCAAAGGGCTTCGTTATCCGTTGAATTCCCGTATTGTTGTTCCCCAGCGGGATTATTAGCATATGAAAGAGGGGAAACTATCTACCTATTTAGGGCAACCGGCTATAATAGACGACAGACCTTGGTTTACGGTTGCTTTATATGGAGTTCTTGTTGCTTTGATATTAGCTGTATTTGAACCTTTCCAATACAGGCTGAATACTATTCCTCAATTATGGGTGCTACTGGTTTTTGTCTTGATTGCAGTAGGGAATGCGATAGGTGTATTTATCCTTTTACCCCGCTTATTCACTAAGTACTATGCTCCGGAGTCCTGGACGGTAGGGAAAAGTATCCTCAACTATACATTGTTTCTACTCAGTGGTGGATTATGCACTTTTGTTTATGATTATTTTTTTCTTGTGGGGCATGCTCCGGATGAATACGGGAATGCGATGTTTTTCCGTATTTTTTTCATTGATATGATAGCGGCCGTTACTATAGCGCTTATTCCGATGTGCTTCGGTATTTTTATGGCAAAGAACAGAACATTAAAACGCAATCTTAAAGCTGCCGGACAATTAAATAAACTTCTCTCCGAACGTATCGGGATACAAATGACAACTACGGAAAAAATAACTTTAAGCGGAAGTGCTAGAGAAGAGGTTGCTGTAAATCCGAGGGAGGTACTTTTTCTGGAATCGTCAGGTAATTATGTTTCTGTTTATTATCAGGAGGAAGGAACTGTAAAACATAAATTATTCCGTTCGACAATCAAACAGGTTGAAGAAGTATTGGATACTTACGGTTGCTTTATCCGTTGTCACCGTGCATATATAGTAAATACGGACAAGATTGTGAATGTGAACGGAAATGCACAAGGATACCGTTTGTCTCTTCATGGAACGGAGCTGGAAGTTCCGGTTTCCCGCACTTATATAAAAGATTTGAATACTGTTTTAAATAAAGGTTGATGTGTTGTTTATCCCTGAAATGCGGGATAGAATGCATGGATTTGTGTTTGGTCACTAAATAGAGCAGTCTGTCCCGGTTGCTTGTAAATTCTGTGATTCCCTGTTTATTTTGCCGGAAAAATGAAACAGTATCCATGTTATGAAAAAGTCTATTATCCTATTAATTGCATTCGCTTTGTTTTTTGTTTGTTGGCGGAAAGGTCTGTTGATACATCTGGTAAGTGGCTGGTTGCCTGATTCCACATCCCTGTATTATCTGGTATCTTATAGTTTATGTGGCATCCTTCCTTTGATCGCACTCTTTATGATTCACCACAAAAGGGATATACTGTATAGTTTAGGTTTGTCAAAAAGGATATTGACGGGATGGGGTATGTCTTTGTGTGCAACACTTCCTATGTTTATAGGGTTTGCTCTACTGGGTTCTTTTTATAAAGACATATCGATTGATAATTTATGCTATTCTATTTGTATTGCCGGTTTCTTTGAAGAACTGATTTACAGGGGATTTGTTTTCGGACAACTTTTCCGTTATGCAAAATGGGGATTCATACCGGCAGTATTGATATCGGCTTTGCCTTTTGGTTTGTTGCATATCTATCAGGGGCATGATTTACTTTCTTCACTAGCAGCATTTGGAATAACGGTTTTAGGGGGTGTATTTTTCGCCTGGCTTTATGTGGAATGGAATTATAATTTATGGTGTAGCATAGGTATGCATACGCTGATGAATATGTCCTGGATTTTGTTTAAGGTGAGCCCTGGAGCAGCCGGAGATATTGGGTGTAACCTGATTCGGATATTGACGATTGTTGTGGCTATAATGTTGACAGTTATTTATAAAAAGAAAAATCACCTCGGATGGCAGGTTACGAGTAAGACTTTGTGGGTAAAACAATCCTGAAACAAGTCTCTGCATAAGGAATGGACTGGACGGACAGGTTACCCCCATGCATCTGGATAATCTGGCGCGACAGGCTGAGGCCGATTCCTGTCCCGGAGGATTTGGTAGTGAAGAAGGGAACGAATATATCTTCTTGCATTTCGGTAGGGATGCCTGACCCGTTGTCTGTCACTTCTATTATTAGCAGTTGTTTATTCCGGTTCACACGGATGTTTATTTGTTTGTCTTCCTGCCCTTCCAGTGCTTGCATGGCATTTTTCAACAGGTTTATCAAGGTTTGAGAAAGAAGTTTTTCATCTGCTGTTATTTCGATTTCAGGCTCGTATAGTTCCAATCTGAAAGAAATATGCTGTTGTTGCATATCCGGGGTATGCAATAGCTGTATATTTTGCAGCAAGCGGGTCAGCGAGAATTTTTTAGGGACGGGAGGTTGTAATCCTGACAAGCTGCGGTAAGAATCCGTAAAATGTATCAGGCTCTGTCCTTGGTTTTTGATGGTGTCCAGCCCACGAATCGTTTTACGAACGGTTGCTTCGGTAATCTCTTTGGCCTCTTTTGAGGTATCTTTCGATTGAAAATAGGACAGGAGAGTGCCTGAAAGAGAAACGATAGGGGCTATCGAGTTCATGATTTCATGTGTCAGAACATGCATGAGTTTATCATATGCCTCATATTCTTTCCGGTAGAGTTCGCGGTCGAACTCTTTCCGTTTGTTTTCCTTCATCAATTTATGGATACGGTTGAATGCTATATGCAGGCGGCGTTGTTCTTCGCTTCCCGTATCTTCAGGAAAATAAAGCATGGACTCATTGTCCTGGATGGCATCCAAGAATAATTGTATCCGCCGGTTGGATGCGTTCAGGTAAGCGACCAATGCGCCGATTAGCCAGAGTGCTATTAATATGGCAATACATCCCAGGATAATCGCCCGTCCGGTTATGATTCCGGCAATACCCAGTCCGGCAATGATGACGATGATCGCTACCTGTATGAATATCCGTATATATAACCGTGTACTGAATAGCATATGTCCTTACATATTGAAACGTTTCAACTTATTATATAAAGTCTGGCGGCTGACCCCTAATTGTTCTGCCGCGGCTGTGAGATTTCCGTCATTTTGTGTAATGGCAGCCTCGATAGCCTGCCGCTCTATATCTTCCAGATTGGCACTTTCGTTGAATGTTGAAGTTTTACCGGGACGGATAAACAGGTCGGCAGCACGGATGATATTCTTTTCAGAGAGGATAACCGCCTTTTCTATGGTATGTTGAAGCTCGCGGATATTTCCTGGCCAATCATAGTTTTGTAGTTTCCCGGCAGCCTGCGGATGGAGTGTCAATCCCGGACGTTTGTATTGGTCCGTATATTTCTTCATAAAATAGTCGGTGAAAAGTAGAATGTCTTCCCGTCGTTTTCGTAAAGGCGGAATTTCGATATGTATGGTATTTATACGATAATAAAGGTCTTCCCGAAAAAGGGATTGGGTAATCATTTCCGGAAGATTGCGGTTGGTAGCTGCTATCAGCCGGATATCTATGGGTATTTTCCGGTTACTGCCGAGACGGGTAATTTCGCGGTTTTGCAGGGCGGTAAGTAGTTTTGCCTGTAGAGCCAGTGGCAGGTTTCCTATTTCATCCAGAAAAAGAGTCCCTCCATTGGCTGCCTCAAATTTGCCGGGGCGGCTTTCGTAAGCGTCGGTAAAAGCTCCCCGCTCGTGTCCGAACAGTTCACTTTCAAAAAGGGATTCGCTAACGGCTCCCATGTCCACATTTACCATCTTGTTACGGCTGCGAAGAGATAAGCGGTGAATTTCCCGTGCCAGCATCTCTTTGCCTGTTCCGTTTTCTCCGGTAATCAGTACATTGGCATCGGTTTTAGCTACTTTGGTAACGACTTTTATCAGTTTCATCATTACAGGCGAATGCCCGATAATCATTGCCGGTTCGGAAGTACGGGTATCGGTCTTCTTTTTATGTCCGGTTGTATCGGATGCTACTGCTTGTAAAGCGGTCTGTATTTTTTCCAGTAGTGTATCATTATCCCAGGGTTTCAGTACGAAATCTACCGCTCCGCTTTTCAATGCTTTAACGGCAAGTTCCACATCCCCATAAGCTGTCAGCATAATAACCGGAAGTCCGGGAGCGATTTCCTGTATTCTCCGTAACCAGAATAAGCCTTCATTGCCTGTATTTACTCCAGCGGAAAAGTTCATATCGAGGATAACGAGGCTTACAGCCTGTGTGTCCAGTACGGAGAGGATATGATTGGGATTGGATGCGGTTTCCACCTGCTCAAAGATATCTTCCAAAAGAAGTTCGAGTGAGGTCAATACACTTTTATTATCATCTACTATGAGGACAGTTCCGGCTTGCATACAATCATTTTTTTGTAAAGGTATCGGCTTTCCTAATAGCTTGCAAGAGAGCGTCAAAATATTTGACACTTTACATTTATAAATTATACCCCGGGTCTTTTTCTATTTTTATTAGACTTAAATCCGGTAGTTGTTTAAGCTGCTAAACAGGGGTTTCTTTATGAAAAGGGGAAACTTAATATAGGAAGAGTGAAAAAAATAATGTAGGAGTGGCAGTGTAAAAAAACTTGACGTTTTACCGTCAAAATATTTTACAGTGAAAATTGAAAAGCTAAAAGCCTGTACTGATAATCAATCTATTAAAAAAGTGGCACGCCGTTTGTCTTACTGTTTGCATAATGGAATTAAAACAAATAACACAACAGCCTTTTAGAAAACTGCTTTTGCTTATTTCTCTTTTTTATATAGGTGAAGCCAAAGGACAGGAACCGTGGACGGTAGAAGATTGTATGCACTATGCCGTGGAGCAGAACCTGCGTCTTAAAAACGACCGGCTGGATACTCGTATTGCCCGGGAGGATTTTACTGCTGCGGTGGGTGACTTCTTACCCTCCGTAGAAGCAGTCGGTGCTTTGGGACGCCGGATGGGGCGTTCGATAGACCCGGAAACCAATTTATATACCTCATCTGCCTTTTTGGAAAGTACGCTCGGGCTGAATATCTCCTTGCCTGTTTTTTATGGATTTACCCGTGTGAACCGCCTACAGTTCCGGAAATTGAATAAGCAAATCTATGGCTTATCGGAGAAAGTGGAAGAGAACCGGGTGGCTTTTGAGGTGATGGATGCCTTTTATACCCTAAGTTTTCAGGAGAAAATATATGAGTTGGCCATCGAACAGCGTAAGCTGAGCGAGCGGTACAAGGAACAAATGCTTGAGTTTATAGATTTGGGCATGCGTTCTCCTTCTGATTTGCAGGAAGTGAATGCCCGCCTGCAATCCGATATATACCAGGAAACAGTAAAAGCAAACAGTACCCGGTTGTCTCTATTGGCCCTGAAAGAATTGTTGAATATGACAGCGGATGATACATTGGTTATTACTAATGAAGAGCAACCGGAACAAAATACGATATTTCCGCTTTCATCCAATGAACTTTATGCCGTTTCCGAATCTGTTTTGCCGGAATTTCAGGCAATGGAATTAAAAGAAAAGGCATCCCGTAAATCTTTGGCAATTGCATCCGGTACTTTTTCCCCTTCTGTCCGTGCAGAATTTAGCCTTAACTCCGGCTACTACGGGACAATGAAGGACGATAACGGTGGTATTCTTCCTTTTAACAGGCAAATGGAAAATAACCTGAAGAAATATATCGGGTTAAGTGTGTCATTCCCCTTGTTTAGCGGCTTTTCACGTTGGACACAGGTGCGGAAAGAACGCTTTCGTCTCCAGCAGGTACGGAATGAGAACGAGCAACAACGTTTGGCGCTGTATAAGGGAATAGATGAGGCATATATATCCCTTCAGGCAGCAGCGGATGAAAACCGGCAAGCTCTGGAACAATTGCGTGCTGCAACGATAACGCTGAAGGAGAATGAAGAAAAATGGGAAGAAGGAATGATCTCCGTATTTGAACTGATGGAGAAACGTAATCTGTATATCAGTGCAAAAGCAGAATTGATACGTACCCGGTTACAGTATGATTTGAAACAGCGGACCGTACGGTTCTACCAGACAGGTACATTCTTGTAACAACCAGAAAAATAAAATAATCTATCCATATGATACACAACAATATGGACACCCGTATCGAACGGAAGTCCCGTTTTAAGAAAAAACATATATATACCCTGGGAGGAGGCATTTTTGTGATCCTCTGTCTTTTATGGTTTATCTTTCGGGATACCTCTTCTTCCATGAAGGTGGAGAAGGAGCGTATAACGATTGCTACCGTGCAGAAAGGAGAGTTTAACGACTATATCCGTGTAATCGGTCAGGTACTTCCCGACCGTATTATCTACCTCGATGCCGTAGAGGGAGGTCGTGTGGAAGAGCGCCTGATTGAGGAAGGAACACAAGTGAAAGCCGGTGATGTTATTCTTCGCCTTAGCAACCCGCTTCTGAATATCGGTATCTTGCAGAGCGAAGCCGACCTTGCTTATCAGGAGAACGAGCTTCGTAATACCCGTATCAGCATGGAACAGGAACATCTCCGGTTGAAGCAGGACCGTATTGCCCTGAGCAAGGAACTGATACAGAAGGAACGCCGATTCAAGCAATATGAGCGCCTGTATAAGAAGAACCTTTTGGCTCGGGAAGATTATCTACAGGCACAGGAAGATTATGAAGCGGCCCATGGGCAGCTTGCCGTTGTGGACGAGCGCATCAAGCAGGACGACCTTTTCCGTACCAGCCAACTCCAGAGTCTGGATGAGAATATCCGTAATATGAAGAAGAGCCTTATTCTGGTACGCGAACGCCTGGAGAATTTAAAGGTAAAAGCCCCTGTAGACGGGCAGTTAGGGAATCTTGAAGCCCAAATCGGGCAGTCCATCGCCCAGGGAGAACGTATCGGCCAGGTAATCACTCCCGAACTGAAAGTGGAAGCAAAGATTGACGAACATTATGTGGAACGTGTCATGCCCGGTCTTCCCGCCAGCTTCGAACGTGAGGGGAAAAGTTATGATATGGAAGTCACGAAAGTCTATCCTGAAGTACGGGAAGGACAGTTCCGTACCGACTTGCATTTTGTTTCCGGCAGGC
This sequence comes from Parabacteroides sp., assembly GCA_019417325.1. Classification (GTDB taxonomy): domain Bacteria; phylum Bacteroidota; class Bacteroidia; order Bacteroidales; family Tannerellaceae; genus Parabacteroides. The sequence continues at coordinate 165,563 of DXVO01000020.1, read as the reverse complement.
CGGAGAATATTCGTGCCGGGCAAACCTACCACCTGAACCTGCAATTGGGCGTTCCTGTGCAAGCGGTGATTATTCCACGCGGAAGTTTTTATCAGGCGAGCGGTGGCGAATATGTTTATGTGGTGGATGAAGAGGAAAAAACTGCCCGCCGCCGTCCTGTCCGTCTGGGGCGGCAGAATCCTCAGTATTATGAGGTGGTGGAAGGTGTACAACCGGGAGAGAAGGTGATTATTTCCGGATACGACTTGTTTGGTGAGAATGAACGGTTAATTTTACGGTGATGGAATATTTGTCTCAGATAATCAAAAGCCAGCGGGCAAAAAAGTCTCTTTCCGCCCTGAACGTATTCGGCCTTTCTATTTGTATCGGTGCGGCTTTGCTGATTATGCTCTATGTGCGGTTTGAGTTAAGTTTCGATTCGTTTCATGATGGCGACCGCATCTATCGTGTGGAGAGCCGCCTTTATGAAGGGGTGACCTTGACAGACAACTGGGCGACTACCTCTTTCGGGCATGCTCCTGCCATGCACCGCGAGATTCCAGGTATCGAGCAGTATGTACGTGTGACGGCGCAGGATCGTGAACAGGAGGTGACATATGCCGACCGGCAGTTCGTAGAGGAACATTATTGCTATACGGAACCCGCCTTCTTCGACCTTTTCAATTTCCCCATTCTTAAAGGAGAGAAAAACGGGCAGTTGGTCCGTCCGAATACCGTAGTGATTACCGAAAGCGCAGCACGCCGGTACTTTGCCGACGATGAACCAGTCGGTAAGATTTTGACATTCCGTACTTCTTCGTCCGAACAATATTTCGAAGTGACGGGTGTGATTGCCGATATGCCATATAACTCTCATCTTCACTATGATTTTCTCCTGTCTTATTCTTCTATACCGGAGGCCCGGCGTGATATCTGGTATATTCACGGTGTGTATACATATGTCCGGCTTGAACCGGGGAAGAAACCAGCCGGTATCGAGAAGGCATTTCATTCCATATCCGGAAAATATAAAACAGCGGCATTGAAACATAAAGACTGGAAGGTCGAGTTGATACCCTTGCGGGATATTCATCTGACTCCCCGCAAGTCTTATGAGAAAGAAGGGAAAGGCAGTCGTATGGCTGTTCGTATCCTTTCAGTGATGGTTGTTGCACTCCTGTTGATTGGCTGGGTGAATGCGTTGAACCTGACAATTGCCCGTTATCTGGAACGTGGCAGGGAGTTTGGTCTTCGCAAGGCATTCGGAGCTTCCCGCCAGCAGGTAATTATACAAGGTCTACTGGAAGCCGGGTTGTTGAATTTGGTGGCGTTGATATTGGCACTCGGATGGGTTGAGGTATTGTTGCCTCTGGCTTGCAGTTGGGCAGGACAGGATTTTGCTGCCGGTACTTTTGGTTCGTTGGGATTCTGGGGAATGATAGCAGGGATATTTATGTGCGGGACTTTGTTTACCGGATTGTATCCGTCGTTTTTGCTGACTCGTATCCGTCCTTCGGATATCATGCGTGGAAAATTGCTGCATAGCCGTAAGGGGAACAGGATACGGAAGGTATTGATTGTAGCCCAGTTTATCGCTTCTTTTATTTTGGTTTCCGGGACGTTTGTAGTGATAGGGCAGGTTCGTTATATGCAGCAGGAGACTTCTTCCGCTTTATTGAATAGGGTTCTGGTAGTGAAGTATCCTTCTTTTACGGATAATATGTCTGTCCGGATGGAGAGTTTCAAGAAACGGTTGGAGCAGGAGCCTTTTATCAGCCGTGTCTCTGTTTCCGGTGCCGTGCCGGGAGTCGAAGTGGCCAATTATTTTACAAACCGTCCTTATGGCAGCGACCTTTCCGAAGTGAAATTAGTACAGATGTTTGCAGTCGATTATGATTATCTGCCACTGTATTCGCCGGAAATACGTTGTGGCTGGGTCTTCTCCGAAGCATATGGTGACGAGTTGAACAAGGTTGTTCTGAATGAAGAGGCTGTACGCCTGCTCGGTTTTTCTTCACCGGAAGATGCTTTGGGCAAGCAGTTGGCTATGGAGGTATTGGAAGAACCGCTTGAGATAGTCGGGGTTGTGAAGAATTATCATCAGCAGTCGCTTGCAGAACCTTACAAACCCATCCTCTTTTTTCTAAAAGAACGGGTTCCGTTTATTGCTACTCCTTATATATCCGTCAGGATGGACGGTTCCGTCAATGCAGCACGGCTTGCAGAGGTAGAACAGATATACCGGACTTACTTTCCATCCGCTCTTTTCTCGTATTTCTATCTGGATGATTATAATAACAATTTGTATAAATCGGATCGCAACTTCGGTTGGATTTTTGCCAGTGCCGCATTATTGGCTGTCTTTGTCGCTTGTCTGGGATTGTGGGTTGTGACGCTCTTCTCTACACTTTCCCGGGTGAAAGAAGTTGGGATACGCAAGGTGCTGGGAGCCGGGAAAGTGAATCTTTTTATCGTCTTGACACGTGAGCTATTGCTTCTTACGGTACTGGCTACCGTATTGGGAATGCCTGTTTCCATGTTTTTAATGAATGGATGGCTTGAAAGCTATGCCTTTCATATAGTACTGCCCTGGTGGGTATATGCCGTTGCATTTGTGTTGTTGGTCTTTATCGCTTTTCTGACGGTAATCCGTCAGGTGTGGCGTGTTGTACGGTTGAAACCGATGCGTATTCTCAGGAATGAATAATTTAAACAAGTATAGTATGATTAAAACAGAGAATCTCTCTATGGTCTTCACAACGGAAGATGTGCAGACAAAAGCATTGAATGAAGTAAACCTCGAAATCGGGCAAGGTGAGTTTGTCGCTATTATGGGACCTTCGGGTTGTGGGAAGTCTACTTTACTGAATATCCTGGGAACTCTCGATTCCCCTACATCCGGAAAATACTTTTTTGGAGAGAAGGAGATAAACAAGATGAGCGAAAGCCAGCTTACTTCTTTCCGTAAAGGGAATATCGGCTTTGTGTTTCAGAGCTTCAACTTGATAGATGAGCTGACGGTGTATGAAAATGTGGAGCTTCCGTTAGTCTATCTGAATAGTAGGGCATCGGAAAGAAAGAAGAAGGTAATGGAGGTATTGGAACGGATGAATATCGCCCATCGTGCCGGGCATTTCCCACAACAATTATCCGGTGGACAACAGCAACGTGTGGCGATAGCCCGTGCAGTGGTAACAGACTGTCCGTTGATACTTGCGGATGAACCTACCGGAAACCTGGATTCGACAAACGGAGTCGAGGTAATGGAGCTATTACGGGAACTGAACAAGCAGGGGACTACGATTGTCATTGTCACACATTCCGAACGGGATGCCTCTTACGCTCACCGGGTTATTCATTTGCTGGACGGGCAGATTGTATCGGATGGGCAAACGGTAGATACAGCTAAGCATAGATAATAAAATGTGACATTATGATTATATCGAATTATTGGAATAGTGCCTGGCGCAGCCTTACGAAGAAAAAGGGCTTTAGCGCTATCAATATAACCGGGTTGGCTATTGGTATGGCAGCCGCTTTGCTGATACTTACCTATGTGGCTTTTGAATATAGCTACGACAATATGCACCGCAATCAAGACCGTATTTTCCGTGTGGAAGCCCGTTTCTATGAGAATGGAGAATTGACGGACGATTGGGCGAGCAGTTCGGCGGGGTATGTTCCGGCTATGAAGCGGAATATGGCCGGGATAGAAGATGTCACCCGTGTAGGCAGCCAGTATTATCCGGAACAGATAGTCAAATACAACGAGTTGCTTTACCGCGAGACCGGCATCGGATATGCGGAAGCGAACTTCTTTAACTTCTTTGATTTCAAATTATTGAAAGGGGATAAGAATACCTGTCTGGAAGGGCCGAATAAAGTCGTGATTACCGAACGCATTGCCCGGAAATATTTTAAGGGAGAGAATCCGATGGGTAAAATCCTGATATTCCGTAGTAATATAGGGGAGGAGGCTTGCGAGGTAAGCGGTATTATGGAAGACATGCCGGTCAATTCGCATACCCGTTACAGTATGTTGATTTCTTATAAGACGTTACCTAAATGGATGGACGAATACTGGTATCGTCATGAAGTTTATTCGTATGTCCTGCTGAAATCTGCAAATCTGAAGAAACAGGTGGAAGATGCTTTTCCTGAAATGGCGGAGAAGTATAAAACGGATGAGGCTTTAAAAAATAAGACTTGGGCGGTCCAACTTGTCAACCTGCGGGATATTCATTTAAACCGGCAAAAGTCTTATGAGCCGGAGATAAAAGGAAACAGTTCCTCCTTATTGGTATTGATTTGTACGGCTCTTGCTATTTTGTGCATAGCTTGGATTAATTATATCAATATGACGGTGGCCCGGTCGATGGAGCGTGCCAGGGAAATCGGCATACGCCGTGCATCCGGAGCCAGCCGCAGGCAGATCGTTTCCCAATTCTTGTTTGAAGCGCTGGTGACGAATGGGATAGCTTTTATCCTCGCCCTCGGCATTATGGAGGCTTTAATGCCCGCTTTCAATAACCTGACGGGACGCGATTTGAGTTTCTCTGTCTGGATAACGACTCCATTGGGCTGGCTGTTGCTGCTTGTGTTTGCCATTGGCGTATTCCTTTCCGGCTTTTATCCGGCGATGGTTTTGTCCGGCATCCGTCCGCTAAAGATGCTGAAGGGGAAGTTTACACATACCCGGGGTGCAACGATTACCCGCAAGGTATTGGTGGTATTGCAATATACGGCCTCGTTGACATTACTTTGCGGTACCTTGATTGTATATGCCCAATTGCAGTATATGCGGAACGCTTCTCTTGGGGTGCGGACAGACCAGACGTTGGTATTGAAATTTCCGGCGAAATGTGAAGGGCTGGAAACCAAATTGGAAGCGATGAAGAAGGAAATCGCTTTGTTGCCTTCAGTAAAAGCTGTAACGGTTTCCGGAGCAGTTCCGGGTACGGAAGTGACGGATTTCCTTTCGATTGTCCGCGAGAATGATGTGACCAAGCAAACCCGTCTGCTGGAAATGCTTAATTGTGATCCTTATTTCCTGGATGCGTATGATTTGAAGTTTGTGGCAGGCCGTGGCTTCTCGGAAGATTTCGGTGGGGATGTTTATAATATCGTTTTAAATGAGGCGGCAGTCCGTACATTGGGTTTCGAATCGCCGGAGAAGGCATTGGGTGAACGGTTGTCTGTGGAAACGGTAGACCAGCCTATGCAGATTATCGGGGTTGTGAAAAACTATCATCAGCAATCCCTGAATAAAGATTATACCCCCATTCTGTTTGCTTTGCATGATAAGCTAAGCTGGATGAAACAACGTTATATCTCCGTGGTGATGGAGGATGCTAATCCGCGCGAATTAACGAAACAGGTGGAGACGGTCTGGAACCGTTATTTCCCGGATTCCAGCTACGATTATTTCTTTCTTGACCAGTTTTTCGACCAACAATACCGGCAGGATGAAGTTTTCGGTTTGATTGTCGCCCTGTTCGCCGCCCTTGCTATTTTTATTTCCTGTATGGGGCTTTGGGTGCTTGTGATGTTCTCCTGTTCTACCCGCATTCGTGAGATGGGTATCCGTAAGGTATTAGGAGCCTCCAAAATGCAATTGTTCTGTGAATTGGGGCGCGAATTTTTTGTATTGATAGGCATCGCCATTGTAATCGCCCTGCCCCTTTCGTGGTGGATTATGAACGGATGGCTCAGTTACTATTCTTTCCGTACCGACTGGAAAATATGGTTCTTTGTTGTTCCGGTAGTTTTATTGTGTGTGATTTCTCTACTGACTATCGCCTGGCAAACCGCCAAGACTATTTTCAGTAAACCGGCACGGTCGCTACGGTACGAATAATTAAGGAGATATGTCAAAACGATTTTGATACTTTCTTTTAGGCACGGATTTCACGGTCTCAGTTTACAAGAACCGTGAAATCCGTGCCTAAAATTTTGTCATAATGTAAGCCGTTATATACTTTCGCCGTACTCTCTTATTCTATAGGAGCAAATGGTAATTCGGTATCTTTTCGGTAGCCTGTTCCGTTGAATGTCGCGATAAGTTCCCCTGCTTCGTTTGTTATTTGTACCTCACAGTTGGCAAGGCGTTTATGGCTGAAAGCTTCGCGGGCTTCGGCATACAGGTAGCCTTTGCTCTCTGCTTTAAAGAAATTGATGTTGGAAGTGATGGATAAAGTCAGCCGTGCGTGGCTGTTGGTTGCAGCAGCAAAAGCAAGGTCTGCCAATGTGAAGATTGCACCGCCCTGGCAAACACCGCCCCCGTTCAGGTGCTCCGGTTTGATTTCCATACGGGCTTTTGCATACCCGTTGCCGGTTTCCAGCAATTCTACACCCGCCAATAACGCGAATTTATCACCTTGAAGAAATTCATGAATAGTCATCGTAGTTATTTGTTATAAAATAAACCATAGTTATGATTTTCCCAATTCATACTTATGATTTCGGAAAATGATAACTATGGTTTGCTTTTTTGGATATGAACTTATTTACTTAATTTCCATTCGGCCCCATCCTTCGTATCCTTGATTTCGAAACCGAGAGCTGTCAGTTCGTTGCGGATTTTATCGGAGGTAGCCCAGTCCTTGTTAGCTTTTGCCTGCTGGCGGATAGTCAACAATAAATCCATCGCTTTACCGAAGGTTTCGTAATTGTTTCCACCTGCGGATGCTGCTTCGTCTTTCATTCCGAGGATATCGAAAATGAATGTATGGAATACATCCTGCAGTTCTTTCAGGTCTTCGGCAGAGAGAGTGCCTTTTCCGTCCTTTACCGTATTGATTGCACGTGCCGCATCAAACAGATGGGCAATAACAATCGGCGAATTCAGGTCGTCGTTCATGGCATCGTAGCATTTGCGGCGCAGGTCTTTAACCTCGACTGTCGAAGCATCGGATGCTTTCAGCTTCATCAGATGGGAATAAGCATCCAATAAACGTTCCAGTCCTTTTTCTGCGGCCTGCAATGCCTCATTACTGAAATCGACCGTACTGCGGTAATGCGCCTGAAGAATAAAGAAACGGATGGTCATCGGCGAATATGCCTGATGCAACAGTTTGTTGCTGCCGGAGAAGAACTCTTCGAGTGTGATGAAATTCCCCAAAGATTTACCCATCTTTTGTCCGTTGATGGTAATCATATTGTTGTGCATCCAGTAATGAACCATATCGTCGCCCTGTGAAGCCACTGCCTGTGCAATCTCGCATTCATGGTGCGGGAAAATCAGGTCCATGCCGCCGCCGTGTATATCGAAATGTTCACCCAGGTATTTCTTGCCCATAGCCGTACATTCGCAATGCCAGCCGGGGAAACCGTCGCTCCAGGGTGAAGGCCAGCGCATGATATGTTCCGGTTGTGCGCATTTCCAAAGAGCGAAATCTATCGGGTTGCGCTTTTCATCCTGTCCGTCCAGACTACGGGTCGTATTCAGCATATCGTCGATATTACGTCCTGAAAGTACCCCGTAATTATGATCTTTGTTGTATTTCTCTACATCGAAATATACAGAGCCTTCGCTTTCGTAAGCGTAGCCGTTGTCCAGTATTTTTTTTACCAGTTCGATTTGTTCGATGATATGACCGGAAGCGTGCGGTTCGATGCTGGGAGGAAGTACGTTCAGTGCTTCCATCGCATGATGGTAACGGTTCAGGTAATATTGTACCACTTCCATCGGTTCCAACTGTTCCAGACGTGCTTTTTTTGCGATTTTGTCTTCGCCGGCATCGGCATCATGTTCCAGGTGTCCAACATCGGTTATGTTGCGTACATAGCGTACTTTATATCCTATATGCGTGAGATAACGGAACAGCAGGTCGAATGTGATTGCCGGACGCGCATGTCCCAAATGAGCGTCGCCATAAACGGTAGGACCACATACATACATACCCACATGCGGTTCGTGCAGCGGGATGAACTGTTCCTTTTTTCTTGTGAGTGTGTTGTAAATACTTAATGGATGTTCCATATCTATCTAATTTTAAGAGGGACAAATATAGGAATAATCTTAGCCTTTGCCAACGGGAGGGGGAGGTATTAATGTAAGTTTCATCTATAACTATTTGCGGGAGGTGTGTCGGTGCCTAATCTGACGTGCCTTCAGAGCCTCGTCTGACACGGCTTCAGATTAGGCACTGACACACCTTCAGATTAGGCTCTGACATGGCTCCCGCCAAATAACTTGAAAATATGGGGAAAACAGCCTGGCCTGATTTAATATACATACGAATCGACAAATTATATATAATGTATGATTTTATCAATAGTTTTATACCCTTTAGGGTGTAAAATCAATTACCCAATTATTATTTATACCTTATCGGGTGTAAGTATTAGTTTTGTTTTGTTATTTTGCAATCCGATTTGTATCAATCAATTAAACGTATACGTATGAAATTAAATCTATTCATTTTTTGTGTGTTAACCGTCTTATTCCCATCTTGTGTGAAACAGTCGTATAATCTGGCGGATTATGGTTTAAGGCCGGATACGAAAGAAAATGCTTCCCCTTTGTTTGCAAAGGCTCTTCAGGAGATTGCCTCAGCAGGAAATACGGATTCCATTGTGATAGTGTTGCAGGAGGGACGTTATGATTTTTATCCGGAAGGGGCTACGGAACGGGAATATTTCATATCCAACCATGACCAGGATAATCCCAAATCCGTGGGACTGGCTTTCGAAAATATGAAGCATGTTGTGTTTGACGGGCAAGGTTCCGAACTGGTTTTCCACGGGAGGATGCTTCCTGTTTCATTGATTCATTCGGAAAACTGTACGTTGAAAAATTTCAACATTGATTTTGAGAACCCGCATATCAGCCAGGTGAAAATACTGGAAAACGATACCGTGGCAGGCATGATTACCTATGAGGTAGCTCCCTGGGTGGAATATGAAATCAGGGACAGTGCTTTTGTTGCAAAAGGCGAAGGCTGGGAGCATACTCCTGCCTGGGGGATTGCCTTCGAAGGCGATACAAAACGCCTTGTCTACACAACCAGCGATATTGCCGTGGGAACCCGGAAAGTTACGGAGATAGCTCCCCGCAAAATAAAAGCTCCGTGGGTGAACAAGAAATTAATACCGGGGACAGTGGTTGTGATGCGTGGTTATGGACGTCCCACTCCCGGTGTATTCCTTTCCAACGATACAAACACGAAACTGGAAAATATACAGGTGCACTATGCTGAAGGTATGGGCTTGCTGGCGCAGATGAGCGAGAATATAACATTGGACGGCTTCTCGGTTTGCCTTCGTGGAAAGGATGATCCCCGTTATTTTACAACGCAGGCGGATGCCACTCATTTCTCCGGCTGCAAGGGAAAAATCGTTTCTGTAGGCGGAATGTATGAAGGTATGATGGATGATGCTATCAACGTACATGGAACCTATCTGAAAGTACAGAAGCGGGAGGACGACAAAACATTGGTAGGTGAATATATGCATCCGCAGGCGTACGGTTTCGACTGGGGCTTTGTGGGAGATACCGTTCAGTTTATCGACGCTAAGACGATGGAGATTATCGGGCAACCGAACCGGATTACTGCTATCCAAGCGGTAGACAAACCGGATAATAAGGGGGCTAAGCAGTTCCGGATTTCTTTTGAACAGGCACTTGAACCGGCTATCGCTGAAACCGGCTCATTCGGTATCGAGAACCTGACATGGACTCCGGAAGTTTATTTTGCCGACAATGTAATCCGCAACAACCGGGCACGTGGGTCGCTATTCAGTACACCGAAACAAACAATCGTGGAGAATAACATATTCTATCATACATCCGGTACGGCTATCCTGTTGTGTGGCGATTGTAACGGCTGGTTCGAGACAGGAGCTTGTCATAATGTGGTAATCCGTAAGAATAGGTTTATCAATTCGCTGACGAATATGTTCCAGTTTACAAATGCCATTATTTCCATTTATCCTGAAATTCCCGACTTAAAGTCGCAGCAGAAATACTTCCACAGCGGAATCGTGATTGAAGATAACGAGTTCGATACTTTTGATGTGCCAATTGTGTATGCCAAATCGGTGGATGGGCTGGTATTCCGTAATAATATTGTGCGCCAAAACCATGATTATCCGGCATTCCACTGGAACAAGCATCGTTTCTTCTTCCAGCGGGTGATTCATGTGGATATTGAAAATAACCGGTTTGACGGAGGATTCGATCCTACTAAAGATATACGGATGGAAAACTGAGACAGTATGCCGGTTAGCTGTTGAGAGCCAGCAGCTCTTCAATCATTGTACGGTCGTTGGTCAGGCGGGGGATTTTATGCTGCCCGCCTAATTTCCCTTTATTTTTCAGCCATTTATAGAACACGCCTTCTTTGCCGGTAATGATTTCCAACGGTTGAAGTGAAATCTCCTTGTAGCGTTTCGCTTCATAGTCGGAATTAAGTTCCTGTAGGGTCTTATCCAACAGTGCGGCAAAGTTCTCTACAGACGGCGGCATCTTTTCAAATTCGATGAACCATTGGTGCCTTCCTTTGGCTTTGTCGAGCATGAAGAAAGGGGCTGCCGTATATTCTTTTACCTTGGCTCCGGTGGCGGCGCTGATTTTGCTGATTGCTTTGTCTGCATTGTCTACCATCAGTTCTTCCCCAAAGGCATTGATAAAATGTTTTGTCCGTCCTGAGATAACGAATTTATGCGGGAAAAGGGAGGTGAAACGTACGGTATCTCCAATCTGATAACGCCATAATCCGCCGGAAGTGGTAATTACCATAGCGTAGTTTTTACCGGTTGTCACAGCTTCAAGCGGAAGAACGGTCGGATTTTTTCTCCCAACTTCATTCATCGGGATAAATTCGTAGAAGACTCCGTAATCCTGCATCAACAGCAAGCTGTGGTCCGATGGATCGTCCTGTATGCCGAAAAAACCTTCTGAAGCATTGTATGTTTCCATATAATGCATTTTGGAGGAGGGTATTAATGACTTATATTGCTCACGATACGGCTCGAAACTGATACCACCGTGGAAAAAAACTTCCAGGTTGGGCCATACATCCGTCAGATATTCGCGTCCGGTCTTCTTCAGTATGGCTTTGATAAGCACCAGCATCCACGAAGGGACACCGGAAAGGCTGTTTACATCTACTTTGTAAGTGCTTTCTACAATAGCTTTTATCTTGCTTTCCCACTCGTCCATCAGGATGATGCGTTTGCTGGGAACGCGAACCAGATTAACCAGCGGGTTGAGGTTCTGTAACAAAACCGCCGAGAGGTCGCCGCAATGTGAGTTCTGATTCAGGGGAGAGGGGCTGTGGCTGCCACCGAGTATTAACCCTTTCCGGGCGAAGAAGTGGCTTTCCGGATTGTTGCGAAGGTAAAGGGCTACTGTGTCGAAGCCGCCCTGGTAGTGGCAATGTTTCAGGTTTTCAGGGGTGACGGGAATAAATTTGCTCTTATCGTTCGTGGTCCCGCTACTTTTAGCGTACCACTTTACCACCGAAGGCCAGAGGACATTCCTTTCTCCGTTTATCATGCGGGTAACGTATGGCTTTATATCATCGTAGATTTGCAGAGGCACCCGCTCACGGAATTCTTCATATCCGCGGATACTTTTAAAATCGTATTTTTTTCCCCATTCCGTGTTTTGTGCAGTTGAAAGAAGGGATTGCAATTGCTTTCGCTGGATACTGTCCGTATCCTGCGCAAACCGTTGGATTTCCTTTTGCCTGGGGCGGAAAAATAATGATATGGCTTTTGTTAAAATATCCATGCTCCATTTAATTGAATCAGGTGCAAATGTAGGCATTCTCTTTTTATTTATATCTTTGCCATATACATAATTAACAAAACGATGAAAATAGGTATCCTCTCTTCAGGCGGCGATTGTCCCGGTATCAATGCGACAATTCGTGGCGTGGGTAAAACTGCAATTATGCATTATGGTATGGAAGTGGTTGGCATCCACAGTGGTTTTGTGGGGCTTCTGAACAAAGATATTCAAGAGTTTGATGAACGAAGCCTTTCCGGTATCCTGAATTTGGGGGGAACTATTCTCGGGACTTCGCGCGAAAAGCCTTTCCGTAAACTACTTGCTTCCGGCGAGAGTGAGAAACCGCAGATTATAATGCAGAATTATAAAGATTTAGGATTAGACTGTCTGGTTTGTATAGGTGGAAACGGTACCCAGAAGACGGCTGGTATGCTTTCTGCTCTGGGATTGAATGTGGTAGGGGTACCTAAAACGATTGATAATGATGTATGGGGAACGGATATCACTTTCGGCTTCAATACGGCTGTAAATATTGCAACCGATGCAATCGACCGCTTGCATTCTACCGCCAGTTCCCATAAGCGTGTCATGGTGGTCGAAGTGATGGGACATCATGCCGGCTGGATTGCCTTGTATGCCGGTATGGCCGGAGGTGCGGATGTCATTCTGCTTCCTGAGCTGGGCTATGATATGGATAAGATAAACGAATCGATTCTGGAACGCGCCCGCCGGGGTAAACCCTATTCCATTGTAGTGGTGGCGGAAGGAATTAAAACTCCGGATAAAAAACGCCCGTCGGACTATATTACCCGGGTGATAGAAGAGACAACCGGTATAGAATGCCGCGATACGGTATTAGGCTATATCCAGCGTGGTGGAAACCCTTCTCCTTTCGACCGTAATCTGGCAACCCGCTTGGGCGGACATGCCACGGAACTGATTGCCAAGGGGGAATTTGGGCGTATGGTCTGTATGAATGGAGACAAAGTGGACTCCATAGCCCTATCCGAAGTTGCCGGAAAACTGAAATTAGTTACTCCGGAACATGATTTGATTTTACAGGGAAAACGAATGGGTATTTCGTTCGGGATTTAAGAATCAACCTTCTGTTTCTGTAGCCGGCTGACCGTTTGTTTCTGCTTCTTCCGGCAGTTCTTCAAATTCGTGGTCGGCTGTATTTTCGCCTGTCTGCTTTTTCTTCAATTCCGAGATGTATTGTTGGAATTCCCGGTCCGTACGCAATTTCTTGATTGCCATTTTAGCAGCGCATTGTTGCGATTCTTTCTTGGAATATCCGATGCCTACGCCTATTTGCATGTCGGAGAGGGTTACCCCTGTCTGGAATACAGGATTACCGTCGTTATCTACAAATGATTCGATAAGGTCAAATGTGATTTCCAGCTTGTTTTTCTGGCTCCATTCTATCAGGCTGGATTTGAAGTTTACTTCTTTGCGGGCAATCGTATCCAGGTTGATGTATTTTTTGATAAGGACATCCTGTATGAACTGGTAACATTGCCGGTATCCCTGATCCAGATAAATGGCTCCGATTAAAGCCTCCAGGGCATTTCCGTACATGTGGTTGTTGTGGGTATTCAATTTTGCGGAATAGACAACCATTTTGTCTAATCCCAGTTCCACCGCTATACGGTTTAATGTTTCACGTTGTACGATTTTGGAACGGGTATTGGTAAGGAATCCTTCCCGTTTGTTTTGGAAATGTTTATATACAATATCGGCTACGATTGCATCCAATACAGCATCGCCCAAGAACTCCAGACGCTCATTGTTCAGCCATTTTCCGTCACCGCTCTCCACAGAGGATGATTTGTGAAGGAATGCCTGTTCATATAAGTGGATGTTGTCAGGGTAAAAACGTAATATCTTATATAAAGAAATATAAGGCTCCTTATTTTTATTTTTCAGGAGCCTTATACTTTTGTATAATCGTGTAAGCACTTTATTTCACGAATTTTTTTACAATCACACTCGCATTGTGTCCTCCGAAACCGAAGGTGTTGGACAATGCAATGTTAATATCTCTCTTCTGTGCTTTATTAAATGTAAGATTCAGACGAGGATCAAATTCAGGGTCTTCGTCTCCTTCTGCGTGATTAATCGTAGGAGGCACGATTCCGGTCTGAATAGCCATGATACAGGCTGCAGCTTCCAAAGCTCCGGCAGCACCCAGCAGGTGACCGCTCATTGATTTGGTTGAACTGATATTCAGGTCGAATGCATGATCGCCGAATACATCCATGATTGCTTTGATTTCCGATGGATCGCCTACAGGAGTAGATGTACCGTGTACATTGATATAATCTACTTCTTCCGGTTGGATACCTGCATCTTCCAAAGCATTTCTCATCACCAGTTTAGCACCGAGGCCTTCCGGATGGGTAGCAGTAAGATGATAAGCATCAGCCGACATTCCCGTACCGATTACTTCGCAATATATTTTAGCACCGCGTGCCAAAGCATGTTCCATTTCTTCCAAAACAAGACAAGCTGAACCTTCTCCCATAACAAATCCGTCCCGGCTTGCGCTGAATGGGCGAGAAGCTGTTTCCGGCGAATCATTCCGGGTAGAAAGAGCGTTCATCGCATTGAAACCGCCAACACCACCTACTGTGATGGCTGCTTCGGCTCCGCCTGTTACAATCGCATTTGCTTTTCCTAAACGGATATAGTTGAAAGCATCGGATATCGCATTGGTAGAAGAAGCACACGCCGATACCGTAGCAAAATTCGGTCCTCTGAATCCGTACATCATCGAGATGTGTCCGGCAGCAATGTCGGCAATCATCTTCGGGATAAAGAACGGATTGAATCGCGGGCCACGCTCTTCATCGTATCCTCTTAACTCGTCTTCGAAAGTTTTAATACCTCCGATACCCGCAGCAAAAATAACACCGATACGATCCAAATTCTCTTTCTCGATGTCGAGAGCCGAGTCGGCTACAGCTTCTTTAGCGGCAACCAATGCATATTGGGTATAAATATCGTATTTGCGTGCTTCCTTGCGGTCAAAATGTTGTGAAGGATCAAAGTTTTTTACTTCGCAGGCAAACTGTGTCTTGAATTTTGATGCATCAAAATGAGTAATAGGTCCAGCTCCACTTTTCCCATTGATAAGACCCTCCCAAGTTTCTGCGAGGGTGTTACCAAGAGGTGTAATGGCTCCCAGACCTGTTACTACAACTCTTTTTAATTCCATACCTTTGAATAAAGGGGTTGATTACTTAGCGTTAGCTTCGATATAAGCGATAGCGTCACCTACAGTTGTAATCTTTTCTGCCTGATCGTCAGGAATAGAGATACCGAATTCTTTTTCGAATTCCATAATCAATTCAACTGTGTCAAGAGAGTCAGCTCCTAAGTCGTTAGTAAAGCTTGCTTCGTTAGTAACTTCTGTTTTTTCAACACTCAGTTTGTCAACGATGATATCCTTTACTCTTTCAGCTACTTCAGACATAACTTTTTCAATTTAGATTAATAAATACGAATATACTTTTTAAATTTGCAGTGCAAAGAAAAGAATTTTTTATGTTACAAAACAAATTTAATGAGCTAAAAATGCGGAAAACTGCACATTTTTTCTTTTCTTGTGCATTAAAACAATCAAAAATATGAAAAACATAGCGATTTTTGCTTCCGGATCGGGTACAAATGCCGAAAATATAGCCAGATATTTTTCTAATAGTGAAACTATTAAAGTGGCTGTAGTTTTATCAAATAATAAGAATGCCGGAGTGCATGCCCGGATGGAAAAATTAAATATTCCTTCAGTTTCTTTTACGCGTGAAGAATTTATAGAAGGAACGGCTGTGCTTGCAAAACTTGCGGAATATGATACGGATCTGATTGTATTAGCAGGTTTTATGAATAAAATATCCGATACTTTATTAAAAGCTTATCCCAATAAAATTATCAATATCCACCCCGCATTATTGCCTAAACACGGCGGGAAAGGCATGTATGGAATGCATGTACACGAAGCAGTGGTGGCAGCCGGAGAGAAAGAGTCCGGAATAACCATTCATTATATTAATGAAAATTATGATGAAGGGGCTGTCATTTTTCAGGCAACATGCCCTGTATTACCCACCGATACGCCGGAAGAAGTGGCAACCAAAGTTCATGCCCTCGAATATGCTCATTATCCTCATGTGATAGAGGAGGTTTTAGCGTAATTTGTTCCGGTTGAAATGCGGGCCTGCTTTTATTAAAAAGAATAAGGTAGATATGACTGTCAGGCAGGCTCCGAATAAGTAGGCATGGTTGAATCCCCCAAATTCCTGTGCGATGCTTCCGCCCATCATCAAGCCGATTCCGATGCCGACGTCCCAACTGGTAAGGTAAGTGGAGGTTGCCGTTCCACGTTGGTTATTAGAAGCCAGGTTGACAAATAATGTATTGAATGCCGGAAACATGGTTCCGAAGGCAACGCCTTGCGAGAGTGCTATACCTATATATAAATAAGAGGTAAACGTACTGTCCCAGCGCATTAATCTTTCCAATGAAGCCAGAGCGAAAAAACTGATACAGGCCAGGTACATTCCTAATGATATGACCCGTGTAATGCGTCCTTTATCCACTTGCCGCCCTGAAAACAAACGGGAAACAGCGAGCCCGATGGCCATAAACGTAAAATATAACCCGGAATTAACGGATATGCCTATTTCTTCCGCATACATGGCTACATAGGTGGTTGTCATTCCGTATGGAATGGAAAGCATAAGGAGCGAAATACCTGCCCAGGTCCCTTTTACCAAAAAGAATCGGTCCAATGAAACAGGTTCTTTTTTTATGGGTTGTTTATAGGGCGTTTTTACCAGATAAGCCATCATAAGGCCAAGAAAACAGGAGATAAGAGAGCAGGAAAATATTGTTTCGTAAGAGAAACTGGCATGCATAAATAACCCGGTCATCGGTCCGAAACTCATCGCGAGGTTGTTCGCTAACCCATAATATCCGATTCCTTCCCCACGTCTGGAAGAGGGCAATATATCTATCACAATCGTATTGCCGGACACCGTAACCATTCCGAAGGCGAACCCGTGAAGAATGCGTAATATAATGAAGATACTCAGCAGGCTGGCCACCATATATCCTGCGAATATAACCATGAAGACTGCATAGGCCAGAAGGTATAACGGCCGGCGTGAAAAAGTATCCAGCAGGTAACCCGAGAACGGGCGGATACAAAGACAGGCAAGTGTATAACATGACAATATGAATCCAATCATGGATTTATCTGCCATAAACTGTTCTTTCAGGTAAAAAGGCAGGATTGGCAAAATCAGATAGAATGCAAAAAACAACAAAAAGTTTGCTGCCAGTATATAACAGAAACTGGGTGATACAAGTTTGTCTTTAGTCATTGCCGGTAAATCGTTTGTAATAAAATTGTCTGGTTTTATAAAGAGAATCCTAAATTTTGCAATAAGTTGATTTCTTCAGGCGTTGCGTTTTTAATGGTATACGCCTGAAACTCCCTCGGATGATGGTAGTAAGTTCGGAACCACTCGAATTTGTCCGTTTCTTCCCGTAAAGATTTATCTATAATCAAAGGGTTGAAACTTGTTAATATTGCCTGTTCTATCCTGTGGTCTGTGAAGGTATTAAGGTTTATAACCGGATTTTCCGGTGCCGGCGGAATAACCTCTCCTATTTTCTCTATTTTTATCCCGAAAAATGTTTCGATGTTTTGTAAACAGGTACGGGTTCCATTCGCTTTGCCATCTGCTGAAAATCCTGCTATATGCGGAGTTGCGATTGCTGTATTATCCAGCAACTCGCGGCTGATAGCAGGCTCGTTTTCCCAGCAATCGATAATCAGTTCGCTGATTTTCCCTTCTTTTTTTGCTTTAAGCAGGGCGGCAGTGTCGTGCACGGCTCCACGGGACGCATTGATGAAACAGGCTTGTTTTTCGAGTTTGTTGAAAAAGTCTTCTCCTGCCAGATGATAGGTGGCAAAACGTCCTTCTTTTGTCAAAGGCGTGTGAAAAGTTACGATATCCGCTTCCCTGGCTATCGTATCCAGAGATACAAATCCCTTTTCCCCTTCTTGTTCCTCACGTGGCGGGTCATTTCTTAATACATGCAGGCCGTATGCTGTACAGAGTTTTTCAACTTCTTTTCCAACATGTCCGACCCCGACGATTCCAATTGTCTTACCTTGTAGTGGTTCGTTCCTGCGAAGAGATAAAGTAACCAAAGATGCCAATACGTATTGTGCTACTGAAACGGCATTGCATCCCGGTGCATTTTTCCACGTAATGCCTGCCTGGTCACAATATTCAATATCGATATGGTCGAAACCGATCGTTGCAGTTGTTATTAGCCGGACACTGCTTCCTTCCAATAATTCGCGCGTACATTTATCAATACTTCTGACGATAAGTGCATCTGCATCTTTTATATTTTGCGGAGTAAACTCTTTTGATGTGAAATACCTGACATCGGCTATCGGTTCTGCAATCCCTTTCAGATAGGGTACTGTATTGTCGGCGACTATTTTCATACTGCAACATGTGTTTTAGGATGACAAAGATAGTGGATATTGATCAGGTTGCCGTACTTTTTATGCTTCCTTTATCATTCTTGAATTTTATATAGCCCAATCGTGTATATTGTGCTCCGTAACTTTCATAAGAGCCGGTAACTCGTGCGGATGCAATATAAAGAATCTCTCCTGGTTGATAAGCATGTACTAATGCCGGCAATTGTCCGGAAGTAGAACTGGGCAAGGTAGATGAAAAAGTAATTTGAACCAGGTTTCCACTTAAATCGACAGCCGTAACCCGTTGGCGAACATAAAATTGCGGGGTAGTCCCTACTAACCGGGTTTTATAGGGGTCATCTTCCAACCGTACTTTAATTATTTTAAGGGTGATATTGTCTAATTTCTCCCCCTTCTTCCCTAAGTAGCGGCTGACCGGGCGTGCTTGCTTTCTCTTGCTAAGCAAACGGTCCGAATGGATTGTATTGTAGGCTTGTGCCATTTTTACAAA
This sequence comes from Parabacteroides sp., assembly GCA_019417325.1. Taxonomy (GTDB): domain Bacteria; phylum Bacteroidota; class Bacteroidia; order Bacteroidales; family Tannerellaceae; genus Parabacteroides. The sequence continues at coordinate 146,831 of DXVO01000020.1, read as the reverse complement.
ACGTTCCTGTTTGGGTATCCTTGCCGTAAAGTTGAAGGCTATCCAATTGATATATCCGGGGTCTATCCTCAGTACCTCATAAAGGAAATGCCCCTGATACTTACCAAAAGAAATCAGGTCTTCCCCATTATGCGCCATTCTTTTCTCATTATATTCGGTAATTAGCACACAACGGTTTACATACCAAAGTTGTGTAGTTACAATCCGGATGGAGGTAATGATGTCCGGATGAATGTCTTCAATAAACAGGATAGGCCGCCGTTCGAGTAAAGGGGTGAAAAACCAGAGGCTACAATAAGGGTTTCCGTCTCTGGGTAAGACGATTAGGTAACATCCGGCTTCTTTATAAGAGATCCGGTTTTTATTATAAGCATTCAACTTCTCATACAGAAGATTCTGTTCCACTTCCGATAAGTGAGGTAATCTTGGATTTGCCATATTCTTTCCTCCCTTTTTGTCAAATATAGAAAAAAAGAAGGACTTTTCAAAATCCGGGAAAGATGCCGTCGATATTTAAAAAGCAGGCTATGATTCTTTCTCTTTCTTAGCACTATACCAAAGACAGAAGATGCTGAGAAGAAGAAGCATCCCGATTATGATATTCTTTATCATATAGGAAGGTGACAGAAACTCCCCGGAAGGAATAGATGCTACCATGAAAATTGCCAGTATGGGCAGGAGTATTGCGGCTTTCTTTGCCTTTGCCTTGGTCTTTTTTGTCCGCTCTTCTTTTTCTTCGGATGTGTTCATTTCAGTCTTTTTCATGATAACTTAGGTTTTTGTTTGTGATGAGATAAATATAGGTATTTTTTTGTTTTCCATCTGTTAAATGTGATAGGCCGGTAATATGTCTTTTATTTTGTCGACTTTAGACATAGCCTCCTCTTTTATAGCATATTCAATTTGTTTGAAATCTTCTTTATTAGGATAGAACTCAATATTCTTATCTTTAAGTAGTGAAAGCGTATCCGAGTAGGAAAAAAGATGTTCTATATTATGAGAGGCTACGAATATAGTATGCCCTTGTTCTTTAAGGCTTAACAGCAATGCTGTAATGAATGTGGATGATTTGAAATCCAACCCATTGAAAGGTTCATCTAAAATTAAGAGGTCGTTATATTGTAAAAGGATACCTAATAAGTATAACTTTTTTAGCATTCCGGTTGAGTAAGTGGTTGCATATCTGTCTAAAGGCAGGTCGAAAAGTTGATTTAACCGTATTTTTTCTTCTTTGTTGAGAGGAATCTTCTTGGCTGTTACATAAAAATTCAGAAATTCTTCTCCTGTAATCATCGGATACATATAAAGTTCTGCCGGAAGATATCCAAATGTATAGCTGTCGGGTATCATTCGCTTTCCATTAAATGGTATCAGGTTTGCCATACAATGGAATAAAGTTGTCTTTCCTGCTCCATTTCCTCCCAAGACACCGTGTATCATGCCTAAAGAATAGGTTTGATGTATATTTTCAAGAACAATATGCTTATTGTATTTCTGTTGCTCAATTTGTAGATGTAGGTTCGGCATATACGATAGATTTTAAATTCAGGTATGCTATGAAATATAAAATACATAGTAAAAATAGACTACAGAATATTCCTGCTAAGGGTATTTCCGAAAGGATAGTACCCGATGCTATCAGAGTCATACCAAAGATAACAATTGCTTGTAATCTGTTTGGATAGCAACAGTAGTAACTATATAACAGGAATAGAGAACTTATGGTAACCCCAATTATACAATAGAGAATCAGTAAGCTGAAAAAATTGAATATTAAAATTAGAGTCACAGGGATTATTAAAGAGATTAGTATATTGTATATTAATTCAGTCGTTTTTCTGATAAGTATGAATGATGTGCTTTTATAGATTATCAGAAAATATCTTGAATCAGTATATGTGTTATAAGCAAGGAAACAAGGCAGGCAGGTTATCCAAATCAGTGAAAAGCAAATTAAATTTTCGTTCCGGCTATATAAGCCGGCTAAGGTGAATATAATTCCGGTAAAGTAAAGCCATAATCCTTCGGCTCTCCAGCTTGAAATCCATTGATAGGAGGAGAGAGAATAGGGTGTGGGTATGGTAAATTTACATTCATGTTTAATCTGATTGAAGAAATAGAGGAAGAAACTTCCTGTAAGAAATACAGAGACTCCAATTGTAAGATTTAAAATGATAAAAGGGAGACTAACTAAAAAGCACCGGATGAAAAATAAAGCTCTGATCGGTATGTTTAAAATTTGTATGAGTATTTTTTCTTTTGCATTTAATTTGCAGAACCAGTTTCCTACGACTAAGAATGCTACTAAGCAATACAGATAATGTGTGAGGGATAATACTAAATTAGATGTAGCAAGTATATATCCGCATAGGAGTAGAATACCTAAAAATAGAAATCGGATGAATAAAGGAAATTCATTATATAATCTGTAGTAAGATAGTATTTTTAGTTTGATATAGATTTGTAGATTCTCCATATTTAATAGATATGATTTGTCTTTACCCGCTCGTTCCCCTATTTGAGGGTAATCAAAAGAGCTAAGATGAACCGGTTATCAATTTTCATTGACAAAGATAATCTTTTTCAGTATTATAAGCTGTACCCGAACGGTTTAAGTTCGGTTGAATCTTTTATTTCTTTCAGGTAACCTTGGTCTAATAATAAGATCCGATTGGCTATTTTATGGATTTCTCTGAAATTATGGTCGGTGAAAATAATTCCTTTTGTGGAAGATGCTTTATAAATAAGTTCGCGTACCGATTCGCAGCATATTGGAGAAAGCCCGTTGAATGGTTCATCCAGCATAATATACATATGGGATGATAAAAGGAGAAGTTTTATTTCCAGATAGCGTATTTCCCCTCCGGATAAATCTTTGATTTTTGAATCTTCAATGTGGTTTAGATGTTTGTCCCTTAGGAAATTTTCCGGATTGGAATTTATATATAGCTTAATCACATCTTTTATAGGTAATTCAGGTGGAAGGAAATGATGTTGTGGTAAATAAGCAATCTGACCGGACAGGAATGCTTTGTGTGTTTGAACTTTGCCATTGATACGAATAAAACTTCTCTCACAAGACATTGTTCCAAAAATGATTTTTAGCAATGTGGATTTTCCGCAACCATTCCTGCCGAATATAGCGATTCGTTCTCCTGGCTTGCAACATAGATAGATATCTGTTAGTAAGTCGATGTTGCCAAAAGACTTTACAATACTGTCTACTTCAAGGCATTTGCACATAAGCGGATGATTAAGAATATGGATAAAATAAGAATCTCCCAACAGCAAAAAGAAGAGAGCCAAAGTGTCGTTTTTCGTATTCCCTGGTTATAGTAAAAGTAATAAACTTCTTTATAACTCAATTCTTTATATGCCAGATCGAAGAAAAGCCCAAAGGGAAGACATACTATATAATTTGAAGGGTGATAGGTTTCCGGGTCAATCTGTTGCAGGAAATGCAGTAACAAGCTACCGGCTATCTGAATAATCAAAGTAAGAAGTATCGTACTTTTGAAAAAACAAAGGTGTAATTGTGTGGCTATTATGTATTTACTTGTCATCTTTTGTTCGAATACCTATATTTTTTATTTCGTCAGTTCTAAACCAGAGAAGATACTAACGAAATAGGAAATAGATGCTTTGACTTATGAATTAGAATCCTTGATTTGTACTCTTTTGGATACAAATAAGTAACCCAGGTAAGTTCCTAATCCACTAACGAATGAAATAATAAAAGATACAATAGTTTTTTCTCCAAAAAAACAGAAAGACATGAGACTGAATAGTATGGATAATACAAATCTTGTATAATTATTTTTACTAATCCCCAATAGGAGAAAAAACATTAATATAGGAAAAAGTATCTGGCTTATTAAGCTATAATCATGATTGTTGTATTCGTTTACTAAGGTGATTACTAAGAAGAAAGTTAAACACCATTGGGCAAAACCGAATTTTTTGTTTGCAATACCAGGTTTTCTGTTTAAATCATTATTTCTCATAATAGATGATTTAGAAGTTTATTAATATTACAAAGATATAATTGTTTTGCTAATTGATTAATTACGGAATGTTATCTTTATGTTAATACAGGGATGATTTTAATCTTAAATCAATCTATCTCATCCACTTGTTCTCTCCACAGGCGTTTGTAGATGCCATCTGCTATCGAGCAAAGTTCTTTATGGGTACCTGTTTCTACTACTTGTCCTTTATCGATTACGACAATTCTGTCCGCTCTTTTGACTGTGCTTAAACGATGGGCAATGATCAGGATTGTTTTTCCTTTGCCGGCGAGTGCATCTAATGTTTGTTTTACATACTTTTCGGAGATGGAATCTAAAGAGGAAGTTGCTTCATCGAAAATTAATATGTCCGGTTCTTTGTATAAGGCACGCGCTATGGCAAGCCGCTGGCGTTCTCCGCCCGAAAGTGAAGCACCATGTTCGCCGATATGGGTCATATACCCTTTAGGTAGTTGCTCGATAAATTCTTTTAAGCCTAATTGCTCGATTAAATCCATAATATGCTTCATGTCCGGTTGCAAATCTCCGATGGCAATATTTTCAACAATTGTTCCGGCAAATAACTCAATCTGTTGTGGGACGGTACCGACCATGCGACGCAGGCTTTGGTTGCTGATTTGTGCAATATCATAACTTCCAATCCGTATTTGTCCGGATTGAATGGGATAAATATGCTGAAGCAAAGAGATAAGCGTCGTTTTGCCGGAACCACTTTCACCGATAATCGCAGTTGTTTTTCCTTTTTCTATAGTCAGATTCAATGATTCGAACACCTGCTTGCGGGAACCATATCGAAAAGAAACGTTTTCGAACGTGATATCGCCTATCATTTCTGTTTCAAGAGTGATTTTCTGTTCGTCATTCTGTTCCTGTTCGAGGTCCATAATCTGGAACAGGCGGTCTGCTGCTATCATGGCTTCCTGAATTGTCTGGTTGGAAGTGATTAGGGAACCGATAGGGGATAATACATACCCGATTAAAGAATAGAAAACCATTAATGTGCCGGGTGTCAGTTCCTGGTCGATAACCTGCAAACTGCCAATCCAGAGTACGGCTACGGTAATACCGGTTGAAATGAATTGGATACCTCCCTGTGCGATAATAGCTCCATAAATACTATGGTACGTATTTTTGAGCAAATGCACGAAGCGGCTCTCGGTTTTCAGGTTGGCAAAGTCTTCTATGCCGAAGCGTTTTATGGTGGAAATAGAATTAATCGATTCCACCAACTGGGCTTCCAGGTCGGCACTTCTTTCCATGATATTTCGCTGGTATTTGCGGTTCAGTTTATTGAACAACCAGTAAATAACAAAGAATAACGGTGCCGAAAGCAGTGTAACCAAAGCCAGTTTCCAGGAATAAACAAACATCAGGCAAACGGAGAAGAAAAGAATCATACAGTTTACAACAAGGTCTAATGATACGTTATTGATAAAGTTGCGTATTTTGACTGCATCGTTTACTCTGGAGATAATTTCTCCGACCCGCATGGTATCAAAGAATTGTTGTGGCAACGTGAGCAGGTGTTTATAGTAACCTAATATTAATGCGGCATCTATCCTCTGTCCCGTTTTCAGGGCTAAGATACTTTTCATGGAACCGATAAACGTACGTAAGACTAAAATCAGCAGCATGATGATTCCCATCAGGTTGAGCAGGTTGATATTTTTATCGATTAACACATAATCCGTAATTTTTCCAATGTATACGGATGTGGATAATCCCAATATACTATAAATCAACGCTCCGAAAACAGCTTGGAACATCACGCTTTTGTGGGGAGCCAGCAACGACAGGAATTTGCGTGTCATGCTAACCTTCATATTCCCTTGCTTGAATGTCTCTTCCGGTTCCATCAGGACAAGTATGCCCGTCCATTCTTTTTGGAATGCTTCGTTCGTCTTTTTGTGCATCTGTCCGTTTCCCGGATCCATATAGGTGATGTGGGTCTTTGTGACTTTGTAGATAACGACAAAATGTTGGAGCACTTCTTTTACGATGATATGGGCAATGGTCGGTTTGGGTACTACGGATAAGGCTTCGAACTGTGCCCTGACCCCTTTGGCGGAGAATCCTAATTTGTTGGCAGCTTCAATTAAGCCAAGAATGTTTGTCCCTTTCTGATCGGTGAAAGCATATTGACGGATACGTGCTACAGGATATTGTAGTCCGTAATGAGCGCAAATGGAAGCGAGACATGCTGCACCGCAATCTGTTATATCATGCTGTTTGATGCGAATTCCTTTTTTCATACTTTGATTTCTAATTTTTAGCAATTATCCGGTCTGTTTTATATTGTGTAGGATTAGCCCAGTCGTCCATCTTTTGGTAAAGCAGGTCAAACAGGGAACGTTCGGTAATCATGAAATGCGCATTTACGGTCATCCCTTTTTTCAGGTATCCCTTTTTGCCTGTACTTTTCAGGGTAAGATAATTCTTTTCCATCCGGCATTTTATTTTGTAAAAAGAGTTACCCTGGCTGTCTGTCAGAAAGTCGGATGAGATTTCTTTTACCTTTCCGGGGAGTGTACCCCATTCATTGTAATTAAACGATTCGACCTGTATATTGACCGGCATATCGATATGCAGGAAACCGATGTCCCGTGGCGTTACATAAATTTCGAAGCAGAGGGTGGAATCGGGACTGATTACAGCTAAGGATTGTCCTGTCTGGATATTGCTCCCTTTATAAATACCCGAAAACTGATCGACGGTTCCGCTAACCGGACTGCGTACGATATACAGGTCTTTATTCTTTATTTCCTGTTTCTGGTTTGTTTTCATTTCATTATATGAGTTCCGGTATGAATTCTGGTCTGTCCTCCACGTGCTGATTTGACTCTCTTTGAGTGATGCCAGTTCATTTTGGTGGCTTTGGTACTGGAAATAATATTTATCGTATTCTTCTTCCGAAATGACTTTTTTCTCAAATAAAGTCTTATTCCTCAGGTATTCTTTTTTTGCCTGGGCAAGCGTTGTTTCCAACTCGTTTTTCCGGCGGATAAAATAATTGTATTCTTGTTGGCGAACGGGTGAACTGAAAGTAGCAGGGACTTCCCCTTTTGCCAAATAAGCCAGATCGGTAAGATGGGCTTCGTAATCATTCAACCGGTTTGACTGGTAATTTATTTTGTTGTCTGCATTGTTTGTGCGGAAACGGAGCAGGATATCACCCCGGTTCACTTTTTCTCCTTCCCGTACGAAAACTGAATCGATATATTCCGTAACAGCCGATTTGATCTCTGTTTTTTCTGTAACAGGCCTTACGATGCCACTTCCCTGAATGGATATATCCACATATATAAATGGCAGTGCAATCAGGGATATGGTGATTGCTCCTAAAACGACCCAATAGATTATCTGGGATTTTGTAGTGTGGTGGTAGATGTATGTCTCAATACTGTTCTCTATCCATTCATTCGGCAGTAACATTGCTTATCTTGTTTGATTCGTTTATTCTTATGATACAAATATATGGATAGAGAAAATTCAAGAAGGTTATGGGTGTGTTATCATTAGGTTAATGGCTTTGCCCTGATTGTTGTATACTAAGTAGAAAAACAAAAATAACAATCATACTATCATAGGTGGTTTTTAATTATTGAAATACAGTATTATAGCTGTATGATGGTATATGTTTTATCAAACATATCAACTCTCATAATATCCATATTAACTATCATTTTAACATCCGTTGATGTAATTCCTAATGGAAAAGCAGTAAGGACTGCATATATATTTCTATTTGATTGCAGTATGGGCATTGTAAATTCAATTCTTAGTAGATATTGATTCAAGATGAGGAATGCTTTATTGACAAAAGTAACTGTGTTTATTGTCATAATCAGCACATTAATTGCCTGATATCTCCATTCCCATCTTTTCACATCCGGGTGTGAATAAGGCTGAGATGTGGGTCTGGATGGTAGTGAGACCCGGGTCTTGATAGGAAAAGGTGGTTGTTTTGGGTAGAAAAACAATGTTTTTCCAATAAATAGATCTATTGCTTTTGAACTTTTACGTATTATTGGGCAAATATTAAAATAATATTTGGTAAGCATAAAGATTTTCTATAATGCCTACCTGATTAAATTAAACAGCATGCCATATGCTTAGTTTATCTTTATATCTATTTGTTAATTAACTCTTTAATGAAAGGGTATCCATATTTTAAAGCAATAAATACGCTTACTGCAATAAGGATACCGATGATTTCTTTTTTTCTTTTTGATTCCATAAGTAATTAAATATATTAACTTTGGTGTCGCTATTTGAATAAAGGATTGTACTATAGACTTTTATGTCTGATAAGAAATAATATTTTGTCTATTATGTACTTGATATTATTTTTGTAATCAGGCAAACATATTATATAGTTGTATAAATAAAGATAGTAGAACATAGATAGTTAGAACAACTATTATTTTCTTTTGCTTTTTTACTTTTTGTATTAATTCTTCTTCTGTACTCATGATAGTTTTTATATATAATGGATAAATTATTTGTATCCATAAGAGTTATTAAAAGCGGATTCTGTACTTCCTCCGTATGTTCTATAAGATGTTCATGGAAACTCCGTTAGTAGCATTAGCTCTGAACCAACTTTAGATGAGTCGGTTTGTTGTTCTATTTTAATTTTTTAGATATAAGTAGATAAATCAGCAAACTTCCAAATCCACTAATGAATGGAATGAAAAAATGGATGATTGTCTTTTCTCCATAAAAGCAGAATGAGATAAGGCTAACGATAATGACCAGTGTAAGTCTGGCATAGATATTTTTCTGTACTCCCAGTGAAAGAAGAAATATTAGTACTGGAAAGAATATCAAGCCAACTAAATTATAGTCATGATGCTGGTATTCACTTGACATCATACCTGCTAATCCGATAAGTGCAATCCACTGGATAGGACCGAATTTTTTTCCAGCATAACCTGAATATTTACTTAAAATGCTGTTTTTCATAAAAATGAATTTTAATTGTTTGATCTTATTTTGCTTTAAAACTCAAATATATTAATTATGTAAAAACAATAGCTTATAAGACTGTTATCATTAGGTTAATATTTTTCTATATGATAAGCAGAATGATTTGGATAGTGTCTAATTCTTTATAAGCTGTGTCATACGATACATGTAATGTTTTATGAAAAAAATAATACTTCAACCGTATTAACATACATACTAATACGGTTGAAGTCGTTGTATTACAGTCTAAAATGCTATAATGAAATATTAAATTAATCCCAATAAAGCAAGTGCACCAAGAACTAATGCGGCATTTTTTATACCTTCACCTACGCTTTGTCCAACAGAATAAGCACTACCACCATCAATGTATATTTGTTCTAGTTCTGATAAATCAGAATAAGGGATAATTGTATTTTCCATATTGTTTTAATTTTTATCCGAATAATCCATCAATAACTCCATCTGCAAATGCATATAATTGTCCTTCTACATACATGATCCAGTAGACAACGGATTTTCCTCCAGATATTTCTACTAACTCATTTTTTTGTAATTCTTCAATCTGTATCATATTATTTGTGTCCATCATTCCAACCATCTTTAAAACCGTTAATAATATCATCTCTATAATAGTAAGCTAACATTGCAAGAGCAAATACAATACCTCCATTTGTATTTTCCATCTCTTGAGCATCTAATGCTTTGATTTCATCGAATTCCATAATGATTGTCGTTTTAATTGTTAATACTGTGTTTTCTTTTTAGAAAGGGTTGATATTATCTCGGTTTAGATAATCAATCACTTCATCAATGATTTTACCAATTAAACTTCCAATACTACCACCATTCATTTCCATACATTCTTTTTCTGTTAACTCTTTCATGATTTTAGGATTTAAATTAGACATAAATAAAAAATATTTTAATATTGTAAAGATGTGCTGACTTATTGTCTGTTTAAGTTATCTTACGTGTTATCATTTTGTTAAATTGATTATTTTATAACTAATTTTCTGATCGGGACTCCATCTATAACAACTAATGTTATTTGATAATATCCCCCATAAATGTTTTTATAATCTTCTTTGTTTAGTTCTCTAATAACTTTTTTTTCTGTTTTCATGGCAGTCTTTTAATAGTTTATTTATTGTGATATTGCAAAATTAATGGTATTTTATGTGTGATAAGGTTATCGTTGTGTTATATGATATTATTGAAATGTTATTATCTTTGTGAAAAATGTTTGGATGAGGATTGGATATATAAAATCTGTAACGGTACTAAGTCTAATTGTAATATCTTTGTTACAAGTAACATGGTTATGTAAAACATATAGTCTGTTTCAAGATGATGTTGTAAATAAGAGTTATCGGATTCTTCAAGATGCTGTAACTTTAGAAGCTGTGTATAGATTACAACGAATTGAACAAGATTCAAGTGGTCCAAAAGAATTTATATTAGGGGCGGTGGAGGAAGGAGGAGAGTTAAAGGATCAGACTTTAGCTTTTCAGGAAGTTCTTTTGGAATTAAAATCTCCTATTTCTATTATAGTATTGGATAGCATCTTTACTTCTAAGTTAAATAAGGAAGAAATCCATACAGATTTTGTATTGAATTGTATTAATGTGAAAGATAAGTCTGTTCTCCAATCTACAGATTCTTTATGGAAATCAAATTGGGCGTCTGTTGAAATACCTGTGGTTCCTGTTCGTATGGATGGCTCCGAAGGTATACAAGCTATTTTGTTAAATCCTTATTGGACTATTTTTAGGCGTTTGGGGTTATTGTTGATAGCTACAGCCTTAATGATGTTGTTTGTTGCTGCTTGTATTATTTACCAGATACATATTATTGCCAGGCAAAACCGGATTGCAAAAATGCGGGAAGATTTCTCATCTGCAATGATTCATGATATGAAGACACCACTGAGTTCTATTCTGATGGGGATACGTATCTTGCAGAGTGGCAGGTTGGAGGATAAACCTCAGAAAAAAGAAACGCATTTCAGAATTATAGAAGAAGCAGTAGGGCATTTATTGAATTTGACAAATAAGGTGCTTACCATTTCTAAAATGGAAACGGATAAGTTGGATTTGAATAAGGAACAATTTGACATTACTCCGTTATTGTTGGATTTAAAAGAAAAATTTATTGCTAAAACAAAGAAAGCTGTTATATTTGCGATAGACGTTCAAAACAAAGAAATCTGGGGTGATAAAGAATATTTGAAAGAAGCGGTTAGCAATTTAATAGATAACGCTATTAAATATTCGGGAGAAACAGTACATATCGATATTTTAGTTCGCTCTGAGGGAGCATATACTTTAATACGTGTGAAAGATGATGGTTTTGGTATTTCACATGAAAATCAAAAAAAGATATTTGAGAAATTTGAACGTGCCTCCGCTATAGGAAGAAGTAGTAAAGGTGGAGCTACGGGATTTGGCCTGGGACTGAATTTTGTACAGGGGATAATAGAGACCCATCAGGGTAAAGTTCAATTGGATAGTATTGAAGGTGAGTTCAGTGAATTTACACTATATATACCTAACTTAATCGAAAAATTATGACTAAATTATTATTAGTAGAAGATGACGCCAATCTTTGTTATATGATTCAGAGTGGTCTGGAAGATGTGATAGGAGACTACGAAGTGACAGTAGCTGCTAATGGCCTGGAAGGACTGGCTGCTTACCGGGCTAATAAGCCGGATGTGATTGTTACGGATGTGGAAATGCCGGAAATGAACGGCTTTGAAATGGTGGAAAAAATTCGTGAAACAGATGGTGATATTCCTATTTTATTCGCTTCGGCTGTACAAACCCCTAAAAGTGTGACTTCCGCTTATTTGTTGGGGGGAAATAATTATATAAAGAAACCTTTTAGCCCGGAAGAACTGAATGCGCATATAAAAGCAATTCTGAAATTGAAAGAGGGCAGCCGTTTCAGAAATGAAACAAATTGCTATAAGTTAGGACGGTTTGAATTGGACGCTGCACATGCTATCCTGGAGAATGAGAATGGAAAGCGCGTAGTTTTAACGGCACGGGAGGCGGGCATCCTTCAGCTATTATGTGAGAATAAAGGTCAGGTAGTAAAGCGGGAATCCATATTAAGCCGTTATTGGAATACGGAAGAGGATTATTTTGCATCCAGAAGCTTGGATGTTTTCATTTCTAAATTACGAAAGCATCTGGCCGCCGAACCGTCTGTAAAAATAAAGACGGTAAAAGGGGTCGGGCTGATGCTTGTAATTGAATAGTTTGTCCGCTTTTATTATTCCGGTAAATGTCTTAGTCGCCTGTATGCCGTTGAAGAAACTCCTGTAAAATCCGTGCATGGTTTCGTACAGGCTCTTTGGAAGCATATAGCAGGGTTACCGTATCGTAGGATTTTATCAGGTCAAGGAATATATGTGCAGCGTCGGAATTTTCCAGTTCTTTTGTATAGAGTGTAGCGAACTCGTCCCAATGCGCTTTCTGGTCTTCATGAAACCAATTTCTTAACTGGGGTGAAGGAGTAATATCTTTTTCCCAGACATCATATTTTAAATGTTCTTTTTTCATGCCACGGGGCCATAAACGGTCTACTAATACACGGTATCCGTCATTCTTTTCAGGGGCTTCGTATACCCGTTTGATTTTAATCTGAGTCATAATAGTTTCCCTTCTTGTTTTTGATGTTATACAATCCGTTTAGTATACAGACAAATAAGTTGTTCGTAAGGTTGTAGTGGTTATGATTATTTATACAAGGTTTATTCCTTCGGATATTTACCCTTATGATGGAAAATACATATCTTTGTAACAAAACGAACAAAACTAATGGATATATTAAACAATTGGATTAGCTCTGTAAATGACATTCTCTGGTCGTATATACTGATAATTATGCTTTTAGGCTGTGCGGTGTGGTTTACATTGAAAACACGTTTTGTACAGTTCCGCATGATTCGGGAAATGGTTCGATTGCTTGGAGATTCTACAGGAAACAATGAAGGGGGAAAACATATCTCTTCCTTTCAGGCATTTGCTGTTTCTCTTGCCAGTCGTGTCGGTACGGGAAACCTTGCAGGTGTAGCGACTGCTATTGCTATAGGGGGACCGGGGGCTGTGTTTTGGATGTGGATTATTGCCTTGCTGGGTGCATCGAGCGCATTCGTTGAATCCACTTTGGCACAGTTATATAAAAGGAAAGGGAAAGATTCTTTTATAGGCGGTCCCGCCTACTATATGGAACGGGGTTTGGGACTCCGGTGGATGGGAGTATTATTTGCCGTACTCATTTCTATCACTTTCGGCTTTGCTTTTAATTCCGTACAAAGTAATACGATTTGTGCAGCATGGGAAGAAGCTTTCGGTATCGATCATACAATTTTTGGGGTTGTGTTGACGGGGCTTACTATTCTGGTTATTTTTGGGGGTATTCAGCGAATTGCCAAGGTGAGTAGCATCATTGTGCCGGTTATGGCACTTGGTTATGTGGCGCTGGCTTTAGGTGTCGTTTTATTTAATATACGCGAATTGCCAGCGGTGTTTGATTTGATTGTCGAGAATGCTTTCGGTTGGCAACAGGCTATAGGTGGTGGTCTGGGAGCTGCATTGATGCAAGGTATTAAACGAGGATTATTCAGCAATGAGGCAGGTATGGGGTCAGCACCGAACGTTGCTGCAACAGCCCATGTATCACATCCGGTTAAACAAGGGCTTATTCAAACTTTGGGAGTCTTTACAGATACTTTAATTATTTGTACCTGTACGGCTTTTATCATTCTTTTTAGCGGAGTGCCTCTTGACGGCTCTGTAAGCGGAGTCCAACTAACACAACAAGCCTTGGTAAATGAAGTGGGTAGTACCGGAAGTATTTTTATCGCTGTAGCTATTTTGCTTTTTGCTTTCAGCAGTATCATCGGCAATTATTATTATGGAGAGGCGAATATCCGGTTTGTGACACAGAACAAGGGAGTTTTGTTTATTTACCGCCTGTTAGTTGGAGGTATGGTTATGTTTGGCGCACTGGCAAGCCTTGATCTTGCCTGGGGGCTGGCTGATATTACAATGGGACTGATGACGATTTGTAACCTGATAGCAATTTCCCTATTAAGCCGGCAGGCATTTTTATTGCTGAATGATTATCTTTCTCAGAAGCGAAAAGGCATAAAGAGTCCTGTCTTTGAAAAGAATAGCCTTCCGGAACTGAAAGATAAGATAGAATGTTGGTAGGAATCAATTTAGCAGTATGATGATGGCAGAACCTGCAACCATGATTACCGATCCCAGTAGCTTTTTGCGTATATCCTGTTCCTTGAATATCCGGTAGCCGAGAAATATACTGACAATTGTAGATAATTGGAACAGGGCGAGTGCATAGCCAACGTTCATGCGATCGAATACAAAGTTGGTTGTATATTGCATAATACCGATACAAACCACTAACCAGCCGTATAAAGGTAAATCTTTCGCTTTTATTCTTTTGAATTCTTTTTTCACTTGTATTCTGAAAAGGAGTAGAAGGAAGAAGGAGAAGAATGCTCCGAACCAACACCAAACAATGAAAGAGATAGTCGTAGAGGAATATAGGATAACTTTTTTAATGAAAATCGCCTCTATGGCTGTCAGTACCATCGCAAGTAGACGGTATCTGATTTCTTTGTTTTTTAGTAAAGCAAAGGAGAAACGTTCTTCCATGGTATCCAGTACAAAATAGCTTCCGCAAATAATTAGTATGATACCTGTAATTCCCCATATATTCGGTATTTCGTGTAACAGAAATATACCTACAATAATTCCAATAACCGATTTGTAAGAGTTGACAGGTCCTAATATGGATAAATCCCCTCCCTGCAATGCTTTTACCAGGAATCCGTTGCCTGTTGCTCCAAAGACACCGGCAATCACACAATAATACCAGAAAGAAGAGGGCAGGCTACTCCAGTCAATCCGGATGCCTGGTATAATACAGAGCAGGCTCAACAGGAAAAACGTCATAAAATTGACCACCATAGGATGGTTATATCTCCCGGTAAGTTTCTTTTGGAATACATTTCCAATGGGATTGGAAAAAATACGTAGTGCGATTGCGATGGTCGTGAATAGCATATACTGTTGACTGGAAAAGTTTCTGTTACAAAGTTAATTGAATAATGTGATAAATACAGGCTAAACTGTCTGAAAAGAAACTACAGGGATAAAACAAGTTCGTTCGTTTGGAATTTTATAAAAAAAGGCATTAACATTTGTTTGTCTGATTTAACGGTTTCTTGTCTACTCTATTTAAGCATTGATTTTCTATCTGTGCTTGAAAAATAATAAGTTTTATAAATCCGAACAACCAATAAGGGCTGTTGTGAAGCGTTGCCGTTTATCTTATATTTGTTTCGTTTTAGTACTGAGTATAAATATTCTGCGAGTTTTACTCTTGTGCAGAATATTATACAAAAAGGCTAAATCTTTAAAAGTATAGGGTTGATTCACGGATGTATTCTCTGTGGGTATAGAGAGAATATGTCCTGTTTTTTATTAAGTATTGGGTATAATTTACGAAAAGAGAGAGCTTAAATTTGAAAGGAAATGAACGAAAATACCAAACAAATTTGGTATGCTGTACGAACGCTTAACTGTAAAGAAAAAAGATTGGGAGAATATCTTGCCAGGAATAATTTAAAATACTTTATTCCGATGCACTATAAAGAAAGAACCGACTGGACTGGTAAAAAGTCCTGTAAATTGGTTCCAGCTGTTCATAATCTAGTATTTCTAATGAAAACAATGGATGATAAAACATTGAAAGTACTGGTAGATAATAGTCCGGTCCCATTTCTGTTATTGCGTCATCATGATACCAAGCAACTTTGTGAAATCAAAGAGCATGAGATGTTGGAACTCCGTGCCATTTGTGATCCCGAATATAAAGGAACAATTTATGTTGATATTTCCGAAGTGGAAACGACTTCCGGAACGCTTGTCCGTGTCAAGCATGGAACATTTAAAGGGCTGACAGGCAAACTTACGCGATATAAGGGTAAATATTACATAGTTGTTACTATTATTTCATTAGGTGTAATGATTCATATACCAAGATGGTATTGTGAGAGACTTGAATAATATACTTTCCTAACAATAAGCATTTTCTATCCCTGCCTATACTTCCAGCCTTTGCCTTATTGAAAATAAAATTTCCTTCCGAATATGCATCGGCAGTACGGATTACTATAATCTGGCCGGCCTGAATGTCCAGAAGAGAAATGTATTAATCGATATGTTATATTGTAAAATAGTTAGAAATAAGTAGGATAAAAAAATATAATGCAAAATATTTTGATTCTTTATTCAGAGTATATGCCTTATACTCATATTGTAGTTCAGGAACTTGTGAAACTGAAATATTGTGTGCATGTTGTCCGAAGGACAGAGGGGAATGAGACTCCTTATGTTGTTAAGGATATGAAAGGCATCTGCTTTTATTCCCGTTCCGAATACAATTCAGTAGATAAGCTGTTACAGCTATATCGTGAAATAGAGCCCGTATTTATACTGACATCCGGTTGGATGGATGCATTATATAATAAAACGTGTAAGCAATTGAAATCAAATACGGATATTCCCATTATAGCGGGAAGTGATACTCAATTCAAAGGAAAGTCCCAATGGGTAAATATATTATTGTCTCCTTTCAGGCATAAAAAATGGTTTACTCATCTTTTTGTTGCCGGAATATGGCAATATGGATATGCCAGGCGGCTGGGCTTTAAGAAAGAGTCTATTTTAATTTCTAATTTATCAGCGGATGTTGGGCTTTTTCAACAGGTAGATATTGCAGTAAAAGAGAAAAACTATCCAAAAAATTTATTATTTATCGGACGATATAACCCTGTTAAAGGCTTGATTCCTCTTATGAAAGCCTGGGAGGCAATTGAAGATAAGCGGGGATGGAAACTCACTTTAGTCGGAAATGGTCCTTTGAGGGAGGAACTATCCCGATATGATGTAGAACTTCTTGATTTTAAAGGGCAGGAAGAACTAAAGGATATTGCTCAAAATGCAGGTTGTTTAATCCTTCCTTCGTTATTTGAACCCTGGGCTCTGGTCTTACATGAAGCTTCTGCAGCAGGGCTTCCTATCATTGCTTCGGATATTTGTGGTGCAGTTCCTTATTTTGTTATCAATGGCTATAATGGCTGTACGTTTAGTCATAAACAGAAGGATGATTTGAAGAATAAAATAGAAAAGGTGATAAATATGAAAGAACAGGAACTTGTAGAGTGGAGCTTAAATAGCCGGAAGCTATCTTCCCGTATAACTCCCGAGATAGTGGCAAAAACATTAGTGAGTATTTGATAGAAGCTTTATCTCATTTAATTAACCAATGTAAAATAAATTTATATCTATACATGCTATTATGTTGAAATTTATATCTTACATCATATTGTTAGGTATCTCATTTTATCTTTTTCTTAATGCCGGAGAAGGCAATGACCTTTTTATTGAATTAGAGTTTCTGGTTATTTCTTTATTTTCTATTTTTAGGCTTTACAAAGATGAAAACTTACCTTATTCATTGCAAAAAGTTTTCTATCTTTTTTCTTTCTTTTTTTTCGGTATAGCTCCGTGGCTACAATTTAGAAAGGATGTGAAAATCTGGACATTAGAACCTTTAATCCCGGATGATTATTTGGTTGCTAATTTCTATATATTGGTTTTTATTTTTTTATTTGCTTTGATATACGATTTATGTCGAGGAAGAAATTTATATTACCGGGAGTTTGTATATCGAGAGAAATATACTTTTTCCATTAAGGGAGAGGTGGTTTTATTCCTTGTGTCTCTGTCTGTTTTATATGTATATTCCTATATAAATAAGTTTAATATTTTTTCTTTATTTCTACGGGGAGGAGAACTAATAGAGGATTCTCAACTTTCTAATATGACTTTATGGCTGATAGTAGAGGTTGTATTAAGACCGATCCCTATTTTTATTGCATTATTTTATCATTTATCTAAAAATAAGAATCTTGGGGTAGAAGTTTTTTTGTTTTTGATAGGGATAATTATGGCTTTTCCCACAGCTATTGCCCGTTATCAGGTTGCCGTTTTATATATCCCTATTGTAATATTATTGATACCTCTCTTATCGAAGAAAAATATTTTTGTTACATCCATGATTGTAGGGATACTAACCTTTTTTCCCTTTTTGAACCAATTCCGCAATTATAAGATTGGAAAGAGTCTGTCTTTAAGCCCTGATTTCTCTATGTTCCTGGAGGGGCATTTTGATGCCTATCAGAATTTCCTGTTGGTATTGAAGCATGATATTGTAACATATGGGAAACAACTATTAGGGGTTTTTGTATTTTTTGTCCCTCGTTCTTTATGGGAGGAAAAGCCTACAGGGAGTGGCTTTTTTTTGAGTGAACAATTAAATCTTTCATTTTCAAATATATCGATGACATTTCCTGCGGAGGGCTATATAAATGCAGGTTTTATTGGATTCATTCTTTTTACTGTTGTTTTAGCCGTTTTCTGCTCAAGAGTGGATACTGTTTTTTGGAGTAAAGGAGAAAGGACTATAATGGGTACAATACAGTATTTGGTCTTGCTAGGTATGACATTTTTTATATTACGAGGTGATTTACAAAGTTCATTTGCTTATTTGATAGGAATCCTTTTCTCCATTTATGTAGTAAAATTTCTGGTAGAAAAATTAAGTCTTTAATATATCTTTTTAACCTATGCCGACTATTCTTCAAATCAATACTGTTATTAATACCACCTCAATTGGTAGAATTGCCGAGGAAATAGGGCAATTAGTCATATCTAAAGGCTGGCGGAGTTTGATAGCCTATGGTAGAAGACCCAGAAGAAGCCAATCTGAATCAATCAGAGTAGGAACAAGTTGGGATAATTTATTGCATGGATTAACAACCCGTTTTTTTGATCGACATGGTTTAGCTTCCCGCCAGGCAACAAGAAAGTTGATTAAGCAAATTGAACTTATAAAACCGGATTTGATTCATTTGCATAATATTCATGGGTATTATTTAAACTATCCTCTGCTGTTTGAATATTTTACGCGGGCAAATATACCGGTTGTTTGGACTTTACATGATTGTTGGGCTGTGACTGGCCACTGTTCTTATTTTTCTTTTATTAATTGTAACCGCTGGAAACAGCAATGTTATGATTGTCCACAGAAAAAAAGCTATCCTTCCAGTTTTTTATTCGATTGTTCGAAAGAAAACTATATCAAAAAGCGGAATGCTTTTACTTTACCGGATAATCTGACGATAGTGTGTGTGTCTGATTGGTTGCAGGGGGTGATAAAGGAATCTTACTTGAGTAAATATCCAATCCTTCGTATTCATAATGGAATTGATTTAGACCTATTTATCCCCGGAAAGATAAGAAAGAAAAAACTGAAAATAACATTGTTGGGGGTTGCTAATGTCTGGGATAGCAGAAAAGGACTGATTGATTTTTTTCGTTTAAGGAGGCGGTTACCCAGAGATGATTACGATATTGTTTTAGTTGGATTATCGAAATCCCAGTTACGACATTTGCCGGAAGGCATTAAAGGCATTTGCCGGACAGAAAATATACAACAACTGGTCGAATTGTACCGGGAAGCGACAATTTTTATAAATCTAACCAGAGAGGATTGTTTTCCTACAACTAATCTGGAAGCCTTAGCTTGTGGAATACCTGTTATAACTTATAAGACAGGAGGAAGTATTGAAGCTGTTGATTCGGAAACAGGAATAATTGTTGACCAAGGCGACTTAAATGGAATAATTGAAGCAATCAGAGAATTATCTCAAAGAGACCAGGTCAGGTTATCCCGGGATTGTAGACAACGTGCAATTAATTATTATAATAAGAAAGAACGATTTCAGGAATATTTTGATTTGTATAAAATGTTGATAAAGGAATAAAAGGAGAGAACTTTACTAACGAAGATAATTAACCCGAAGTTAAAACCAATTGAAAAAATGAAGATTAGTATTATTACTGTAACCTACAACAGTGCACATACTATTAGAGATACAATAGAAAGTGTACTGAATCAAACGTATAAAAATATAGAATATATTATTGTAGATGGGAAAAGCAATGATGAAACTCTGGAAGTAGTGCAAGAATATGAATCCCGGTTTGGCGGACGTATGATTTGTTTGAGCGATCCGGATGAAGGCATTTATGATGCGATGAATAAAGGAATATTGCGTTCTACCGGTGAAGTAATAGGTATTTTGAATTCTGATGATTTTTTCACATCAGATAAAGTGATAGAAAAGGTGGTACATAAGCTCTCCACTTGCCAGGCTGATGCGGTATATGGGGATATTCATTTTGTCGAACCTTCAAATTTGAAGAAGTGTGTGCGTTATTATTCTTCTAAGATATTCAAACCGGAATTAATGCGTTTGGGATTTATGCCTGCACATCCGTCCTGCTATATTAAGAGGCATTGTTTTGCAAGTACCGGATTATATAATACTCAATACAAAATAGGGGCTGACTTTGAGTTCCTTTTAAGATTGATCGTATTGAAAAAGTATAAATTCGTATATATGCCGATAGACTTTGTTACGATGCGTATCGGTGGACTCAGTACAAGGGGCATGAATAGTCTGGCTTTAATTATGAAAGAACATCAAAAAGCTCTTAAAGAAAATGGGTTATATTCAAACCGGTTCTTTTTAAGCCTGAGATACTTTTATAAAGTATTTGAATTATTATCTTTTTTCTGGGATAAGAAACCTTTTCGTGAAACAAGATATAGTGTAGTAAAATGATAGATTTTTTTGATAAACTGTATGCCGGAATCCGGATACGTAATCCGTATCTTCGTAAGCTTCGTTATTATGCTTTTTTGCAAAGGTGTGTATTGGGGATTTCTGATAGGTTATTGCCTGTTTTTTTACGGCAAACACAGGACAATCCTGCATACTGTTTGCCCCCTGTAAAAAAAAATGAAGGGAGAATTATCGTTTCATTTACATCTTTTCCTAAACGTATCGGGAAAGTCTGGATGGTAGTAGAGTCAATATTACGACAACGGAAAAAGCCGGATATGATTATTCTTTGGCTTTCCCGAAAGCAATTCCCGTCTATTGATACTCTCCCTGATTCTTTACTTGAGCAAAGAAAAAGAGGGCTTAAAATTGAACTGAGGGACGGGGAGGATATCCGTTCGCATAAAAAGTTTTATTATGCGATGCAGGAGTATCCGGATGACATGATTATCACGATTGATGATGATGTATATTATCGTTCGGACACGATAGAACTATTGTATCAGTCTCATTTGAAATATCCACAGGATGTTTGTGCCAATCTAACCCGGGTACTAAAATTCCAGAGTGATAAACTTGCTTTGTATGATGAATGGCCTTGGGGACATGAAACGGATAATCATTTAATGTCTTCGCAGATTGGGCAAGGTGGGGTCCTTTATCCGCCTAATGTTTTATATGAAGATGTGTTGAATTTAGAGCTTTTGTTAAAGTTGGCACCTTTAGCTGACGACATGTGGCTGTTTGCTATGGGGCGGTTACGAAATACGCATGTAATATATACAGGTACCCGATGGACTAATTTAGCAATACCTTTTACTGCTAACGAGACCCTTGCCGATATAAATGACGGATTGCATTATAATGACAAACAAATTGATGCTATACGAACTTACTATATGGATAAATTGGGCATAGATCCGTTTGCTGAATTTGCCAACGATTGATATGTTGATAGACTATTTTGACAACTTGTATTCACTGATTAAAAATCGTAGTGGGCTATTAGAGAAAGTCCGGTATTATTCCCTATTGCGTAATATTGTCAGAATAATAGCGAATCTGATTTTACCTGTATATTTTCGTTGTACACAAAATGATCCTGCTTATAGCTTGCTTGAGACAACTCGAACGCGGGGACGGATAATTATTTCGTTTACTTCATTTCCTAAACGTATTCATAAAGTATGGTTGGTTGTAGAGTCGATATTAAGACAGCAAATGAGGCCGGATATGATCATTCTCTGGCTTTCCAAAGAGCAATTTGCGTCTATTGAGATTCTTCCTGCTTCTTTATTACGTTTACAAGACAGAGGGTTGCAGATACGATTGTGCAGTGGCGATATCCGTTCGCATAAAAAGTATTATTATGCGATGCAAGAATATCCGGACGATATTATTATTACAATCGATGATGATATTATGTATAGTTCGGAAATAATCACTTTGTTGTATCAAACCCATCTGCAAAATCCATCTTGTATTTGCGCCAATTATGCTGTCATTCCACGTTATTATAAAAATAAGTTACTTTCTTATGAAACCTGGCCCGGATGTTATAAAGTAGAAGCTTCGGAGCATTACTTTGTATCTCAGGTTGGATTTGGAGGAGTCCTTTATCCTCCAGGCTCCTTACATCCGGATGTCCTGAAAATAGAACAAGCTCTTCATTTAACTCCTCTTGCTGATGATATCTGGTTATATACTATGGCACGTTTGCAATATACTCCGGTCGTTTATACACAAAAGAGATGGATATTTTTACCGATTGTTTATTTGAATAATGTCCGCCTCACAGATATAAATGATGGTGAAGGGTTTAATGATAAACAAATAGCTGCAGTAAGAACATATTATTTGAAAGAAATAAGAAGAGATCCCTTTGCCCGGTGAGAGTACTCCACATGTATCTTGTTAGAATTTATATTTCACCTTTAACAGAAATTCTCTCGGACGGATATTCATCCATGAGGTATAGCTTTCAGTGGCTGCATATTGCGTATACCGGTATTCCTTTTTGTTGAACAAATTGGTTACATCGGCCGTTAGTTGCCATTTACCTGTTTTCCAGTGGAGGGTAATATCTGCGAAGAATGCATCCACTGCTTTATCTCGGCTGATATCATTGTGATAATGGTCGACAGAAAGGCGGAATTCCACCGGCGAAAGTTCGTAAGCCGCTTGTAACCTCTGTACGACGTTTAGCAGAGGACTGAGGCGGGTTTCACTTCCGATGCGGGAACCGCCGTAATAGATGGTAGACTGGTAACCGATTTCTAATAACCGTGTCGGGGTCCAAGTAATTTTCGGTTCGTATTGCATATAATCCGAGCGGAAGGGCAGGCGTTTACCATTGCTGAGTTGTTCGGCTTTGTTTCGTCCAAACAGGTAGGAGAGAGAGACTTTTAAACCCCAGTCATAAAACCCTTTTGATAGGGTGCCGTTGATAGACCAGGTATAGGAATCATTCTCTTCCGGATGGGAGATAAGTGATACGATATCTCCCTCAATCTGCTGTTCGTAAATCCGGTTTGACCAATTGCGGGAATGGTTCAGGGAAAGTGTAGAAAAGAATTCGCGCACCGTACTTTTATATTCACCATACAAAGCGTACGACTGCTTACGCTTCACCGGCAATATGCCGTTGCTTACTATCTGGTTTCGAAAACTGGAACGGTAAGGGGAGGCATACAAATCTGTAATGTCTCCATATGATTCCTTATATCCGGCACGGGCGGAAAAACGCCAGGCGTAATTCACTTTATAATTAATATATAAAGCGGGATTAAGTGCCGGATGTGAGAAATCTGCTTCCGGGATAGTAGTCCACCGGAACGGAAGGTTCAGTGATATATTCCATTTGGGCAGATTCCATTGATAGTTGGGAGTAGCCAATACACTCATCCCGTTATGCAGGTTGTTTATATCTCCGGTAATTCCTGCCGTATACCGTTGCGTAAGTGTTCCTTTCTTCCGAAGAAAAGACAAAGAATGGTCTGCATACAACTGGCGGAAGTTCATCTTGTTTGTATGGTTATCTATATTAATTTGAGCCGGTAGGCTATGATAGCGGATAAGCGAACGAACTTCCAGTGTATATTTATTGCGGGTCCAGAGGCATTGCAGATAATTCTTAATTCCTAAGTCCGGTGTTTGTATCCGTTGGGTGATTTCCCGGCCACTTAAAATATAGGATAAACCGTTTTCCCAGTTTCCTGACAAATAGAAATGGTTTGTCAGGAATTGTTCTTCAGTGTTATTTTCAAGGTTCACTGTAAAATCGGCATGGTCGCGCCGGATATGAGTATTGTTTTGTTCCTCCAGTGTAAGCGTATCTTTTGCCTGATAATAACGGGTGATGTTTCCTCTTTTCTGATTTTGTAAATCATGCATATAATTTACATTCAACCGGAGTTGCGTTGTTTCATT
Organism: Parabacteroides sp.; assembly: GCA_019417325.1. Lineage (GTDB taxonomy): Bacteria > Bacteroidota > Bacteroidia > Bacteroidales > Tannerellaceae > Parabacteroides. Next base: position 122,612 of record DXVO01000020.1, on the reverse strand, counting down.
CAGTTTGTATAAACGATTGGCAGACAACGTATGTGTCTCGTTGAATAAAGACCGCTCCTTTTTCAGAGGAGTGTTCAGGGATGCTTGTTCAAGGAAAGAAGGAAGTTGAGGACCGTTCTTTTTTTCTATTTCCGGTGTTTGAAAAAGCGTTTGTTCTTCCGTTATATCCTTTCCTGTATTGTTCCCTTTGTAAAAATAGGCCGATTGGCTTTTATGGCTTAGTTGCATGGTATTCAGAGTTCCTGACCAGAGAAGAGGGGAGGCGCCTATTCCTCCTTCAACGCAAACCAGCCAGCGATTACGGAACTGGGGCTTTAGTTTTAGGTTGAGGGCAATGTCTTCTGTAGATACTTTTTTATTGAGAACACGTATCGGCTGATGGTTTTCTAAAACCTGTACCGTCTCTACCGCATTTGCTTGCAGGTTATTGCTGATTTGCCCGTACCTCCCATCCGTCAGGTCCATACCTTCTACATAAAAACGGCTGATATTCTTTCCATTGTATGAAATTTGACCGGCATCATTTATTTGGATACCCGGTAACCGCTTCAATACATCTTTTACAGATTCGTCTTTCGGGGATATGAAACGGGAAATATCATAATTGATCGTATCCTGCCTTCCGTATACCCTGCCGGGACGAATCTCCACTTCTCTCAGACTAAAAATTTCAGGGAATAACCGGAAGTGCAATTCTTTTTCGGAAGATACCGGCTGCTCCATTATGTGGTAGCCCAGTAAGGAAACGCGGACAACCATCGAATCATCAATGCTTTTAGCAGGAAGAACAAAATACCCTTCGCTGTTTGTCAGCGTATAATTAAGTGGCAATCCGTTGCCGGTTTTTAATAATTGTACGGTGGCGGCATCGACAGGTATGTTTTTTTCTGCATCTGTAACCACCCCTTTTATCCGTATCTGTGCTTGGATATGAAAGGCGATAAAGCAGAAAAGATAAGAGAGTATCAGTCGCTTCATACTATGATTGTGTAAATGGTGTGTTATCCTTTTGCGAGTTTCATACTGTGGAACTTTTAGTTTCATGCTGTAGAACTTTTAGTTTCAATTGCATGAAACTTTTTGTTTCAAGTCGTGAAACAATTTTGAAACTATAATCTTTTTATAAAAAGGCAGGCCTATTCCCGTTCAATCGGGTTGTAAGGCATATTTTTCGGGCGGTAAGGTAGTCCGTCTTCTCCGGTTACTGTTACTTTCATGCCAGGGGATGTTTCCGTTATATAGCCAATCGGATCGGCTGCATAACGTATATATATTTTTTGTAGCTCTTTCCGTGTGACAGGTTCGTATCCGGAACCTGTGAATTGTATCATTTCTTCTTTGTGGCTTTTTTCTATGCCGGAGCAGGTGAAGGTATAATGGCTTTGACTGTCGAGAGCTTTCAATATCAGTCCGGGTAGCCCTTGTAGTTTCCAGGGACCTTCGCTTCTGGGAATATCGGTCGTATACCATGCTTCATAATCTCTTCCCCGGAAATGGCAGGTGGCTTTCCTGCAAAAATAGGAAAGGATAGTGGTTGTATCGGGTAATAAGGTCCATTCGGGAAACTCTGTCGGCTCTTCGCAACGAAAGCGGCTTACTGCCAGTTGGTCGAGCAGAGTTGTTTTTCCGACAGGATAGTTTTTATATATCCGGTAATTGATATTGCCTCCTCCTTGTTTTAAATGTTCGGCGATGACTTCTTGTGAGGCTCCTGCTGCTTTGTCTGCCTCCACCAGCGAGTCCATATGGAAAAGGGAGTAGCTGTAATAGACGGAGCTTTTAGTACCGACTTTCAGCATCATCGTTTCTTTTATCCGATTTTCAGGAGCTAAAGTGTCGCTGACAAAAGATGTCTGATACTGTACCGTAAACAATAGTTTATCTACCGGTTTGGCTTTGAATACCTCATCGAGATTATACACGCGGATGTTTATTTGTGCAACTGCTGAAAGTGTGCACAAGAAAATAGATGTTGTTAATATAAGCCGTTTCATCTCAGTTATGTTTTGTAATTCTTTGTAGCAAATATACCGGGCAGGAAGAATGCAGGAGGAAAAAAGTTATTACTGAAATATTACGCTGGCTAAATATTACTGTTTTATTATTCCCACAGAAAAATATCCTCTTTGTTTCGTTTTCATTTGTTCTCCTTTTTAACTTTGTCTGAAAAAAGGAACGGATGGAAAAACGAATACAGTTAATCTACTTATTGTCATTACTGGCAGCACTGGTGGCGATAGGAGTACAGGGGTATTGGTTGTATAGCCAGTTCCGGTATGAAATGCAGCGGTATGGTGAAAGTGTCGCTGAAAAAGTAAAGGAGATAGGAAATGATGAATTCGGGATACGACGGCGGGTAGCGCTGGGTACAAAAGTAACCTATATTCTCGACCGGAATGTAGAACACAGGGCGGTTTCTGAAAAAGAAACTTCTTCCCGCAGTTCTGCCGGATTTCAATTTATGCTAAAAGATACGGCAACCATGCAGACATCCAATCTGAATCTGAAATTTGATCCCTTTATGTCGGAAGATAGTTTGTTGTCGGGAGTGGAACGTTCGGTGGTAAATCATTTTGTTCCTTTTTCCTGCGAACGGTTGGATAGCTTGTTGAAAGTCCGTTTGCCCGGATATAAATTCAGCAGTTTGCCTCTGGCTGAAAAAGATACACTAAATCCTGTTTCTTCCTGGCAATTACAGAAGGATGGACTTTTGTCTTCTTCCCTGATTGTGAAATATATGTATGCACCTTTTGATAAAAAAGGAATCTTATTGACTGTATCCCTTCCTTTTCATCCGCTTCTTGTTCGTATGGGAGGTCAGTTGGGATTGAGTCTTTTCTTGATACTATTGCTCGTTTTCTGTTTATGGTTCCAGATACGGACGATCTTGGAACAGAAACGAATAGGAGAGATGCGTGAAGGCTTTGTCCATACGATGATACATGAACTTCGCCGTCCGGTGCAGGCGTTGAAGATGTGTGTAACGTTTTTGAACGATAAGGATATGCGTATGGATGAGAAGGCTTGCTCGGAAGTTTCCCGGGATGCCCTGTTTGAATTGGATAACCTTTCTGCTTATTTGGGAAAATTGAAAGATATGGTATGTGCGGATGGTGGTAATACTCCGTTGAACGTTTCTTCATTTAATTTGCAGGAATTGGTAGAGAAGGTATTGCATTTTATTCAGATACCGTCGGGGAAGCAGGTTTCTTTTTCTATAGCATTTCCTCCGGATTTACCTTTTGTTACGGCGGACCCTGTACATATGGCGAATGTCCTTTGTAACCTGGTGGAAAATGCAATAAAATATTCCGGTCCGGAAGTGGATATTCGTATTGTTGTGCATCGGAAAGAGAAAGGAATCGAATTGTCAGTTGAAGATAATGGCTTCGGTATCTCTCTGAATGAACAGCGAAAAGTTTTTGAGAAGTTTTATCGTTCTACTAATTTGTCGGGGAAACAAATACCGGGGCTTGGGCTAGGCTTGAGTTATGTCCGGCAAATTGTTGAAGCGCATCGCGGCAAAGTCTCTTTACTGAGTGGAATCGGGCAGGGAACAAAAGTTATAGTCGCTATTCCTCAATAAAAAAACTGAAAGTCTTTTTGGGGATATGATATAAAAATAGAATTAGATAATATATGGCAGCTCCATTAAAAATATTGTTTGCTGATGATGATCTGAAGTATTCTCTTCTTCTGAAAATGTATCTGGAAAAGGAAGGGTATGAGGTAACCTATACAGGAAATGGCACGATGGCTTTGGAACAATTTCCGATAGTCAAGCCGGACCTTGTTTTGTTGGATATTAATATGCCAGGGTTGAATGGATTCGAGGTTGCGGAAAAGATACGGGAACGTGACTGTCGTGTCCTGATTTTTTTCTTGTCGGACCGCTCTGATAAGAACGACCGTTTGAAAGGCTTTAGCCTGAAAGGGAATGATTACCTGGCAAAGCCTTTTTATCCGGAAGAACTGTTGGCACGTATCCGGGATCGTTTTGAACAACCATTTTCCATTGAAGCGGAAGAGGAAACGTATTTGTTTGGAAATTCGGTATTCAACTATGCTACCAATGAGATACGTACGGGTAATAATAAAACCTTGGTTACTTCCCGTCAGGCAGATATCCTTCGTATCCTGGTAAGTAATTTGAATACGGCAGTTCCCCGCGAGGTAATCCTGAATGCCGTATGGGGGTATGCATCATATGCAAACTCACTTGCCCTGAATGTGCAGATAACTTATTTGCGGCGTGCTTTAAAGAATGATTTGTCTGTGGAGATTGCATCCCTTACAAAAAAAGGATATATGCTGAAAGGATAAAAAATCTTGTTATCTTTGTACAATAGTATTACAAAGAAAAACAGAAGCATATGAATTTCAGTGAAAAATGTATCCATGTATTTGAACAGGCTACAAATGCTTATCATGTAACCGACCATGTGGATGCTACCATACACAACCCGTATGAGGTAAAGAGCATCGAGTTTTATCTTTACCTGAAGAATTGGATTGATGCAGTGCAATGGCATCTGGAAGATATTATCCGTAATCCTGCCATTGACCCTGTTGAGGCTGTGGCTATTAAGCGGCGTATTGACAAATCCAATCAGGACCGTACGGATTTGGTGGAATTGATAGATAGTTTTTTTCTGGATAAGTACAAGGAAGCAAAAGTCTTGCCGGATGCAACAATCAACACAGAAAGTCCTGCTTGGGCGGTAGATCGCCTTTCTATTCTGATTCTGAAAATATATCATATGCAGCAGGAAGTGAACCGTCCGGATGCCGATGCGGAACATAAGGCTCGCTGTGAAGAGAAACTGGCTGTTTTGCTGGAACAAAGAAAAGATCTTTCTATGGCTCTCAATCAGTTATTGGCAGATATTGAAGCCGGTCGTAAATATATGAAGGTATATAAGCAAATGAAGATGTATAATGACCCGGCTTTGAATCCGGTGTTATACGGGAAAAAATAATGGCAAATATATTAGTAATACGTCTCTCTGCTATAGGGGATGTAGCAATGACTGTTCCTGTGATTTATTCGGCAGCCAAAGCGAATCCCCAAGATAATTTTACTGTGCTTACCCAGGTATTTCTAATTCCGGTTTTTATGAACCGCCCGAAAAATGTGGAGGTTATCGGAATTAATACTAAAGGAGCGGAGAAGAGCCTTATGGGCTTGCTTAAATTCGCATCTGCATTGGTGAAGTATGATTTTGATGTCGTATTGGATTTGCATGATGTAATCCGCAGCATGATTCTCCGCAGTTTTTTCAAGTTAAGCGGAAAGAAAGTCTATGTTGTGGATAAGGCCCGGAAAGAGCGGAAGCAACTTACTTCCCGGGATAAAAGGGATGTTTTCCCCTTACGTCCGGTAATAGAACGATATGCGGATGTTTTTCGTGTCGCAGGGCTGAATTATACAGAGACATTTACTTCTTTATATGAAAATCATCCGGCTGATATTTCTTTCCTGGAAGAAGAAATAGGAAAGAAAGCCGGGAAATGGATTGGCATTGCTCCTTTTGCCAAACATCGGGGAAAAATTTATTCTACGGATGAAATGGAAGAAGTTGTAGCACGGCTTTCGGAACATGAAGATTATACAATTTTCCTTTTTGGAGGAAAAGGGTATGAAGAGGCTGTGATGGGAGAATGGGCTTTCCAGTATCCCCGGGTGAAAAGTGTGGTAGGGTGTTATTCTTTGGATAAAGAACTGGCACTTATCAGTAAACTGGATGTGCTTATTTGTATGGATTCTGCAAATATGCACTTTGCTTCGTTGGTGGGGACGAAGGTTGTTTCTATCTGGGGGGCTACTCATCCTTATGCCGGTTTTTATGGTTACCGCCAAGACCCGGCAAATATTATTCAGGCGGGACTTTCTTGTCGCCCTTGTTCCGTATTCGGAGAGAAACCCTGTTTCCGTGGAGATTGGGCTTGTATGAAATTAATAACTCCTGATATGATTATCAATAAGGTGAATATCCTGCTGAAGGAGGTTGCACCGCATTCATAATATATACGTCAAACATGAAGATCGTTATAAACCCTAAATATGAATTTCTTAAGGATTTTATAACCAGCTTACCGGAACATTTTTCGGAAGAAGGAACTATTATCTATAATGAGCGGAATGTTTTGAAAAGTTATCAGGTACAAGGTGTAAACCTGGTGATAAAAAGTTTCAGGGTGCCTATTTTTATTAACCGGATTGCCTATACCTTTTTCCGTAAGTCTAAAGCTTCCCGTTCTTATGAATATGGGATGGAGATACTGGAGCGAGGAGGCAATACTCCGGAGCCAATTGCTTATATTGAAGAATATAAATTGGGTTTGCTGAACCGAAGTTATTATTGTTGTATCAATGAGGCAGAAGCGATGACTGTCCGTAGTTTTATGGACGGTTCTAATTTACAGGCCGATGATTTATTGCGCAGTTTTGTGCATTTTACAGCAGACCTTCATCGCGCAGGCATTTTACATATCGATTATTCACCCGGAAATATATTGGTAAAAAAGACAGTGGATGGTGGATATGCTTTTACCGTGATAGATATAAACCGTTTACGTTTCCAGGAGGTATCAACGGAAAATGCCTTACGTAATTTTGACCGGTTGGCTCTTTCCCCCGAAGTTTCAACCCGTATTGCCGGAATGTATGCAGAATGTTGTTCTTTGGACAAAGAGGAAACTATCCGTAAAATAAATGAATATAGTGACCGTTTTTTCTTTAAACGGACAATAAAAGAAGCGATTAAATCCGTTAAGCGGAAAAAAGGAAAGTTCCGTTCATTATTCGGACCTGTACAGTACTATTTGCTTCTTCTCCGCATTCGCTTATTGTTGGGAGGCCGTTCGCAAGGAGCCCTTTATAATAAAGAGCGCGACCTGTATCTCGATTACATTTATCCGGTGGATGAACGGAGAGTGTTAGATCGCAAATTTCATTATAGTTTGCCGTAAACTTCCATTAGATCGTCTGCTATTTGTTTATCGGTAAAACGTTTTACATACTCTTTGCCTGCTGCTTTCATTCTATCAGAAACAGAAGGAGTGGAAAGTACCCAGTCTATCTTCTCGCTTAAATCGTTCGTATCATTTGGATTGACATAAAGGGAACCCGGTCCTCCGGCTTCTTCCAGGCAGGAACCGGTTGCTGCGATAACGGGAATGTTGGAATGCAGGGCTTCTATAATCGGAATCCCGAATCCTTCAAAGAAAGAGGGATAAATAAACAGGCTGGCAAGTTGATAGAAAATGGGTAAGTCTTCGTAAGGGATATTGTTCAGCAAAGTGACTTGCTTTTCCATTTTGTTCTCCCTGATATAGTTTTCCACTATTTCGGTATAAGGAGTTCTTTTACCGATAGCTATCAGACGGATATCTTTATTCAGTTTATGCAGGGCTTTCACAATGAGCAATAGATTTTTTCTCTCTTCGATACTGCCCACATATAAAATATAATGTGTTGGAAGATTGTATTTATCTATAACCCGTTGTCGTTCTTCCGAAGAGGCTTGTTTCAGGAATAGTGGGGCACATCCCTGATATACGACATCTATTTTATTTTCGGGAATATGGTAATATTTAATAATGTCTTGCCGTGTCATCTCGCTAACAGCAATCACACGGTCTCCCAATTCACAGGCTTTTCTGAATTTGTAGTTGTAGATTGTACGGTCTATCGGTTTATAAAATTCAGGAAAACGGACAAAAATGAGATCGTGAATTGTTACAAGGGATGGGATTCCTGCTTTCTTCAAGCCAAACGGAAGTTCATTGCTTAGTCCGTGATAAATGTCCGGTTTTTGCTTTTTCAAATCGTTAGCAATGCCGAAAGAACGCCATATGGGCTTGAGGAACGAGTTTATACCTTCGGGATAATGATAGGTTATGTTATTCCCTTTCGGAAGCTTGTTCTTCAGACTTTCTTTCCCTTCTCCTGGAGTATATAAATGATACTCGTTCATCGGGTAGTAGTGAGATAAGATATCTATGATATATCTTCCATAATTACCTAATCCGGTGGAATTATGGGTAATTCGTTTTGCGTCGAAAGCAATTGAATATGGCATAAGGGATCTGTTTTTATCTTGTCGGGATAAAAGTACGGGTTTTATTTATAATATCAAATTTACCCTATAGTGTTCAATTGGGGAATGAACGGTTTCCAGAAATTCAACCTCGATTCTTTGTACCAGGCATGTGCTCCGAATGGTAATTGTTCTTTGTTGTATTTATAGAGTAAATCCGGATTATTTTCAAAAGCAAAAGAGATTGCTTCCGTATAATGTGGGATGGCTAACCGCTGTTTAACTCTGTTTGCATGAATTCCCCAATAGATATCTTCCGCGTAATGGTAGGATTGCCGGCTTAAGAATTTGTCTATTTCTTTTCTGTCTGACTTGGTTATTTTAAAACAAGTATCCGTATTTCTTAAAGAGAAACCTCCGTTTCCCGTTTTGAAGTAATTACTTCTTGAATTGTAAATGAGGAACATACGGGCAAAGAACTGGGTTATGGTTAGCTCTGCTTTATTCCAATTTTTGTTGTATTTTGCTGAGGGAATCCATGGGGCTCCGATATAATCATATCCCTTAGCGCACCATTCCTGTAGTTTATCGGAAAAAACATAAGCGTCCAATTGGTAGATGAGCAGATATTCATAGCCCAGGAATTGTTCGTAGAATAACGGACTTAGCATTAAACGGTTATAACCGTCGATATTTTTGAAAAAAATATCGTCAAATCGAATAGCGTTCTTGATTCCGTATTTATACTGAAACTCTTCAATATCCAGTGATTTAGGTGAAATAAGTACTATAGGATGTTCTTGTAGAACGGATAACCCTTGTTGTAAGGATATTTCTTCCCAACGAGTCAGTTCGGTTTTGTAGATGGGGATAGTGATAATGGTATTGTCTTTTTGCATATCTTTTGGTCCTTAGTAATTGGTAAAAGAGTTTTTAGGTTTTGTGATATTTCTTTTGTATCGCTTTTATAATGTGTTTGATGAGTTTTAATTTGTATAAAAAGGTATTAACCTGTCGATGTTTGGTTAGAATAGATTTAAAACTAAGCTCATCCCATGTGAGTTTGAGTTCTGTTCTTGCCATTTGATACATATCATACTCTTCGCATTTTCTTATGAACTTTTGCGAGTAAGGCATAATGGAAAACGGAAGTATGGAATTCCATTTCTCAATGAATTTTTGACTTTCACTGAGCCATTCTTTCGTATAAGAGCCATTAGAAAGATGCTTAACCTTGATTGTATAACATACATAGTTTGTATGATGTTGTGCTACATTCAAAGTGAAATCAAGGTCGTACAGGTGGAATCGCTTGAAAGTCTTATCATCGAAAAGATTTTCTTTCCAAACGTTTTTTGTACAAATTAACGCCATACCATCCAATAAGGCTACGGAAGAGAAGTTTTCATGGAAGGGATTAATTTCTGATTTTTTTGTATCGTTTTGACCTGCTTGTATAAGATTTCTCCGAGTGGTTTTTCTTAAACTACCCCAGCCTGTAATATATTTTGTTTTTATGGTAGAACCGGCAAAACCGATCACTCCTGATTTTGGTTTTTCTTTAAAAAAATCGAAAATTATTTTCCCCCAATTTGGAGTAAAGAACTGAATATCTTCATGAAAAAAGCAAAGGATGTCATACTTACTTAAGCCGGCATAGTGATTATAGACTTTACATAATCCCCAATTGATTCCCCGATTGTCGTGAACGAGCAGTTCATAGGGAACTCCTATGGTTTGTTTTATGTTTTGGGTAAATACATTGTTCTGTTCAGGGTTAATAGAACAAATTATTATACTTATCATGAGATTAGGAGGTTAATCTTATAATCATTGAATTTTAATTATAACAGATATACTCCTTGATTTGTTTCTCTAAAAATATATTTCGATGTTTTTGTATGTATTTGATGCAAATTGAGATAAAAAAATTGGGGTATAAATTTACTTTCTTCCGAAATCTGCCGGTATTTCTCCCCAGACAGATGTTTCCCATTTTAATATTGTAGTTGTGTAGGTATTGGTATTCAACCATTTTTCGGCACGTTCGATCAGATCGAATATCACTTCGTTTTCAGGGACACGTTCCAGGAGGGTTTTGCATTTTTTCTTTTTTACCCAACTGATAGCATTTCGGCTGTCGGAGTAAACAGGCAGATCGCTTCCCTTTTGTTTTAAAAGAGCTAATCCATGTACGAGTGCTAAAAATTCGCCTACATTGTTTGTTCCTTTTTTCAGGGGGCCGATATGGAATATTTCTTGTCCGGTTGCCGTATATACTCCCCTGTATTCCATATCCCCTGGATTTCCGCTGCAGGCAGCATCAACGGCAATGCTTGCATTAATAGGTTTCCCTATGGGGGGAGCAGGAGATAACAAATTGGAAGCCGCTTTACCGGACGAAGCGTTTTTTAGGTATTGGGTATATCCTTTTTCAAATGCTTCTACCGCATCATCGCGAGTTTCAAAGGATTTGTATTTGGCACTTTCCTGCCCATCTACCTGCATTTTACATTCTGCCCAGTTGTCGTAAATACCAGGGTTAAGCCCTTTCCATACTACATAATATTTATTTTTTGCCATCCGGTTATTTATAATGAAAATAGAAAGCAAAGATAATGACAACTTAGTTATTACTAAGAACATCTGCCGGGATAAATTCGTGGAATCGTTTTTTTTACAATGAAAAAAATTACCTTTGTGGGTAAAATATACAAGAGAGGGATATTGTGGCAATAGTAAAAACTATCAGGGATACATCAGGAATAAACAAGGCAGACAGATTGTTTTGGATACTTTTATTTATATGGATATTTTGTGATATGTTCCAAGCTATTCATATGGAAGTCATGTCTGATGAGGCATATTATGCTCTGTATGGGCAATATCTGGCATGGGGCTATTATGACCATCCCCCGATGGTAGCATTAATAAATTTCCTTAGTAAATGTTTGTTTTCAGGTAACTTATCGGTTCGTTTTATCAATGTGTTGATGCATGCCGGTACTGTTTGGATAATATGGAAGATGCTTCCCGGAAAGAAAAGCGTATTGCATGTTCTTTCATTTTTTGCAATAGCAACATCGTTTATTATGTTCTCGGCTTATGGGTTTATAACAACACCGGATGGTCCCCTTTTATTCTTTGCCGCTGCATTTTTATTTTTTTACAAGAAGTTTCTGGAAGAAGAAAACTGGCAGAATACACTGTTCCTTACTTTGAGTATGGTGGGTATGTTTTATAGTAAATACCATGCAGTACTGGTGGTTGGATTCGTGGTGTTGTCTAATCTTCGTCTGTTGTTGAAACCTAAATTCTGGTTTTGTGTATTTGCAACGATACTTTTGTTTCTGCCTCATATCTATTGGCAGGTTTCGAATAATTTCCCCAGTTTCAGATATCATTTAGTCGGGAGAAGTGAAGGTTTTGTATTTATCAATCTTTTGAAATATTTTCCCGAGCAGTTTGTGGTATTTAACCCGGTCGCTTTGACGGGGGTTCTTTATATTCTAATAAAGAAAAAGCAGGAGGGGCTTTTTGACCGTGCATTGTATTTTTTAATTGTCGGTTTTTTGTTTTTTTTCCAGGTTATGGCTCTTAAAGGCAGAGTAGAACCTCATTGGACGGTTGTTGCCACGCTGCCCATGATAATAGTATTGTATAAAGTGTCTTTACAGGATGCGAGATTTGAGAAAATATTCCTGAAAAGTATTTTGTGGACGCTTCCTTTAATTCTGATAGCTCGCGTCGTACTGGTTGCAAATGTTTTACCTGAATCATTTGCGTTAAATGGAAAAGAAAAAAGGTATCTGGCAATAGAAAAAGTGGCAGGCTCTTTGCCTGTAGTTTTTGACGGCTCATTCCAGGACCCGTCTTTATATCGTTTTTTTACAGGACGTGAGACTTTTACAGTGAGTTCTCCTTTAACAAGGACGACTCAATTTGATATTTGGGGATTCGATAAATTATATCAGGATTCTGCTGTTTTTATATTTTCGGAGATAGAGAGTGCAAAAAGATATAATATAGATGGTAAGGAGTTTTCCGGTTTCAAAGTTCAACATTTACAAACGACAAATCAGGTAAGTATTCGTTATTCCGGGGTACCGGATAAAGTGCATGTCGGAGATACGTTGCGGATTCATTATAGTATAATGAATCCATATTTAAAGAATTTAAATATGGATCATTTGGAGTTACCGGTTGAATTTTGTAGTGTATACAATGGACCGGATTATGTAATAACAACAAGTCCTTGTTTTTATACCCCTGAGTTTCGGGTATTGGAGGCAGGTGAAACTGTTGAAGGAGATTTGCAGACGGTGGTTCCAGCGGTGGTCCCTGATTCCGAATATCTTTTCGGATTATCACTGAAAACTTCTATATGTATCCCTTATAATAGTCCTTATCAGAAAATAGAAATAATTGAAAAATAGATGAATACATTCCTCCCTCTTTTTGTTAAGCTGGTGAAATTTTGTGTTGTAGGATTTACCGGAATGATTATTGATTTTTCAACAACCTGGTTGCTGAAAGAAAAATGTGCAGTTAATAAATATATAGCAAACTCTTCCGGTTTTTTACTGGCTGCGATCAACAATTATGTGTGGAACAGGTGGTGGACATTTGAATCCAATTCTGAAGAAGTGATGTCGCAGTTCTTGCTGTTTGTCGGCATTTCCGTAATCGGACTGGGGCTGAATAATATGTTTATATATTTATTCAACGACAAGCTCAGATGGAACTTCTACTTTTCAAAGGTAATTGCGATTGGCCTTGTTACTGTTTGGAACTTCTTTATGAATTTGTTCTTTACATTTGATTGACTTTCTTTTTCTTAAAGATATTCTGGTCTATTTTTACACAGAATTTGACATACTGTTGCCAACTCCATGTACTACCGTCATAATGATGAATAGAAGCTACTTTCAGATTAAAGTTCTTTTTCTTCAAAGGCATCCAGTATATTTCGGCACGGTTGTAGATATTGTTGGTGGTCGAGTAGAAAGAGTCGCCCCAGTAGAGGCTACTGCCGTACATCCCGTAATAAGGCATCATGTTATCTCCGAGAAATAAAGTATTCAGTATCCCGAAATTAAATTTTTCAACACGAATATTGATTTCTGCACCTTTCGGTTTTACATAATATCCAACATTACTCCGGTCATTCTGGAAACTTTGAAGATATCCGGCACTTACAGTGAGAGAGTCCAGCCAGAGTTTATGGCTTAGGTCTACGCCTATAGCAGGATTTATCCATACATTATCTGTAACCCCGTCTGCTGCAGTTGTACCGGCGTGGTGGTGCATGGAGAATTCATATGTGGCAAATAATATGTTTTTGGTGATGCGTCCAGAAGAGTATACTGTAAATTTTTCGCGCCTGGTATCTGATTGGCGTCCGTCCCAATCGCAATAAATCTCAGCATAATTTTTTCCATTGATATATTGTAGAAGTAACCCTCCGATTGTTTTCTTATAAAAACGGATAGAGTCACTGAAAAATGCACGGGATTCAGTTCCGATCACCTGACTGAACGGAACCAGACCTGCTGATATGTTAAACTTATTGTTGTTGTAATTATAGTAAAAAGCGGGATCTACGGTTATATCTTTTGTTTCACTTCCGAATTCAGATGTAACGTGAGCGCCTACCATCAAAGAGTGGTTATTGTTCCAACGTAAGCCTACTTCCGGAGAAAGAATTGCTCCGAAAATTGTTTGGGAAAAGTTGAAATCGCTGCTATATTCCCGATTGTCGAATACAGATTCCATGCCAACATTCCAAAGAATTTCCTGTGCGTGGATATTTACGGTACAGAGGAAAGTAAGAATTCCTATAATTTTTAATTTCATAAATGTTTGATTAAAAAAGTTGCGCAAAGGTAGGAAAAAAGTATACATTTGTAGCAAACAATCATCTTGAATATGAAACGTGTATTTCTGATTGGTTATATGGGTGCCGGAAAAACCACTGTGGGAAAAGTCTTATCGGAACGTTTAGGTCTATCGTTTATAGATCTGGATCATTATATAGAAGGTCGTTATCATAAAACCGTAGGGCAACTTTTTGTCGAAAGAGGAGAAGACGAGTTCCGGGATATAGAACGAAGGATGCTTCGAGAAGTGGCTATGTTTGAAGATGTTTTGATATCAACAGGAGGGGGAACCCCCTGCTTTTTTGATAACATGGATTTTATGAATAAATCCGGCAGGACTGTGTATTTGAAAGTCTCGGTCTGTGAATTGGTAAAGCGGCTGGAAATTTGTAAAACAACACGTCCCGTACTGAAAGGGCGTTCAGGTGATGAACTGAAGCAATTTATTGAAGATAGTTTGCAAAAGAGAGAACCTTTTTATACGAAAGCCTCCTTAGTGTTTGATGCAGAAAATATGATGACGGAGCGGGATGTATACAATATTACCGAATCACTTATTTTAATGTTGAGTTAGTTGTTATGATACCTACAGGAGGAGGCAGACAGGTTCAGGGAGCTTATATCCCAAAAGAATTGTTGGAAGAAATCAGTAGAGTGAATAATCGTTTACTGATCGGAATTCCTTGTGAACGGAATGAGGGAGAGCGCCGGTTGGCTCTAACTCCGGAAGCTGTTGATATGCTTACGGAGCGCGGACATCATGTCCTTGTAGAAACAGGAGCCGGGTTAGGTATTAATTATTCCGATAATCACTATTCTGAGGCCGGTGCGGAAATTGTAGATACTCCGGCTGAAGTATATCAGGCAGATATTATATTGAAAATATTGCCTCCCTTGGCGGCAGAAATTGTTTTGATGAAGCCGCGTGCTACTTTATTTTCTACTATTCAATTTAATATGTTTTCTCAGGAAGCGTTTGAATTGATGGCTGCTAAGCGTATTACTGCAATTGCTTATGAGCTTTTATGCGATGAACTGAAACGTTGTCCGGTTTTAAGTGCAATATCCGAAATAGAAGGGGCAGCTTCCATCACAATTGCTTCTGAAATGTTGAGTAATACACAAGGTGGAAAAGGCATATTATTAGGAGGAATACCTGGCGTATCACCAACGGAAGTAGTTATTATTGGTGCTGGTAATGCCGGAACAGTAGCTGCACGTGCTGCGATGGCTTTAGGTGCTTCGGTTAAGGTCTTTGATGATGACATAAATAAATTGCGCATGATCCAGCAGACGTTAGGACAGGGGTTGTTTACTTCAACTTTTCATCCGAATGTATTACAGAATGCTTTCCGGAGTGCAGATGTTGTAATCGGTGCTATGCGCTATATAAATACAAGCCATCGCTATATTATTGCAGGAGATATGATTCGGATAATGAAAAGGGGCTCTTTGATTATAGATCTGCGAATTAATCAGGGAGGTTGCTTTGAAACAACTTGTTGTCTTTGTCCGTCGGATCCTTCTATATTCGAACAATATGGGGTTCTTCATTATTGTAAGCAAAATATTAGTAATTATGTGGCTCGTACCACATCGATGGCTCTGAGTAATATTTTTGTCCCGATGTTATTTGAGTTGGGTGATATGGGAGCGATACAAGGGATGATAAAAAATAACGGTGGCTTTAAAAATGGTGTTTATATGTATTGTGGCAAACCGGTGAACGGTTATGTTTCCAATCGGTTCAATTTATCATCTAATAATCTGGATTTATACTTGTCCGCGTTTTAATGAATAAAAGTTTTGAACTCGTAAAGTTTATTCTTTACTTTGCGAACAATCTTAAATACAAATAAGCGATTAAGCTAATAACGTATATTATGGCAGAACAGACAAAAGTAACAACTTTGGAAGAGGTTGTAGTTCGTTTCTCCGGAGACTCTGGAGACGGCATGCAGTTGACCGGAACAATCTTTTCAAATTTGTCGGCAGTGTTCGGAAATGAAATTTCCACTTTCCCCGACTATCCGGCAGAAATTCGTGCTCCACAAGGAACACTGAGTGGTGTATCTGGATTCCAGGTTCATCTTGGATCTCGTAAAATTTTTACTCCTGGTGATAAGGCTGATGTGCTGGTTGCAATGAATCCGGCTGCATTGAAAGTGAATGTAAAACATCTAAAGCCTCATGCTATTGTTGTTATCGATACAGATTCTTTCTTGAAAAATGATTTGGATAAAGCGCAGTTTACTACCGATGATCCATTTAAAGAATTGGGTTTGGGAGGTGTACAAGTAGTTGCTGCTCCGATTTCGACGATGGTTAAAGATGGACTTGTAGAATTTGGTTTGGATAATAAGTCGGCACTTCGTTGCAAGAATATGTTTGCTTTAGGTTTGGTTTGCTGGTTATTCGAGCGCCCGCTGGAAGAAGCGATGAATATGCTTCAGAACAAGTTTGCCAAGAAGCCGGTTATTGCCAAAGCGAACATTAAAGCTTTAACTGATGGTTATAATTATGGACATAATATCCATGCTTCTGTTTCTACTTATCGCATTGAGAGCAAAAAGGCTGAGCCGGGTTTCTATACTGATGTTAATGGAAATAAAGCAACTTCATATGGTTTGATTGCTGCTGCAGAGAAGTCTGGTTTGCAGTTGTTCTTGGGTAGTTATCCTATTACTCCTGCTACTGATATTTTACATGAATTGTCGAAGCGTAAAGATCTGGGAGTAATTACTGTACAGGCAGAGGATGAAATTGCCGGTATTTGTACTTCTATCGGTGCAAGTTTTGCGGGTTGTCTGGCTGCCACGTCGACTTCCGGACCAGGCTTGGCATTGAAAAGTGAGGCGATCGGATTGGCAGTCATTGCTGAAATACCTCTGGTTATTATCGATGTGCAGCGTGGCGGTCCTTCTACCGGTATGCCGACAAAGAGTGAGCAGACCGATTTAATGCAGGCTGTTTTCGGGCGTAACGGTGAAAGCCCTTTGGTTGTGGTTGCCGCTTCAACTCCGGGAGATTGTTTTGATGCAGCTTATTGGTCTGGTAAATTAGCCGTAGAACATATGACTCCGGTTATCCTGTTGACAGATGCTTTTATTGCAAATGGTTCTACTGCATGGAAATTGCCTGATTTAGATAAATATCCGGAAATTAAACCGAATTATGTATCTAATTATCAGGATGAGAAAGTGTGGAAAGCCTATCGTCGGGATAAGGATAGCTTGGTCCGTTACTGGGCAATCCCGGGCACAGAAGGTTTTGCTCACCGTTTGGGAGGGTTGGAAAAAGATTATGAGACGAGTGCCATATCTACAGATCCTGCGAACCACCAGAAGATGGTTGCAACCCGTCAGGCCAAGATTGATAAGATTGCCGATTATATTCCGGAACAGGAGATTATCGGTGATGAAGATGCAGACTTATTGATTGTAGGATGGGGTGGAACATATGGGCATCTTTATGAAGCGATGGAATCTATGCGTCGGAATGGTAAGAAAGTGGCTTTAGCTCACTTTAAATTTATTAGTCCGCTACCTAAGAATACAGAAGAAATTTTGCATAAATATAAAAAGGTTGTTGTTGCCGAACAGAACAATGGACAGTTTGCCAACTATTTGCGTGGTAAAGTATGCGGATTCAATCCATATCGTTTCAACCGTGTGAAGGGTCAACCTTTTGTTGTAGCAAGGTTAGTTGAGGAATTCACTAAAATATTGGAGGCTTAAAAGATGACAACTGAAGAAATAAAATATCAACCGAAAGATTATAAGAGCGATCAGTATGTACGCTGGTGTCCGGGTTGTGGCGACCATGCCGTATTGAATTGTTTACATAAGGCAATGGCTGAAGTAGGAGTAGCTCCTCATAATATGGCTGTTATCTCAGGTATTGGGTGTTCTTCCCGTCTACCTTATTATATGAACACATATGGTTTTCATACAATTCATGGCCGTGGTGCAGCTATTGCAACAGGTGTTAAGACTGCACGTCCTGATTTGAGTGTGTGGTTGATTACCGGCGATGGTGACTGTCTGGCTATTGGTGGCAATCATTTTATTCATGCCGTGCGCCGTAATATAGATTTGAATATTGTTTTGTTCAATAATAAGATATATGGTTTGACTAAAGGGCAATATTCTCCGACTTCTGAGCGTGGTTTTGTGTCTAAGAGTTCTCCATATGGTACAGTGGAAGATCCGTTTATTCCTGCAGAGCTGGCTCTGGGTGCCCGTGGTAATTTCTTTGCTCGTGCAATTGACGTGGATTTGAAGAATACAACAGAAATATTGGCGGCTTCTGCTCGTCATAAAGGAGCTTCTGTAACAGAGGTCCTGGTTAACTGCGTAATCTTTAATGATGGTATCCACAAAGGAGTAACCGATAAAGAAGTCCGTGCAGAACGTACTATTTTCCTGCGTCATGGAGAGAAAATGGTATATGGTGCAAATAGTGATAAAGGTATCGTGTTGGACGGTTTGAAGCTAAAGTCTGTAACAATTGGTCAGGATGGTTACACTTTAGATGATGTTCTGGTTCATGATGCATATGAAAAAGACAATACATTGCATATGATGTTGGCCATGATGAACGGAGACATGCCTATTGCTTTAGGTGTTATTCGTGATGTTGAAAGCCCGGTTTATGACGAGGCTGTTCACCAACAGATAGCAGAAGTACAAGCCAAGAATCCTACTCGTAAACTGAAAGACTTCTTAATGCAAGGTGAAGTCTGGGAAGTGAAATAAGTTGGAATAAATAACATATTGAAAGTTGCAATGCCGCAGATTTATGCCAGGCATTGCAACTTTTTTTGTTCATAAACATCTTGATTCTCCTGTTGGAATGTTGATAAGGCATAGGTAGGCTTTATTTGTAAACTTCACTTGGCAATTTGATAATGAATAGTGTTAATAGCATGGAAAAGTGTAATTATTACTGAAAAATTTCCTTAATAGGGTGTGCGCTATGAAAAATTATATTACTTTTGTACCGCGCTAAGCAAGGTGAAGGAACAGCAAGAAGATGAATGATGAGATTACCTTGTGGTTTTAATAGGAGAGAGATAAAAGTTATATAAAGTCAATCATTTAAATTAATTCAAGATGGCTAATTTAGATTTAAGCAAGTACGGAATTACAGGTGTTACAGAAATCGTACACAATCCGTCTTATGATGTTTTGTTTGCTGAAGAAACAAAGCCGGGTTTGGAAGGCTTTGAAAAAGGTCAGGTGACTGAACTGGGCGCAGTGAACGTAATGACAGGTGTTTATACTGGTCGTTCTCCTAAAGACAAGTTCTTTGTAATGGATGATACTACAAAGAATACTGTATGGTGGACTTCCGAAGAATATAAAAACGATAATAAGCCGGTCGACGCTAAGTGTTGGACTGCTGTTAAAGATTTGGCTGTTAAAGAACTTTCTAACAAAAGATTATTCGTTGTTGACGCTTTCTGTGGTGCAAACCCTGCATCTCGTCTGAAACTGCGTTTTATCATGGAAGTTGCTTGGCAGGCTCATTTCGTAACAAACATGTTCATCCGTCCGTCAGCTGAAGAATTGGCTAACTTCGGTGAACCTGATTTCGTTATCATGAATGCTTCTAAAGCTAAAGTTGAAAACTACAAAGAACTGGGCTTGAACTCAGAAACTGCAGTTGTATTCAATTTGACAGAAAAGATTCAGGTTATTCTGAATACTTGGTATGGTGGTGAAATGAAAAAAGGTATGTTCTCTTATATGAACTATCTGTTGCCTTTGCAGGGTATGGCTTCTATGCACTGTTCTGCTAACACAGATAAAGAAGGTAAGAGTTCTGCTATTTTCTTTGGTTTGTCAGGAACAGGTAAAACTACATTGTCAACTGACCCGAAACGTCTGTTGATCGGTGATGACGAACACGGATGGGATAACGACGGTGTATTCAACTTCGAAGGTGGTTGTTATGCAAAAGTTATCAACTTGGATAAAGAAAGCGAACCGGATATTTACAATGCTATCAAACGTGACGCTCTTCTTGAAAACGTTACTGTTGCTGCTGATGGCAAGATCGATTTCGCAGATAAGAGCGTAACAGAAAACACTCGTGTTTCTTATCCTATTTATCATATTGAAAACATCGTTAAGCCGATTTCTAAGGGTCCGCACGCAAAACAAGTTATTTTCTTGTCTGCTGACGCATTCGGTGTATTACCTCCAGTTTCTATCCTGACTCCGGAACAGACTAAGTATTACTTCCTGTCTGGTTTCACAGCTAAATTAGCTGGAACAGAACGTGGTATTACTGAGCCGACTCCTACATTCTCTGCTTGCTTCGGTGCTGCATTCTTGTCATTGCATCCTACAAAATACGGTGAAGAATTGGTTAAGAAGATGGAAATGACAGGTGCTAAGGCTTATCTGGTTAACACAGGTTGGAATGGTACTGGTAAGCGTATCTCTATCAAAGATACAAGAGGTATTATCGATGCTATCCTTGACGGTTCTATCGATAAGGCTCCGACTAAAGTTATCCCGTATTTCGATTTCACAGTTCCGACAGCATTGCCAGATGTTGATCCGAAGATCCTTGATCCTCGCGATACTTATGCTGATGCTGCTCAATGGGATGAAAAAGCTAAAGATTTGGCTGCACGTTTCCAGAAGAACTTTGCTAAGTTCACAGGAAACGAAGCTGGTAAAGCTTTGGTTGCTGCTGGTCCTCAGTTGTAATTTGAAAATTAAATTATATAGTAAAAAGCGCAGAATTTCGGTTCTGCGCTTTTTTTATTTTATATATAAATTTTAGCATAAATGTTAGGATGATTTAAAATCTATTATTAACTTTACCCCGAATTTACAGTTAATGTGGGATAAAAGGTACAATGGTTAAACGTTTATTATTGATTATTGGTATAATAGTCTCTCTGTCGTCGTGCGGTGGAGATGTGGCTTATCAGATTGAAGGGAAACTGAAAAATCTGGAAGATCAGACAGTTTATGCCGTTTTTGAAAATGATGACGTTAAAGTTGTTGATACGATTACCTGTGAAAAACCTGGACAGTTTTTGATTAAGCGGAGAGATGGTGACTTTAAAGAACTGACGCTGTTTATTGAAAATAAGTCGGAATGGTTTACTGTCTATTTGGAAAAAGGAGAGAAAGTATCAATAACAGGGGATGCTACCTACCCTTCCTTGTTGCAGATAAAAGGAGGCCGTATTAACGATCAACTTACTTCTATGAAGAAGGAGATAACTCCTTTATTGAAAGAACATACAGATCTGATACGTATTTTAAATAAAGACAGTAAAGATAGCCTGGACCATTCTATTGAAGATACAGATGTTGCAGCACGGCTTGCCAATGTAAATCATCAATTAGAAGAGTATACTATGTCTTATATAAAAGACTATCCGAAAGAGGAGGCCTCTGTTGTATTAATTAGTAAATTCTTTACAAATCCGGATGATACCCGTGAATTGGATGAGCTTTTGGCTATTCTTAGTCCGGATTTAAAAGATTTCTATTTGGTTAAGAAGTTGGAAGAATATAGCGCAAGGGCGAAACGCACGGAGTTGGGGGCGGAAGCTCCGAATTTTAATGTTAAGAATGTGTTTGGAACTCCAATAAGCCTTGACTCCTTCCCTGAAAAGTATTTGTTATTGACTTTTACTGCTCCTTGGTGTGATATATGCCAGACTGAGAACTTGCAATTAAATGAAATTGCGACTAAATATTCAAAAGATAAGTTGGCGATGTTGCTTGTAAGTCTGGATGATAATCCTAAAGATGTCCGGGCTCTACTTGCTAAAGATAGCATTGCATGGAATTTAGTTACAGATTCGGCTGGTCAGGCTGCAATGTTGCTAAGTCTGTATAATGTGAGTGCTTTGCCTCGTTGTTATGTAATAGATCAAGGAGGTAAGATTGTTCTGAAAACAGATAATGGAGTGGAAGTGAAACAAACTTTAGAAAATCTGATGGAATAATAAATAGATTTCTGTAAATCAAATAAACCAAAACCGACATGTTAGTTAAATCTTATGCTGCTGCAGTGCAGGGCATCTCTGCTACAATCATAACTATAGAGGTAAATTGTACAAAAGGTATCCAATTTTTTCTGGTTGGCTTACCTGATGTTGCTGTGCGCGAAAGTCACGAACGTATCATTTCAGCTCTTCAGGTAAGTGGTTATAAATTCCCTCGTAACCGGATTGTTATTAATATGGCTCCGGCAGATATCCGTAAAGAGGGTTCTTCTTACGATCTTCCTCTTGCTATAGGTATCCTCGCTGCGGCAGAGGAATTGGATGCCTCACAACTTAACAGCTTCCTTTTGATGGGAGAGTTATCTCTGGATGGCAGTCTTCTGCCTATTAAAGGTGCATTGCCAATAGCAATTAAAGCTCGTGAAGAAGGATTTAAAGGATTAATTATCCCCAAGCAAAATGCCCGTGAGGCTGCTGTTGTAAATGATATGGATGTGTATGGAGTTGAAACGATAAAAGAAGTCATTGAGTTCATAGCAGGTAAGAGGCAGTTACAACCTGTGATAGTAAATACGCGGGAAGAATTTTATGCCCGTCAATGTCTGTTTGATTCGGATTTTTCGGATGTAAAAGGTCAGGAAAATGTAAAGCGGGCGATGGAAGTTGCTGCAGCAGGAGGGCATAATTTAATTCTGATAGGATCTCCGGGGAGTGGAAAATCGATGCTTGCAAAGCGGCTTCCTTCTATATTGCCTCCCTTTACCTTGCAGGAATCATTGGAAACGACTAAGATACATTCAGTAGCAGGTAAGATTGGAGTGGAAACCTCATTGATGATCCAGCGGCCTTTCCGTTCCCCTCATCATACGATTTCAAATGCAGCTATGGTTGGTGGGGGAGCTTTTCCTCAGCCCGGAGAGATTAGTTTGTCTCATAATGGAGTACTTTTTTTGGATGAACTTCCGGAGTTTAACCGTAGTGTTCTTGAGGTGATGCGACAACCTTTGGAAGACAGGAAAATTACTGTATCCAGAGCTCGTTTTTCAGTAGAGTATCCAGCTAGTTTTATGTTGGTTGCTTCGATGAATCCTTGCCCTTGCGGATATTATAATCATCCGGATCGTCCTTGCCTTTGTTCTCCGGGCGCGGTACAGAAATATATGAACCGAGTATCTGGGCCTTTGCTGGATCGAATTGATATTCAAGTTGAAGTAGTACCTGTCCCTTTTGAAAAAATTTCAGAGCAACGTTTATCGGAATCAAGTGCTGCAATACGGGAACGGGTTGTAGGTGCTCGCTCTATTCAGGAAGAGCGTTTTTCTTCATATGAAGGTGTTTATTGTAATGCACAGATGACTTCCCGTTTACTTCATCAATATGCCGTTCCGGATGCAGCAGGGCTGGCATTATTGAAAACGGCAATGTTACGATTAAATTTATCAGCTCGGGCTTATGACCGTATTCTTAAGGTATCCCGTACAATCGCAGACCTTGATGCTTCTCCCAATATTGAGGCCCGACATCTTGCGGAGGCTATTAACTATCGTAATTTGGATAGGGAAAACTGGGGATTGTAGCTTATTTAGCTCTTTCTGTATTCAAGAGGCCCCATCCCCACATGCCGTTTGAAATATTTACCGAAAAAAGACATGTTCGTAAAGTTTAATGAATAAGCAATATCATGTATTGATAAGTCTGTGGATTTTAGTTGGGATTTCGCATCCATAATTACCATTTCTGAAATGATTTCGATACAGGTTTTACCTGTTACTTGCTTTACAGTAGTACAAAGATGTGCATGGGTGATATTTAATTTACGTGCATACCAGGCAACATTCCGCTCTTTGCTGTAGTTCTGCATCACTAATTGCCCGAATTCCTTAGCAATTTGTTCACTTTTGGAAAGTGGAGCCTTTACGTAAGCTTTATCTCTGTACATAGCGCCGACTCCGAGGTGCATGCCGGAAAAAAGATGGGAGGTGATTTCTCTATTTAGTTTTGCCCCACAAAAATTATATGTTTTTATGAGCAGTGAAAAATAATCTTCCAACAGCAAAGTCGCACTTTCTTTCAATGGAATGACCGGTCTTTCTTTTATGAGATAAATCATATCCATAACGGTCTTGAGTATATTTACATGTTCAAGAAATTTGGAAGAGAATCCCATAAAGTATATTTTGAAATCTCCTTCTATTTTGTGAATCTGAAAAATACTTCCCGGTAGAATAGTTATGAAACTATTAGCTTCTGCTTGAAAACGATTTAGGTCAATAGAGGCTTCTATTGATCCATTCATACATAATACAAATATTTCGGCTTTTAAACGACATGGATAGTTTGCATACAATCCCAGTAATCCAACATCTTGTTGTGAGAGGCTTCCGATTACCCAATCGTCAGGTAAATCTATTTTAGGAATGTCGTTTTCCATATTTTATCTTGTTTGTTATACTGCAAACTTAGGTAAAATATCTGATTCACTTTTTATTTGATATCAATATTTATCGTATAGATCGTTCCATTTACAACAGATAACTCTTTTTGTGTGAAAAAAGGGTCTCCGCTAACGTTTGTCGCTGCGATCGTATAATTTAATTTACCACTTGCAGGCATATTAAAATAGCAAATATCACTTTTGTTATTTGGTGAAATGGTATAAGAACGTAAGCCTGATATAACAGTTATGGTATAATTGGTAAAGGCCGTAGAGAAATCAGAAGATAAATTGAAGCCGACACCAATATTAACCATAGGTGCTTTTAGATTGATTCTTAAATTATCTCCGGAAACGAGGGAAAATTCGTATTCCTTGTTATAAGCAGCACTACCTTTTTTGCCACTATCAGCTTCTGTTTCATATTCAGGAGTAAAAGCTTTAAGGATATAAGCTCCTGGAGATAATGTAAGTACTTCGGGAACTTTTCCTGGGAGAAAAGATTGCCCAGGGACAATTTCTCCGTTTTTCCAGATCTCGATTTGTAACTTTTCGTCTACCGCTTTAGTTGCGGGTAACAATTCTCCTTCATTTGTTAATTCAATTCCAGAAAGATAGACATATCCGAGTTCTTGGGATGGAAGTTCTTCTTCGGCTGTACAAGAGACAAAGAAAAATGAGAAGCCAATGCAGATATTTATTATGTAATGTATAAGTTTCATGTTACTTATCGAATATTAATGAGATATCGTCAATTTTAAACACACTACCAGAAGGAGTCTCATCTGTTCTTTGAGAATCGTTGTACCATGTTGTTACATTCATTGAAGATTTAAATGGCAGTTCTTCTCCTTTATAGATAGAAGATGCAAAATAAATATAGATATACTTACATGGTTTATAGTATTTATTTGCTTCATAATTTAAGGGGATTGTTATTGCGGTATAAATATCTTGTTCTTCTGAATTTGTATAACTACTTTCGATAATTAAATTTTTTTGTTCGTCATACAACGCTACATATACTTTCCAAGAGTCAGTATTATATGGGGTATATTTGTACCAAAATCTTATAGATGAAGGGCGAACAGAGAATGCTCGGCCCTGAGTAATTGTATAGCTATTGCCACTAATGCTCATCTCTCCGATATATAATTCACCTGGAACTTTATTGTAATCATAAAATGTGGAGACTGCGTTATTTTGGCCTGCAGCTGTATTTCTTAATTCTGCAGCCCATGTTCCATCGTGTGCATCTTTTGTATAGGATACAGCAGGAAAAGAATTATATCGGTATACTGTAGAAAAAGCTGCATTTTTTGCATCTCTATATCTCGTTGTATAGTCGTTATTTGTATTCCAAAAGGATGTTTTGCTCCAAGGGTAATAAGTTCTGAGTTTAGGGGAAGAAGATCCTCCTGCTGCTTTAAAATAGTAACCTCGTTCCTCGGCACTCCAACTCTCCATATTTCCATTTTCTATTTGGGCAGGTGATTCAAGAGAGATAATGGCTTCGTTGTCGGCTGCTATATCCCTGTATATTGCCCGTATTTTGTAATTCTTATTTTCTGGATGTGTGTCAAATTGATGCTTAAGGGCATTATTACAATCGAACCATATTGTTCCGTTTTCGCTATATTGATATTTTAATTTACTTTTTATTGTTTCTACATTACCTGTAGATATTTCAGCCTCATCAATCGTAAACTCTTTACTCCAGACATTACCTTCTTGTACGGAGACAGTGAAAGTAGGGCGCTGTATATTGATATTATAATGATCCCCTCGTGAAGCTTCGTCGTGACTCCATCTATCATTGGCTTTTGCTTTGATATAAACATTGTTGACAGTAGTTGTCCCACCATTAATCGTCTGTAGTTTTTCTGTCAGTTCCGTTAGGTTTATAACAGGCGCAGAGTCTCCTATTTTAGGTAAAATAATACCTGCATTTTCCAGTGCTGTTGCTTCGTCATTTGATAATTCAGATAAGAGATATGTTTTATTTAAACTTGTAAATTGAGTATCCTGAAAATCAAATTCTATCTGCATATCTTGTAAGGGGCGAGCTATTTTCATTTGAATGATAGCACTTTTCTTTTCCGTTTCGACAGAACTTAAAACTTTTGTACTGGAGAAATCTGTTGATTCCAGTTGCGGAGCAGGCAACCAACTTTGCGGAACAGTTTCGTTAATAGAAGACGATTTATATTCAGTTGTGATAGATAGGCTGGATTGTCCTGCCTGATAAGTCAGTTTTAAGATATAGTGATCTTTGGCGGCAAATGTTTTAGGTAATCCTTCGGTAATAGGAAAACTCACTTCTTTATTTCCCTCTTTTAAGATTCCTTTAAAAACAAAAGACACTGAACTCCCAGCTTTAAAATAAACGCTTTGTTGGGCTTTTTCAGATGACCAGACTAATGATTTGTCATTGCAGGTAACAGTAATACCATAAGAAGAAAATAACGTGTTAAACACATTCTCGTTGGTATATTTCACGGAAACCAAACTATTTACTATGGAGCAAGGAATTGTAACGCTTTTCCCGGAGGCTTCAACTTTCTGACTTTTTAATTCGCCTTTGTAATAAGGAGCATCAAATGCTAATTTTTCATTTGAACCATATGTGGCCGTTAAATCGTATGTACCGGTATTTACTTCGTAATACGTTTTGTCACATAAACCATTGTAAGCAATCTCTTCTGTGTTGATATTCCGTATTTCCAACTGGAACAGGCTGGTAAGTGGTTTCCCTAATTCAGTAGGGGTACTTTTAGTAGTAATTATATCAGTCAGATCATCTTCCAGCATTACGGTGAAACTGCCTTTCTCGGAATACAACTGCTCTTCCTGGCATCCGTTGAATACCAGCATGCAAATCAATAATCCTAAAAAGTAACTGGTTATTTTCATCGTCTATTTTTATTAGTCATATATTAAATTGAAATCATCTACCCATAGGGTACTACCTTTACCCCCTGTAAAGTAATCGCCATATTTGCTGGCACTAGCCACGACTACAATATATTTTGGAGTACGGTTTGTAGAACGATAGTCGAGTTCCAATTCTTTTTGTTCGTAGCTATTTGTAGATGTACTGCTGATAAACTCTGCATAGGCTATTATATTTTTGCTATTTTTATCGAATAACTGTCTGTTTTTAGGATTTGTCCGAATAATAACCGGTGCTTGATATTTTTCATATTGCTGTAACTCTCCATCAAGGAGAGCTATATAGATATGGCAGGAGTCTGCTCTTCCAGACAAAAATGAAACATCATTATCTCCTACTTTATCAATTATTTTGGAGGTATATTTATATTTGAAATTGAATTTTGTAGGAAATGAATTAAACTCACGTCCAAATCCAAGTATACCATTCATTCCATCTAAACCAAGGAAATCTCCTGTAAAAATATTTCCGGCGGCAAATATGCCTACTACCGTGGTTGATTGTAATTGGGCTGCCTTCCCGCTTCCTTCTGTTACGGGAATAGATACATTTGTACTCCCTAATTGAGTTCCCTTATTTCCGGTGTCCCAAAAAGAGCTGCTTTCCGAAGCCCAGGGATTCCATGTTTTCCCATCTTGATGCCAACTGTCAAAACTACCATTCTCTAATTGCAAAGCTGCTGCGGTAGAAAAGGTCTGTTCTGTACTAACAATATCACCAGCAGTAGTCCGGTATACATAATTGGTTCCGGGCTTTAATTTTGATATTGTGGCATTGTAAGTTGTTCCCTTTATTGAGATATCTGAAGATTGAACCTGTGTCCATTTAGAAGCTTTTTGAGTTTTATATTCTATAGTGAGAGTTTTTCCGCTGGGAGCCGTTCCGCTAATCATCGCTTTACTTGCCATTGCAAAAATATTGCTGGTTATCTCTGAGCTATTTTTGTAAAAAGCACGTACTGTCCATATGACCCCATTATCCGTACGTCCATGTTGATATACTGTAAATGTCTTAGGCGAGGATAAATCAGTAATTTCCAAAGGATCAGGTATTATGTTTCCATAGGCCCCTCCTAAATCCATTGTATTAATAGACAATTGATTCAGCGGGTATTCCTTTGGCATATAAATGATTACTTGATGATTCTCTTCATCAATCAGGTAGTCAGTCATATCTTCTACATCTATAGTCCTTTCGATGATTTGTTTAACAGATATTGTCCATACATAATCCTGATAAGTTTTTAATAAGGCCTTTACAGGTTTAGTAAAATTGACCCGAGTATTTGAAGATACAGGTATCTCTTTTAAAGATTCGAATCCGATAGTAGGAAACTTTCTATAATTTACACAAACGGAAGAATCCATCTGTAAAATTGCTTCCGGTGATATGGTCAGTTTTGTTATTTTTAGTTCTGTTATATCTACAGAATCGCTTACAAATAATGATATAGTCCGTTTATTTTTGTCTATTGATGCTGTTGTATTTTGCCCTTCCAGGTCTCCACGCTGTCCTTCTACTTCAATAGACAGAATATCCCCGGGAACATAAAGGTATGGGATATCGTTTTCTATACAAGCTGATAAACCTATCAGACTACATAAAAGAATGAATGGAAAATGGAATGATTTAGTTCTTCTCATATATCTTATGCCATCGTTATAAATAGAAAGTCATACCTATGTTAATAGAAAACAGGTCAATTTTAAAATTGCCTGAACTGGTTCGCATGGAACCTTGTTCTACCTGGTTAGTTGTCTGGTCTATCCATTTAAAGTTGAAACCCATTACTCCCACAGAAACTTCTACAGCAGACCAATTGGTAATAAAGGCTGTCAAGCCGGGCGCAAAACCGATTTGTAAATTTTGTACTTGCTGGAATGTACCATCGTATTCGGTTCCGGAGCCGGTAGAGTTTTTTCCGGTTCCATATCCATAAGTGAGGCGTGCCTCATTGAATAACCCGAACATTTTACTACCACCGATAGGAATATAGGTGCGTAAAAAACCTGATACCGAATAATTATGTTCCAGATAATATAAATCTTTTAAACTGATATCAATGCCTCCCAAGTTCAATTCGAAATTTCCTAAATCCATGTAGTTCCGGGCATAAGCAAAGCGCATTCCTGCTGCAATATTGTCCCGGAAAAAGTATCCGAAATAAGGGCTTACCTTAAAATTGTAACCTTTGCCGGTAACATCTTTCAGTATAAGAAAATTCAGATTATTTTCATCATGCTCAGAATAGGATATTGTTCCTCCTGCCATCCATTGACCTTTAGGTATGAAAGTAGAAGTGTGTATGCCTCTGTCGATAGGTTTCACCGCCATGATGTAACAGGTGAATACAAAAAGAAAAAAGATTATGAAGTTATTTTTTCGCATATAAATATTTATATGATAATACTCTCTAAGGCAATTTTGCCTTAGAGAGTATTATGTTGTATAAGCTTGAGTTATTTTTCAGGTTCACCATCATAGATTAATTCAAAGTCATCGATATACATTACACTACTTGTACTTCCTGTGAAATAATCGCCATATTTACTTGCACTGGCTACTATAATAATGTGCGTAGGTTTCCGTTCAAGGCTACGGTATTTCAGGTTGATACGGAATTCTTTCCATTGCCCATTGGTACTTACACAATCTTCTGCCGGGAGTTCTCCATAAGCAATAATATTTGGATCATTATTAAAGTCAATAAATGTTTGTTCTTTTGTATTAATATCATAGCGAGAGCCTTTATCTGATAAAGCTACATATATAGCATTTTGGTCAATATCCCCTTCTGTAACAGATACACCGGTAGGCGCTCCATCTACATAATTGATACTTCCAGGGCTATATTGGAACCAACCATGAAGCTGTATAGGGCGCGAAGTAAATGGTTGACCAAACTGAAGTTTTGCCCCTGACATTCCTAATGTTTCAACAAAATGTCCAGTGTAGATATTCCCTGCGGCAAATTTACCTATGCCAAGAACACTGGCATGTAATGAAGTTAATTTACATGATTTAGTGCCAGTACCATGTATGGTAGTTTCATCAGGGAATGTCGCATTTTTATTTGCTTTGGAAGTTCCTACATTCCCAGAATCCCAGAATGCGTTTTGTCCCTCATCGGTTGCTCCTGCATACCATATTTTATTATTGTATTTATTCCAAATTTCAAAATCTCCATTATATAACGCTGTTTGAGCTTCTGTTGTAAATGTTAATGTATCGCTATTTCCGTTTATCTTACTGTCTTCATAAGATAAGAAATATTGATATTCAGTATTCGCTTCCAGTCCTGTCAATTTTGTCGTTGCAATATGTTTGGTGTCATTAGTTTCTAATGTAACATTAGATGTAGTCCATACATCTTCAGCAACGCTTGCTTTTTTGTATTTAAAAACTACTCCGGATAGCTCTATTGTACTTTCTGTTCGTAAACTTCCTGTAAGATAAGCAAAATTAGACCAGGCATTTGCTGTTTCTGCTTTAATAGCAAGTGGAGGTAGTGCTGTCGGTATACCTATATTATAAGTATATTCTTTCATTGTTTCATCTACAGAGATTGTAATATTACTGGAAGATGCAATCGTGAAGAAAAACTTGAAATGATCTTTTGCTGCAACATCTGTAATGGTTTCTCCCATTTTGTTGGATACGCTATTCTTATTGGTAACACTGATTTCCCATGCCAGTGGAGAAACTGGAAAATAAGCAAATTTGTTACTTAAATCATCCGACATCAAGAATGACAAAGGCGTTGCCCCCTCCAATGCATTTTTAATTTGTACCGATGCTGTTTGGAATGCAGCTTTGAAAGAATCACTGAATCCTACGCTTACTTTTACGTTAGCTAATGTACATACTACTTCTGTTGAGACAATCGTACCTTTTGTAATTGTTATTTCTTTACTTCCTGCATAATATGGTTTATTAAATGCAGCTGTTTGTCCGTCAAAGCCATTGGAGGATGCCTGAATGGTATATTGCCCTGTTGGTAATTCGAAAGATTCTCCTTGCCAGCTGGTCCAGTCATCCGTTTCTTGTACCGTTGTTCCTGCTGAATTAATAATCTTTACAGCAATCTGTTTGGGATTATATATAGCTTCCGCTTTTGTTGTTACGGCAGTTGATGCAGTGACATCTAAACGTAAATAACCCATTGAAAAATCTTCCTTGTTTTGACAAGCGAAAAGGAGCAATGAAAAGAGTAAGATGATATTGTAATTATATTTTTTCATGTCGTTATTCTGCTTTTACGATGATGTTTTTTACACCTGATGATTTTCTATCAGGATCTACTACTTCGATAGAGAATGTATGTGTTCCAGGGAATCCACTTAATGCATTCATAAATCCTCCAATTGAAAATGTCAGGTCTTTCTTCCCTGAAACACCATCTGCAGGAATTAAACCAAGCTCATTGACAAGTCCATTAAATAATTCACTATCTTGATCTATTGCAGCCAGGTCAATATCTGCAAGTCCCATTGGAGTAATGATTCCTTCAATAAACTCTTCATTTGTTGATGATATTTTCAACTTCAGTTCTTGAATGCCTTTAGGTGCATTGATTAATACGTCTAAAACATCTCCATCTTGTCCGGCAGTAAAAGGTTTATCAAAGAAATCACATGTCATTGTAGGAGATTCTCCATCATCTTCCCCTTCTCCCGGATTATTCGGATTTTCCGGTTCATTCGGCGTAATATCATCCCCACTAACTTCTATTGTAATGGTCTCTTTGGAATTATTGAATGTAAGATCGACAGTAACAGCTATACCTACACCTGAAACTTCCGGGTCCGGTTGGTCCGGATTTGGATCGTCCGTAGGCCTTAATGTGACATTTAACGCATCTCCTCCTTCAAAAAAACTATTATCGCCAGAACCGGAGTCTGCATTCTTTTTGTTTAAGTCAACATCATAATCTATAGAGGCACCTTCATTTGTGGTTGCTTGTACCTTCATCGTAATCTTTTCCGTATTTTCCGCAATTTTGAAATATACAGGGTCAAAATTTCCTTTCGTTTCGCTTTCTGCTAACGGTTGGATGATAGAGCCTACGGTTACTGTTATATTGTAATCCTTGAATGTACTTGTAAAATCAGAATTTAATGTCAGTGCAAATTTTACGTTCTGAACTTTACAAACGACATTTGTTTCAGATGAAATGTTATTTTCTATAATACATTCTTTTTCCCCCAGATAATAAGGAGAGAACATAACAGATTTAAATTCTTCATAGGTATGAGCTCCTATTAAGTAGGTACCTACGGGTAGTTCTATCGGATTTTCATCCAATAATTCTGCGTAGGAAGGATAAGATTTAATTTCTTCTCCCGTTTCTTTGTTTACAATTGAAACAGGAAAAGTATGTATATCGTTTGTTGCTTTAGTATCAGTAGGTAGAGATAAATCTAATACCAGACGTCCGGTTTCTTCCGTATTTGTGAATTTGCCTTTAAGCTCATCTCTCATTTCGCAAGCACTTAAACCTGCTAATAAGACTGTACCCCAGAATAATGATTTTAATATATTAGATGCCATATTTCTTTTGTTTTCGTAAGATTGGATTTATTATTTTGCTGTTGCCCAGTCTGCCGGAATTTCTACTATCACATCTTTATCATTTGTCGATTCGTCGATAGTAATACTGATTCCTAGGTTTCCTTGTACGATTGCAGGTTTTACACTTAGTGTTAAAGCCGTTTGCGGATTGACTGTAAATTCTTTGTCGATAACAGCAGTTGTCCCATCCGACTTTTTAGTCATAGAGATTTGTACTTTAATTTTTTCATTTGCGTCAACACGTAAATAGACAGGGGTAGTGGCTTTATTTGCAAGTGAAAAATTCTTACCGGTTCCTATGGCCTTCGTTTCAAATAGAACTGCATAGTTACTGAAATAATCATCCATCGTATTATCATATTCCATAATAACCTTGGCACATACAGGTCTACATACAACTGAAGCACTGGTTGTTTTTCCACTTTCTATTTCAAAACTATTACTTCCTTCTACATACATTCCGGTAATAGATGCCGGTTCGTCTTTTCCTTTATGAGCTTTTAGCGTGTAGCTTCCTGCTCCTAATGGAATGGTTAGAGGCATATCTTTATATAGATAACTCTCTGTAACAACGTTATCACTGTTTAGGATGTCGACTGTATAGTTATCGGCGTTTGCATAGTCACTTTCGTTTATGGCTTTCGTTCGATAATTAATTGTAGCGCTCATATCCAGGCTTAGCGTACCTTTCTTTGTTTCATCATTTCCGCTTAATGGATCATTTTCTGAAGAACAGGCAAAAAGACTAATAATGCTTGTAAGCATTAGTCCTTTTAATAGTAGATTTACTTTCATACTTTTTTATTTTTCCTCAAACTAATTATGTAATATCATTTTCTATATGCACAAAAATCTTAAAAAACGATGCAAAGTACGGGTGAATTCGAAAATGCTACAAGGTCTATTTTTATTATTATGTGTTCTGTTTTTTAAGAAGGGTGAAAAAAGATGTAGTATAAATCAGTTCATTATTGTGATAGGGTAAATTTAATGAATTGTATTTGTGTTCTATTTTTTAGAAATAGAGCCTTTTTTATATTCGAAAGCGGTATTACAGGGCATTGTATCCTTTCCTTTACCCCTCCAATCCTTCCGTTGATAATATCTAAAAATTATTCCTTACCTTTGTGCCTCAAAAATAGAACAAAAGGTATGGAAAAGCGATTTAAAAGAACGCTGATAACAACAGCGTTGCCGTATGCTAACGGACCGGTGCATATTGGTCATTTGGCGGGAGTATATGTGCCTGCTGATATTTATGCGCGTTATCTTCGGTTGAAAGGGGAAGAAGTACTGATGATTGGCGGCTCGGATGAGCATGGGGTACCTATTACTCTGAGAGCAAAGAAAGAAGGGATAACTCCACAGGATGTAGTGGACCGGTATCATGGCATTATCAAGAAATCTTTTGAAGATTTCGGGATAACTTTCGATATCTATTCCCGCACAACTTCAGCTACGCACCATCAGATGGCTTCGGATTTTTTCCGTACCTTATATGATAAAGGCGAATTTATTGAAAAAACAAGCGAACAATATTACGACGAGGAAGCTAAACAATTCCTTGCCGATCGTTATATAACCGGAACATGCCCTCATTGCGGTAACGAGAAAGCCTATGGCGACCAGTGCGAAGCCTGCGGTACCTCGCTTAGTCCGACAGACCTGATTGACCCGAAGTCCGCAATCAGTGGAAGCAAGCCCGTTATGAAGGAAACCAAACACTGGTACCTGCCTCTTGACAAATGGGAACCTTTCTTGCGCGAATGGATTCTGGAAGGTCATAAAGAATGGAAATCGAATGTATACGGACAGTGTAAAAGCTGGCTGGATATGGGACTTCAACCTCGTGCTGTAAGTCGCGACCTGGATTGGGGGATACCTGTGCCGGTGGAAGGTGCCGAAGGCAAAGTGCTTTATGTCTGGTTTGATGCTCCTATCGGATATATCTCCAATACAAAAGAATTGTTGCCAGGCTCCTGGGAAACC
Source organism: Parabacteroides sp. (assembly GCA_019417325.1). Classification (GTDB taxonomy): domain Bacteria; phylum Bacteroidota; class Bacteroidia; order Bacteroidales; family Tannerellaceae; genus Parabacteroides. Next base: position 87,763 of record DXVO01000020.1, on the reverse strand, counting down.
TGGTGGAAAGATTCGGAAACAAAGATGGTTCATTTTATCGGCAAAGATAATATCGTATTCCACTGCATCGTATTCCCGGCGATGTTGAAGGCGGAAGGTTCTTATAACCTGCCGGAAAACGTACCGGCAAATGAGTTCCTTAACCTGGAAGGAGATAAAATCTCCACATCCCGTAACTGGGCAGTATGGTTGAATGAATACCTGGTAGATTTGCCGGGTAAACAGGATGTATTGCGCTATGTCCTGACTGCTAATGCCCCGGAAACAAAAGATAACGACTTTACCTGGAAAGATTTCCAGGCACGCAATAATAATGAGTTGGTTGCTATTCTGGGTAACTTCGTAAACCGTGCCCTTGTTCTTACTGAGAAATATTTTGAAGGTAAAGTGCCTGTGGCTGGGGAGTTGACTGACTATGACCGTCAGACATTGACCGATTTTGCAAATGTAAAGGAAGATGTGGAACGCCTGCTCGATACCTATCATTTCCGTGATGCACAGAGAGAAGCGATGAACCTCGCCCGTATTGGTAATAAATACCTTGCAGATATGGAGCCTTGGAAACTGGCTAAAACGGATATGTCACGTGTGGCAACTATCATGAATATTGCTTTGCAGATTACAGCAAACCTGGCTATTGCTTTTGAACCGTTCCTTCCTTTTAGTATGGAACGTTTGAACAAGATGCTGAATGTACAGCCGCTGGGTTGGGATCGCTTAGGTTCTACCGATTTGCTGGAAGCCGGCCATCAGTTAGGTAAATCCGAACTTTTGTTTGAAAAAATAGAAGATAGCGTAATTGAGGCACAAGTGCAGAAACTTCTCGATACCAAGAAAGCAAATGAAGAAGCAAATTACAAGGCAAAACCAATCCGTGAAAACATTGAGTTCGATGACTTTATGAAATTGGATATCCGTGTAGGAACCATTCTTGAATGTACAAAAGTACCAAAAGCGGATAAACTGCTTCAATTCCGTATTGACGACGGCCTGGAAAAACGTACGATTGTTTCGGGAATTGCCCAGCATTACGCCCCGGAGGAACTGGTAGGCAAACAGGTTTGTTTTGTAGCAAATCTGGCTCCCCGTAAATTAAAAGGTATCGTATCCGAAGGTATGATTCTTTCTGCTGAGGATTTTGACGGAAAACTGTCTGTCATCACTCCGCAAAAAGAAGTAAAACCGGGAAGCGAAGTAAAATAAGGTTACTTATATATAGGCTAAGATAGCCTGAGAATGACCCCAAAAAGTTATGCAATATTCATTTGCATAGCTTTTTGGGGTCGCTTTGTATACTACCGGATGGAAAGAGCAGTCTTATTCTTCATAGTTATGGTTTTCTGAATTCATAGTTATGATTTTCAAAAACCATAACTATGAATTAGGAAAAAGTGTCCTATCTATAGAGCTTGTTTAGATTTGTGTCTTTAAAAATATTTTTACTGGCATATATAATAATATATATTCAAGTCCGTTTATAAAAACAGAAAGAGGGAAATAGAGGGTAGGCATTAATAAAAGCACACAAGAAACTCTACTTGTAAGATTGCAATTTACAGTGGACCTTAACTATGGAAAGGGAGGAAGACGGACTGGTTTCGTTCTTCCTCCCTGTTTTTATTTGCTATAGAACTGGTTTATTGTGGTTTTTCAGGTCCAACTCCTTTAGATATATATAAACGTGTTATCTTTGTCATATGTTTGTTATTCCCATATCGGGAGTGACGAACCTTTATATATCTGGATGGCAATTAAAAACAGGAGGACTTTTCAAAGGGGAATATAATTATGAGAGTAGCGATAGTAGGGACTGGCTATGTGGGACTTGTGACAGGAACCTGTTTTGCAGAAATGGGAACAGATGTTTTTTGTGTGGATGTAAACACAGAAAAAATAGAGAATCTGAAACAAGGTATTATTCCAATCTATGAGCCCGGACTTGAAGAAATGGTACGGCGTAACCAGCAAGCAGGTCGTTTGCATTTTACCACGAATTTGACGGAATGCCTGGATAAGGTTCAGGTCCTGTTTTGTGCTGTTGGTACTCCTCCCGGTGAAGACGGCAGTGCTGATCTTACGTATGTGCTGAATGTAGCGCGTATGGTCGGACAGCATATGAAACAACACCTTCTTATTGTAAATAAAAGTACGGTGCCGGTAGGTACGGCTCGAAAGGTGCGTCAGGTTATTCAGGATGAGTTGGATAAACGGAATCTGAAGATTGAGTTTGATGTGGCATCTAATCCGGAGTTTTTGAAAGAAGGAGCAGCCATCAAGGACTTTATGAGTCCGGACCGGGTGGTTGTCGGGGTGGAATCCGATAGGGCGAAAGAATTGATGACGCGTTTGTACCGGCCTTTCCTGTTGAATAATTTCCGTGTTATTTTTATGGATGTGCCCTCTGCCGAAATGACCAAATATGCGGCTAATGCAATGCTTGCCACCCGTATCAGTTTTATGAATGATATTGCCAACCTGTGTGAGATTGTTGGTGCCGATGTTAATATGGTTCGTAAGGGGATCGGTTCGGATGCCCGCATTGGCAATCGTTTCTTGTATGCCGGTTGCGGATATGGAGGCTCTTGTTTCCCGAAAGATATAAAAGCGCTTATTAAGACGGCCAAGCAACATGCGTATGATATGCGTATCCTGGAAGCTGTTGAGGACGTAAACGAGAAACAGAAATCAATCCTGTTTCATAAGTTGAATAATTATTTCAAAGGAGATTTACAACACAGGCGAGTTGCAATCTGGGGACTTGCCTTTAAACCGGAGACGGATGATATGCGTGAAGCTCCTTCATTGGTGCTTATAAACAGGTTGTTGGCTGCAGGTTGTGATGTCTATGTATACGACCCTGTAGCGATGGATGAAACGCGCCGTCTTTTGGGGGATAGCGTTCATTATGCCAAAGATATATATGATACGGTTGTGGATGCCGACGCTTTGCTTCTGGTTACGGAATGGAAAGAATTCCGCCTGCCTTCCTGGTCGGCAATAAAGAAACTGATGGCTACCCCGGTAATCCTTGACGGACGTAATATTTATGATGCTGCCGAGCTGGAAGAGAATGGTTTTATTTATCATTGCATCGGCAGATAAAAGAATAAACTATGATAACCCAATTATACAGAACACTTGTCTCTGAGCAAGTCCGGCAATCCATTTATAATGCTTTTCTGGGTGATTTCCTGTCAGCATACCGGAGAACCCGGGATTGGTTAAGATGTAAAGGCTATTATTTATATTATTCTGTTATTAAACCGGAGACAGAAAAGGAGCAAGCATTCTGGATATTAGGAAAAATAGGCCCGACGCCTTTCCCTTATTTGTGGAAGAAAGAATATGATCGTTTGCAAATTGATGTGGCTGTAGATGCGGAAAACGGATTGCCATATGTGTATCATAAGGGAAAGAAGCTTTATTTCAGGCGTGATATGTTTCGCCGTGTATCCGGTTCTTATAAGGAACTATTAATGGAGCAAGACAGCCGTTGTGCCCATCGCTATGTGGAATCTTATCAGGAATTGAAGGGAAAGACTTTGCTGGATATAGGTTGTGCGGAAGCTATTTTTACCCTTGATACTATCGAAGAGATTGATCATGCTTATTTGTTCGAATGCAATGATGGATGGATTGAAGCTTTACAAGCTACATTTGCCCCTTGGAAAGAGAAAGTGACCATTGTCCGTAAATACGTTAGCGATATGAATGATGAAAATAACGTAACATTGGACGAGTATTTTAAAGATAAACCTTCAGACAATTTATTTCTGAAGATGGATATAGAAGGTTATGAACGTAAAGCTTTGCGGGGAGCTTCCTGTTTATTAAGTAATGCAAAGAATATATCCGGTTCGGTATGTGTCTATCACTTGTCTGATGATGTTCCTGTTATACAGGGCATATTACGAGAAAATAAATTAGAAACGGCCCTATCCTCCGGATATTTGTATGTTGAAAAAGAAATGCGTCCTGCCGTCATGCGGTTTAAATAATGCTCTATGGCAGAACAGACACTAAAAGAGAAAACGGCAAAAGGGCTTTTCTGGGGTGGTATCAGCAATGGTGTTCAACAGGTGTTGGGTGTCCTGATAGGAATAATTCTCCTGAAAAACCTGACGGAAGATGATTACGGGCTGGTAGGTATGCTTGCCATTTTTATCGCGATTGCAAGTACTATACAGGAGAGTGGTTTTATTGCCGCACTGACGAACCGCCCGATATTTAAGGATAATGATTACAATGCTGTTTTCTGGTTTAACCTGATTGTGGGTAGTAGTATCTATGTTATTTTATACTTCTGTGCCCCTCTGATTGCCGAATTTTATAGGGAACCTGCCCTGATACCCCTTTCCCGGGTATTATTTCTTTCCATTGTCGTAGGAAGTTTGGGCATAGCCCATAATGCCGTCTTATTTAAAAAGTTGATGGTAAAGGAAAGGGCAAAGGTCGATATCTTTGCTACAGCTATATCCGGCGTTATCGGTATCTATATGGTATTAAACGGTTATGGTTATTGGGCTTTGGCGATACAGACTTTGGCTGCTTCGACTTTGGGAACTCTTTTCCGTTGGTATTTCTCCCCTTGGCGACCTAGCTTTTCGATAGATTTTACTCCTGTAAAGGAGATGTTCGGATTTAGTTTTAAGATGCTGATTTCTTCTATTGTGAGTCAGGTTCAGATAAATATATTCTCTGTATTGCTCGGTAAGTTCTATACGAAAGCGTATGTGGGCTTCTATTCGCAGGGGACGAAATGGGCAGGAATGGGAACCCAGGTTATTAATGGAATGATTTACAGTGTGGCACAACCTGTGTTTGTGCAAGTCCAATCTGAAAAAGAGCGTCAATCCCATATGTTGAGGAAGATGGTACGTTTTATCTCTTTTATTTCTTTTCCGGCATTGTTGGGGCTGGCTTTTATCAGCAGGGATTTTATTACAATTATAAACAGTAACTTTTTACCTGCTGTCCCGATATTGCAGATGTATTGCATGTGGGGATGTGTCTATCTGTTTTCCTCCCTTTATATCCAGATAATTATTGCGCATGGGCGTTCAAACTTCTATTTCTGGTGTACTCTGGTCAGTTCGATTATACAGATAGCGGTTACATTTTTTGCCTGCCCCTATGGTTTGTACTGGATAGCGATGGCAAACCTGATTGTCTCTTTTCTGATTCTTTTGATTTGGCATATTTCGGTAAGCAAACTGATTCCGCTGTCATTCTTTAATTTCCTGAAAGATACGGTGCCTTATTTGCTTATTGTCTTTGTTAGCATAGTAATAGCCTGGTTGATAACAAAGCAGATAGAAAATCTCTATATAAAACTGATAGCGAAAGTATTGTTGGTTGCCGTATTTTATGTGGCGGCAATGTGGTTTTCGTCTGCTGTCATATTCCGGGAAGTGTTGTCTTTTCTTCTGAAAAAGAAACAATAGCCAGTCGTATATAAATGGAACAAGAAATAATAGTCAGTATTTGTATCCCGGCATATAAGCGTGCCGATTTTTTAGAGAGGTGTCTGGATTCGATTCTTCAACAGTCCTTTCAGCAGTATGAAATTGTCATCACTGACGATTCTCCTACAGATGAACTGAAGCCGTTGAGTGAAAAGGACGAGCGGATTGTTTATGTTAAGAATGAACAGCCGTTGGGTAGTCCTGCCAATTGGAATAAAGCGATATCTTTTGCAAGAGGGAAATATATTAAGATTATGCATCATGATGACTGGTTTTCATCTCCGGATGCGTTATCCCGCTTTGTGCAGGCATTGGAAGAAAATCCATCCTCCCTGTTTGCCTTTTCAGCATCCAGGCAAGTAGGAAAAGACAATGTAATAAACAGACCTATATTGATAAAGAAGATATCAAAATTGTCTTATGTTCCGGAAATATTGTATGATAAGAATTACATCGGAGCTCCCAGTGTGACTATTTTTAGAAATAATCTGGGACTTTATTTTGATGAACGTCTGATATGGTTGGTGGATACCGAATTTTATATCCGGATGTTAAGGATGAATAAGCATTTTACGGTGATTAACGAACCATTGATAGATGTGGGACTTAGTGAGTTCCAGATAACGAATGATTGTATCGAAAATAGCAAGTTGGTTATTGGAGAATATTTGTATATGTTTAAAAAACTGTCCTTGGAGAGAAATGTGAGGGATTATATCGTCTTGCTGGATAAATTTGCCTTATACAATATTTTCACCAACGAAGATATTATGCAAGCGGGTATTGATGCTACTTTGAGCAGTATGGAAACAGGCATTATTTGTTTGTTAAAACTCAAACAAAATATAATCCGGTATTTAAAACAGTTGAAGAGGGCATTGGGATAAACGTATGGAGATTATAGTTCTTTCAGGAGGTTTGGGCAACCAAATGTTTGAGTACGCATTTTACGTAAGCAAGCAGGCGGCGGTAAATAAGAAATTGTATTTAAGTGATTATTCTATCCGTAGGGAAGCAACACACAACGGGTTGGAATTAGAACGTTTGTTCGGTATCTCTTTGGGGGAGAGAAACAGATATTATGAGTTTCTTGTCCGGGTGGTTCGTAAGTTGTTGCTTTTCAAAGATAGGGGAATGATAAAATATGTAGCCCGGACCTTTTTGTCCTTATTGCGTCTGCTGGGTGTAAAGATAGTACAAGAGCAGCAGTCAGGGATGTTTGATAAGGCTTATCTGGAAGAACAATCCGGTTTGACCCTGACATTTGGTTTCTGGCAAAGTGAGAAATACTTTTATAACGTAAAAGATTTGATATTACGGCAATATCAGGTTAACTTGGAGTTATCCCAATTAACTGCCGATTTATTGGTGCAGATACAAAAAACAGATAGTGTTTCCATCCATATTCGAAGAGGTGATTATTTGTCAGACAAGTATAAACACCTTTATGGAAATATTTGTACGATAGATTATTATAAACAAGCAATAGCCATGCTCGGAAATAAAGTTCCGGAAGCGACTTTTTTTGTTTTTTCCGATGATATGAAATGGGTAAAAGAACATCTCGATATACCTTCTCCTGTTTATGTCGATTGGAATAAGGGAATCGATTCGTGGCAGGATATGTATTTGATGTCTTGTTGTAAGCATAATATTATAGCAAACAGTACGTTTAGTTGGTGGGGTGCCTGGTTGAATCCCAATAAAAAGAAGGTGGTAATTGCCCCTTCGCTCTTTTTGAATACGGAAACTACTCCCGATTTAATACCAGATAGCTGGATAAAAATATGAAAGTATCTATTGTCATACCTGTATACAACGTTTCCGACTATATAGAGGAATGTTTACTTTCTGCGTTAAACCAGACGTATGAAGAGTTGGAAATCCTGTTGGTTGACGATGCCTCTCCGGATGACAGCATGATAAAGGCCCGGAAGATTGTAGATGCACATCCTTGTAAAGAGAAAGTTCACTTTTTATCACACGATAAGAACCGCGGCCTGTCTGCTGCAAGAAATACCGGTATACGTAATTCCATCGGAGAGTTTCTGTTTTTTCTGGATAGTGATGACATGTTGCCTTCCGATGCGATCGAGATATTAGTGAAAGCTATGAATGGGATATATGCCGACTTTGTGATTGGTGAATACGAGTTGTTGGGCTCGGATGACCGGCTGAAATATCCGGAAACGGTATTAATGGATGGAACATGCCTGGCAGATCAGGATATTGCAGATAAACTTTTTGCCAGGTTATGGCATGGGATGGCATGGAATAAACTGGTAAGGAGAAGGATGTTTACTGAACAGTCCTGCTGGTTTTATGAGGGAATCCTGCATGAAGACATCCTATGGTCGTTCTGCTTGGCTGCCAGAGCTTCAGAACTGCTTATTACTAAAAAGATTACTTATAAATACCGGGTACGCCCGGGTTCTATCACCCAGAAAATGAGTGACAGGAATTTTGACAGCTTGGAAATTGTTTTCCGTGAAATTGTGAAAGAGATGAAAAACAGGAATATGCCGTTGACTCCTCTCTTGTTCGATTATTTGGCGAACCAGCGGATTTATTTCTTTAAGGAATTGCTTCGTAATCATGTGAAGACTTCTGTTATCCGGGAAAGAATACAAAGAGTAAATCAGATATTTAAAGGTTACAATAGTTTTTCTTGGCGTGAGTATCCGTTTATGTCTAATTTGAAACTAGTAGCGTATAAATTGCCCGTTCGTTTGGCTTGTTTGTATGTGAAGGCAACACTTTGAGCATGCGTATGAAAAAGATAAAGATAAATTTTGTTGATTTCTGGGGAGACTTTAATCCTCTGGATAATTTGATTATTAATACATTATCCGGTTACTATGATGTTGTTATCGATACTAATCCGGACTATCTTTTTTATTCTACTTTCGGATTCAGCCATTTGGATTATAAAGATTGCATAAAGATTTATTTCACTGGTGAGAATGATGTTCCAGATTTTAATTTCTGTGATTATGGCATGGGTTTTCAGCATATTACTTTTGAAGACCGCTATCTCCGGTTTCCCTTGTATTTATTTTATAAGGGATACGAGCGGTTAGGAAAGAAACAGGTGGATAAATCGCTGGTAAATCGTAAATTCTGTAATTTTGTATATTCCAACAGCATGTATTCTACACCGTTTCGCGAACAATTCTTCCACCGGTTGTCCGAATATAAGAAGGTGGATTCGGGAGGACGTTTGCTGAATAATGTAGGTGGACCTGTTTCTGATAAAATGACGTTTATCCGGGATTATAAGTTTACAATTGCTTTCGAGAACAGTGCTTTGTCCGGATACACTACGGAAAAGTTGATGGAGCCGATGGTGGTAAACTCACTCCCAATATATTGGGGAAATCCGAATGTACATTCGGATTTTAATCCGGAATCGATAATAAATGTTCAGTTATTCAATAATATGGATGAGGCTGTGGAGGAAATCATCCGTCTGGATAAGGATGATGAGGCTTATTTACAGAAATTATCCCTCCCTTGGCAAACAAAAGAACAGCAGGAAAAGGACTGGATGCAAGAACTGGTTGCTTTCTTGTGCAATATATTTGACCAACCGCTTGAACAGGCAGTAAGGCGTACGATGTTCGGTTATGCCGTAATGAAAAAATATAAGGAAGCCCGGTTTGCCAAGTTGTCGGCTCTTCCAGTTTTGAGAAAGTTGAAATAGTATGGCGGAAAAGACATTGTTAGATTTATACCACCGGGTAAATGACCGGAGTACTCCCCGTTTTGTCTATCATCTGGGAGGTGATTCCGGTTTCTTTTCGGAATACAATAATATGATTCTTGCTATTCTGTATTGCCTGGACAAGAAGATACGGTTTTCCATCTATTCCAAGGATGCTAATTTTAAATATAAAGAAGGTTGGAACGACTATTTTTCCCCTTTTTGTGAGGAGGGGGGGAATATCCTGCATGCCTGCTTTAACCGGCGGCCGAATCCTCGTTTTAAATATTCCCTGTTGAGGAAAGCCGATACCTTGTTGACTAATACTTTCCGGTCTGTTAATCCCCGTAAGCTCACTACATTTGATTTATGGGATGCTATTCGTTCACAAAACCTTCTTTCGGAATATAATTTCCCCGAACTGGGATTGAAAGGTGATTTGCGGGCTATCTGCCGTAGGCTGATAGAAATGACATGGGTGTATAATGAAGAGACAGAAAAAGAAGTGCAACGGTACAAACGGTCTGTAAATCTTCCGAACCAATATATCGGTTTCCATATGCGGGGAGGGGATAAATTTACTGAAGCAGAAATTCTCGGTTGTAAACAGTATGTCGAAAAAGCAGAGCAACTATCGGATATCCGTTCCGCATTTGTCCTTACAGACGATTATACGGTGATTGAGGAATTGGAAAAAAATTACCCTTCCTGGTCGTTCCGGACATTTTGTGGAAAAGAGGAAAGGGGATATTTCCATAATACATTCAAGCATGAAACGCCGGAAGTAAAGAAAAACCGTTATATCAAACTGTTTGCTTCGATGGATGTATTGGCGGAAGCGGAGCTGTTTATCGGGACATTCAGCTCTAATCCGGGGATGTATCTGGGGATGCGGATGCCTCCCGAAAAGGCCTATTCTATTGATATCCCGGACTGGAGAATCTGGTAGTTCCGTGCTTTATTTTACATTTATTCCTTTTGATTCTCTCATCGTTTTCATGATAGCATGTGTGTCTGCCTGTACCTTTTCTTGTATAAACTCAGGAAGATTATATGTCCATAACAAATCCTTGTAATATTTTACGGGATTTTTTTGTGGCAATAGGAAAGGTTTATGTGCTATGCCTTTATCATCAATATAGGTAAAAAACGGACGGGAATATAATCCGTCCAGCCGGCGGCTGCTGAATACCAGCCAATGACTGTTATGGCTCCATGAATGGTAGCTGTCGCCCCCGGCACTGTTCGCTTCGGCCAGGGGATATGTTTTTCCATCCGACAGGCGGGTCATGTATAAGTCTGCGTCTCTATGCCACACCCCAAAACCTCCATATTCCTGCAATGTAAAAGCCAGATATTTGTTGTTGGGCGAAACTTTTGGGAATGAGGCGCTTTTCCGGTGGAGGCGGCCATTGTAGAGCGTGTCCACCTGTGGCCTGAAAGTACGTGTTTCCGGATCGAAGCCAATACGGCATATGCTATAGGTCATTTGCCTGAAATTTTGTTCTAACGAGTCTACCGCTTCAGTGGAACTGAAATACAGGCTTTTCCCGTCGGGAGAAAAGTTTGGGAAGATTTGCCAGGCATCTTTGGAATTTAATCCATCACAGGTAAACAATTCGTTTTTCTTACTATCGTAAATCACGATATCGGAGTTGTGATCCAGTACTTCCAGCGTGTTGGGATTGTTGATGAAAAAATGCTGGAATGTATTGCATACGGTTGCTGCCAGATAGTTTCCGTCCGGATGCCAGGACATATACACAAAGTTGGAAACGGTTTCCGGTGTCTTTGTATTTAACTTGGTTATTTTTTTCCCGTCTATGAGTACGGAACCTGCGTGGAGCCCACGCATGTGGAAGATCATTTTGTTTGGATTTTGTGAAGAGAAGGTGTGGCAGTTCACGCAATTATAATCGGTCAGACTATTTTCGTAAATGACGCTTTGATCATAGTTTTCTAAATCGCGTTGGTATATCCCCATCCGGTTCCACATGTCGTTACTCATGGCTAATAGCCGGTAAGCTATGTATTTGTCGATGGAGTCTTTCACTATTTCCAGATGGAAAGGTATATAAGCGCTCCACTCTCCGTCTATTCGTTTGGCGATAGTCATCTCTATTCGCCCTCCTGCATTCTCTTGCAGCAACATTTTCCATTTCTTCTGCGGGATATCAAAAAGTCCGTTGTCACTATGTACTTGAAATTGGCTTTCTTTCCCTTTTGCAATCAGGCAATATTCGCTGCTATCGGCTACGGAGAAGTTCAGTGGAGCGATGTTGACCGGTATTGTTACCTCTTTATAATCCGGATAGATGGTCGCTTCCTGGTTCAGTTGTCTGGCGATTTGAATGTTTCCTTGGCTGCATGAAACCATCAGGATGATAGCCATCAGGAAAGCCGGTAGGCTTGCATTCGTGTATAGATGTTTACTCATGCCTGTCTATTTTGTAAGTAGAAAATAATACCAGAAAGTGGATCGGTAGTCTGCAATTCCCGATGCGATGTCTTGCCGGGAATGTCTTAGCTGCATTACGCGCTCCTTAAATAGAGCAAATTCGTTCAAGGTCTTTTCGCTTACTCCATATTGGCGGCAATAATCGGGAGCATGCTCGGCGTAGGAAATCACGGCTTGTTGTAATAGGTCGGGCAGTACAGGTAAAACTTTCGTTCCGCTGAATCTCTCGACAAATGCTTTTATGGCAGGCATATTCTTTGACAGCAACAACGCGCTAATCATATAATCCCGTGCGGCCTGATTATCAGGATTCATCTGTAATATGATCGTCAGGTTTTCAGGTAAACTTAATATATTAGCGAAAAGGTCTTTGTTATCGGATAAATCTTTCCTTCTCGATCCTAATTCCGGATCATTCTCCACAGCTTGGTCATTATAAAGAAACTTTCGTTGTGATGAGGCCCACTCATCATAGCCCCATGTCTTTTCCAGCAGGGAGATAAACTTCTCGGCTGCCGGGTAATATCCGTAGATTAAATGCGACTTGATTAACAGCTTTGTCATCTCCGGGTTTCCGAACGTGATTCCGACGGAAGAACCGAATGCCAGGTCGTATGCTAAGGAGGTGATACCCAAATGGTAATATATCTGGCTGAATAAAAGGCTTTCCTCGATGTGGAATTGGTAATTTGACAGCAAGGAAGCCATACCGTTTTGCGGATGCTTGAATAAGTCGGTCAACAAGGTTTTCTTATGTGATAAAGCCAGGTTCAGGCAATTCAGGTGTAAATAATTATTGAGATTTAGCTCTTTAGATGAAACAATGGCATCCCATTGCTCCGTATTTATATAATGGAACATTTGTATCAACGTATAAAAATCTTTTTCCCGGCGGGAATCTGCTGTTTGTTTATAATAGGTGCCGGATAAGAATAGTAGAACAATGGCTACAATGGCTTTTACATATACGTTCATCTTGTCTGCATAACGTGAGAAGAAGAATAGGGGCATGATGAGCAATGCCACTTGCCACGACAGGCTGTAAAACGGTTGCAGGTCCACGAAATATTCAACATAATCTTTCATCCAGAATACATAGTCATAGTCCGGTTTCTTTCCTGCCAGGACCGTAAGGGTTCCTATGATGAAGAGTAGGAGTAAGGGGATAAAACCGGCAAACCAGCGTTCGTTTCTCCGTAATAAATCAAAAACCAGGATACTAAGGACAAACAACATGGCTATCGACCCCATTCCCCCAAATAATCCGGCCGTCAGTACACAACCGAGCAAAGTCCGGTATCCCCAGCTCAGTTTGAGTGTGCCGATGCTGTAAACGAAGAGGGACAATGACCAGAAGAACATCGCTACCAATCCTTCATAGTGATAACTATGGCTTATAAGATAAAGATACTGGAGCAGAAAAGGCAGGAATGCCAACGGGAAAAGATACCAAGCTGCATGTACTTTACGTAAGGTCAACCAATACAACCATCCGGCGATTCCGCCCAACAATGCTGTTGCCAGTGATCCTATGAATGGGACTTTGAAGAACTGTATTAAAAACTGGGAGATAATAGTAGCTACCCCTCCGATCGTCTTGAGGATATTCGCAATATATACAGTATCGAATAGGAAAATCTGTTGTTGTTCCCGGTAAAAAAGAGTCGCTTCCTGAGTGATTTGTAAATGCCACCACAGGATACCGGTACATAAAAGGAACAAAAGAAAGGGGAGGGTAAATCCTTGTTTATAGTTCATATTCAATTCATCCGTTTCTTTTTGATTTGAACGGGTATGCCAAAAGCCGAAATTAAAGATACAGGTTATGTAGACGGTCATCTACGTCCGGTAATACATTTTGGCATACCCTTTTTCAATATAACTATTTGATCTGTGTATTCGAATTACTTCCAATTCTCATTCTGAATCAGAAGGCCGTTCATTTTTTGAATCTCGTTATGCGGGATAGGCATGGTAACCCATTTGGTGTTGTAAGCACTATTCGTATACTTGCCTAAGTATTTTGCCTCATACTTCGTGTAACTGTTCAACGTTTCGGCAGCAATACCCCAACGAACTAAATCGTACCAACGGTGTCCTTCCATCGCGAGTTCAATTCTACGTTCCCATCGAAGAGCCTCGAGCGCTTTCTCTTTTGACGCGAATTGAGCGTCCGGGTACAAGCCGATACGATAGTTAGCCGCAGCGTTTGTATAATTCTTGCTGTTTATTTTGTCGTCCAATACATAGGTAGAGTTTGTTTCTAACATTGTAGCAGGATCCACGGCTTTTATATAACTGTTGGCGGCACGGGTACGTACCTGGTTGATATATTTGCCGGCTTCTTGTGTTTGCCCTAATTCGATCAGTGTCTCGGCATACCACAGCAATACGTCTGCGTAACGGACCAAGTGGAAGTTTTTCGCTGTCGAGTTTGTTTGAGTGGTGATAGACAAACTACCCTTATCGGCTTTTCTCGGTATATTTTTCTTGTTCAGATACAAACCTCCGTTAGAAACGTCACGAACCCAACCGTCTAATTTGCTTGGAATAGTCCAGTCCAGGAACGGCGTTTCAAAACGACCGGTAGAAACATCCAAACGAGGGTCTGTATAGATTGCCAGGTCTGTATGGGGAACATTATTTTTATCCAGGGAGGATAATGCCGGGATATTACGATAGGAATTATCCATCTTCGGCAGGCCGTTTTCGTCAACGATGTGAGCATTGACCATATCGTATGAGGGCTGATAGAATCCCCAGCCTCCGGTACCCAACGCTCCACTGAAACCGATATGCCATGCGCCGTTTATGTTGGAGGTTTGTTCCACCGTACCCGTTACGGCAGCTTGGACATCAAATACGGATTCTCCGGTCCAGTCGCTTTTGCCTGCGGTATAAAGTTCTTCATAAGTGTCGGCCAGCCGGAACTTGGTTCCATTATTATCCTTACCGTTTGCCATTACATCTTCCAGGATTGTTTTTACCTCGGTCCAGCGATTGGCTTGTCCGTTCTTGCCGTCGTATGGAGAGGATTGGTACATCTTTACCTTAGCCAGGAAAGTACCGGCAGCCCATTTGTTTGCACGCCCTTTTTCTACGGGCCATATGTCTGGCAAGTTATCATAAGCGTATTGGAAATCTGCAATGATTTTATCCCAGATGTAGATGTAATTCCCATTTTCGTCCACATTGGATACTTGTGGGTTCACATCCTCTTGCATGGCTACTTCATCCACATAAGGAACAGCGGCACCAAATAATTTTACGACCTCGAAATGCCAGAACGCACGCATGAAACGGGCCTGGGCAATCGTTTCTGTATAGAAATCCTTACCTTGACCGGCTGTAGCAGAGAGTTCCTCTTTGCATTGGTCTGCAATTTTAATCACATTGTTTGCGAAAAACACACCATTGTAGCTGTGCGCCCATTTGGTGTTGAAGTAAGCATTATCAGTAGTAAACGTATAGGTTTCCAGACTGGTGAAATCCGGTTGGTCTTGGTATGTGGACCCTTTATTGGCATCGCCTCCCATTACGTCACCATATACATAATTGGTCAATGTGGAGCGGAAATATCCATCATCGGCGTCTGTTGAATTTAATCTCGCATACATGCCGGTCAACAGCTGGGTGACTCCTTCTTTAGAAATGAAATCCGGCTCGCTCTTATTTGTAATCGGCTTCACTTCCAAGAAATCAGAGCACGAAGTCATGCTTCCTGCTACGGCGGCGGCAATCGCCGTATATATAAATAATTTCTTCATCTTGTTTGATTTTTATTGTTGTCAATTGTTTCTTGGGAAAAATAGTCCTTTTTCCTGCTTTGTTTTAGAATATTACGTTAACACCTAAGATGAACTGCCGGGGCATACCGTAAGAGCCAAAGTCGGTACCCATGGTACGGTCGTTAGAGCGGCCGTCTGTATCGGTACGTACTTGCGGGTCCAAACCGGAATAGCCGGATAGTGTGAATACGTTGGAGACCTGGCCATAGATACGGATTTTCTCAAATTTGATTTTTTCCAGGATGCTCTTCGGAAGCGTGTAACCCAATGTCAACGTTTGCATACGCAGATAGGAACCGTCTTCGATATAACTGGAGTTAGACTCGTTGGCTGCAATCGTGCTCTCGCCTGTGTTGGTTGCCCACATCGGATAGATACCGTCCGGATTCGTTACCGGGTTCCAGGAATTGTCGCGACGGTCTTTTGAGTAAGTAGACTGTAAAGACCCGTAATGAGTGTAGTATTTATACATGGCGAACAAATCATTGCCAATGGAGAAGTACAAATAGGTGCTTAAATCGAAACCTTTCCAACCCAGGCTCAAATTGAGTCCTCCCGTCAGGTCCGGGTGCGGGTTACCGATAAAGGTACGGTCGCTTGCGTCGATCTTACCGTCGTTGTTTACGTCTTTTACTTTATACTGACCCACGTAATTCGCAGCATTTAGTGTGGATGGATCGGAAACACCATAGGGCAATACAGCATTACCGGCATCATTCTTGTAGTTTTTCACTTCTTCTTCACTCTTGTAAATACCATCCAGTTGATAGCCGTGGAACATGCCTATCGCATGGCCTTTCATCAATACATTCATGTTAGAGATACGGGTTCCCGTGAAAATTCCGGCTTCCGTACCGATTTCGGTCAATGTATTCTTGTAATGAGAAAGGTTCAAGCCGATGGAGTAGCTGAAGTCTCTGATTTTGTCGCGCCAATTCAAGTTCAAGTCTACCCCTGTATTCCTCATATCACCGATATTTACTTTCGGTTTATCGGCTGCACCGGCTAAAGCGGACCAGTTCGCATCGATCAACATGTCGGAAGTATTCTTGATATAATAGTCGAAGTTCGCGGATAAGCGTTGGTTCAAGGCTGTTATGTCAAAGCCGACGTTGAACATTTTAGAGGTTTCCCATTTTGCCTTGACATCGCCTAAGTTGGTTACTCCGAAACCTTGATATACCTCCGTGTCGGAACCGCTAATACTGTATAGATAGCGATCTCCTGTTCCATATTGGAACGCCCAGTTATACGAGTCGATATTCGAATTACCTGTCGTACCGTAACCTGCGCGTATCTTTAAATCATCCAGCCAGGTGCGCGTTTTTTCCATGAATTTCTCGTCAGACATACGCCAGCCTACAGATAAAGACGGGAACGTACCCCAACGGTTTTGTTTGGAGAAACGGGAAGAAGCATCCCTGCGGACTGTTACGGTTGCCAGGTATTTGCCTTTATAGGCATAGTCGGCACGCAGGAACATACCGAACATCGTGCTTACTGCATTCTGGTTGCCGCTGTTTCGTAAGTCGGCACTGGCACCATTATTGATAACCCATGTGTTTGGGTCGTCCTCGAACGGATAATTGATACGGCCAGCTTGGATCCAACGTCCCAGGCCCTCGCGGATAGCTTCCGTACCGACTACGACCCCGATTGTATGATTCTCGTTGATGGTTTTGTTATAGGTTATGGTATTGGTCCATTGATAGCCTAACCAGTAGTTGGCATTTTCATAGAACTCATTGTTGTTACGGCCTTCTTTGTTGGTCATGATGGTACGCTTGTTCATCCAGAAATCCCAAGCGCCATTGATACGGGCACTGAATTGTGTTCGTATCTTCAAGTCTTCACCGAGGCTTTTTAATGGCATTATCTCAGCATGGACAGCCGATTGTACGCGCATGAAACGGCGACGGTTATCTTTACCATAGTCTACAGCCATAACGGCACTTTCGGCACGTCCACCTTCTGCGTTTTGTGAGCCGGCATAGTCGCCGCCTATTGTGTAGATCGGTACCCATGGTTGAATTGAGAATGTCTTGCCGAACGTGTTGTCATCGCCCTGCCGACCGCGTTCACCGGAGTTCTCTATCACAGCAATGTTGGTGTTTTGCCCGATATTGAACCAATCGTTTACGAAAAAGTTTGTGTTGGCGCGTAAGGAATAGCGGCGGAACCAGGATTCCTTGATTGTTCCTTCCCGGTTCATGTAGCCTAAACCGATAGAATAAGTTGCTTTTTGACCACCGCCGGTTACGGAAATCTGGTGGTCCTGTACCTTTCCGGTCTGTACCACCTCGTCATACCAGTTGGTCCCTTTGCGTGCTTCTTCCTCAGAATAGCCGTCCTCCAGCATCTGATAGTAAGCGGAACGGGACCATGTATTGGTACCGTCATCTTTATAGGAAGCCTTCCAGGCTTCGAGGCTGCCGAACTGGCCGATTACCTGTTCTTTACTCAGGCCGGATGGCTTGATTGCGTAGGGCATTTTCAGATGGCCTGTACCATCCGCTCCGATCGAACCGAACTGGGCATGAGTTACGGTTTGACCGCCGCGATATTGGAACAAGTTACGTTGTCCTTCTTCTTGAAATTCCATCGATTCCCAGGCATCCAGCAAGCCATACCCATTGTTGGCCATCTTTGCCACACCGAAGTAGCCGTTGTAAGACACCTGTACACGATCGTTTTTTTTACCTTGTTTTGTTGTAATGATGATAACACCGTTAGCGCCTTTGGCTCCGTAGATGGCGGCCGCAGCAGCATCTTTCAATATCTGCATGGATTCGATATCATTCGGGTTTACGGCATCAATATCCACTCCGGATACTCCGTCCACAATAATCAGCGGGTCGGAGCCGTTTACCGAGCCTACACCGCGGATACGGATGGTAGTCTCACCCAACGGGCCACCACCGGCGGATACGAATACACCTGCGGCTTTTCCTTGTAATGCCTCTGCGAAATTAGTTACAGGGGTTTCTTTCAGATCGTCAACCGCTACGACAGCCACAGAGCCGGTGATGTCTTTCTTGGCCTGTGTACTATAGCCGGTAACAACTATTTCATCCAAGGCCTGCGTATCTTCCATCAGTTTGATCTTGATGAATGTTTGATTGCCTTTTAATGGTATTTCTTGAGTGATATACCCGATATAAGATATGGTAAGAATAGCGTTTGCGGGCACACCATCAATGACGACTCGTCCGTCCATATCGGATATATTACCGATTGTGGTTCCTTTCACCACGACATTAGCGCCGATGATAGGCTGGCCTTTGCTGTCGACTACGATTCCTGTGATTTTTTTGTTATCCTGAGTCACATCCCGTAGGAGAGAGGATGGGGCTATTGCTGCCGCATGAACGGTTAAGTTTAAAGAAAGCAGACAATAGATAACTGTTTTAATAAGTGTTCTCATGAATAGGTACTTAGATTTTTTTTTCATTTCAAATACGTATTTATAGCTTGTTTATTGAACTTTGAAAACTATATTTAGAATATTTTCTATTAGAATTCGTCAGGATGTTTTTCTTTCTATCTCATAGGCATTTTAATTTAAGTTTTTAGAATTAAGTTAAATTATGATTTCGAGAATTGTTCCCATTGTCCTTCCAGAACTAAGTTAATAGAGTTGGTTTTAAATAGAAATGAATAATAGAGGGATGATTTTAATCGTAGTGTAAATGTGAAAATTTTATATATACCATAGATAACAGGAAGATGAGATGTTAATTATTAGGTTAATATTACATAATATAGAAATATTTTATTTTAGGATAAAATATTTTATTACTTTTATAACGTTTTTTGTTCTTTATGCCTCGATTTCTAACCTTAGTTCTGGAAGAACCTATTTTCCAGATAACGACCTTAGAGAGAAACAGGCTGTAAAATCCGGCAAGACCTGTTCTGGTTTCGATGAAATCGGGACTTTTTATTTATATTTTTCTTCTAAAAGCGGAGGGGAAGAGAAAGATAGACTTTGTTTCTTCCTTTTTGATAAATAAGGCTTGCAGTATAATGGAGAGGCATGGAAGGTAGAAAAAAGACCTTTATTTTATCTGGATTTTCTGTGGCCGTTTGAATTCTTCGGTAGAATCGTTTTAATTTTGAGGCTTTAAACCACTAACTCAGTTTACCATGAAAAAAATTCCGGATTTGGGATTCTGGCAGCTATGGAATATTAGTTTCGGATTCTTTGGCGTACAGATCGCTTATGCTTTGCAGAGTGCCAATATCAGCCGTATCTTCTCTACATTAGGGGCGGACCCGCATGAATTAAGTTATTTCTGGATTCTTCCTCCCTTGGCTGGAATTATAGTCCAGCCCATTATAGGCGTGCTGAGCGACCGTACCTGGACACGGTTCGGGCGGCGTATACCTTATTTGTTTGTCGGCGCATTGGGGGCGGTCTGTGTAATGTGTTTACTGCCTAATGCCGGTAGTTTCGGAATGACTGTCGGTACAGCCATGCTGTTCGGCCTGTTTTCTTTAATGTTGCTCGATACATCTATTAATGTGGCAATGCAACCTTTTAAAATGATGGTTGGCGATATGGTGAATGGAAAGCAGAAAGGGCTGGCTTATTCTATCCAGAGTTTTCTTTGTAATGCCGGAAGCCTTGCCGGCTATTTATTCCCGTTTATTTTTGCTGCCATCGGCATTAGTAATACCGCTTCGAAGGGAGTAATTCCCGATTCGGTAATTTATTCGTTTTATATCGGCGCCCTGATTCTGATTCTGTGCGTTATTTATACTTCTATAAAGGTAAAAGAATATCCTCCCAAGGAATATGCCGCTTATCATGGCATTGCCGGTGAAAACAAAAAAGAAAAAGTCAATATATTCAAACTTCTGGTGAAGGCGCCAAAAGTGTTTTGGACGGTAGGACTGGTACAGTTCTTTTGTTGGGCAGCCTTTATGTTTATGTGGACTTATACCAACGGAACTGTTGCATTGAACGTGTTCGACACGCCGACTGTGGAGAAAATAGTCGGTGGTGTATCTAAAACGGTACTGGATACCCAATCGCTCCAATACCAGAGTGCTGCCGACTGGGTAGGGATTTTATTTGCAGTACAGGCAATCGGTTCGGTTATCTGGGCGGCTCTTATTCCAATGATTAAGAACCGGAAGTTTGCTTATGCGTTTAGTTTGTTATTGGGAGGTGCCGGATTTATTTCTGTTTTTTTCATTCACGATCCGTATGTATTGTTTGCTTCATTCTTATTGATTGGTTGTGCATGGGCGGCAATGCTGGCATTGCCTTTTACCATCCTTACCAATGCGCTTACTTTCGGGCATATGGGAACATATCTCGGATTATTCAACGGGACGATTTGTATTCCCCAGATAGTGGCAGCTTCGTTCGGCGGTATGATTCTGAGCCGGTTTACAACTCCCGGTACAGTAGCCCCGGAAATCTATATGTTGGTATTAGCCGGAGTTTGCCTGATTATAGGCGCTTGTTGCGTAGGAATTATTAAAGAGGAACAGTCGTTATAGTTGGAATACTTCCTTGAACCGTTTGATTTTTTCTTCCTCGGAATAATTGTTTACAAATGTTTCTCTTGCATATCTGTTGAATTTTGGAACCGGGTGGGCTGATACCCGGTTCAATGTTGTAATAAACTCTTCTTTCGTATTACAACATGCTCCCACCTTATCAAATGCGACTTCATATCCTTCGAACGCTTCGGTGGTTCCGATGATATTCTTTCCGTACATAAGTGCTTCGCAGGTTTTTACCTTCATACCACTGCCTTCGAAGATAGGAAGTAGCATGAAGTCTGCCTTTTCAATATAGGGTTTCAGGTCGGGAACATCACTGAATACTTCAATATTGTTATACTTTTCAACCATAGGCAGGATGGCTTTCATCCCTTTTCCTACAATCAGGAGACGTATGTTGACATGGGGCAACACCTCATGTACGAACCATAAAATCCCGCGGACATTCATTGGAAAATAAGTGCCAAGGAAAAGACATACGGGAACCGTATCTGTATTGCCTTCCGGATATGTTTCCTGCTTATATGTATCTTTGAAAACAACCGGGGATAAAATATCCGGTATCCGGTGGTAACGTTGTTCTATTTCCTGCTTGTCACGCTTGTTCAGAGCAATTATTATATCGGAATAATCACAAGCCTGCTGGTCGTTTTTGGCTACACAATCTACTACAATGGAACACCAGGGCTTATTCTTTCCTATCTTCGCTTCAAAATAAACAGGTTCTACATTGTGGAAAAAGGTAATGATTTTTCCTTTGTATTCTTTATTCCGGAGGGCTTTAGCCAAGATGCCGAAAATACTTCTGTCTATAAATACATAGGGGAAGCTTGCCGCTAATGATACAATCTTATCGACTTTCTTTGGGGAAAGTCCGTAATAATAACCTTTCAGGAAATTGATTAATATGGAGATACCGCTCAGCAGGACTTTTATTTTATTTTGCTTTTCGTGTATATGGTATACCGTAACATTTTCTTCCCCGAATATCCGGCATAAGGCGAGATAGTTGGCATTGGCTACCTGTTCGCCCCCTGCGTCAATATTCCCGGATTTACGATATCTGATGAAAAGTACTTGTTTCATTCCTTTTAATTTTTCGTAGACAAATATATGTATTTATTTTATAGAGCCTTACTGTGCATTAAAATAAATCCCCTACTTTTGCACAGGATAAAATTTTTTAGAATATGCAAGATTTGTGGAAGAAATACGGTAGACATCTGATAGCTGTCTTATTGTTTATAGGATTAGTTGTTGTTTATTTTGCTCCGTCTGTGATAGACGGGAAAGTGTTGAGGCAGGGCGATTCTATGAAAGTTGTCGGGATGGCAAAAGAATTAACGGACTATTATAATAAGGATCATGTAGTTTCCGAATGGCTGGGCAGCATGTTTTCCGGTATGCCTTCTTATCAGGTGGCAATGCCCGGTATGAAACCTAATCCGGTAAGTTACCTGGGTAATATAATCAAAAGTATAGATCCGATGGGTGCCGGAATGGTGCTTACCGGATTGATTGCATTTTATATCCTAATGTGTATCATGGGGGTAAACCGCTGGTTGGCGATTGCCGGTGCGATTGCTTATGCGTTAGCTTCTTACAATATTATTATTATCGAGGCGGGACATGTCTCGAAAGCATATGCCATAGCTTATATGCCGCTTACTGTAGGAGGCATGTTCCTGCTGTTTAAGCAGAAATATCTCTGGGGAGTCATACTTTTCACAATCGGTACGGCACTTTCTGTTTTGGAAGGGCATCTTCAGATTACGTATTATCTCGCATTTTTCT
The DNA here is from genome assembly GCA_019417325.1 of Parabacteroides sp. Taxonomy (GTDB): domain Bacteria; phylum Bacteroidota; class Bacteroidia; order Bacteroidales; family Tannerellaceae; genus Parabacteroides. The sequence goes on along the minus strand of DXVO01000020.1, from coordinate 65,038 downwards.
GTGTTTTCATCTATCTGGGTTTTGCTTGGAAAAAGATGAAAGATAAACTTTATCCAGAGTTGCTGAAAGTAACAGGCATGTTGTTGGTAGGTATCTTGTTGGCTATGACTCCGAATATCGGGAACCTGTATATGAATTATGAAATGAGTAAGACAAGTACCCGTGGTACTTCGGAACTTACTCAACCTGCCGGTGAAACACTCGGAACTCAAAAGAAATCTTCCGGCCTGGATAAAGAGTATGCTTTCCAATGGAGTTATGGAGTAAAAGAATTGCTTACGGTCTTGATTCCGGATGTTTATGGTGGAAGCTCGGGCGGGACATTGGACGATTCGTCCAAGCTGTATCAGGAATACCGTAAAAATGGGGCGCAGGTAGGCAATACCTTGCAGGCGCCAACCTATTGGGGAGATAAGATATTTACTTCCGGTCCGGTCTATTTCGGGGCGATTGTTTGTTTCCTGTTTGTACTGGGAATGTTTGTGGTGAGAAATCAGATGAAATGGTGGCTGTTTGCAGGTGCACTGTTCTTTGCGTTCTTGTCGTTGGGGCGTAATTTCGATTTGTTCAATGATTTTATGTTCCATCACCTGCCTATGTATAATAAATTCCGTACGCCGGAAATGGCTTTGGTAATACCCGGCTTAGTCTTCCCGTTGATTGCTATCTGGGGGCTTAAAGAAATCCTGTCGGAAAAAGTTGATGATAAATTGTTGAAAAAAGGAGGCCTTTGGGCTTTGGGAATAACCGGAGGTATATGTATCGTTGTCTGGTTGATGCCGACTCTGTTGCTTAATTTCCAGTCGGCTTACGATGCGCAGTTCCAGAACCAGGTTCCGGATTGGTTCTATCCGGCATTGTTGATGGACCGTGCTTCGCTTGCTTCTGCCGATGCATTCCGTTCGTTGGTATTTATTTTATTGGGGGCCGGTTTGTTGTTCTATTTCTGGACAGCAAAAGATAAAAAGTCTGCTGCCACTTATGTGGGAATCGGTATGATCGTATTGATGCTGGCGGACTTCTGGAGTGTGGATAAACGCTATTTGAATGCGTCTAATTTTACAAACGAGCAATTGCAGGCAAACTTCAAAGAATCTGTTGCCGACCAGGATATATTGAAAGATAAAGACCCTTCTTATCGTGTATTGAATTTGAATAATCCCTGGCAGGAGACGTTTACTTCCTACTATCATAAATCGATTGGCGGTTATCATGCGGCAAAACTTCAACGTTACCAGGAACTGATTGACCATCGTCTGGACCCAGAGTTCCGTGCGATTATTGGTGCTTTCCAAAAAGCCCAGTCTTTGGAAGACATCTTGCCGGCTTTGGCTTCGGCTACTTCTCTGAATATGTTGAATATGCGTTATATTATTTATAATGCTGGACAGCCTGCATTGAAGAATCCGTATGCATATGGAAATGCTTGGTTTGTTGACGCTATCAAGATGGTGGAGAATGCAGATGAAGAAATGGCTGCTTTAAATACTTTGAATCCGTTGGAGACGGCCGTAGTGGACAAACGTTTCATAAAGGATATAGAAGGTTTCGTCCCTCAAAAAGATAGTACAGCAACAATTGTGTTGGAAAAATATACGCCGAAAGAATTAACCTATAAGAGCAAAGCGGCAAATGAGCAATTAGCCGTCTTCTCGGAAATTTATTATCAGCCGGGATGGAAAGCTTATATCGATGGAAAAGAAGTACCTCATTTCCGTGCGGACTGGACGCTACGGGCGATGCGTGTTCCGGCAGGTGAGCATCAGATTGTCTTTAAGTTTATACCGGATGGTTATTTGGCTGCAAGTGGTGTTGCCTATTATGGCGGTTTATTGATTTTGTTGCTGTTTGCCGGTGCTGTTGTTTTCGCCGTGGTTCGTTTGGTTAAACGGAAAGAGTAACAACCGGGATACTTATACGTGTTCGCAATTTATACTGTCATACTATCATATTTTGTATAACAAGTTTATTTTCATGCTGTTGATGGTATGATGGTTGTATTTTTGAACTATCAGGCTACTATCATACTCTCATCTATTGTTGTATACATAAGATGCTTTTTTAGTAATGTAGTTTGTTTATTTACAATAATATAGGTGTTTGTTATTATTCAGATCCCCATCTGGACGGTACTGAGACCCAGGTCTCAGTACCGTCCAGATGGGGATCTGAACTTAATGGAGAAGGGCATTTTGAACGTCTTAAGTGCTTATTCTCCAATAAAAATAAGGTTATTTTATATCACTTTGTATTAAGGTTCGCAGAGTTTCTATTCTTGAATTTCCTATCTAATCGTCCTATACTTAATGTGCCATACTTGAATAGAGGTTCATTGTGTATTTCAACGTAAGGTTTAAAATTGATAGAAGTCATTTTTTGTGCGAATTCATATAATTGTTTCTCCCATTTTAATAGATTCTTCGTGTGACCTGAACCTATGATAATATATCTATAATATATAACTTTTCCTTCTTTATCAAAAGTGACAGAAAATGTTGTATGATGGAATCCTTTTATATCTTCCGCGTTAAGTTCAACTCTATCAAATACTTCATTAAAAAACAATATACAACTATCCATTAGTTGTTTTTGATTCTCTTTTTGAGTAAATCTACTATCTGACGGACCTGTTACTTCTGGAAAGAATAGGTCTTTGGGTACTATTTCGGAGGAGTCTTTTCTTATTAAAAAGTACTGCGACTTTTGTGCATATGTTTGTATGCTGAATAGACTTATAAAAGTGATAATAAATAATGTTTTCATGATTTTGTTATTTGTAGGTTAATAATTATTGATGATTTGTTATTCTTTTTTATTTTTAAATTTCCTTCCTAAATTTCCAACACTTAATTCTACACGTTTGAATAAAGGTTTATTCTGTATTTCGATATAAGGTTTGAGATTTAACGAGTTCATTTTTTGTGTAAATTTATGTAATTGCTTTTCCCATTTTAATATGTTTTTAGCATATTTTGGACCTATAATAATGAATCTATAGTATATTATGTCTATGTTTTTATCAAAAAATAAAGAAAATGTTGTATGATGGAATGCCTTTAAATCTTCTGCATTAAGTTCAATGCCTTCGAATGCTTCATTTAAATATAATGAGCAGCTATCCATTAGCGGTTTTAAATCTTTTTTTACGGTAAACCTGTTGTCTAATGGACCGATTATTTCTGGTAGATATAGTTTTTGTGGTAATATGTAAACAGAATGAGTATTTTTCTCTATTAAAAAATACTGGGACTTTTGTGCGTGTGTTACTATATTGAATAGACTTACAAAAATGATAATAAATAATGTTTTCATGATGATGAGTTTTATTTTTAGTAATATATTATTGATGATCGGGAATAGGCTTACGAAAGAAATGATCTAAAAGTTCTGGAATGAAATTTGGAGAACTATTACCTGTATATCCATTCCATAGATCACATAGTCGATGGAATTCCATTCTTTGCCCATAGGGAAAAGATTTAAGTTCATAAAGATTTTCAGCCCAACTTATATATTGACTAGTAAAAGTAGGGGATGAGTCCGTAAATGTTGGTAAGTATTCTACATAACCACCACTCTCATTTAAAAATAAACGATTCACCATATCTTGAAAGACTTTTGCTTCAAATTCACAATCTTTGTGGAAAATTGTCATATCTTTTCCATAAAAGCAATTGTGTTGTACAGCGTGAATCATTTCTTCGATGATGGTATAAATACTAATTTCATTTTGACTATGAAAGTAAATACCTCGTTCTTCTAGGGAATAAAAAGCGTTTGCTTTCTTTTTTTCACAGGCTTCTTTGTCAATTCCAAACTTTAGTTTAACCTTGTTTTGAACTAATAAATTATATAATTGGCTATAGATGTTTGAATAATCCTGAAAGCTCATTAATACATTATCCACTTGTATTTTTTCCATTAAATTTAGGGAGCCTCCCTGAGCATATAAAGGTTCTAAATGACTAAATTTGAAATTAGACGGATTGCTTGAGCTTCCATATCCTCCACCGCCACCTCCCGGATTAGAGCCTCCGGGGTCATATTCATTTCCTTGGTAGTAGGAATCTCCTCCACTACCACCACCGGTGCTATAATATTCTGTCCAGCAATGGGTACCTTTATATTCGGTGTAATCTCCAACCGTAACGTAAGAATCCACACATTTATTGATGGCTATCATTGTGCGGGTGGCCAGTACTCCTTCTTCTCCGTTTTGTGGAAGTTCTTCAAGGAGGGCTTCATCTGGAGTACATTTTGTGAATAGAAGAACTATAATTAAAGGAATGAGTCTTACTTTGTGTTTTTCCATATATCTGTTTTTGTAGGTGATATAATTGTATAAGTATTCATTATAGTAGAAGTCTTGGCAGACTTGGGGGCGTTGCTGTTTTTGAAAGGGAAAAAATCTGGACGAGTATTCTCTACTGGTCCAGATTAAGTGTGTCTAAAAATGTGTTTAAAAAAATGTGTTTAAAATGTCATGTTTTGGTTATATATCTCATAAATTAATGACATTCTTTAGTTATTGGGAGCTACGTCCCACCATACGCGAGTTTCGATATTGTCTGGTCCTTGCTCTGCTACAGCTGCATTATAATTATCCATGTTGGTATTGTAATCCGGTGCGCTGTAAGTCATGCGGTAGGGTATATGGTCTACCAATGCGTTCGGACCTACTTTTAACTTCGGAACGTTCAGACGTCTCCAGTCAGACCATGCTTCGAAACCGTTCTGCATGAAGTTTGCTAACCAACGTTGCATAGCAATTTTTTCAATTTTCTGGGCATCGGTACCTTCAAATTTGATATCAGCTTGAGCACAATAAGTTTCAGCTGCTTCTTCCGGATTTTTCAGTTTGTCGATATCATCATATTGAGCGAAAGAAGCTGTAATGCCGGCTTTATATAAATCAGCAGGATCGGCATTGATCCAGCCACGTACAGCGGCTTCTGCTTCGATAAGCAGGATATGCGACGGAGAGATTACAACAACCGGTGAATTTTGCTGGTAATAACGTTCAGCAAAAGCTGCACAATCTTTATAATTTGTAACGTCAGCCTGAATAAGCCCGAAAGGAACGCCTTTATACTCTCCCAGAGAGTTTGGAACGGCATAAGCGTAAATACGTGGGTCGTTGTAGGCCAATAGCTGATCGAGGATTGTTTTTGAAGGAGCATAATCTTTACGTCCGGAAATAACCATGTTGTCATACATCGGGTTTTGATTGGCTGTTTCCTGCAGATATTTGTAAACCAGCATTTCGTCATTGTCTGTCATGCCGCCGTCTGCATATGCCTTTGCAAAACGTTCTTTACCTACTCCGGGTGCAACATCGCTCAGTTTGATTGCCATCATCATACGGATAGAGGCATTTAACTTTTTCCAGTTAGAGATATTGCCGGCATATAAAATATCGAAATTCTTATCCAATGAACTGGATGCGTCGAACTGTGCATATGCTTCAGTTAATTCTTTATCCAGGTCTGTATAGATAGATTCCTGTGAATCGTATTTAGGTGTAAAGTTGGCATCATCACCCTTCAATGCTTCCGAATAGGCAACCATGCCCTGAGCATCGGTCAAACTCATATAGAAGAGCGCACGCAATGTTCTACAAGCGGCAATCTGATTGGCTGCCGACCCGAGCTGAACAACATACGACTCATTTTTTGTTTCTTCGTCTGTGTTCAGTTTGATGATACCTTCCAGGTTACGCAGTGTCTCAGTATAGTAACTTGTAGTTGCAAACTGCGGCTGTGAAAAGTTTGTAAACTGGATTGATTTACCTTCTGAAATATATTGAGGATAAATTTGTGTCCATGGGTTAAACGTGCTGACCATAGACAGAGTCGGAACCTTTTTACACGCATAAGAAAACAGAAAGCGTGTATCAGGCTTGGATGGGTTATTCGGATCCACATTCGTATCACCAAAATCTCCACAGCCGGTAACAGTTATCATTCCGGCTAAAGCTAATATCATTAATTTAATTTTATTCATATCTGTAATTCTCCTTAATTTTAAAATGTAAGACTTACTGTGCATCCGAATGAGCGGGTAGAAGCTGCCTGGCCGGTTTCGATATAGTTCCAATATGCGGCACCTGCTTCAGATGGGTCAACATTAGGAATTCCAGAATAAATCAACCATGGGTTCTGTGCAACAAATGAAACGCTTGCTTTCTTGATGCCTGTACGTGTTCTCTGTAAGAAAGGAGCCGGTACATCATAAGTAATAGACAACTCACGTAGTTTTAAATAACTTGCATCATATACGGAACCTTCCAAAACTGTAGAACGTAGAGATTGGTAATAGTATTGTGCGTCTACATATGAACTTACCGGAGTATATGTTCCGTCTCCATTGTCTACAACACCATCTACTCTTACACCACCACCATCGGCAACGGAGTTACGAACAGGATTACCTTTATCGTTTAATCCGACTGTTGATTCCAATAAACCGGAACCATTACCGTTTAAGTTAGTGAAGGAAACCAGACTACCTCCAATCTGGAAGTCAAATGAAGCTGCCAGGCGGAAATCTTTGAAGCGAAGAGAGGTAGAGAAACCTCCGGTGAAGTCTGGTTGTACATTACCTAATACATCCAAAGAGTTTGTTTTCGGTACCGGATAATATTCTCCTATTGACGGATCGCCAGATTTTTTCATAATGATATTTCCGTTCGGGTCTTTAGTCCAGGAAGAACCACGGATTACACCGATCGGTTCGCCGACTTCTGCATAAGAATAAACATAAGAGGCTCCTAAACCGTAATAGGTGATACGATACTCATCTACACCTTCGGCAAGTTCTTCCAATGTATTTCTATTCTTTGAAATATTAGCATTGATTTCCCATGTCCAGTCTTTTGTCTGTATAGGTGCACCTCCTAAAGAGATTTCGATACCACGATTGCGGATTAAACCAGCATTCAATTTGCGGGAAGTATAACCGCTGGCAGGAGTCGTGTTTACATTAATAATCTGGTTTTTGGAATCACGGTTATAGAAGTTGAAGTCTCCCCAGAAACGGTTCTTGAACATACGGAATTCCGTACCTACTTCATAGGATGTTGAGATAGTCGGTTTGATATAAGGATCTTTCAGGTTCGGATCGTACCACATATTAGAGAAAGACCCGTATTTTATCAGATTACCATTACCGTCTTTTACCTTATAGGTAGGATATACATTATAAGCGGACATTGTAGAACCTACTTGTGCCATAGATGCACGCAGTTTCCAGAAGTCCAGCCATTCAGCATTTTTAATCCAGTTACTTGCGATTGCGGCAACAGAAACACCTCCGTATAAATAGCTGTTTTTGTCCGGGTGCAAAGTTGATGTCCAGTCATTGCGTAATGAGAAATCCAGATAGTAGGTATTATCCCATCCGATTGTTCCTGTACCGAAAATACTGCGGTCTTTCTGGTATGTTTTTATAGTTGTTCCTTCCGGTTTACCAACTGAACCTGCTGTACTGAAGAATTCATCCTGGAACAAACCGTCCGTTGTTTTTGCTAACGTACGTTTATAGGAATAATTTCTGGCTTCAAGGAATAAAGCAGCATCGATTGAAAGGCGATTGTCGATGAAATGGTCATTCCATGTTAAACGTCCTTGTGTCTGGATATCGATGATAGAGTTCTGTTCTTCTTCCAGTCTTGGTGTTTCACCCAAGATGTTGAAGGGTACAGATAAATCGTAGAAATAATTACGGATGTTTCCGTTTACACGGATACCTGCCTTTAAGTTTCCGATAATGTCTAAAGATGCATCAGCATTGAAAACATTCCACTGGTATATTTCATCTCTGTTGATTGTTTCAAACAAAGCGTATGGGTTTTCATGATATGCCGGGGTCAGGTCTGTCGGTCCGTTGATATTCCAAGTATAGAATGTACCGTCAGGACGGCGGAAATCTTTTAACTGGCTTAGATCGACATTGGTGTGTCCCCACTGGATATATGAATAAAGCGCATTACCGGTTCCACCATAACCTTCCTGTGCAGCGTTATGATTTTTACGGTATGTGTATTTATAATCCAAATTGACAGTTAAGCGGTCTACCGGTTTGAACTGCGTTTTCACAGATAAGAAACGACGGATAGCGTCACTGTTCGGGGTAATACCTGTACGGGCAGAGTTTGTAAAAGAAATGCGAGACATATAATCTTTGCCGGAACGGGCAAATGAAAGGTTTGTTGTGTTAGACACGCCTGTGTTGAACAAATCTTTCAGATTCATACGGTTTTCCCATTTTTCAGTCTGACCGAATAAAGGATGAGTAGGATCCCATGAATACCAAGGAGCATATTCACGTCCGTCAAATTTGGGTCCCCAACTGGCGTCATCACCAAAATCATAGTAAGCTTTTCCATTCATTTGTTGCAAATAAGCCGGATGTTTACTTGGGTCATAATTGAATACAGGAAATTCTCCATCGGCACCGTAATATCCACCACCGTATTGGTCTTGAAGTTTTGCATGGATATACGGAGTCTCAAATGAAAGCGTGTGGCTTACGTTAAATTCCATCTTATCGCCAGTAAGCCCTTTGGTTGTGATAATAATCGCTCCATTACCTCCACGGGCACCATACAATGCTGTTGCGGCCGGACCTTTCAATACGTTTACAGATTCAACATCGTCCATATTGATGGAGTTGGCATTTGCAATGACGCCGTCTACTACATAAATAGGTTCGCTACCACCTGCATCTGTTAATCCGCTGGTACCACGTAATACAATTTTACCGGCATCGAATTTTGCGCCGGAACCTCCTAAGAAACGTACACCGGAAACTTTACCAACCAATGCATTGTTTAAGTCTGTTTGGCGGGTTTGAACCAGTTCGTCTGCTTTTAGTTGTTGGGTGGCATAACCCAAGGATTTCTGTTGACGGGTAAGTCCTTGTGCAGTAACTACAACTTCTTCCAAATCTTGAGTGTCGGATTGAAGAACGACATTAATTTTAGGTTTTACTGCCACATCTTGTGTGTTCATACCTACAAAAGAAATCTGGAGAATTTTGGCTCCATCCGGCACTTCCAGAGTAAATTTACCATCGGTATCTGTTACTGTTCCGACCGTTGTACCTTTTACAACGATGGATGCTCCGATAACTGGTAATCCGTCGTCTGCGGAAGTAACCGTACCCTCTACTTTCTTAGTTTGGGCAACAATCATACTAATCCCCACAAAGAAGAAAAGCAAGATAAAAGTTAACTTTTTCATCATAATACACATTCTTATAGATTCGACTAAATTGAAATAATGCAACATCTCATATGCCATAGTCTTAGTAGAACTTATTACTGTTTTTATCTTTCTCATGCATAAATCGACTACCTAAGACTGCTTATACCTTACGAAAACCTAACAGTGTTTATCGATTGTTAAATACTTCATCGCGTAAAATTATATAATTTATCCAAATATAAAAGTTAAAGACAGTATTTTTTTTGCTTTTCGCCAAAAAATATATTTGAAAGGGAACAAAAAAGCATTTATGAGAGCTAAAGTTATTATTTCATGGAGTTAAGAATAATCATATTGCCACTATCTAAAAAATCATTCTGATTCATTTATCAGACTTATTGAGTCATTTATCTACATTTGATTTAGTCCACATACACATTTAAAGAAATCCCCCCTACTCCTATAAATACAATATTTTCAAATATTGAGTTAAACACATGAAATCTATAATTTCTTTTAAGATCTCGATTGTGACAATATTTCACAAATACTCCTCTTTTTTTTACATAGTTCTACTAAAACCATGGTGATTTTGCAGTATTTACAGTCTCTTTTTTCTACCCGCTAACTATGAATAAATGAGGTATGGACCAAACAAGAATGATAAGTTATTAACTCTACTGAATTAGAATCAAATATTACCTGTACAAAACGTATTTATTAGCTGTGTATATTAAGAGAATTATATACACGGTTAATAAATACGTTTTGCGCAGATAGTGAGTCTAATGCGTATGGGACTGATATTTAGAGTTGTTTAGAGAAAGAGATAAGTGCTTCTGAAAAATTCTCCCAGGTTAACAAGGCTTTCTCTTTTTGAATATTGGAGATGAATACTTGACGATCCTTGTTATAAAAAGCTTGGATAGTTTCAGCTATGGCTCCGGCATTTACATCCGGAACCATGAGTCCGGCTCCCGGTTTTTCAATATTTTCACTCAGTCCTCCTGTGTTAGTCGCAATCAGAGGCAGTTCGAAGTGGAAAGCGATAGAAGTAATGCCGCTTTGGGTTGCCGAGCGATAGGGCAAAACACAGACATCTGCCGCAGAAAAAAATAAAGGAACTTCATTATCACTGATATAGCGGTTGAATACTTTGATGCGTTCCGGATTGCGGATGTTTTTTATTTGTTCGGTGTACTTATCGAAACTGCCATAGCTTTCTCCAGCAATGATTAGCTGGTAACTTTCATCCAATTGGTTTACTGCTTCTATCAATAAATCCAACCCTTTATAATCTCGTATCAGTCCAAAGAACAAAAGGGTTTTTTTATTTGTATCTATGTTTAATGCTTTTCTGGCTTCCGTAACCTCTACTTTATCACCGAAATGATTATATAAAGGATGGGGTTTTAACAAATATGGAGCATCCGGACGCAGAGCCAGTAAATCCTTTTGTACGGATTCACTCATTGCAATAAAGCCGCTGTTTTGTTTCAGAAACCATGTAGTCAGCGGTTTATCGAAAAACTTCTGTTCGTGGGGGATTACGTTATCCAGTACAGTAATTACTTTACATCCTTGTTTTTTAAGCTTGTGCGCTACTGTACCCAAGGAAGGAGCGAAATAAGACATCCAGTATTTCATAACCAGCACATCCGGTTTTTCTTTGGCTATGCGGTTGGCTGCGCTGAGATAAGTCAAGGGGTTGGCAGTGTCCAATACAGGGATGCTATTTATGACAACCGCATTGTCTTCTGCCGTTACATATTGAGTCTTTCCAGGGAAGAGGAAATCCGGATATTGTCTTTTGAAGGTAAAAGGAAGTACTTCATGTTTTTTTCCGAGTGCTTCGTATAAATTGGCGTTGAATTGTGCAATTCCTCCGCGAAAAGGATAGAAAGTAGAAAGATATGCAATTTTCATAAATGTAATTCCTTATTAATTTCAGTTGCAAAGGTAAGCAAATCCGGGTAATGTCTATAAATTGTTAGTCCGGCTAGTTCTTCTTCCTTATATTTATTTCCAATTAAGACTGCCGGAATATGTGCGTTGTTGGCAAATTCAATATCGGACAGGCTGTCTCCTGCAAGTAAACTTTGGGAAAAATCAATATCGGGGAAATCCTGTAGTGCCTGCATAGCCATGCCCGGATTCGGTTTTCTGTTTGGATTATGGGGGGCTGTTTCTGTGCAGACATATATTTTATCTATTCTTCCTCCGTTGTTTTGTATGGTTTCGAGCATTTGGCGATGGATAGTCTCCAAATTTTCTTCTGTCATCAGTCCGCGTCCTACGCCCCGTTGATTAGTTACAATCAGAATATGGGAGAAAAGCGGTGCAAGCAATTTCAGAGCCTCAGTTACCCCTTCGATAAAGATAAACTCTTCCGGTGATTTCACATAATCATTCGGGCGTTGCCGGTTGATAACCCCGTCGCGGTCCAGGAACAGTGTGTTATAATGTTTTATATTTCCCATCCCTGAAATCGATTTGAGCCTGTGAATAATCTGCCGGTATGCCAATATCAATAAAATACCCATCGGATATATATCCTGATAATCCGCCGGATGACACGATTGCTTCAAAAAAGTCTTTTTCTAAAGAGAATTTTTCTGGATATTCTTGTAGCTCCTTCCGGTTTATCAGGTACACTCCTCCGTTTATTAGTCCGGATTTACAAAATTGCTTTTCTATAAAAGCTTTGATTTTATGGGTTTGATAATCTGTTTCAACCAGTCCGTAGCGGTCGAAATTTGTCATTTTTTTCAAGGCAAGAGTTGCTTTTGCTTGTGTATCCCGGTGTATTGCAAGCATTTCAGGATAATCAATTTCCAGGAATGTATCCCCGTTTAAAATGAAGACTTCTTCTTGGCTCGCTTGGGATAAAGCGAATTTTACAGCTCCACCGGTTCCTAAAGGCTGTTTCTCTATGACAGAACTGATTTGCAGGGACGTTTGAAATCCTTTTATCCATTCTTCTATCACTTCGTGTTTGTATCCGAGTGATAATATGACATGGGTAAAACTGTTTTGCTCCAATGTTTCCAATAAATAATGGAGGAAAGGTCTACCGGCTACCGGAGCCATACATTTAGGGACATCCGAGACGACGCTTTGTAAACGTGTTCCCATTCCTCCTGCTAATATGATACATTCCATTTTTGTTTATTTATCAAAGATTGCAGCTTCAACCAGTTCACAAATGATGTGTCCGATAGTGATATGTCCTTCCTGTATGCGTGGCGTATCGCTTGAAGGAACATTGATCAGGATTCCTGCCTTGGATTTTAATTCTCCTCCGCTTCTGCCGGTAAAGGCAATCGTTGTAATCCCTTTTTCTTTACATACCTCAAAGGCTTTGACAATATTGGTTGAGTTTCCCGAAGTGGAAAGACCTATTAATACATCTCCCGGCTTACCTAAACCAGACATCAGGCGTGCATAGATAATATCGAATGAGTAGTCGTTGCCTACGGCAGTCAGATATGAAGTGTTGCAATGTAAAGCTTCGGACGGCAATACTCTCCGGTCGATATAAAACTTACCGGAAAATTCAGCGGCAAGGTGTTGGGCATCCGCCGCACTACCTCCGTTTCCACAGAAATAAACTTTACCTCCATATTTGAAACAGGTAATAATAGTTTCCACTGCGTCATTAATAGCATTATGCAACTGCGGATCTGCTATGATTTGCTGGATTATTTCCTGATGCTGTAACAGCCTGTCTTTTATGATTCCTTTATAGTCCATGTGATAAGTCCTCTTTTACAAAATTCGAAATACTTTACATTACCGATATTGAGGTCTGTCAATGCCTCGGAAACCTTATAACAGGTATTACCGGGACAATAGAAGAACATAAAACCTCCTCCTCCCGCTCCGGAGATTTTACCACCTAAAGCACCATTAGCTATAGCTGTTTCATAAATATGGTCGATAAACTCGTTGGATATATGACGAGCCATTTTCTTTTTGTTGTCCCAGCTCGAGTTCAGGGCTTTTCCTAATTCCCATAATTCGTCGCGCAATAAGCAGTTTTTCATACGGAACGCCTCTTTCTTAACATTGTGCATGGCTTCCAGCGAGTCCAGATTTTGTTTCTTTACATTTTCAGCCTGTTCTTCAATAATTTTTGAGGAACAGCGTTGCTTGTTCGTATAAAACAGGACGGTATTCATCGCCCATTCCTGTAAAATATCATCATTAATTCGTAAGGGGTTTACAATTACGCGGTCGTTTTCCAGAAACTCCATAAAATTGACGCCTCCGAAAGTGGCTGCATACTGGTCTTGTCTCCCTCCTGCCATTTGCAGATCTATGCGTTCTATTTCATAGGCATAATGAGCTATATCATAGCGTCCGAGAGGCAGTTTAAGCCATTCAGTGAATGCCCCGAGGATGGACACGACTAATGTGGATGAAGTTCCCAGTCCGGAACCGGAAGGAACATCCATACTGGTTATTAGTTCAAAAGAGAGCGGTTCGCCGTTATTATGTCTGGCAACGATAGAATTATAAATACCATGTTGCAGTACCAAAGGCCCTTCGAGGGGAAGCTGGCTTATTGCATCAAATTCTTCTACTATATTATCGTTTATATGTACAAATCTGATTTTGCCGTTGTCCAAAGGGCGGATAGTAGCATGGGCATATAAATTAATAGTGACATTCAGTATGGCACCTCCATAGATGTCGGAATAAGGAGAAACATCGGTTCCTCCTCCTGCAATACCCAGCCGGAATGGCGCTTTACTCCTATAAATCATTTTGTTCTGTTTTCAGGTCTAATAAATAATATCCGCATGTCGTATAGAAATTACGAATATAGGGAATATTTAATAGTTTCCATAATTCGCGGGGACGGAGCCCGAACTTTATTTCATAATTAGGATTGATGAAATAGAGTACCTCTTCTTTTATATTGTATTGTTCTTTGTTTACAATGGATAGATAGCGTTCGAGGGAAATCCCGGTATCCTTAATTTCCAGTAGTTCATTCGGATTTATACCTCCCCATTCCAGCAATTTTTTATATAAACTGCGGGGAAGCAAATGTATCCACGGAAGATGGGATAAATACTTATTGCTGCAAATCTGTTGATGTCCTCCGAATGGGTTTTGCCAGGGAGGAAATGCTACAAAAATAACACCCCGAGAATTTAGAAAACGTTTAATAAAAGGAAGAAATCTTTCCTGGTTGGGGATATGCTCGATGACATCGCGAATAATGATAATATCGAAAGTTTCATCCAGGTCGGTTACCTGGTAAATATCCCGGCAAATCAGTGAAAGGTTCGAATAATTAGGGTGGTTGGCATAAAAATCTTTGGCTTTCTCTATCTGTACGCCATTGAGGTCGATACCGGTTACCTTGCAACCTAAATCCAGAAATGGTTGAATATTACCCCCTTCTCCACACCCAATCTCCAACACTGTAGTTTCGGCTGTTATTGGATGATGCTTTTCTATAAAAGGGATAACGTATTTTTGAGTGGTATAGGCTTGCTCTCTAAAATATAAAACCCTGTCGGAATGTCTTTTCTGCATCGCGAAATCAGTTGATAATCGACAGTTGACAACTGATAGTTAACAATCATTCCGGCTTTTATTCAATTTACAAACTGGATGTAAAGCCTAACGGTCAACTGTCAATTGTCGCCTGTCAACTGAATTAGTATCTGTAGTGGTCCGCTTTATAGGGTCCTTCTACAGGAACACCTATATAATCAGCCTGTTTCTGTGTCAGTTTGCTCAGTTTTACACCGATACGTTCGAGGTGAAGACGTGCAACTTCTTCGTCCAGACGTTTAGGCAGACGATATACGCCTATTTCATAAGGCATTGTCCATAAATCCATCTGTGCCAATACCTGGTTGGTGAAGGAATTGCTCATTACAAAAGAAGGATGACCGGTTGCACAGCCCAGGTTAACCAAACGACCTTCTGCCAGCAAGAAAATAGAGTTTCCTGTCGGGAATGTATATTTATCAACCTGCGGTTTAATGTTGGTGTGTTTGATATTCGGGAAGTTAACCAACTTCTCTACCTGTATCTCATTATCGAAGTGACCGATGTTACAAACAATAGCCTGATCCTTCATCTGTGACATATGTTCGATTGTGATAATGTCGCAGTTCCCGGTTGTCGTAACGAAGATATTACCTTCTTTTACAGCTTCTTCCATTGTTGTAACTTCAAAACCCTCCATAGCTGCCTGTAAAGCACAAATCGGGTCAATTTCAGTTACCAGCACACGGGCTCCGTATGAACGCATGGAATGTGAACATCCTTTTCCTACATCACCATATCCTGCAACGACAACGACTTTTCCTGCAATCATAACATCTGTAGCACGTTTGATACCGTCTGCCAACGATTCGCGGCAGCCATATAGATTGTCAAACTTGGATTTTGTAACGGAGTCGTTTACATTGATGGCGGGAACCAGCAGCTCGCCTCTTTCCATCATCTGGTACAAACGGTGTACACCTGTTGTTGTTTCTTCGGAAACACCTTTCATTTCAGCAACCGTACGATGCCAGCGTGCATTATCTTCTTCAAGAATACGGTGAAGAGTATCCAGAATTACCTGCTCTTCATGGTTACTGCCTTTACGGTTAATGGTTTCTGCATCATTCTCTGCGCGGTATCCCATATGTATCAGCAGAGAGGCGTCGCCACCATCGTCTACAATCATATGCGGTCCTTTACCACCGGGGAAACGGAGTGCCATTTCGGTACACCACCAGTATTCTTCCAGTGTTTCACCTTTCCAGGCAAAAACAGGAACTCCACTTGCCGCAATAGCTGCCGCAGCATGGTCCTGTGTGGAGAAGATGTTGCAGCTTGCCCAACGGACATCTGCTCCCAACGCAACTAATGTTTCGATTAACACTGCCGTCTGGATAGTCATGTGCAGTGAGCCGGTGATACGTGCGCCTTTCAGTGGTTTCTGATCAGCATATTTCTGGCGAAGAGCCATAAGACCCGGCATTTCGTGTTCGGCGATTTCAATCTCTTTGCGACCGAAATCCACCAGATTCATATCTGCCACTTTGTATGGCAAATCTGTTGGAAATAAAGATACCATTATTAAATCGTATTATTAATTTGAATATTCGGCAACAAAGGTAAGAAAAAGAGCGGAGTAAATGTTGTTTTTTTAGTCTATAATTGACAAGTGACAGTTGACGGCTATTCTCGCTTCAACCGGTTTCCATACCGGAAGCGAGCCTAACTACCAACTGTCACATGTCAACTGTTAACGGTATAAATTAAACCGGTTCGATACCTTTTTCCTGTAATAATTGCAGTCCTAAATCTTTCAGTTTGAACTTTTGGATTTTACCGCTTCCGGTCATCGGGAAAGTATCAACGAAGAAGATGTATTTCGGTATTTTATGGCGGGCGATTTTACCGCGGCAGAAGTCTTTTACGATCTCTTCCGTCAGAGAAATTCCTTCGTGGAGGATGATAAAAGCACCGACTTCTTCCCCGTATTTCTTGGAAGGAACGGCTGCGACCTGCACATCTTTGACTCCTTCCAGGTGGTAGAGGAATTCTTCGATTTCGCGCGGATAGATATTTTCGCCTCCGCGGATAATCATATCCTTGATACGTCCGGTGATACGGTAGTTCCCGTTTTCATCTTTTACGCCGAGGTCGCCGCTATGAAGGAAGCCGCTTTTGTCGATTACTTCGTTGGTAGCGGCAGGATTATTATAATAACCTTTCATGGTGTTGTAGCCACGGTTACACATTTCTCCCTGTACGCCGACCGGGCATTCTTCGCCTGTTTCGGGGTCGATAACACGCACTTCTGTAAATTCGTAATCGCGTCCGACTGTATTATACCGTATATCTGCGGAATCATCGATACGGGAGTGTGTCATACCCGGCGATGTCTCGGTCAGCCCATATACACTGGTTACACGCATGAACATCTTTTCTTCTACCTGGCGCATCAATTCAACCGGACAAAGCGAACCTGCCATAATTCCGGTACGGAGTGAGGTGAGGTCGAACATCGGGAACATCGGATGGTTCAACTCGGCGATAAACATCGTGGGCACCCCATAAAGAGCCGTACACCGTTCTTTGTGTATGGAGGCCAGTACGACCAGCGGGTCAAACTTCTCGACCATCACCTGTGTACAACCGTGTGTCAGCACATTCATGGAAGCCAGGACAACACCGAAGCAGTGGAAAAGAGGTACGCAACAGCAGAGCTTGTCCGCAGGGGTGAACTTCATATGTTCGCCGGTCAGCAGGCCGTTGTTGGCAATATTGTAATGCGTCAACATAACCCCTTTAGGGAAACCGGTCGTGCCGGAAGTATATTGCATGTTGACTACATCATGGCAATCGACAAGTTTTTTGGCTGCATCCAGTTTATCGTCACTAATATTTTCTCCCAGCAAAAGTAATTCCGGAGTGTTATACATCCCACGGTATTTTTCCTGTCCGATGTATACTACGTTCTTCAATACCGGGAAACGTTTACTTTTCAGGTATCCGCGTTGTGATTCTTTTAACTCAGGAAGCATGGTATATACCATATCTATATAGCTTCCATCGAATACACCATCGGTAATGCATAAAGTATGTATATCTGCATTTTCGACCAGAAATTCCAGTTCGTTCTGTTTGTAGTTCGTATTTATCGTTACTAAAACAGCTCCGATTTTGGCACCGGCATACAGGAAGGTCAACCAGTCGGGCACATTCGTTGCCCAGATACCAACGTGAGTTCCGTGCTTAATGCCGATAGACAGCATTCCTTTCGCCATCCTGTCTACCCGTTCATTGAACTCTTTCCACGTGAAACGTAGGTCACGGTCGGAATATACCAGGTATTCTTTATCCGGAGTAGTTTCGGCCCAGTGTTCCATCCACTGTCCGAGTGTCTTATTTTGTAATTGTACTTCCATAACAGCCCGGATATTAATAAGGAGTGTATACTACACCTAAAATTTTAGCTGTATTATCGGCTGCGGCATGTACATGGTGGGCGACAATTGAATCATAGTAAATGCTGTCGCCTTCTTCCAGGACATATGTATTTTTGCCGTAATTGATTTCAAGTACACCTTCCAATACATATATAAATTCTTCACCTTCGTGGGTTGACAATACAAAATCGACACCTTCTTCAGAAGGAGCAACATCTATCAGGAACGGTTCCATGTGGCGTCCGGATTTGTCTTGCGACAAAGAATGGTATTCCATATGTTTGCGTGCCTTAACGGAGTTATTCGTAAATCCTATGCTATTTGTTTCATTGCTGTCTTTTTTACGGCAGATAACAGGTCCCAGTTCAGACTGGTCGTCCAGGAAAGTGCCCAGGCGTACACCTAATACTCTGGCTATTTTAATTAACGGAGCTAATGAGGGAAAGTCTATGTTGCCTTCTATACGTTCTATTTGTTCAATACTTAATCCCGATCGTTCGGCAACTTCCTCTATTGTTAATTGTTTCGATTCGCGGATGCTTTTAATTTTTGCACCAATAATCTTGTTGTTCCCCATAAGTATGATTTATTTTATTGATTGCTATTAAATTGTAACTAATGGCGGCAAATGTACATTAATTTTTCATTTTTAAAAGGATATTTGTGAAAGAAAAAAAGGATAACCCCGCAAGAGGTTATCCTTTTTATAGTATCTCCAAAGAGAATAATTACTTTCTGATACCAAGTTCTTTGATGATAGCACGATATCTTGTAATATCTGTTTTGATCAGATAATCCAATAAACGACGACGCTTACCTACCAACATTTTCAGTGCGCGTTCTGTGCTGTAATCTTTGTGATTAGCTTTCAGGTGCTCAGTCAGGTGAGCGATACGTACTGTAAATAAAGCAATCTGGCTTTCTGCAGAACCTGTGTCTGTAGCTGATTTGCCATACTTTTCAAAAAGTTCTTGTTTTTTTGCTGAATCTAAATACATGATTCTTTTGTACTTTAATAAATTAATACTATGTTATCTAAGCGGGGACAAAGGTAGGTATTAGTTTTTGATTAGCAAGGGATTTTCTTTTACTTTTTTCATTTTGACGTATGAATATCACATAGATATCGTAAAAAAGTCGTATTTTTGCAGCCAATAAATTAGTCTTCGATGCAAAAAATCAGAAACATCGCGATTATCGCGCACGTAGACCACGGCAAAACGACGCTCGTGGATAAGATGTTATTAGCCGGTAAGCTTTTCCGTGAAGGACAGGCAGAGCCGGACCAGTTCCTGGACAACAATGATTTGGAACGTGAACGAGGAATTACAATTCTCGCCAAAAACGTATCTATTAATTACAAGGATTGCAAAATCAATATTATTGATACTCCGGGACACGCCGATTTCGGAGGTGAAGTTGAACGTGTACTGAATATGGCAGACGGTTGCCTTTTGTTGGTAGATGCCTTCGAAGGTCCGATGCCTCAGACCCGTTTTGTTCTTCAGAAAGCTATTCAGATGGGGTTAAAACCAATCGTAGTTATTAATAAGGTCGATAAACCGAACTGCCGTCCTTCGGAAGTGCAGGAAATGGTGTTCGACCTGATGTTCAGCTTGGATGCTACGGAAGAACAGTTGGACTTTCCGACTATCTACGGCTCTGCAAAACAGGGTTGGATGTCTACGGACTGGAAGGAACCGAAAGAAGATATTTATGCGTTGCTGGACGCTATTATCGAATATATTCCGGAACCCCAGATATTGGAAGGAACTCCCCAGATGCTAATTACTTCTTTGGATTATTCTAAATATGTAGGACGTATTGCGGTAGGACGTGTTCATCGTGGAGAGTTGAAAGAAGGCCAGGATATCATGCTTTGCAAACGCGATGGGTCGATGGTTAAATCCAGAATCAAAGAAGTTGATGTATTTGAAGGATTAGGACGTACGAAAGTTTCGTCAGTTAAATCCGGTGATATTTGTGCAATTGTTGGTATTGATGGTTTCGAAATCGGGGAAACAATTGCCGATGTAAATGAACCGGAACCACTGCCTACAATAGCTATTGATGAGCCGACAATGTCTATGCTCTTCACTATCAACAATTCTCCGTTCTTCGGAAAAGATGGTAAATTCGTTACTTCACGTCATATCTATGACCGTTTACAGAAAGAGTTGGATAAGAACCTGGCTTTGCGTGTAGTTCCGACTGAATCAGCCGATTCATGGTTAGTATACGGACGCGGTGTGCTTCACTTGTCTGTATTGATTGAAACAATGCGCCGCGAAGGGTATGAATTGCAGGTCGGTCAGCCGCAGGTAATCATCAAAGAAATCAATGGTGAGAAATGCGAGCCGGTTGAACAGCTTACAGTTAACCTGCCGGAAGATTGTTCCAGCCGCATCATCGATATGGTGACAAAACGTAAGGGTGAAATGACCATGATGGAAAGCAAGAATGGCCGTATGCACCTGGAATTTACAATTCCTTCCCGTGGTATCATCGGTTTAAACAATGCAGTGTTGACAGCCTCTGCCGGTGAAGCGATTATGGCACACCGTTTTCTTGAATACCAACCTTGGAAAGGTGAAATCGAACGTCGTGTGAACGGTTCTATTATTGCTATGGAAACAGGCTCTGCTTTTGCTTATGCCTTGAATAACCTTCAATCACGCGGACGTTTCTTTATTGCACCGGGTGAAGAAGTCTATGCCGGACAAGTTGTAGGTGAACATTCGAAAGATAATGATTTGGTTGTAAATGTTACCAAATCAAAGAAACTGACCAATATGCGTGCTTCCGGTTCTGATGATAAAGTATCATTGGCTCCTCCTATTGTATTCAGCTTGGAAGATGCGTTGGAATATATTAAGGGTGATGAATATGTGGAAATCACTCCTAATAATATGCGTATGCGTAAAGTCATCCTGGATGAAATAGAGCGTAAACGTCAGGGAAGATAAGTTCTCCGTAAAAAAAATCATAACTATGGTTTTTCAAATTCATAACTATGATTTGGAAAAATGATAACTATGATATACTAAAAAAGGTTGGTTGATAAATTTCAGCCAACCTTTTTTATGTTTATGGTTTCAGAGTATTGGCATAACGAATCAATTCCGCCATTTGTTCTACATTATTGAGTTTTACTTTTTTCTCTTCGATATATTTTTGTAGTTCGTCAGTATGTTTCGGATAGAGTTTCAGAAATTGTTTTTCTGTCCTGAAAGATTTTCTTTTACCCTCTTTTTCAATCAGGTAGGCATTATCTATACCGATAAGTATATACTTGCCGGTCGACAGGGAGTGAGTTTCACCATTATTTCTGATACTGGAAAAGGCATCGATGGAGCCGGTTTCCGAGCGTCCTCCATATCCGGAGTTTTTCCCTTCCTTTTTAAATCTACCTATGTATTTGACTGCAATCATCGGGTCAAATTGGATTACTTCATAGGCACTGCCGTCATTTTGCAGAAGGAAAGATTTGTCGGCAACCTTCACTGCGCTGATTTGGTTTACCTCTCCAAACTCTTTTATGACGTTATCGTCATTTGCATCTATGAATAGGAAACAATTTCCCCGTAAGTGATAATTTAAGCGGGCATTATAAACTCGTCCGTCTTTATAGTATACGGAACCATCCTGGAATTTGTTGAATAGAAATTGTGTACTGTCTATGTCTTCCTGGGCTGATAGGTTTGTCAGGACTGCCAGAAATGCGAAGAGAATTAAAATTTGCTTTTTCATAATACACCTGTTGATTAATGTACACCGAAAAATAGATAAAGTTTCGGACATGGCAAAACAGGGAATAGAATTTTTCTAAGAGATTGCTTTAAAAGCATATAACAGGCAAATCCGATTCATATGAACAGTGTCGGATTTGCCTGTCGGGGTTTTATAAATTACCTGCCCGTATTTTTATAATTAGTACCGCAGGTAATTTCAATTAGTACCGCATGTAATTCGAATTAGTAGCATAGGTAATATTTTTTAACAGTTGGGTGGCTGAAAACTCCCCGTTTCCCTACTTCCTCAAATCATCTGCCGTGCCGCCCAGTCGATATACTGGAATACGGAAGAAATAAACCCGATACTCAATATGGCTATGCAACAGAAAGCAAGCGTTGCCGATACCACCCGGTTTTTGCCGATACAGAGCTGCTCTTCCGGTTCATCAATGAAGATACATTTTACAATACGCAGATAGTTGTAGAGTGAAAGAACCAGGTTTAATCCGGCAAATCCAACCAATACGTACATTTCGTCTCCCATGGAAGATACCAGCAGGAATAGTTTTCCAAAGAAACCGGAAGTAGGAGGAACTCCTGCTAATGAGAAGAGGCTGACTCCCATCATCAAAGCAAGGAACGGATTAGTCCGGTAGAAACCTTTGAATGAACGAAGGTCTTCTTTCTTCGTCGAGTCGGAAACAACACTGAGTACTCCGAAGAAACAGATATTGCTCAGCATGTAAATCAACATAAAGTACAGCGTGGAGTCCAGTCCCATAATGCTGTTGCCTGTAATACCTACCAGCACAAATCCGACTTGTGAAATCGAAGAGAATGCGAGTAATCGTTTGAGATTTTGTTGGCGCATGGCAAAGAGGTTACCAACCGTCATACTCAGGATAGAGATAACAGTAATGACTTCTTTCCACTCAACGTGCATATTTTGGAATACAGTCATCAGGACGGAAACGAATACGAAAATGATAGACCCCTTGGATATTACGGACAAATAGCTGGTTACCGGAATCGGGGAGCCCTCGTATACATCTGCTGTCCACAGGTGAAACGGGACTGCCGACATTTTAAAGAAGAAACCGCCCATCATAAATGCAAACGCAACAATTGTCAACAGGTTAGGTTCCAGGTTCAAATGCAGGAAGCTGAAGCTCAGGTTGCCATAGGCTCCATATAACATGGAAATACCAAACAGCATGATACCGGAGGAGAAAGCGGACGACAGGATAAATTTGATACCTGCTTCCGAGGAACGCCTTTCCTCTTTATTGAAGTTGGACAATGCGGTGATGGGTATGGTGGAAATTTCGATTCCCAGATAGAGCATCAGGATATGTCCGCTCGACAACATCAGAAATGCACCTAGTAGGCTACACAATATCAGAATGTAAAATTCAACGCATAAGTCCGCATGTTTGTGAAGCCATCTGCCGGAAAGCAGGGATATTAGTAAAACCCCCAGATTCAGCATTGTTTTTTCCATTTCGATGAGGTCGTTAGAAAAGAAGAAGCCTTTGAATAAAACGCCCATGTCGACAGGAAGAAAGCTTATGGCAAAGTTGATAAACAGCAATGTATTTACAGTTATCAGGAAAGATTTGAGATGTTTGTCCGCATCCGCCAGTTTCATCACCAGCAGGATAAATATAAGGAGACAAACAACTAATTCAAATCGTAATATAGAAAAGAGTTCGAGGCTCATAATCATGTATTTTTATCTGTTAATATTGGAATGCTTGTGTCAACAACCGGCGGGCGATTGCCAGGCTGTCGTTTTCTATCAGGCGTACTACCCAGAACGGACAGGTACCAATCAGGAAAATAGCGGCGGCCAACAGGATGGAAGCAACCCGTTCGGAAGGAGTGGCATCAGCCATTTTTCTGACGGCTTCATTACGTACACTTCCCCATATTACGGAACCTATAGCCCGAAGGATATAGACTGCCGTAACTACGATAGAGGCACAAGCGATTACCGTAGCAATCCGGTGGAATAGGCCGGTGCGTTCCCACGAACCAACGAATACGGTCATTTCGGAAACAAAGCCACTCATTCCCGGCAGTCCCAGCGAACAAAGCCCTACAATCAGAAACATGGACCCGATGAAGGGAGTCTGATGCAGTATGCCGCCCAACTCGTTTATCTGGCGGGTATGTGTGCGTTGGTAAATCATGCCGATGATACCGAAGAACAAGGCCGTCATTACCCCGTGTGAAACCATTTGCATGACGGCTCCCATGATTGCGGTACGGGTAAGCATTGCGATACCTAACACTACAAAACCGCAATGGCTGACAGACGAAAAGGCATTCATATATTTCAGGTCTTTCTGTGTCAGGGTGACCATCGCTCCATACAAGATGGCGATGGATGCCAGGATAATGAAAATCCATGAAAGCTGGTCGGCCGCCTCCGGAAAGAGGAAGGTGGAAACGCGTAAACATCCGTAACCTCCTAATTTCATTGAGACGCCTGCCAAAAACATGGATGCGGCAGTCGGGGCGGAAGAGTGCCCGTCCGGTGCCCAGGAATGGAAGGGGAACAGGGCGGTGAAGACTCCGAAACCGATAAAGGTGAGCATATACAACCATTGCTGGTATTGAAGCGGGATATGCACCAATGCCAGTTCTTGTATGTTCCATGTGTAATTACCGGAGATTTTTCCGCTAAAGAAATATAACGCTACAATACCGATAAATACCAGTGCCGAACCTCCCATCAGCATTAGGGCAAGTTTCATGGCATTTCGTTCCCGCGCACCGGAACCGTACATGCCAATCAACAGGTATTTGGGAACCACTGCAATCTCGAGGAAGAAGAAAAGCATAAATAAGTCTGTTGCGATAAAGAAACCGTAGGCCCCGAATCCCAACAATGTCATCAGAACATAAAATTCTTTGGCTTGTTGCTGTATATTCCCGGAAACCAGGATACCGGCAAATACAACCATCGAGGTAAGCAGGACCATAATCAACGAAATTCCGTCCAGCCCGTAGCTGAAATGGATATCCAACGGTTCGAACCAGGCAAAAGATTGGGTAAAGAGTAATGTATCTCCGCTAAGCTCCCCTTTTGCTTGTATAAAACTATAGGCAAGGAAACAGGTGTATAGGAATTGCAAGGTAGCTCCCGCAATTGCCATGTTTCGTATGGCTGCATTCTTTTTGGCCGGCAACAGCAGCAGAAGCAGAAGCGTGATACCCGGAATCAATAAAAGTATAGTTAGTAAATTCATATTGAGTCATCTATTAAGTTATAATCAACAGGATTGCCATCACCAGAATGCCGCCAAGGAAGAAGAAGCCGTAAGTCTGTATACGTCCGGACTGCATCTTCTTAATTTGGTTACTGAACGAGAGTGTGCCGGATGCCAGTTCGGTAAGCCCGCCCTGTATGAAGCGTGTGTCGATAAAGGTACAGAGCCCGCCTATCCAGCGGCCCATAACCTTTTTAGCAAAAAACAGATAGGCATTGTCTATGTAAAACTTATGGAGTGCGCCACGGTAAAGGGCCCCCATCCGTCTTGCCCAGATAGCCGGTTTCTCATTTTTCTTCAGGTAAAAGAGGGTGGCAATCAGAATGCCCGTCAGCCCTACTGCTACAGGAAATAGTGAACTTAAAATATCCATATGGACTTCAAGTGGTTGCCCGGTAGCTGTTACGTATTTCCCAAAAGGAATATATCCGGCAAATACGGTTCCGATTGTCAGTATTAACAGGGGTATTTTCATTAGCCAGCTTTCGTGGGAATGTGTATCTACTTCGACTGCCTTTTTATTATAGAATACCAGATAGTAGATGCGGAACATATAGAATGCTGTTAATCCGCTGGTCAGCACGGCTACGATATACAGTATCGGATGTGTCTCCCATACGGATGCCAGAATCATTTCCTTACTGAAAAAGCCGGACAGGAAAGGGAATCCGGAAATGGATAAGGCGGCAAGCAGGAAAACTATATTTGTAACGGGCAGCCGTTTCCGGAGCCCTCCCATATCTATCAGGTTTCCCGAATGTACCAGATGGATAACGACCCCGGCACAAAGGAACAGGGAGGCTTTAAAGAATGCATGGGTGAAAAGATGGAACATGGATGCCGTATATCCTTCGTCGTGCCCGTTTCCCCAACCGGCTACTCCCAAAGCCAGCAGCATATAAGCGATTTGGGAGATGGTGGAAAATGCGAGTACCTTTTTCAATTCGGTTTGTGTACAGGCAATAACCGCGGCAAACAGCGCGGTAAAGGCGCTCAATACGGCAATAACTTCCAAGGCGTCCGGAGCTGAAATGGCATATATCGGGAAGAGCCGTGCTACAAGGAACACGCCCGCGACAACCATGGTTGCGGCATGGATTAATGCTGAAACCGGAGTAGGGCCTTCCATGGCATCCGGTAACCATACATGCAGCGGGAAGATGGCGGATTTTCCTGCACCTCCCATGAAGACAAGCAATAAAGCCCAGGTCAACAGGGACACACCGAGGAAAGAGGTTTGGGTAAACGCCGCCAATTCCGGGGATGCCGGGTTGGTTAGCGTACCGGTTATCGTTTCGATATCGAATGAATTACTGCCGATACCGAGCATCAGGATGCCAATCAGGAAGCCTAAATCGGCAAACCGGGTTACGATGAAAGCCTTTTTGGCAGCGGCAATAGCTGCCGGTTGTGTAAAGTAAAAGCCTATTAGCAGGAAAGAAGAGACTCCGACCAGTTCCCAGAAAAAATAAATCTGGAAAATATTGAAGGCTACGACTAATCCGAGCATTGAGAAAGTAAACAGTTGCAGATAAGCAAAATAACTGCTGATCCGCCCTTCTCCTTTCATATAGCTTATACTGTATAGATGTACAAGGAAAGAAACGGTAGAGATAACAATCAGCATCATGGCTGAAATGGGATTCAGCACGATGCCTGCATCGATGGACAAGCTATCGTTGAATTGGAGCCAGTTGAATGACAACAAGCGTATGGGGAAATAGCCAGCTTCTTTTTGACCGAAATCAAAAAAGTATCCGAGGGCTACCATCCAGGCAAACAGTGTCGTCAATCCCAGCAATGAGGTTGCCAGAATACCGGATGTGCGTTCAGGTAGTTTCCGCCCGTACAGCGCAAGCGTGATAAACCCGGCAAGTGGAAGCAGAAGAACAAGTCCTGCCTGTAATTCATAATTATTCATAGGATATCAGAATTTCATAGTTGTTGTATCGTCTATATCGATCGTCTTGAACTTCCGGTATAGGTTGATGATGATTGCAATCGCAAGCGAGACTTCTGCCGCTGCAACAATAATGATGAACAGCGTGAAGAACACGCCTTCCAGAGCCTCGGGATAGAGGTATTTGTTGAAGGCGATAAAATTGATGTTGACACTGTTCAAAATCAATTCCGTCGACATTAACACTGTAATCAGGTTCCTGCGTGAGAAGAAACCGTATACGCCCAAGAAAAACAGGGCGGAACTGAGAATCAGTATATGTGAAAGAGGTATCTGTTCCATACGTTTCTATTTTTCCGGTTGTTGATTGGATTTCTTTTTATTATTCTGGGCAATGACGATGCTCCCGACCAAAGCGGCCAGCAATAATACGCTAACCATTTCGAAGGGGAAGATATACCCATAGTCGTTCAAATTGAACAACTGATGCCCGATTTCGTGGATATCCAGCCCTTCCTTGGAAATAACTTCTGTCCGGAAAGGATGCTGGAGGAGTACCCAAAGTACCAATGCGAAGCCGGAAGCCGGGATAAACAGAGCCCAGAACATACGTCTCGGTATCGGTATCGGCAATTTGGAACCGGTATTGTGTGTCAGGAAGATAGAGAAGATGATAAGGACCACGATACCTCCCACATAAATCATAATCTGCAAAGCGGCAACGAAGTTTACATCCATCATTACATAAATACCGGCTACTCCGATAAGGCAGAATAGCAGGTATACGGCAGACCGGAAGATATGCCGGCTGAATACGCAAAGAGTACCCATAAGTAGCACCAGTGCTGCAATTATATAGAATAAAATGGCTTCTGCATTCATTTCTGTTCCTCCCGTTGTTTGATTTCAGGCGCGTTCAGGATGCGCACCAGTTTTTGTTTGTCATATTCACTGTTCTCGAAATGGTTCGTCATTTCCAATGCCCCGAAATTACAGGCATCCACACACTGTCCACAGAATGTACAGCGACCAAGGTCGTAGATGTACTGGTCCAGTTCCCGCTTGGTTTTTCCTTCGGGAGTAGTTATTTTCCGTGTGGTAATGGTGATTGTTCCGTTGGGGCAGGCTGTCTGGCAGAGGGTACAGGCGGTACATTTCAGCCCTTCTTCTCCGCGGATAAGTTCCAGATTAGCCTGGAAACGTTCGGGAATGTACAGGGTC
Source organism: Parabacteroides sp. (assembly GCA_019417325.1). Classification (GTDB taxonomy): domain Bacteria; phylum Bacteroidota; class Bacteroidia; order Bacteroidales; family Tannerellaceae; genus Parabacteroides. The sequence continues at coordinate 36,748 of DXVO01000020.1, read as the reverse complement.
GTTTCTCTGTTTTCGGGATATTGCAGGGTCAATATCCTTTTGGGATGTGTCATACTGCTTAGTGTACGAAACATACCCTTTCCGAGGGAAACGAACGATGCTCCTATCGAGTAGATATATCCAAATGCTTTATTCATAATCTTTATTTAATTGAAATCTGTTTACAAATACCAGCCGAATACGGCAACGCAAGCGGCAAGTATTACATTTACGATGCTGATGGGTAGCAGGTATTTCCATTCCAAACGTAATAACTGGTCGATACGCAGGCGTGGAAATGTCCAACGGAACCACATGATCAGGAAGATTACAAAGAAAATCTTACCGAAGAACCAGAGTATGCCGGGTATGAAATCCATCACTTGGTTGAAGCCATCCAGTCCCTGGATATGCAGGGGTTGCCAGCCCCCCAGGAAGACGGTTGCGGCCATCATCGAAGCTATAAGCATATTGGAATATTCCGCAAGGAAAAACATGGCGAACTGCATACCGGAATATTCGGTATGGAAGCCGGCTGTTAATTCCTGTTCCGCTTCGGCAAGGTCGAAGGGGGCGCGGTTCAGTTCCGCTGTGGAAGCGATAATAAAAATGACAAAGGCTAAAATAGCGGGTACATGCCCTTTAAACAACCACCAGCCGTCTGCTTGCGACATGATAATATCGTTGACGGACAGGGTGCCACTCATCGCGATAATGGTGACCAGCGCCATCCCCATCGAAAGTTCATAACTTACGATTTGTGCTCCGCTACGCATCGCTCCCAGTAAAGAATATTTATTATGGCTTGCCCATCCTGCCATCATAACGCCCATTACGCTGATGGATGAGACGGCGGTAACGTATAATACGCCGATGTTGATGTCCCAAAGTTGTAATCCCGGGGCATAGGAGAAAGGCATAATTGACAGGAAGCTGGTTGCCAGAACAACGAACGGAGCGAGCGAGAACAATAGTTTGTCTGCCTGAAAGGGTGTTACGCATTCTTTCAGCAACAGTTTCAGTACGTCGGCAATCGCTTGTCCGGAACCACACCAGCCTACGCGCATCGGCCCGAGGCGCAATTGCATGAATCCGGCTATTTTCCGTTCGGCATAAATCATAAGGATTACCATGACAACGATCATAACGATAATGGCGAGCACCGACGCTACCAGTTCCAGTGTTAATACCCAACCTGGCGACAGATAGGCGGATAATGTCTGGTGTATCCATTGTGTCAGACCTGTGAAGTCTATTTGTGATTTCATCTTTTCAATACTTTTTATCGGTCAATATCCGGAATAATTAAATCGAGTGTCGACATGATAGCGACCAAATCGCCTATCTTAGCTCCTTTCACCAGAGGTTTCATTGCTGCCAGGTTACTGAAATTAGGGGTACGGAATTTGACGCGCCAGGGTTTTCCCGTTCCATCAGCTACGATATATATCCCCAGTTCGCCACGGGCGGTTTCCACGCGGCTGTAATATTCGCCGGCAGGTAGTTTGATAACGCCTTTGGGTTTATTTCTGTAGGAACCTTCCGGTATATGGTCTATCAACTGGTCAATGATAGCAATGGATTGTTTCATTTCTTCCATACGTACCATGTACCGGCTCATACAGTCGCAGCCGTCGAGTAGGATTTCTTTAAATTCGACTTGCCCATATACATCGTAAGGAGCATGTTTGCGTACGTCGCAGGAGATACCGGAACCACGTGCAACAGGTCCTGTGCAACCCAGAGAGATTGCCATTTCCGGTGTGAGGTAGCCTACATTTTCTACGCGTTTTCTGAAAATGATGTTGCCTGTCATCAGTTCGCTGTATTCATGTTCATGCTTTTTTAAAGAGGCGATGACCTCTTTGACTTTCCGTACAAAATCTGGATGGAGGTCGTGCATGACTCCGCCGGGTGTGATATAATTCATTGTCAACCGGTTGCCGCCTGTTTCTTCAAATATTTCCAGAATCATTTCCCGTTCGCGGAAAGCATAGAAGAAGGGGGATACGGCACCGAGGTCGAGTCCCATACTTCCCCACCATAACAGATGGGAGGCAAGACGTTGCAATTCAGCCATGATAACACGGATGACTTGTGCCCGTTCCGGCACTTCTATTTGTGCTCCTTTTTCTATACATAGGGCACATGCTTGGTTGTTCATATGTGCTGACAGGTAGTCCATACGACTGGTCAGGTAAATGAACTGTTTGTATCCCAATGATTCGCACATTTTTTCGATGCCCCGGTGGATATAACCCAAATAGGGTTCCATATTCAATATGGTTTCTCCGTCCAGTTGTGTACGCAGGCGGAGGACACCATGAGTGGATGGATGCTGGGGACCGATGTTGACGATAAATCCGTCAGTTTCATCGGGTGTTACTTGTATATAATTGTTCATAATTTATTAACTCTTCCTGTTGTTATAATTCCTCTGTATTTACGAAATCTTTTCGCAGAGGGTATCCGTTGAATGAGTCATCGAGCATAATCCGTCTTAGGAAAGGATGTCCCGCGAAACGTATGCCGAAGAGGTCGTAGATTTCATCTTCAAATAGTTCTGCAGCATGCCACAAACCATAGAGAGAGTGGAGTTCGGGTGTCCCGTCCCGCTCTACATGTGTTTTCAGTATCATTTCATGACCGTGTGATAATGACCGTAAATGGCAAACTAATTCGAAATGTTCAGTCTGGTCTACGGCTGTTTCGCAAACTAACATTTTAAAATCAAATGCTTTTTCTTCTTTTAATATGCGGGCACATGTTATCAGTTCGTCTTTCTCTATATGCAGGGCAGGCATGCCGAAACTTTCTTCGATCTGTTTGTCTTTGAACCGGTTGGCAAGGGCTTCAGTTAATGTATGGTTGCTCATTGTTTTTCCTCCTTTGGTTTTTCAATAACGTATGCTCTTTCTTCTTTTATTTTTTGTTGCAATGCCATCATTCCTTGAAGCAATGCTTCTGGTCGGGGAGGGCATCCGGGAATATATACGTCCACAGGAACGATTTTGTCTACACCGGCTACGACGGAATAGCTGTCTTTGGCGAACGGACCTCCGGTTATAGTGCAGGCTCCCATGGCGATTACATATTTGGGTTCGGGTATCTGGTCGTATAAACGACGCAATACCGGTGCCATTTTTTTTGTGATTGTACCGGCTACGATGATGAGGTCTGCCTGGCGGGGAGAGGCACGGGCCACTTCAAATCCGAAACGGGACCAGTCGTACTTGGCAGATGCCGCACTCATCATTTCGATGGCACAGCAACTGGTTCCGAAACTTAAAGGCCAAAGCGAATTGCTTCGTGCCCATCCGGCTATTTTGTCGATGGTTGTAACCAGAACGTTACGCCCCAGGTTTTCCTTGAATTCTTCAGGTAACTCGGGCAAAAAATCTTTCTTCATTTCCATTGTAATGCTTTCTTTTTATAAGCGTAAAGCAATCCCATGAATAGGAATAACATAAAAAAGACAATCTCTATAAGGGCGGGTATCCCTATTTCTTTCAGGGTTACTGCCCAGGGATACAGGAATACCATTTCCACATCGAAGATGAGGAAGGTGAGAGAAAAGAGGTAGTAGCCTACATTGAATTGTGCCCAAGTTGTACCCTCACTGGGCATACCGCACTCGTAAGCTTGTCCTTTGATAGGGTTACTTCGTTTAATGGAAACGAGTTTCCCCACGCCTATTGCCAGGCCGGCAAAGCCGATACCTGCGAGCAACATGGCTAAAATTGATATTGCTCCCATAATTTATAAATTGTAAAATTGGTATGAATAGAATATAACAGGGCTATTGGCTTGGTAAGGATACATAAATACATCTGCTGCTATCCAGATATGGTTCAGGCATGAAATTTATAAATTATGGATTTCAATTGTCCACAATAATTATTTAGCTTGACTGAAGAGGTGAAGCTCCGTTTGTATGTTCCTCAATAACCGAAGGGGTTAAATAACGATTTTCTGCAACTGGTATATTTGATGTGCAGAACGGTAAAACAGGGTAGATTGTATGATTATCTGGGACGTAGATACTGTCTCAGATATTTTTTGTCCGGAGTTATAGCCTTTCAGAACAAAGTCGGCTAAAACTTTATGAAATGACCGTATTTGTCCGATAGATGAGTTCGGTTGTTCATTTCCTTGTGATATACGGTAGAGATTTCTGACGTATTCAGTATTGTCTGCAAAAAAAGAGAATTGTTCTTTGGATTGTTGTATAAAATTACATTCAAGTTCTTTTTCTTCAGAGGAGATAGAAGCCTGCTCCTGTAAAGTGGAAATATTTTGTATTTCTGTTTTTACAGTGTCCACTCCATCCTGTGCTCCTGCCAGAAGCAAACAGATAAACATGAATACTGCTAATACTTTTTTCATACAAAACCTCTTTTTCTTAGAATTTTTTGCAAAGGTGGAAAACGTTAGGAAGATTACAAAATAAATAGTATTAAAGATTATGTAAAAAAATAGGCATCCCTTTTCAGGAATGCCTATTTTAATATGATAGGGTTTGTTAATTACTTAACCAAAGCAGCGAAATCTGCGTTAGTTGCATATTTAGCAAATTCCAAATCGATAGCAGCTTCTTTAGCCATGTTCTTGTCAGCAGCGATAGCAGCTTTCAGGTTGTTAACAACACCGTTAGCATCGTTTGTACGAGCTGCAACGATAGCTTTCAAATAAGAAGTTGTAGCGTCAGGTTTAGCAACTGCATTCAGAGTCTGAGAAGCTTTGCTGTAGTCTTTAGTCAGGATCTGAGCCAAAGCAGCGTTGTTAGACTTAACAGAACCGAAAGAGTTTGCAGCCTTAGCCCATTCGCCTTGTTCCAGATACAGAACACCCAGAGCTTCGCTTAATTCAGCTACGCCAGAAGCACTACCGAACAACTGCTGAGCCTTAGCTTGGTCACCTTTAGTCAAAGCGATCAAACCTAAGTTCATGTTAGCTTCATTGTTAGGTTTAACTGAGTTAGACTTGTTGAACATTTGTTCAGCCTTAGCCATGTCACCAGCACGGAATGCCATCATACCAACGTTGTTCCAAGTACGATAGTCGTTCGGATACAATTGAGAAGCTTTTGCATAGATAGCAGCTTTTTCAGCATCGTTGTTAGTTAATGTAGCAGCGTAAAGGATTTCTTCTACGTTCAGTTCAGAAGGATTACTCTTTGCTAATGCGCTGATTTCGTCGTCAGACTTACCGATGATTTCGATGTTAGCAGTCAAACGAGAACGACGTAACTGCGGCAGGATTTCTTCAGCCAATACACTGAAAACAGAAGAAATATTTTTGATTTCTTTTTCACGTTGTTCCGGATCTTTGTACATAGAAAGAACACGTAATACTAAGTCCTTATCCTGGATGTTAGATTTTGAAACCAATTCCTGGAAGCCTTCCCAGTCTTGAGCTGTGTAACGAGCATCAACCGGAGCTTCAACTTTCATTTTCTTCAATTCTTTAGCCAAGTACTTGTTTGTGTTGCCTTCACGTTTTTCAGCCAGGCCAGTGTTCAATTTAACACCACCATCAGGAGAAGCGTAAGCAGAAATTTCGATTGCTACATTCTGGTTAGGAGCATCTTCTGCGTTCTTAACAAGGTCTTTCCAATCTTTGATTTCTTCTTTGTTCAATTCTTTAGAACGAAGTTCAGCCTGTTGAATAAGGAACATGATGTTTGCATCATGAGCTTCCTTAATGATACGCTGGAACTTGTCTGCTGCGATAGCTGCGTTTGCAGTAGCAGCATCAGCCAGTTCAGAAGTAGAGATAACACCGTCGCCGATTTTTACATCCGGTAATTTAACTGTTTTGTTTTTGATTTTTGCATCAAAAGTCAGGTACAGTTCGGATTTCTTCATTTCAGGTTTATAAGTGAAAGAAGATTTCATTGTTACATTAGCACCTTCCTTCTGTGGGATAACCTGATTGTTTCCTTTTACTTTTTCACCTTGGTAAGTGTAGGATGTACCCCAAGCTTCTCCACCTGCATAACGCAAAACCGGAGTTACAGTTACAACAGCTTTCTTGTTGAACCATTTTGCAGGGAATGTTGCATTGATTGTTACAGGAACCTTGCCACCGATGGCCTCAAGCGGCTGCGGTTCAGCTTTAATGTACTCTTCAGCTAACGGTTTCAACTTGTTAGAACAAGAAGAAAGAGTTAAAATCGCTGCCATCATGAAAAATGACAATAATGACTTTTTGTTCATAATTTGATGTAAGTTTAAAATGTTACTATGTTTATATATTCACTTCCAATATATTCCTTATCCATCAACGTGCAAAACTAAATCATTTTTTTATTATGGATGACAAAGATAAGATAAAATCTCCTGAATTAATACTTATTAGCAAAAAACTTTTCTAATTTATACTTGTTTAGACTTTGAAAATAGAAGGTTCTGGTCTTTTGCTCCTTGTAATTACCCGTTAAAGAACTTTGTTCATCTTGTTTTCCTTGTTTTGTTGTGATTTGTTGCAGGTATGGTCTATTGTGTTTTTTTTTCAAAAAGCGGGGTGGCTTTCTAGAAAAAATACAGGTAAACCTCTTTGCTATTGTTAATAAAATAGGCCGATGGTTTACCTGTATTTATGTTTCTTAATATTGAATTACCAACCTTTCGTTGTTTGTTTTAACAAAGGATTAGCATCCAGCTGTCTTTTGGGAATGGGGAAAATAGAGTATTCTTTATCATTTGGATCAGCACTTTTGTCCCACCATGTGTCACTAAAACGTCCCCAACGGACCAGGTCTATACGGCGACGTCGTTCACCAATGAACTCGCGTCCCCATTCATCGATAAATTCCTGGTCTGTAAGTAGAGTCGGATTCTGTGCATAACTATACTGATTCCATTGGTCTGCAGGATAATTTCTTATACGTACATAATCCAGTAATTCTGCAGCTTTTGTTTTATCGCCGGCACGATAATAGATTTCAGCCAGCATATAATAGATTTCAGCCAGACGTATTTCCGGGGCAGATTGGCACATATACAATCCGTCACCTTCCTGCAGATACGGGAATTTATTGAAACGTACACCTGAATTTTCTTCTCCTGTTGTTACCCGTGAACCTTTTTCTTTAGCAATATCTATGCCTTCAGAGAAACGTCCAACCTGATCAACATAGACTAAAGGTTCACCCTTATATTCTTCCGTACCGTTTACAGGTTCATTCGTATAACCGTATCCTTTTGAATAGTCAAATTTAAATTGTTTGCCAATCATAAAGAAGCCTTCATAACCACCCGTTGCACTTGTTATTTTAAATGGCTGTTTACGATAGTCGCAATCCGCATATTTTTCATAAGGAGTACCCAGTTTGCTTGGGAACGCATAAATGTTGTTATCTAAATCGCGTGAAGGTTGCAGATGGATACCGTTATTACCACCATCCGGATTGCCTAAAGCCTGGCCGGAAGTATAATGCAAGAATGAATCATGGAAACCTCCGAATTGGTAGACATTACGTTTGTGAGGGAACTCAAACAGGTTTTCCGGAGATTTGTACCCTTTGATACCTGAACGGAACGGGTCTTTATAATCCTGCTGATTGATGCTGTATTGTCCGTATTTGCCGGCAATGATGTCTTCACACATTGTTTTACAGTCTGCTGAGCGGTCTATGTTAATCCAAACTTTAGAATTAAAATAGATACGGGCCAGTAATGCCGCGGTTGGAGCTTGGGTAAATCTGCCGATGATGTGTTCCTGCTTCAGAGTGGGTAATACTTCTTTCAATTCTTTCTCAATAAAAGCAAAAACTTCTTCCGGCGTAGATTGTGCTATTAATTCATCAGGAGCGTTATTCTCCGTAAAAATGGGTACATTACGATAGAAGTCAATCAGGAAAATGTAGAACCATGCACGTAAAGCACGTAACTCTCCCATATAGTTGGCTTTTTCCGCATCAGTAATTTTCATAGCTTGGAAATCCAGATTTTTGAAATCGCGGAATAGCGAGTTAATCTGTTGGATACCCTGATAAGGTCCTACCCAACCGCCATTAATCTGGTCCATATCGTAATTCCATTTATGTTCGTGCAGGCGAACCCACTTTCCGTCGTCATAACTGTGGCGACCTTTCTGTGTCCATACGAAGTGGTCAGCTGTCAGTTCCTGCAATTGCCAGCGGTCTCCGTCCCAGCCGCACCATTGAGCATGCTCATAGGGCCGGAGTACGGTTGCTTCCACACTTGCTTTATCTGTAAAATAGTTATCATTTGTCAGGATACTATAAGGTTTTTCTGTCAGGTCAGTACACGATGTAAAAGTTGCTGCTGCAATAATTACGCCTGCTGTATAGATTGATTTTATATGTTTCATAGGAATTATTTTTTAATAGCTGATTTGAACACCGAATGTTAGATTTCTGGAAGTAGGATATAAGTCCATATTACCACGTCCTGCCCATAGGCCGGTAACGTCTACGCTTGACGGATCCATCCCTCCGGAGTATTTTGTGATAGTAAATACATTTTTAATGGTACCGTAAACACGTAGATTGGAAATCCATTTCGTTTTCAGTTTAGGAGTCCAGCCGATGGTTATATTGTCAAGTTTCAGGAAGTTTCCATTTTCAAGAAAATAATCGCACATGATTTTTTCTCCCTTAATATGTGCATTTTCATTGTAAGCGGATTTCAACTTATTAATACCGGTTACACCTTGCAGGCCATAATACATCTGATACTGGTTCAAAATTTCATAATCAAAACGTCCGCGGAAATACAGAGACAGGTCGAATCCTTTATATGTGAAATTATTTCCCCAGGCAAGTTCCCATTTAGGACTACCGTTTCCGATATAGGTTCTATCCGATTCGTTGGCATCACGCCCTCGTATCGCTTCACCACCTTTTTCCCCATTTTTATAAACAAGGATATTTCCGTCATCATCTACTCCGGCATAACGATAGCCATAGAATGAGCCAATTTCAACGCCATCCTGTAAACGTTGGCACGGGCCAGGGTTACCCGGTGAAGGCAGACCGTCACCTTCCATATAACCTAATTCATATTTTTCATTAGAGAATGAAGTCAGTTTCGATTTGGTATATGCCAGAGTTACATTCGTTGAATAGGTAAAATCTTTAGCTCTTACAGCATCCCAATTCATTTGTAACTCAAATCCTTTGGAGTTTGTTGTACCAACATTCGTCATGATTTTTTCATGCAAATACGGAGGAACCGGGACCTGGTATTCACCGATTACATCTTTCCCTTTACGAATGAATAAATCTAAACTACCGGTCAGAGTAGATTGGAATAATGTGTAATCGATACCTAAGTTGTAAGAAATCTGGCGTTCCCATGACAGGTTAGTATTCGGGTTATTTCCCGGACCATATACCTGAACCCATTTTCCTTCGCTGTTCGGCATCCATCCGTATCCGGAATATTTGGCAAGTGAAATATATTTATCAAATCCGGAGCGTCCTGTTTCACCATAAGAGAAACGAAGTTTCAAGTCGTTAACGGTATAAGAATCCTCAAAATAAGGTAAGCGTGAGATACGCCATGCAGCGGAAGCTGCCGGGAATGCTCCCCATTTGTGGTTTGTTCCGAACTTAGTATTTCCTTCATAACGGAGAGAACCTGTAAAAAGGAATGTGTTGTCGAAATCATAGTTCACACGTCCCAGGAAAGCGATTGTTTTTTCCTGATCCTTTTCAGAACCCATCCCTAAGCGTCCTTCTGCTTTGTTATAATCTCCTGCATCTAAATTATTGTACAAGAAAACATCTGTTGGGAAATTCATATTTTCAGCATATAATTTTTCCCAGTTGAATTCCTGGTAGGAATACCCTGCCATTACTTTGATGTGATGTTTGTCGATGTCTAAAGAGTAATTACCCAACCATTCTAATGTATAATCCACCCACTTCTGGTCTTCCAGACGTGCACGTCCGTTGCGGCTGTTATTGATGGATTCGCGATGGTCTTTAAAATAATACTCACGTTGTTTTTTATTTGTACCCTGGCGGCCTAACTTCAATTCTGTATTCAGATTTTTCAGAATATTCAGTTTGATATTGAAATCTGTAGTGATATATTCCTGAGTAGCTCCGTTTTCACGACGAGTCAGGTTATAAATCGGGTTGTAACTGTCGAAATTGTTACGAAAAGCATCCATTTCGTCTATTGAATAAGTCGGATTCAGTTCTACAGCTTGTTTGAAACTTTTGTAGTCTGTATAATCTTCATCCGCATAGCGATACGAAATATTACCGCCTACTTCCAATAATCCTTCCAGGGTTGTCTGTTTGAAGTTTGCACGCAAGCCATATTCTTTACGGTCGCTTGCAATATCTAAACCTTCTTTGCCTCTGTAGTTTGCAGATATACGGAAAATAGTCGTTTCGCTACCTCCGGAAAGTGCGATATTATGGTTATGGCCTACGTTCTTTTTGTTAATCAGTTCGTCATACCATTTTGTACGATGTCCGTAATCTTTTCCTATATTATGCTCTACAAATTCATCAGGAGACAGAATATCCGGACGTGCAGCAACGAAGTCATGTTCAATATATCCATCATACGTAATAGATACTCTACCGGATTTACCTTGCTTAGTCTGCACCAGGATAACCCCATTTGCACCTCGTGAACCGTAGATAGCCGCAGCAGAACCGTCTTTCAAAACGGTGATAGATTCAATATCCTGTTGAGCCAGATTACGGAGGTCACCTCCCGGCATACCATCAATAACAACCAGCGGACCATTACCGGCTTTCAGGGACGATGCACCACGTACCTGTACGCTTGGGCTGGCATTTGGATCCGCTGCAGCAGTACTTGATACACTTACCCCTGCCACTTTACCGTCAATCATTTGTAGTGGGCTGTTAGATGCTCCCTGAAGGAAATCTTTACTTTTTACACTTGTTACGGCGGTAGTCAAGTCCTTTTTTACCGTACTGCCATAACCAACAACAACTACTTCATCCAGCGTTTCAGAATCTTCTGATAATGTTATATCGAAATGAAGTTTGTTTTTTACCGGAATTTCCTGAGTTTTATAGCCGATATATGAGATTTGTAGAATCGCATGTTCGGGCACTTGTTCTAAAATGAAATTACCATCGATATCTGTGATGTTTCCATTAGTGGTTCCTTTTACAACAACATTTGCTCCGATAACCGGTTCTCCTTTGCTGTCCACAACAATGCCGGTAACTTTTTTCTGTTGTTGTGTGATGGTAGCTGCTTGTGACTGATCTGATGTTTTTGATGCTATTTCTGTTGCATTTGCTGAAAATGCGGAGAACAGTAAACAACAGATGGAAACTTTTGCTATTTCTTTAAAGAATAATAGTTTAGGTTCTTGTTTCATAGTTTAAAATACTTGTATTATTAAATTGTTTTTCTTTTATGATCGGGTTAGTAATTTTTATATGGGCTATAACTGTTGAATTTTACAGCATTACTGTTTTTTTATAGTATTATCATTGTTTTTTATGTAGTTTAAAAATTGAATAAATTAAGGGTGAAAACGATGCAAAAATAATAAAAAACTGTCTTAAGCAATAAAATAATTACAATTTGTGTAATATTTAACAATTTGATAATTAGTGATTTATTGTTGTTTTTGGTGTATATGTATTGATATTCAATCTTTGTGTAATTTTGTTGTTATCGGTCGATTTTTATGTAAACTGTGATTGATTATTTATTTGAAAAAAACAGGCAGACATAAACATGTTTTTAGAACAAGTATGTCTGCCTGATGATGTTAATGATACATTGATAAACCGGTTCTTAGTCCTGTATCATTATTAAGTGCGAAAAGACTAAAGGTAAAAAGAACCGGTCACTGGTCTGTATTCTTAACGAAAATTATTACCATCCTTTAGTTGTTTGTTTTAACAACGGGTTGGCATCTAATTGCCGTTTCGGAATTGGGAATATAGTATATTCTTTATCATTCGGGTCGACGCCTTTGTCCCACCATGCATCACCGAAGCGTCCCCAGCGAATCAGGTCCATACGGCGACGCCGTTCACCAATAAACTCGCGTCCCCATTCATCGATAAATTCCTGGTCTGTAAGTAAAGTCGGATTCTGTGCATAGCTATACTTATTCCATTGATCTGCCGGATAATTTCTTACACGTACATGATCCAGTAATTCAGCGGCTTTTCCTTTATTACCTGCACGATAATAGATTTCAGCCAGCATATAATAGATTTCAGCTAAACGTATTTCCGGAGCAGATTGACACATATACAATCCGTCACCTTCCTGCAGATACGGGAATTTATTGAAACGTACACCGGAATTTTCCTCTCCGGTTGTTACCCGTGAACCTTTTTCCTTCGCCACATCTATACCTTCAGAGAAACGTCCAACCTGATCAACATAGACTAAAGGTTCACCTTTATATTCTTCCGTACCGTTTACAGGTTCATTCGTATAGCCATATCCTTTTGAGTAGTCAAATTTAAATTGCTTGCCAATCATGAAGAAACCTTCATAACCACCATTGGCAGTTGTTATTTTGAATGGCTGCTTGCGATAGTCGCAATCCGCATATTTTTCATAAGGAGTACCCAGTTTGCTTGGGAAATCATAAATTTTGTTGTCAAAGTCGCGCGAAGGTTGAAGATGAATACCGTTATTACCACCATCCGGATTACCTAAAGCCTGGCCGGAAGTATAATGCAAGAATGAATCGTGGAAACCGCCAAACTGGTAAACATTGCGTTTGTGAGGGAACTCAAACAGGTTTTCCGGTGATTCGTATCCTTTGATGCCTGAACGGAACGGGTCTTTATAATCCTGTTGATTGATGCTGTATTGTCCGTATTTGCCGGCAATAATGTCTTCACACATTTTTTTACAATCATCGGTACGGTCTACGTGAATCCAGACATTTGAGTTGAAATAGATACGGGCCAGCAATGCTGCTGTAGGAGCCTGTGTAAACCGCCCGATAATGTGTTCTTTCTTTAAAGTCGGTAATATTTCCGTCAGTTCCTTTTCAATAAAAGCAAAAACTTCTTCGGGGGTAGATTGTGGGATCAGTCCATCCGGATCATTCTCTTCCGTGAAAATAGGAACATTACGATAGAAGTCGATCAGGAAAATATAGAACCAGGCACGTAAAGCACGTAATTCCCCGATGTAGTTCGCCTTTTCTGTATCCGTAATACCTATAGCCTCGAAGTCCAGATTCTGGAAGTCGCGGAATAGTGAATTAATTTGCTGAATGCCCTGGTAAGGACCGACCCATCCGCCATTGATTTGGTTCATATCATAATTCCATTTGTGTTCGTGCAGGCGAACCCATTGTCCGTCATCATATCCGTGGCGTCCTTTCTGTGTCCAGACAAAATGGTCGCCTGTCAGCTCCTGCAATTGCCAGCGGTCTCCGTCCCAGCCGCACCATTGGGCGTGTTCATATGGTCGGAGCACAGTTGCTTCGACACTTGCTTTATCCGTAAAATAGTTATCACTTGTCAAGATGCTATAGGGCTTTTCTGTCAAGTCCGTACAGGATGTAAAGGTTACAGCTGCTATTATTAAACCAGCTGTATAGAGAGATTTTATATATTTCATATGAATCATATATTTAAAATTAATAGCTGATTTGAATACCGAATGTAAGATTTCTGGCAGTGGGGTATAAGTCCATGCTTCCGCGTCCTGCCCATAAGCCGGTAACGTCTACGCTCGACGGATCCATGCCTCCTGAATATTTTGTAATGGTAAATACATTTTTCATGGTACCATAAATACGCAGGCTGGAAATCCATTTTGTATTTATTTTAGGAGTCCATCCGATGGTAATGTTGTCGAGTTTCAGATAATTACCATTTTCAAGGAAATAATCACACATGATTTTTTCTCCTTTGATATGTGCATTTTCATTGTAAGCGGATTTCAGTTTATTAATGCCGGTTACACCTTGCAAGCCATAATACATCTGATATTGGTTCAAAATCTCATAGTCGAAACGTCCACGGAAGTACAGAGACAGGTCAAAGCCTTTATAAGTAAAAGTGTTTCCCCAAGCCAATTCCCACTTAGGACTACCATTTCCGATATAGGTTCTGTCTAATTCTCCCGCATCACGGCCGCGTACGGTTTCACCTCCCTTTTCCCCATTTTTGTAAACAAGGATATTTCCTTCATTATCTACTCCGGCATATCGATACCCGTAGAATGAACCTATTTCGATACCATCTTGCAGACGTTGACACGGGCCAGGGTTACCCGGTGAAGGCAGACCGTCACCTTCCATGTATCCTAATTCATACTTTTCGTTAGAGAAAGAGTCCAGCTTGGATTTTGTGAATGCCAAAGTCATATTGGTCGAATAAGTAAAATCTTTCGCTCTAACAGCGTCCCAATTAACCTGTAGTTCAAAACCTTTTGAATTGGTAGTACCAACATTCGTCATGATTTTTTCATGCAAATATGGAGGAACCGGAACCTGGTATTCACCGATTACGTCTTTTCCTTTACGGATAAATAAATCCAAACTACCGGATAACCTGGATTGGAATAAAGTATAATCAATACCTAAGTTGTAAGAAATCTGGCGTTCCCATGATAAATCTCTATTAGGGTTATTGCCCGGACCGTACACCTGAACCCATTTCCCTTCACTGTTAGGCATCCATCCGTATCCGGAATATTTGGCAAGAGAAATGTATTTATCAAATCCTGAACGTCCTGTTTCACCATAGGAGAAACGAAGTTTTAAGTCATTAACCGTATAAGAATCTTCAAAATAGGGCAGACGTGAGATTCGCCATGCTGCAGAAGCTGCCGGGAAAGCGCCCCATTTGTGATCTGTACCGAATTTGGTATTTCCTTCATAACGGACGGAACCCGTAAAAAGGAATGTGTTGTCGAAATCATAGTTCACACGTCCCAGGAAAGCGATTGTTTTTTCCTGATTCTTTTCAGAACCCATACCTAAACGTCCATCTGCTTTGTTATAATCACCCGCATCCAGATTGTTATATAAGAATGCGTCTGTCGGGAAATTCATGTTTTCTGCGTTGAATTTTTCCCAGTTGAATTCCTGGTAGGAATAACCAGCCATTACTTTGAGATGATGTTTGTCAATATCCAAAGAATAGTTGCCTAACCATTCCAAAGTATAATCCACCCATTTCTGGTCTTCCAGGCGTGCCCGTCCATTGCGGTTATTATTGATAGACTCACGATGGTCTTTAAAATAATACTCACGCTGTTTCTTATTGGTGCCCTGGCGGCCTAATTTCACTTCTGTATTCAGGTTTTTCAGGATATTCAACTTGATATTGAAATCGGTTGTAATATATTCCTGAGTAGCTCCGTTTTCGCGGCGGGTCAGATTATAAATAGGATTATAGCTGTCGAAGTTATTGCGGAATGCATCCATTTCTTCAATAGAATAAGTCGGATTTAATTCTACAGCTTGTTTGAAACTACCGTAATCCGTATAATCTTCATCTGCATAGCGATACGAAATATTACCGCCTACTTCCAATAATCCTTCCAGAGTAGTTTGTTTGAAGTTTGCACGCAAGCCATATTCTTTGCGATCTGTTGCTATATCCAAACCTTCTTTGCCTCTGTAGTTTGCAGATATACGGAAAATAGTCGTTTCGCTACCTCCGGAAAGTGCGATATTATGGTTATGGCCTACATTCTTTTTGTTAATCAGTTCGTCATACCATTTTGTACGATGGCCATAATCTTTTCCTATATTATATTCAACGAATTCCTCGGGAGACAGGATATCCGGACGTGCAGCAACGAAATCATGTTCAATATATCCGTCGTATGTGATTGATACTTTTCCTGCTTTACCTTGTTTCGTTTGTACCAGGATAACCCCGTTGGCACCTCGTGAACCGTAGATAGCCGCAGCAGAGCCGTCTTTCAAAACGGTGATAGATTCGATATCCTGTTGGGCCAGGTTTCGAAGGTCACCACCCGGCATACCGTCTATAACGACCAGCGGACCGTTTCCTGCTTTCAATGAAGAAGCGCCACGTACCTGGACACTCGGACTGGCATTCGGGTCGGCGGCGGCTGTGTTTGATACTGTGACCCCTGCCACTTTGCCATCAATCATTTGTAGCGGACTGTTGGCTGCTCCCTGAAGGAAGTCCTTACTCTTTACGCTTGTTACGGCAGTAGTCAAATCCTTTTTTACCGTACTGCCATAACCAACAACGACTACTTCGTCCAATGCTTCGGAGTCTTCTGATAAAGTAATGTCAAAATGGGATTTGTTTTTTACCGGAATTTCCTGCGATTTGTAGCCGATGTATGAGATTTGTAAAACAGCGTTATCGGATACACGTTCGATGGTAAATTTACCGTCCATGTCAGTTATGTTTCCGTTGGTGGTTCCTTTCACGACAACGTTTGCTCCGATAACAGGTTCTCCCTTACTATCTACAACAACTCCGGTGATTTTTTTATTCTGTTGATTCACAGAAGTTACAGGCGATAAATCCGACGTTGGTTGTGCTATTTCTGTAGCATTTGCAGAGAAGGTAGAAAAGAGCAAACAAAATGTAGAAATTTTTGCAATTTCTTTTAAAGAGAATAGTCTAGATTCTTTCTTCATAATCTTTTTTGATACTTGTTTCTTAATTAGAATTAATAAATTGAAAATAACACTTGAGGTTTTTCATGTGTTTTTAAATAAGTCCATCTCAAATTCTCATAGGCAGCACATTTTTTAGGTTATTAGAATTAAGTTTGTTTGTAGTTTTTACTTACAATCACCATCGTTCTACTTGGACTAAGGTAGACGAACAGTTATAGAGAAGAAAAAACGCTACAAAAATAACAAAAATATGTATACAACAACAAAATAATATCTTTTTGTGTAATATTTAACAACCGGTATCTTATTGCAAACACATTTCTTAGCTATATTTCCTCCAAACTACACCAACATTAACAAGCTATATCTCAAATATTTTCCCCTCTAAAATGTATCCATATACTTGGATTATCAGGATTCATAGTCCAAGTAGAACTATGGCAACATAATAATCCAGTCAAATTTTTGGTCGTTTATATTTATTCTTGATGGTATTGAAATCTATCGTTTGAGCTTAATTCTTATCCTTTTTTAGAGGTTAGCCTTTTTGCTGTTATCTGCTTTACTTATTGTATAGTATAGGCTATTTTGGCTAGAAAACTTCTTCCTTGCTGTGGAATATCATATATTAAAGAGGAACCTCCTTGTCGGTAATATGTATTAAGGAGATTATAGCATTGAACACTTAATTCTAATTTTTTCCAGTGGTAACTACCTCCAATGTTCAGGATGGCACGGGCTTTTTCTTTATTATCTGGCAAAGAAATAAAAGAATCTATACCTTTAATTCCCGAAATAGGAGATAGTTGTGAGGAATAAACAGATAAATTTCCACGTAACCAAAATGATTGTTCATGTGGTAAAGAAAAAATCTTTGCTGCAGTAATTAAATTTCCTGAAAATGAAGGAACATCATAAATTTGATGGTTTTTGGAAGAATAATGCTCTGCATTTAAGACATGTTGGTAGGACATATTGCATGTAACCATTATATTCTTTCCTGTATAAGAAAGGACATTCTCTATGCCTATCAGATTAAGTTTTCCCGTATTATAATAAAGATAACTTTCCCGATGAATGATGTCACTTAGTTGGTTATAATATAGATTGCAATCGTAGGTAAGATGAAGATGCTTGAACAGGGCTGTTGCCGATACTTGAATGGCATCCATACTTTCCGGATTCAGATTGTCGGTTAAATACATATCGGATGCACGATAGTAATATGGTGCATCTACGAAAGAATGGGAATATCCTAATTTCATATTCCATATTTTATTGATGGAATAAATGAAGGAAATACGTGGAGAGAATGCCTGAAGTATCCGGTGGTCATATCTGTGTTTATAATCATAGCGTAATCCTCCGTTGAAAATAAGTTTAGAATTGAAGTGATGTTTCAACTGGCTGAATATGGAAAAATTGAATTCGCTGCCCAAAGCAAGGGTTTGATTATCAGTGTTATCAGAATCATTCGTTTTAATCTGATTGAATAAGCCTCCTGTCAGGTTTATATATTCTTGCATTTTATAATTTTCCAGTTGAACGCCCACTAAAATATTTCCATGCGCATTTTTACCGGGGCGGTAACTGTAACTTCCTTTAATACATCCTCCATAGCTTAAGTCTCTCCAATTCTCTATTTGAGATACTCCTGATGTGTGGAAGAGCAAACTATCGCTTGATGCTTCGATAGAAGTAGGACTGTCCAAAGTAAATGAAGGTAATGTATCTCCTACGACATTGTAATAGGAGCACTCGTCTGCATCGATAAATAAGGATACATCCCAAGTAAAGTTATTCTTGCTATCGGAGTAAGAAATTTCCCCTTTGGTGGATAAACGACCTTGACCGGGTTTTGCTCCGTTATAAGTGGAATATTTATTATATGAATAAATTGTAGGAATAACATCAAAAGCATAGGAGGGAACTCGTTTACTATATTGTTGATTAAACATAGCTTTTATTTTATTCCATTGGAAGATAACTCCAAAGTCGTAAGCCGGTTTGTGATTGAAGCCATCTATCTGTATGGTGCCATCGAAAGGAATAAGCCCCCAGAAATCATCATCTGTGCTCGATATGTTCCGTGTTTCTCCTTTGGAGGAATAGATAGATCCCCAAACTAAAATATCCGTATCCAGGTTTCTGCGTCCGAACAAGATATCTCCCCTGAAAGTGGAATTACTTCCCATTCCATACGAGGCATAAGCTCCGTTAATATCGCTTCCGGATTTGGTTATGATGTTGACTACTGCTGTTAGGGCTACATTTCCATATAAAGAGGAGGCGGGACCCCGGAGTACTTCTATCCGTTTAATCTTATCCAAACTGTTTCTGAAATCAGGAGCTTCGGTATTTGTTATACGGCTGTTCATCCGGTGTCCGTTTAGCATAATCAGTATCTTTTCCTGGGTAGAAGAGTAAATCCCATGCATACTGATATTTGCCTGGTCTCCCTCAATGGAAGTTATTCCCGGGACATAGGCTGTTAATACATCACGCAAATCCCGTGCTCCGATTGCTTTTATCATGTCTTCCGTAATCAGGATGACAGGAACGGGAGCTTCTTCAAGTGTTTCCGCTTGCTGAGAGGCTGTTACCAAAGTTGTTTTTCCATCCCGTTTATTACGGATTAATTCGGCAAAACGTTCCGGGTCCTGGAGGGAAATACTATAATAAGGGTCTTCTTTCAAAAGAAGGTCTGCATATCTGTTGGCACTCTCTGTATCATCTTGTGCCAGATAGCATAAAGTAAGCAGTTTATATGCACTTACTTTCATAGTGCCATTGTATGAAGAAGCATGGGGTGTCAGCATATCGATTGCCTTGTCGATATGTCCTACCTGATATTCCTTGGTAGCTTGGAGAAGCTGTTCCCTTTTATTTACGTCTGTCTCTTGGGCAAAAACGGAAAGTGAAAAGAAAAGCAGTAGGAATGATATGTATAAGAGATTTTTATTCATTGTTTTTAGATTTAATAGGTTGATGTATGGGAACTGATAAAATAAATTCGGTATACTCATCCTTTTCGGATCGTACTCTAATTGTACCATTATGGCTTAAAAGGATTTCCCGGCTCAGATAAAGTCCCACACCTGCTGCTTCGGAAGTTGTTTTTGTTGTAAAGAACGGGTCGAATACTTTGTTGAGTATACTTTTTTCTATACCTATACCATTATCATACAAATAAATGAATAGTTGTTCTTCCTCTACATTTAACCGGATACGTATTTCCGGTTGGAAATTTGTTTTTGCAATTTTCTTTTGAAGTGCGTAGACACTGTTTTGCATGATGTTCATTAAAACCTTGCTGATTTGTAATTGATCAGCTTCGATTTCTAACGCTTCTGTAAGCGGTTCAACTGTGAACCGGATATCTGCTTCCTCTAATTCCTTTTGGTAATATTTCTTTAATAAATTGAGGTTGTTATGTATCTGTTTATTTATATCGAATGAAGAAAAATGGCAACTGTGGTCAGACAGTATCTCTTCCATCGCTTTCAGGACACGGGAAGTACTGTTCCCGTGTTCTTCTATTTTGGAAAGGTGAATATTCATCATCTTCATAATATCCTGCATATCCTCATAGTTATCTTCCGTAATCTTATTTTCTTCATCTTCTATATCATCTTTCATGTCTTTCAGGAGTACGGTCGACAAATGAGAGAAATTGATAATGTAGTTCAGAGGATTCAGTATGCGGTCTATTAATCCTTGGGTAAGCTTGCCCACTGTAGCAACTTTTTCCTGCTGTATCAGTTGGTCTTGTGCCTGGCTCAGTTCTGTCAGGGCAGTTTCCAGCTTTTGAGACTTTTCTGCAATTTCATCCCGCTGTTCCCGTATTTGTAACGTACGTTTCTCCACCAGATTCTCAAGATGTAGTTTCTCCTGTATTAATTTGCGGGTTCTCCATTTGAAAAATAAGAGGATAAGTAGTACCAAGACTCCCGTATAAACCAGCAGACTGTACCATTTCAGGTAGAATGGCTTTTGGATCGTAAATGAAAAGCTTTTTATTTCACTTGTCCGCCCGAAAGCATCCATCATTTGGACATGGAAAGTATATGAACCGAAAGAAAGGTTTGTGTATTCTTTTACGGAAGAACCGAGCCAGGGTCCCCAGTGGTTGTCCAAGCCTTCCAGATAGCAAGAATACAAAACATCATTAACTATATCATTGGCTACTGATGAGAAAATAAATTTAAAATTCTTAATATGACTCTTGAAATAAGGGGCTGGAAGAATGCCTACCCGTTCAATGCTGGTATTGTTTCCACCAAAATAAACAGAATCGTCTCCTATACGGATGCTACGAATAGATACTTCCGGTTTTCGGTTGAAAGCTGCATCCGGTTGCCTTTTATCAAATTTGATTAATCCAAAGTCGCCGCCAAGCCATACGACTCCGTTTTCCTCCGGATAAAGAGCACGTATTGTGTAATTTTTGGTGACATGTAATATCCGGCTTCTTTCTTTGTCTATTTTCCCATTGGTAAATGTGATAATGCTTTTTCCATCGCCTCCTGTAATCCACGATTGTCCGGTAGATGTTTCTGCATATAGTCCTGGCCACCATGTATTGTCCGTTATCAAAGAATCTAATGGAGAAGCGTATTTTATAAACTGTTGTTGGTTTTCATTCCAATGCTGGAAACCATATTGGGAAAATACATAGATCGCTTGGTTTATAACATACATTTTGTTTCCCCCCGGGGCTTTTAATCCTTGCGTTGAACCTTGTAAAAGAGGAGAAGAAAAATCGGATTTGAACCTGTATATTTCACCATATAAAGTTTCTGCCCAAAGCCGATTATTAGCAAATTCCAGTTTTATGACTTTTTCAATATTTGCTATTTTCTTTTTCTTTTTCCCTTTGAAAAGGTATATACCGTCGATTTCTCCGGTATAAATAGTTTGCGGATCGGAGGGGTTGAATTGTAAGCTGAATGTATTGTTATCGCTTACAGCTTCGGCTTTATGTCCGTTAATCCGGAATAATCCGTTGCTGGTGGCTGCATATAGTATACCGGAAGGACTTTCTTTCAATTGCCAGCACGACTGGGTAATAGAAGATAGCGGCTCGAAGTGGGAATGTTCTTTATTATAAATAAATAGTCCGTGTAATGTCCCTGCATAAAATTCTTGTTTGTGGCGGTACAGGGTGGTGACTTCTCCTCTTAAACCTTCCTCCGGAGTGAAATGGGTATAAAAAGACGGGGTATTGATTCGGAATATCCCATTATCCGTAGCTCCCCACAATGAGCCTTGGTTATCTGTGGCTATCTGGTTTATTGTGTTGCTACATAGTCCATTTTCTTCAGTCATCGAGAAAAGTTTTTTACCATTCTTATCAAGGAAGGAAAGCCCGGCAGTCCCGTTTATAATTACTTGAAGCTGTTGTGATAGTTGTAAAGGTTTGGTACTTATTGCTTTTATGTTTTTAATCGAAAGGTTTTCTATGGAAGAAATAGAATCATTCCGAATAATAATTTTGTATTGTTGTGTGTAGAATAGAAGGGAGTCTCTTTCCTCCGTAATACGAAGCACCTCACCGATCCGGATGTTATTTTTGCCTTTTGTGTCATCAGAGATGAAGGTTTCGAGAATAGGACTTCCATTGGTAGATGTTACTATTTTACCGATATAATTATGTCCCCCTGCCCAAATATGGTTGTTGCTGTCTGTATGTAGGCGGGTTATACGGGAGATACCGGGAGTTAATATTTTATTCCATTCGGCACCGTTAAAAAAAATAATTCCTTCAAAGTTGGCGAAATAGGCTATGCCCGAAGAATCGCAGACTACATCGAAATTCCGGTTATGCGCCAAATAGTCCTGAGACGTAAAATTCTGGAAGAAGGGAAGCCCCGTCTGGGCAAATGCCGGAGAGTATGTTCCTGTCCAGGTTATCAGTAGAATGATGATATACCTATAATTCCGTATGTTATTTGTACGTTTCATATTCATTTAATTCGCCTATGTAATATAACCATTCTTCCCGGGTGAAATTCCGTTTGAGTGCTTTTTGAATATGTTCAGCCATCTGTTTGGGGGAGATAGAAACAGTGCTCAGGTTGCCTCTTTCGTCTCCTACGAAAATACGTTTGCCATCCTGGGCTATGGTGAATACATGTATCCATTCGGAGGGTTGATATACAATGGCTGATTCTATATTGTCTTCATCGTTTATTTTATTCCAGAGGCGGACTGATCCGTCATAACTACTACTCAGGAGTTTGTTGTTGATATATTTTATTCGGGTGACTGATGAGATATGTCCTATCAGCTCCTTAAAAGCATTCTCTTTGGAATTACGGTAAAGGATAAGCCCGTTTTTATACCCGATAGCCTGAACTCCTTCTTGCCGACTTGATAAGACGCTGGTAACAGCTTGTTCTATCTTATCCCAAACAAGAGAGATTTTCCCCAGATCATCCAACAAATATACTCCTCCCTGGTTATCACCCAATATCATTCCGTCTCCTGTCATATCGAAAAAGGTGATAGGATAAGGGTGAGTATAAATGGATTGGAAATTCCATCTGCCCGGATTGGCAACCTGTATTTCTCCCTTTTTAGAGGCAATGTATACTTTATTGTTGTTAAAAAGCATACCAACCGGAGCAGTCAGATTAAGAGATATCTCTTCCTGCTTTTTATTTTTATCAATATGAAGTAAAATGCCCGTATAAGAAAGTGCGTAGATATTTTCTTTATTAACTACTATTTTGCGAAAATCAAAAGCCGGGTTACTGAATATTATTTTCTGCTGTATCCTATTGCTTTTATTTCCGATCCATAGGAATAATTCTCCGTATTGGCTGGCAGTGAGGAAATATTCACCCTGTTGGTCGGGAAAAGAAACGATGTCCCGTATCGCTCCTTTGTGGTTTCCCAAATGTTTGGATAATTGGCTGGTTTGCGACAGTGTATTGAAAATAGCCGGCTGGTATACATCCCCGTTATATAGGGAAGTAAATTTCCAAGCGGAATAACTTAATAGAGCAGCCAGCTCTTTATTTCCGGTAGTATATTGGGTCGATGCCTGAGAGCCGAGCGAACGTCCCAACGCAAGGAATGCTAATGTGTCTGCTTTCAACTGGGCTTTTATTGCTTCTTCGCGACGAACTTCCGCCAGCTTCTTCTGTTCTTCCATCTGGTCGTAAGCTTCGAGGGCGGCTTGTTGAGCGGAGAGAGCCTTTTCACGTTCCAATTCCGCATGTGCACGCATCAGGTCGGCTATTTCTGTTTGATGGATTGCTTCTTGTTTCTGTTTGTCGGATATTTCCTTTTGTTGATAGGCGATCTCTTCTAGTTGCTTACTGATACGCCGGGTAATAATTGCTTCTTTTTGTGCTTCTGTTGCCTGGCGGAGTTGCTCGGCAAGCATCTTTTGTTCTTCTTTTTGATGTTGGTTCTCTTTCCAAAGCCACAGGATGGATGTAAGTGCCCCTCCCAGTAAAAGAGAAAGAAAGAGTATCCATCCGGTATGTCGTTTAAGAAAGGCTAGCATGGGCTTAGTTCTTTATTCGTTTGTTATTTTACTTCGTAGAGCAGTTTCCTATGCAAAAATACACTTAATTTAGATATAACGTTTATAGTGGGACTATTTTAATAATCAAAGGAGTTTCAAAATATTTTCATGGTTTGAAACAAAAAGTTTCAAAGTAATGAAACAAAAAGTTCCACCCGATGAAACAAAAAGTTTCAAAGCTTGAAACTCCTGCTTTTATTAGGAGGAATTTTCCCGGTTGCATTACAGGCTTTCTGATAAGGCTATGATTTTGCCGGTTAACCGGTATGGGAAGGATAAAAAAGCTAAACTTCTGCCGTTTCTCGTGATTTTTAACTAAGTTTGCAATCCATTGGATTGAAATCTTAGAACCAATAATTACATATAAATTCTAAACATATGGCAACACCTCCTTTCAAGTATCAGCCGATGTTTCCGTTAGGACCGGACACGACTGAGTATTATTTGCTTACTAAAGATTATGTTTCCGTTTCGGAATTTGAAGGTCATCCTATTCTGAAAATCGAAAAGGAAGGTCTTACAGCTATGGCTAATGCGGCCTTCCGCGATGTATCTTTTATGCTTCGCCGTTCGCATAACGAGCAGGTTGCTAAAATTCTGAGCGACCCGGAAGCAAGTGATAACGACAAGTATGTAGCTCTTACTTTCCTGCGTAATGCGGAAGTGGCTGCAAAAGGTGTACTTCCTTTCTGCCAGGATACGGGTACAGCCATTATTCACGGTGAAAAGGGACAACAGGTATGGACCGGATACTGTGATGAAGAGGCTCTGTCTGAAGGTGTATATAAAACGTATACGGAAGAAAACCTGCGTTATTCACAGAATGCTCCTCTTAATATGTATGAGGAAGTGAATACGAAGTGCAACCTGCCTGCACAGATTGATATCGAAGCTACCGAAGGTATGGAATATGAATTCTTGTGTGTTACTAAAGGTGGAGGTTCTGCAAATAAAACTTATCTGTATCAGGAAACAAAAGCGATTCTGAATCCGGGTACATTGGTGCCTTTCCTGATTGAAAAGATTAAAACATTAGGTACGGCAGCCTGTCCTCCTTATCATATCGCAATTGTAATCGGTGGTACTTCTGCTGAGAAGAACTTGTTGACGGTTAAATTGGCTTCTACTCATTATTATGACAACCTGCCGACTACAGGAAATGAATATGGACGTGCTTTCCGCGATATAGAACTTGAAAAAGAAGTATTGGCTGAAGTTCATAAGATCGGTTTAGGTGCACAGTTCGGTGGCAAATATCTGGCTCACGATATTCGTATCGTTCGCCTGCCTCGTCACGGTGCTTCTTGTCCGGTAGGTTTGGGCGTTAGCTGTTCTGCCGACCGTAATGTTAAATGTAAGATAAACAAGGAAGGTATCTGGATTGAAAAACTGGATAGTAATCCTGGAGAATTGATTCCTGCAGAATTGCGTCAGGCAGGCGAAGGTGATGCTGTAAAGATTAACCTGAACCAACCGATGGCTGACATTTTGAAAGAATTGGATAAGTATCCTGTTGCAACTCGTTTGTCTCTGAATGGAACTATCATAGTTGGCCGTGATATCGCTCACGCTAAACTGAAAGAACGCATAGACCGTGGCGAAGACCTGCCTCAGTATATCAAAGACCATCCTATTTACTATGCAGGACCTGCAAAGACTCCTAAGGGAATGGCTTGTGGTTCTATGGGACCGACTACTGCCGGTCGTATGGACTCTTATGTTGATTTGTTCCAGAGCCATGGCGGCAGTTTGATTATGCTTGCAAAAGGTAACCGTAGCCAGCAGGTAACGGATGCTTGCCATAAACATGGCGGTTTCTATCTGGGTAGTATCGGTGGACCGGCTGCAATCCTTGCACAGAACAATATCAAGAGCATTGAATGTGTGGAATATCCGGAATTGGGTATGGAAGCTATCTGGAAAATTGAAGTAGAGAACTTCCCAGCATTTATTCTGGTGGATAATAAGGGTAATGACTTCTTCAAACAGATTAAGCCAAGAACTTGTTGCGGTAAATAGGAACTATACTTTATTATATAAGGCGGCATTTGGTACGAAAGTATCGGATGCCGTTTTTTTATTGACGGTAGATAAGTGCTAGTTGGCTGTTGTTTACTCTCGGGACGATGACTATTTATCGGGACTATGATTTCTTCTTATTAAGGAATAGGGTATAAAAAGGCCGGACTCAAATAATTATGAGTCCGGCCTATATGTATCGTATTGTTATAAATCCGATTTATTCACGGTCGTGACGAGGACCACGATCTCCACGATCCTGACGAGGGCCACGGCCATTACCGTTACCATTAGGTCTCGGAGCTCTTTCCTGTCTTGGAGGACGTTCTTCGTAACCTTCCGGTTTCGGTAATAAAACTTTGCGTGAAAGTTTGAACTTACCTGTTTTAGAATCAATGTCAACCAATTTTACAGAGATTGTATCGCCTTCTTTCAAACCAGCCTGTTCAACAGTTTCCAGACGTTTCCAATCTATTTCGGAGATATGCAACAAGCCGTCTTTGCCCGGCATGAATTCGACAAAGGCACCGTAAGGCATAATAGATGAAATCTTACCTTCATATACTTCGCCGATTTCAGGAATTGCTACTATTTCTTTGATAGAACGAATGGCGGCATCAATAGTTGCTTTATTAGTTCCTGAGATTTCAATTCTGCCTGCACCGTCAATTTCTTCAATAGTGATAACAGCACCGGTCTTTTCCTGGATACCCTGGATAATCTTTCCGCCCGGGCCGATTACTGCGCCAATGAATTCTTTTCCGATAGTCATAGCTTCAATTCTCGGAGCATGAGGTTTCAGGTCGGAACGGGTTTCAGGTTGTGCTTCCATAATCTTTCCTAAAATGTGCATACGGCCTTCTCTTGCTTGAGCCAATGCGTTTTCAAGGATTTCATATGATAAGCCGTCCACCTTGATATCCATCTGGGTTGCAGTGATACCGTCTTTGGTTCCGGTTACCTTGAAGTCCATATCACCTAAATGGTCTTCGTCACCTAAAATATCTGAAAGGATTGCATAGTTCTGTCCTTTATTTTCAGAGATTAATCCCATTGCAATACCGGATACCGGTTTCTTCATCGGAACACCTGCATCTCTTAAAGCCAGTGTACCTGCACATACAGTTGCCATAGAAGAAGAACCGTTAGATTCCAGAATGTCGGAGATAACACGCACCACATAAGGATAATCTTCCGGAATCATCCGTTTCAATGCACGGTGTGCAAGGTTACCGTGACCGATTTCACGACGACCTACGCCACGGGAAGCTTTTGCTTCACCTGTAGAGAAAGGAGGGAAGTTATAATGCAGAAGGAAACGTTCTTTTCCGTGGTTCAGAACATCATCTATCATCTTCTCGTCGGCTTTTGTACCTAATGTAACTGTAGATAATGACTGTGTTTCACCACGAGTGAAAACTGCAGAACCGTGAGGTCCGGGCAGGCAATCTGTTTCAATCCAGATAGGACGGATTTCTGTAGTCTTACGACCATCCAGACGCTTACCTTCATCCAGAATTGCACGACGCATTGCTTCTTTTTCCACATCATGGTAGTAACGGGCAATCATCTCTGCTTTTTCATCAGTCAGTTCTTCTTCAGAGAACTGAGCCTTGTATTCTTCAACGACAGCTTCAAATGCTTCAGCACGCTGATGTTTGTCTGTACCGGATGTTGCTACGGCATATGCTTTTGCAAAACATTTTTCGTGTACATCTTTGCGTAATTCGTCATCGTTTACTTCGTGGCAATATTCGCGTTTTACCAGTTTGCCGCAAGCTTCGGACAATTCGATCTGTGCCTGGCATTGTACTTTGATCGCTTCATGGGCAACTTTTATTGCTTCAAGCATTTCAGATTCCTGAACTTCGTTCATTTCACCTTCAACCATCATGATGTTATCAAGCGTTGCACCCACCATAATATCTATATCTGCTTTTTCCAATTCAGAGAAAGTAGGATTTACAACGAACTTTCCATCAACGCGGGCAACACGGACTTCAGAAATCGGACCGTTGAAAGGTATATCAGAAACAGCCAGTGCAGAAGATGCTGCTAATCCGGCAAGTGCATCCGGCATGTCTTCGCCATCTGCGGAGAACAGGATGATGTTTACATAAACTTCTGCATGGTAATTATCCGGGAAAAGTGGACGAAGTGCGCGGTCGACCAAACGGGAAGTAAGAATTTCGTAGTCGGAAGCTTTTCCTTCTCTTTTTGTAAAACCACCGGGGAAACGGCCAAATGCCGAAAATTTTTCTTTGTACTCTACTTGCAACGGCATGAAATCAGTACCGGGAACTGCATCTTTGGCGGCGCAAACAGTTGCCAGCAATACGGTGTTACCCATACGTACGGTAACGGATCCGTCTGCTTGTTTGGCCAATTTCCCGGTTTCGATGGTGATGGTTCTTCCATCAGCCAATTCGATCGTCTTGTTAATTGGATTAAGCATAATCTTCTTCTTATTTTTCTATCTGTAAAAATTGGTGCAAATGTAATGAAAGTTTACCTGTAAATACATGAAAATGAAAATAAAATACGCGCTGGGAACTCTTTTTTTATGAAAAATGGGTAAGATTTGATGAATAATAGTGTTACAATTGTAAATTAATGTATATTTGCAGCGGATTATTAAATAAGAAGTAAAGAAATGATGAAACAAAAATCCACACGTTTACTGACAGTGTTAGGCTTATGTATATTTCTGTTGTCAGCTTGCAATAACTCATCAGAATTTAAAGTAGAAGGGGTTATTGCAGGGGCTGAAGGACAGACTGTGTATATCGAAAATGTAGGTCTGTCAACTGTAACGAAGCTTGATTCTGTAAAATTATCTGCCGGCGGCAAATTCAAGTTTACTGAAAAGCGTCCGGAATATCCGGATTTCTATCGTTTACGTCTTAATAATCAGTTTATTAATTTCTCTGTGGATTCTACGGAAACCGTTACATTCATGGCTGATGCGGGAACGTTCGCTACTTCTTATACGGTGGAAGGTTCGGAGAACAGTAAAGCGATTAAAGCGATAACTTTAGCTCAGTTGGATGCCAATCAGGTAATCAGCCGTTTGAGAAAAGATTATGAAGATAAAATGATTTCGGATACGACTTACCGTAATAAGGTATTGGAAGCTGCCAATGCGTATAAGGAAGTTGCCCGTAAATACATTTATTCGGCTCCAATGTCTACTCCGGCTTATTTTGCATTATTCCAGCAGATAGACGGGTTGTTGTTCTTTGATCTGTATGATAAGAGTGATGTGAGGGCTTATGGTGCTGTGGCGACCAGTTTTGACCATTATTATCCGGAAAGTCCCCGTACAAAGCATTTGTATAACCTGACTCTCCAATCGATGAAAGTTCTTCGTGCCCAGCGTCCGGTAGACCTGTCAAAGGTAGAGCAGAAAGAAGTGAGTTTCCTTGATATAGAGCTTCCGGATGTATATGGAAAAGCTGTTAAGCTATCGGATATAGCTAAAGGCAAAGTGGTGCTGATTAACTTTACCGCTTACCAGAGCGAATGGTCGCCTGCTTTGAATATGACATTGGGTGGTTTATATACCAGCTATCATAAAGATGGGTTGGAGATATATCAGATATCATTGGATTCTGATTTCCATTTCTGGCGGAATGGTGCTGCAAACCTTCCTTGGGTTTGTGTGCGTGACCCGGAATCCGTTTATTCGCAGGTGGCAGGTCTGTACAATGTGAAACGTTTGCCGGCTCTCTTTATTCTGGATCGTAAAGGTAATCTGGTTAAGCGGGTGGAAGATGCGGAAAAATTGGAAGCTGATGTGAAAGCGGTGCTTTAACGAATGAAAGCTAACATTCAGATTTATATGTTGTAAAGCACTTTAAACCTATTTGCAGGTTTTGAAATAATTACTATCTTTGCATAGTCTTAAATAGAAGGAAAAAGGAGTTCCGGCCAGATTGTTGGCCGGGATTCTTTTTTTTATTGCTCAGTAAATAAATAATAATTTAAATAAAGAAGGAGGATTTAAATATGGCAGCTGTTAGTTATATGACCGAAAGCGGTTATAATAAAATTCTGGCAGAGATAAACGATTTGGAGAATAACAAGCGTCCGGAAGTAATCAGGCAGATTGCTGAAGCCCGTGATAAAGGAGATTTGTCTGAAAATGCGGAATATGATGCGGCTAAAGAGGCTCAGGGTCTTCTGGAAAGTAAAATTGCTCAGTTGAAAGGGTTGATTGCAAATGCCCGTTTGATTGACGAGTCACGCGTGTCTACCGATGTTGTCCAGATATTGAATAAGGTAAGAATTAAGAATACAAAGAATAACATGGAAATGACTTATACACTGGTATCGGATACGGAAGCAAACCTGAAAGAAAACAAAATAGCGATTAGTACCCCTATTGCTAAAGGTTTACTTGGCAAAAAGGTGGGAGAGATCGCAGAAATTAAGGTTCCTTCCGGCGTTATGAGTTTTGAAATCATGGAAATATCGCTTTAAAATAAAATAGTTATGGCATCCATATTCAGTAGAATTGTGGCTGGGGAAATACCAAGCCATAAAATTGCGGAAGACGATGAATTTTTTGCCTTCCTGGATATTAATCCGGTTGCAGTGGGACATACATTGGTAATTCCCAAAAAAGAAGTAGATTATATATTTGATATAGACGATACAATGCTCGGGCGTATGATGGCGTTTGCCAAACGTGTGGCTCGAGCGCAAGAAACCGCTATTGAATGTAAACGTGTAGGTATCGCAGTAATGGGGCTGGAAGTGCCTCATGCGCATATCCATTTGATTCCTATTACAAAGGAATCTGATATGTATTTTGGAGGAAAAAAACTGGAGATAACTCACGAAGCACTTGAAGATGTGGCTGTGCGTATTAGAAATGCGTTCAAGTAAATCTTGAAAAAATATTTTTTTTCAAGAAACTTTACGTATATTTGCAACTGTTTCTTTCTATTTAGAGATAGATACTCATTGCAGAAAGTTACATAATAAAATGATTCATTAGTGGTTTTTACTCATAAATTTGTTAGCCTTAGAAGAAAGGCCCTCCCGAGACGGGACGGCCTTCTTTATTTATACACACAATGAAATAAAAATCGCAGCTAATTTATTCTACTTTGGAAATGGAACCGCTTCCGGCTATCTTTTGTTTTATAACATCTGCATTTCCTTTATAACGAACGTTGCCGCTTCCGGCTATTTTAACAGAAATTTCTTTGTTTACTGTAATTTCGATGTTGTTACTACCCGCCATTTTTGCATTTAATGATTCCGTTTGCAGGTCAAATGCTTTTAATTTGCAACTACCCGCCATTTGGGCATTCGTATGATTGCTTTTTCCATATAGGATGATATCGCCGCTACCTGCTATTTTGCAGTTTAACTTATCGACAAGAAGCGAATCGACTGTTATGGTTCCGCTGCCTGCTAATTCAAGTTCCATTTCATCCCCTTGTAAGAAACCTGTTAGATGGCTATTCCCGCTACCCGCCATTTTGAACTCTTTTAATGCGGATGAATTTGTCGTTATGACAAAACGAGTAGGAGCTATCTGTTCCTGTCTGTTTTTAGGACGGATAATTAACTCCCCGTCTATAACTTCAGTGCGCAATGCCTCCAGAATATTCTGGTCGCATTCTATTTTCAAGGAGGGTGCATCGTTCGATTGTGTATAATTCAGATCAATATTACTTCCTTGTATCTGTATTTCATTGTAGCTGCTGATTGGAATATCGCGGCTGGCAACGTTCCCGTCTCCCCTTAATGTCCGTATGTCGCATGATGTTGTTGCTACGATCAATAGCAACAGAAACGGGGTGATCCATAATTTTGATTTTTTCATGATGTCTGTTATTTGTGTTGTTTAAATGGTAAATAAATTCTCCCAGGGACTCCAACCGTTGATTCCGGTTTGGTAAAAATATACGGTACACAAAATCAGCGAAATTATCCACAGCGCCAATAAGGTCCATCTAGCAGATGCTGGCATAGATTTCAGTTTGAATAATTGCCCGCATACAGCATATAGCAAAGAGAATACAGGAATACCAATCAATAGGATAGTTCCGATACAGCCCATAATTGTTAACCAGACAGGAGCTCCGGAGTACAGGTTCATTCCGAATGGGGATAAATGATAGAGTACACCTGTTCCACCTACTAACAGGGCAAAAGCTACTGCAACTAAAACGAAAACGATTAGTAGTAAAACCGGCATTAATATGATTGCGAACAGAACTGCAAGGAATTTCAAAATAAAGCCAATCGCCATTACGAATAAATCGGCTAATTTTTGCAGAAAGCTGCGTGGTTGCTCCGAATGAATGAATTCGTTTGTTTTGCTGGATACTTTTTCAAAGCCATCGGTGACTGTCTTTCCTATATTTTCAAGAGTAACACTTTTTCCTCTCATAATTAATTTGTCGGCGGCAGTACGTGCCAATGGCATTACTAACCATAAGATTACATAAATAGTTACAGTAGGAAAAACAGGCGCGACGGGTATTAGTAATAATAGGATCATTGCCAGACGAATTGCTGTTACGTCCCATCCCATATAAGCTGCAATACCTCCGGCAACACCTCCTAAGATACGGTTGTCCGGATCTCTCATCAGTCGCTTTTTGCCGGTTTGCCCTCCATTCTCCTGGAAGGTTGTATGTGCTTTGGGCTCTTCCTTGTCTTCTTCTTCGTGGTCGAAAATTTCTTCCGGTTTTCCCATTCGCTTAATCACATTCTCCACATGTTCGATTGTGATGACTTCGTATCCCAACCGTGTCCGTTCGTTGAATAATTCCGAGATACGCATTTCAAAATCGTTCATGATTTCCTCTGAGCCTTCTTCTTTGCGGAAGTGAATGCGGAGGTTGGAAAGATATTTATCTAATAATTGATATGCATCTTCATCAATGTGGAAAACGGTACCTCCCAAATTAACTGTCAATGTCTTTTTCATCGTCTTTTGTTTTAATTGTTTCTGATGTGGTTTATTGTATCATTCAGTTCCTGCCAGGATGTTTCCAGTTCTCCGAGAAACTCTTCGCCTTTGGGGGTGAGCTGGTAATATTTTCTGGGTGGACCTTGCGTAGATTCTATCCATTGATAACTTAACAATTCGCTGTTTTTTAAGCGGGTTAAGAGAGGATATAGGGTACCTTCCACTACAATCAGTTTAGCTTCTTGTAACTTCTGGATGATGTCAGAGGTGTACGCCGGCTCTTTGCGCAGGAGCAATAGAATGCAATATTCCAGTGTTCCTTTTCTCATTTGTGATTTTACGTTCTCTGCATTCATTAGTATTGCAATTTGAATTATGTCACAAATATATGTATTGCCTATGTACTATGCAATACATACTACTATATTTATCTTATTTTAACGTGTAAATTGCACAAATTGCGTGATTTTGTGTAAAAAACGAGCTAATATCATGTCTGTTAGAGCAGAAAAGAGTACATTTGCCGTATCAATTCAAAAGAAAGAATCATGATTTATTACCACTATGCCGAGTTAATTCATCGTCAGGCGGAGAAATATGGATCACGTACGGCATTAAAGCAACGTGACAATGAAAGCGGAAAATGGTCCAAAATCTCCTGGAGAGAATTTTCCGACAAAGTTATGCTGACTGCCAAGGCGATGGCAGAGTTTGGAATAGAAGTTCAAGAGAATATCGGTATTTATTCTCAGAACATGCCGCAGTGTTTGTACACGGATTTCGGAGCGTATGGAAACCGTGCTGTTTCAATTCCAATGTATGCAACCAGTTCTCCCGGACAAATAGAGTATATTATTAATGATGCCGGCATCCGTACCTTGTTTGTAGGCGAACAGCTACAATATAATAATGCATTTAAGGTACAGAAGGCTTCAAAGGTCCTTAACCGTATTATCGTGTTTGATTCTGCCGTAAAGTTGAATCCGGAAGATAAGACATCGATTTATTTTGATGATTTTCTGCGTTTAGGGGATAATAACCAGGCGGAGACAATAGTAAAAGTACGAATGAAAG
Source organism: Parabacteroides sp. (assembly GCA_019417325.1). Taxonomy (GTDB): domain Bacteria; phylum Bacteroidota; class Bacteroidia; order Bacteroidales; family Tannerellaceae; genus Parabacteroides. The sequence continues at coordinate 2,636 of DXVO01000020.1, read as the reverse complement.
AAGCCGTTCCTGAGGATCTGGCTACTATTATATACACATCCGGTACTACAGGAGAATCGAAAGGGGTAATGCTGCATCATTCCAATTATCTGGAAGCTATGCGTATTCATGACGTTCGTCTACCGATGGTAACAGATAAGGATTTGTCAATGAGTTTTCTTCCTCTCACACATATTTTTGAGAAAGCATGGACATATTACTGCTTGCATAAAGGAGTAAAGGTAGCAATCAACCAGGACCCGAAGAAGATACAGCAAACATTGCCGGAAGTACATCCTACATTAATGTGTAATGTTCCTCGTTTTTGGGAAAAAGTGTATGCAGGAGTGCATGAAAAAATTAATTCGGCTTCTCCTACGATGAGAAAGATTTTTCTGGATGCTATAGAAACAGGAAGACGTTATAATCTGGAATATAAAAACAAAGGCTTGACGCCTCCGTGCGGGTTAAGCATGAAATTTAAGTTCTATAATAATACGGTGTTTACTTTGTTGAAAAAAGTATTAGGTATAGAACGCGGACGCTTTTTCCCTGTAGCAGGAGCTCCGTTATCAGATACGGTTAACGAGTTTTTACAGTCTGTCAATATCCCTATTATATATGGATATGGCTTGAGCGAAACAACTGCAACTGTTTGTTTTTATCCTGAAATAGGTTTTCAGTTTGGTTCTATCGGAACTATTATGCCAGGAGTGGAAGTAAGGATAGATGAAAGCAATAGTGAGATATTGGTGAAAGGAAAAACAGTAACGAGTGGTTATTATAATAAACCTGTCGAAAATAAAAGGGCATTTACTGAAGATGGCTTTTTCAGGACAGGGGATGCAGGCCGCCTGGAAGGTGATACCTTATTCTTTACGGAACGTATAAAGGATTTGTATAAGACATCAAACGGAAAATATATTGCGCCTCAGGCTATTGAGATGTTGATGAGTGGTGATTCCTATATTGAGCAAATTGCAGTAATAGGTGACCAGCGTAAGTTTGTCAGTGCATTGATCGTCCCGGCTTATCCTTTGCTTGAACAGTACGCGAAGGAGCGAGGTCTATCTTTCGAAAGCCGTGAAGAATTGGTGAAGAATAGAGATATTATTCGTTTTATTGAGGCTCGTGTGGAAGAACATCAGAAAAATCTGGCTTCTTTTGAGAAAATCAAGCGTTTTGTTTTGCTTGCAGAGCCCTTTAGTATGGAAACAGGTGAGCTGACGGATACATTGAAGTTGCGCCGCCCTGTAGTACTCCGTAGATATGCGGACCTGATAGAGGAAATGTATGTAGAGTAAGCCGGCTGTTGTCTGCTGTCAACTATTTCTTTATCTTTGCCGCAAGTTTAATAAAATAAGATTTATATTATGATAACATCAGACCAACTACAGAATGTGTTGGAGCGCGAATTAGCGCTGAGGGGGTATCTTTGACATAGATGGTAAGACCATCCAGTTGGAAGAAGAAGAATTACGTACACATGACCCCGGTTTCTGGGAAGATGCCAAACGGGCAGAGGTCCAGATGAAAAAGGTGAAAGAGCTGAAGAAGTGGATAGAACTTTACAATGAAGTTCATGATGCGGCTGAAGAGTTGCAATTAGCTTATGAATATGTAAAGGAGGAAATTATTACCGAAGAGGAGGTTGATGTTGCATATAATAAAGCCCTTCAATTAACTGAAAGCCTGGAGTTTCGCAATATGCTTCGGCAGGAAGCTGACCAGATGGGTTGCGTTCTCAAAATTAATTCAGGTGCCGGTGGTACTGAAAGTCAGGACTGGGCTTCCATGTTGCTGAGAATGTATACCCGTTATGCGGAAGCGAATGGATACAAGATTTCAGTAGCGAACTATCAGGAAGGTGATGAAGCCGGAATCAAAACGGCAACGCTAAATATAGAAGGTGATTATGCATATGGTTATCTGAAGTGCGAGAATGGCGTGCATCGTTTGGTACGTGTCTCTCCTTATAATGCCCAAGGTAAACGTATGACATCTTTTGCTTCTGTGTTTGTGACTCCTTTGGTAGATGATACGATTGAAGTAAAAATAGACCAGGCAGCCATATCATGGGATACTTTCCGTTCGGGTGGTGCTGGTGGTCAGAATGTGAACAAGGTTGAATCCGGTGTTCGTTTACGTTATCAATATAAAGACCCGTATACCGGAGAAGAGGAAGAAATCCTAATTGAAAATACGGAAACGCGCGACCAGCCTAAGAATCGTGAGAATGCCTTGCGGCAATTACGTTCTATCCTTTATGATAAGGAACTGAAGCACCGTATGGAAGAGCAGGCTAAAATCGAGGCAGGCAAGAAGAAAATCGAATGGGGGTCTCAGATTCGTAGCTATGTATTTGACGACCGCCGGGTAAAAGACCATCGTACTAATTATCAGACATCGGATGTTAATGGGGTGATGGACGGTAAAATAGATGACTTTATTAAGGCTTATTTAATGGAATTTTCTGCAGAAGATGCAGCCGAAAAATAAGTTTTTTCATCTTAATACTTGCATATCTCGATAATAAGTCGTAATATTGCACCCGATTTCAGAGCAAGCCTCTGAATAGGTCCCATAGCTCAGTTGGTTAGAGCACCTGACTCATAATCAGGGAGTCCTTGGTTCAAGCCCAAGTGGGACCACAAAAA
>DXVO01000002.1 GCA_019417325.1 Parabacteroides sp. | reverse complement strand
CTGTAATGGTCAAGTGCGATAGAATAAATAGTAAGTAGTTCACTAAAGACTAAGTTAAAATCAGGGTAAAATAAAAAATATCGTGCCGTGAAAGCTGTTAAGAATCATATATTCTCGGCTTTTTGCCAGTTCGACTATACATATTAATCGTTTAAAATCAAACAGTTATACAGTTAACATGTAGTAATATCTTTATATATTTGCCAAATATTGACTTAGTCTTTAGTGAACTCAGATAGTCCCTCTAAAGAGAACAAGTGACACTGCTCGTTAATTGAAAACAGGGTAATAACGAATACAAACGACAATATATATGGATATGAAAACGAAACTACAAGGTCTATGTCCCTCAATCAGACCGGTACAGGCACTCGCAGCAAGCGTATATCTGCTTGCTGCCGTGCTGCTTGCCTCCTGTACATCGGAATCGGACAAGACAGACCGAACATCTACGGATGAAGCGGACAGTGCAAACAGACGTGAGGTGCTTATTTCCTTTAAGAACAAACTCACGGTGAAAACTACTAAAGCGGAGACGAAGGCGGAAACGAAAGCCGATGCTCCCATTGCCACCGAAGCGGAAAACGAAATCGCGACACTGGATATCTATGTATTCGGAGCAAAAGCCGAAGGCGATGGGTATACTTTCCGCGAACGGTTCTCCTATCGGCAGGACGGTTCGGCACTACCCGCCGGGGCAAAAGAATTAGACCTTACACCGAGTGTTGACAATGCTACGACTACCGCCTTGCTGGAACTCCAAAAAGGCTTGTTTGTCCGTCTCTACTGCATCGCCAACCAAACGGAACTGATGAATCCTACAGACGGTACCCCTGTAGCCGATACCTATTTCGCCCCGCTTACTTATGATATGGAAACAGGCGTCTTAAATGACGGAACCCCTTCGGAAAAAGACTTCTGCAAATACCATTCCCCATTATTAACTAATGCCTCTGAGGCATTAGGTTTGCCCCTTCCGATGGTAGGAGCACAAACAACCCCTATCGACCTGACAGACTTTAGTTCTTCTGCCCGTGTGCAGGTAGGTTTTAAGCTGACCCGCACAATGGCCCGTTTCGATGTAAGCAATATAGAGAAGGATTCCAAATTCCATCTGGAGTCTATCTCTATGGGGAACGGACGGAAAGGAACGACCTTCTTCCCTGCAAAGGTGTATGGAACTACCCCTGCCGCAGATGGGGAGTTAATTACTTACCCGGCATGCGCTTTTGACGGTGAGAAAGCCAATGAAGGCTTGCAGGTATCTGCATTCTACAGTTATCCCAGCCCGTTGGAAGATAAAGGCTGCCTGATTCTGAACGGTAGCTATCAGGTAAATAAAACAGAGGCAAAAGAAGTCTCTTATCAGATACCGTTTATCCAGCAAACGGCTGACGGTGGGGAGGTTGCACTGGAAATAAACAATAACCACCGGTACACTATCGGTATCACAAAAGCAGACGAATACCATCTGGACTTTACGCTGGATGTAGCCGAATGGGATGAAGGAGGCTACATAGACGACTACAACCCGGAGATAAGCGGCGGCGATTACAGCCTGAGCGTTACTGTAGCCGACCCCTTGAAAGACAAGATAACCTACGATGCCGCCTCCCGTCTTGTAACCATGAAAACCATGAAAACCGACGATAGCTTTATTGTGGAAGTCAATGCCGCCAAAGAACCGGAGTTAAAGAAAAGCTACGTCGGTAGCCAAGCCGCCCAGCAATGCGACTGGCTGGAAGTAAGCGCCGCCACCCCTCTTACCAAATCCACGGTATCCGGATATCGATATACGGTATCTCCTAAGCAGGGTTACGATAAGGAAGAATACCCGCAAGCCGTCTTGCGCTTTATGGACAGTACAACTGCTACCGAAGTAGCGCTTTCGGTTATCCTTCCTTTGGGAAAGCCTGTCCTGTCCTCACCGGAAGCCGTTACGCTTCATGCAGAGGCAAACAACGAAATCCCAGAAATCACCATTGCCGGGCAATGTGCAGGCGGCTCCGAGATAAGTGGTCCCGATTGGCTTACTTATGAAACTACAGGAACAGATGAAGAAACCTTTTCCTATAAAGTACAACTTATCCCATCCCTGACCGGTTTTCCGGAATCAGTGCCTGCAGAGCAAACTTTGACTATAACCAACAGAATTGTCAAGAGCTTGAAAACGACTGTCAAGGTTAGCTTTACTGAGGCGGGACCCAGAATAAGCCTTACCGGATATACCGATGATAGCGAACACGACCCCGAAACGGGTTATCGTGTCACTACATCAGGGAAAACCCTTACTATCTCATACTACAGTATGTTTACCGAGCCTAAAAGATTATCCTCGGAAGTCAGTTATGACCCGGCTTATTGCACCAGTGCAAATGGGGGAAACAGTTGGCTGGGTAATATCACTTATGTCGGTAAATCAATCGAGGGAAACCGCTGTAAAGCAACCTACACTGTTCAGGTTGCTCCCTCAACAGGGACTGATGTTGCGTACCAACTTCATAAAGCAACACTACAGCTTAAACAGGAAGGTACGGATGTTAAATCTTACACTATCTGGCGTGGCGCCTCTTACTTCGGCTATCCGACAAACGGGGGGGCGGTTCCTTATTATACCGCCATCAAGAAGGGGGATTGCTACTGGGCGCCTTTCAATTGCGGAGCTACCCGTGTGGCACAGGCGAATGACGGGAAGAACGGGACAGTAGCCGGAACCGGAAATATTTACCAATGGGGACGTCAGGATGCTACGAACCATGGTAAGTCTGTCGCTTCCGGTCCTATAAGTAATTCCAAACCCAATAACAATACATTTTATAAAGCTCCCAACAGCCCTTACGACTGGTTGACCCCTCAAAATAACAATTTATGGAACGATAGCAGCAAAGGTGTAAATGACCCTTGCCCTCCGGGTTATCGTGTACCAACATTTGATGAATTGTGGTCTATTGGGAATGCGACAGAGTGGTTGGACCGTAATAATGGAGGTTTATTTAAAGTAAATGCAGAGAGTGGCTACCCCGAGCTTATTTTGCCTGCTGCGGGTCTTCGGTACTTCGATGACGGTTTGTCCGACCTTCAGGGTTCCTTCGGCTATTATTGGTCGTCGTCGGTTCCGTCCGGTAGTACGTACGTTCGCAGCGTGTACTTCAACAGTGCTACGTTGTACCAAGGCACGGACAGGAGGACGTACGGGTACTCGGTTAGGTGTATCCAAGATAAAAGGTAGGCAAACCGCCTGTCCCATCCGCTTTCTTGATTCATTCGATTTTATTTCTAAACAATCATAGTTAAACCCGGCAGTCGGGAAATCCCCCGGCTGCCCTAATACAAATTTAATATGGCAAATACCTTAAAAGCCTGGCTTACCGACAACACGGTAACCGCAGACCCTAACGACAAAATCCTCGTACTCGAAAGTACAGGCAAAGCAGACCTCGACAAAGTATTGGAAGAAATGCAAGCCGAAGATACCGGACTCAGACCGGAAACACAGGCGCATGTCGTAGCTCTTTTTCAACGCAAATGCGCACAGTTATTGATGAACGGCTATCAACTCAATACGGGTTTGTTTTATGCCGTTCCCCGCTTTACAGGTGTGGTGGAAAGCGGCAAGTGGAACCCCGAGAAAAACGATATCTATGTTTCAATGGTTCAGGGCAAGGTGCTCCGCGAAGAAATCGCCAAGACCTCCGTCCATATCCTGGGCGAAAAGAACAACGTAATGTATATCCTCGAAGTGGAAGACCGCAAGAGCGGATACCGGGACGGAAAGATGACCCCGGGGCACAACCTCTTCGTGCGCGGTGCCTGCCTGAAAGTGGGAGGAGAGCATGCCGCAGTAGGTGTTTCCCTGACCAACAGCAAAGGCGCTGTAACCAAGTTGGATGAAGATGCCATTGTAGTAAACAACCCCTCGGAACTAACCTTGCTAATCCCTGCCGGGCTTGCCGAAGATACCTACGAACTGGCGGTCTGCACCCAATTGAACTCGGGACGCACTTTGCTGAAAGAGCCGCGCACGGTTACGGTTCCGGTGTATGTGGGCACACCTGCGGGAGATAAGCCGGAGGAACTTTGATATCGTCCCTACTGTTGCGGTAGGTCGAATAGTACTGTTGCGGGTGGTGCAACAACCCTGTTGCGGGGGGCGCAATAGAGCTGTTGCATCACCCGCAACAGCTTTGCTTTTGGAAGGAGCCGGGAAAATTTCTATCTTTGCGCCTCGCGGATAAAAAAGGGGCTATTAAAAAGGACATTGAAGATGCCGGAATGTATATCCATCCTTCTCAGGGCTCTCCGTATCGAACTGAGAGCGGTAAGACGTACCCTGTTTCCTGTGAGCGGTGTAGAAGCGGGGCTTTCCCTTTTCTTCTTCCTGCTTTACGGTTGGATGGGCTACCATGTGCTGTATGATACGGATTTGATGGAACCTTCCCTTTGGTATAAAAGCAGTTATCTGGGATATGAAAACCTGTATCATCTCTATGCAACCGGCGGGGTGTTCGACCTGCTTCATCCTTTCTTCTGTTTATTCCACTTGTTTAAAAGCCTGTTGATAACCCTGTTCATAACTCTGTTGAAAGGTGGGGAAAGTAGTGTTATTTTCTTGATTATAACGAATTTATTAATAACAGGCGGTTTAGTGCTTTTATACCGCTATTTGAAGCGGATCGTGCTGTTGTCCACCCATCGCGCTTTATTGTTGACTTTGTTTTGCGGCAGCTTTTTCACCACGGTGGTCTTGTCTTTCACCCCCGAAACTTATCCCTTTTCATTCTTCCTGTTGCTATTCTCTTTATTAATGCTATCCCGGGAGTATAAACTGACGGGGCGTATCAAAGGGCGTACAGTCCTTTTCCTCTCTTTCTTATGTGGGGGCGCGACGGCTACGAATGCGCTTAAACCTGTGTTGGCTGTCTGGCTGAACAAGACTTCTTTTTTACACAAGCTACAAACAACTGCCAAAGTATTATTCTCGTTTATCGTTTGTGTCCTTTTTCTGTGGGGGATATATGCGTGCAAGGACCTGTTGCTTAAACCGGAAGTGCCGGTAGAGAAGTCCCAACAATTCCGCACCTATGAACCGAAAGAAGAGAGTTTCAGTAAACATGCGCTTATCGACTTCTGGGGGAATACCGTACTAACAACGCCTCTCGTACCTCAACCGGTAGATAAAGTAGTGGTGTTCCGTCCGACTGAATATTTGCATGGATGGCTGAATGCTGTTATCGTATTTTTGATATTGCTGGTAGTGGCTTCGGTTTGCCTCAATTGGAATAACAGGTATGTTTGGCTGTTGCTGATGTTTCTGGGGGTGGATGCCGTTATCCATTTCGTTTTCCGTTTCGGGATGAACGAAGGCGTGCTGTTCGGAGGGCATTGGATGTTTGCCGTTCCGATATTGATAGGCTGGTTTTACACCAAGTTGCCGGTACGGATGTACAGGGTACTGGACTGGATAGTCGTTCTCCTGTTTTTCATCACTTTTACCCAGAACTGTGTGGAATTTATACGGCTGTGGGAGGAAATCGCTTAAAAGAAAGAGAGAAACTGCTGGAACAGCGACGGACGTAGCAGGATAGGGAACAGGAACCCGAATACCGCCCCGTAGAAATGGGCGTTATGGTTCACATTATCGCCCGCCTGCTTTGCCATATACTGGCAGTATGCCAGATAAATCACCCCGAAGATAATACCCGGAATCGGCAATACTGCGAAAAACAATATCTTTCCCCAGGGGTTGAAAAAGATGGAGGCGAACAATACCGCCGATACCGCCCCGGAAGCCCCGATAGATACATAATACGGGTCGTTGCGCCGTTTAATCAAGTCGTAAAGCGAAGCGACTATCATCCCGCCGAAGTAGAGGACAAGGTAGGCAGCCTTCCCGAAACCTACATACTGGAATAAAGATTCCATATAGGTTCCGAACGACCAGAAGGTAAACATATTCACCAACAGGTGTGTCATGTCGGCATGTACAAAACCATGCGTAACCAACCGGTACCATTCTTTATTGTGAATGGTGCGGTAGGGGATAAACGCCAGCTTCCGGAAGAGGTTTTCATTCCCGAAGCAGAGGTAAGAAACAACGGCTGTAACACCTATCAGGATATATGTAAGCATACTTTAAAATTCTGAAGTGAAGTGGAATTTAATATCAGGGAAATCCTGCTGTGCCATCATCAATACATAGCCGGAGTCCGCCAGATACACGTCGCGTCCTTCTTTGTCGAGGGCCATATATTGGGATTTGCGTTTCTTGAAATTGTCCAGCGCTACCTGGTTGTCGCTTTCAATCCAGCAGGCTTTGTAAAGGCTGATTGGTTCCCATTTACATTGTGCGCCGTATTCGTGGAGCAGGCGGTACTGGATAACCTCGAACTGCAATTGTCCTACCGTTCCGATAATCTTGCGTCCGTTGAACTGGTTGGTGAACAACTGGGCAACCCCTTCGTCCATCAACTGCTCGATGCCTTTGTTCAATTGCTTTGCCTTCATCGGGTCGGCATTCTCGATGTATTTGAACATTTCCGGCGAGAAGCTGGGCAGTCCTTTGAAATGGAGTTCTTCGCCGGAGGTCAGCGTATCGCCGATTTTGAAGTTGCCTGTGTCCGGTAAACCGATGATATCCCCTGCATAGGCTTCGTCCACCACCTCTTTCTTTTGTGCCATGAAAGCGGTAGGGCTGCTGAAACGCATCATCTTGCCGAAACGTACGTGTTTGTAGTTGGCATTGCGCTCGAAACGTCCGGAGCATATCTTTACGAAAGCGATGCAACTGCGGTGGTTCGGGTCCATATTGGCATGTATCTTGAAGATAAAGCCGGTGAAGTTGTCTTCTTCCGGGTCTATTGTGCGCTCTACGGCCTGAACCGGACGGGGAGATGGGGCGATGTTGATAAAGCAGTCCAGCAACTCTTTCACCCCGAAGTTGTTCAGGGCGGAACCGAAGAATACCGGTGCGATATCTCCTTTTAAGTAAGTGGCTACGTCAAATTCGGGATAAACGCCTTCGATTAGCTCGATGTCTGCGCGGAGTTTTTCGGCCTGGTTCGGGTCGATATAGTTTTCCAGTTCCGGGCTGGTTATGTCTTTGAACTCGATATTCTCGGTTACGAATTGCTTGCTGGGTGTATAGAGGTTCAGCTTTTGTTCGTAAATATTATATACGCCGCGGAAACGCTGTCCCATGTCGATAGGCCAGCTTAAGGGGCGGACATGGATTTTCAGTTCTTCTTCCACCTCGTCCAGCAAATCGAACGGGTCTTTCCCTTCGCGGTCCATCTTGTTGACGAATACGATAACGGGGGTTTTCCGCATGCGGCAGACTTCCATCAGTTTACGGGTCTGTGCTTCCACACCTTTGGCGGCATCAATCACGATAATCACACTGTCTACAGCAGTCAATGTCCGGAACGTATCTTCCGCGAAGTCCTGGTGACCGGGAGTATCGAGGATGTTAATCTTATGGTCCGAATAATCGAAAGCCATAACGGAAGTTGCAACAGAAATACCGCGCTGCTTTTCAATCTCCATCCAGTCGGAGGTTGCTGTCTTTTTAATTTTGTTGGACTTTACAGCACCGGCTACGTGTATGGCACCTCCGAAAAGCAACAACTTTTCAGTCAGTGTGGTCTTACCGGCATCCGGGTGGCTGACGATTGCAAACGTTCTTCTTCTTTCTATTTCTTCTGAATATTGACTCATCTTGTTCTTAATGTTGTATTTTACAAAGACGCGGCAAAGATACAAAACGAAGGGGCAGGTTCCAAACCTGCCCCTATCTAATTATAACGGATATAAACGGAATCCAAAACTGTGTCTTATAGCAGGTATCAGATACGGTTGATGCGGATAGGCGCCCCAGCTTGTATCGCCGCCTACGCCCATTTGTTTCCAGTCGATGTTCCAGGTAACCATGTCTTTCGGCTGTATGTCGGACATGTGGCGCTGATGCTTCTTCAGGTCTACTTCGCTCAGGTCTTCGGTCGGGAAGAGGTAGGCGCTGGTGCTTATATACGGCTGACCTGCGGCTTTCAGTCCGCTACCCGATGTATTGGTGAGGGTCATCCAGCGGACTTCGGTCTTGTTGCCGTTTTCCTGCGGACGGTCGTAAGGGAAATACTGTTCCCATACACTGCCTTTGTAGCGTCCGACAAAAGCGCTTGTCAGACGGTCGGAATAGTTCTCGTGCGGGCCGCGTCCGAACCATTCCATCTGGTCGTATTCCCGGTTCAATGTCAGGCTCACTCCCAGGCGAGGAAGCAATGGTAAAGTATCATTGGCTGGGATGAAAAGACAGTTTACATCTACATATCCTTCTCCTGAAACCAGGTATTTCACGATAAAGGAGGAGTGTCCCACCGATTCCGGCAACTGATAGGTAGATGTCAGTTCGTATGTATCGGTACCGGTTTGTTGCTTTTCGATTCGTACCAGTTTGGCATCCCGTCCGGCATGCTGCCATGGGTCGCAACGTTTTGCCAGGTCGCTTCCCAAATCATTGTCTGTAGACGGACGCCAGAAGTTAGGACGCAGGGCTTCCTGTATCATTTCCTTGCCATCGGACTGGTAGGAGCATAAGGCGCCGGTAGAGAGGTCGAAGGCGACTTTCATCTTTCCGCTTGTCACTTCCATACGGCCGGAATGTTCTTCTGCTTTCACCGGAACGGCGGGCTGCGAAGACAGGTCGGGTTTGCCAAACGGTAGTTTTACCTGCTCGCAGGCAAGTTCTTCACCGGCTTTCAGCAATCCTGCATCCGATTTTTGATAGGCGTAGAAGTTCAGATAGTACTCTACTCCGGGCTTTTCATCAATAGCAGGGAAGGATGTTTTGAACAGGCCTTTCTCTTGGGCAGGCAGTTCGACGTTGTCGAACGTTCCGTTTGCCAGTACTTCGCCGTTTCCTTCCAGACGCCAGCCGAATGTGAAATCGGAGAGGTCGGTAAAGAAGAATTTGTTTGTCAGCTCGACCAACCCTTGATGGTAGTCCGCCAAGCGGAAATGGATATTCTGGTAAACTTTCTTCACTTCCCAGATATGCGGTTTCAAGGTGCGGTCGGCAGCAATCAGTCCGTTCATACAGAAGTTCTTGCTGCTCGGTGTTCCTTCCGGTGCCATATCACCGCCATATGCCCAATAGAAACGGCCGTCGGGAGTTTTCTGTGCAATACCCTGGTCTACCCAGTCCCAGATAAATCCGCCCTGCAGGCTCGGGTATTTCTCTATCACATCCCAGTAGTCCTGGAAATTGCCGAGGCTGTTGCCCATGGCATGTGCATACTCGCAGAGGATAAGCGGTTTGTTCGGCAGGTAAAGGGTCCAGTTCAGCAATACATCCAGCTTCTTGTACATCGGACAGAAGATATCGGTATAAGGTCCTTTGATTCCGTCTTCCGAATGAACCGGGCGGTGCGACCTGTCGTGGGCATGTATCCATTTATAAGTCGTGGCGAAGTTGCATCCTTCGCCGGTTTCATTTCCCAGCGACCAGACAATGACGCAAGGATGGTTTTTATCCCTTTCAAACATGCGTTCCGTGCGGTCTACAAAGGCTTTTTCCCATTCGGGCTGGTTGGCAAGGCACTTGTCGGGGGCGTAGCCCATTCCGTGGCTTTCGATATTGGCTTCATCCACCACATAGATGCCATACTGGTCGCAAAGTTCGTACCAGCGCGGGTCGTTCGGGTAATGAGAGGTGCGTACGCTGTTGATATTGAATTGTTTCATCAATTGTATGTCTTTAATCATCGAAGCTTCATCGACCACATGTCCGGTATGAGGGTCATGCTCGTGCCTGTTCACTCCTTTTATATATACAGGCTTGCCGTTTACCCATAGCTGGGCATGCTTCGTTTCACATTCCCGGAAACCGATTTGGCGGGAAACAACCTCTTCTACTTTTCCGTTCACCCGCAAGGTTAAAAGCAGGCGATACAGATGGGGTTTCTCCGCACTCCAAAGTTTCGGGGCAATGACCTTCTTATGGAATTCGATATCCGGATTCCCTTTCTGTTGCTTTTTCCGTTCTGTATAGATGCTGCGTCCATCCGGTTCCTGGAGGTCGATTTCTATTTCGGCGCCTTTTATCTTCTCCGGGTTTCTGTTCCCTAATTCGAGATACAGGCTGAAATCGGCATCGGTGTACAAGTCATCCAGATCGGTCACCACCTCGAAATCGCGGATATGTGTCTGCGGACGGGCATATAGATACACGTCACGCTGTATGCCGGCAAAGCGCCAGAAATCTTGGTCTTCCAGATAGTATCCGTCGCTGAATTTAAAGACCTGAACGGCTATCTCATTCTCTCCGCCCCAGTTCAGGTAACCTGAGAGGTCGAATTCGGCGGATGTCTTGGAGTCTTGCGAATAACCGACCTGTTTACCATTCACCCAAACATAGAAGGATGAAGCAACGGAACCGAAATGAAGAACGACCTGACGGTTTTTCCAGTTGGCAGGCACGGTGAACTTCCGTTTATAAGAGCCTACAGGGCTGTTATCGGCAGGAATCAGCGGCGGGTTCTTCTTAAAACCATACCCGCTGCCTACATAAAAAGGATAGCCGAAGCCTTGGAGTTCCCAGTTTCCCGGTACAGTAATATCGGCCCAACCGGACAAATCAAAGTCCTGCTTCCAGAAGTCCATAGGTCGTTCGGCAACTTTCGGAACATAATGGAACTTCCAGGTTCCATTCAGGCACATATAATAGGGGGATGCCGACTTCACACCGCCGACGGCAAGTTTTTTCGTCGGATATCCCATAAAGGTGGCGGCGGAAGGCAAGCGGTTGATATGCAGTACATCGAAGTTTTCCCAGTCGTTATCCGAATGGGGATATTTATCACGACGCACTTCTTTCATTGCTTCCTTTTTCGCCTGTGGCTTTTCCATCGGAGCCCCATCGTACTGGGCATGGGCGGCAAACAAAGAAACGGACATTCCTATAGCGAACAATACTTGTTTTCTCATATCTGTATGCTTATTTATTCAACAACATTTTTATAGTTACAGCCGACGACCAGCTAAAGTTCGGACAGTTCAGAGTTTCACCCGTAAGCGGATTATAGTTTTCATGGATAGGTCCGTCCGTAAGCAATCCCTGGGCATTGTCGATATATTTGGCAACAAATCTGTCTGCTTCCTTGTCAAAGCCATAGTTACGTAGTCCCATAACTCCGAAATAGACCTGGTCTATCCAAACCGGACCGCGCCAGTATCCCCGGGTCGGACGAAGTTTCGGGTGGCTGATTTCTAATGTCCCCAATGGAATTTTCGAGTTGAATTTCTGCGGGTCGAGCATCTTATCCAATACTTTTCGTGCCTGCTCCGGAGTGGCTACACCAGCCCAAAGCGGCAACCAGCATTCGGCGCCCATGACTTTGATGAACTCGCCTGTTCCCAGCCGGGTATCGTAAAAGAAGCCGGTTTCCTCGTCGAACATCTTCGTTTGGATATGTACTTTCAGGCTTTCCGCCTCTTGTTTTAATTGGGATACCAGTTCATTTCTTCCGAGTATTTCCGCCATTTCTGCCAGAAAACCTTTTTCCGCATAAAGGAAGGAGTTGAGACATATATTTTCCTGGTTCATCGACCAGGCGTTCTCTGGTTCATTCTTCAGCATAACAGCGTCGTCGAAACGAACTCCGTTATCCATGCCGCTTTCCCAGCATGCTGCTATCAGGCTCCCATCCGTAGAACCATATTCGCAGATGCCATTCTTGTCGTGGTCGCGGTCGGTGTACCACCATTGGTGATATTTGTATAGCTTATCGAACATTTCCGCCACAAAAGCCTTGTCGCCGGTAGCGTCATAAATGCATTTAACAGCCCATGCAGCCAAAGGAGGTTTTGTATCACGCCAGTTGATACGTTCCTTATTGCGGCTTACAAAATCGGGGATCATTCCATTTTCCGCCTGATAATCGAAAAGGCAGCGTACCTCGTTTTTTGCTTCTTCAGGGTTATACAAAGCATTGGCTGCAGCATGTTTCCATGAGTCCCACGACCAAACACCAAAGAAACCGTTATAAGAAGGGTAGGTCCCGTCGTGTAGGATATCACCTGACGGGGTACGCCAGTTGGCAACCAGTGTCATCAGGGCTTTTGCTACCACATGCCTGTATTTGTTTTCTTTCATGAACGGGCTGTCATTATCGAACAGGGAGGACAGATACGTATTCCATCGTTTTTCATTCTCTGCAAAAACCTGGCCGGCATCCAATTCCTTGAGTAGTTCAATTTCCTTATTCAATGCTGCTTCATCGAATGCAAAGGTTTGGGTGGAGACTGTTTCGAAATCGCTGCCAGGCGTGAGTAGTAAGCTCGCTTTTTCGACGGCGAGCAAACTGTCTTTTCCTATCAACTGCACGTTTTCGGCTGTATTGAATGAGGCAAATGTTAGCGTCTGCTCTCTGTTATGGACAATCTTCACTCCTTTACCGGTAGCCGACAAGGTTGCACTGTTTTCATAAACCCCGCCAAGCCATTGTAAAGATACGGTCACATCCTTCGGACCTATATTTTTCACTTTGGAACGGATCACTGCTGTACGGGCAGACGAGAAACATAACTCGGTTACGAAACTCAACTGTTCGTTCCTGAATTCCTGTACCAGTTTGCCCGGATAATATTTTGAAGTCTGTATATTACGGGCAAGGTCATACTTTTCACCATCTACCCGGATAACCGGCTCTGCAAGCGAACGGGCAATCCATCCCCTGCCGGTCATCATATAAGGACCGACAAAGCTACCTGCCAGCCGGGTTGTCTCATTTTCCGGTAATGCATATCCGGTCCATGAACCCTGGTCGGCAAATACGAAGAGGTCCCGGTCTTTTTCCGTTTGCGGTACATTCTTGATATTTATCAGGTTGTAAAAGTCGTTGCGGTCATTTTTTATTTCATCCGGCGAAACGTCGCTCTTCACTCCTGTGTAACAGGAAGACAATAGGAGAGCGGAACAAACCGAAAGATGGTTTATTATCTTATTCATGATTAAAAATGTTTATAAAGTGAAAGCTCCTGTAAAGGATTATTCGATTTATACACACAGGCTCTGTGTAACATTACATGAAACCTGTATGTAATGTTACATCGAGCCTGTATGCAACAGGATGCTTTTATTTGGAGAAATTCGGATTTTGTTCCCAGTCAGGATTTAACAGGAATTCATCGTGCGGGATAGGCAACAGTTTGTGTTTGCTGTCTACATAATTATCCACGAAAGGTTTCTTATGCGCTCTCAAAGTTTGCTCCACAATACCCCAACGCACCAAGTCGTACCAGCGTGAACCTTCAAGGGCAAGTTCGCAGGGGCGTTCCACATCCTGCAAATGTTTCAGGACGGCATCCTTGCTCATGTCTTTCGGGAGAGCCGTAACATTTACACGTTCACGTACCTGATTGATATAGTCGATAGCCAATGGAGTAGCCCCTCTGTGATTAAGACATTCAGCATACAGTAAGAGGACATCCGCATAGCGAATTACCGGAATATTAAAAGCACTATAGTCCCAGTACTGGCTTAAGGACTCGTCCCAAGTCATAAACTTATGCCAGTAAATAGCATCTTTCGAATGGTAGTCGCTGAAATGCTTGCCTTCTTCCATGTAGAATGCTTTAGTTTCCGGATCATCAAAGAGGATTGTAGCATACAGACGGTCGCTGTATTTACCGTCGACCGTTTTATCCTGCTTCATGACATCGAATAACCAGAAAGAGGGATATGCTTCTTCGTATCCTTCGGCATCACTGGAGGCCAGGTGAAGGGCGATGCGGTTAAACTCGCGACGACCACCGTCCATATTTCCGGAGTACTGCACTTCAAACACGGCTTCCTTGCTGTTCTTATGCAATCCGTCCCATAAATCTGCATAGTTGTCGATCAACTCATATTTCTCGCTGTCGATGATCTTTTTCAATTCTTTTTCCGCTTTATCCTGCTGATTGCGGAACATATAGAATTTAGCAAGTATGCCTGCCGCCATATATTTGGTGGCGCGTCCTGCCTCTTCAGGTTTCCATCCGTCAGGCTCGGGCAGGTAGCTCTGTACCTCCGACAATTCCTTTTCGATAAAGCTGGTGATGACTCCGGGTTGCGATTGTTGAGGATAGAATTCTTCGTCCGTACCTTTCAGCTCATGTTCGTACAGTGGCAATCGTTCACCGAAATTCAGATATAACCGGTAATAATAGTAAGCACGCAAGAAACGGGCTTCCGCCAGCGAACGGTTTTTTACTTCTTCCGATATTCCTTCTACGCTGGGGATATTGTCAAGACATTGATTGGAGTAATTAATGCCTTTGAACAGGTCGCGCCATTCGCTGTAACCCAATGCATCGTTTGGCGTGTTGTTATACATTGCTAGATTCATCCATGAGGTCACATCGGCACGGAAGTCCAGTTCATCACTCCGGTAGTTATCGACTACAATATACCGTTCGAAAGGCATTCCCCATCCCATATTCGGTTGCAAATAGGCATAGGCGGATGTAAGTCCTTTGAGTATATCACCTTCCGATTTCCAGAATGTGGAAGGAGTCAGATAGTTGGGATTTGTCTTTTCGTCGAGGAAGGTACCAGTACAAGCTGTTAACCCGAGATTAAGCGCCAGGCCTGCGATAAATATATTCTTCAGTTTCATGATATTCTTCTTTAATGATTAAAAACCAAATTTCAAACCAATCATATAGGAACGACTCAAAGGATACAATGCGTCGTCAATACCCATATAAGTAGTTCCGGTATCACTATTGGATGTTGCTCCGGTTGCCGGATCGTATCCTTTATAACCGGTAATCGTAAACAAACGGTTTGCTGCAAGGTAAACACGCAAATTCTCGATACGTAGTGACTTGCATACTTTAGACGGCATATTATAACCGACCTGGAGATTATTCAGACGCAGGAAATTACCATTTTCAACAAATCGGTCTGAAGTTTGGATATTACCGTTAGGATCACCTACTACCGCACGTGGAATATCCGTATCCGTGTTTTCCGGTGTCCATGCATTTAAGGCATCCTTACCGTAGTTGAATACCTTATCCATACGTTGTAACTGGCGTTTCATATAGTTATAGCGCTTCACTCCGAAATTACCATAGAAGTTTGCCACCAGGTCGAAAGCTCCGTAACGCAGGTTCACATTGAATCCGACAATGGCTTTAGGATTACCGCTACCCACTTTTACTTTGTCGTTCGAGTCCAGTTTTCCATCTCCATTCTGATCGATAAAACGGATATCACCGGGGGCTGCTGCCGGTTGTAAAGGAATCCAGTTGCCGGAAGCATCTTTCGAACCGTGCTGGGCGTTCCAATCATCCACTTCTTTCTGGTTTTGGAAAATACCGTCGGTTTTCAGTACCCAGAATTCTCCGATTTCACCGCCTACATAAGTTCGTGCCGGACCATATTCATCCAGATAACCGGGATCGGACATTTCTTTGAGGACACTCTTGTAATGTGAAATGTTCAGATCAAGGTCGTATTTAAATTTACGTCCTACGCTTCCATGATAGATTGCCTGCATTTCGAAACCGGTTGTACGCAAACGTCCCTCGTTTACGATAAGGCTTCCGAAACCTGTACAGGTACTGATATTTTTAGACGACAGCATATCTTTTGTATTCTTGATATAGGCTTCGGCTGAAAACTCGAGTTTATTGTTCCAGAAGCCCAAGTCAATACCGATATTCTTGTATAACGTGGTTTCCCATTTGATATGTGTGGAAGGTAGGCCGATAACAGCATATCCCATACTGATCAGATTGCCTCCGAACGGATAGTTCAGGTTATTCGTATTGGATGTCAGACGAGGTATATATTTATAATTCCCGATAGATTGGTTACCCAAAGCACCGTAGCTTAAGCGCAACTTGAAGGTCGATACAGTCTCTTTCATCTTTGTCCAGAATCCTTCATTTGCAATATTCCAGCCTAAGGAAGCGGAAGGGAAGAATCCCCATTTATTACCTTCACCGAAACGGGAAGAACCATCGTAACGGGCTGATACCATTGCCATATAACGATAGTCGTAGTTATAACCGACACGACCGAATGCAGAGCGCAGTGCATAGCGGTTGTATCCTCCTCCTACAGCGAAATTGGTTTGCCCGTGTTCCAGGTATTGCATATCGTTGTTCTCGAACTGAGAGGCAGAGCCTGACTGGTCATCAAATCTGTTCTCTTCCTGGGAGATACCCAGCAATGCCTGTAGGCTATGCTTTTCTGCAAAGGTTTTATTATAATTGGCTGTTAACTCCAGCAAGTCTTCTGTCCGCTTGCTTCTTTCTTCGTATAAAGAAGCTATTTTGTTCACTTTGCTGGCTCCTACATAGTAGGTAGGTGTAAATGTTTTATAATGGTAGAAGTTTATATTACGTCCCGCTTGGAATTTAATAATCAGGTCTTCTATCGGTTCATATTGGATATAGGCGGAAGCCGAGATATAATCATTCGCTTTGGTCGTTTTGATCAGGTTGTTGAAAGCGACCGGATTTGCCGCATCCGACATTCCCATACCGGATATGGCACCACCATAACCGCCGTCATTATTCGGATCGTAAACTGATACCAGAGGTTCAATATTTGTCGTTTGGTACATACCGGGGAAACCGGTGTCGGCTTCCGGAGTCGTGGTCTTGCGTCCGTAACTGATGGACTCTCCCATTTTGAATTTGCCACGCTTGATATCAGAATTCAAACGAAAACCGAATTTCTCAGAGTCTGTGCCGACGATAATACCGTCTGTTGAGGAATAGAAACCGGACAAGGCTACATTCATTATTTCATTTCCGGCGGTATATCCCAGGTTATATTTCTGAGTCAGCCCACGACGGTAATATTCTCTTTGCCAATCTGTATCGGCAAACTGACCTGGATTTTCTTCGTATGCTGAAATGTATTTGGGCCAGCGGCTTTGAGGTAAGCCGGCATTGGTCAATGCCATCTTGCGTACTTTTATGAATTCTTCCGAATTACAGACATCCATCCGCTTGGGTAGGTCGTCCAAACCGAAATAGGCGGAAACTGTGATTTTAGGCTCTTGCTTTCCCCCACGATGCGTTTCGATCAGAATAACACCGGCAGCAGCACGTGCTCCATAGATAGCGGCTGTTGCTGCATCTTTCAGTACTGTCATGGATTTGATGTCTTCGGGATTTAGATAAGCCATGTCACCCGGTACTCCGTCAATTACGACCAGTGGTTCATTGCTGGAACCCCAGGATGTCATACCACGTACGGTTATTGTAGGATCACTACCCGGAGCGCCTGTTCCGAAGTTAACAGACAGGCCCGGTGCCATTCCTTGTAAAGCTTCGGCAGCACCTGACGTAGGTAAATTAGCCAGTTTTTCACCGGCAACAGTGGTTACAGATCCGGATACATCCGATTTCTTTTGTGTACCGTAACCGATAACGACTACCTCTTCCAGTTTTTTAGTGTCTTCTGACAGTACTACATTTATTGTGTTCTTTTTTCCCAGAGCTATTCTTTGTTGTATATAGCCGATATAAGAAACGATCAGGTTACTGTTATTTGATATTTCCAGCGAAAAATGGCCGTCTACATCAGATATTGTACCGTTACTTGTTCCTTGCTCAACTATATTAGCTCCGATAATAGGTTCTCCTTTGTCATCTTTGACTGTTCCTGTTATCTTACGCGTCTGTTGGGCTTTCATCAAAGCGACATTCCGGTTTGCTCCTTTATATAAAACAATATGTTTGTCATCGATATCATATTTAATGCTCTCACCGGAAAATAACTGACCCAGTACATCCGTAATACTTTCATCATTTACATTGATTGATACTTTACGATGTACATCAATCTGCTCCATATTATAAGTGAAATAATACAGACTTTTCTGTTCAATAACGGAAAGGACTTCCTGAACTGTGGCATCTTCCATATCCAGAGAAAAACGGGCAGACTGTGAATATGTACTTTCGGCGAACATAGGTAGAGTTCCAAAGAAAATAAACAAAAGCAGACATCTCATAATAGATAAACTTTTTCTTTGCCACGATGAAAATCTCTCACATCGAAGCATACTTTTCATAATATAATCCATACATTTGTAGATGATTAGTTAGTAATAAATTTAGGTTCTTAGAAAATTTATTTGATTAATCGTTTGGGAGCTGGAAGTGTTGGGAGCATTTCCGGCTCTTTGTTTTATATATCTGTTCTATTCCATAGGCGATCCGCTTTTATAAATTATTACCTGGTCGCCATCCATACTGAAATCCAACTGGCGAGTACCTTTTAATAAAGCGAGAATCTGGGATAGGGTAACATTATTCTCCACGCGTAAAGAGAATTTCCTTTCGGCAAGTTCCTCTCCTTTAATTTTTATATGGACATTGAAACGACGTTCCAGATCTTTTGCTATCTCAGAAAGAGAATTATCGACATAAGCGATTTCGCCGGCTTTCCAGACATAAAAAGCATTGCCGTTCACACGGTGCAACTTCAAACCTGTCAGTTTTGAATAGGAAGCCTGTTCATTCGGGTTCAACATTGCCGATTCCTGCTTATCAGTTGTACAGACCTCTACTTTTCCGGATTTCAGTGTGACGTATGTATCTTCATCCCGGTAGGCTTTTACATTAAATGTAGTACCCAGAACTTTAATCGTCATATCCGGAACCTGTACAACGAACGGGCATTTCTCATCGTGTGTTACTTCAAAGAAAGCTTCTCCTTCCAATTCCACTTGACGTTGCTTGTTTGAGAAAACGGCAGGATAATGCAACCGGCTGTTTGAATTCAGGCATACTTTCGTACCATCCGATAAAACAAGGTTAACACGCTGTCCTTTGGGTACTTCAATCATATTTACCGCATCCGGAACGACCTGGCGCTCATAAAAAATATCGATAGTAATTAGTAAAGCGATCAAACCGACTGCTGCATACTTCAGATAATACGGGCTGAACAGCTTATATGTTCGGGATTGTGGCTTCAATAAACGGGACAGGCGCTGATAGGCTGTTTCAGACCGATTGGAATGGACAATGGCCGCTTCCCGCTTCATTGTCCAAAGTCGTTCTATCTCAAAAAAAGTATCGGCATTCTCTTTTTCTGTCAATATCCAGTTTTCAATCACTTCCGATTCGACTGGAGTTGATTGACCATTTAAATATTTTATGATTTGTTCTTCGCTCATCTTGCTCAATAAGTATCGCTTGTATATAAACGAAGATTAAGCAAGGGGAAACTACGGGGAGATTTTTCTGTTTTTTTTACTTATATGTTGAAAAACATAGGATAAGTATAAAAAGGTGGTGTAAATCTTTTCGAAGAAATACAATCGCCTGACGGATGTGCCATTCTACCGTACGAGTGGAAAGGCCCATTGCTTCGGCGATAGCTTTATGGCTCATATCCTCGAAATAACATAAACGGAATATCTTTGCACACTTTGGAGATAACTTTTCAATGGAATCATTAATTATGTCCTGCAAGTCATTACTTATGATAGATTTTATTACATCATTTTCATCGGAATGTTCTTCGAGCCAGATCATACGGAGTTCTCCGATACGGACTTTTCTCTCATATTCCTCTACAACCATTCGGTGTTTTAAATGATCCAGGCAGCTATTTTGTGTACATTTATATAGAAAGGACTTTATATCGTTAACCTCTACGGTCTCTTTTTTCTCCCAGTAAAATAAAAAAACATTTTGAACCAGATCTTCTGCCGTATATTCATCTACAAACCTGGAAGCCAAAGCTATCAGGCGCGGATATAAAACCATGAAAAACCGACGGAATGACGGAAGGTCTCCTTGCCTGACTTTTTCTATGTCAAACGTTTGTTTTTTCAAAGTAGAATATACTATTTCATGTGAGTAATTTCTTTAAACAAATACGAAGGCTTTCTTCCCAGTGCGGGATAGTAACTCCGTATATTTCTTTTATTTTACCCTTATTCAATACGCTATAAGGCGGACGTACAGCCCGTGTAGGATAATCTTTTGTTTCAATAGGGCGGACGCTGCATTCTATGCCTGCTATTTGCAGTACTTTCACTGTGAAATCGTACCAACTGCATACCCCTTCGTTTGAGTAATGATAGATTCCCGGAACAAAAGTTCCTTTTTCATCGGCAGTAACAACCGTCAGGATGGC
This sequence comes from Parabacteroides sp., assembly GCA_019417325.1. Lineage (GTDB taxonomy): Bacteria > Bacteroidota > Bacteroidia > Bacteroidales > Tannerellaceae > Parabacteroides. The sequence continues at coordinate 36,817 of DXVO01000002.1, read as the reverse complement.
TTCGGCAAGATCGCCTGCATATGTCGGGGTACCTGCCTGGTCGAATACAAAACCGAGTTGATCCCGCTCTTTCCCCAAACGGAGGACTGTCTTAACAAAGTTATTTCCAAATTCGGAATACAGCCAGGCGGTACGGATGATTACCGCATCCGGGCAAACTTTTACCAGAGCTTCTTCACCGGCAAGCTTGGTACGGCCATAGGCAGATACCGGACGCGTATCGTCGGTTTCCTTATACGGACGATAACTTGTGCCACTGAACACATAATCCGTAGAGACATGGATGATTTTTGCATTGGCTTCGCGGGCTGCTTCACCCAATACGTGCACGGCATCGCAATTCAAACGACGGCACAAGTCCTCATTGTCTTCGGCTTTATCTACAGCGGTGTAGGCTGCACAGTTCAGTATATAGTTTACCTGATTATCTTTAACCATAGCTTTCACTGCTGCAGCATCTGTTATGTCCAATGTGTCGACATCCGTAAAAAGGAAATTGTATTGCGGATGTTGATTTGCTATCAGGCGAATCGAATTACCCAACTGTCCGTTGGCACCTGTGACTAAGATTGTTTTCATGTCTTTAATTGTCTAAGTTCAGTTCTCCATTCATATCTGTATGATATTTTTCAGCCAGTAGAGCCAGGAAGGAACTGATTTGTTTGATAGCCTCCATTGTTTCGGAGCTTATTTCTTTTCCTTGCATTCTCAGCATCAGGAAACCGTAAATGGCATTGAAGCAGGTTTCCAGCTCAGGCAGATCTTCTCCTCCCGATTTTGCCCGGAGCTGTACGATATAAGGCAGTGTTTTGTAATAGGCTGCCCCGTATACCATCTCCTTGGGAGAGCGGAGTAAACGCAGGTGCAGGTCTGTCAGCGATATAATAACATTCTTGTTTAACTGGATATGCCCTTTTTCCTTTACCCCTTCGGATATCATCATTTCGATAAGCTCTTCATACCAGCGGGCAATTTCCTCTTTCACTTCTTCCGGTTGGTCGTAGCGGGAAATCACCGTGGAACGGATGGATTCGATATCAAAATGATTGGCACGTATCAGATCTTCTACCTGCCACATGTATAACAGATACTCGGCTATATTTTCTTTTCTCTTTTGTTTTGCTATAATCATGCTTACAAAGATATACTATATTCGGATAATGCCTGATAAAAATCGGAATCTTTTATACCTAATAGCCTGCATACCAGACGTGCGGCATTCAGGTTGGTCAGAAAATAAGGATTCGGGATGTTGACGGGGAAATTTCCGTAACGTGTTTTCAGATATGTTTTCCCATCCAGTTCTATGATTTCATGTTCTCCGTAGGCGATTGCTGTTATATCTTCGCGGACTTTTCCGGCAAGTTGCTCTACAACCGGATCATCCGAGAAATAGATAAGCTTGCCTTCACGTTCGATGGAGGTGACGAAATTGTGGTAGGTATTGTAATAAGCTTCCGGAGTTACATGATCGCTCTTCGGAGTCCATTCCAGATTAGTCAGTACGGCAATATGCGGACGGTAAAATTCCAGTTGGAAGCGTTTTTCTAAAGGTGACGTTATATGTTCGTCGCCTTCTATGATGGCAATTCTGGCTTCATAACTCAGATTCACGCGGTTTTGCAGCAAGGGAATTTTGCTGGTCAGGGCAAAGTCGAATGCAAGTTTTTGCCTTTTTAGCGTGTAGGCAATCATCGAAATAATCGATTTCTTCCCTTTGCTACCGGCTATAACAACTCTTGTCTTGGCTTTTGTCCGCTGAAATATAAATTCAGGAATAGACAGCACAAGCAAACCTAATTCTTTTGCCCGCACCAATTCGATATTATCCTGTTTAACAGTTGCACCTAATACAACAAACTGAATATCTTTAGTTAATCTCTCCGGGTACCATCCGTCGCCATAGCATGTACAGCCTTCTTTTTTAAGTAGAGAAATAGCATCTTCCATTAATCCTTTTCCTGAGGCACTAACTTCATAGCCTTTATGTTTAAGCGCTACGGCTAAATCATTTAGAAGCGGTTCGGTTATGGAGATTAAATGAACTTTTCGCATTGCTTGAAATTTGAATGCAAAAGTACGTAAATTTCATGAAGCATCAGTCTGGTTCTTTTATTTTTTCTTTTGGAAACAAAAATGATAGTTATGATTTTCCTAATTCATAGTTATGAATTGAAAAAATCATAGTTATGAATTAATTTTGCCTTATATATCTATTTTTGTAGATAAAAAAGAGAATATGAAGATAGAACTTATCGATACCGGATATTTTTATGCCGATGGAGGTGCCATGTTCGGTGCCATTCCTAAGACGGCATGGAGTCGTCGCTATCCTTGTGATGAAAAGAACGGCTGTGTGTTGGCAATGCGTAGTGCTTTGGTTACAACTGATGATGGGCGTATTATTTTAGTCGATACAGGTGCTGGTGACAAGCATCTTCAGTTATTAGCGTATTACCGTTTTTTTGATTTGGTGGATTTGACAGATGAATTATTGAAGCGGGGAGTACACCCGGAACAGGTAACCGATGTAGTTCTTACCCACCTGCATTTTGACCATTGCGGATACGTCACAAGAAAGAAGCAATCCGATGATAAGGAAACCTTCACTTTATCATTCCCTAATGCGACTCATTGGGTAAGCCGGAAACAGTGGGATAATTTTCTTCATCCGAATGCACTGGAAAAAGACTCTTATTTTCCGGAAAACATGCAGAAGGTGACAGACAACCGGAAACTCCGGCTGATAGAGGAGGATACGGAATTATGCCGGGGCGTTAATTTGCGCCTGTTCGATGGGCATACCCCCGGGCAAATTGCCCCTTATTTGGAAACACCGGAACAGACGTATGTATTTGCTGGTGATGTAATCCCGTTGGAAGCCAGTGTTTCCCCCGAATGGATTTCTGCTTATGATACGTATCCTGTCATTTCTTACGGTGAAAAAATCCGTATGCTGGAAGAGGCTGCAAAAAATGAACAGGCATTGATTTATTGCCATGATGCTTATTCTTCCTGTACCACGGTCAGGAAGGTAAATGATTTTTATAAGAAATCTAAGAGCATTGATTTGCCGGAAACATAAATTTGTAGTATCTATCTGTCTGATTCTATTCAGAATAGTGATAATGAACGAATTTATTCTTATCTTTGAAGCCATTCTGCTTCCGGATTGGAAGAGAATGAAAAACAATAGTTGCAATTTGTCACAATATAAATTTTATTAATACCGTAAACAATTGAATTAAACGCATGAACAAACTGACAAAGTACACATTGTTACTGGTTGCTGGCGCGAGCTTGGTAGCATGTTCAGAAAGGAAAAAAGCAGAAGCGAACTTTAATGTCATTCCTTTGCCTCAGGAGATTACAACACAAAATGGAGCATCTTATTTGTTGACTCCGGCTACAGTGATTGTATATGAAGATGGGAACAGCAAGATGGAACGGACTGCGGAGTTTTTGGCTTCTTATATTAAATCATCGGTAGGATATAATATCCGGACTTCATCAAAAGAAGGGGGCAAACCTTGTATTAAATTGACGATTGACAAAACAATCAGTCATCCGGAAGGATATCGTCTGTCTGTTAGTGATAAAGGAGTAGAAATAGCCGGAGCTTCGGAAGCCGGAATATTCTATGGAGTACAGACTTTGCGTAAGGCAATCCCAGCCACTGCCCAGGCTATGGATGTGGAACTGCCTGCCGTACAGGTTAACGATTATCCTCGTTTTGGTTATCGTGGTATGATGGTGGACGTAAGCCGTCATTTCTTGACTGTGGATGAGATGAAATCGTATATAGATATTCTTGCCCTGCACAATCTGAATGTTCTTCACTGGCATTTGACCGACGACCAGGGTTGGCGTATTGAAATCAAAAAGTATCCGAAACTGACGGAAATCGGTTCCAAACGTAAGGAAACGGTTATCGGCAGAAACTCCGGTGAATATGATGGAAAAGAATACGGTGGTTTTTATACCCAGGATGAAATACGTGAAGTAATAGATTATGCAGAAAAAAGATTTATCACTATTATTCCTGAAATAGACCTGCCTGGTCATCAGCAGGCTGCATTGGCTGCGTATCCGGAACTGGGTTGTACCGGCGGACCGTATGAAGTGTGGACACAGTGGGGCGTTTCAGAGGATGTGATCTGTGCAGGAAATGATAAAGCAATGCAATTCCTTGAGGATGTATTGGCAGAAGTAATAGACCTTTTCCCTTCCGAATATATCCATATAGGAGGCGATGAATGCCCTAAAGTACGTTGGGAAAAATGTCCTAAATGCCAGGCACGTATTAAGGCGGAAGGTATAAAAGGGGATTCCAAACATAGCGCAGAAGAATATTTGCAGAGTTATGTGATTTCCCGTATGGAAAAATTTGTAGAAAGCAAAGGACGCCATATTATCGGATGGGATGAAATTCTGGAAGGTGGTCTTGCTCCGAATGCTACAGTAATGAGTTGGAGAGGCGTAGAAGGTGGTATTGAAGCTGCCAAACAGGGACATGATGCGATTATGACTCCGAGTTCATATCTCTATTTTGATTATTACCAGTCTACCGATACGGAACATGAACCGTTGGCTATCGGTGGATATAATCCGTTGGATAAAGTATATGGTTATGAGCCGGTTCCTGCCGAATTAACAGATAACGAGAAAAAGCATATTATCGGTGTACAGGCAAACCTGTGGGCGGAATATTTACCGACCTTCTCACAACGCCAGTATATGACAATGCCGCGTCTTGCTGCCTTGGCGGAAATCCAGTGGACGGAACCTGCCAAGAAAGACTACCGGAACTTCCTGGACCGTTTGGTTCGTCTGACTTCCCTGTATGACCGTTTGGGATATAATTACGGCAAGCAGATTTTTGATATTAGTGCTACATTCACCCCGGATACTGAAAACGGGCAGATTATAGTTGCTCTTTCCACGTTGGGAGGCGGTGATATCCATTATACATTGGATGGCAGCGAACCCACTGCTGCAAGCAGTAAATATGAGGCTCCTTTGAATATCAAAGAAAATTCCGACGTGAAAGCCGTTGTAATCCGTCCCGACGGAAACAACAGCCGTATATTTTCCGAGAAGATTACGTATGGAAAAGCGACAGCCAAACCGATCAAACTGAAAGAAGAACCCAGCAAAGGATATGCCTTTAATGGGGCTGCAGTGCTTGTAGACGGTTTGAGCGGCAACGATAATTATAAAACCGGGCGCTGGTTAGGTTTCCAGGGAAAGAACCTGGATGCAACAATCGATTTGAAAGAACCTATGGAAATAAGCAAGGTCTCTTTCAATACAAATGTTGTGAAAGGCGACTGGATTATGGGAGCTTCGGGTGTTACCGTTCTTGTTTCGGAAGATGGGGCAACCTTTAAAGAAGTGGCAAATAAGAGTATTCCTTCCCTGAAAGCCGATGAGAAGGATGGTTTGTATCCTCATGAAATCACTTTTGCACCGGTAAAAGCGCGTTATGTGGAAGTGGTTATCAAAAGCGATAAACTTCCGGCATGGCATGGTGGCGCAGGAAATCCTGCTTTCTTGTTCGTTGATGAAATCAATATTGATTAGAATCATATAGTATTGGCAGGAGTGTCTTGCTAAAACGTTGGAAAGTCTGTCTAACAAATGCGTTAAACAGACTTTCTTCATCATAGCCGAAAAATGATTAACCAAATAAACCTCGTACTCTGTCATCGAAAGCGGATAGTGCCGCTTTCGCTCCTTCTCCCATCGCTATGATTATTTGTTTATAAGGGACGGTTGAAACATCTCCTGCAGCATAAATACCCGGAACGTTTGTCCGGCAATATGCATCGATAATGATTTCTCCCGGCTTATTTGTTTCTACGATTTCTTTGAATGGTCCGCTGTTTGCAGCAAGACCGATTTGTACGAATATGCCATCTAATTCGATGGTTCGTTCGGCTTCCGTTTTACGGTCTTTTATACGTAATCCGGTAACTTTCTCTCCATTTCCCATCACTTCAAGGGATTGGGTATGCAGGAATATCTCGACATTCGGAAGGCTTTTTGCTTTCTCCTGTAAAACCTTATCCGCTTTCAGTTCGTCCATAAATTCGAGAACGGTTACTTTAGAACAGATACCGGCAAGGTCGATTGCCGCTTCGATTCCGGAATTTCCGCCTCCGACTACAGCCACATGCTTTCCTTTATAAAAAGGACCGTCGCAGTGAGGACAAAAAGCAACGCCTCGTCCGATATAGTCCGTTTCTCCCGGGACATTCAGTCTACGCCAGCTTGCACCGGTTGCAATAATAACGGCAGGAGCCGAAAATTTTTCACCATTGGCTGTTGTCAATAGTTTGTCTATTCCATTAATTTCCACCTTTTCTATCCGGCGATGCTCCAGCATGTCGATTGTATAGTCGTTCATGTGAGTCCGTAAATCGTCGGCAAGTTTGGTGCCTGTTGTTTGCGGAACCGAAATAAGGTTCTCTATGCCTACGGTTTCTTTAACCTGCCCACCGATTCGCTCGGCTACAACACCCACTTTCAATCCTTTACGTGCAGAGTAAATAGCTGCAGATGAGCCTGCGGGACCTCCGCCTATTACTAACACGTCATAATCCTTTACCTTTGTATCCCCGGCATTTTCATCCAGGCCGTAAGCTTCTTCCAACTTGGATAGAAGTTCTCCGAAATCACTGCGTCCTACATGAATCAGTTTGCCGTCAGCAAATACGGAGGGGACTCCCTGCACTTTCATCTCCTCAACTTCTTTCTGGTTGATCGCCCCGTCTACCGTTTCATGTGTAATCTCACTGTTTAAAGTAGTCATGGCATTCAGTGCCTGCACTACATCTGGACAATTGGTACACGTCAAAGAAACATAAGTAGTCAGATGGATAGGACCTTTCAGGGATTTGACACGGTTCTGTATGCTTTCATCCGGAATATTTTTACCTTTTCCGTCGCTGTTGAGGATGGCAAGCAATAAAGATGTAAACTCATGTCCGTTGGGAACGGCACGAAATTTGATACCGGTAGGTTTGCCGTCTTTTACCAGCGTGAATTGTAATCCTTCTCCATCGTTTACCTGGCAGGATATTTTATCGGAACAAGAAGCTACATCATTTAGCAATTCCAATAATTCATCCTTGCTTTCATGTTGCGGTGAAACCCGAATATCAAAGGTATAGTTACCAGCCAGACCGGAAAATATTCCGGCAAGCTGGTTTTTCATTGCTACATCCAACATATTATTTTAGTTAGATTTTACCAACCAAATCAATGCTTGGTTTCAATGTTGCATCACCTTTCTTCCACTTAGCAGGACAAACTTCGTTCGGATGGGAAGCTACGAACTGTGCAGCTTCAACCTTGCGTAGCAATTCGTCTGCATTACGTCCGATGCCGTTGTCGTGGATTTCGGCAATTTTGATTTTGCCTTCCGGGTTTACAACGAATGTACCGCGGTAAGCCATACCGTCTTCTTCAATCATTACTCCGAATGCGCGGCTCAATACACCTGTAGGGTCTGCAAGCATCGGATATTTGATTTTACGGATTGTTTCGGAAGCATCGTGCCATGCTTTGTGTACGAAGTGGGAGTCTGTACTTACAGAATAGATTTCAACACCCATTTCCTGAAATTTAGCATATTTGTCTGCCATGTCTACCAATTCTGTCGGGCATACAAATGTAAAGTCTGCCGGATAGAAAAAGAAGATAGCCCATTTGCCTTTGATATCTTCGCTGCTTACTGTTTTGAAACTACCGTTCTGAAATGCTTGAACTTTAAACTCGGGTACTTGTGAATTGATAATCGGTTCCATAGATTTTACTATTTAATTTGTTATACTTATTTTTTGTTTCACTGCAAAGTTATGACGTAACTGGTTGATTGAAAGAATTTTTCAAATTGAAAAAATTTATCTGCCGATAGATGGCGTCTGTTTTCAGTCCTTTCCTTCGGTATAAACAATTAATCTGCAGGAGTTGTTTCGCAAGTGTTTTCTTTACAACAGGTATTGTTTATTTCAAACTCCAGTGTAGCGTGTCCGATTCCTGAAGAGTGGAGCTTTTCTTTGATTTCCTGTTTGATGGATTCCATCGTCAAAGCATTGTTTATTAATACATGGGCGGTAAGTGCTGTTTCGGTGGTACTGATAGCCCATATATGAAGATGATGTACATTTTTTACTCCGGAAACCGAGTCGATTAATCGGGCAATTTCTTCAGGGTTTGTCCCGGAAGGCACACCATCGAGAGAGAGACGGATACTGTCCCGCAATAATCCCCATGTGGAATAGACAATGATAACGGCAATGATTAATCCGATGATCGGGTCTACGATATACCAGCTGGTACGAGCTATCAGAAGTCCGGAAGCAACAACTCCGATTGAGACTAACGCATCCGCCGCCATATGTAAATATGCCCCTTTCACGTTCAGGTCTTTTTCCTTGTCCTTCATGAAAAGCCATGCGGTTACTCCATTTATTACGACCCCGATACCTGCCACCCAGGCAATGGCATCACCGGCTACCGGTTGGGGGTTCAATAGTTTACTGATGCTTTCTGCAATGATAATTCCGACAGCAACCAATAGGATGACGGCGTTTAGTAAGGATACCAATACCGTGCTTTTTTTGTAACCATAGGTATAACTTGATGTTGGATGTACTTTTGCCAGCCGGAATGCAAGCATGGCAAGGACTAAACTTGCCACATCTCCCAGGTTATGACCGGCATCCGAAAGTAATCCGAGAGAATTGAACCAAAAACCGGCTATAAATTCTGCAACGACAAATATCAGGTTTAATGTAATGCCTATGATAAATGCCTTGTTCAGAGAATTTATCTCGTGGTGGTGATGATCGTGATGTTCATGACTGTGTATTTCCATATTTATTTAGTTTTTATAATAACAAATCAATACTTGTTTCAGTTGATAGTTAACAAGTGACGATTGACAGTTAGACTTTGAATTCAATAGCAGAATAGAAGGAGCTGTCTGCTGTGGCTTGCTAACTAAAAAATAAAAAGAGCTATCCTTCGCAGGAGACTCTTTTTATGTACGGAAATAACCAATAAAAATTTTCCGTAAAGTGTTATCATCTTATATGCTTACTATAATTAGCACAGGTTTTGATATAGCGATTATACTAATAGTGTTATGTTTTCTTTTTATGACATTGCAAAGTTAGCCCTTCACATAAAAGCTCACAATACCTATAGGTGAGTAAAAAGAATGGTTTTTCTACCTACTAATTGTGATTTTCTTATGAAATAACATTAAAATGTCGCTATTACTGCTGTTTAACTTCTGTAAGACTGCCTTTAGGCTCTGCTTAAACGACAGTTTTATCTGGCTCAAATAAAAAATATTTTTATATCTTTGGGAAAAAGAAATGACGTAACCATGAATTTAATAAAGAAACTCTATAATAAGACTGAGATACAAATCACTTCATTTGAAACAAACCGGGGAATTACTGAATATCATTTACTTCTTCAGCAAGTAGAATGTATGGATGATTTTCATACACAGCTGCAATCCATACAGGAAACCTACAGTGCTTGTGTCATGGAACTTTCAGGGAATCCAAGTTGTCTGTTCCGCCGTTATTTTTTGAGTGATGTAACGAACCAGACGGAAGAATTGATGGAACGGGAAAGGCTACAACCTTATTCTGCTCTATCCATCGTACAACAAGCTCCTATGAATGGAACCAAGATTGCACTTTGGGCATGGTTGCAGACAGGTGTACAGACCCGGGTGTTACCCAGCGGATTGTTTGAGGCCGGTCATGGCAGTTACCGTCAGATTATTGGAGCAAATCTTTGTAATAAGGCTGCCAATTCGGAATATCAGACACGTCTTATTTTTCGGGATTATATTATGCAGCTTATGAGTGCTGGATGTACTTTGGCCACAAATTGTTTGCGTACCTGGATATTTGTGCAAAATGTGGATGTGAACTATCCAGGGGTCGTGAAAGCACGAAGAGAAGTCTTCGCTACACAAAACCTGAAGGAAGATACTCATTATATTGCAAGTACAGGAATTGAAGGGCGGCATGTTGATCCGATGGTTTTCGTCACAATGGATACATATGCGGTATCGGGAATAGTACCGGAACAAGTTCGTTACCTCTATGCTCCGACTCATTTAAATAAAACGTATGAATATGGTGTGACGTTTGAGCGAGGCGTTGCTGTTACTTATGGAGATCGTCGGCATATCTTTATTTCAGGTACTGCCAGTATCGACAACCATGGAGATATTGTTTATCCCGGTGATGTGATTCGGCAGGCCGGACGTATGATGGAGAATATAACCGCCTTGCTGCAAGAGGCTAACGCTACCCTCCACGATATTATGCAAGCTATTATTTATGTGCGTGATACAGCAGATTATGCACGGATAAAACAATTTATGATTACTAATTATTCGGAAATGCCTTATTTGATTGTTCGTGCCCCGGTCTGCCGTACAGGCTGGCTGGTTGAAATAGAGTGTACCGCAATAACGAAGGAAGGGGATGAGACTTTTGCTGTGTTGTAAGAATATTGAGCTTTGTTGTTTTATCTATGTGTATGCTTATTAGTGTTGTAGGTCCGTTTTTTATAAAGATATATCTCTTGCATTCATTTTAATATGAATGTTTTGAAGATAAAGTATTGTTATTGTATATTAATAATAGTTTATTGTTTGTGTGTCCATAAAACTGCAATGTTGTTGTTCTTGAATGGAAATGAACGGTTGGTAATGGTTGGTGTTTTTGATATTCAAATTGCATGGGCTTTTCACAAATGTAGTATTGAGCTATGAACTTGATGCTTAGTTGTTAACGTAATTAAAATGGCGTTTTTTTTAATAGATAAATAAATCTATTTTTGTAGAGAAATAGATAACCCTAATTAATATAGCCCAAGTAAAAATTATGTTGTTGTGTAACCAATGATCCATTATAAGGAGATCGTTTGTAAAAGACAAAAAGCTATTGTAACAAAGATGTATATATTTCGATGAAATAAACTAAATCAATAAATAATCTAATAAACTTTATGTAATAATAAAGAATGTGATGAATTTATTTGTAACCACTCCACATTCTTAATACGATTCTTAATTGCATCCGATGGGTGGGGATGTTTTTTTAACCATATGAGAAATAAGAAAACAACTTTCATTTTGACACTTCTTAGTGCAGCATTGCTGTTCACTGGGTGTCATAAGAGATTAGATGAACGGCTATCTGATCTGGAACAATTCAATGCTGATTATTATACTTCAGCAGACTTCCACAATTTGTTGACAAAATTTTCTGCATCTTATGTTGCAGGAGTGCGGGATAGTTTAAGTACGCAAAGTTCCGACATTTCTGTGCTACATGGAAAACATTCAGTACTAAAAGAACAATCAGATGCCACGCAGACTCTTTTAAATACTACTATTGGAAGACATGAAAGTTTACAGACAGAAGTTGTTAAGGCACAAGCTGATATACAGGAAGGACAACAGAAACAAGCAGCTTTGGAAGCTGAAATAGTCCAGGCACAGGCTGACATACAGGAAACAATCCGGAAATACGGAGAGTTAAGTGAGGAAGTGGAACAGGCAAAAACTGATTTAGCAAATCTGGTTCAAATGCATGAGACTCTGGATAATGAGGTGAAACAAGCTCAGACAAGAGCCGATTCGGCTGTAGCAGCATGTGACGCTCTGAAGGTTGAAGTTGCAGCTATAAAAGAAGTTGCAGATAATGCGCTTAAAGAAGTTCAACGAGTTGAGACTGAATTGAATAGCAAATTATCTTCATTGGAAAGCTCTGTATTGGCACTTCAACAAAATATGGTTATCACATCTGTTCAGACAGATGCAAAAAATAATTATATAATTAAATATAAAGAAGGAAAAGATGCAGAAGAAAAAACGATAAACGTTGCTAATTCTGAGAATCTCAATTTCAGCAAGGTCCAGCTTGTTGATAAAGATAATTTGGCTTATACTTTTACAATCACAAATGATGGTCAGACCGAGACCTTTACTCTTCCGGCAGCACGTGATTTTATCACAAGTATTGTTGTCGTGAGCAGCACTTATAAAGATGCTGTGACGAATAAACCGGCTATGAATATAGTTTTAAATACATCCAATGGGACTTCTTTGAGTGGTGTGACACAGACATCTTTCCATTTAATTAAGGGACAAACAAAATCTACTGCGATAGAGGATTTTACAGATGTGAAGATTTATAGCATAGAACGGGTAACAGACAGCAAAGTCCCTAATGAATTTGTTTTAGTCTTTGATAATATATCACAGGATTATTCAGGTTTGCATTTGTTATGGAGCCCGGGAACCAGCGGCGAGGTTAAAGTTTTGTCTCCTGCATTTAGTTTATCTCCAGTATCATCCATTTGATTTTAAGGGCATATGAATAATAATAAGACTTTTGTTATGATGCTATTGGGAATAGTATTACTATTTACAGGGTGTCATAAAAGATTGGATGAACGGATATCAAATCTGGAACAACATAATGCAGCTCTTTATACTTCGGAGGAATTTCACGATTTGTTAGTTGATTTTTCAGCATCTTATCTGACAGGGGTACGCGATAGTTTAAGTGCCCAGAGTTCTGAAGTTTCGACCTTACAGGGACATTATGTAATACTAAAGGCTCAATCCGATGCAACACAAACTCTTTTGGATGAAACTGTTGAAAGACACGAAAACTTGAAGGGAGAGGTGGCAAAAGCACAGGCGGACATATTGAGCGGGCAACAAAAGCAAGCCGCATTGGAAGTGGAAATAGCTCAAGCCCGGATAGATTTGCAAGATGCAATAGAAAAGCATGGTGCTTTAAGTAAAGAGGCAGAACAGCTAAATTCTGATATACAAGGCATGAAGAATAAGTATGATGCTTTGGCCGTAGATATTGAAAATGCCCAGAAAAAGGCGGATTCTGTCATATCGGATTGTGCAGGCATGGAGACTGAAATAGCTGCAATAAAAGTGACTGCAGATAAGGCTTCCTCTGAAGCAAAACGAGTTGAGACAGAGTTGAATAGTAAATTGTCTGCCTTGGAAAGTTCTGTATTGGCTCTTCAACAAAACATGGTCATTACTTCTGTCCAAACAGATGCTAAAGGTCATTATATCATTAAATATAAAGAAGGAAAAGACGGAGAAGAGAAAACAATCAATGTCGCAAATTCTGAAAATCTTAATTTTAGTAAGGTAAATCTCAAACTAGATAATTTGGCATATACGTTCACTATAACTAATAATGGTAATACTGAAACGTTTACAATTCCTGCACTACGTGATTTTATCACAAGTATTGTAATAGTAAGTGACACTTATGTGGATAATACGACGAAGAAGCCTGCTATAAATTTTGTTTTAAATACTGCAAATGGAGCCTCATTAGAAGGGGTTGTCGCTTCATCTTTCCATTTGACCAAAGGGCAGACCAAATCTTCAGTGATTGATGATTTTGATGATGTGAAAATTTATAGTATAGAACGGGTAACAGATAGTAAAGTTCCTAATGAATTTATTGTTGCATTTGATAATGTATCGCAGGATTATACGGGATTACATCTATTATGGAATCCAAATAAAACAGACGAAGTAAAAGTATTATCTCCTGCTTTTGATTTGTCGAATATTCCCGTGGTAACCAGCTTTTATTTGTTAGTGGACCCCTCTAATAGTCTTACTGATGGTGTGTTGATTAGAGAAAAACATGATCATAGTGGCTCCGGATGTAGTAATATAACTTTTTCAAGTACGTCTGTCACTTACTATGCGGGGTTAAAGCCTACTGCAAATACGGTTCTTGCTGCAAATAAGATAGAAAAGGTAGAAGTTGAAGTCCTAAAATTAAAGAGTAGTATTGTTACTGCAAATGAAACTACGGCAAAAGACCTTTCTTTTTGGGTCGCTTATGATGTGAAAAGACCTGATTTGGATGGAGATGTCGGTTTTGATGGGACAGGCTTGATACATGAAAAAGGCTTTAAATATGATTATTACAATGGTAACGCTGTAGATTATAATGTTGATAAAACAACTTATGGTAAAATACTTGGTGGTTATCCTTCCAATTTTGAAGCAAAAAATACGGTAACTACAGGTTTTTCTGTTTCTTATGATAGTTCGGATAAAAGAAAATTCACTATTAGGAAAGTAGCGCCGGAACAAGGATTATATGGCGTGATTATATGGGTAAAACGTGTTGATGGAGTGTATGCCCGCGGTATAGGATATATCTGGATTGCATAAAAAAGGAATCATATCTTTAATATGTAAAGGAATCATCAGGCAGTTCAGGTCATGAACTGTTCGGTGATTCCTTTTTATATATCTTACAGGCATTTTATTCTGTAACCTGTATTGTCGTAAAAAAGTCGTATCTTTGACAGGTTCAAAACCCTGAAAAAGAGAGGCAGAATCTATGTACAAAATAGGAAAATATAAAGAAACTGATAAAATGAGTGACCTGATAGGCGAAAACTATCCGATGGTGCTTGTAATGAGCCGTTTCGGGATAGCATTAGGCTTCGGGGAAAAGAATATAGGGGAGGTTTGCCGGCAAAATGGAGTGGATACTCACACTTTTTTAACTGTGGTAAATTTCCTGACAGAGGATGCTATGGTTCCGGCATCAGAGATAGATAAAGGATTGTCTGTTGAATCATTGATTACCTACCTGCATAATGCCCATGATTATTTTTTGAATTTTCGTTTACCCCATATCCGCCGTAAACTGGTGGAAGCCATAGAAGAATGCCCGAAGGATGTGGCTTTTGTTATCACCCGTTTTTTTGATGAATATGCGGAAGAGGTAAACAAGCATATGTCCTATGAGGAAAAGACTGTATTTCCTTATGTGCGCGGACTATTGGATGGAGTGAAGGATGCGAGGTATAATATTACGATTTTCCGTAAGCGGCATGACCAGATAGAAATGAAAATAACCGAGTTGAAGAATATCCTGTTGAAGTATTATCCGGGTCCCGGAAGCAATTTGTTGAACAGCGTATTGTTTGATATTTTTGCTACAGAGCAGGATTTGGCATCTCATAACCATGTAGAGGATTATTTGTTTGTTCCGGTTATCTTGGCGCTTGAAAAATCATTGAAGTAATGTTGTATGAGTAACCATTTAAAAATAGTGATTGCAGAACCATCCGTTATTTTGCGTTGTGGGCTGGAAATAATTTTGAAGAAACTGCCCGGTTTTCATCTCAATCTGACAGAAGTGATGTCTGCGGATTTGTTGGTGGATACATTGCGGACTGTAAATCCGGATATTCTTATTATTAATCCTGCTATGCCGGGCTATTTTGCCTTGGAGCATATTAAGGAAGAAGCCGGATGTCCGGATATGAAATGTGTGGCATTCGTGTATTCTGTGGCAGACCAGGCATTGCTTAAGTCGTATGACGAACAATTCAGTATTTACGATAGCCCCGATGAGATCAAGCATAAGCTGGAATTGCTTAATAAGAAAAATGAAGGGGAGAATGGAGATAATGAAGAACAGCAAACATTAAGCTCCCGTGAAAAAGAGATAGTTGTTTGTGTGGTGAAGGGCATGACCAACCGGGAGATTGCCGACCGTTTATTCCTTTCTACACATACGGTTATTACCCATCGGCGAAATATTGCCAGAAAACTACAGATTCATAGTGCCAGTGGTTTAACCGTATATGCTATTGTGAATAAGTTAGTGGAGCTGAGTGATATTAAGACTTCCTAAGGACTTAATATTAATTCCGTTTTCTCTTTCTTTAGTCTTTATTTGTTGTTGACCATGACTCGTTGTGTAATGGAATTATAGTATTATAAAAACTTTGTTGAAATGAATAACAAAACATGTAAGTTAGCCGCTTTAGGGGTATTAACTACTCTACTTAGTGCCTGTGCACCAAAAAACGCTGTTGAAACGTATGTTCCTGCAGCAGAAAATAATCTCCGCGCTCCTGCGGTACCATTAGTTACGATCGACCCGTATACCAGTGCCTGGTCGTTCACCGATAAGTTGAATGACGAGACAATTCGTCATTGGACCGGAAAGAATTTCCCTTTACTTGGAGGAATACGTGTAGATGGAAAATCTTATCGTTTTATGGGTATGGAAGATTTTGATGTATCTCCGATTATACAAACTGCTGCAGCCGGGGCTTGGGAAGGACTTTATACAGAAAGCCAGCCTGTTGCGGATTGGATGGCAGTCGATTTCAATCCCCAAGGCTGGAAAACAGGGAAAGCCGGCTTCGGAACAACGGATAATCCCTATTATTCTACCCCATGGAAAACCGATGATATTTGGGTTCGCCGTACATTCGACTGGCCTGAAGGAATGGAAAAAGAATCGCTCGTGCTTCAATATTCACATGATGATAATATTGAAGTATATCTGAATGGTGCCTTGATAGCTGTTACAGGGAATGGTCTGGACTATGATTTGCTGAAAGAGATACCGGATGAAATTGCCAAGAATATAAAACCGACAGGAAATGTCCTGGCTGCCCATTGTCATAACAATGGAGGAGGTGCCTATGTGGATTTGGGGCTTGTAAAGAAAGTGGAACGTCCTAACTCATTTAACGAACGTGCCATACAGAAGCATGTAAATGTGATGCCAACACAAACATTCTATACTTTTGAATGTGGTGGCGTGCAATTGGATTTAATTTTTACGGCTCCTTTCCTGATGGATGATTTGGAAGCTCTGACTTCTCCTTATAATTATATAACTTATCAGGTTCGTGCATTGGATGGAAAAGAACATGATGTACAGGTCTATCTGGAAGCTACTCCGCAATGGGCTGTAAATTCGGCAGACCAATCGGTTTCATTTGAAATGATAGAAAAAAACGGAATGTGTTACCTGAAGACCGGGACAGAAGAGCAACCCGTATTGGCAAAAACCGGTGATGATATTCGGATAGACTGGGGATATTTCTATCTTGCCTCTGAAAAATCGCCTCGTGTTTCATTAGCGATTGATGAATATTCAGCAGCCAAAAAAGACTTTATGGCAACCGGCATGGTTTCCGGGAAAGCAGAAAATGTATCTTCTGATATGCAAAAGCAAATGACCGTATTGGCATATACGGATAATTTAGGAAAGGTGTCTCAAAGTACGGTAGCCGGACATTTGATGGTTGGTTATGATGATATCTACTCTATCCAGTATTTCGGTGATAACCGTATGCCTTATTGGAAACATGACGGACAGGTAGATATTTACCAGGCATTTGAAAACGGAGCTCGTTTATATCCGGAAATAATGAAACGTTGTGGCGATTTTGATGCAGCATTGATGCGTGATGCTACAGCGGCCGGAGGAAAGAAATATGCAGAACTTTGTGCACTTGCATACCGTCAGGCGATTGCTGCACATAAGCTTGTAACAGATAAAGACGGTACTCTTCTTTTCTTTTCAAAAGAAAACTTCAGTAACGGTTCGATTGGTACGGTAGATATTACTTATCCGTCTGCACCTATGTTCTTGTGTTATAATCCGGAGTTGTTGAAAGGAATGTTGAATCCTATTTTCTATTACAGTGAAAGTGGAAAATGGGCTAAACCGTTTGCTGCTCATGATGTTGGTACTTATCCGAAAGCTAACGGACAAACCTATGGCGGCGATATGCCGGTAGAAGAAAGTGGAAATATGTTGATTCTTACGACTGCAATTTCCGAAATAGAAGGAAATGCCGAGTATGCCGCTAAACATTGGGATGTCTTGACTGTTTGG
The DNA here is from genome assembly GCA_019417325.1 of Parabacteroides sp. Lineage (GTDB taxonomy): Bacteria > Bacteroidota > Bacteroidia > Bacteroidales > Tannerellaceae > Parabacteroides. The sequence goes on along the minus strand of DXVO01000002.1, from coordinate 19,052 downwards.
GCTGATTATTTGTTAAAAGAAGGATTAGACCCGGAAAACCAGTTATGTACAGACGACTTTGCCGGTCATTTCGCCCACAATGCAAATCTTTCTATTAAAGCGATTATGGGTATTGCCGGTTATGGAAAGATGGCAGAAATGTTAGGAAAGACAGAGATAGCAGAACGTTATCTGAATGCTGCAAAAGAAATGGCAGATAAATGGGTGGACATGGCTGCTGATGGCGACCATTATCGTTTGACATTTGATAAACCGGGAACATGGAGCCAGAAATATAACCTGGTTTGGGACCGTTTGCTGGGATTCAATATATTTCCTGCTGAAGTAGCAACAAAGGAGATGGCATATTATCTGACAAAACAGAATAAGTACGGTTTGCCTTTGGATAATCGTGAAGACTATACAAAATCAGACTGGATTCTGTGGACGGCTTGTCTGACTGGTTCTCCTGCTGATTTTGAAGCATTGATGCTTCCGGTGTGGGATTATGCCAATGTAACAACATCACGTGTCCCGTTGAGTGACTGGCATTTCACCTCTACTGCGTCCCAGCGTGGATTCCAGGCACGTTCTGTTGTAGGAGGATATTTTATGAAGATGCTTGAAAATAAATATAAACACTAAAAATTAACTATTTATGAAACAAATCGGAAAATCCGTCATGCTGGCTCTTGCCCTGGCAAGTCTGCCGCTGTTCTCTTGTGTAATGAAGAACAAGGACAAACAAGCAGAAACGGTAACCTTTTCCAATCCACTTCCTGTTCAGTTCGGTGACCCTTATGTCTTACTGGCTTCTGATGGTATATATTATATGTATGGAACTGGTGGTGGAGCAGTCGACGGTTTTTGTGCTTATTCTTCTCCGGACTTGGTGAATTGGAAACCGGAAGGCCAGGTATATCGTGGTAATATTGAGGGTTCGTGGGGTGTTGCCAATTTCTGGGCTCCCGAGGTATACGAACGTAACGGTAAATTCTATATGCTGTTTAGTGCGGACTGGAAGGAAAACCCAACAAATGAATTGGAGAACTTCCGTATAGGAGTGGCTGTTGCCGATAAACCGACAGGCCCTTTTAAAGAACTTTCTTCCGGACCTCTGTTTGATCCGGGGTATCCGGTAATCGACGGGAACTTGGTTGATGACGGAAATGGACATACCTATATGTATTATTCCCGTTGTTGCTATAAGAATCCGGTAGAGAGCGAGATTGCGGAACAGGCAAGAAAAGCAGGAATGTTTGAAGAGATAGAAGAAAGTTGGATTTATGCGATAGAAGTGAACCCGGATTTGACTGGTGTAATAGGCGAACCTGTCCTGGTACTTCGCCCGCCTGTAAAATTGGATGACAAGCAGGCTGAATGGGAAAGCCGTTCTGTAACAACCGGTGAAGTGAACCGCCGCTGGACAGAAGGTCCTTATACCTTCAAGAAAGGGGATACATATTATATGATGTATTCGGCGAACTATTTCGGAGGAAAGAATTATGCTGTCGGTTATGCTACGGCAAAGAATCCGCTCGGTCCGTTTACCAAATCAGCAGATAATCCGGTTCTTGAGAAGAATGTGGAGAAGGGAGGTATTGTTACAGGTACCGGTCACAACAGTATTACCTGGTCGAAAGACGGCAAGCAAATGTATTGTGTATATCATGGACGTACAGAAAAGACAGGTGAAGAGCGTGTCGTTTTCATTGACAAAATGGGAGTTGATGAGAATGGTAAACTGTATGTCGAAGGACCTACAACTGCACAATAATAACTTGTTTTCCTAAGTATAGTGTTTCGTTTTCAAAGCATATATGTTTTGAAAACGAAACATACATATTTTGAATTTAAAACATATATATTTTGTGAAGGGGGGTAGGTGGTATCTCTGTTATCATAGAATATAGAAAAAACACAAGGGGATGACTTAAAATTTATCCCCTTGTGTTTTTTTATATTCTCATTATAAATAGATTTCTCCGAAATATTCGGGACAATGGAAATTAGGCTCGGGAAGACCTATCGGACTCCAACTGACAAAATGTGGAAATGCCGTATTATCGGCACATTTATAGAAATTTCCCAGAATCTTTTCCGGTAGATTGTCAGGATCCAATCCCATCACACGAAAAGGAATAGCAACAACCAGTTCCCAGGAATGAACTCCTGTTTTTTCGGTGAATGTAGTACGTTCCAGGGAAGAGTAACGGCGAATAGATGCATACTCATCCGGTGTCAGGGATTTTTTGACGTCACGGGACTGACGATGGGAGGCATCGCAGGTGCCAATACAGTTAAATTCAAAATTGTAGTAGTTGTGGTCATCAACGCGTTTCATAAAAAATTCCACACAACTGTCTTGATACACCGGGGAGCCGTCTGTATCATATACAGCTTTGAGAGAATTTCCTTTTACAAAATAGCGGATGTACAAGTTTGCATCTGTTCTTGCAATATCGAAAGCAACAATGGGTTTATAAGAATATTCTTCCCAGTTAACTACATCAATGGACTCCCGGCGTGCCTTGGCTTCCATCAGGTAGCCTACGGATGATAAGTCCAAAACGTCCAATGTTCCTAAATACGGTACTTTAAGTTTCTTCATTTTAATTATAGATTTGGAGTAACGGAAGCTGGAAATAAGCGGTCAGAAGCACTGATAAAGCCCCTATAATTGCTAGAACAATGATGACCGAACCTACAATCCTATTTAACAACCATATACCTCTTACATTAAACCATTTCTTCAGTTTAGCTACTATATAGGTAATGCCGAACCACCAAAGCACGGCGCCCACTCCAATGAAAAATATACCACCGATCAACATCCAGACCGAGTATTCCGGCAATATAAATCCGAATCGGGCAAATAATCCTATGTAAAGTAATACAATTAATACGTTGCTAAAGGTAAGAAGAAATGCTGTAATAAAATCTTGTGTAAATGATAACTTTTTTTCTTTTTGTTTTCGAAGCCCTCTAACCGGGTTGCTTTGAAAAATATAGTATCCGAATATGCCAAGGACTATACTTCCTATTAATTGGAGAGGTGCCTGGTTCGCTTCTACGAAATTAACCACAACCCCCATCCCCAGGCAAGTGAGAGCTGCATATATTACATCAGAAAGGGCTGCCCCCAAACCTGTGACAAAACCATGCCACCGTCCTTTGTTCAGGGTCCTTTGTATACATAACATACCTATAGGCCCCATAGGTGCAGACACCAATATACCTATAACAATTCCTTTACTTATCAATCCCAGCATTAACCTTCTATTTTCTGACCGTAATTTGCAAAGATAATGCCTATTCCCGATAAAAACATGTAAAAACAAAAAAATGGTCTGAAACAAATGCTTCAGACCATCGGTTTTTATGTTCAATATAGTATATGTATGTATTACATTTTGATTCTGTTAGCACGGATATCTTTCAGTGTTTCCTGTAGTTGGAATACGATTTCCGGATGTTTTTCCGCTTCGTTTTCCTGTTCGGTTACTTTACGCATATCATATAGTTGAGGATACTTCAGATAGCCTGTTTCGATTTTGGGTCCCCATGGTACCATTTTAGGACCGTTACTGGATTCTATGTATTTCCAGTCTTTGGTCCGTAGGGATAAAGTATGGTCGCTTGCTTGTTCTACAACCCAGGGACGGTCGGTCGGGTCTGTACCCAGCCAGTTCCCTAAGCGGTTGTAACTGTCGGGGGCTGTTCCTTGAGGCAGGGTTGCTCCGACTAAAGTGGCGAGCGATTTAAACCAGTCGATTTGTGAGACTAAAACATCGGATACTTGTCCTTTTTTTACTTCTTTCGGCCAACTCACAATAGCAGGAATGCGGGTTCCTGCTTCAAAAGCACTGTATTTTCCACCACGGAGCGGTCCACCCGGTTTGTGGTCGCCTGCTAATTCTTCGGCATGGTCGTCGTAACCGTCATCCAAAACCGGACCGTTGTCGCTGGAAAGAATAATCAATGTATTTTCCTTAAGCCCGAGTTTATCCAGGGCATCCATAAGCTGCCCTACGCTCCAGTCAAACTGCACGATAGCATCGCCCCTTAGTCCCATCGGATTTTTCCCTCTGAAACGTTCGTGCGGAAAGCGGGGTACATGCACATCGTTTGTTGCGAAATACATAAAGAATGGTTGATCTTGGTTTTTTTTGATGAAGTCTATGGCATGAGTTACAATCGAATCTGCTATATTTTCATCTTTCCACAGCGCTTTACCGCCGCCTTTCATATATCCGATTCGTCCGATACCGTTGACAATCGCCATATCATGCCCGTGACTATGCTTAAGGTTATACAGCAATTCGGGATGGTCTTTGCCAAGGGGCTCGCCTTTGAATGGTTCTACATAACTGACCTCAATAGGTGCAGAAGGATCATAATTGGCAACTTTTCCGTTTTCAATGAATACGCATGGTACGCGGTCGGCTGTGGCTGCCATAATATAAGAATAATCAAATCCTAAATCACCAAGTGCCATAGGAAGAGGTGCATTCCAGTCCTGTTCTCCGTCTTTGTCTCCTAATCCCAGATGCCATTTTCCAATGGCTGCGGTTACATATCCACTATTTTTGAACATATCGGCAATCGTATAACGTTCGGGGCGGATAATCATTCCGGCGTTTCCTGCAGCAATATCTGTTCCCGGCCGTCTCCAGGCATATTCGCCGGTAAGCATGGAATAACGTGACGGGGTACTGGTTGCGGCAGTTGCATGAGCGTTTAGGAAACGGATTCCATTTGCAGCCAGTTTATTGACATTGGGTGTTTTAACACGGGTACCATCATAGCATTGCAAATCACCATATCCTAAATCATCGGCATAGATAAAAATGACATTAGGCGTTTGTTGCTTTACTTCTTTCCCTTTTTGGGCATGGGACGGAATTGGGACAAATAGCGATGCCCCGAAACCTAAACCAATTAAGACGTTTGATTTCATGATATTATTGTGTTATTTGTTGTTTATAAGCATGCTCCGTCGCTGGAGTATGAAATGCCCGATAAAGGTAGTAAATAGTTGACAGTTGACAAGTGGATGCCGACAGTTATTTAGGCTTTCGACCGATTTGTGCGCCAGAGGCGAAGTCCACTTGTCTACTGCCACTTGTTAACTTAAAACGGTCTTCCGCCTCTTGGCCCGCCGAAACGTCTGCCTCCACCCATAGCATCTGCAGCAGTAGCTCCCCCTTTGAAGATGCTGAAACGGTAGATGAAATGTACCATGAAGTAACTGCTTAACGTGTTGTATTCCGAATCTGTGATATTTGTCGCTGTTACACTTCGGGATATGTTACTGCGTTGTTGCAGTATATCGTATATTTTAAAACGTAAAGTACCGGAGTTATTTTTCAGGAAAGAAAAAGAAGCGGCTGCGTTCCATAATACTTCTTGTTGTTGGTAACCACTCGTATATCCTGAGTTTGTGGAATAATTGATGTCGCTTTCGACCTTAAAGTTCAGAGGCAGATAAATAGTTGTGCTTCCGCCCACTCCATAATTAAACACATTCTGGTTATTTTGTGCCTGAAGTGAGTTTGTTGTTCCATTATAGCTGAAATTCCCGTTTACTCCTAAATCGAGGTAGGTGGAACGAAAATCTATACCGGCTCGTTCTGTAACGACAATGTTCTTGTTGGTGTTCTTTTCTCCGTTAATAAAACCATTGCTGTTATTGAAGGAACCCATTGTCATGGTATTTACAGAAAATTTCTTGTTGCGTAACGGAGTGTTTAGCATTACACGGGCATTGGCCCCGTAATTCCCGTTTACGTTTTTATAGGTAGTGATTTTCTTTCCGCTTTCCTTATCGTATTCGGAATAGCTTACGATGTCATTCATTACATAGTTTCCGTTTACCATAATCATGAATGCACGTTGTTTTTCGGGAACAAATTTCTGAAAACGGATGGACAGATTATTGGTATACTTAGGGTTCAAATCCGGATTACCGATAATCGTATTCAAAGGGTCGGTTACATCGGCTACCGGCTGTAGTTGTGTCATGCTGGGCTGGCTGGTCCGGCCACTGTATTGGATGCGCAGATTCGTACGTTTGTCAAACAGGTAATTGAACTGTGCCATAGGGGAGAGGTTGACTACGCTGCGTGAATATTTGGAAAAAATGCTGTCTCCTACGAAATTTTCGCTACTACTGTAGGAAGGGTCCAGATTTAACCCTAACGTATAGTTGAATTTTGCCCGTTGTGATTTGAAGCTGAGGCTTACCCGCTGATTGATAAAATTATTGCGGTAGCTTTTGCTATAGGCAGTATCCAACTCTGTGTAGTCCTGGGTTTCATCAGACCAGGCAAATGTTTTCTTTAAAGATTCCTGCCTGTTCTGCCGGAAACTATAAGTCGCCTGAATAAAGTTATTGTGCCCGATAGGTTCTACCCATGACAGGTATGCCCTGTAATTATAGCTATTGTTGTCGTAACGGAATTGCTGGTCGATGATGGAGTCTTTATTCAGAAGTACATAATCTGTTTCCGAATAGTTCATACCGTTATTATATGAATCACTCAATCCTCCGGAGAGTGAGAAACTGAATACACGTCCCTTGCTGTTCAGCTTACGGCTGAAGTCTACATTCAGGTTTAGATTATATCCTTTCCCTTCCGATGAGTAGTCGGATTTTCCTTTATTTATGGTGTCCGAGTATTGGGTAAGTGTTTCGAAATCTCCACTTTCAACATTCCGGCTTTGGCTGTATCCGAAGCTCGGACGGACGATAAGTTGAGTCAATGTATCGGGTTTCCATTCCATACGGAGGTCTGCCCCGATATTATTATTGGTTGTATTACTATAATTTCTTTCATTATAATATGTACTACTGTCACCCGTTAAAATATTTTGCTGGTTGCTTTTGCTGATTGCTTCATTATCGGAGTGTGAATAACGTGCATTACCTCCGATTGTCATTTTGGAATTAAATTCTTTACTGAAGTTTGCGCCTGCATTTCCAGAAGAGGTGATACCATTTCCTGCACCTCGTCCGAAACCTCTACGGCCGCCGCCTCCCATACCGGAGAACATGGTGGAAGCCAGATCGGAGAATCCCATATTGTTGGTATTGTTAAGCCCTCCCATAATCGTAAACTGGTCATTATTTATGAAACGGTTTACCATCGCATTCCCTTCATATCTGTCCTTGCTGCCATATCCTGCAAACGCATTACCAAACCATCCTTGTTTCATACCGGGTTTTACGGTCAGGTTGATTACTGTTTCTTCCTCCCCGTCGTCAAATCCGGTCATAATAGCCATGTCACTCTTTTTATCGAGAACCTGCACTTTCTCAATCATTTTGGAAGGCAGGTTTTTAGAGGCGACTTTCGGGTCGTCGGAGAAAAATTCTTTCCCGTCTATTAATACCTTTTTGATTTCTTTTCCATTGACTGTTACTTTTCCTTCGCTGCTGACTTCCACACCGGGCATTTTTTTCAGAAGGTCTTCCAACATGGAACCTTCGGCAACTTTATAAGAATCGGCATTATACTCCATCGTGTCGTTCCGGACAACTACTTCCGGGGCTTTGCCTATTACTACTGCTTCTCCCAACTGGATACTTCCGTCCGTTAGGGCAAGTTTGCCTAATTTAACAGGATTATTTTTCCCTGTAATGCGAAGTGGCTGGTATAGCGGATCGAAACCGACAAAAGATACGTGCAATAAATAGCTCCCGGTCTTTATATTCTTTAGTATAAAATCTCCGTTTCGGGCACTGGCTACGCCGCCAATCATGGAGCTGTCTTTTACGTTTAGTAATCGTACGGTAGCCTGTTCGATTGGATCGCCGGTTCCTTCCTCAACAATTGTCCCTGTAATGTCAACCTTTCCCTGCTGTGCGTATGTGGATGTAGCCAGTAGAATTAAAAACAGAATTAAAAAATATCTTCCCGATTTCATAATTTTTGTATTAACTTATCCGATATTAAGCTTGACAAGATAGACACAAAAACAGGAGGGAAGTTTAATAAGGGTTGGTCTGATTTTAATTTATTAACAAATTAAAGAATGCCTGTCAGTAATGGTAAATAATCATGGAGAACATGGCGCAGAATCCTTAAAGCCTGCGATATTCTGTATTCTACGGTTTTTATAGATACGCCGAGTTTTTCTGCAATTTGTGCGTTTGTACATTCTCCGAAACGACTTAAAGAAAATGTTTCTCGATAGGTTTCCGGCAGATTTTCTATCGCTTTCTGTATATTTTCTGTTAAATCATTGATAAAATAATAATCTGGGTCTTCAAATTGGTCTTTAATTTTTTCATATATTTGATTATGAATACGTTCATGATATTGTTTTTTCTTGATAGCATTCAGGCAACGATGTTTGGCTGAGATAAAAAGATATGATTTCAATGATGTCTCAATCACCAGGTTTTCTCTTGTTTCCCATAGAAAAAGCATTAAGTCTTGTATTAATTCTTCAGAATCTTCATCTGATATATATTGGGATGCATATTCGCAGAGGGGGGAATAATATTTAATAAACAGTTGTTTATAAGCTATATTATCTCCCTGCTGTAGTAGAGTTACTAAATGATTGTCATCCATGCCCTTTCCCTCTTGTTAGGTAAGCCAAAATAACGTGGGAAATGTTAGATTTATTAGATTCTCTGGCTTTGGTAAACCAATCGGTATAATAAATCCGAACATCCCACGCCTATAAAGGCATAGGCATCCAAGCTATTATCTTGGGGGATGTATTTACCAGATTTCGAGAACCGAGATAATGTCTAAACGCTTCTACGTTGTTTTAGTCTTTAGGACAAAGATAAAGAAAACTCACATAAAAACGGTGGAATAAGGGGAAATATGGGAGGCGTAATTATTTTTCTTGTATAAAAAGTTACATTTTTTATTTCCAAGGCGAGGACATCTACCGGAAAGCCTGTAGATACCGGTTTAATATTTTTTTCATGCCCATCTTTCTTTTAATCGACCTGATGTTTTTCAGAAAACTACCCTTTGAATATTACTTTTGATTACTATTTAAATATGTTTTAATAGCTATTTTTCTTTCTTTTTATAGATATGGTTTTTAATTATTATAATTATCAAAATAATAAATCATAAGATGGAATCTAAGAAATCTTCGAGTCGTTTTTTTATGTGAAAGGCATAAAATGGGAAAAGAATACTTGAATTTCTAAATGGCTGGGAGTTTGTTTAATGTTAACTGAAATTTTTTCTAAAATAAAACATCTTTCGTTTAGGGTATGGTTTGACTGGGTTTGTCTTATATATAGAATGAGACAGGAAGACAGACATATGATAGAAATGGAACCGGATACATCTTTACTTTTCAAGTACATAAAAGGTAGCGTATCGGAAGAAGAGAAATGCCAGGTGGAAAAGTGGCTTTTGACTGATAAAGAGAATGAAAGAACTTTGTTGCAGATTGCAGACCTTTATTATGCATTTCAAACACAAGAGCGGATACTTTCGAGAGATACTTTGACTGCTTACCGGAAAGTACAGAAGCGAATCACAAAATCGAACAGAAGGATCGGGCTATATCGTATATCTATTGCCGCTGCTTGTTTTTTAGGTGTTCTGATATTGTCTACGGCAATTGCATTCCGGATGCAACAATCTTCAATTCCCAACCAACAGTTTATAACAGTCCGTGCAAACATGGGGATGCGGACAAGCTTTGATTTGCCGGATGGATCGGTTGTTTATTTGAATTCGGGAAGTACGTTGTCGTATCCTTTGCCATATGACAAAGATGAAAGAAGGGTTACGCTGATTGGAGAAGGCTATTTTAAGGTTGCACATAATCCGGAGAAACCTTTTATTGTTAGTGTTTCCGAAGATAAAATGCAAGTGAGGGTTTTAGGTACCGAATTTAATCTGCAAGCGTATGAAAATGATGATATTATACAGACAACACTAGTAAATGGTTCTGTTAGCCTGGAGATGAAGACTAACAGGGGAATCCGGATAAAAGAAAAGCTTGTCCCTTCGGAAAAGGCAGTCTGTGATTTAAAAACAGGGCATGTCTCGATAAGTAATGTGAATACCGTATATGAAACGGGTTGGGTGAACGGACGTTTGATGTTTAAGGATTTGCCTCTACCTGAAGTGCTGAAAAAATTGTCCTATTTCTATAATGTCAGGTTTGAAATAGAAGACTCGGTTATCAATACCTATTGTTTTACCGGTGTTTTCGAAAATAAGCAGTTGAACCAGGTGCTTGAATATTTGAAAATATCATCTCAAATAGATTATGCTATCAAGCAGACCACCCGGGATGATAGTGAGGGAATACAACATACGGTTGTGATTCTGAAAAAGAAAAAATAGAAAGGATGTTTTGATGTCTAACGTTAATACGATGCCTATGGAATAAGGAAACAATGACAGACCCTATAGAAACATACGGAAAGATGTTACCAGCATCTTTCCGTATGAAAAAATCCAATAGCCGGTCTTTAAACAGAGCTAAAGAATTCATTTTTTTAATCTTAAATCAATTACAAAAGTATGGTAAAGATTCATTATTTCCAATATAAAGGGAATATTAATGCCTTTATATTGCAGTCTAAAATCACAAGAATCATGAAGTTGACCAGTCTATTACTTTTTTTATCAATGGGACTGGCCTTTGCATCACAGTCATATGCGCAAAAGGCCGTACTCTCGATGAATATGACGAATCGAACGATTCTGGATGTATTGGAGGAGATCGAGACACAAACTGATTTTCATTTCTTTTATAATAGTAAGATTATTGACGTTCACCGGAAAGTTTCAGTGGATGTGAAAGATAAATCGGTTTTTATGATCCTGAATCAGATATTTGAAAATTCAAATATTGCTTATAAAATTGTAGACAAGGATATAATTCTTACAGTAGGCGATGCCCCTAAAGGTACACAGGACAAACGTAAGATAACAGGAGTTGTCAAAGATAAACATACAGGTGAGCCTGTTATTGGTGCGAATATATTGGTGAAAGATTCACCGACAAATGGGACTGTGACAGATGTGGATGGTAAATTTTCTTTAGAGGTTTCTTCTTCGGATATATTATTGATTTCCTATATCGGTTACATTTCAAGTGAAGTTCCGGTTAAAGGGAATAACGTGATACATGTGGAAATACAGGAAGATACAAAACACCTTGAAGAAGTCGTTGTTGTGGGCTATGGAACCCAAAAGAAAGTAAACCTGACAGGTGCTGTAAATGTGATTTCTGACAAAGATTTTAAAGATCGTCAGGCGTCGACAGTATCGCAGTTGCTACAAGGTGCAGCCCCGGGCTTTAATTTTGATATAGGAACTCAGGACGGATTTGAACCGGGAGCAACGATGAATATCTCAATTCGTGGTATGGGTTCCCTAAATGGGGGATCGCCATATGTTGTCATAGATGGTTTTCCCGGTGATTTAAATAATTTGAACCCGGAAGATATAGAATCGGTCTCTGTTTTAAAAGATGCTGCCGCTTCTGCAATTTATGGTGCAAGGGCACCTTATGGCGTAATTTTGATTACAACGAAAAAAGGTAAGCGAAATGAAAAAGTAAGTGTTTCTTATACAGGGAACTTGATAATTAAAACTCCACAGAAATTACCTAAAAGCTTGGATTCGTATACCTGGACCCGACTTTTAAATGAGGCGGGGGACAATATGGGAGGACATCCGTTCAGCAATGAAACCATAGACCGTGTAATTGCCTATCAGAAAGGTGATTTTGATTATATCAGAAACTCGATACCCAATTGGCCGGCTGGAGCAACAATTTTCGGAGCAATGCCGGAAGGGAATGTATGGAACAATGCAAACTTGAATTATGCCAATACCGATTGGTGGGATATTTATTTCGGAAACAGTGTGAATCAAAAACATGATATTTCATTGCATGGAGGTTCAGATAAAGTTTCGTATTACTTTTCAGCAGGTTATATGGATGATAGTAGCGTGCTGAATTATGGCACGGACTATTTTAAAAGAATGAATACCTTAGGAAAAATCAGTGTGGCTATTACTGATTGGTGGGATTTTGGCTATGAAACACGCTTTGCAAAGAAAATCAGGGAGAAGCCGAACATGACCAATGAGGGTGATTATTCTTTTTTGTATCGGCATATTTCTCGAAATTATCCTATTACACCTTTATATGACGGATTCGGTAATTATATGTTTGAGTCTCATATTCCTTCCATGCAGGCAGGGACAGACAAACAAGATGATATTGATTTCTGGAATAACTTTCGGATGGAACTTCGCCCGTTGAAGGGATGGAAGATTAATGCAGATTTTGCTTATAATGTATATAACCAGGAAATTTCAGAAGTGGAAAAGTATATATATACATATGATATAAATAATCAACCATATGAAAACGGTATAAGTATCCCGAACAATCTGACTCGGAAGAAATATATAAAAAAGTATTGGACGACAAACATCTATACTTCATATGATTTTGATATCAATGAGGAACATAACTTTACCATTTTAGCGGGTATGCAGTTTGAACGGGGAGATGAGTCATGGGTTCAAGGTTATAAAACTGATTTAATTTCGGAAAAAGTACCTTCATTCCCGACAGCAACAGGTGATGCTCTTTTATCAGAGGCTTTGGCACATAATGCTACGGAGAGTTATTTTGCAAGATTGAATTATAACTATAAAGAGAAATATTTATTTGAAGCGAATGTTCGCTATGATGGATCGTATGTTTTTCGTAATGGAAAAAGATGGGGAACATTTCCTTCCTTCTCGATTGGCTGGAATTTGTATAATGAGTCATTCTGGAAAAATATTGAGCCTTATGTCAATACAATGAAAGTCCGTGCATCTTGGGGACAATTGGGGAATCAAAATATCTCTCCATACAGTGACTTGGAATTAATTCCTATCTCTGCGGATAAATTGAATTGGATATTTAATTATGGCTCAACAAGGCCTGTGGGGTATACTTCTGGGCCTAATTTGGTGAATAGGAATTTGACATGGGAAACGGCTGCAACTACCAATGTCGGGGTGGATTTGTCTTTCTTAAATAATCGATTGTCGGCTACTGCGGATTGGTTTGAAAGACAGACTATTGATATGGTCGGACCGTCTCAGGCGATGCCGGGTGTATTGGGTACGAGTGTTCCAAAAGAGAATAATTCGACTTTGCGAACCCGCGGTTGGGAAATCAGTTTGAACTGGAAACATGCGTTGGAAAACGGGCTATCGTATAATATCGGTGTAAGTTTGTATGACTATAAATCTGTCGTTACAAAATATTTTAATCCGACAGGAACATTGTCTACCTGGTATGAAGGAGCCGAAGTTGGAGATATTTGGGGATATACAGTGAATGATTTGTTTCGCTCGCAAGAGGATCTGGATTCATATTTGTCAAAAGTCGATATGACTCATATTGCCGCCGATTGGAATACCGGAGATTTAAAATATGAGGATATAAATCATGACGGTAAGGTTAACAACGGAACGAATACGATTGGAGATCATGGTGATTTATCGGTTATCGGTAATGATCAACCCCATTATCAATATACGATAAACGGAGGCGTGTCTTATAAAGGTTTTGATTTCTCTATGCTTTGGAGAGGCGTTGCTAAAAAGGATATGTATTTCTACCGTGGGTCTAATATATATTGGGGATTTATGGGCGGTTGGTGGGAGTCTTGTCTGACTCCTGAACATTTGGATTATTTTAGAGATCAGCCGGGTTCTAAATATAGCGGATTATATGAAGGGGATGCCAATATAAATACGGATGCCTATTGGCCCAGACCTTATCTGAATAATACGGAAGAAGCGAAGAATAAAAATCATGCGAATACGCGTTATCTGCAAAATGCGGCTTATTTACGTTTGCAGAATGTTCAGGTAGGCTATAATTTCCCTCGTAGCATTACTTCAAAGATGCATTTGGAAAAGCTTCGGATCTATTTCTCCGGAGAAAACTTGTTGACATTCTCGAAGTTACCGAACGGGATAGATCCGGTTGCTCCGGTAGGCTTCCCAACAGGTGGTGAATTTTTTGGCACAGCCGGTTCGGGACGCTTGACCTATGGTGCCGATAGAATTTATTCTATTGGTTTGACTGTGACATATTAAGTTTAATTTATTAAAGAGAAAAGGTTATGAAACGATACATATTGATAGCAGTCTCATTCATGATATTATGTTCATGTGAGAAGTTTATTGATTTGCAGCCAATGGATAAGATCACGATGGATGACTATTGGAGCACTTCAACGGAATTGGAGTATTACACACGTCAGTTTTATCCTTCTTTTAGCCCTTGGACACAAATGGTTGCTGATCTGGGCACGGATAATGATGATATGATTGTCGGCAGTCCGAGTATAATTATGAATGGAGCCCGTTCTAAATCAACAGGTAACTGGACCGGAGAATGGACAAGTATTCGCAATATTAATATATTCTTTGAAAATTACACAAAATGTGCGAGCGGGTATGATGCTTATAAACAGTATTTGGGTGAGGCCTACTTTTTCCGGGCTTGGTTCTATTTCAATTTGTTGAAAAAGTATGGGGATGTCCCTTGGTATTCGCATGTACTCGAAATGGACGATACCGAAGCATTAATGCGTCCTCGAGATTCCCGTTTGTTGATAGCGGATTCTATATTGGCGGATCTGGATAATGCCGTTGTGCATCTTGAATTGAGAGAAGATGTCGGTAATAATCGTATAAATAAAGAAGCTGCATTGGCATTTAAGACGCGGGTTGCATTGTTTGAAGGTTCTTGGCAAAAATATAATGCCAATACGGAGTTTGGGACAGCCGGTGCTGATCCGGCTAAATATTTTAGAATTTGCGTGGAAGCAGCGGAAGAGCTAATGAAAGGGGATTATAAAGTAGGTATCTATAATACGGGTAATCCAGATGAAGATTATTATAAATTGTTCGGTTTCGATAATATGTCGGATATTAATGAAGTACTTTTATACCGGGCTTTCAATGCTGCTGAAGGGGCTGGTAATGCTACTCAGGGATTTATTACGTATAACAGCGATTCGAAGGGGATTACTTGGGAACTTGTTTCTTCTTATTTGGGTAAGGATGGCAAGCTTTACGACTATTTGAACACAGCTGCGACCCATAAGGGTAATGCCTTTTTGACGAAAATAGCGGAAGACTGTGATGTCCGTTTAAAATCGACAGTCTGGATTCCCGGAGATTTAATGTCGGTTGGAGAAAATGCTTATTTTACAGGACCAACTATTGAAGGAGGTGCTTTGCAATTGTGTCCGACAGGTTTTCAGATAAAGAAAACAGCAAATCCAAGTTCTCCGGCTGCTGGTAAATCTTGGGAGACTCAGGCGGAAACAGGGCTTATCCTTATACGGTATGGTGAAGTTTTGCTTAATTATGCAGAGGCAAAGTGTGAATTGGATAATTCGGTTGCATATGATGCTTTGAATTTATTAAGAAAACGGGCAGGAATGCCTGATTTTACCGTTAATGCGCAAAGTTCGGACAAAAATAAGATGGACTATGGCTATTCTATTACCGACGAGCTATACGAAATTCGCAGAGAAAGAAGAGTAGAAATGGCATTGGAAGGACAGCGGGATGAAGATTATATGAGATGGGCGGCAAGTGTTTTATTTAAAAATAAAAGACCGAAAGGATATCCCGTTGATCTTACACAATATCCTGATTTTAAATCGAAGGTAGATGAAAATGGACTGATTGATTATTTTAAAGGTGTAATGCCAAATGGCTATCAGTTCAGAGAGAAACAAGATTATTTGTATTCAATTCCACAAGATGAGTTGACATTGAATCCAAATCTGAAACAGAATCCGGGATGGAATTAATCATAAAATTGTACTAGTATGAGAAAGAAATTGAATATGTTATTTTATTGCACTTTATGCATGTGCTTATTGTTGTGTGGCTGTTTGAATATGCAGGCAGAAAAGAAAGGAGACAATACAACAAATAGTAAAGGAATTCCAGAATATTATGTGGCAGCTTACATTTGGCCTTCTTGTCATGATGATCCGATGGGGCGTGAAGTTCTGTGGCCGGAAGGGACAGGGGAATGGGAAATCATTAAAAAAGGAAATCCTCGTTTTGAGGGACACTATCAGCCGAAAGTGCCTCTATGGGGATATGAATTGGATAATGACCCAAAGGTAATGGAGAAATGGATTGATGCCGCTACAGAGCATGGTGTAAATACTTTTATTTTTGACTGGTACTGGTTTAATAATGGTCCGTTTTTGGAAGGTTGTTTGAATGATGGCTTTTTGAAAGCCAAAAATAACCATAAAATGAATTTTTATATTATGTGGGCAGACCATGATGTAGCACGAAATTATTGGAATGTTCATCGGTATAAAGAGGATGATTCTCGCTTATGGGATGGAGCTATTGATTGGGAAAACTTCAGGATAGTGGTAAAACGTGTCATTGAACAATATTTTAAACAACCCAATTATCTGAAGTTGGATGGTAAACCGGTATTCTCTGTTTTTAGTCTGGATAATCTGATTAAAACGTTTGGAAGTTTAGAAGAAACTTGTAAAGGTTTGGAATATTTCAGGGAAGAAGTGAAAAAAGCAGGATTCTCGGATTTGCATATTCAGTTAATGGCAGGAGGTATGCCAAATGATGACTTGCTGAAAAAGATTGAGACTTTGGAGATTAATAGTTTAACGCAGTATAATTGGGGTGGCCCGATCTATGAAGATTATGTCCGTTGGGGAACAGAAGCATTGGAACGTCTTCAGAAATGGGATGAAGCGGTCTCTATTCCCTATTTCCCGAATGCTTCGATTGGATGGGATGACACTCCACGTTTTCCTCATAAAACTCAGGAAGATGTGGTACATCTCAATCAGTCTCCACAAAGTTTTGCAGCCTTTTTGCAAAAGGCAAAAGCGTATTGCGACAAGCATCCGGAGCATCCGAAGTTAATCACTGTTTATGCATGGAATGAATGGGTGGAAGGTGCTTACTTATTGCCCGATATGAAATATGGCTTTGATTATCTGGATGCCGTAAAAGATGTTATGATAGAAGGTAAATATGATAGATATACAAAGTAGTTGCCGTTAGTTTTTTAACCCTTACAAATCTTCCGATTTTCCGGAGAGTGTTTGTAAGGGTTATTTTTATTATTGTGTAGGGAATAGATCTCATTATTAGGATAAATTTGTAGATAATATCCCTTTATCTTACTTTTGTAAAGTCACTTATCGAGATAATTCCGGGTAAGTGGCTTTATTATTTAACTTTATAATCTAATATTGTATGAAAGCGAATTGTTTCTTCTTGTTTTGTCTCCTGTTTCTTTGTGCTTGTCAGGCTCCACCAATAGAGGAGTATAAAATTATTCCACAACCGGTATCAGTCTCGTATACACCGGGATTTGTCAAATTGAATAAGTTACCGGTGATAGCTTATTCGGATGGATTGTCAAATGAAGCGAAATTATTGCAATCTTATTTAGCTTCTGATTTTTCTTTAGATACGGATTTGAAAGAGGGTATGAAAAAAGCGGACATATCACTGATGCTGGAACCTACCGTCTTATCGGAAGAAAAAGAGGGATACATATTAAACGTAGCCTCCGGGAATATTCAGATTCAAGCAAATACACCGGCTGGCGTCTTAAATGGTATTCAGACATTACGGCAGATAATAAAGGAGAAAGATGGCAAATATCAGGTACAGAAAGCGATTGTAACCGATTATCCCGCTTTTTCGTGGCGTGCATTTATGCTGGATGAGGGACGTTATTTTAAAGGAAAAGATGTAGTATTGAGTCTTTTGGATCAAATGGCTTCATTAAAAATGAATGTTTTCCACTGGCATTTGACAGAAGACCATGGATGGCGTATAGAAATAAAGAAATATCCCCGATTAACAGAAGTCGGTGCTTATCGTGATTCATCAGAGATAAATCATTTTGGAAGCAACGTATACGATGGAAAGCCTCATGGAGGATTTTATACACAGGAACAAATAAAAGAAGTGGTTGATTATGCAGCAAAACGTCATATAATGGTTGTACCGGAAGTGGAGATGCCGGGTCATGCCAGTGCGGCAATCGCTTCCTATCCTTGGTTGGGTACAAGTGGCAAACAAATAAAAGTTTCATGTAAATTTGGTGTTCAATATGATGTTTATAATGTATCGGATCCTCGTGTAATCCGGTTTATGGAAGACGTGATGGATGAAGTTATAGCATTATTCCCTGCTCCTGTATTTCATATAGGAGGGGATGAAGTCCGGTATGACCAATGGAAAGAATCTCCGGCTATTCGTTCTTATATGGCAAAAAATAAGATTAAAACACCAGCAGAATTACAAGTGTTTTTTACAAATAATATGTCTAATTTGTTAGTTGATAAGGGACGAAGAATGATGGGCTGGAATGAAATTACAGGAGCTAAATTGCATGAATATCAGGATAAATCAGATACGGAAGTCAAACAACAACTGGCTCCCGGCACGATTGTTCATTTTTGGAAAGGAGATCCTAAGCTAATTAAAGAAACAATAGAGCAAGGGTATGATATTGTAAATTCATATCATGAATATACTTATCTGGATTATACATATGAATCGATTCCTTTGGAAAAAGCGTATTCATTTAATCCTGTGCCCGAAGGATTGACGGATGTACAGCAGAAAAAGGTTTTAGGTTTGGGTTGTCAGATGTGGGGTGAATTTATCCCAACTGTGGAGAGTATGAATTTGAAGGTTTTTCCGCGTTTGGCTGCTTATGCTGAAACCGGATGGACTGATATTTCGAACAAAAATTATACTCGTTTTGTGCAAGCATTGGATATTTTTAAAGAAAAATGGTCTGCGCAAGGTATTGTAATTGGTTCGGAAAAGTAAAGAATGTTCAAAAGTATTAGGGGAATGATTATTGATTAATGCTAAGGAGTAGCCGTATATGCGCGGAAATTCATCGCGTACGTGTACCATTAATAACCGTTTGTTGTGTTAAAAAAAAGATGAAAAAAAGTGGTAGAAATATTTGGAAGTTATGTTCTTCAGCATTACTTTTGCACCCGCATTCGA
>DXVO01000019.1 GCA_019417325.1 Parabacteroides sp. | reverse complement strand
ACCGGGGACACAAGGATTTTCAGTCCTTTGCTCTACCAACTGAGCTATGGCACCATCATGTGTGTCTTTCTTTTAAAGACGCTGCAAAGGTAGATATATTTTTTAATTTCGCAAGAGGATATGAAAAACCACACCAATCTTTAACATTTATTCAATAATTCAATATTCAAGACATAGAAGAAATAAGATTCGACCAAGATGTCACCAGAAAAATACAGTTTTATCGAAAAAAAATGAGCAAATTATTTGCGAGTTCAAATTTATTTGTACCTTTGCAGCCGTAATCAAAAACGGGATGTAGCACAGTTGGCTAGCGCGCCACGTTCGGGACGTGGAGGTCGGAAGTTCGAGTCTTCTCATCCCGACTACAAAAAGGGTAAGTAACTTAGAAATAAGTTCTTGCCCTTTAGTCGTTTTTAGTGACCAGGGCAACTAAAAAAGAAACTAATTTATGGAAAAAGGACTTTTAATTCTTCTCCTTCTTATTTATACTTCATCTGTATTTGCAGAACACAAGAATAATAAGCATCAACTCCCTGAAGATTTAATAATAGAAATAAAGAAAGAGAACAATAAATCCAATAGACAAACCGAACGCATAGAATACAGCTATGTCAACCCGGATATGACGACCGAAGATAACACAGCTTGTTATTCTTCTTACAAAGTTCTTAGTAAAGATGCCGGTGCATACTTTTGCATATCAATATTCAACAAAGAGTATAAAATCGCTGATATTCTGGATTACGGACAGGTAAATTTAAAAGTATATAAAAGAGACAGTTCTACCCTATTTTTAATTGGCTTAGACGATTTCTATGGTTCTACCTACTTCGTTTATCTTTTCAAAGCAAACTCCTTAGTACGAATCGGACAAATAGATATTAATCAGCCTGATGATGTTGAAGAGCACGGTCCAAAAACAATCTCTTTTAAAGTCTATTACGAGGACAACCGGTTTATTATCGAAAACTACTTAGATGGTATTTTCGAAAGTTCGAGTTCAATCCCATCTAAAAATTCCGCCCCATGAAAATTACACCTCCACGATTGGCAAAACACCTTCATGAAGACATTCCTTTTCAGGATATCGTAAAAAACAATGAAGAAGATTTGACAGAACATGCTTTCAAGAGCCAGCGAATAGACGGATGGAAAAGGAATAATATGTCCATACAATCCTGTACATTCTCCGGTTGTATGTTTACAGGGTGCAGCATAAAGAAATCACAGTTCAGTGATGTGATATTCAGGAATTGCGATTTATCCAATATGAATCTGACTGGATGCGGCTTCCACCGGGTGGAGTTTATCGAATGTAAACTTATGGGGACAAATCTCCAGGACGGGATATTTAACCACATTCTTTTTCAGGAATGCAAAGGTGATTACCTGAACCTCTCCACGAGCAAGTTAAACTATGTCAATTTTGACCACAGTACTTTGGCAGGTATGGCGATGGAAAATTGTAAAATCACCCATATAAACTTTGAAAACTGCAACCTGAAAGAAGCAGAATTTTATCATACCCAACTAAAAGGGATCGATTTTACCGGCTCCGACATATCCGGCATCCGCGTAAGCCTGATGAACAACAGCGAATTAAAAGGCGCCACCGTTACCTCCTTACAAGCCTTGGAATTAGCACGGATGTTGGGGATAGATATTAAAGATTAAACAGTCCATAAAGGCAAAATAACCCTATTTCGTATAATCCGGATGGCGATGCAACCAAACCACTGCATAAGGACAAGTTGCCAACGGCTTCATGCCATTCTCCAAAGCATAGTCATACGCATATTTAACCAAAGCCGCAGCCACACCACGGCCTTCTATTGCAGGAGGGACTATTGTATGAATAATATCCAGTTTATCTCCAGACAAACGGTATTCTACAAATGCCGTAACCCCTTCCAATGTTGTTTCGAAACGTTTTTTCTCCGGATAATGAGTAATAATGCAATCCATAATCTTTTTTACTTTATCGGTTCAAACTCAAGAAATAGTTGATTCTGATCATTCGCTTCCGGCAATGCCTCTTTTGGTTCCTTCTTCTTTTTATGGAAGAAGTTCTTTACCTTTTTGAAAAAAGTCATCACATTTTGCGCCATATCCTGCTTTTTCTTGGATACGCCAACCGACTCAACCAATGCAGGACGAAGGATTTGCCACAAATAATTGAAAGTAGAATGATAAGGATCTCTTATTATTGTAACATTCGAATGTCTCGGTTTGTTAAAGCCACGCTTTGTTTTATCGGGATTATTGTGTTTTAATATGCGGTTCACAAGCCCCGTCAGGAATTTCTTGTCTGTCACCTCGCCGTCTTTTTCTTTGAGAAGCACTGCCCGCAAATCGGAATATAGGAATAGCATATCGACTGTCGCATCTTTGCTGGTTGCCTCCGTGCTAAAAGTAAAATCATTCAAATGACCGCTTTCCACCTGCGCCAGAGCCAAAGGGGTTATCAGTTCATTCAATGCTGTCAAATCAAAATCATTCATACGGGCGGTCAAAAGGAAACGGTCATTCAATGAATCGACCGGCAGCATCCAGGTAGCAGTAAAGCCTCCCTTTCCCATGAACTTTCCGTCAGCATCCAAACGGATATATTGCTCCGGATAGGAAACGATATTGGTCAATCCGGTAAATGTACCGTTCATATCCGTAAAAAACAGTTTGCCGGGAACCGTTCCTTTTTTAGACAGCTCTTCATAAACGACAGAAAAATTATTTACTCCTAATTTCCGTATGTCGATCTGCAACGGTGCTTTCTGTAGCGCTTCATAAACCATCGGGACAATACGACGAGGTACTGCAATCTTCTGGTTTTTAAAATTACATAAGACAGCATCCTTTACTTGCACATCCTCTATTCGCAATGCCTTATCGGAGACTAAAGCAGGTATATCGATATTCGAAAGGGATAAATTACCCACACTCACATCAAACCAATCCTTATGTTGAGGCTGGAGATACGCAAATTCCATTTTAGGGTAAGGGGAAAAGAAACGGAGGTTCTCCACCTTCAAATCCGTATTCTCGATTGCCACATGCCCGACCTTAAGGGTGTAAAAACCATTATCCAAAGGGAATAACAAATTACGGGTAGAAAAACGAATATCATCCAGTTTAAACAGACGCTCCCTGTTATCAACCATCAGCCCCTTCAATACAAGGTTCACTGTATCCAATTTCTGATACTGCAAGGTATCCCCCTTTCCCCAAAAAGCATAATCGACTGTCGCGTTCGACAAATCGAACTTCTCCAAAGAAATACGTCCTGCCACCGGCGACAGAAGATGATAAATATCCAAAGAGGCAGGTTTTGAGACCGCTTCTTTCTCTTTTCTCTTAGGTGGTAGCGGCTGATAGGAAACAGCAGGATTCAACAGGCTTATCGCACCCAAATAAAGGGAAGAATCTTTCCAGGCTATTTTATCCACTTCAAACTTATCCAGTAAAACGGACAGGTTTAGCTGGTCGTCCTTAAACATCCGTATATCGGGAGAGTCAACTTGCAACGTGCCTAAAGACAAATGATGCAACGGATTCTCAGGCAAACGCTTCAGCCCCGTTACGTGCAACGCCGGAACCGATACACTGAAATAAGTATCCGGCGCCTTTTCCCACAAGCTATCCTGGGGCGTAAGTTTTATATCCTGCAAAGACAGAGCACCTTTTACCGTAGAGAAATTTCCTTTTTTGATGGAAAGCCTGTGCGTTTTCCCCGGTAGATAATTATCAAAATGACTGAAGTTAAAGCCCATATTCCCATAATCAAAAAGCCATCCCTGCTTTTTCCCGGTCCGTTCGTCCACCAAAATATCCGTTGCAAAGAAATTGAAATTCTTCAGCGTATAACTAACCGGGTCTGCCGCATTCCGGTCGTCCCATTCAAAATCGGCACTATTCAGAGACACTTTCTTTACCGACAAATAGCGGAAAAACGGATTTAAAATGCTCTCCACATCAATATGGCTGTCTCCTGCCGGTTTCGTCGACTTATTTTCTTTGTCCGCTTTCCAGTAGGCAGGCGCCACCACATAATGCAGGTTCGGGCGGTCTATCTTAAACTGTTCCGCACTAATCCCGTTGTCATACACCAGTCCGGTAAAACTCACCGTATCGATTGTTCCGGACATATAGTCGTTGCGGGTTTTGGTCGAGAGTGGATGCAAGCCGATGCCTTCAATCCTGAAATCGCCTTTTTCCGTATCCAATGCCATGCGTTTTATATTCAGGCGATGATTCCGTGCGCTCATCCTCCCTTCTATCCCGGTCGCTTCAAAGGCAAAACTACGGGAATACCAAAACCCGTGTTCCACTTCGGAAAGGGAATCCACCCGGAAGCCGTTTGCCTTAAAATCCAGGTTTGCCAGTTTATAAACCTCCACGGAATCTTTCAAAGCATAGGAATATTGCATTTTAGCCTGCCGAATACCTATTGTTTGAACTGTTACACTATGTAAAATGGGTGAGATGATTTCATAAAGAGACAGTGCCCTTACCAGCGAATCCGCATCTATTTTCGTCACCGGAATCGCTTTTGGTTCTTCTTTTCTACGATGGTTCTCGTTTACAAAACTATATACATTTATGTCTGGGGATGAAATAGTAAAGGCATCGGCAGTCAGGTAGTTCAACGCTTTCTCGCGGCGGAATGCAACGCCCTGCACTTCCACGGTTTTCACAAAAGCATCCAAAAAACGGTCCGGTTTCTGCTTTCTGACCTTCCATAAGGTATCCTGCGGCTGGAGATTAATATTGGAAATATAAATCACCGAATCTTCGGTACTTAGCATGATGCTGTCTGTATTCAGGGCAAAATCGTTATTCGCCAACAAAAGTTGAGGCTGGTTCGTTTCAAAATCAAAATTATCGCAATACAACAGCTTTCCGTTATCGGACGAATTTTCATCCAGCCTGAAACCATAGGCATGGAAACTTACATTTGTCAGTGCATACACAATCGGCGAAAGCGGATTTTCAACCGTATAGGAAACGCTTGCATTATCCAGGTTCAGCGTTTGTACGCTTAACAGATTGATATATGGAGAGATGACTTCATACAACGTTTTGGTTTGCGCCTGGGTATCTTCTTTCTTTTCCGTACGGGATGAGTTATTGGACTGGAAAACTTTCACCTCCGGCTGTTTCACCTCAAAAGAGCGGAAATGCAGTTGTTTGTAACTCCATCTCCAAGTCAGGTTCAAGCCTTTAAAGTCGATAACCCCGACACGCGCCGACAAATACATCGATGGCAAACTGTCTTTCTGCTGCCAGTCCCGGAAAACATCCGAATCTGGCTCCAGGACAATCCCTTCTATCTTCAATTCTCCATTGAAAAAATTAATTGCCAACTTATCAAAAGAAAGTGTATAGAAGCCGTCCGTGGCATCGGCAGTCCGTTGTATCAGCTCTTTTTTCAAAAACTGTTCCAGATGCTTTGTAAGATAAAGGTTAAGCAGGAATAAACCGCCAACCAATAATAGAATGGCCGGCAGGATGTAATATTTGAATTTCTTTTTATTCCCCATATGCTCTTTGCTGTCGCAAGTTAAATATATCTATATATAATTCAACAAAATAATATTATTTAAGTTGTGGTAAATGCCTGAGGAAATAGATCCGACCGCCTCCGATGACAAGACATAGCACTTAGAGATACCTCCGGAGGCCTCCGATGGCAAGACATAGTACTAAAAAATGCTTTCGGAGGCCTCCGATGGGACAAAATAGTGCTTGGAAACGGCTTCGGTCGCCTCCGAAATGGCAAAATAGCACTAAAACCCATCACCGGAGGCCTCCGAAGCTACAAAATAGTGCTATGTCTTACCATCGGAGACGATTGGAGCTATAAAACAGTGCTGCGAACCACCATCAAACGCGATTGGAAGCACTACGCAGTGCTGTAACCTCCCCTTAACGTCAGTTTTTCTATAAATTAGCCCTCAGAAACAGATATTCAATAGTTGTCATTCTGCGTCAAAGAGCCTCCCACATAATCTATCTCCGTCTGTGGAATAGGATAAGGCCATGTTTTATCCGTAACCCGGCTTCCCGCACCGGAATATTGCCCTTCCGGTGTTTTGCTGAAGGCCTGCATGGTTGCTACATATGTTTTCCAACGAAGTAAATCATATAGGCGAAGTCCTTCCCCTGCCAATTCGACACGGCGTTCACGACGCAGGGCCGAACGCAAATCATCAGTAGCTTTTACCTTATACCGGGCATTGAATATTTCTTCCGTCACCCGCTCGTTCTCTTTTACATCGAACTTCCGGTATTTTGCAAAGGAATCCGCCGGCGAAGTCGTTACAAAAGCACGATAACGCACTTTGTTAATCAAATCCGCAGCCAGTTGCTTGTCGCCTCCCGTCTCTATCAGACACTCGGCATACATCAACAAGACATCCGCATAACGGATATGGAAAAACGTCCAGTCTGTTTCCGACAGGTTACCCGTCGGTCTTCTGGAATAATCAATCCATTGTTTGCGGCTATGTTGCCGGGGAAAATTATCATATCCCGAATAATCGTGAATTTCCGTAGTTTCCTTATCCGCCTTATAAAAAATATCCCCGGAAGAAATAACCGTATGCACCAGGCGAGGGTCACCTACTTCATAGGCACTTACCAAATCTTTTGTAGGGCATTCACCTCCCCATCCGCCGGTAGTATTGCGCCCGATATTCATTTGCGGGCAAACGCTACCGCTCGTATAATTGGAGATATAAGCGCGGGAAGTGACAAACACCGCCTCTTTTGAACGGTATCCTTCGGCAGCGCTATTGAACAAGGTCTGGTAATCGTCAATCAAATCATAACAGCCACTTTCCACCACCGCTTTCAAATCGGCCTTTGCACCTTCATAATCTCCGAAAAATACCTTTACCCGCGCCCTGAAAGCCATGCCGGCTTCTTTGGTGATACGTCCCAGCTCATTTGCAGGAAGAGCGGATGCTCCCGGCAGATTCGTTTCGGCAATCGCCGTATTCAGGTCTACCAGAATAAAATTGCAGACATCGCCCTTGTCCGCTTTGCGAATGGTCGTCCTGTCTACCGATTGCAAGGGTTTATCTATCAGCGGGACATTGGCGAAAGTCATTGCCAAATCAAAATAATAAAAAGCACGCATAAAATGCGCTTCGGCAATCCAACGCTGTTTGGTACCGAGCGGGACCAATGCTCCGCCAGCCTGAATAAGGGGAGTTTCGGGGGTCACCAAAGCCAGGAAAACATTGCAGGCGGATATAGCCGTACGATACCGGTGATTCCAAAGGTTATACATCATTTCGCTGGTGGTAGTGGGGTTGCCGCGCGCCACCTCCGTTATTATAACCCGGTCGTTGGCATCCGAACCGCCTTTCGAGCAATCGTCCGTCAACTGGTCGCCCAAATCGAACCGCATCTGTTGATAGTTCCAGTGGTCGAGTATCGGCTGATAACAATTTACCAGCAGTTTATAGCCGCCATCTTCGGTTCTCAGATAAGATTCCTCATCCAAAATAGCCACCGGCTGGCGGTTCAGGAAATCCGCACTGCAACCGGTCAACAAAACCATGGCAAACAGGGTTGCCATCCATATCCTATTTTTATTCTTCATCGGTTTCATCATTCAGTCTGTTTCTTGATTTACAATTTCATGCTTAACCCGAACATAAAAGTCCTTGCCTGGGGATAAAAGCCCATATCTATCCCTTTATACATCGGGTTATTATTAAACTCGCCGATTTCCGGGTCCAGACCGGAATATCCGGTTACCGTAAACAAATTTTGGGCGGCGACAAATACACGCACATTATTGATGGTGATTTTCTTTGTCCATCCGGAAGGAAGCGTATATCCTAACTGGATATTTTTCAGACGGACATATGAACCGTCTTCCACATACCAGGAAGACATTTCGCGGTTCAGGCGACTATCGGCATCGATTGCGAAGTTTTTATTGGTGCTCCCCGGTCCGTTCCAGAATGTGGTCAGGATATCTTTCGGGGCGTTATACCAGCCTACCCCTCCGTAAATATCATATTTCAGGATGTTCAAAATATCATTCCCGACAGAGCCTTGGAAAAAAGCGGAAAAGTCAAAGTTCCTGTATTCCGCGCCCAACGTCAGCCCGAAGGTAAAATCCGGATGCGGATTTCCTATCATAGTACAGTCCTTGTCATCCAGTTTCCCGTCCCCGTTCAGATCCATGAATTTCAAATCGCCGGGCTTGGCATTCGGCATCACTACCTGTCCGTTGTTTTTGTAATTATCTATTTCTGCCTGTGTCTGAAACACGCCATCCATTTTATATCCGTAGAAATAACCGATGGGCATACCGACCTCGGTCATTGTATAGCTGTAGTAGCCGAGATGGACTCCTTTCCCCGGAATATTCGCGCAGCCACCCAAATCGACCACCTTATTTTTGTAGGTAGAAACATTGGCGTTGATATGGTAAGCAAATTCTTTGCCTGCTTTTCCGTCATAATTAACAGCAAATTCAAATCCCCGGTTGCTGATGCTTCCCGCATTGACCCACGGATGATTCGGGAATCCCAAAGCCGACGGAGTAGGAACCTGTACCAGCATATCTTTTGTACGTCTGTCGAAATAATCCATTGTCAGCCGTAAAGCACCTTGCAGGAAAGCCAAATCCAATCCTAAATCGAGTTGGCGGGTTGTTTCCCATTTCAGGTTCGGATTGCCTACCTGTCCGCGCCCGCCCGAAAGGACCGTGTTCTTGTCGCCAAACAGGAAATAGCCACCGTTCACAAACGTGTTCAGATAAGCCCCGCCGGGTATCGTCTGATTGCCAATCTCTCCCCAACCGGCTCTCAGTTTTCCCTGCGACAACCAACTCAGCCCTTTCATAAATGTTTCTTCCGAAAAGTTCCACCCTCCGGAAACAGACGGGAAAAAGCCCCAACGATTGCCGGCGGCAAACTGGGAAGAGCCGTCCCAACGTGCATTTACCGTAACCATATAACGATTGTCGTAGGAGTAGAAAACACGACCGAAATAAGAATTTAGCGTATTGCAAGAAGTATAACCGGAAGCTCCCGGATTCACGGTCCCCGCATTGATAACCTGCTGGTTCGGGTCATTATTCACCATTCCCTGTTTTGAAGCGCCGATGGCTTCATAACTTTTCATTTCTGCCGAAGTACCCATCATCGCATTCACCGCATGTTTACCGAAACGTTGGTTATAGGTCAGGTAATTATCAAACACCCAGTAGTCCGTATTATCAACTTGACGGCTGACCGTAGCATAGGTGCTGTATTCGTCGCCATCCAGATAATATTTTGGAGTGAATCCATCACTCTGGTTACGGAGCAAATCGAGCGAGAGGCTGGATTTAAACGTCAGGAACGGAAACAGTTTGAAATCGCCGGAGATATTGCTTTTGGTAGCTATGCCATGCCATCTATTCAAAGCGGAACGATCCACCTGGGCTACGGTATTCACTTTATTCGAATAGATAACGCCGGTATAACGCGACCAGGGATTGGTCGGTTCATATCCGTTATAGATACGGCTATATAAGAAATCCGGAACCTCCACCAGGTTATCACGGTATACCGGAGTAATCGGGTCGGCAGCCGCCGATGCCAAGACGGTAGCATTATAAGCGTCATTTTCCTGGATATTCCGCCTTACCTCATAAATTACATTGACGTTGGCGGATAGAGTCAACCATTTCGTCACTTCCGAATCCAAGTTTAAACGACCGTTCAGGCGTTGGTAGTTGGAACCTTTCAGTATGCCTTTCTGGTCCATATATCCGAAACTGGCACGGTATCTTAGCTTATTCATCCCACCCGAAAGAGCCAGGTTGTAGTTTTGGTTCACAGCTTCCCGGGGCTTACGGGTGACTTCCGCCCACCAATCCGTACCTTGCCGTCCGCCGTTTTTTCCCAGGAAGGAAAGGATAGCTTCCCGCTTTTCCGGAGTAGCAAAATCTTCGGTCAGTTCTTTTCCCGCAGCGGCATACGCACGGTTCTTATATTCCATAAAACCGGCTGCATCCAGCATCTCATAACGTTTTGCCACACCCTGAAAACCGATATTCATATCAAATTCGATATGGCTTTTATAAATATCACCGGAAGCTCCTCGCTTGGTCGAGACCAAAATAACTCCGTTCGCCGCACGTGCTCCGTAAATAGCTTGTGCCGAAGCATCTTTCAAGACTTCTATATTCTCAATATCACGTGCATTCAACCAACCGATATTATCCTGCGGCATACCATCCACCACATACAGCGGATTGTTTCCATTCAATGTCCCGACACCACGTATACGGACATCCCCCAAAGCTCCGGGACTACCGGAATTGGATGTAACAACCACACCGGCAGCTTTTCCCTGCAAAGCATCCGCGGCACTCCGTAAAGGCAGGTTGGCTATCTCCTCTCCTTTCACCTGAGTGATGGCACCTGTCAAATCACTCTTCTTAAATGAGCCGTAACCGACCACCACGACTTCTTCCAGTTTTTGGGTGTCTTCTGCTAAAGTGATATTCACTTGCTTTTTATTTCCTACAGATACGTTTTGCGAAGTATAACCGATATAGGAAAATTCGAGAACGGCCTGTTCCGGTACATTATCCAAAACATAATTGCCATCAATGTCTGTAATCGCCCCGTCGGTTGTTCCATGTATCACCACATTCACGCCAATCAGAGGTTCCCCGCTCTGGTCTACAACCTTGCCAGTTATTTTTCTGCCGGTTTGAGCTACCGTCATAATTCCCGGGGCTACCGAAAGAGAAGATACTGCTACAATTTCCTGCGGTTGAAATGCAACTGCACATAAACTAAAGAGGGTTAGTCTTTTCATAGCTTTCCGGTAGAAATAACCGGATGCTCTCGTATGATTTGCCATAAGTAAATAATATAAGGTTAAACATTTATGTTTTAAATCGGGTTAGCGGTAAATTTCATTTTTCTTCCTTATCTGTCAATAACCGAGAATTACCCGGCAGGATATTTCTATTATCTTTTGTCAAACAAAACATAGAAAAAGAAAAACCGGCTCCGGCAAAAACGGCAACAGCATACTTTATCATCCGAAAAAATGAAATCCTCAGGTGATTCCGAAACAATATCTCCCGGCTGCTTTACAATTGCAGCCATCAGACGATTCCACTCCCCATCCACATGAATCTCATCCTTTAAACTTTCCTCCACTATATTTCTCAGATACTTTTTCATTTCAACCGGATATTCCTCTCTGCTTTTATATAGGACACATCCGCAAAGGTTATTACTTACAAGGGTGTTCTTTTTTATTAAAAAACTCCCTTCGTTTATGTTGCCAGATAATCCTTTAACTCCCCTTTCAGTATTTTAAGTGCTCTGTAAATCTGAGTATCAACTGTACGTACTGACATGCACAGCCTGTCTGCTATTTCCTGATTTTTCAGGCCCTCTATCCGGCTCAGTTTGAATATGGATTTACATTGTTTCGGCAAGCGTTCGATGGTATTGTTCACAATTTGTTCTATTTCAAGTACAGCAAGATTGGAGAAGGGTGTTACTTCGCTTCCGTTCAGCCCAGAGAATAATTCTTCATGAGAGCATCCATCTAGTCCTTCCTGTGGTTTAACGGAACGAATATAATTCAAGCATTCATTTTGTACGGAGCGGTATAGGTAGGCATTCAATGAAGTATGGACATCTATCTCTTCCTTTTTCTCCCAAAAACGAAGAAATACATTCTGCAACAAATCTTTAGCTTCTTCCGGTTCTGCTATAAACTTCCTGCAATGAACATATAAAGGTACATAGACTGCTTTGAACAGGGCACTGAAAGCAGCCATATCGCCTGTTTTGATACTTACGAGGATAGCCTCGTCGGATTGTTTTTTCATCGGTTATAATTACGGGAAAAGCGTACAGACCGGGCTACATGACGAAGCTTGTCTGTACGCATCATTATTAGCAAATCAGCTAATCTAACTATAATATTTCATCTGCTGTCTTATTGAAATATTTGATACATTCTTTGATATCCGGCACCGAATTATTCCAGTTAGATTCATATTCGATAGAGAATACACCTTTGAAATTCTGCCGTTTCAGTTCTTTCAACATACCTTTCACATCCAGAATTCCTGTACCCCAGATAACATCATGCTGTTCTTTCTCTCCTTCCATTTTAGGAGCAATATCTTTGAAATGTAAAGAGATAATGCGCTTCTGTAATTTTTTCAGGCAATCGATCTGATCCAAGCCTTCCCTGCGCCAATGTCCGACGTCCGAACAAGAACCTAACAATTTGCTGCGATTAGAAATCACACTCAACAGATTATCCGGATTCCAGTAATCCGACGGTTTCGGATGATTATGGACAGATACTTTTATTCTATACTGGTTAGCGAATTGTTCCACCAAATCCCAGTCTTTCAATGCAGGTTCGCAAGTAATAAACTCCAGCCCCATTTCATCGGCAAACCTGAACATCTTTTCCCAATCGGCAGAATTATCGGTTACAAAAACTCCGGTTCCGACAATCTTTATTCCTTTGGAGGCGGCAAATTCTCTCAGTTCTTTTTGAGTCTGCACATCCAGATTGAAGTCGAAGACCTTATCCCCCCATTTACCTCCTAATTTATGGCCTGGATAAACTTCGATATACTTCACTCCTAACTCTTCTGTCTTATCTAGAGCCTCCGCCAGTGAAAAAAGATGGAATGTATAAGACTGAATACCTAAACGCCAGCCATTCTTCTCAGCTTTCGTTTGTGCTTGTGACGGTAATGCCAACAAACAGCAAACCATAGCAACAATTATTTTTGAAATCTGTTTCATGTAGTTTTCTCTCTTTTAGATGTTATTACTTAGGCATTTCCGGCAATGAGAAACCATTGTTATAGGTATGCTTAATCCATTCATTTGCCATATCAGCAGCATTAAATTCAGCAAAACGGCGGTCGAAACGCGGGTCGCCATCTATTACGTTGAAGTCGTCTACCGTCACAATTTTTATTTTGTCGTTCGGAGAGATATTGGTAAACCGCATATTTTCACCATCCCACTGCAATTCGCGATGCAATCCCTGCAAACCGGACAGGCGAACAGCCAATACCCCCATTACCACCATTTCATTAAACGGACCGGAGAACTGGAAATTTGAAGACGCCTCCACTCTATTTTCTGGAGATTCTTTACAGGCACGTATCCAATCTTGTTCATGTGCATTAGTAGACCAAATATTACCGTTTCCACCTTTTACCCTCGGTATAGTCGGTTTCGGCTGGTTAAAATGCTCCATATCCGACAGAGGCAGTAACGTTGGATTCATACCATAACAGCCGGTCATAATCTTACCTTTTGTTCCGATAAAAATGATACCGCCATTTTCATCTCCCATCATCTGACCGTCTTTCAATTCTTCCGGACGAGGAGGCATCAAACCTCCATCATACCAGTACACCTTTACTTCCGGCATCTTTACATTGCCTTTGGAGGGACGCGCCGGAAACGTATAAGTCACAACCTGTGCATGGGGAGGAGAATAGAGGTTACTTAGCGTAGAACTGCCTATCACGCTGGTCGGATATTTTAAATCCAATGCCCAGTAAAGAGGGTCCATGATATGGCAAGCCATATCGCCTAAAGCCCCCGTTCCGAAGTCCCACCACCCCCTCCAGTTCCACGGGGTATATACTGAGTTGTAGGAGCGTTTCTGAGCCGGACCGATAAACAAATCCCAGTCCAGTGTCTTCGGGCACTTCATACCATCTTTAGGTTGCATCAAGCCTTGAGGCCAGATAGGGCGGTCTGTCCAGCAATGTACTTCATATACATCTCCTATAATACCGGCCTGTATCCATTCGGCTATCTGGCGGCACCAATCAAAAGAGTTTCCCTGATTTCCCATCTGGGTAGCTACTTTATATTTTTTAGCCAGTTTTGTCAATAAACGGGATTCGTAAACAGAATGAGTAAGTGGTTTCTGTGTATAGCAGTGTTTACCCAATGTGATAGCATGTGCCGTAACACCGGCATGTGTGTGGTCGGGAGTCGCCACCATAATAGCATCGATAGATTTACCCATCTCGTCAAACATCACACGCCAATCTTTAAAACGTTTTGCCTGAGGATAATCCTTAAATGTTTTATCAGCGTATCCCCAGTCCACATCACAGAGGGCAACAATGTTTTCCGTATTCATATTTGCCAGGTTACGGCGTCCCATACCTCCTACACCGATACCGGCAATATTCAGTTTATCACTGGGGGCGGTATACCCGTGTGACTTACCGAATATCGAACCCGGCACAATAGTCAGACCGGCAGCTGCAACAGCGCCGGTCTTTAAAAATGTTCTTCTGGATATATTTTTCATGGTTAACAAAAGATTAAAGTTTTTTCTTATAATGTCTTCAAATTCAGATTACGCCAGAGGACTTTAATGCCGCCGCCATCGTGTATTTGTAAAGCGATACGTCCTTGTCCGGCACCTATCTTCTCGTCGCTGATATTTACCATTTCCTGACCATTCAGCCAAGTCTGTACGTTATCTCCCTGTACACGGATACGCATTGTATTCCAGTCGCCCGGTTTCAGGATATTTTCTTTTTCATCCGGAATCTGTACTAACCAACCACGACCATATGATTCGTAAATACCACCGGTATCATTGCCTTTAGGAGCAACTTCTACCTGCCAGCCGTTAACCTTTACTCCTTCTTCGATAAATGAACGGAAGAACACGCCGGAATTACCGTCTGCCACTTGTTTAAATTCAACAGTCAAGTCAAAATCATCATAATAATCGCGAGTTGCCAAATAACCATATTGTTTATCCGGACCACTTTCACAAACCAGTAAACCATCCTTCACATACCACAATTCTGTGCCATATTTTTCCCAACCGGCCAAATCCACGCCGTTAAACAAATTCACTTCTTTTGTTTTACGCGGAAGCTCTTTAATTTTGATATTACGGAACCATGCAGGATAACCGTGGTCCTGTAAACAAAGCACGCCTTTATGTGCCAAACCGTATTCAGGAGCATTCGCCCATTTTCCACTGTTTTTACGTTTGTGCCAGTCGTCTGACCAAGCATCAAATTCCACAGTCTTTTCACCATTCATGAAATAAGTAACATGTCCGTTATCGAATATGATTTTTGAGTTATTCCATTCTCCGGCAGGTTTTACTTTTATTGTTGAAAAATCAGGCAGATACATAGCATAATCCACACCACAACGCTGCCAGTCTTCCAGTGGTTCTGCAAAATTCACATCATCAATCAGCTGGTATTCCGGCCCCGTCACATAGGGCACTGCAAATTGTGGACGTTCTACCACATGATACAACATACCGCTGTTGCCACCCTGGGAAATTTTCCAATCCCAGGAAAGTTCGAAGTTTTCATACTGTTTGTCAGTTACGATATAACCGTTGGCATCATCACCTTTGCCATCAGCCTGTATAGTTCCGTCTACCACTTCCCAGGGACCGGTCAGTGACGTTCCATTATAATCTCTCCAACCATTCAGCGTTTTTCCATCAAACAGAAGTTCCCATCCTTCTGCCTTTTCTGCATCTGTCAATACATTTTGAGGCTTCTCCGCACAAGAGGACATCAAGAATGCCAATGCCATCGAACATGTAAGGAGTAATCCTTTTTTCTGTGTTCCTGTAATTCTCATAATTTTTTGTTTTAATAAATAGTTCACGATATTAGAAATACTTTTCTCCCTGTTACAAAAGATAGACACGCACATAAAAAACAGTACTTACGATTCTATCTATTTTTTTATTATTTTAACCAGCGATTCTCCATTTGATCTCACAATAAATAAAAAACCGCCAAATACAAGCCTATATATTTATATTTTATTCATTATATATCACCTATAAATTTAAAAATATTCATATCCGCAAAGATATAAATTATTTTAATAGTAGAAATAGCCTTTTATTATGAATTATATAAAAAGAAACTGGCACTTATAGACTTATGGTTGCTTCTCCGGCATATATTTCCAAAAACGGGCAGGCATATGCTGGCGATGCAATTTAGGATTGAGGCGTTCTTTTATGGCAATCGTATTGAAATATTCTTTCCATAACTGCTGGAACAACTTTTCATTTTCATCCATCAGTTCCTCATTCAGCAGACCGGAAAGAAGATGTGCCTGCTTATCCTCGAAACGGACTTCAGTCACTTCCTGTAAATCATAATAATAGCCATATTCACGCTTCAGATCATAAAGTAGCCATTTCTGATCGGCAAAACGGTCTTTCAGATAAGGGATGACCAGAGAAATCACATTATATATCGGTTCAACAGCTGCAAAATAAGTACCATCCGCTGCTTTCTGGAAACGCAGGAACTGCATGACGCGCAGGCGTTCATTCCCCACCTTTTTACTGATTTTAGAAACTTCCAGTACATCCGTATCTCCAAAGTTCAACTCGATAGAAGCCGGGGCATCCAATGCTTTACGAATATAGCGGAAAAGGAGTTTATCGATTTCCGGCAATTCGGATAGCCAGGCAACTGTGATAAGCGAAAGAGCAGCCACAGATATCTTCTTCTGTAGTCCTTTCCAGACACGGTCAGCCTTTTGATCATCCGTATAAACAGTAACCACTTCATCATAAAACAAAGGCAACGGTTCTCCTTCCGCCAGTAAAAGGTCGGGAAAACTACGGCGGGAATAGGCATCGAAGACTACTGTCAACAATCCTTCAAATGTTTTATCGTAAACAAAAACTATCATTGCTTATTCCCCGAATTGAATAGTTAACTGGCGTTCATCCGTTTGCTTTTTACCCGTTTTCCGGATAAGCAGGCGCCGTACATTTTCAGGACTGACCTCATGTATCGTCTGCATCGGCAGTTCGTGGCAGGTAATAAAATATTGGGCTTTCTTCATGACTACCCCTATTTTTTTCAACTGCTCCATGCCCAAACGCGAATAACGGCGGGAAACGACAATCAATTTAGCCGATTTGACACCGATTCCCGGAACACGCAACAGCATTTCATAATCTGCCTTATTTATATCCAGCGGGAACACTTCAGGATGCCGCAATGCCCATGAGAGTTTAGGGTCGATTTCCAAATCGAGGTCAGGATACGCATCATTTACAATCTCGTCCACCTTAAACTGGTAGAAACGTAGCAACCAGTCCGCCTGATACAAACGGTTTTCACGCACCAAAGGCGGTTGTTTCAATGCAGGCAGACGATTATCGTACTCATTTACGGGAATAAAACCGGAATAATAAACACGCTTCATCGTTGGACGTTGATAGAGGGCAGACGAAAGATGAAGAATATCCTTGTCTGTATCCGGCGTTGCTCCGATAATCATCTGGGTACTCTGGCCGGCAGGAACAAAACGCGGGGCATGACGAAAGCGCTTCCGCTCCTCGGCACTTTGCAGAACCCCCTGCTGGATGTAACGCATCGGCTGAAAAACACTTTTAAAATCCTTTTCCGGAGCAAGCAATTGCAGGCTTTTTTCGTTCGGAATCTCTATATTCACGCTCATACGGTCGGCATAAAGTCCTGCTTCATTTACTAATTCCTGACTGGCACCGGGAATACTCTTTAAGTGAATATATCCGTTGAAGCGATAAACAAGCCGTAAATCCTTCACTACACGAACCAGCCGCTCCATTGTATAATCGGCATTTCGTACCACCCCCGAACTAAGGAACAGCCCTTCTATATAATTACGGCGATAAAATTCAATGGTCAGATTGACCAACTCCGTTACGGAAAGGGTTGCACGGCGAATATCATTGCTCCTTCTGTTGATGCAATAAGCACAATCGAACATGCAATAATTCGTGAGCATGATTTTAAGTAGAGAAATACACCGTCCGTCTTCAGCAAAACTATGGCAAATGCCCCACCCTGCCGCACTTCCGATACTGCCGCTTTTATGCTGGCGAGAGGTTCCGCTGGAAGCACAGGAAACGTCATACTTAGCTGATTCCGCCAGTATTTTCAGTTTTTCGAGTACGCTATCGTCCATAATTTTATCAGGATTTCCAGACAAAAATACGGATTATACGCCGGATTCACCTATAAAGGCTTTCGTATTTTCTATAGAAAATTGTTAGCAGAATAAAACCCAAAAGGGCAAACGGAACACCGGTCAGCGCCGGATACCGGTAACCAGCCTGCAATACCAACCCGCCGGTATAAGCTCCAATTGCATTTCCAAAATTAAAAGCGACCTGCACACTTGCGGCACCCAACAATTCTCCCCCTTTCGCCACACGGATAATCGATATTTGTTCCGGACTGGATACGGCAAACAACCCTGCTGTACAAAGCGCCATCAGGATTGCCGAAGCCCAGGGGTTCGGGGAAAAGAAAAAGATTGCCAATAAAACAAGACAGATAAGCCCTTGAACCGTAGCGCCTACCTTTCCGGGTGTATAACGGTCGGAAAGACGCCCGCTTACCAGATTTCCGGCAACCATACCGAAACCGGACAACACCATCAACGCCGTGATACTTTCCGGTCGGAAACCGGACACGTCCGTTAATAACGGAGTTACATAACTATACCAACAAAAAACACCTCCGTTGCCCAATGCCGTAGCTCCTAAAATAAGCCACGGAGCCGGTGTTTTCAGAAAACGGAATTGCCCTTTAAATCCGGTATCTTCCAATCCTTTCACATGAGGGACCCACCGCCAGATATAATAAAGAATAAGAATTCCCCAACATCCGACAAGCAAAAACGTAACACGCCATGAAAGCGCACTGCTCAAAGACGTACCTAAAGGTACGCCGAATAAATTTGCGATTGTCATTCCGGCAATCATTATAGATACCGCCTCGGAACCTTTTCCTTTATCCGCCAGTCTTTCCGCGACAATAGAACCAACTCCGAAATAGGCACCATGAGGTAATCCGGAAACAAAACGGGCTATCAGCAATACCCAATAATTAGGAGCTGCCGCCGCACAAATATTTCCCACCATAATAATAGCGACCAGCACTAACAGAATATGTTTCAACGGATGCTTACGGGCAAGAATAAGCGCAGGCGCACCAACACATACCCCCAAAGCATAAGCAGAGATCAAATGTCCCGCCATAGGAATACTTACTCCCAAATCTTTAGCTATATCTGGCAATATCCCCATCATGACAAACTCGGCAATACCTAATCCTAAGGTTCCGAAAGCTAAGGCTATAAGACTCTTTTTCATTTTGTCCAACTGTTTACGGGCTGCAAATTTAATCAGTTTCACAATAAAGTGTATTAATATACACTTTTAATTCATCCAAACTCCATCTTTTAGATTATAAACCTTCGGAATCAAAGAAATAGCCCACAGTTTTATCCGATTTACTATCTTTGCAAACAATAGAATTGACTGCATACGATTATTTAAAATAAAGATGTTACCTGAGAATATCCCCGTACATAACCTGGACGAAAGCGACTTCTTCGTTATTGAAGCCATAGAGAACTGTGAAACACAGAATTTTAATGGCGTACATCGCCATAACTTCCACGAAATCCTGTTTTTTACAGAAGCAGAGGAGGGTGACGTACAGAGTATCGATTTTATCGAACATCATTTGCAGCCCAACCAACTTTACTTGTTAAGACAGGGACAGGTACACAAAATGCTGCTTCACCGCCAACGGGGATACCTTTTTGCTATCAGTCCGACATATTTCGACCGGATGGATTTACGGATGGAAGGCAGCATCGGTTACGATTTTCCTTCTGTGATATCCCTCAACAAAGAAGATATTCAGCCGGTACGGCAACTGGCTGCGCTCATTTTCGATGAGTTTTACGGAAAAAGAAGAAAAGAAATTCTGGATGCTTATATGCATGCATTCTTCACTTTACTAATGTTTTCATATGCAGGAAGAGGACAGGCTGAAGAAATGGATATACGGGTCAAGCGCTTTCTTGCCTCAGTCGAAAAGTATTTTACAACAGAACGTTCTTCCGGATTTTATGCCCGCCAAGCATCTTTAAGCTGTAAAAGATTGAATGAACTTATCAAACAGGCACTCGGTAAAACCGTTATCGAGGTGATACACGAGCGCCTGCTGTTAGAAGCTAAAAGGCTCATCTGTTATGAAGAATTGTCCTTTAAGGAAATCGCATTCAAACTCGGCTTCAAAGACGCTTCTTATTTTACCCGTTTCTTCCGCGGACAGAGCGGAATGACTCCCGAACAATTCAGGCAGTCGCTATAACCCGGCGTCCTTTTCCGGTCGAAAGCAGCAAAAAAGAGGCAAAAGAACAGAAAAATATACCGCCCATCATCGGTATTACCGAATCATTCTGCATATAGCTGACCGCTGCCGACAACAATCCTGTGAAAAACAATTGCAGAAACCCCATAAAAGCAGAAGCCGTACCGCTATCGTTCGTAAAATAAGACAGTCCCAAAGAGGTCGTAGCCGGAAGCAACAAACCTACCGGAATCAAATTAAGGAAAATCAATACCAGCATGGGAATAACCGGGCTACCGGCTACCGCACACCCCAATAACAACAGATTCAGGAGAAGCTGGACTCCGATCGTATAACGCACCAACCGTTTTAAAGAAGTGAACTTCAACAGAAAATCGATGATATAGGTTCCAAATAACAAGCCGATGGCGTTAACTGCAAAAATGATACTGAATGTATCACCGGAGAAGCCCCCTTTTTCCATTATAAGATACGGAGCATTGGAAACATACACCATCAAACTGCCATAAGCCATACAACCGATAATGGTATATATCATAAAAGGCATATTGGTCGTAACCCGTACATAACTTTTCAGCAGGCTGCCTACGGAAAAAGACGGTTTAGGGACTACAGGGGAAACAACCGCCTGCTCCTTTCCCGGCAGAAACAAGGCCACCAATAAAATACTTAAAACGCCCAACAGGCTCGTTGTATTGAAAATGCCATGCCAATGCCAATATTTCAACAAAAGGTTTCCCAATGTAGGAGCGATAATCGGAGCGACTCCCGATATAATAGTCAATAGGGAAAACACTTTTGTCCGGTACCTGCCATCAAACAAATCATTCACTACGGCACGTCCGATAACCACTCCGGCACAACCGCCGAACGCCTGAAGAAAGCGTATTACCCAAAGCTGATGGATCTGGTTTGCATAAATAGAGGCAAGGGAACTAAGGGTAAAAAGAGTCATAGCTATCAATATCGGTTTCTTTCGCCCGTACTGGTCGGAAAGAGGTCCCCAAAACAATTGTCCCAAGGCAAAACCTGCGAGAAAAACAGAAAGAGAGAGTTGCACTTCACTTAATTCCACCTGCAAATTATCCGCTATATCCTTAAATGCAGGGAGATAAAGGTCTATACTAAGCGGCTCGAGTGCTGCCAGCAATGAAAGCACCAGCACTATTATTTTCATTTTCTTATCCATATCATTTTCTTTATTAAACGCCGCAAAAGTACGGGCTTCCTTCCAAATGCCGTTTATCTAATCCGCACATTGACTGGTACAATCCGGAACATTTGTCTATCTTTGCGTAATATAGACAAATAGAA
Source organism: Parabacteroides sp. (assembly GCA_019417325.1). Lineage (GTDB taxonomy): Bacteria > Bacteroidota > Bacteroidia > Bacteroidales > Tannerellaceae > Parabacteroides. The sequence continues at coordinate 131,087 of DXVO01000019.1, read as the reverse complement.
AATGGAGCAACAGGAAAAATACAGTTATGAATATCCGAGACCGGCAGTCACGACGGATTGCGTAATCTTTGGTTTTGATGGCGGAGAGCTGAAAGTGCTTTTGATAGAACGTGCGATCGAGCCTTATAAGGGATGCTGGGCTTTGCCGGGCGGTTTCCTCGAAATGGAAGAAAGTGCGGACGATTGCGCGCGCCGTATCCTTCAAAAGGAAACAGATTTGACCAATATTTATCTGGAACAGCTCTATACTTTTTCCGATATTAAACGCGACCCTCGTTTCCGGGTGGTCAGCATCGCCTATTATGCCCTGGTGAAAATGTCCGATTTTCAGACCAAAGCCGGAATGGACACCAGCAATATCAAATGGTTTAATCTTTCTGAAGTTCCCGAACTGGCTTTCGACCACAACCGTATCCTGACAATGGCTCAAGAACGCCTGAAAGGTAAAATCAAATACCAGCCGATTGGCTTCGAATTATTACCGGAACGTTTCACCCTTCCTGACCTGCACCGTCTCTACGAAATAGTTTTGCAAACACAACTGGACAGAAGAAACTTCCGCAAAAAAATGCTGAGCTTCGGATTGCTTGTCGACTTGGACGAGGTTAAACAGGATGTCCCGAACAGAGCACCTAAAATATACCGCTTCGACCGACAAAAATATGAAGAGCTAAGCCAAAAAGGATTTTATTTTGAAGTATAACCTGCCAGTGCATGTGTCAACCGATACAGGCAAATAAGCAGGTGCGCATCCTCCAGTTGTCCGGCATGTGTGTACAGTTCATCTAAGTCTACCCATGCCAGTGAATCATCCGGTTCATTCAGCCAGACAGCATACGGATAAACCTGTTCCGGGGTTATGCCTACCGACGGAAAATATTTTTCACCCAGCCTGAAATAACGGATAACAGACGATTTTCCGATTTTCAATTCTTCCATATACCGGTACAACGCACTAAAATCGCCTATTTCTTTAGGCAACCGCCATGCCGGAACAGTGATCAGGGAACTGTTGCCACCAAACAACTGCGGAACAGGCAGGTCGCGCACTTCCAGACCGACAAAAATATGCCCGTTCACCCGGCAAACAGGAAATGTAATCAAGGTATTGGCACTGAGAGATGCCGGATACACATATTCCAAAGCGACTTTACTGTTCCAAGCTCCGGTTTCCACAAAATGGGCACGGCCGACCGATAAAAAACCTGCCGGATTCTCACTTTGAATAAATAATTCCGTATGTCGTTTTAACAAATCCGGCAAAGTCACAGTAGAAAGAGATGTTTCCTCTTTTACTGCTATCTTTTCTCCCAACCATTTAGGCAAAGATATAGAGTAAAGTTGAAATAAACGGTAAATATTCAACTCCAAACGGGCCTCTGCCAAAGCGCCTGTTTGTGCCGTATTCAATAACTGCGCAGCATCATAAGGCTGTAAAGAACCGAAATCCTGAAAACCGGAAATACCGTTCCTCAACGGAAAAATACAATCCGGCTTTTCCTTTAATGCAACCAAAAAAGCATTGACCTTCTCACAGATACCTGCCGGAGAGGTATAATAACTTAATGATTGCTCAATACCCGCATACTGTTCTTCGCCAATCCCGAAACGTTCCCTCAACTGTTGCTCTATATTATCTGCGGTTCCGATCGCAAGTCCTTCCGGTATGTATCCTCCAAAATATTTCCCATCAATCACAGTAAGTCCGGTACGGAGATTTGCCAACGGACGTGGATAACCATGACGGGCCAACACCGTCAACCGATTTCCCTCCCGGGAATACAATAAAAAATCGGTAACCTGTTCAGGACGCTTTACACTATCATAAACCTGTCCTGTATCTTTATGCCGGTAAGATGCAAAGTTTAAATAAGGAGTTTCCTGTAAAGGCAAATGCCGGATTAAACGGATATCTTTCCCATTACTCACTTTCTCTCCGGCTATCAAATAATTTGTAGGAGGAAAACCCATTTCCTTTCCGGATAAATCATATAAAGCAAAACGTCCTTTATACCGATTTTCTATAATCCAGGGGTTATAAATGGGAGCAGACAGGATAATACGTAAACCCAAACTCCGAAAAAGGTCTTCAAACTCCCGTTGAGTCAGATAACCGTACTCTTCCTGTAGCTCTATATCCCAATTTCCATAATAATCTTTCCGCCGAATAAATTCCACGGCATCCGTATAAAATAACCGGAACCTCCGCATCCCTTCTTTCTGCGGTTCCAATTCTTCTACCGGAAAGCCTTGTTCGGTTGCCGGAGCAAGGCTACGGGCAGTCTTTGCAAAAAGCAAAAGCAAATCGCTGTCGGATGGAACATTTCCACCTCCGATAGCGGAAAGTTCCAGGATAACTTCTTTTTCTTCCGGCTTCACAAAATCACGGACAACTAAAATGCCTCTTTCTTTCAGCAATTCCGATTGCCGCCTTAATGTATTCAATGCACGATTCGTATCGTACCCGTTATAAGACGTTATATGATGGATTGCAGAACAATTAAAAAAGCCGTCTACCGAATCTTTCTCAAAACTATCCAGTGCCTCACCATCATCCATGCGAAACGAAAGATTGGGCAATTGGTATTGTTTACGGGCAATCTCCACCATTTTGGGATTGATATCGACCCCGATAACCTGCAAATCAGGAAATAACCCGGCAAGAATAGCAGTACTTGTCCCCGATGCCATGCCGACATCCACAAGGATATTTCCTTTTTCCGGTGCAAAAAAGACACTGGCCGAAGCCACCTTTTCAATGGATATGGCATCCATTGCTTCCAGATACTGCTTATAGTCCTGTTTACCGCCACGATCCTGAGAGGCATAATTAGAGTTCATCCGTTTTTACTTTAGAGTAAAACAAATGTACAGATTATTTTTTCATTTCCACCAGGTTGGCTACTTCTTCTGCAATTCCGACAGAAACAACCGAACCGCTATTAAAATTCAAATAATCAGATTCAATGCCATCACTGAATATGACACCACCGGCAGGCATGAATGATTCAATCCGCAACGGATGCCTCCGGTCTATTAGTCCTACCGATAGCCCGGTCTGCGTCCGCAAGCTCCGAAAAGGTTCGCGCACAACAAATAACAACTGTTCTTCTTTTAACTTCGGATGTTTAAGCGTCAGATTCTTCTCGAACAGCCCTGCCACCCCGTATGCCATATTAAAAACAGAGCTAAGCCAACCGGTCGAACCGGCCCGGGTCGATATAATGATTCCGCTTGATGAATGTTCTTCCGTTTCATTCCCATAAGAAATCCGGTAACGGGCGGATATATGCGAAGCAGCTCCGATAAACAAATCATTGAATGCCAATAACCGTTGTCCGTCATTCAAACGGGCTTCCGCAAAATTTACTTTCCGTAGCTGACAGGTTCCAGCCATTACATCCTCCACTCCCCGCTGGAAATTCGTTACATCAAACGGCAGCAGTACCCCATCGTAACGTTCCGGGTCCGGATTGACGGCTACGATAGGGACTCCCCTCGAATATTTTGCCGTATTGGCAACCAACCCATCCTGTCCTATGGTTACGATTACATTCTTTTCCGAAAATATATAAGAAGAAAGAAAAGAACGTTCCACAATCTTATATTTGATAACTTTCGAAAGGCCGGCCTGTAGTTTATGCAACGAATCATAAAAGACTGCATCTTCCCTCTCGTAATCATTAAAATCACCTCCTTGCCTTTCGATATAGAACCGTGCCTGGGACTTTGTGTTGAAACGTTCTGTCAAAGCCTCAAGCCTGGTTTTATTCCTTATCAGAATTACATATTCCACATCCATATCTTTACCCCTTTTTAGGCTTCAACAAATTTTCCAGCAAATCCGGCGTGATATTCAGATTACCTATCTTCCCGGCATTTTCAGCAAGTTCACGGAAAGCAAGAGCGATATTGTTTCGCGGGTCGAGACTACCGGTCAAAGCGGTCAATAAACGCCAATCCATTTCTTTATACGGTTTCAAACGCACCTCCAACTGGTATCCCTGGGCTTCCGCCTCTTTCTTATCATTTTCCGTTTTACGGGTTATCCATGTTTTACGCTGGTCTTCTATCGCAATATCCGCTTCCAGGTTCATTTCACGCAGCTTACGATTATTTTCCACCCGCTGCACCTCCGATTCCATTCGTTTTTCATCTATTTGTTTCTGCTTTTCCTCAACAGCTATTTCGGTATTCAGTTCCGACTCCTTGATTTTCCGTTCTTGCTCCACTGCAAAATTACGGCGTTCATAGATAGCACGGTCTGCATCCTGCTGAAGCAGTTCACGCGTTTCCGTTTCAAGCGCTTTAGCCATTTCCGGAGTAGCCTGCACCGCCAATACATTGGCCCCGAGTATCTCTATTCCCAGCATGCTAATGGCAGGCGATGATTTCAATCCCCCCAAAATACGATTTTCAATTTCTTTAGCAGAACGGATCGCCTCTTTCAAGCCGATATCGTGAATATAAGAAGAAGTAGACGTCTGCGCTTCATTTATTATCCGCTGGTTCAGCTTTTCAATATCGTTCTTTTTATATGCGCCGGAATCCGTAACAGTAAAATCCAATACATCCGACAGCATTTGCGGATTACTGATTTTGTAGCTTATCTGGCCCTGGATAGATACCGACTGGTAATCGTTTGTCGATTCCCTGAAAATAAAAGGCAAATCATTACTACCCATTGGAATGGCAACAATAGAACTGTTCGGTACAAAATAATAGAATGACAAACCACGTCCCTCTCTGTTGACTCTTCCATTCTTGAAATGGAAAACATAAGTCATCGAATCAAATTTAATGTGCTTAATACCTAACATACCTATTAAAATTTAAATGGTTAATACTAAACCCTACCTATTGCGTAACATTTACACACTGCAAAGAAATGAAACTTATTTTACCTCTCCAAATATTTTGCGTACTTTTTACGCATACAGCCAAATATCCCTTTATAAACCGACTGGTCAAACAGAGAAACTGCAAAAAGCGTCCGAATAAAATCATAACTATGGTTTTTCCAATAGGGATGTGTCAAAAGCATATATTAGAGAACGCAGACTACGCAGACAGAGCGCAGATTTACGCAGACCATATTTTTTCAATAAAGAATCTGCGTGTTCTGCGTAATCTGCGTTCAGTAATAGCTTTTTGACACATCCCCATTAAAATATAAGGGAAATCATTTTGAGCATAGACCTACGCTATTTAGAGAAACAATATTTGTACATTTGCAAAAATCAGATTTAGATTGGCAATAACAAATGGAAGAAGAAGCAACGAAATATATCCGGCTTATAGAACTGGCGACCCAAGCGCCATCCGGACATAACACACAGCCTTGGATTTTTACTATTCAAGAGAATCAAATCACAATAGAACCGGACTTTTCCAGAGCATTGCCGGTGGTTGACGGGAATCACAGGGAATTATATATCAGCCTTGGATGCGCTGCTGAAAATTTATGCATCGCAGCATCCGCCGCCGGCTACCAAACGGAAGTCGGGATTGCAACACGAAACGATACGGAACGGGTGATTCAAATTACTTTGCATAAAGCAACCGATGTGCAACCCTCTCCTTTGTTTCCTTTTATAGGAAAACGGCAAATGAACCGCCAGACATACAACGGAAACAAAATCCTGTACCTTTTCCTCAATAAATTGGAAGCGGTCCAAACAGAAGCGGATACGCAACTTTATTTCTTTGAGAACGACAGTCCGCAATTTGAAGCATTAAGACCGTATATATTGGAGGGGAACAAGAAGCAAATGAACGACCAGGCATTCAAGGAAGAACTGAAATCATGGATGCGTTTCAATAAAAAACATTCGGAAGCAACTCACGACGGATTAAGTTATGCCGTATTCGGTGCCCCTAACCTACCGGCATTTATTTCCAAAACAATTATGAGTTCCGTACTGAACAGCCGTATTCAAAATAAAGGGGATAACAAGAAAATAAGCACTTCCTCCCATTTAGTCCTCTTCACGACACGAAGTAACACCATCGAAAACTGGATTGCATCAGGAAGAACATTGCAACGTTTCTTGCTGACGGCAAGCAAAGAAGGAGTCTCTTGCGCTTTTTTCAACCAACCTTGTGAAGTAAAAGAATTAGCGGATAAGATACAGGAGACATTTCCAATCAACAAAGAATACCCCGTACTTTTGTTGCGCCTCGGGTATGCAAAAGCCGCCCCCTATTCATCCAGAAGAAATGTTACAGATGTGATAAGGAACGGCTGACCAGTTAACGCAAGTTTTTATAGTCAGGGTATTATTCTATCTTTCCAACCATCTTGGACGGGTCCACCCATTCGTCGAACTCCGCGGCAGTAAGCAACCCTAATTCAATAGCCGCCTGTTTCAGGGTTTTATTTTCCTGATAGGCTTTTTGTGCAATAGAGGCTGCTTTATAATAACCGATTTTAGGGTTCAAGGCGGTGACAAGCATCAATGAATCGTCCAGATGCTTTTTTATATTCTCTTTTCTCGGCTCGATACCAGCTATACAGTGTTCGTTGAAGCTGAAGCAACCTTCACCAATCAGACGGGCACTATGCAGGAAATTATAAATAATCATCGGTTTGAATACATTCAATTCAAACTGTCCGCTGGCACCTCCCACAGAAATTGCCACATCATTCCCCATCACCTGGGCTGCAATCATGGTAAGAGCTTCACATTGGGTCGGATTCACTTTTCCCGGCATGATGGAAGAACCCGGTTCATTTTCCGGTAACCGAAGTTCACCGATACCGGCACGCGGTCCGGAACCCAACATCCGGATATCATTCGCTATCTTCATCAGGCTTACAGCTACTGTTTTCAATGCACCATGTACTTCCACCAACGCATCATGGGTGGCAAGTGCTTCAAATTTATTGGATGCTTTGACAAAAGGCTGTCCGGTCAGTTCCGACAGACGCTTCGACACACATTCATCAAAATCAGGAGGGGTATTAATTCCGGTCCCTACGGCAGTCCCTCCAATGGCAAGTTCTGCTAAATGGGACATCGAGTTTTTAATCGCCCGTATCCCATGCTCCAATTGGGAAGCATACCCGCTAAATTCCTGCCCGAGAGTGAGCGGGGTGGCATCCATAAAATGGGTACGCCCTATTTTAACTATCGGCATAAAGTCGCGGCTCTTCTTCAATAAAGTGCAATGCAATTTTTCCAGACCGGGCAAAGTCACTTCTTTCAACAGCTTATAGGCTGCGACATGCATTGCAGTCGGGAAAGTATCATTGGATGATTGGGATTTATTGACATCGTCGTTCGGGAGCAAAACTTTTTCCTTGTCGGTCAACTTACCCCCGGTTAATACGTGGGCACGGTTGGCTATCACTTCATTTACATTCATATTGGTCTGGGTACCGCTACCGGTTTGCCAAACAACCAAAGGAAACTCTTTATCCAATTTTCCTTCCAGTATTTCATCACAAACCCTGCCTATCAACTCACATTTATCGGCAGACAAAACGCCTGCTTCCTTATTTGCCATCGCGGCTGCCTTTTTCAAATAAGCAAAAGCATAAATGACCTCCTTGGGCATCCGGTTCGTATCTCTGGCTATCTTAAAATTATTTACACTACGCTGAGTTTGAGCCCCATAATAAGCCCCTGCCGGGACTTGCACCTCTCCCATTGTATCTTTCTCTATCCGATATTCCATAGCACTTGTGTTTTAATGTCTACTCAATAATAAAACCGGATAGAGAAAGAATTGTTTATGAAAACTTACTTATCCAAACATACTATTCTATAGGAATACAAATTTCCGTCAGCAAATCCTCCGGAAGGGTATTACAGGGGTCATTCAGATAACGTTCGTAACTGGGTTCATCCCGGAAAGTATAGCCCAACTGCGGTATCTTTTGTGCATAAATCGTATCATAAACCATACCTAAGTGTTCATAGGCTCCCTTATACAGGAATGTGGCATAGCGTCCTGCCGGAATCTGCCGTGCTCCTACTTCCCCTTTTGGTTCCACCGACTGCGGCAATACCATGCAAACGTCCGTACGTAACTTTTCCGGAGCGGTTACTTTCGGGTCGTCATAGTAAATACAAAGCGGACTGGGATCACCCATAGGCAACTTATTTTCGATAACGAACCCTATCAGCCGTTTCCATGTTCCGCCATAGTCATTCAAACGGTAATCACCTGTCAGGCGGATATAAATCACGTCTCTTACCGGAATCTCTTTTACTTCAGTTTGTAACTGCAAATCCTGTCCTATTTTTTCTGGTCTCATAATTGTGTACTCTTTATTGTTTCTATATTCATTCGGTGAAATAGAATAGAACTGCCTGAAGGCTTTCGACAAAGAAGAAGGTGCACCATACCCTACCCTGTAAGCAATCTCACTGATAGACAAATCCGTGTAACGAAGCAACCGGGCTGCAGTCTCGATCCTTGTCCGCACGATAAATGTCCCGAGAGGTTCCCCCAGAAATGCGCTCATCACCCGGTGAAAATGATAAGGTGAGAAATTAGAAATCTCGGCAAGCCGGTTCAAATCTATATTCTCTCCCAAATGATTATTCACATATTCAATCACCAGGTTTACCCGCTTCAGGTATTCTTCTCTTGTAGATGTTCTTTGTTGCATATTCTTATACTGTTTCACCGGACAAAGATAACAGGACATTCCACCGGTCACTTTTCCAATCTTGCTAACTTACAAAAAGGCTTTATAACCCATAACGAAAACGGGCACAGATTTTGCAGACTTTTTTATCTCTGCTAATCTCTGTGCCCGTTTGTTATCCGTGAGAAAGTTTCAGAACTTCCTCTTGCAGTATTTATACGTCAAGCTGCTTTTATTGCTTAGCAAGCCATTCGCGTACCGCTTCTATCAACTGTTCATTTTCATTCTTCGTTTGAGTAGAGAGGCGAATATAGGTTTCATCCAATCCGCGGAAGTTGGAGGCATCGCGAATCAGGATGTTATAATTATCCCATAAATATTGTTTCAAATCAGCAGCCGTCCCTTTTCTCAAACGAACCAGAAAGAAAGTGGTTGCGGTAGGCAAGACTTCCAAACCATCCAACTTCGTAAGCTGATAAATGAAATCAGCCGTTTCGCGTTGCCATTTACGGATAGGCAGGGTAAACTGCGCCGGATGTATCAGGATATATTTGCTCGCTTCTATTGCGATTGCATTTATTGACCAAGGAATAATATACTTACTGACTTCCTGTATCTTTTCAGGAGTGGCAACAATATACCCGACACGTAGTCCCGGAATATTATAGGCCTTTGAGATGGACTGCACCAATATCAGATTCGGATTATTCTTTATATCGGAAGGCTTAAGCATTTCTTCTGTTGTAAAAGAAACATATGCCTGGTCTATAATAAAGGTGGTCTGAGGGTTGGCTGCTATCATTCTCAGCAGCTCGATACGGTGTATCAGTTTCCCATCCGGATTATTCGGGTTACAGAGCCAACAGAAATCCTGTCCTTCAAAAGAAACTTCCGAAAGGTCTTCCCCTGTTGAGAAAAAAGAGATCTCGTGCTCATGCAAACGGCAGGCATCTTCATACTCCGAAAAGGATGGGACAGCAATGAAAGATTTGGCCTTTTTCCACGCCTGGGCCAACAGATAAAAAGCTGTGATAGAGCCGTTGGTTACAAGAATATTCTCTTCTTTTATTTCATAACGGCGAGCCAACAATCTTTTTACTGAAGCGGCATCCGGTTCCGGATAACGGGTTAGCTTGTCAAACTGACTGTTCAGATGCTCCTGAAGTTTTTCCAGATTGGCACCATGCCAAACGTTAGAACTGAAGTTTATTTTCACCTCATTCTGCGAATTGTAAAAATCATCGCCGTGACCGAATAACATATGAATAATGTATTTTAGTAAATAATATTTTATTAATAGATGGACAAAGATACATATCTTTTCCGATAAGAAAAGCCTACATCAACGCTTTGTAAATCGTATCCTGTATACGGGTCCGGATATCCAGCGAGCTCAATTTGTTATTGGCACGCGTAGGATTTACCCGGTTAGACAGAAAAATATAAATCATTTGATTATCCGGGTCCACCCAAAAACAGGTCCCGGTGTACCCTGTATGCCCATAAACCGACGGAGGCGCCAGTGTTCCACAAGTGGAAAGCCGTGGATTGCCCACCAAGGGCTTATCGAACCCTAATCCCCTGTGCGACGTCGGGCTTTTACTCTGTGTAAACAGCCGGCTTGTTTCAGCCGACAGATAGCGTTCGTCTCCATAAGCCCCTAAATTCAGATACAACTGAAGTATTTTAGCCAGGTCGTTTGCGTTCGAGAACAATCCGGCATTCCCGGAAACCCCTCCCTGGAAAGCGGCCGCTTCATCATGCACATACCCCCGGAGTTGCTGATGACGAACAAAACGATCGTTTTCCGTCGGTACGATCCGTGAAGTATCCATCCTGTGCAACGGATTGTAAGCCGTATGCCAGGCACCCAGCGGACGGAAAAAATCCGTATCCAGCAGACTATCCATCGGCTGGTTCATCTGTTTCTCCACCATCATCTTCAAAAGGATAAAATTGATACAGCTATACTTGTACTTTCCCCGGTTTCTTAATTTAGAGTCTTTTATTTCTTTGATAATCGAATCTTTAAAAGAAGTGTTCAAATAGAAATCGCGCGCCACCTCGGTGGCAAACTCCGGTTTTTTCTTGTTAGAAACCAAACCGGGAAGATAGGCGACATCTTCCCTGACATAAGTCTTCCCGTCAAAATTAACCGGATGGGCCGCATCTTTTACACGGCTGTACAAACTGCCTGTATAGCTATCCTTATCCATCGCATCCAGATAGAAATTAATTGAAGGGGTCAATCCCGACTGATGATACAACAATTCCTTTATATTCAAATCTTTTTTATCTGAAGATTTCAGCTCCGGTACAAATTCAGAAATTTTACTGTTTAACGAGAACTTTTTCCGGTCGTAAGCTTTCATCACCGCAAGCAATGTACCGGTAGCCTTTGAAGAAGAAGCCAAATCATACACAGCATCATTATCTACCGGTTGCGAACTGCTATAATCAAAGTAGCCAAAAGATTTCTCATAGATAACCATTCCATTTTTAGCGACCAGCACCTGACAACCGGGATAAGCCTGCTTATCCAAGCCCTCCTTCACTATCGAATCGATTTCATTCAGGCGGACGGCATTCAAACCGACCTCTTCCGGTTCATGATATCCCAAACGGGTCTTTTCCGTAAAGATTCCGGTCCCGGCAAAATACAGACCGGGGATAGATACCGGTAGTTTGCCTTTTGCCGCAACTCCGCCAAAGACCATCTGCGCAGCATATTCCTGTGCCAGAGGGGTCATCTCATAGCCCATTATAACAGCTTTTGCTTTTTCTACCGTTTGCTTATATTCCTTGGCAAAATAAGGCAACGTGAAAAAAGCAAGAATCAGCTCTTTCTTTTCCGCCAGTTTACGCAAAGCCGGATTCTCCGGAATACGGACGGTATGTACACTACAAATAATCCGGTCATATGCTTCCAGTTTCTTATAAACCTGCTGAACCTGTGCAGCCGTTGCCGTACGGGAAATACTGAAACAGGCAACCGTATCATAGCGGTTCACCATCGTTTGAAAGCTATTTCCTACCGCATCGCCAATCGAAAGGACTGCCGTATTCTTTTTGCCCAACTGCTTTAATGGCAACAGGTCATTTTCATTTTTCAACAGAGTGATTGCTTCCGAATTTAATTTGGCAGCAAGCCAGGCGGCATGGGGAGAATTCAAACGCCCGGAAAGCCCTTTGAGTTCAACCGGCTGATAATTATTCAATCCGGCAATATATTTATACTGTAATATTTTTAGGCATTTCGCTTCAATCTCTTCCAGATTCAACGTACCATCTTCTATGGCTTCTTTTACCGCTGCAAAATCAGAAAGCGGAGCCGCCGGAGCAAGCAGGATATCATTTCCTGCCAATAAGGCTTTGACTGACAGGTTATCCGATTTATTGGAAGTCGCCCCCTTCATCGCCAAAGCATCAGTAAAACAAAGACCTGAAAATTGAAGTTCTTTCTTTAATAAGCCCGTTACAATCGGTTCGGACAAAGAAGAAGGACGGTTCGTTTTATCCAGAGCCGGCACATAAAGATGCCCGGTCATTACTCCGGCAAAACCTTCCTGAATATAACGTTTAAAAGGATAGATCTCCACACTGTCCAGACGGGCCCTGTCATGGTAAACAGCAGGAAGCGTATTGTGTGAGTCTTCCGAAGTATCGCCATGTCCCGGAAAATGCTTGGCTACAGATAGGATGCCATTCTCTTCCAGTCCTTTCGCATACGCGATACCCTTATCTGCAACAGCCGCCGGGCTTTCCCCAAACGAGCGGATGCCGATTACCGGATTATCCGTATTGCTATTCACATCCATATCCGGTGCAAAATTGATATGGATACCCATCTCTTTACACTGGCGTGCCACTTCGCGCCCATATTCGGTAATCAGGTTATTATCTTCGATAGCTCCCAACATCATATTTTTCGGAAACCGTGTTGTCCCGCTCAGGCGCATGGACAACCCCCATTCTCCATCCAATGAAATCAACAAAGGAACTTTAGAAGATTTTTGCGCCCTGTTCGTTACGAGCGCCTGTGTCTCGGGATCTCCTTTATGGAAAAGAATGCCGCCTATTTTAATTTCATCTATATACCGTTTCAACCGCTGCAGGTTCCGGGTATCATCCTTTGGATTAAGAATCACCATAAACAACTGCCCGATACGCTCGTCACTGCTCATCGAGTCGAATACGGAATCCACCCAATGATTCATCTTTTCTTTGTCTACTGAACGATACATATTTGGAACGATTTCACTTTTCCCGTAAAGTGAACAAATGCAGCATAAAAACAGTATATATATCTTTTTCATTTTACTTTCGAGTATAAAAACAGTCCAAATATAACGAAAAAACAAATCCTTCCTACTTGCGTATCAAATATTTATTTCGTTACTTTGCAGCCGCTTTACGTAATCTCTGTCGGGACAAAGTAGCCCGTTATATTGCGTTTCGTTAAACATTACAATTAAAAAGCTATAAACAATGGATTTAATTAAAGTTGTAGAAGAAGCGTTTGCGACAAAGAAGGAACATCCTTCTTTCAAGAGTGGTGACACGATTACAGTAGCTTACCGTATCAAAGAAGGTAACAAAGAACGTGTTCAGCAGTACAGAGGCGTTGTTATCCGTATTTCAGGACACGGTGACAAAAAACGTTTCACTGTTCGCAAAATGTCTGAAAACGTTGGTGTGGAAAGAATTTTCCCGATCGAATCACCGTTCATCGAAAGCATCACTGTTAACAAACTGGGTAAAGTACGTCGTGCTAAATTGTATTACCTGCGTGCACTTACCGGTAAGAAAGCAAGAATCAAAGAAAGAAGAAACTAATATTCTTCGGTTCTATTGCCATAAAAAAGAGGGAGCTTTTCGTTCCCTCTTTTTTGTTTCTACAAAGCCCTCCTGATTATTAATTTTTCTACCGGGACATACAGCTAAAAGGACATGGGCTATTTTTATTTTTCTCCTATCTAAATCTGTTCACGAGGCGGTCATTCATATTTTTGGCGCCCTCGAAAATATGAATGACCGCCTCGTGAATATTTTCGACCACCTCGAAAACAAAATACTACGGGTTCAAAAATGAACTACCAGCCAATATTTTTCTGATTTATAAGGCATTAATCACAAGTTCTTTGCCTTCCTTCAACTGGTCATGAGAAATGAACCATCCGTCAAGTTCCTTGCCTCCATAAGTTATCTTCGTTATCTTCTTCCCGTTGCCGTTCTTTTTGATTGTAAATCTGGTTTTATCATCTAAAGTAAACCGAACCTGGTCGAACAGAGGTACAGATACTATATATTCCGGATCCGCCGGAGAATATGTATATAAACCGATTGCATTAAAAACATACCAGGCTGACATTTCACCGGCATCATCCATACCCGCATAAGCAAGTTTATCCGCACCCATATCATAATAATGTCCCATAATACTATCCAACATACATTGTGCCTTTTCCTGCTTGCCGATAAAATAATAAGTATAAGGGACACTGTGGTCCGGCTGGTTTCCATGACAGTAATTTCCGATAAATCCTGTCATATTATGTGCTTCATAGCCTCTCCACGGTTCTGTAAACAAAGAATCAAGCTTTTGCTCAACCGCTTCTTTACTCGGATAAAGGGCGATCATTCCTTCCGGGTCATGAGGGGCAAAAAACAGGGATTGCCAAGCATTTGCTTCCCGGTACATATAAGCATAATAAGGATAATACGGATCAAAATCTTCAATCCAATTGCCATTATCGATACGTCCTCTCCAAAAACCGGTACCCGGATCGAACAGGTTCTTATAGTTGGAGGTACGTTTCATCAGCAAATTATAGTTATCCTCGTCGCCCAACTCTTTAGCCAACAAAGCAGTAGCATAGTCGTCGTAAGCATATTCCACCGTTTTTGTTACAGCAGCTTTATACTCATCCTGCGTCGGGACATTTGTCGTATCTTTTTCCGCAATCCAGCCTCTTTCCATATATTCGTCCAGATAAGGCCTGCCTCCACGTCCGGGAACCGTAGCATTATTCAGCAACAACTGATAAGCACGCTTCAAATCAAAATCTTTCAAACCGCGTAGATAAGTCCCGGCAACGAAAACAGATGCATGGTCGCCATGAAAGAATGTCGGCATATATCCGTTTCTCTTTTCCCCCTTATCCGTGATAGACTTAATTACATCGACTGTAACATCCGGTGATAACATTCCCAGCAATACCAGCTTATTGCGGTAATCATCCCAGAATGAAGGGTCTGTATAATAACGGAATCCTCCGTTGGCTATCTCGCCTTTTGCATCCGTATATTCCCCGTTTACATCACTACGCAAAGCCGGCCAAAGGAACGAACGGTACAGACAGGAGTAAAATATACCTTTTTCACGTTCCGTCCCACCCGTTACATTTATTTTTGCCAACAGGTTTTCCCATGTTTTAGCTGCTTCACCACGGACTTCTGTAAAATTCTTATTCAGCATTTCCTGTTCCAGATTCATTTTAGCGTTTTCCACACTGACAAAAGAGAACCCTATTTTAAGTTCCAAAGGTTCTTTCCCTTTACTATCCTTAAAATTAACCAAAGACACTTCATGCACCTCATCTTTTGCCTGTTCTATATCTTTTATGCCATAATTGGATACTGCATAGAAATACATTTTACCATCCCCATGCTGGAAACCGGAAAAAACATGCTCATTCACTTTCTTTATATTCCATTCCGTCACCCGGTTATTAGAGCGGGTCATATCGGCCAACAGTCTTTTATCGTCTCCTTCCCTGAACGTATATTTATGGTAAGCACAACGCAATGTGGATGTCAACTCTGCGTTAATTCCATATCTTTCGAGAAACACCTGGTAATATCCGGGATGTGCCGATTCATTCGCATGGCTGTATCCGGAACAATAATCACTGGGAGAAATCTTTCCGGTAACAGGCAACAATGGTATATGGAGCAGGTTCCAATGTCCTTTATTCGTATGGGAAAAACCATAAATAACGGTATCCTCATACTGATACCCTGCACCACTCCGGAACTGTGTTACCGGACTGAGTTGTACCATCGCATTCGGCAGAGAAGATCCGGGAAAAACCTCGGCGCCCCAGGTACGCGCTTTCATTTTACGCACATATCCCAAGTCTTCGGGCTCCCAAAGAGTTGCTGTTCCCAATAAAGGATTTACATAATCAACCAATCGTTTGTCGGATTTACAACCGGTCATGAAAATTGCCAACACTAAAATAGCCAATAAATGTTTTTTCATACTTATAACTTATTTAATCATAATAGCTTTCTACATTTCCTCCAAGAAATTCTTTCCACTATACAAAAATAAGCATCCACCGTCATATAAAGTCTTTTCGGCGACATTTTTTACCTTTTCGTCGACAGATTTTTCAAATACAATCCCCTGTTTATTACCTTTGTACATAAAAGAATCAGATTCGAAATGCCGTATACAAAGAAAAATGAACTGTTAATAGGTTTCACAATATCTGTGTTATTGAGTCTTTTTGTTAACTCTTCATTACTTATCGCAAGTTATAAGGATAGTACACAGCATATAACAGATAGGCCTCAGCATCCCTTTGAAAGCCAACTGATTATTTTTTCCATCATATGGTTCTTTCTTTTTGCGTTCCTGCTTTATCTAATCAATAATCAAACGTATAAATGGGGAGACCGGTGGTTCGGAAAAAAAGAATATAAAAGTATTCTCTTTTCTATGGTTGTCAGCATTCTGGTTGCATTTGCCGTATTCATAAAATTTCCGTCCGTATACAATCTATTAGTGAAAGACAGATTCGAATCTTACCTGATATCGGAGAAAATTGAACTTTCACGGCGAGAAAGACCTGTCCCGCAAATGCACAGATGGGAACGGAACAAAGATGATGAAAAACATTTTAAAATCATGCCGGTTCCGCCTTTTCCGTACCCGATGCTTATGGAACATTTAATCGTACTGCTTACCATCATGCTAATTGTCCCTCTTATCCGGCTTTTGCATGGTAAACAACAGATGATGCTCGATTATGAAAAACTTAAAACAGAACAACTGCAAGCCTCTTACAATGCGCTAATGGGACAAATCAACCCACACTTTTTCTTTAATTCGCTGAACGGGCTCAATTCATTAATCCGTAGTGGCGAAAAAGAACAGACACTGACTTATCTGGATGAATTATCCAACGTATTCCGTTATATCCTCCAAAGTAACAAAAAAGAATTAGTTACACTGGCAGAAGAACTCCAGTTCGTAAAAGCCTATACCTATTTATTAAGCGTACGTTATGAAGGGAAACTATTCTTCTCCATCCAGGCCGATCCCCCATTACTTCTTTGGTATCTTCCTATTTTAAGTATCTTACCACTAATCGAAAATGCAGTAAAACATAATGTGATAAGTAAACAATATCCACTGCAAATAGATATTTACACAACCACAGAAAAACAACTGGTTGTGTCCAACCATATACAACCCAAAATAGAAGATAGCCACAGTAGCGGTATCGGACTTAAGAACTTATGGGGCCGTTACCGGATGCTGACCGGAAAAGATATTCAGATTTCAAACCGTAAGGAATATTTCAAAGTATCACTTCCACTTCTTAATACACCTGTACGCTCATGAATGCAATCATTATAGAAGACGAAACGGCAGCAGTAGGCAGCCTGAAAGCAATTTTGACACAAAACAGCGTAATGCCTGTTAATGTCATTGCCGAACTGGAAAGTATTGAAGAAAGTATCCGCTACTTCAGTTCCAATCCTCATCCGGATATTATCTTTATGGATATTCATCTGGCAGACGGTTCCGCTTTCAAAATTTTTGAACAGGTAGACATAGAAGCTCCCGTCATTTTCACTACAGCCTACGATGAATACGCACTGCAGGCTTTTCAGGTCAGCAGTATCGATTATCTGCTTAAGCCGGTAACACTCGCCTCACTCGAACGGGCCTTGGGCAAACTTCGCAGATTCGGGCCGGAAGAAAGGTTGGAACATATCCGTCAAACAAACAGTACCATCCAACGTCGTCATACGATAAAAAGCCTGTTGGTAATGCTTGCCGATAAATTTTATCCGTTGCCAGTTGAAGACATATTATTCTTTTATACGGCAAACGAAAAGATTACCGCCTATACATCCGACGGGAAACGGCATCCGGTAGACCGTACCCTGGATACACTCAGCGAACAACTTGATACGAATTGTTTTTTCCGTGCCAACCGGCAGTTTATCATTTCCAGGAAAGCGATTCGCGACATCGACCTGTGGTTTGGCAACCGATTGTCTGTCAACCTGATTATCCCTGTACCGGAACGAATTATCATCAGCAAAACAAAAACTCCAATTTTCAAAAAATGGATTTTAGCAGAAGAATAGATTTTTATAGTATTTGTTAATACAACCACACAGCCAAAGAATCATATCTTTGCACAACAAGAGAGGCGCAATCAGTGTTTTGTTCATAAAAAGATACAGATATGAGACTTACATATATTTATCATAGTGGCTTTGCTATCGAAGCAGACGGTTATGCCATTCTTATCGATTATTTCAAGGATACAGGCAAATCTCCGGACAAAGGTTTCGTACACGAAGAACTTTTAAACCGGGCAGGTACTTTATATGTGCTATCCTCCCATTTTCATCCGGACCATTTCAACGCAGAAGTCCTCCAATGGAAAAAATACAAGAAAGATATTGTCTATATCTTCTCCAAAGATATTCTGAAACGACACCGGGCGACAAAAGAGGATGCCATTTACCTAAAAAAAGGGGATGTATATGAAGACCATAACCTGCAGATCGAAGCTTTCGGTTCCACCGATGTCGGAATATCCTTTCTGATTAACGCCGAAAACAAGCTTATCTTCCACGCCGGCGACCTGAACAACTGGCACTGGAAAGACGAATCGACCCAAAAGGAAGTGATGGATGCGGAAAAAGCCTATCTGAAAGAACTGGGCGACCTGACCAAACGGACCACCGAACTGGATTTGGCAATGTTCCCGGTCGACCCGCGTATCGGAACAGACTTTATGCGAGGTGCCCTACAATTTATAGACCGGATAAAAACAAGTATATTTGTACCTATGCATTTCTGGGAACGCCCCAGCGATGTAGTTGTGTTCGGTCCTTATGCCGAATCAAAAGGAACCCGTTATGTTTTACTATCCATACCGGGAGAAGGAACTGATTTTTAAACCAATCATAATTAAACACAAGACTTATGGAAATAAAAAGCAGATTTGATCATTTCAATATCAACGTACTCGACCTTGACAGGAGTATAGCATTCTACGATAAAGCGCTGGGATTGAAAGAACATCACCGGAAAGAAGCTGCTGACGGCTCATTCATTCTGGTGTACCTGACCGACAATGCCACCGGTTTCTTATTGGAACTGACCTGGCTCAGAGACCGTACCGAAGCCTATGCACTGGGAGACAATGAAAGTCATTTATGTTTCCGGGTAGCCGGCAATTACGATGATATCCGTGAGTACCATCGTGAACAAGGTTTTATCTGTTTTGAAAACAAGGAAATGGGCTTATATTTCATCAATGACCCAGATGATTACTGGATTGAGATATTGCCAGTCAAATGATGGGAATAGGTAACAGATGTCTTTTATTTTCGTTTTTTTTAATGAAAATCATTGCAACTAACCATATTCCTCTTATATTTGCTTTCCAGAAAAAAGAATCATTATTAATCTAAAGATAAAATCATGGAGAAGCCTTATGTAGTAGGTATCGATATAGGCGGTACCAATTCGGTTTTCGGCGTAGTAGACGCAAGAGGTTCAATTTTGTATAGCGGTTCTATCAAAACCGGTAAATATACTGATATAAACGAGTATGTAGCAGAATTATCTAAAGGGTTGAAGCAGGTTATAGAACAGGCCGGCGGCCCTGATAAGATAAAAGGTATTGGTGTCGGAGCTCCTAATGGTAATTTCTTTAACGGATGTATCGAGTTCGCGCCGAATCTTCCTTGGGAAGGTAAAATTCCTTTGGCTCAAATGATTAGCGAAGCATTAGACGGAATACCCGTTGCTTTGACAAATGATGCGAATGCTGCTGCTATCGGTGAAATGACTTATGGTGCTGCACGTGGAATGAAAGATTTTATCGTTATTACCCTGGGTACAGGTGTTGGTAGCGGTATCGTAATCGGAGGAAACCTGGTGTATGGTCATGACGGATTTGCCGGTGAATTAGGTCACGTTATTGTTCGTCGTAACAACGGACGCTTGTGCGGTTGCGGCCGTCATGGTTGTTTGGAAGCATATACTTCAGCTACAGGTGTAGCACGTACAGCCCGTGAATATCTGGAAATCCGTAAGGAAGACAGTATCCTTCGTGAACTTGATCCGGATGAAATCACTTCCAAAGACGTATATGATGCAGCAATGAAGAACGATAAAATAGCTCTTGAAATCTTTGAAGCTACCGGTACTATGCTGGGTGAAGCATTCGCTGATTTCGTTGCATTCTCAAGTCCTGAAGCTATCATTCTCTTCGGAGGTCTTACCAAAGCCGGCGATTTGATTATGAAACCAATCAAAGAGGCAATGGATAAGAATATGCTGAAAGTATTCGAAGGCAAAACAAAATTACTTTTCTCTCAATTAAAAGAAAGCGATGCAGCCGTATTAGGAGCAAGCGCACTGGGTTGGGAAGTAAAATAAAAGATTACATTTAAATTTCATTTCAGGCACGGATTATGCAGGATTCATATCCTATAATTCGTGTCTGTTTTATTTTCAACTTTATGCTTCATCCTTTATATCAGTTTATCTATTGTCCGAAATGTGGTGCAAAAACATTTGTGGAACGCAACGAAAAAGCCAAACAATGTACCACTTGCGGATTTGTATATTATTTCAATCCATCTTCTTCCGTAGCCTGTTTTATCAGAAACCCCAAAGGCGAACTGCTTCTGGTACGCCGCGCCAAAGAACCGGCAAAAGGAACCCTCGATTTGCCCGGAGGTTTTATCGATATGCACGAATCGGCGGAAGATGCAGTAGTACGTGAAGTAAAAGAAGAAACCGGACTCAATATTACAAATTGCCGATATCTTTTTTCACTCCCCAATATTTACCCTTACTGTGGATTTGAAGTACATACTGTTGATATGTTTTTCGAGTGCCTGGCTGAAACATTTGATAATGCCCAGGCCGAAGATGATGCAGCAGAAATTATCGTTCTTCCTTCCGAGCAATTGGAGCCAGCCGATTTTGGCCTGCAGTCCATCAAGAGAGCTATTTCACTTTATAAAGTCCATGGGGCTTAAAATCCGCATTAGAAAAAATAATAGCCCATCCTCTGTCCGAGTTATCAATATGCTTAATACGGGCAGAGAACGGGCTATTTTATGCTCAATACAGTTTCACAGGTCCTTCCAACCCTATTGAACGGTAGCCTCTCATTGAAGCGAAGCGTTGAGCCGGCGGATTATTCGTAAGCGATTTCGTATAATTACCTAATAAAGTGGTTACCTTTATCGTTATCCGGTTCTTACCGGATACCAATTTACCGGATACATCAAATTTACGATTACCATACCATTTTGCACCTATTTTTTCTCCATTGAGAATAAGTTCCGTAACACCCAAATGCGTGAGTCCTGCATCCAACACATGTATCTCCCCCGGATTCTCCACATCTACATCTATGGAATAATAAATTTCTCCTGCAAAATGACGGAACCACGGGAAAGGAAGTGTATTAAAGTCTGCCAAACTATCTACTTGAAACTCTTTCACGCTTTTATCTACATGAACAGCTTTCACATCCCATAGACCAGCAACAACTATCGGGTCCCCACTCTCCTCGGCCAATGGCCTATAAACCTCTCCATCACGTTCTTTGTCAAACACTATTAATTTGGATTCGGCAGGTCCGAAATGCAAATCTTGTTCTTGCCCTTGTTGCGGTAAGATATACCTTTTTCCGGTTTCTGCATCCCATAGCCACGCCTTTTTGCCTTTAACGGCATCCGGAAAGACAACATGGACATCATGCCCTTTCTCTATATGCAGGTTGGTAAAGAAGAATATATCCCGGTTCCCTGATTTATAATAGTTCTGCGTCAGGAACTTATCCGGTTTATCTATCTGCACATAAGGTGTCAGCTCCAATTCTTTCTGTACTTTTTGATACCACTGGGTAAGAGGTTCCGTGTCGGAAGGAGCATTGACCGAAACAAAGCGGTCCGGATATTTTTGAGTAATCCGGTTTATTACAGCCTGTACTTCAGCATCTTTCCGAGCGGCATTGCTAAACCCTACACTTTTATAAGGACGTGTCCCTATACAAACAATCTTCCCCCCCTTCTTTACAAAATCCTCCAGTTTCCCGGCTGTTTCCGGATCGAGACTCTCCACTTCCATCAGTAATAAGGTTTTATACGCCCGCGGACCGAAAGTAAGCTGTCCGTTCTTTACAGTACTTTGCTGGATAACATGTTCACTTACATAATCGCAACCATTTCCATTCTCATGCAAGTTTTCCCATAAATCATGTGCGTATGCAGGATGCCATTTTTGAGGAAACGGATCACGCTGTTGCCCCAGTGCAGACCACATATCTTCCAACGGAGGCAGGATTGCAATATCAGCCTGCTGTACGCTATTTTGCATAAGGGCAGAGAGACGGGCTTTATAGTCGAGCCAGTTCCTCAGATAAGGCCACCACGTATTATTTTCACTGAAATATGTACCGTATTTAATCCATCCGGGGAATGGCGCCTTTTTAGGACTGTAGTTGAAACCGTGCAATATAGATTGGTTCACACCTGAAATATTACTCATATCACCGGCTACCTTTATCTCTTCCAGGGTAGTCTGGAAAATATATACAACATTCGTCATTTCTTCACAGCTTACCACCCCATTGCCTGCCAATAAAGAACCGGATGCAACAAACTTATTAACCATACTATGAGCACGTCCGGAGTAAGAATTCCTGTCATTCAGTTCTTTTCCCATATTATCGCGCATCCATGTTTCACATTCCGGGATGTCAATAAACATAGCCGATTCCAATGGATGCAATGCCCTACCGTAGGCCTGTACTCTGGATTGCAAACCATTGGAATGGCACCATTCATTCAGTGTATCTATAAAATTCTTCTTAAAAAGCTCAATCTGGAACCGCTCGAAATCATTTCTCACCCGGTTAATCACATTTTCCGTCACCTGTTCGGAGAACTTACAGCCATACTCTTCCGCCAGAGGATCACCCATATGACCGATTTTACGTATTACATAAGGTAAATAAGGTATTAATGAATAACCGTACCGGCTCTCGAACTCTTCCAACAAGGCATCACTCCAATTAGCGCCTTCAAGTTCAAAGCTATCGACAAATGCAGCCCGGATTTTACCTTTCATCTCCGGTGAGTTAAAATGTATTTTTTCCGAAAGCCTGTCCAAGTAGAATTTCACGGCATCCTTATCAAAGTGATTGAGTACCGGTCCTCTTGCACCCGGAGCACCTTCGATAACATCCATGTATCCGGCAAACTTAATGAAGCAATACAACACATATTCGCCGGCGGGAACATCTAATGATATTTGCTCGTTTGAAACCAGTTTATCGAAATAAACACCTTCGGTAAACTTATCCACATGTTTAGGCATTAGCCTGAGATATACAAGTTCTTTCCGGGGATTCGGATTCGACGACATAATAGGAGGATTCGATTTCTTCAGAATTTCATCCCGGGCAATAGTAAATACTTTCCCGTTGCTTCCTCCGTCTATATCTATGGTTTCAACCGTCAGCATCTGCAACTGTTTGTCAGGCGGAAGAAATTCACCTCCGAACGGCCAGCCGGAACCTCCAATCATATCGCAGACAAGTCCCCGTTCCTTACAGGCATTTGCTGCGAAACGTATACTGTTCGCCCACTCATCACTCAGGTAAGGGCGTTCGGCATATCCCAGAGTATCCACATCTCCCGGATAACGGATCGAATTAATCTCGACCCCACCTATGCCTATTTGTTTCATCAAATCCAGTTCACGCAGTATTTCTTTTTCATCTACCCTGGTACCATTCCACCACCATCTGACATATGGACGGTATTTGCTTTCAGGTTCGGAAAAAATTTTATACAAATCTCCCTTTGTATACTTAAAATCAGACTTTACAGGAAGTTTCTGAGAATACACAGGGGAAAGTAATGCTGTGAAAAGGACAGAAACAGCCATTTTTTTGAATAAACCCATAATGAGATAATATTATATAAGTAGTTTTATAATCCAAATAACAAAATTCCACATTTTACTTTTCAATAAAGCATAAAAGTTTGTTTTTTATTCATGATATTCTGATAGTATCATTTTATCCGCCGATTTATTTATATTTGCATATGTCTCTACAAATGTCCGGTACCATCGTATGAAAAATAAGAATCTATTCAAATATCTTGTCAGTAGCGAAAAAGATTTACTTTGGGGATTGGTTGTTGACAATGTAGGACAGGCTGAAATACCCAAGGATTACACCACTTATCCTCCTAAAGTAGGACATCCCGAAGATTATTACTTCACTCCCCAAAACGGGCGGATACTCGATAACTATCAGCTTATCTATATATCAAGGGGCCAAGGCACTTGTTTCATTTCCCAGAACGAAAGTGTCCCGATTGCAGCAGGTGACATGTTAATAATACCACCGTATACCTGGCACAGTTATTTACCGGATAAGCAAACAGGATGGCAGGAATATTGGATCGGCATGCATGGTCCCAATATAGATGCAAGGTTTAACAACGGATTCTTCAATACAAAGCAGTTCATCTACAAAATCGGACTGCGGGAAGACATCATCCAATTATATAACCAGGCAATGGAACTAGCTATCTCAGAGCAAGCCACTTCTCAGCAGGCGATAGCCGGAATCGGAAATCTCATTTTAGGAATGGCACTTTATTATAACTCCAACCAGTCTTTCACAAACGATATTATCCTGAAACGAATTGACCAGGCACGTATTATTATGAGGGAAAACTATCTGACCGGAATATCACCAAAAGAAGTGGCACAACAAGTAAACATGGGATATTCCTGGTTCAGAAAACTTTTTAAAGAGTATACCAATGTATCCCCTGCCCAGTTCATTTTAGAATTACGACTACAGAAAGCCAAAAGTTTACTGCTGAATTCTCCTCTTAGCGTTAAAGAGATTTCTTACAAAACAGGATATGAAGATGCCACCTATTTTACGGCTCTTTTTAAAAAACATACAGGCTTTACACCTCTAGGCTACAGGGAACGGTTCTCCTCTGCAGAAATACAAGGAAGAAAAGAAGATAAAAAAGAAAGAGACCAGGAATACTCCCTGCCTCTTTCTTCATATCTCGATTTTAATAATTGCTAACTCTTAAAACAGAATAGCAGCAGTGATCGACCAACCACGATTCTTTCCGTTCAGGTTTATCTTGGAAGCACTGTAATCGTCGGTCAAGCCTAAAGCATAGTTAAATCCGACCTGTACATGCTTAACAACTTCCACACCTGCACCGAAGTTCAACCCTGCACCGAAAGTATGCGCCTTCAACTGGTCGCCGACAGCAGAACCCAAATTCCAGAATTTTTCACCACCTACACGGAAACTTACATACGGACCGGCAGAGAAATATCCCTTAATAATAGGTAAACCGAATTTCCATTTCACATTTACAGGCACATCAATATAATCATTCTTTACATTCTCATTATCCGAATTTTTCAATCCGACACCTTTCTGAGAATACAGGATAGCACCGTCGAAACCCAGTCCGGCTATCGGAACCATAATTTCAGCCATCGGACCAATATTGAAGCCTGTTACATTTCCACGGTCTACAACACTTGCATTAAAGTGAACCGATGAAATATTCACACCACCCTTGATACCAAATCTTATCTGGGATTTTGCCGGTATGGCAACTAATGCCATTGCGGCAAGTAGTATAAGACAATAAATTTTCTTCATTTTCATTTTCTTAATTAATGTGATACAAATAAACGCACTTTTCAGATAAAAAACAAATATTGATATACAAGTGTTCAACCGATACAAAAGGAAAGCATGAACCTCTTTACGGAGCTCATCCCGTAAGTCGATTCATGCTTCTTTTCCTAATTATTATGGCAAAATAATTAAAAACGAATCATCGGGCTTATGGGGAAACTGGAATAAAAGAATAATTGAAGCTGTTGTGAAGACATCATTTGTTCTCTTCCGGCCTTTCCTCGAAGCCGTTGAAAAAATATGCCTTGCAGGTCTTCTGACTTACTTCCGGAATGAACGCCTTCCCAACTTTTCAGTT
Organism: Parabacteroides sp.; assembly: GCA_019417325.1. Lineage (GTDB taxonomy): Bacteria > Bacteroidota > Bacteroidia > Bacteroidales > Tannerellaceae > Parabacteroides. The sequence goes on along the minus strand of DXVO01000019.1, from coordinate 105,148 downwards.
GACTGTTGACAGTTGATAATTGACAGTCATATCTGTCTTTTCTCATTTGTCCATTGTCAACTCCTACGTCAGTGGCTTTAAGTGTTGCCCAATCCGTTAATGAAGTTCACAGCAGCGGGACTGTCCGGGATTTCCACCCGATTCCCTTTTAATCCTTTTCCGCAGAAAGCGAATCAGGAACAATGCATGCACAAATATAGAAATTTATTTTCTGTCTGTTTAATCTGCCAGTTCTTTTTTACTCTTTTTTCCAAATTCTGGGTCAATTTTCAGGAAAGAGGTAACCAACAGAGTGACAATACAGCAACCCATTACCCACCAGAAGAAATTTACATAACCTAAGTGTTCCTGCAGCCAGCCGGAAATCATGCCGGGAAGCATCAATCCCATAGCCATAAAAGCCGTACAAATGGCATAATGTGCCGTTTTATATTCCCCATCAGAGTAATAAATCAGGAAAAGCATATAAGCTGCAAATCCAAAGCCATATCCAAACTGTTCGATAAACACACAAACATTAACCATCAGCAGACTTTCCGGCAAAGCCATACTCAAATAAATAAATACGGCGTCCGGCAGCGTAATAGCCAAAGCCATCGGCCAAAGCCATTTTTTCAATCCTCCCGTAGCTGCTGCAATACCGCCTAAAATTCCTCCCAACATTAAACCGATAGTCCCCACCGTTCCATAAGCAAATCCGATTTCCACAGTGGTCAACCCTAACCCGCCAGCTTCACGCGGGTCTACCAGAAAAGGGATGACCAATTTGGCCAACTGAGCTTCCGGAAAACGGTACAGCAGCATAAACAGAATACCAGCCAATGCTTGCTTCTTTTTAAAGAAAGAGATAAACGTACCTATGAAATCATTAAAAATAGAAGAGGCTTTTACCGAGCGGTTCGATTTGTCCGTATCCGGTACAGGCAAAATAAAAAAATGATATACAAATAAAGCCAGGAATATACCTGTCAGTATAAAAAAGGCAACAGACCAGGTGAATGATAAATCATTTGTCCTGTTCAGCAAGAAACCGACAAAAATAACAAGTACCCCCTGCCCTGCAATAGTTGCTATCCGGTAGAAGGTGCTGCGTATCCCCACAAAGAATGCCTGTTCGTGCGAATCCAAAGCCAGCATATAAAAACCATCCGCTGCTATATCATGCGTTGCCGAACTGAATGCCAACAACCAGAATGCCGCCAAAGTAGCCTGAATAAAAAACGGAGTCGGGATGGAAAATGCCACAGCCGCCAAACCTGCACCTATCACTAACTGCATGGTAACGATCCACCAACGCTTCGTTTTCAGCAAATCGATAAACGGGCTCCACAAAGGCTTAATCACCCAGGGCAGATTAAGCCAACTGGTATACAGGGCGACATCGGTATTAGACAATCCCATCTGTTTATACATCAGCACGGCTATTATCATTACTGCCACATAAGGTATTCCCTGGGCAAAATACAAGGATGGCACCCAGTACCAAGGTGAAATGGTTTTATTTAACGTGGGTTTACATTTCATAATGCTCTTATTTTACGGACTATTTCATCTTTTTGTTCTTTTGTAATCGCAACTTCTTTCAATATACATTCAAGGTCTTTAGCTGTTATCTTCTGAAAATCCTTTTCCAGTGGAGCAACAAAGAAACCCGCCATCTCCACGGTTGCCGGGCTAATCAGGATATTATCCGGTTCTACGGCATAGAAGCAAGACGGACGCAACTCCTTGCGAGGAAAAATAAACGAGTACCATACATTTTCTTCCATCCAGGTTACAACATTCATCATCGGTTCATAATCCCCTTCTTTTATTTCCAGCTGAGCATACAACATTTCAAATGTCTCAACGGCCTCATTTCTGTTGCTGGAAGCTAACATAAACACAGGACACAGAAAATCATACAATACATAAAGTGTGGTAGCCTCCCCTCTCCAAACAATTTCCTTGAGAGCTTTCGTCCAATTCCATTCAATCGGCAAAGAACCTGCTCCCACTGCCTGGAAGTGCATATGGTCCGGAGCGGAAGCGCCACATTTAGGGCCATTATAAAAAATAACATAATCGGGGAAATCGGCTGCTAAAGAAAGCATATCTTCATAATAAGGCAAAATCTGCTGTTTGTCGTGCCAAAGAGCCGGCACTGTGAGATGTTTCTCAAATATAGGATACGGATTGACCAGTATTCTGAAAGAATCACGGTAAGGGATACTCTGCTGCTCTTCCGGGCGGTTACAAAAGAAACAAGGACGCTTTTGTAAAGAAGCCGCATCTATTTTAGCAGCAGAAGAACGTATCCGTTCCGGATTATATTGTAAGATAATGTGGAAATCATTCACTTCAAACATGCGGGTTTGCGTCTGTCCCAATGCTGCATAATTATCACTCGCTAATTTCCAATCGGATAACTGATACCGCTGCAAGTCTTCAACCTGCTGTTGTAATTCGTTCATACGTTTTGTTGATTTAAGAGCATCCGTGCCTGAAGTTCCCAGGTACGAATACGATCCTTATAAGTATTATAGTTATTCACTTTCACAATATCGAGTGCGGCATCGGAATTATCTTCCCAGCGACGACAGAGGTAAAGGACATCATATACACGTCCAATCTGCCAGTTCCGGCAAATACGCAGACCCAACGCATAATCTTCACCATAACTGGTATTCGGCAGGTTGATACGACGCAATACCGGAGTATAAAAAGCACGCGGTGCCCCCAGCCCGTTGATACGCAATGCATTATTACGGCCGTTATCCGGTGTCCATTCTTTATGGTCGATAACACCCGGCGGAATTTCATTCATCCGGAAATCCGTCATCCGGTAAGTACCCACTACCATTGCACAATTCTGTTCATAAAAGGCATCCACAATCTTTTGCAAAGTATCAGGACCGCTGTATACATCGTCGCTGTCCAGCTGCACGGCAAACTTTCCACAGGACGGATGATGTATACCGGTATTCCAGCAACCACCGATCCCCAAATCTTTCCGGTCCGGTATGATATGAAGCACCCGTTTATCCAAAGTATATTTATCGATAGCTTCGGATGTCCCGTCCGTTGAATGATTATCAATGATGATCAGATTAAATTTAAAAGCTGCCTGTTGGGTAAGAACCGAACGGATTGCATCTTCTATGGTCCGTATACGGTTGCGTACCGGGATAATAACGGATGCCTCATACTCAAATTTGCCGGCATCGAAAGTTATGGGCTCGAAGACCGGAGGCAGATAGCCTCCTACACGTTTGAGGTATGCGGTACATACCGTTTCCATTTCTATCTGCACTGTCCGGTTTTTCGGGTCAACGTAATCGAACAGCTTCTCCCCGCTCTTGCGGGTATCATCCGCCACTTCCGAATAAAGGTATTCATTTATGTGTACCAGTTCAGACAGTTCGGAGACACGTAAACGCAGGTCATACAACCCGGCAAAACGATAGTCAGTATCCATTGCAGCTACCGCTTGCTTCAAAACGGCAGAATTAAATAATAGCACGGAACCGAAATTAAAATCGTCACGTAGGCTACCTTTTTGATAATCAATCACCGGAGATGGTTTAGATTGGCCTTCGTTTACCTGGTAATAGTCGGCATACAGCATTCCGGCTTTTGTATCGCCAGCTATGGCAAGCATCCGCTCCAAGGCAAATTGCCCAAGTTCCAATGTTGTATGCTTTATATATAATAATGTATAGGCTGTATCTGCATGTGTGGCAATCGCCCGGAATGTAGCAGTGGCATTTCTATTTTCTATCTCCAGCAACTCACATTCGTCCGGCGCTTCCGAACCGGATACTTGGGATAACAAATAAATCTTGTTTATACAAGGCTCGCTTTTCAACTGCCTGACAGTGGCATCTGCCTGAGCCTGGGAAATATAGGGAATAAAACAATTTATCTTCTTCATAATGTATTACTGTAATGTTACAAAGGTAACGACAAAGAAGATAAGAGATAAATTTATTTCAGTATTTGTTGGCTGCTATTGCAGATATTTGAAGTATACATGCAAAAAGTCCAAGTGGAAGCAAAGATATCGGCTTATTGGCCGAGAAAATATTTAAATCGCTAAATATCAAATCTATACATAAAAACAAATGACAAAAATAAACGTTCGTTTATTTTTGTCATTATCTCATCGTTTCTGGTCGCAAAGATAATTTCCTTTTTTCTAATAGCCAAACAATAACATCAAGATTATCAAATAATTTGAATTTTGAAAAACCTATTCCGCCGTGTAATTAATTTTTAATAATATGACTAACATAAACGAACGTTTTTTTAGCCTTTATAAGAATACAACAAAGATTGAAGAAATACAATATTATCATTATATCCCATTAATATCATTCATTATAAAAAATGCAATATAAGATAAAAATATACAAAATATTTATATATATAATAATAGGGGAAAGTTTCATATCATTACAGTAACAAACATATTACAAATTTAAACTCATTTAAAATGAAAAGACAATTGTTTATTTGGTGCTTATGTACATTAGTTACATTGGTTGGATGCATGCATGTAAATGCACAAAAAGAAAAAGGAATCACTTTTTTTAGTGAAGGACAATTGGGATGGGGATTTGCCTTAGGAGATGAAAGTGCAAGCTATCTTGGAGTACAAGCTCAAGTTATTGGCTACAGGTTTAATCCCAAAGCAAATATTGGTATTGGTTATGGAATCCATGCTTATGATCCTTTGTTTCAGGCAAATTCAGCTTACACCCATCAGATACTTGTTTCAGGCTGGTATAGGTTGAAATCAACAAAAGGGTTTACTCCGTTTGTACTTGCTAAAATCGGTTATGGATTTACAGAGTCTGATTACCTTAATACATCATTCACAGGTTTATACTTTTCTCCTAATATTGGTTATGCTTATAACCTAAAAGATAACGGGGAAGCATTAGGACTTTCTATCGGTTATGACTACCAAGCAATTGGAAAAAATAATGTTTCGCTGAATAACTCAGCCTTCACATTGAAATTTACTTGCTTTTATTAACGATCTAAAAAAATATAACAATGAAAAAGATTTTAATGATTATGTTGGTAATGCTACCAATGATGCTATTCTCTTCCTGCTCAAAAGATGATGAAGATAATAAAACAAGGATTGATTCAGAACTTGTCGGTTCTTGGGAGGCCATTGATGCTTCCGGGAAAGTTGTAGTAACTTTTGATTCAAATGGTTCATTCAAAATTGAAATATATATCCCTGAATCGGATAAGTATAAACTCATAAGTTCAGAAACTGATACATATACTATGGATGGAAAGCGTATTATCTTTAAAAAAGGACCTATCGGACACTATACCTTAAAGGATAATATACTTACACTTACAATTGACAATCAAACAATAATCTGTAAAAAAGTAAAATAATAAACATATTAAATCTCAAGGACTGTCAGAACTGATTTTGGCAGTCCTTTTCTTTCCAAAAGAACACAACCATAAGAAATAACCGATTTGAAAAACTTCGCAACAAATACACTCACTTATATTTTTTAATATGAAGAATCTAATAACTTACTTAAAATGGATGGCATTTATATCATTTGCCTTCCATATTTCCACGGCTTCGGCACAATGGAAAGTCGGCGTACAAGCCGGTTATACACACAACAGCCTGGCTACGGCATCCGGATATGCCTACGACAGGAATTACGATGCCCTTGGAGGTTTTACTGTTGGCATACCTGTGCAATATGAGTTTGTTAACTGGTTTGCTTTGCAAGCAGATTTGTCGTTTGCACAAAAAAATTATTCCTCGTTCCGGAGTGGAATGTACAAGAATATACAAAGTGATACGAGAAACGGATTTATACAACTACCCGTTTATGCTCATTTCTCATTTGGAAGCGAAAAGCTGAGAGGTTTTATTAATGCAGGGGCTTATGCCGGCTATTGGACTTCGAGCAAAACAAAGGGAAACCAAAGCCAATACTTTTATGATATTATAGATTGGCAGGACATGGCTCCTTATCATTTCGATGAAAAAGCACCTTTTGATTCACGCCGGGACAATCGCTTCGACGGAGGATTGATGACAGGCCTGGGTCTACAATACCAACTAACTCCGGGAATCCAACTTTTGATAGAAGGACGCTATTACCGAGGATTGACTGATTTACAAAAAAATTATATGTTGAACCAGGTACACCGTTATAATGATACGTTCACCTTACAGGTAGGTTGCATGTTCACTTTGGGAGACTGGAACAAGAAGAAATAAACTAAACCGAATATTCAACATAAATACATAAAAACAAATGAAACATTATAAAATATTGCTGGTACTATTAGTAAGTACCCTATTGTTCGCTTGCAGGGAAGAGAACCCTGCCGTACTTAATCCACATGATGAGACACTATTTAGCACCTGGGATGATGTTTTCGAATCTTTCTGGAACGGTATGAATTACAGCTATGCCTTCTGGGATGTAGACCCTACAGACTGGGATGCGGTCTACAGAGAATACAAACCCCGTTTCCAAGACCTGAAATTCTATAACAGTCAGGACTCAATGACTGTTATAGAATTATTTACAGAAATGACTGAAAATCTTATAGATCATCATTTCGTTTTATCCATAAAGGATGAAAATGGGCAAATTAGGGAGCAAATTTATCCCGGGTATCAAGAAGTTAAAGAAAGAGAATATTACCACTTTTTCACCGAAGAGGATCTGGTTAATACGATCAATACAAATGAAAAAAAGGGACGTATAAAAGACTTTAAATACGGATACAGTGAAGATATGACTATCTATTCCTATAGCATAGATAACAATATTGTATATTTAGGCTTAAGTGCGTTTCGTATTCTATCCAATCTGGATAATCCTGATGTATCGGAAACCCTTCTAAACTTCTACAATCTAATCGAAACTGTTTCAGACTTAAAGGGAATTGTTATCGATACCAGAGCAAACGGAGGTGGATATCTGGCAGATATATACTACATTTTATCCCCGCTGGTTTCCCAACCAATCACTTTTGGATACACTCGTACTAAAAATGGTATGGGCAGATTGGATTATACACCTTGGTCGCCTATAATTCTATACCCTGCCAGCAGTGCCAAGGACGACGAAAGCATACTCCAACTCCAAATAAAAAGAGATATTGAAAAAATCCCCATCGTTGCACTTGCTGATATTAATTCTGTAAGTATGGGAGAAATAACGCCCATGGCAATCTGCGCTTTCCCTAACGGATGTCTTATAGGAGAACGTACTTGGGGAGGACACGGTCCACTGAATGGTTTTTTTAATGACAGTTATGCAGGGACTTTTGAAAATGCAGCATTTCAGGTATATACATCCACTTCATTAACCAAAAATCTGGACGGCAATATTTATGAAGGTATCGGTCTGACTCCGGATATTGAAGCACTATACAATGAGACTGAATTCCTCAATGGAAATGATACACAGTTGGAGCGAGCTATCCAATACATCAACACGGGGAAATAAATAAACTATAATCAAAAAAATATGAAACAAAAGTTAGTTCCCGGTAGTGATAATGCTAAAAAAATCGTGCAGGCAATGTCTGCATCCTACCAATATAATAGTGCTCCATATTCTCTCGATGTCGACCTGGCAAACTTCACTAAAGTTTTAGCAAGCCTAATGCTGGATGGCAACCTGTCTGCTAAAGCTTCTAAATTAAATCTGGCCATAGACACCTTAGTATAAAACACTAATCCTTTTTCTATTTCACAAATTCAGATCACTAAAGAGGGGGCTATAAAAAATAGTTCCCTCTTATCTTATATAAATTATTACAGGTCGTTGTCTATTCCGTCAGATAAGATGGGTAGCCTGCTGCAAAACAGCTTCACTTTGATGCGAAGGCAGGATACTGGACTGTTTTTCCCTTTCCGTAGCAATGAAAAAGCAGGTAAGTTTTTCAAATAATAAATCAGCCTTTAAGTTTTCGTATTTTCAGGAGAAGGTTTACCTTTACTAATTATTCAAAACAGGAAATCATGAAACATCAAATCATTCTTCTCGGCAAAGATATCACTTCGGTTTATCATGGTATTAAAGAGTTCGGTCCCGACCATATCCATCTTTTATACACGGAAGAGACGAAAGATATTGAAACTCCTATGTATCCTTTACTGCCGGCATCCATTCGTTGCAGCCGGTATAAAGCAGAGCCTTACGACGGGAATAATGTGATGGATGTTTGCCGCCGGATTCATAGCGAACACCAGGGAGAATTTGCCTATAACCTATCCGAAGGGACTAAAGTGATGGCTTTTGCTGCTTTTATCGTTGCCAAAGAAACGGATTCGGAAGCTTTTTACCTGACACAACATGGTGAAATCGTTCACCTGAATACGTTCGAATTTCATCCGCTGCACAGCATACTTAATAACGAAGAGATTCTCGGGTTAAGCGGAAACAAACTGACTCATTACCATGATGCCAAAGAACTGAGTATCGGCGAAGTAAAAGCATCCCTGCAAATCAAGAAGTTTATCGAACAATATCCGCAGGAACATGCCCGCATCCAGAAATTCTTCAGCATTTTCTGCAAACGGCAATTAACGCGTTTGCCTAATTCCAAACTGTTTGCCAATAACCTGCGTTTCAAACAGCGAAACGGTTCCCTGTTGATTTCATTGGGGGAATATGTTTTATTACGGTTGAACCAAAGTTATGCCACCATGCTGTATTTTGAAGGAAGATGGTGGGAGACACTGGTTGCCAATGAAGTGCGCAACTGGAGCGAACAAAGGCCCCAATCGCCGGAAGTATGGCAGAGTGTTATCTTCCAGACTAACGAAAGAAATCCGCAAACGAAGAACGAGATTGATGTTTTACTGAACAACCAACAGAAACTTATCTTTTTAGAATGTAAATCCGGGAATGTAACCCAAAATGACATTTATAAAATCGATGCGGTCAGGGAGACTTATGGCGGAGATATTTCACAAGCTGTCCTTGTCAGCTATTACCCGATAGAAAAAAGCTTACGGGACAAATGCAAGGATTTGCAAATTCACTTGTTTGCACCGAATTACACCGGAGAACGTAGCGACTTTTTAAAGAAAATGCCAGCCTGGTTGGACAAGCTGGCGGATGAGTTACAATTATAATTGTTTTATCTTATTTTTCAGGAGTATAGATCAATCCTTTTGCTTTTCTTTCCAAAGAAGGATAAGAAAAATCGGAAGTTCCGCAGGTTTGAACGGACGGACTCTTTGAGGTATGTCCGGTAATCAAATTGATTGCAGCCCCTAAAAGCAGATCGTTTCTGTCTCCAAGAGGATATAATACATTATTCCTATAATCCATCTCGTTAAGGTTTACATCCGGATTAAAACCATTTCCATAATCCGCATTATGGTCGGCATTAAAAATATTGAAGGTTATCGGATGAAGTATCCAGCCGTAATCTTCATTATCACCATAAGGCACAGACCCGACTCTTTTACCTATGGTCTTCTGTCCGATTAAAGTGATGTTATCTCTGCCCATATAAGGTATCAGGCAATTGATTACAGCTTCCGAAGCCGAAGCCGTCAAATCTCCCACCAAAACATAAATTCGTTTTAAATTCAAATTTGCATTCGACAGTTCATTGTTATTTTTCAAAGGTAATGTTTGAGTATCATCTGCATGTTTGTCGTTATATTCCATAATACAGAATGTTTTTCCTAATGCATTGGCCGGCGCCAGAAGGGAAGTCAAGAGTAATGAACTGGTAACCAATCCACCTCCATTATAACGCAAATCAAGAACAAACTCATTCACATTTTCAGATTTAAAGGAGACAAAGATTTGTTTCATTCTTTCATCATAGCTATAGTTTTTATTATCCGGACCAGAAGCAAAATGGTTATACAACAGATATCCTATAGTTTTACCATCCACATGATAAACCGAATCCTTCAAAAATGGTGTATCTTCCACTGTACGTGATGCGGATATGTCTATTGTCCCGCTTTCTACAAACTTATTATCTTTGAATTGTGCCATTTGGAAACGAGTGCCAATACCACTATTCAAAATAGAAAGGTCCATTATCGGAGATATATTATTTACTCCCACAATCCAGTCTCCACGTTTCAATCCGGCCTCTGCTGCCGGCGAATTAGGAAGAACATATAGAACCCAAGCATAATACAAACCACTTGTTAAACGAAGGGAAGCATATTCAAATCCATATGAATCAGAAGCATCCGATATCGCCTTTGTAGCTTCATCTTTCTTTTCTATTGTAGAAAACCAGATTTTCGTATTATTCAAAATTGCTCCATCTTCATCAACCAGTAAAGAATTAAAAAAATCTTCCGGAGAAAGATTATAATCAAGTCTTTTCTGAGACGGCATCTCACCATACCAAAGATAATGTTCCTGCATGGTTTTGTATATCCATGTATTTACATCATCTTTCGGACCATTATTCCCTTCATCATTTTTCTGGCAAGAAGTTACCAGCAGAACACACGTTAATACAGCCGTAAAAACAACCGATACCTTCTCTATACAATCACGCCTCAGCTTCATATTTCTATTCATTTGGATTATAAAAAATAACCGTACAGTCTCCGGATGGAAACTGCACGGTTTTATGATAAAAGACTTCTATTATTTTTAAAGTCTTACTTTGTCATTATTCACCTAACAGGATTTCCAATATCTGACAAGCTGCTTTTGCAACGGAAGTACCCGGTCCAAAAATAGCGGCAACACCTGCTTTGTACAGGAAGTCATAATCCTGTGCAGGGATTACACCACCGGCAATTACGATGATATCGGGACGACCTAACTTCTTCAGTTCTTCAATCACCTGCGGAACCAACGTTTTGTGACCGGCAGCCAAAGAAGAAACACCCATTATATGAACGTCGTTTTCTACAGCCTGACGGGCAGCTTCAGCCGGAGTCTGGAACAACGGTCCCATATCCACGTCGAAACCACAGTCTGCATAACCTGTTGCAACAACCTTAGCACCACGGTCGTGTCCGTCCTGACCCATCTTAGCGATCATAATACGAGGCTGGCGACCTTCTTTCTTAGCAAACTCGGCAGTCAGCTCACAAGCCCTTTCAAAGTCTGCATCTTTCTTTGATTCTGATGAATACACGCCTGATATAGTTCTAATAATTGCTTTATAACGACCTACTACAACTTCGCAAGCATCGGAGATTTCTCCCAAAGATGCACGCAAGCCAGCAGCTTTAACGGCAAGTTCCAGCAAGTTGCCTTTCTTAGTCTTCACACATTCCGTAATATCGGCCAATGCTTTCTGAACAGCTGCTTCATCGCGATTTTCACGCAATTCCTTTAAAGCAGCAATCTGTTCGTTACGAACGGCTGTATTATCGATTTCAAGAATATCGATCGGATCTTCTTTAGCCAGACGATACTTGTTTACACCAACGATTGTCTGAATACCGGAGTCGATACGAGCCTGAGTACGTGCAGCAGCTTCTTCGATACGCATCTTAGGAAGACCGGTTTCGATAGCTTTCGCCATACCACCCATGCTTTCGATTTCCTGAATCAAAGCCCAACCTTTATGTACCAGTTCATTTGTCAAAGATTCTACATAATAAGAACCAGCCCACGGGTCGATTTCCTTACAGATTTTTGTTTCTTCCTGAATATAAATCTGTGTATTACGTGCAATACGTGCCGAAAAGTCGGTAGGCAATGCGATTGCTTCGTCCAATGCGTTGGTATGCAGAGACTGGGTATGGCCAAGAGCTGCTGCCATTGCTTCGATACAAGTACGACCCACGTTGTTGAACGGATCCTGTTCTGTCAATGACCAACCGGAAGTCTGGCAGTGAGTACGCAGAGCCAAAGATTTCGGGTTCTTAGCATTGAAGCTCTTCACAATCTTCGCCCACAACATACGTGCAGCACGCATCTTGGCTATTTCCATGAAATGGTTTACACCGATAGCCCAGAAGAATGACAAACGCGGAGCGAAAGCATCCACATCGATACCTGCGTTCACACCGGCACGAAGATACTCCATACCGTCACACAAGGTATAAGCCATTTCGATATCCGCTGTTGCACCAGCTTCCTGCATGTGGTAACCGGAGATAGATATAGAGTTGAACTTAGGCATTTTCTGGGAAGTATATTCGAAGATGTCTGCAATAATCTTCATTGAGAATTCAGGTGGGTAAATATATGTGTTACGCACCATGAACTCTTTCAGAATATCATTCTGGATAGTACCAGCCATTTCTTCCAGCTTAGCTCCTTGTTCCAAACCTGCATTGATATAGAAAGCCAATACGGGGAGAACACCACCGTTCATTGTCATGGATACAGACATCTTATTCAGAGGAATACCGGCGAACAGAACTTTCATGTTTTCCAAAGAACAAATAGATACACCCGCTTTACCTACATCGCCAACTACACGTTCGTTATCGGCATCGTATCCACGGTGGGTCGGAAGGTCGAATGCTACAGACAAACCTTTCTGTCCGGAAGCCAGGTTACGACGATAGAATGCGTTAGATTCTTCAGCTGTAGAGAAACCTGCGTACTGGCGGATTGTCCAGGGACGCATAGCATACATACCGCTATACGGACCACGCAGATAAGGAGGCAAACCTGAAGCATAATTCAGATGTTCCATACCTTCCAGGTCTTCTTTTGTATATACGGGTTTTACCTCGATATGCTCAGGTGTTTTCCAATTGGCTTCAATACCATTGGCTTTTGCCCATTCGGCAGCGTTTGTTGCTGCAAAACCGGCATTCTTTATATCTATATTTTTAAAATTCGGTCTCATAATTGTTTCTACTTAAGCGATTCCTAATTTAGCGTTGAAAGCCTGCAATGTTTCAAGCACATTGCTCTTCACATTAATAAACTGGTCGATACCCTGAGCCTTCAGGTCTTCCATGCAAGCAGGAGCACCAGCCACAACAAATTCTGCACGTCCGGCAAGTGCTTTATAAGCAGCAGGAGCATAATCTGCATATTCGTCGTCGCTTGAACAGAGAACTACAATTTCGGCACCAGCCTTAACAGCTGCATCTACACCGGCTTCTACGGTTTCGAAACCTAAGTTGTCGATAATTTTGTATCCTGCACATCCGAAGAAGTTAGCAGAGAACTGCGAACGAGCCAAACGCATAGCCAGGTTACCAATTGTCAACATAAATACTTTCGGAGTTTTGCCGCTCTTTTCTGTAGCTAAACGGAGAGCTTCAAACTGAGAAGCACCACGTGAGAAATCTAGAGCAGTAATAGTTGCTTCACCGCAATGTCCGCCACCACAGCAGCAAGATGCAGTTTCCTTAATCTTTTCGGCAGCTACCTCTGTGAAGTTCGGGAACTGGTTAGAACCTAATAAGATTTCACGGCGAGTTGCAACAGCTTTCTTGCGGGCATCATTAGAAGCATTTACTGCTTTCTGAATATCGCCAGCCAAAACAGCAACACCGAAACCGCCTTTTTCTTCTGTTTCCAAGAATAATTTCCAAGCTACATCAGCCAATGAATTTGTCAGAACTTCTACATAATAAGAGCCGGCAGAAGGATCGACTACTTTATCCAAGTGACATTCTTCTTTCAGCAATAATTGCTGGTTGCGGGCAATACGTTCTGAGAAGTCATCCGAAGTCTGGTAAGTCTTATCGAACGGACGAACAGTAATAGAATCTACGCCGGCTAGAGCAGCAGACATAGCTTCTGTCTGAGTACGAAGCAAGTTTACGTGAGCATCGTAAATAGTCATGTTCCATTCTGAAGTCTGAGCATGTACACTCATCTTGCAAGCACAACGGCATAAACCGTTATCAGCTTTGTTAGGACATTCTGTCGGACAGTGGCAAACAGGATTATAAGCAGCTACAATTTCAGCCCATAACCAACGTGCAGCACGGAACTTTGCAATTTCCATGAAATAGTTGGAGCTGATACCCATATTAAACTTAATCTTTTTGGCAACTTCATCTGCTTCAAAACCGGCTTCTACCAATTTCGCCATCAGTTCGTTACCCCAAGATAATGCATAACCTAATTCCTGAGCAATATATGCACCAGCATTATTCAGGTAAAAGGCATTTACTGCCAATACTTTATAACGAGGCAGAGCTTTGCCGGCTTTGAGCACAGCTGCGGCAGCTTCCACCCAGTTTTCATTCTCTTTACCTTTAACTAATGGCTTCTTGAACGGATCGTAATTTACAGAACCGAAACATTTACTCAGATCAGCACCTTTACCTTTGAGATATTCGGCCAGAATACCGATTAACTTTTCAGCCTTGCAATTGCAGGTATTAAAGTTCAGTTCCACGCATTCAGGGCAAATACCTTCTAATAAGGTAGCGATGTTTTCAGCATTTACTTCATCACCTTTAATAATGAAACCTAACGAAGATACACCCTTGTTCAGGATGTCGAGCGCTTTTTCGTTGGCACCTTTAAAGCATGTTACTTCAATGTTTTGGCGAACCTTCCAGTCGTTGTCTTTTTTAGTACCGCGAACGTAAGGGAATTCACCGGGAAGAGACTCTGTAGTCTTCAATCCTTCGATGTCTTCTGCACGATAGAAAGGATTTACATTAAATCCTTCGCCTGTCTTCCAAACAAGCTTTTTCTCAAACGGAACACCTTTCAGGTCTGCCGTAATCTTCGCCATCCACTCTTCAGTAGATACAGGTGCGAATTCTGAGAAAAGTTTTTCTTTTAATTCTGCCATAATATTAGTTATTTTAATACTGGTATTAGTAATTGTTCAATAGTATATTGTTCAATAACAGGAGGCAAAGGTAGAATAAATAAACAGTAAGAACAATGAAAAAGAAACGAATTTGATACCATTTTTAACGCCTTTTAGTGGTGTCTGAGGTAAAATGATACCAAAATGACAGCCATCCCGAAAAAGATTACATTTTTTCTTCGAGAATGATACCATGAAATTTTTTTTTACTAATTTTGTCTCGTCAAACAGAACGATTGACAACTAAACGGTGCATTCGTCTAGTGGCCTAGGACGCCGCCCTCTCACGGCGGAAACTCGGGTTCGATCCCCGGACGCACTACTAAAGCTTGTATATTATCTACAGGCTTTTTTCTTAATCCGACCAGCCTGTCCGCCCGGCAATTGAATCACCAAATTGCATCTCCCTGCTTATAAATCAGCTGAAAGGCGAAATAACTATTAACTGTCAATTGTCAACTGTCAACTAATTTGTATCTTTGGCGGCAATCAACAGACTGAAAATTGAATACAAATGAAGCAATACAATTTTGACGAAATCGTAGAACGGCGCGGTACTAATTGTATCAAATATGATGCAATGAAAGAACGTTTCGGAAACGAAAACCTTGTTCCATTATGGGTTGCCGATATGGATTTCCGGACTCCGGATTTTATTGTGAATGCAATAAGGAAACGATGTGAACATGAGATCTTCGGATACACATATGGCTCGGAAAATTATTATACCAGCATTATAGAATGGGTACATTACAAACATAACTGGAAAATCCAGAAAGAATGGCTGAGTTATATTCCGGGAATTGTTAAAGGCATTGGTTTCGTATTGCAATGCTTTACACAACCGCACGATAAGATAATCATTCAGCCACCGGTATACCATCCTTTCCGTATCGTTCCCGAAAGCATGCACCGCGAAATTGTAAACAATCCTCTCCGGTTGATAAACGGATCTTATGAAATGGACTTCGATAATTTAGAGTCCGTAATAGATGATAAATGTAAAGTATTAATTCTTTCCAATCCACATAATCCTGGTGGGATTGTGTGGAAAAAAGAAACTTTGGTAAAACTGGCTGAAATCTGTTCTAAACATAATATTCTGGTTATTTCTGACGAGATTCATGCGGAAATGTGTTTTCCCCAGTATACGCATCATCCTTTTGCTACTGTTTCGGCCGAAGCAGCGTCTTGCAGTATCACCTTTATGGCACCAAGCAAGACTTTTAACATTGCAGGTATTGTAAGTTCCTACTCTATCATCCCAGACAATGAGATACGGGAAAAATTCTATTCATTCCTCGAAGCAGGAGAATTAGGGGACGGTACAATTTTTGCTTATACAGCAACAGAAGCTGCATATACTTATGGGGCAGAATGGTTGCAGCAGATGAGAATGTACGTGATGGAGAATGTACGTTTCGTAGACGAATATTTGCAAATGCACCTGCCGAAAATCAAAGTATACCCTCCTCAGGCCTCCTTCCTTATCTGGTTGGATTGTCGCGAATTAGGTCTTAGCCAGCCAGAGCTGGTCAGCCTTTTCCAAGACAAAGCCGGTTTACTGCTAAACGACGGAAGTATGTTCGGCCCCGGTGGCGAAGGATATATGCGAATGAATATCGGATGCCCGCGTGCAATCCTGACTTCCGCACTGGAATCACTGAAGAAAGCAGCAAAAGCATTGTAACTCTTTGCTTTATTTTTCATCTATTAAGCCGGGAACTGGGAAATAATTCTTAAATTTGTCCTCGTTTTATTTATCACAAAAACAATTACATAATGAAAATTACAGCAAATAAGTTCGTTGCAGTTACTTACGACCTGAACGTAGGCGAAGGCGAAGAACGCGAATTAATGGAAAAAGCGACTGCTGAACTACCTTTGAAATTCATTTACGGAACAGGCGCCATGCTTCCTGCTTTCGAAGATGCATTAAAAGGTCTTGAAGTTGGCGATAAATTTAATTTCTCTATAGCTCCGGCTGAAGCATACGGTGAGTATGTGGAGGAACATGTCCTGGATCTTCCGAAAAATATTTTCGAAGTAGATGGAAAATTCGACAATGAAATGATTAAGGTGGGTAACACCGTGCCTATGATGGATTCTAACGGAAATCGCATGAATGGTTCCGTTCTGGAAGTTAACGAAGACGTTATCGTAATGGACTTCAATCATCCGTTGGCAGGCGAAACACTGCATTTCAGTGGTGAAGTTATTGATGTTCATGAACCTACTGCTGAAGAAATTGCTGCCCTTTCTGCTCCTGCAGGTGGTTGCGGATGTGGATGCGATGACTGCGGAAGCGGTTGCAGTGACCACAATCACGACAGTAATTGCGGATGTGGCGGATGCCATTAATTCATTAAGAAATTGATAATGGAAAATGGAAAATTATCTGTGATAGGATATTTTTCCATTTTTTGTATTATCTGTTTTATGCTCTTTTAATTTCAAATTTTCAATTCTCCTTTTTCAATTATAAATATGAACACATTCGGTAATATATACAGACTGACCTCCTTCGGGGAATCACATGGTCCCGGAATAGGAGGTGTGATAGATGGTTGTCCCGCTGGTATCGAACTGGATATGGCTTTCATTCAGCATGAATTAGACCGCCGTAAACCCGGACAGTCCAGAATTACAACTCCACGGAAAGAAGACGATGAAGTTCAATTTCTTTCCGGTGTTTATGAAGGAAAAACAACAGGAACACCTATCGGCTTCATTATCTGGAATAAAAACCAGCATTCATCGGATTATGACAATATGAAAAGCGTTTATCGTCCGTCACATGCCGATTATACGTACCAGATGAAATATGGAATACGCGACCCTCGTGGAGGAGGGCGTTCATCTGCCCGTGAAACAATTGCCAGATGCGTAGCCGGTGCCATAGCAAAATTAGCGCTTATTCAGAAAGGAATCCGGATACAAGCTTATACTTCCCAAGTTGGACCGCTAAAACTGGAAGGGGAGTATACAGATTATAATTTGGAAAATGCGGAAGAAAACATAGTTCGCTGCCCGGATACAGTCAAAGCCTCCGAAATGGAAGAATTGATTGCAGAGGTACGGTCTAAAGGAGATACTATTGGCGGAGTCATTACTTGTGTAGCCAAAGGGGTTCCGGTAGGACTCGGAGAACCGGTATTCGGTAAACTTCATGCAGCATTGGGACACGCCATGCTCACAATTAATGCCGTAAAAGGTTTTGAATATGGAGACGGATTCGAGGCGGCTCTCTACCGGGGATCAGAACGTAACGACCGCTTCTTCAACGATAATGGACATATCAATACCCGTACCAACCATTCGGGAGGTATCCAGGGAGGCATTTCCAATGGACAGGATATTTACTTCCGGGTTGCATTCAAATCGGTAGCAACAATCTTAATGGAACAAGAAACCATTAATATGGAAGGTGAAGATACAATACTGAAAGCCCGCGGACGTCATGATCCGTGCGTACTACCTCGGGCAGTTCCCATTGTCGAGGCAATGACAGCAATGACTTTACTGGACTATTTATTGATACAAAAAACAAGAGAAGATGCTCTGTAATTGAGTGATAGACATAAAAAAACTGCAACTTTTAAAAGCTGCAGTTTTTTATGGAGCCGAAAACGAGACTCGAACTCGTGACCTATTCATTACGAATGAATTGCTCTACCAACTGAGCTATTTCGGCAACATTTGATTATCGAATGCGGGCACAAATGTAGTAAGTCTATTTGATATCTGAAAGAAGTTTTGTTAAAAATTCATCCAAATCTGCATCTAAATCTTTCAATAAAGGATCATCTGCACGCAAGGTCTCGTCATCCAAGAACAATAATTCTTCCATTACCATAAAGTCATCATCCGTCAGGCTTACAGAGAATGGCTTCATAAAATTCGGATGCTCAAAAACTTTTTTTGCTGACAAAAGAGTGAGAACATTTTTCAGGGTAGTTGCTACCTGGTTATAAAAAATATCATTCTCACAAGGGCATCCTACCCAATCAAAAATAATTTTCTTTTCCAACAAGTTTTCATTCTCATCGTAAATCTGCAATTCCCCACTTTCCGGGTCGGCTTGTACGTACAAGTCACTATAAAAATTACCGGACTCATTAGAAGTAAGTTTACTGATTGCTACCGAGAAAGTTGACTCTATTACAGACTGGGTCTTTGCACTATTCGCACTCATATGTTTTTAATCTTTATTCGTCTTAATCGAATTATCTGTCAAAAGTAATAATAATTCAGATAAAATATGATTATTACCGGTCAATTTGCATATTTAGTTTTGTATCCGAAGCCAAACGTTCACTTAATGCATCCATATATAGTTTTTGCATTTTCGTGTATTGATTTTCTACTCCTGCATTCTTTTCATAAAGAGCATAAGATTTTGAAGCCCAATCGAACGCTTCTTTCAACTTCGTATCCATTTCATAATATAATGCAAGATTGGATGCTACTTTAGCTTTTTCTTTCCAACTGGAAGATTTTTCATAGATGGCCATCCAACGTTGATAAGCTTCATCCCATTTCTCGGCAGCAGCATATGCGGAAGCCTCTTTCCAGCGAGTCCCTATTCCTTTATAGTACCAGCGGGTTTCGTCAATCCAGTGAGGTATAAAATTCGGTGATGCCTTTGTTCCCAAATATTCCGCAGCAGAACGTAGAGCATCCGATGGCGAAGGCAGATAACGCGCCAGTTCATTCAGATCACCGGCATTCTCCATCCAATAAATACTGTCATTCATATAAACTGTTGCCAGAGGGTGATCCCTTTCCGGTATATAACTGCGAACAACTCCATTCATTTTCACTTCTACCATTCCTGCTATATATCCGTCAGCAAAAGCAACCACAGTCTTTTCCATTTTAAACAAAAGCCTGTCAAAAGAAATAACTGCGTCCGCCCCGGTTTCTTCACACAAAGCCTTAACATCGTCGGAAGACAGTTTTTGATCTACCAAATATTGACTATCCTGACGAGTCCCCTGGCCATAAAGAAGAACATCTCTAAAATAAGGAACCGAAACAATTGATTTACCCAATGAACGACAGGCAAAAAAGGAAGCACTATCTGCATTCGCACGACAAGTGTCCTGCGCCTTTCCAAACAGACTGTATTGGTAGCCCACATCCGAAGGCTGCGGAAGTGCATTATCCACAACCAACAATTTTCGAACATTCTTCGGAAAAGTAATATTCGCAGGATTATACGTCTGGATACCAATATAATTAACAGGACTGCATGCAGCAAACAAGCAGGCTATCAACAAATAAAACGATATTCTCATCATACATTATATTATATAAATGAGGTAATGTTAAAAGCCTGCTATGAAATTCATTCACCAGATAATCTTTATATTACCCCAATAGTTAAGCCATATCCGATACAGCCTTGAAGTAACCGATCGACTCGGCAATACCCAAGAAAGGATCTTTCATGTCCTTTTCAAATTCAAGACTGCACATTCCCGTGTAGTTTACTTCACGCATCATTCTTACCAATGCCGGAAAATCAATCTTTCCTCTTCCGATTTCTATACCGACTCCGGCTTTGGAAGCATCTGTTACATCTTTAATGTGCATATCAAACACCCGGGTATGATATTTCTTTAAATCAGCAACAGGATCGCAACCGTTACGTAAATCATGTCCGACATCCAGACACATTCCAATACGGGAATCAAGTTCTTTTGTATGTTCCCAAACATCCGTCGCATCAGGATAAGTCTTAATATCCGGTCCATGTAAATGAATCGCATAATTAAAATCATATTCCTTCACCTTTTTATCTACATAAGGAAGCAAATCGTAATTAGGAACTCCGACTATCGTCTTCACACCTACCCGCTTGGCATAGTCGAACGCACGGTCTATTTCAGCTTCACTCTTCATATAAATAGGTCCAACGGCATAACCGGTAACATTATATGCTGCACATTTATCATGAAAAGCTTTAATCTGTTCAGATGTACTATCCAGTGGTAAATGGAAGTCTTTAATGCAAAGATAATGAATATCCAGACGCTGCAACGTCTTTAATGTAGTATCCAGATCAAAATTAACAAATGTATATCCAGCCATTCCCAGATGGAAAGGATTTATAGCTTTTGTAGCTTTTGGTTTTACCGGGTCCGGCAATCCTGCCTTAGCTATTCCGGCGGTACCAAAAAAGATTGCACCAGCCAATCCCCGTTTAAAAAAAGACCTTCTTGATTTCTCCATGGTAGTAAATTAATAAGTTTATTATACCTGATAGCAAATATAATCTTTTTTCGTGTGTCCGTCCACATTTACATCTAAATATGTTATTTCACCATCAATCGGGGACAAAATCAAATGGCAGTATAACAAAAAAAGTAGAACCTTTACCCAACTGGGATATAACCTCGATAGAGCCTCCCATTTTTAATACTAACCCCTTACAAATAGCGAGACCAAGTCCTACCCCTTTGCTTCCGCTGTCCAGCTGTACAAAACGGCTAAAAATATTATCCATCTGTTCCTGAGGTATTCCCTCTCCTGTATCCTGTACAAAGAAACGAATGGTTGCTTCTTCTAATTCATAACCGAAACGGATTACACCTGTTTGGGTATGTTTAATTGCATTTGTCAATAAATTCGTCAAAATCTGAGTTAAACGGTTCCGGTCCATATGAAAAATAAAAGGAATACAATCCGTTAACTCCAATTTCACACCTTCGGGTATCCTAAGTCGAATCACGTTATAAATTTCGCCCATAAGTTCTGGGAGTGACAACTGTGCATAACTAAGTTTCATTGAATTTGATTCAATCTTAGATATATCTAACACATCACTTATTAACCGTTGCAACAATTCATTATTACTTTGGATAATATTGAAATATTCCAAACGGGTCTCCGGGTCTTCCTCATCCACCAGTATTTGAGAGAATCCAACTATTGCATTCAGCGGGGTCCGAATTTCATGATTCATATTTGCAAGAAAGGCCGATTTCATATGGTCTGCCTCTTCCGCCTTTTCTTTTGCCACTTTCAACTGGTTTCCAAAACGATATACCGTATATGCCAAATAACCAAGCAAACAACATATTAGCCCCAACACAATCACGCCACTCCAAAGAAATACCACCTTATTATGGTCTGCCATTACCTGAAGTTCCATTTGTTTATTTGCAAGCTCCAGTTTATCCATATTATGTTGCGCCTGCATTTCCGCCAATTCCTTATAATAACTAGTAGAAGTCAAAGAGTCTTTCAGCTGGGCATAATGCATCAGTGTATAAGAGGATTCCTGATAACGCCCGCCATTCATAAAAGCCTGTGCTTTCAGTTTTAAAACATCCAAATAAGCTTTATTTATTTCTGTATTCTCATAATATGTCAATAAAGCATCACAGATTTGTACAGCTTTGTCATACTGGCCTGAACGATTATAATAAGTAGCATACATCGTTTTTATCTCAGAATCTTTATAGGCCATCTTATTTTTTCTTACCACATCTTCCGTTTTTTTCAGATACGCCAACGCACGGGGGTAATTATCCATATGAAGATAGAGCATTGCATAACTGCGATACAATATATAACGAAGAAAAGAAACAGGATTTTCACTATCCAATTGCCGGATGCCATCTCTATCACACAAGTCTATAATATGTTGCAAGCGCTCTAAATAGGGAAACTTCCGCTCAGAACCAGGCATTAGATTCACTAATTGCCGGATTATATACACTTGCTTAACCAAGGGAGCATTCCGCTGTTCCATTTCTGCTAAAACTTCTTCATACAGTTTTACGCCTTCTTCCTCTAAGTTATTGGATAAATAATAGTCAGCCAAAGCCTGGTTGGCCATATCCTTCCCATCCGGGTAATTTAACTCTACAGCCAGACCTTTCAATGAATGTATGCTATCCAATGCCGCCTTATTTCTCTTAGCCTTGGTCAGTACATAAATTCCCCACGCTTTTGTACGAAACATATCTTCATACCGCTTTTGCTTCATAAACAAAGGTGTCGATTTTTCAAGCCAATAAAACAGACTGTCCAGATCGACAGAGTAATAGTGTTTCATCAACAAAAACATCGCATTGGCTTCATATTTCTCATTGCCGGATTTACGTGCTTCAGCAAGTAAGGCTTGTATATGTTGAAAACGATCCGGTTTTCGGATATGATCAATTGCTACCTGATATAATTGCTGCAAAGCAACACTATCGGCAACACTTCCTTTATTAGAAGAATAAGAAGAGGTAATACTCAATAACATGTAACATATTAGAGCAAGGATACGTTTCATAAGTAAGTTTGTTTTTTCATCTCAGATAAAGCTCATTTCTTTCTATAAACTCCATCTCCAATCGTGCAGCAAGGTAACAAATATTTAAATCCGGCAACCGAGGTTTTAATAAAAAATCGATAGCCAATTGTCTCATTATTAAAAAAAACAGTCCATATCTGCACCTAAAATGCCGATATGGACTTTTGTATCATTAAAAAATAAAGAACCTAAGAAAAATACACGCCGAAACGGCACCTTTCTTTATTTTTTTAAAGCTGCGATACTTTCTTCAATTGATTTGATTTTGCTTTCAGCATCCGCTTGTTTTTTACGTTCCATTTCAATAACCTTTGCTGGAGCTTTGCTTACAAAACTTTCATTACTTAGTTTTTTCATGACCGATGCAAGGAAACCACGTTGGTATTCCAGTTCTTCGTTCAGTTTTGCCAGCTCTTCCTCTACATTAATCAAATTACCCAGAGGTACTGCATACTCTGTTGTCCGGACAAGGAAAGAAACAGCACCTGCTGCCTTATCTTCCACCTTATCAATCGCAGACAGGTTACACATTTTGGAGATAACACAGTTAAAGTCTTCTGCATGTTCTCCCAAAACCTGTAGAGCCAATGTATCTTTATTCGGTATATTCTTCTGCAAGCGTATTGTCCGTATGCCACCAACAATCTCTTTTACTATTTCAAAATTAGTCAACAACACGTCATCTACAGGAGCGACCTCCGGCATCTGCGCAATCATCAGGCTTTCACCTTCTCTACGTGGTTCCAGTGCCTGCCACAATTCTTCCGTAATAAACGGCATGAACGGATGAAGCAGGCGAAGCAAAGCATCAAAGAATCCCAATGTTGCATCGTAAGTCGCCTTGTCGATAGGCTGTTGGTAACCCGGTTTAATTATTTCAAGATACCAGGAAGAGAACTCATCCCAGAAAAGCTTGTATATAGCCATCATCGCTTCGCTCAAACGATATTTGCTGAAAGAATCATCTACTTCCGCAATCGTTTTATCCAACTGCATCTTGAACCATTTAACAGCAATAGCAGAAGCTTCGGGTTGTGCTATCCGGCTATCAACCTCCCAACCTTTTACCAGACGGAAGGCGTTCCATATCTTATTATTAAAATTACGTCCCTGTTCGCACAAGGCATCATCGAAAGGAATATCATTTCCGGCAGGTGCAGCCATCATCAATCCCATACGTACGCCATCAGCTCCAAACTTTTCAATCAGCTCCAACGGGTCAGGAGAGTTTCCTAAGGATTTAGACATCTTACGTCCCAGTTTATCGCGCACAATACCTGTAAAGTACACGCTACCAAAAGGTTTATCCCCACGGTATTCGTAACCTGCCATAATCATACGTGCTACCCAAAAGAAAATAATATCCGGTCCTGTCACCAAATCACTGGTTGGATAATAATAATTAATTTCTTCGTTATCCGGGTTATTGATACCATCAAACAAAGATATCGGCCACAACCAAGAAGAGAACCAAGTATCCAAAACATCTTCATCCTGACGTAAATCCGCTATAGTCAACGCAGCATTACCTGTTTTTTCTTTTGCCTGCCTCAATGCATCTTCAGCAGTTTCTGCGACAACATAACCTCCTTCAGGCAGAAAATACGCCGGAATACGATGTCCCCACCATAATTGACGGCTGATACACCAGTCTTTGATATTCTCCATCCAGTGACGGTATGTATTCTTAAACTTGGGAGGATAGAATTTAATATCGTCATTCATCACAGGCTCAAGCGCTATCTGTGCCAGATGTTCCATTTTAAGGAACCATTGCATAGATAATTTAGGCTCGATCGGTACATTTGTACGTTCTGAATACCCTACTTTATTTTCATAAGCTTCTACCTTTTCCAACAGCCCGGCTTCAGCCAGGTCTTTTTCAATCCGGTTACGCACATCAAACCGGTCCATACCCACATATAAACCAGCCGCCTCGCTCAAGGTTCCGTTATCATTGAAAATATCAATGGAAGGCAAGTTATACTTCTCACCCAGCATATAGTCATTTACGTCATGTGCGGGGGTTACCTTCAAACAGCCGGTACCAAATTCTATATCTACATAATCATCCTCGATAACAGGAATAACGCGGTTTACTAACGGAACGATCACTTTCTTTCCTTTCAACCATGTGTTCTTCGGGTCATTCGGATTGATACACATCGCAGTATCCCCCATGATCGTTTCCGGACGGGTAGTTGCAACCACTGCATAACGACCTTCCGCATCCCCTTCTACTTTATAACGAAGATAATACAATTTGCTATGTTCTTCCTTATAGATTACTTCTTCATCGGAAAGGGCAGTCAATGCCTGCGGGTCCCAATTAACCATACGAACCCCACGATAAATCAAACCTTTATTATATAAATCGATAAAAACCTTGATCACACTTTCCGAACGGATTTCATCCATAGTAAAAGCAGTACGGTCCCAATCACAGGAAGCCCCAAGCTTACGCAACTGTTTCAGGATAATACCACCATGTTCTTCCTTCCATTCCCACGCATGTTTTAAAAACTCATCACGGGTAAGATCGGATTTCTTTATTCCCTCTTTCGCCAAGCGGTTTACAACTTTTGCTTCCGTTGCAATAGAAGCATGGTCGGTTCCCGGAACCCAGCAAGCATTCTTACCCTGCATACGGGCACGACGAACCAATATATCCTGAATGGTATTGTTGAGCATATGCCCCATATGAAGTACGCCGGTGACGTTTGGAGGAGGAATAACAATCGTATACGGCTCCCTGCCGTCTGGTTTCGACTTGAATAAGCCGTTATCCAACCAATACTGATACCACTTCCCCTCTACTTCAGCGGGATTGTACTTACTTGCAATTTCCATATATTTCGCTCTTAATCTTTTATTATCATTTTGCTTATGGCATTATGCCGCAACAGGTTGCAAAATTACAAAAATAATATGTATAATGTATCTAAATCCTCCGACTAATCTAAATCAGGATATGCACCTCCGAACAACTTCATCTCCCTATCATCAGGAGAACTCCATAAACCGGTATATTAATAAACCTTAGTTATGAGCTCATCACTTGCAGTATTCCGTAAATGCCAGTATCTTTGTACACTATATATAATAATGAATATGGCAAGACGCTCGAATTACAGAAGCACAGATAAAGCCAGAGCTCCGAGAGGACGCCGGATAACAGTAGAAGAAGAAAATACATTACTTCCTTTTCTGTTCAAGTTATTAACCGAACAAAGTAAAAGTTCAGTCAAGGCTCTTCTATCGCACGGACAAATATTGGTAAACGGAAAGGTGACTTCTCTATTTAATACTCCTTTACAGCAAGGGGACGAAGTGATAATAAGTTATGAACGGGGAAAGGTTGAATTTAATAACCCGTTGTTGAATATTGTTTGGGAAGACGACGATCTGATTGTTGTCAACAAAAGGGAAGGTTTGTTATCGGTGTCCAGCACACGGGTAAAAGAGCGTACGGCCTACCACCTGCTCAGTGATTACGTAAAAAAATCAGACCCGAGAAATAAAATATTTATCCTGCACCGCCTGGATCGTGACACTTCAGGACTGATGATGTTTGCAAAAAATCAAAGGGTACAAAAGGCTTTACAGTCTGACTGGAACAATGTTATTACAGCGCGCACTTATGTAGCGGTAGTTGAAGGACGCCCGGAAAAAGACATGGACCTTATCGTTTCCAACCTGACGGAAAATGCGAAGATGCAAGTCTATGTAACAGTAGATGGAGATGGGAAAGAAGCAATTACCCGCTATCGTGTATTAAACAGTAACGGGGGTTATTCTTTACTGGAATTAGACCTGGAAACAGGACGTAAAAACCAGATACGTGCCCAAATGCAATCTATCGGACATTCCATTGCCGGTGATTATAAGTATGGTGCAGAAACAGATCCCACCGGACGGCTGATGCTGCATGCCAGACGGCTCTTTTTTATCCATCCTACAACAGGAGAGGAAATGCATTTTGAAACTCAAATTCCAACGGCATTTATTTCATTAGCCAAATAATAAAACAGAACAATCGTATGAAAAAGCTCTTTAGTACCTTAGTGCTGGCAATCATGGCACTGACTGTACAGGCGCAAATCCTGCAGCCTGCAAAATGGAAAATCAACCTGAATGATTCCGGCTCGGCAGAAAAAGAAATCGTCTTCACGGCAACCCTTGAAAAAGGATGGCACTTATATGACCAGGACCTGCCCGAAGGGGGACCGGTATCCACTTCATTCACATTCGAAACGCTGAAAGGTGCCGAATTAATTGGCAAACCGGTACCCTCCGTAAAACCGACTGTAGTATACGATGAGCAGTTCGCTATGAATCTTCGTTGGTTCCCGGGGACTGTTTCTTTCACACAGAAAATCAAAGTAACGGAACCTACCAAGTTCAAAGTAGAAGGAGAAGTCGAATTTATGGTATGCAATGATGAAACATGCCTTCCTCCCGACCGCGTTAGTTTCACTTTCGACAAGAAGAATATCCAAATGACTACAGCCGAAAACAAGACGCCGGATGTAGACACCAGCGATTCGACTGTCGAACAACCGGAAATAAACCAGACAACTGAAAATACGGCCGAATCCACAACTCCGGAAGCAAACAAAAATACACAGGCAAGCTCTAAGAATACGGCAAATAATAAATTAACGGACGACGTATCTTTGTGGACTCCGGTAATCGACCAGCTAAAAGCATTCGGTGATACGACCGTTTCCGCAACCGACACTTCCTGGCTGTTTATTTTCTTTGCAGGTTTCTTAGGGGGTCTGATTGCCTTGCTTACACCTTGTGTATGGCCTATGATTCCGATGACAGTAAGCTTCTTCCTGAAACGGACCAAAGATCGTAAAAAAGCGATACGCGATGCGATCACTTACGGACTCTCCATTATCATTATTTATTTAGTGATGGGATTATTAATTACTGGTATTTTTGGGGCAAGCGCTCTGAATGATCTCTCTACAAATGCCATATTCAATATCATATTCTTCTTGTTACTGGTAGTATTTGCCATTTCTTTCTTTGGAGCATTTGAATTGGTATTGCCGTCTTCCTGGACAAATAAACTGGATACAAAGGCTGACTCTACAACCGGTATTATCAGTATTTTCTTCATGGCATTTACACTGGTTCTTGTTTCCTTCTCATGTACAGGTCCTATTATCGGAACATTACTTGTACAGGCTGCTTCCATGGGTACGGCAGTAGGTCCGGCTATCGGAATGTTCGGGTTTGCTTTGGCATTATCCATCCCATTCAGCTTATTTGCCATTTTCCCGAATATGTTGCAAAGTATGCCGAAATCTGGCGGCTGGTTGAACTCTGTAAAGGTAGTATTAGGCTTCCTGGAATTAGCTCTGGCATTGAAGTTCCTGTCTGTCGCAGATCTGGCATACGGCTGGCGTATTCTGGACCGTGAGGTATTTATCGTACTTTGGATCGTTATATTCATCCTGCTAGGTCTTTATTTATTAGGAAAAATCAAATTCAGTCACGACAGCGACGTGAAATTTGTATCTGTTCCCCGCCTGTTTATGGCTATCATTTCATTTGGTTTTGCTGTTTATATGGTACCGGGACTTTGGGGTGCACCGCTAAAAGCTATAAGCGCCTTTGCTCCCCCCTTGTACACACAAGATTTCAACTTATATGAAAGTGAAGTACATGCAGCCTTCGACGATTACGAAACAGGTATGGCCTATGCAAAGAAGGTAAACAAACCTGTCATGATAGACTTCTCCGGCTTTGGCTGTGTAAACTGCCGCAAGATGGAAGCTGCAGTATGGACAGACCCGAAAGTTAAACAATTGCTGGAAAACGACTATGTTCTAATCACATTAATGGTAGACGACAAAACCAAATTATCGCATCCAATCACTATCGAAGAACATGGCAAAACACGCACTTTAAAAACAATCGGAGACAAATGGAGCTATCTGCAACGAAGTAAATTCGGAGCAAATGCCCAACCATTCTATATATTATTGAACGACAAAGGCGAGCCTCTCGGACCGTCCTATGCCTTCAATGAAGATGTATCGCAATACATCCAGTTCCTGCAAAACGGATTAAAGGTATTCAGAGAACAACAGAAATAATCTGTCAATAAAATGGGAATGTGCCAATACACCAATCGAAAAGAGTTTTCAAACCATATTTCTTTTCATTGGAATATTGGCACATTTTATATATCCACATCAAGACAATAGGACTTTGATAAATTAATACAATATATATGGCAACAAAACAAGAAAAAATGGAAGCCTTCGGGCAACTGCTCGATATTCTGGACGAACTGCGTGTAAAATGCCCCTGGGACCGTAAACAAACAAACGAAAGCCTTCGTACGAATACAATCGAAGAGACATACGAATTATGCGACGCCATCATGAAAGATGACAACAACAACATCAAAAAGGAATTGGGAGACTTGCTCCTTCATGTTGTATTCTATGCAAAGATAGGAGAAGAGAAAGAGGCTTTTGACATGAAGGATGTATGCGACAGCCTGTGCCAAAAACTTATTTATCGTCATCCGCATGTATTCGGAGACGCTCAGGCTGACACGGCCGGCAAAGTAGAACAAAGCTGGGAACAACTTAAACTTAAGGAGAAAGGTGGAAATAAAACCGTACTTGAAGGAGTTCCGACCTCCCTCCCTTCTATCGTAAAAGCACATCGCATCCAGGATAAGGCACGCAATGTAGGCTTCGACTGGGAACAGCGCGACCAGGTATGGGATAAAGTCCACGAAGAATTCACCGAACTAAAAACAGAAATCGACAAGATGGATGCCGATAAAATGGAAGCCGAATTCGGTGATCTATTCTTCAGCTTGATTAATGCAGCCCGGCTTTATAAAATTAATCCGGACAATGCCTTGGAACGCACAAACCAAAAGTTCATACGACGCTTCAACTATCTGGAAGAACATACGATAAAAAAAGGAAAATCCTTAAAAGAAATGAGTTTGGAAGAGATGGATATACTTTGGAACGAAGCAAAATCAAAAGGGTTATAAAAACAAAAGGGGAACCGACATCACGTCGCCACCCCTCCCTTAACTTAAACGCCAAAACTAAATCTAAACAAAAAACACAAATAATGATAATATCTTTTTTTATTATTGTCTCTTTTTTCTATCGCCGGAGGAAGTTCTCATAAATTCTCGTGCAAATTTGAGTTCAGCACGTCTATACTTA
Organism: Parabacteroides sp.; assembly: GCA_019417325.1. Classification (GTDB taxonomy): domain Bacteria; phylum Bacteroidota; class Bacteroidia; order Bacteroidales; family Tannerellaceae; genus Parabacteroides. The sequence continues at coordinate 74,878 of DXVO01000019.1, read as the reverse complement.
TAAAGTTTCTTCGGTGATAGTATCTTTTTAAACTTATCGTAATACTCCTTTTCTAATTGCGCCTGCTTTAAATTAACATTAACGCATTCATCAATTGCTTTTAAATAAACATCTTCAGTTGTTTCCGGATTTTTTCTAAGTTCTTTGGAGAGTTTTCTACATTCACGCCCTACTTCAAACATTTTTTCCTGCAGTTCGTTACAAAGTGGAATAAAAGACGCAGCCTCTTCCGGAGTCAAACCAACTTCTGCAGTAATAAATGCATTTCGCTTTGCTTGAAATGCTTCTCTATCAAAGTCCTTATGCTGTTTTCCTTCCTGGGCATTTGCACAGAATGAGAACACAACTGAAAACGCCACAAATGTAATAAAAAATATTTTATTCATACAAGCCTTCCTACAAAAATATTTTGATAATTTCATTTTTTTATCACTCAGTTACACTTATATCCCCTGTCAAAAGAAAACCAGCATACCTATCTTCCAGATATTCAAGATAATCTTCATCTTCAGCCTCCTGCTTAGCAGAAATGCTATTTGCAGTAACATTTGATTTCACGAGCAGAGAATCGGCATTCTGGCTTTGTTCACCGCCATCGCCAACCAGAACTTTAAAAAACAACCCCAAACCTGCAAACACCGCTGCCATATAAAGCCATGGGCGAACACGATCCATCATGGAAACCTTTTTCGCTTCCTCCTTTGGGGATTTTTCGGGAAGCTGGCTCATTATATTAGCCGTCAGTCCTTCCATATACCCTTCAGGCACAGTAAAAGGATTTTTTCCCTTAAAATGGTCCAGATTGTTACGTTCAGTTTTCATATCATCTCTCTTTTTACATTCTTTTGACAAATAAGAATAGGAAAGGTTTAAATGTCTTTTGTTAAAAACTCCTCGACTTTTTTCACGGCATGGTGATAAGAGGCTTTCAAAGCCCCCACCGAGGTTCCGAATATTTCAGACATATCCTCATATTTCATATCATCAAAATACTTCATATTAAACACAGCCCGCTGTTTTTCAGGCAATGTCAAAATAGCCCGTTGCAATTTCATTTCCGCTTCGTCTCCGTCAAAATACTCATCTCCCTTCAATTTTTCCAACAAAAATTCATCCGTATCATCAATAGATACATTATTCATTGTACGTTGACGGTTCAGGAATGTGATACATTCGTTAATAGCAATCCTATATAACCAGGTAGACAATTTGGCATCCCCCCGAAAATAATCAATATTTGTCCAAGCTTTCAGAAATGTATTTTGCAGCAAATCATTCGCATCTTCATGATTCAACACCATTTTACGAATTTGCCAATACAACTTTTCCCCGTACAAACTGACGATCTTCGAAAAAGCGTCTCTTTGCCGGGCAGGATCGCGTAGTTGTAACACTATCTCTTCTTCTGTATATTGTTGCATCCTTACTCACTAATTTGGGTGGTAAATATAGGGAAAATATCCGGATACTCAATACTACCAATCTAATCTAAGCGTAGTAAATCCCATGGAAGAGACCGGAACTTTACCATCAATAATCTGTATCTTGCCCGGTTCCTCATTAAATTCGCAAACGGTAATCTTTTTAGGACTTTGCATCTTCCAATCAAGTTTTACAATATGTTCTTTATCTGATACGGAACGCAAACGAACAATTTGGGATTTACCATGATCTATCGTTTTAATCATTGAAACAACAACAGATTCATCTCCTGTCAAAGTCATATTTTGTTGGTAACTGAAGTCTTTATCAACAGGAACCGCTATCATCGGACGAATTTGTTCCATTCCGAATTTATTTGCTTTCGCAACATCATATGCCCCTTTATCCGGCAACACCCGATATTCAAACTTGATTTTCCCATCTTGCGATAGAGGAAAATTCGTATGCCAATGATTATTGAGCGCCCATGAATAAATAGTTGACGACGGTTTGATTTTCCGAATCCACTTAGGCGATTTAAACGCACCGCCAATAATATTCGCACTCATCTCCCCTACTTCAAACATACAGGCATTCAGCGAACACCAAGTCACATTTTTATCTTCGCCGGAAATATTCAACCAACGCTGAAAAGCAATCCAATTCCGGTTGGCAACCGCAAGCTGGTCTTTTTCCACTTCCATTACTCCCCACGGAATATCAGCATTAATCACAGGATTCTTTATATCAAAAGCGAACCCGAAATGTACGCCTTCTTTATCTGTAGTTGCTATTTTATCAAGCATATTGCAGAATGAAACATATGGCTGGCCCGCAACCAGAATAATTTCACGCTTTAATTCGCTACATCCCTCCGCGTCCGATTCTACCAATAAAGAATTTACCAATGGTCCTTGCTCTTTTACACTCACCTTTACATTATATGCTTTTGTCGCACGGCTTCCTTCATCATCCCCTTTTAAATAACGATAACTATTCAAAGCACACATCGATTTATTATCTGCAAATTCATCTCCTCCATACACCAGGCTTATCACATCCCCTGTTTCCGGACTTACTTTCAATTTTATAATGCCATTATCCAATGTATTCTCTTCCATCCTCATTAGAGAAACCCGCTTAGAAGGCTTAGACGATAATCGATATTTTTTAGCTCCCAATGCATTCACATCCGCAGCCCAGAAGGCCAATTGACCATCAGAAAGGCGCTGGCTCACAACTTCTTTTCCAGTCTCGGCATCTACCACACATGTGTAATTTTTTGCAACTTCTTTAGGCAACTTCACCACCTCACTACGTACCCAGGAAGAGGTATTGAACAGGCTGATAGTAGCGGACTCACGGATAATGTCCGATAAAGTTCCGGCAAGTAATTCTTTTTGCATCTTATCGGAATTACGGAAATAATCAAGTTTAACATTTAATATCTCATCACATATCGGTTGCTGGGAAGGATTCATATAAGCCCACGTATGCTCTGTCCCCATTATCACATTTCTCCATGCTTCCTCAAAGTCGGGTAAAGGCTCCTGGCTTCCTTGCTTCAGCATACTCCAAAGTGTTCCGGTCTGAACAAGCTGCTCTTTTACTTCCCGGTGATGTCCTGTAAATCCGGCTTTCGAACCAAGCCCATCTGTCCAGCATTCGGTAAAATCTCCTCTCAATACGGGTAACTGGTCACCATATTTTTCATCAAAAGCACTCATCATCTCTGTAGCCGTAGAAATCCGCAACTTCGGATAAGCAAACTCTTCGTTCCAGCTCTTCACTGCCTCAGGCAAGTCAAAATCAATCGGCGTATTATCGGCCATACACCAGGTCATCGGAAATATATCAAACGGGTAATAATCTGCTTTTTCCAATTCCGGCAGCATCTGGTCTATATACTTGTCTATAAAATTAGCACGTGGATTATCCGTTTTGACAATTCTCAATAATTTATCAGGATCAGTCTGCCCTGCCATCTTCGGCCAAAACATATATCCTTTATTATGAGCACCGGGAGTATAAGCCCCAGGCTGCAAAAACAACATCTTCGACTTTCCGTCAGGGCCTTCCCACCAGAAAGGTTTAAAACTGATTTCATGCGCAAGCCCCGTACGGTCCGAGCCATTAAAAAGAGCCAGGCAATAAGGAATACCCAACTGAGATGCAACCGGAACTACTCCCCATGAAACACCGGGGATATCAACCTGAACCATTGTTTTAATACTTCTTCCGGTCTGTTTTTCAAGTTTCTTACTGTAGTTGAACAATTCAAACAATTCTTCATCATTTGCGGTACTTGTATTTGTATTTACGTAGCCGGCATCTACAGCTATCTGTCCATCTTTAATCGCCCGGATAAGTTTTTCACATTTTTCAGCAGGTTCTGTTTTCAAATATCTTTCAACAGGCCAGGTTACCTCCGGATTCCAAACAAAACGGGCTCCTTCCGGATAATTTTTTGTTTTCTCAGCCAATTCTATCGCATATTCCAGATTACGTTTATGTATCAATTCCACATTTGCCTGCGTATTCGTATATCCGATATCCACATGAGAATGCGGATAAATATACACAGTCCATTGGCGGGCATAAGGAATCACTACTCGCTTCGATGCCAGTAGCTTTTTATCAATAAAAAAGTTTACCAATATCGTATCATCTTTCTGTACACCGATATCCGGTGGAAGCAAAACGGAAATAGAATCACGTCTATCCGTATTTAACAGGGTCTGCTCTTTCTTTCCATTGGCCAAAATCTCGATACTTGCATTTTTCAACGGTTTTATACCGTTATAGGAAACAAACATCTCGCGACCGGCACTCTTGTCACTCCTATATTTATAATACCTTGCCACTTTACAATCAATGCTTTCTTCCGAAACTTCGTTACCGGCAAAGACATTCGAAACCAAACAAGATAAAGCAGCGGTGATAATGATACTTTTCATAATTTATCCTTCCTATTTTTAATCCGGACTTGTTGTTATACAAGTTTATATAATTCATCTATTACAAATTTACAGGCAAATATAAGGATTAAAAAACGGCAGAAACAGTGACCTATTTTACGATTTACATATACTATTCTACTATTTTAGAGCTTTTCCGGTATGCATATACAAAAAAAACGGACAATCATACTGATTATCCGTTTTTAAAGTGCCCAGAACAGGACTCGAACCTGCACGCCTTACGACACACGCACCTGAAACGTGCGCGTCTACCAATTCCGCCACCTGGGCATTTATTTTTTATCTAAATCACAATCTCTCTTGATTGCGGTGCAAAAGTAACTATTTCTTTTGAAATACCAAATGCTTATACAAAAAAGAATAGCCTTTCTCCTGTTAATTATCTTTTTCCTTATATACAGTAAAGATATTCATCATCTTATCCCATGACTCTCTTGCCTTTTTTTGCAGCTCTACATCTTTATGAATAGAAGGGTCTAAGTGGAAGCTGAACCTTGAGTCTGTCGTAACAGCATAATCTCCTAATAAATATAAAACCAACGCTTTGCCTCCTTTGGCATTCTCTTTTATCATAAAGCTATAACATGCGTCGTCATCTCCTACAACCAACGATTGTTTGCCAATTCTCTTCCACATCCCGGTGTCCAGACTACTCAACTCCAGCGCATCTACAAAAGTATACATCTGATCTACGTTTTTCAACTGAGTAAATCCAGACAAACCTCTATTTCGCCATTTGTAACTATCCGTATTTATATGTACTGATATAACATGTCCGTTTACCGTTCCCAATTTATAATATTCATCAAGCGGAACAGCCAAACTACCCTGTTTTTTTAAAGAGTCAACATTTCCGGTTCGGCTCTCAACAGTAATAAAAGAATCGATTATAGCCTGTTGGGAAACCGTATATTTTTTGTCCGTTACAATAGGATTATATACTTGTCCATAACGACGCTCTATCGCTATCACGGTATCTGTTTGCCGGAAATCATTTATATTCCATCTCACCAAGCCGTTATTTTCACAAAAACCAAGCTCATCAAATTCAATAGTTTTCCCTTCCTCTATGTGGAAACCAGTTTCCCGGTCATATGTATAGGAACGCGCTTGTTTGACAATTCCATTACTATGATAGTCGAATTCTTTTCTGTACAAAAGCTCCTCTTTTGTATATAGAAATACACAGTAATCTTTTTCCTTCACATAAAGCGCATCCCGGCAGTCTGCCATAAAATCATTCAACAACGGCTCATACCCCGTATAAATAAAGTCACACGTTGAAGCCTTTATTTCATCATTTACCTTAAATGCACTATTTAGGATTTTATGGCATTCATACCGGCTACTGCTAAAACCAACATATTCACCCCTGTCATTAAAACGAAAGATACCTATTACCCGGGAGTCAAAAGGATTTATATACATTTTAGCATCATGAAAAAGGATTGTCCCATTCTTTATAGTTTTCGGGTAGGCATCTTTCCAAAAAAGTTCTTCCGGAAGAGGCGAATAAGCTCCGCACATCCGCGATAAACAAATTACAATACAAATAAATCCGATTACAACAGATACCAAAATCGTGCCGAAATGAATAAATCCACCGGTTTTCACACCATACCGGCATAATAGCCCGGCAGACAGAAGCACTCCGAAAAGTACTACACCAGACAAAAATTGCCGCCACAAAGTACCCGGTTCAATCCAACTACCCGATGATTGCCTCAAAAAGATACCCGCAATCAGCAATAAAACAGGAATTGCAATCACAGCTCCCTCACCCGCCTTATAGCCAAGTAAAAAACTATATGCCAAAAATATGCCCCAACATACAAACATCAAAGAGTAAAGTCCGACAAGAACAACACCCAATGTATCACCGTTTGAAAAAACCAACGTTACTATATTAAGTATCAAAACCGGAATTACAATCCATAATAGAATTGTTATATATATACTCATTTTATGTCTTTTATTCTGCATTCCTTCTGTATATCAATAGCTCCAAATATACAGATAAATATACGGCAATCTCTTTACTTATCCTGAATTAATAATCAATTGTATATTTAAACAAAAAAAGGCCGCCTTCTTACGAAAGCGACCTTTTTCTTTATATAGGGAAAGAATTACATCATACCACCCATGCCACCCATACCCGGGTTCATAGCAGGAGCTGCAGGAGCATCTTCTTTCTTTTCTGCAATTACACATTCTGTAGTCAGGAACATACCAGCGATAGAAGCTGCATTTTCCAAAGCTACACGTGTTACTTTTGCCGGATCGATTACACCGGAAGCACAAAGGTTTTCGTATTTGTCCAGACGAGCATTGTAACCGAAGTCACCTTTGCCTTCTTTTACTTTCTGAACAACAACTGCACCTTCTTTTCCTGCATTGGCAACAATCTGACGCAACGGTTCTTCAATTGCACGTTTAACAATTTCGATACCTGTTGTTTCGTCTTCGTTTTCACCTTTCAAACTTTCCAAGACTTCGATTGCACGGATATAAGCAACACCACCACCAGGAACAGTACCTTCTTCGATAGCAGCACGAGTTGCGTGCAAAGCATCGTCAACACGGTCTTTCTTTTCTTTCATTTCCACTTCAGAAGGAGCACCTACATACAGTACGGCAACACCACCCGCCATTTTAGCCAGACGTTCCTGAAGTTTTTCTTTGTCATAGTCAGATGTTGTATTTTCAATCTGAGTCTTGATCTGACCGATACGAGCCTGGATCGCTTCTTTGTCGCCGGCACCGTCCACGATAGTTGTTGTATCTTTATCAACAGTAACCTTTTCTGCAGTACCCAGCATATCCATTGTTGCACCTTCCAATTTCAAGCCTTTTTCTTCAGAGATGACAACACCACCTGTCAGAACTGCGATATCTTCCAACATAGCTTTACGACGGTCGCCGAAGCCCGGAGCCTTAACAGCACAGATCTTCAAAGAACCACGCAAACGGTTTACAACCAAAGTAGCCAAAGCTTCGCTATCGATATCTTCTGCAATAATCAACAGAGGACGGCCGCTCTGAACTGCCGGTTCAAGGATAGGCAGAAGGTCTTTCAATACAGAAATCTTCTTGTCATAAATCAGGATATACGGATTTTCCATCTGGCATTCCATCTTTTCTGTATCTGTTACGAAATACGGAGAGATGTAACCACGGTCGAATTGCATACCTTCTACTACATCAACTGTAGTTTCAGTACCTTTAGCTTCTTCAACTGTGATAACGCCTTCTTTCTTTACACGCTGCATAGCTTCAGCAATCAGTTTACCGATAGCTTCGTCACCATTTGCTGAAATTTTAGCTACATGTTCAATTTTTTCGAATTTGTCGCCTACTTCTTCAGCCTGATCAGCGATACTTTCTACAACTTTAGCAACCGCTTTATCGATACCACGTTTCAGGTCCATAGGATTAGCTCCTGCTGTAACGTTCTTCAAACCAACACCGATAATAGATTGTGCCAATACAGTGGCAGTAGTTGTACCGTCACCTGCATTGTCGTTAGTTTTAGAAGCAACTTCCTTAACCAACTGTGCACCCATGTTTTCGAACGGGCAAGTCAGTTCAACTTCTTTTGCAACAGTTACACCGTCTTTTGTAATGTGAGGTGCACCAAATTTCTTTTCGATAATTACATTACGTCCTTTCGGGCCTAATGTTACTTTTACTGCGTTAGCCAATTCATCCACACCTTTCTTCAGAAGGTCGCGGGCATCCATATCGTATTTAATTTCTTTTGCCATAGTGGTAATATCTTTTATTTTTATTGTTTCAAAAATTAATTAGATGATAGCTAAAATATCAGATTGACGCATGATCAGGTATTTTTCACCTTCCAGTTCAATTTCTGTTCCGGCATATTTGCCATACAATACAGTATCACCGTTCTTTACAACCATTTCTTCATCCTTTGTTCCGTTACCTACGGCAACAACTTCACCTTTTAAAGGTTTTTCTTTTGCTGAATCAGGTATAATGATTCCGCCAAGTGTTTTTTCTTCTGCTGCAGCTGGCTTAATCAGCACTCTGTCTGCTAATGGTTTAATGTTCATCTCTAATATATTTTTTAAATGTTAATAATATTGTTGTTTTCACTGTCCGCCTCAACCGGACGTTTACATCTATACGAATTCTGTGCCAAAACAGTCCAAATCCAAAAGACTGCCAATTTTTCACTGCTGTCCAACAGACAAACCGACACAACTGACAGGATGACTTTATAAGATGTAAAAATAGACAGATTATGATGTTCTGGAGGAAAGGAACCAAGACTCTCTTTTTTTGCCATCTGAAAAAATATTTATAACATTGTAAGTATTTTAGTATAAAACAGATGATGGATATACCAAGTATAAGACTTTTCAATTTCTCTTTTAAACAAATAATAAACAAACCGACAAACGTATGAAACAGACATGCAAAAACTTATTAATGCTACTGCTTAGTTGTAGTTTATTTTCCGCTTGCAACAAGGAGCTGAAAGACGATGTAGAAAACCTGCAAAAACCGATACCTTCCGGTATTGTCATTTTAGACGAAACACCGGTAAGGGTTGTGAAAGGAAACCAATTCCAGGTCACTTTCCGTGTGAATCCTTCCGGAATTGAGTTAACCAAAGAAAATGTCGAACTCGACGTACGCAATAGCGACACTTATTTCTATTTTGACAAAACAGATACTAAGGCGCAAACCCGCGCCTCGTATGTCACCTCTTCCGATTATTATGAATTAGCTAATATTGAACCCGATAAAAACACCGGAGGAGAAACTCTCGATGGGCAGTGGGTAGCAACCATACAAACCAAAGGAGAGGCTAATTTCCGGAACCTGGCCAATTTGCTATTTATTGCAAATTATACGGATGCGACCGGTGTTGCACGCAAAGTCAGTTCATCTGCTATATCCGTTGAAATTGTTCCTACAGTAGACGAAGGTACTGTATTCGGATATTCCAAAGTTCAAACTATTTATTCAACAGATAATGCTATAAACCCGTATATCCTGTTTGTCGACATCAATGCCTATAAAAATGACAATGGAGATGAATGGCATTACAATCGCGAATTTATTACAGAAATAAAAACAACAGTAAACAAAGACGAACTAACAGCCGACACGACAAATGTATATAGCAGCTACTATATTTCATTCACACCACAGACAGAAAACCAAAAATGGAAAGATCTACTGGAGAATAAAGTAAAGAAAGCCATATCCGATACCAAAGTCGAATTAATCGATTTCGGCAATACAAGCAAAAGCTTAGACTTGCCTGTCACTTATTGTATGAATTTAATCAAGCTCAATATTGAATTATCAGCAACTGAGGTGAATAAATTATACGACAGTAGAAAAGACTATAACCTCGACTTAAGCGGTACACTAGCTGAATATGGCTTCAGTTCAGATTTTTACTCTGAACTGGCAAGAAAAGCAATAGCTCTATCTATGGATGGCAAAATACCAGATACATTTCCTGTTATATTTGATGAAGATATTAATCTTACAGATGAAAAAGGCCTATTCAAACCCATAGCTAATTTATGGATAGCAAAAAAGGCAACTCCTGGCATGGAACTACAGGATGACGAGATTAACACAGCTACAATAACAATAGCAAGTTTACCTCAGGAACTGACCCAACCGAACTTTCTCCTTGTTAATGTGGGTATTGCTCTCGCTATACGTATTATAGAATAGCACTTTAATATTCAAAAACAACTAATCGATCCGGATTGTCGATATGGAATGCCCTACAAGCAAAGGCTGGTAAACTCTATCCCTGATCCGGATTGATATCCTTCTATCTTCATTCCCTTCATTTGCCAAAGCGATAATAATACTTCCATCGGGATTCTTAAAAGCCAGCATATTCGTGTACGTTCCCTCTGTTTCCAATTTATAAGCTCCGGGTTGCACGTAATGGCTCAAATGCTTTATCACATAATATTCCGGAGTATACCGGAACGTTTTATTTTCCGGATCGACAACAACCAACGAGTTTTGCGCCCATCCCCAACGACTGATACCACCTTGTTCCAGGGAAATATTCCAATACATATAAGCAGAAGCCCCATTATCCAAATAACGACGCATCAAATTCCAGGAATACACCGCACCGTTCCAATCATTCCGTCCATCTCCGCATTCCTGTTCGGTTTGATATAATTTCATATCCGGATAACGTTTATGTATTCCGCCGATCGCTCCTTTTCCTGCCCATTGGAACCCCACACCACTTACATACTGACTGCTTAAAGCATCATTCAACACGGTATCGACCAACGCTTCATTGGCGCGCTCCATCGTTCCGAACATTACATCTACATCCAAATCCTTCATTGCCGGTCCCAAGTATTTACCCACAAAGTTGGCTAAAGCGGAAGAAGTCCAACAACAACTGGGAAATATCTGAGCCGAATTAAATTCGTTCTGAGGCATCACGGCAAAAATATCGATGCCCTGTTCCTTATAAGCCGTAATAAACTTAGAGAAATATAGAGCATATGCCTGTAAATACAAAGAATCCTGAATAAACATATCCGTACCTTCATGGCCCACTTTATCCGCAGGAAGCCCGTTACGGTACTTTTCATCATAAGCCTCACCGGTATAAGCGGAAGCATAATGTTTATTGTACTTCATCCAGGAAGGAGGACACCAGGGAGAAGCCCAGATACGCAAATCCGAATTATATTTCTGTGCATTCCGGATAAAAGGAATTAACGTTTGCTGGTCATTGGCAATCGTAAAATTCTTCATTTCAAAATCGCCATCCGTTTCATTATATGAATACCAATCCCGGGAAAAATCATTGGCGCCAACCGGCATACGGCAAATCGTAAAATTAGCCCCATACTCAGGGAAGAATAATTCTTCCATAATCTTCTCCCTCTCCACAGGCTGCAAGCGGCTAAGAGAAATCCACCCCAATTCATTAAAACACGCCCCGAAACCATCTATTACTTGTTGTTTCCTGTCCATATAAACTGTAACATCGATTGTTTTTATCGTATCAGCAGAGGCAGAAATCAAATCAGTTTGTTCTTGCCAAGGGGCAGTTTCAGTAGTAGTAACCCAGGAAGCACGGGGATTGAATGAACAGGCGCTCAACAAGCCTGCAAATAAAAACACACAATAGGATTTTTTCATGATATTCATTTTATAAGTAAAGCAGGTATTACAAAAGTCTATATGATGAGGCAGTGTCAAAAAGCTATTACTGAACGCTGATGGCACAGAATACGCAGATTTACGCAGATTCTTTATTGAAAAATATTGTCTGCGTGAATCTGCGCCCTGTCTGCGAATTCTGCGTTCCCTTATATAGACTTTTGACACATTAAAATTGTTCGATCAATTCGTCTACAGTAACAGGCTTTTGCTCGCCTGTCAGCATATTTTTCAGATTGATTTTGCCTTCGTTCATTTCTGTTTCACCAACGATAGCAACAAACGGTATTTTCTTAGTATCGGCATATCCCATCTGTTTCTTCATTTTTGCAGATTCCGGATACAATTCCGCACGGATACCGGCAGCACGAACTTTGGAAATTAAAGGCAATAAATAATTCGCTTCTTTTTCCCCGAAATTAACAAACAACAACTGGGTAGTAAGTAAAGAATCTGCCGGGTACAAATCCAATTGGTTCAGTACATCAAAGATACGGTCCGCACCAAAAGAAATACCGACACCGGATACGCCATCCATGCCGAATACACCCGTCAGGTTATCATAGCGCCCGCCACCAGTAATGCTTCCTATCTGGACATCCAAGGCTTTAACTTCAAAAATTGCTCCCGTATAATAATTTAAACCGCGAGCCAGTGTCAAATCCAGTTCCAACTCTGCATTCAGAGACAGAAGATCTATACGGTCGAGTATAAATTCCATTTCTTCTATGCCCTTCACTGCAACCTCCGAAGCACTCAGCTCCTGTTTCAGTACGGCAAGTTTCTCACGGTTCGTACCGCTCAGCATGATAATCGGCTGTAAACGGGCTATTGCATCTTCGGAAAGCCCTTTGGAACGAAGTTCTTCATTCACGTTATCCAATCCAATCTTATCCAATTTATCGATAGCCACCGTAATATCCACAATCTTATCCGCTTCACCTATAATTTCGGCAATACCGGAAAGAATCTTACGGTTGTTCATTTTGATGCAAACACGGATATCGAAACGACGGAACACTTCATCCATAATCTGGATTAATTCCACTTCGTTAATAAGCGAATCGGAACCTACCACATCTCCGTCGCACTGATAGAATTCGCGATAACGTCCTTTCTGGGGACGGTCTGCACGCCAAACCGGCTGTATCTGGTAACGCTTAAACGGGAATGTTATCTCATTACGATGCTGAACCACAAAACGGGCAAAAGGAACAGTCAGGTCGTAGCGCAAGCCCTTTTCACAAGCCTTTACTCCGAATTTCACGGCATTGCGTTCCAACAACTCTTCATCAGCAATACTCGAAAAACAATCCCCCGAATTCAATATCTTGAAAAGCAGTTTATCTCCTTCTTCCCCGTATTTGCCCATCAGGGTTGACAAATTCTCCATAGCCGGGGTTTCAATCTGTTGAAATCCGTATAGATGATAAACTTCGCGAATCGTATTGAATATATAATTACGTTTCGCCATCTCTTCCGGCGAAAAATCTCTTGTACCTTTGGGTATACTTGGCTTTTGCATATATTTATTCTTTATTAATTTCAGACTGCAAAGATAATGCTTTCAAACATTATTTTCCCAAACTTATATGCGGATAGCTTCCATTTTGTAAAAATAACAGCATTTCACAGAAATAAAATGTAAGTTTGCCCATCTAACTAATTCTATTTTGAAATGAAACCGAATTTTCTAAAAAAGATTTTGCTGGCAATCTGGATACTCGCAATGCATTGTAGCGTACTCCCTGCTATTGTGCCTGGCGACAACTCCCCTGTTAAATTTCCCGGTTGCATATACTCCGGATTACAAGGAAAACATCATGTGCAGGGAATTGCTATCGATCAGGAAAAAGGCTATATGTACTTTTCCTTTACAACCAAATTGATAAAAACCGATTTACAAGGGAACCTCATCGGTAGTGTCGAAGGACTAACCGGACATTTAGGTTGCCTGACATTTAATCCGGAAAACGGACAAGTATACGGCTCCTTGGAATATAAAAACGATGCCATCGGAAAAGGCATAGCCGGAGAAGAAGCTTCCCGGAAAGAATGTGCATTTTACATTGCTATTTTCGATACGGAAAAAATAATCCGTCCGCAAATGGATGCGGAGAAAGACGGCATCATGAAGACTGTCTATTTAAAAGAGGTTGCAGATGATTATTATGCAACCGATACCAACCATGAAAACCCCGTCGACCACCGATACGGGTGCTCAGGCATCGATGGTGTAAGCTTTGCCCCAAAAGCCGGAAAGAAAAAAGGCAAAACATATCTTTACGTTGCCTACGGAATCTACGGCGACAACAAACGGACAGACAATGACTACCAAGTCCTGCTCGAGTACGATACAAAAAACTGGAAAAAATATGCACAAGCTCTTTCACAGGGAGCTCCGCATAAACAAGGACCATCCAAACCAAATGAAAAATACTTTGTATTCACCGGTAATACTACGTATGGCATACAAAACCTGGCTTACGACCCGGCATCCGGCAACACATATGCCGCCGTCTACAAAGGGAAAAAAGAGATTTATCCAAATTATTCATTATTTGTTATCGACTGGAATAAACCTGCCCGGAAAATGCAACTAAAAGGTTTCGACAGAAAAGAAGTCCGAAAAGTGCTGCCTCTATGCAACCAAGGACTCTATGATAAAGGAAGTGGGGTTTACGGCTGGAATTTCCGTTGGGGGGCAACAGGCTTATGCCCTCTCGGAAAGGGATATTTCTATATTTCACATGATTCGAACAAACCTCAACAAAACAGTACGGTCCATCTATACAAATGGACCGGGAATCCGGACAATCCTTTTCAATCGGTTGTCCGGGAAAATGATATATAATTAATCACGGCTTCTTCCACCGAGGAAAATCATGATATAATATAATAACGTAGCAAGAGAACCTAAAGCAGCCACTACATAAGTATAAGCAGCGGAACGTAAAGCATCTTCCGCTTTATCATGTGTGTAGGCATTTGTAATACCAGCATTGCTCAACCATGCCAGAGCTCGTTTACTGGCATTGATTTCAACAGGCAATGTTATAAAGCTAAATAATGTTGTCGAAGCGAACAGTATGATGCCGAACAGTAATAGCTGAGGAAATTGATGAATCAATAACATACCGCCCAGCAACACCCATGTCATAATGTTGGAAGCGAAACTAACCACCGGAACCAATGCCGAACGCATTTTCAAAGGAGCATACGAAGTTGCATGTTGTACGGCGTGACCACATTCATGCGCTGCAACAGCAGCCGCAGCGATACTATTACTATAATAAACAGACTCACTCAAATTCACAGTGTGATTTGCAGGATTATAATGGTCCGTCAAATGACCGGGTGTAGAAATCACCTTCACATCATAAATACCATTATCACGCAACATCTTCTCTGCAACATCCTTTCCGGTCATACCATTCGGCATAGGAATCTTGGAGTACTTCTCGAACTTATTTTTCAGTCGCGAAGAAACCAGCCAGCTCAAAAGGGCAAACCCAATAAATATGATCCAATACATGCTCATAATCTTCTAAATTTATGTAGTTATACTATCAATGAAAAGCAAAAATCCTGCCAAAAACAAAAATGGCAGGAGATCGCCCTTTCAGGATGTGGTCTTCTGCCATTTTGTATGGTAAAATAATTTATTCTTCAGTATATCTGATAATTGTTTGTTCGCGATCAGGACCTACAGATACGATTTTAACAGGAACTCCTAATTCTTCTTCCAGGAAAGACAGATAAGCATTAAACTCTTCCGGGAATTCATCTTCACTCTGCATTTTTGTCATATCGGTCTTCCAACCCGGCATTTCAACATATACAGGTTCGATCGAATCATTGATTTCGAACGGGAATTCTGAAATCTCTTTGCCATCCATATTGTAGGCTACACAAGCTTTTATGGTGTCAAAGCTATCCAACACATCGCTCTTCATCATAATCAACTGGCTTACGCCGTTAATCATTACTGCATATTTCAAAGCCACCAGGTCAATCCATCCGCAACGGCGTTTACGTCCTGTAACAGAACCGAATTCATGTCCGAATTCACAGATTTTATCTCCTGTTTCATCAAACAATTCCGTAGGAAAAGGGCCACTTCCTACACGTGTGCAATACGCTTTGAAAATACCATATACTTCACCGATATTACGAGGAGAAACACCTAAACCGGTACAACATCCCGCACAGATCGTATTGGATGATGTCACAAACGGATAAGAACCGAAATCGATATCCAGCATGGTGCCCTGTGCGCCCTCTGCCAAAACAGACTTTCCGTCTTTCAGGTAATTGTTGACAACATGTTCGCTATCTATCAAGTTGAATTTCTTCAAATATTCCAAAGCCTTGAACCATTGGGCTTCCAGTTCCGTCACATCATACTCATAATTCAAAGAACGCAGAATAGCTTCATGCCGTGCTTTAGCCGCTGCATATTTTTCATCGAAATTATGAAGCAAATCACCTACACGCAAACCGTTACGGCTTACTTTATCCGTATAAGTCGGACCGATACCTTTACCGGTAGTTCCGATTTTTCCGGAACCTTTGGAAGCTTCATAAGCAGCATCCAATATACGATGAGTAGGCAGGATTAAATGAGCTTTCTTGGAAATACAAAGCTGTTTGGTCAAATCGTGACCACTGGCAGCCAACGCTTCTGCTTCCTGCTGGAACAACAACGGATCCAGTACTACACCGTTACCGATAACGTTAACCTTTCCTCCCTGGAAAATACCGGAAGGAATTGAACGCAATACATACTTTTCTCCGTTAAACTCCAAAGTATGTCCTGCATTGGGACCTCCCTGAAAACGAGTTATCACATCGTAATTCGGAGTCAGCACGTCGACAACTTTACCTTTGCCTTCGTCACCCCATTGCAATCCTAATAAAACATCTACTTTCATCTTTTTATATAATAGGCTGTTAATATTCTCATTTTCCGTTTTTCTGCTGAAGCCGGTACTTGCATTTGCTGCAAATGCCATATATGTATAAAGCATAATACTCCGGAGTAAAACGGGATATTTTCAGATTCTTAAGATCGTTTCGCAATGTTACGTCTTTCAAATCCCTGATTGCCCCGCATTTCGTACAAATCAAATGCTGATGGGTCTCAGCCAAAATACGCAATTCATATTGGGCAGACTGAGGCGTCAACTGGTGGCGAACAATCAAGCGGCAATCTTCCAGCACCTGCAAGGTATTGTAAAGCGTCGACTTACTGACATGAAAATTCGTCTCTTCCAATTTCTGCGCAAGCAGGCACATGTCGAAATGACCGGGGAAAGTACATATACATTTTAATATGGTATAACGTTCCTCTGTCTTTCGTAGTTTTTTCTCTGCCAGGTACCGGGTTAACAGTTCCTGCATTTCTATATACCTTTTTGCATCCATCTCTCTTGTTGCGACTCCACGCGACCGACAAAGTTAGCGCATTTATTTTAAACGCAAAACCTTAGCGGTAATAATCAAATTCAAATTTCAAATCATTATAGATTTCCTTCAAGTCCGGTCTGCATTCAAAATCCGGATAAATTTCAAAAGCATTCAGTATCTGTCCGGATTGTTCAACGGATTGCCGCCCATAGAATTTCATCGCCTTCACAGCTGACTGCCGCTCTTTAAAGGTTGCGGCAAACAATGGTTTAGCCAAAGAACGCATCGCCTCTATCATAAAAGCCGCTTTCACCGGAGCAATCACATTTTTATTTGCTTTAAACAACTCACCTAAAACAAGGAATGCGGTTGTTCGTGCATACTCCTCACGCGTATTAAATATCAGCCCCAATACAAGGTCTTCCGCATAAGACAATTTACAGAACAAATTTCTACTGCATTGTTCCGCAATTTCCAAATAGGGAATTTCTGCTGTCCACTGTTCCGCCTTTTCTAAAGGGAAATCATCTACCGGTTGCAAAAAAGTTGCCAATATTTTGAACTCCCTTATATCTTCTTTCCAAAGAGCAGATGCCAGTTCTGTTCCGGGTTCAAAAGAAGCGGCAATCTGTTTAATTTCAGGCAGAGGCACCCCGAAATTCAGCTTATAGGTAATCCCTTTCTCCCGCATACTGGTGGAGATAACGCCATTCATAGCCAGACGAAGACGCTTCCGGATTTCTCTTATTGTATCTTCAATCATAAGCTATTAATCATTATAAGAAGGCAGGAATGAATAATTTTCACTGTAACGCAACATTTGATCTGCATACCCTTCCGTATAATCCAATACAACATCCGTTACTTCGCCCTCTTTATTCTTCACTTCTTTCATTACAGGATTAACAAATCCTTTATAGGGTGCCAGATTCAGTTTAGCATAACGTTCGAGAACTTCCGCATGCAGCACAGGGTCTACTTTTACTCCATAATCTTCTACTAATTTCTTTCCGGCAGCAAAATCACCTTCACTCTTAATACGTTGAACTTCTGCCAATAAATTGCCGAACAGTTCCCGCAGTTTAGGATAATTGTTCACCACAACATACGTTTTACCGTCTTTCTTTTTCAGTTCGATTACATTATCGGATTTTCCTTTTTCATACACCCATTTAGCTATCAACTGCCGGTTGCGCATATGTGCCTCTTCCACATTCTTACCTTGTTCGATACGGACCAACTGCGTCATCAAGCCGTTCATTATATATTTATAATATTCCGCCTTGTACGCTTCCGCATCCGGAACAAGTCCCAATTCGACCAGCTTAGCATCCCCTAAATAATATAAACCGAATAAGTCCGCACGGGTTTCTTCCAAAGTCGAACTATACGCCTTCAGTGCATCAGGATCCGTATTCTGAAGCAGTTTCCCGGAACCATGTCCCAGACATTCGTGCAAATCCGTATGCAGATTATCTGTAATAAAACCATATTTGGCAAGTCCCTCACGTTCTACATCGCTCCATACAAACTCTTCATTGAAGCCATTTCCCTGAGAAGCCTTATCATAAGCCTCCGTTATATTTTCAATGGTTACCGATTTGGAACCGAAATCACGCCGTATCCAGTCCGCATTCGGCAGGTTAATACCTATCGGGGTTGCCGGATAGCAATCGCCGCCTAACATGGAAACCGTAATTACCTTAGCGCTTACCCCTTTTACTTTTTTCTTTTTAAAACGACTGTCCACCGGAGAATGGTCTTCAAACCATTGGGCATTGTCGCTAATCACTTTAGTACGTTTGGTGGCCTCTTTATTAATAAAATTCACGGTAGACTCCCAACTGGCCTTCATTCCCAGCGGATCGCCATAGGTTTCAATAAAACCATTTACAAAATCGACATCCGAAACAATATCTTCCACCCAAAGGATAGAATAAGCATCAAATGTCTTTAAATCACCACTCTGGTAGTAGGCAATCAACTTTTCGATAATCGCTTTCTGGATAGCATTCTCTGCAAAAGGGATAGCCTCTTGTAATTCAGAAACAATTTTTTCTATAGCCGGGGAATATAATCCTCCTACTTTCCATACTTTCTCTACGATTTTGCCGTTTTCTTTTACCAACCGGCTGTTCAATCCGTAGGAAATCGGTGCAATTGTATCTTTTCCGGCTTTCATTCCGGCATAAAAGTGTTCCACTTCTTTTTGCGTAATACCGCCCCCATAATAATTGTTGGCAGAAGCCAGTATCAAATCGGCATCTCCACTCTGTACCGTTCGCTTCGGCAATACGGCAGGATCAAAAATAACAGGGCTGATTTCTTCCATAAACTGTTTCACCGTCTGGCCTTCGCGAAGCGGCAGTTCCGAAGCATCCAACTGTGCTACGCAATGCTGAAAAAATTCAGGGGTAAAACCCGGAACAAATTTATCCTCGGCATAATGGTGATGAATGCCGTTAGCAAACCACACCCGCTTCAAATAAGTTTCCAGAGCGACAAACTGTGCATCTTTCCTGTCGCCCTTGTATCCTTTATAAATAGCTTCCAAAGTTCGCCGTATCGGTAAATTATACCGGCAATTCTGGTCATACAAAATATCCCTTCCCATCTGGGCGGCTTCCGACAGATGATATAACAATTGCTTTTGTTGCAATGATAAATCCTCGAAACCCGGCACTTTATAACGTAAAATCTGCAAATCTGCAAACTGGTCAACCACGTAATTGAAATCATCTGTTTCAGTTTTGGTATTCCCAGCCTTCTGCCCGGAGCAGGCAGTCATAGTCATAGCTGTCATAATTGTTATTATTAAATTCTTCATTATTTTGATTTTATCTTTTTGCAAAAATAAAGAAATATCCGCTCTTCTCCTACTTTAGCCCGATAAACAATCCCCCTCATAATTGAAAAAAATGCCGTACCTTTGCAACGTATAATTATATATAAACATGGAAATAGCAGCATTAGTATCAGGAGGGGTGGACAGCTCCGTTGTTGTTCATCAACTGAAAGAAGCAGGATATGATCCGACAATCTTCTATATCCGTATCGGAATGGAAGATAAAGACGGGTATATCGATTGTCCTGCCGAAGAAGACATTGAAATAACCTCTTATATCGCAAAAAAATATGGATGCCGCTTTGAAATCGTCTCGCTGCACGAAGAATACTGGGACCGTGTGGTAAGCTATACGATAGATTCTGTAAAGCGCGGTCTTACTCCTAACCCGGACATGATGTGCAATAAATACATCAAATTCGGTTGTTTTGAAGAAAAATGGGGGAAAGATTTCGATAAAATTGCAACCGGCCATTATGCTACGACGACAGAAATAAACGGCAAAGTATGGCTTTCCACTGCCAAAGACCCGGTAAAAGACCAGACGGACTTTTTAGGACAGATCACCCGTTTGCAAATACAGAAACTCATGTTTCCTATCGGGCATCTGATGAAAAGCGAAGTACGAGCCATTGCCGAACAACAAAAACTGCCCAGTGCAAAACGCAAAGACAGCCAGGGTATCTGCTTCCTGGGTAAAATCAATTACAATGATTTTATCGAACGCTATCTGGGCAAACGCACCGGAAAGATTGTAGAACTGGAAACGGGCAAAGTATTGGGCAAACACAATGGTTACTGGTTCCATACCATCGGACAAAGAAAAGGGCTCGGACTTAGCGGAGGACCGTGGTTCGTTATCAAGAAAGATATCAAACGGAATATCATCTACGTTTCCAATGGCTATGACCCGGAAACCCAGTATGGGAAGATAATAAACCTGCACGGCTTTGATTTTATTACAGAAGATCCTTGGGGTGAATTTACCGACGAAAAAGAAATCACATTCAAGATTCGCCATACCCCGGAATTTACTCCCGGACGTATCCGCCGTATCGGCGACCTTTACCGTATTGAATCCGACAACAAAATACAAGGTATAGCCCCCGGGCAATATGGCGTTATATACGACAAAGAACATCATCTCTGTTTCGGCAGCGGAATGATTATCGATGAAGATAAATAAACAGGTAAAAAAGAACTCATAACTATCATTTTCCGAAATCATAGTTATGAATTTCAAAAATGATAGTTATGAGTTCAAAATCCCGTAAATATAAGTTTCCCCCTCCATATCATATAAATTACCTGAAAAGCGCATCTACCCCCCCGCACTCCGAATATCTTCGCAGAGGTCTTCTTCCTATCACAAAAAATTGAACTTTCACTTGGTTTATAATATAAACTTATTTATATTTGCGGCGTACGAGTAAGATATGCGCAGCTTCTCGTACTTTTTTTATCCGCATATAGTTTATATTATAAACTTGTTTGCTATAAATTCTAAAAACAGAAAAAACAATGGAAGCAACAGCTCATTCAAATCAAAAAAACAATTCATTTCCGGCTCAGCCGAAAATGAAACGGATCATATTACTAAGCCTGCTGGCTATGATTTCCATTTGCAGCCAAATCGAAGCACGCACTATTATTGTAAAGATTAGTAATATCCGGGGAGAAAAAGGGAATATCCTGGTCATGGCCCAATCCGGAAAAGAGAGCAAACCGGTTTACGGGATGGCAAAACCAAATAATGGCGAAGTAACTGTTAAACTGGAAAATATCGAATGGGAACAATTCGACCTCTCTGTTGTCCATGATGAGAACGGTAATTTCCAAATGGATTTCACCGAAGACAAAAGACCCGCAGAAGGATATGTCATGAAGAATTGTAAAACCCGGAAAGAGGAAGATACAATCAAATTGAAATTATATTATCCTTCCAATGAATAAAACCATGAAAGGATTCATACTACTCACACTTATCCTCATGACCTGCTTTCCGGGCATTGCCCAAAAACAGGGTACAGTGGTTTACTCCGGGCACCTTACCGATACCCGGGGGAATGGAGTAGAATATGCAACGGTCATATTGCTACAGGACGGCAAACAAAAAGCTGGAACGATAACTGACAACCAGGGTGATTTTACTCTGGAAACGCCCAGCGGAGCCTATACATTCATTGCCCAGTGCCTCGGATACGAACCGGAACAAAAAAGTATATCGCTATCCTCATCAGTTTGCGATACCCTTTCATTAAAATCTTCCACCTATTCATTGAAAGAAGTCGTGGTACAAGCTAAAAATATCGAACGCAAAGCGGACCGGTTCGTTATATCCGTTCCTCTTTCTACCGGAAAAGACGGAACCGAACTATTATCGCAAGCACCGGGAGTATGGCTTACGGAAAACAATATTTCCATCAATGGGGCACAAGGCACCAAAGTTTTTGTCGATAATCGCGAAATCAAATGGACTGGTGAAGAGCTTCTCTCCTATTTACGTTCACTGAAATCAGAAAATATAAAACAAATAGAAGTTATTCCGATAGCAGGGGTCGAATACGAGGCAAGTTCACGGGGAGGTATCATCAAAATCTCACTCCGGCAACGTCCCAATGACGGGGTTCAGGGAAACCTGATGATGGGCACGGCCCTGTCTCCCTCTCTAAACAACTATCTCCCTTCCGGAACGCTCAATGCACGTATCGGCAAATGGACGATTAATGCTACAGCCTCAGCGACATTCAGCCCGAAAGACAAGAGCATAATGACTTCTATCCGGGAATATCCGGATACTGAAAATCATTTCTCGAGCCTTTCCGATTTTAATATCCATTCTAAGTATGGCACCGAACGTATCGGAACTGTTTTTGAGATGGATACACTCAACAGTTTCGGAGCGGAAATCGAATATATCGGGCAAACGTCCAAAGGCGGCTCCGATAGCCGGACGAAACTGTCCAAAAAAGAGCTTCAGATAAACAGTAACGGCGATTATTATCAAAAAAACAAATACAATACATTTGCTGCTACAGCCAATTATCTTCATAAATTTGATAACCGGGGTTCCATTTTCAAAGTAATAGTCGATTATGCCAATAAAAAGGCAACAGGAAAAAATGACTATCATATCCTGCAAAAAGTAAAGAATTGGAACAAAGACAGCACTTACCGAAGCCAGGCAGACGCGACCTATGATATGATAACGTCGGATATATCGGTTATAAAGTTTTTCAAAAAAGGCACGTCCTTAAATGCCGGGGTGAGATATACCTATACATTTATGGATGATAATTCTAATTATGAAGGCTTGTCGGGTAACGGGCAATGGAATATAATTCCGGCTTATGGATACGCACTGAAATACAAAGAAAACATTATGGGAATATATTCCTCCTTCTCGACGGAAATCAATAGATGGGCTTTTATCGCAGGTTTAAGAGGAGAATATACCCGGACCTCTAACCGGAGCGACCATCTCAAACGGAATTATTTCGACCTATTCCCAAATGTAAGTATCAGGTATGCTTTCAATAACCTGAAAACATGGATGCTCACTGTACAATATGCCCGTAATATCGAACGCCCGCCTTTCTATATGCTTAATCCGAACCGCCTGCAAACATCGGACTACAGCTACAACATTGGAAATCCGTATCTGAAACCGACTTATATCAACCGTTTCAGCACAACCGTTATTTATAATTACCGGTATGTACTAAGTATAGGAGGGAACTTGCATCACAATCTGATTCGTGAATTTTGCAAGCAGGATGCTATCAACCCGGATGTCTCTTATATCACTTACGAAAACCATGACATCGAAAACCATTGGTTCGTTGCAATCAATATTCCTATGCAACCAACTTCATGGTGCAACCTGACTGCCAATGTCGTAGGAGTCAAACAGGATATACGGATGACAGGCAAAGCTGCTTTTGCACATCATTACCTGGCATTTGCCAATGTGAATGCTTCTTTCAAGTTACCGGAAGAGTTCACCCTGGAAGCTCAATACAATGGAGCAACCCGCCTTTACTCAGGAAACAGTGAAATCGCTCCACGACATATCCTCAGCCTGTTCGTCAGGAAAAAACTTGCCGGAAACCGTTTCCTGGTTACAGCCTCGGTCAATAATATCTTTAATCGTTACAATGATTTTGCAAGTCATATCGATACCTATACGACACAAAGCCATTATGAGAGTGGGAGCATCGGGCGGACATTCAAAATTTCTTTAACCTGGAACTTCAACAGTGGCAAAAAAATAAAAAAGACGACCATCGAACGAAGTTCCGGTTCAGAAAGAAACCGGCTGGATGAAAAATAATCCGGAACAATTGATGATTAAAGGCAATGACGTTATCTTTGAACAAACATATTCAACGTATAAAAACAAAAACAAATAAAGCCATGGAAGAAAAGAAATTAAACGAAAAAGAAAGCCTGGAACTTATCGCCAGAATGATAAACTCCAGTAAAGAAAATATGGAAATAGGCAAAGGCAACTATCTCTTGTTTTGGGGATACTTCACCGCTGCATTATCTATCCTATTATTTGCTCTGGTTCACTTTACTCAAAACCATATCTGGTCCTGGGGATGGATGCTAATGTTTGCCATGTGGCCGATAATTGCTTATAAACAGAAACAAAAGCCTCCGAAAGTCATTACCTATACGGATAAAGTAATTTCCCAGGTATGGCAGGTGATGGGTTGTATGTTTATTATCACATTCCTGACAACAGGTGCCGTCGAAATAATTTTTGCCAATCATGTGGATTTCATCCTTATGTTGCCTTTGTCTCTGATTTATGCCGGACTCGGCGTTTCGATTACGGGCATTATCGTTCAAGAACGCTGGATGACTTATACACCTTTAGTTGCCTTTGTAGTAGCGATTTATATGCTAACAATATTCACACTGGATGGTAAAATTACAATTTTGTGGTATCTTTACTTCGGTTTATCGTTCGTGTTTATGATGATTATTCCCGGACATATCGTAAATCATAAAGCCAAGAAACAATGTTTAAAGAATTAGACCCATTACTCCACTCCCAACTCCGGCTTGCCGTCATGTCCATTCTTCTATCGGTGGAAGAAGCGGAATTTGTCTACCTGAAAGAAAAAACTCAGGCTACCGCCGGCAACCTGAGCGTACAGATAGACAAACTGAACGAGGCTGGCTACATAGAAGTAGAAAAGAGTTTTGTAGGGAAAAAACCCCGCACAGTCTGCAGGATTACATCTGCCGGGAGAAAGGCTTTCGAGGAATATGTACAGGCATTAAAAAGTTATATTGGGAAATGAGAAAAAACAACCGGTTATTCCCTGCTTGTTTCAAAGGAATTCAGGAAATGCTCAAATATAGTCTCATTGGAAAGTAAGATAAAAGCATTTCCTGCCATTCCATCTTTTACCGGGATAGCTGTGAACTTGTCCAGTTGCAGTATCACCACAAAACACTTCTGGCTATGGAAGGTTACAACTTTATCATCCATACTCTTTATTATTCCTTTTATATACCCTAAAGTCCGGGCATTATATCCCTCCATTTCAACCTGCAAATGCATACCTGCACCTACTTTCATGATATATAAATAAGGAATATAGGCTTTTACCTCTAATGTACCATTCCTTGAAGTTGCGGCTTCCACAGGTACTTTTATATTTTCCGGATAAGGAATAAAATAAGCCGCAGCGAATAATCCAATCAACAATATCGTAATAAAAGTAACCCCACTCCTGATTAATAAAGGTGGAATACGCCCGATTATATTACGGACCTTCACACTCCTGAGTTCTATTTGTTCATAATCTTGTTCCATCAACTACCTAATTCAAGTTGGTTCTTCACTAAATTATAATAGGCTCCTTCTCTCCTGATAAGTTCTTCATGGCTTCCGGTTTCCACAATCTTTCCTGCCTCTATCACAACCAGTTGGTCTGCATTTTTTACAGTGCTAAGGCGATGAGCCACCACGATAACGGTTTTTCCCTGATAAAATTCTTTCAGGTTCTCAACAATAACCCGTTCATTGTTTGCATCCAATGCATTAGTCGCTTCATCCAAAAAAATATACTGCGGATTTTTATACACAGCACGGGCGATCAGTATACGTTGCTTTTGTCCTTGACTAAGCCCTACTCCATCCCTACCTATCAGTGTATTATATTTTTGAGGTAATCGATTGATAAACGTATCTATATTAGCAATGCGCACAGCTATCATCAACCGTTCTTTATCTATTTCTCCATCGTCCACTGCTATGTTCCTGGCTATGGATTCTGAAAAAATAACTCCGTCCTGCATAACTACTCCACATTGGCGGCGCCACCATTTCAGGTTATATCTGCTCAAAGATGTATTACCAATCTTTATATCCCCGGATAACAAAGGATAATAACCAAGCAACAACTTAATCAGCGTAGTTTTCCCACTACCGCTGGTACCTACAATTGCTGTAACTTTTCCTTCCGGAATGATGACATCCACATTGTCCAATGTTTTACGGGGATTGTGAGGATCATATTTAAAATCCACATTCGTGAGTGATAAACTTTTATTTTCCCCTTGAAACGTAGGCAAAGTATCCGGAGTACTTTCCTCATTCTTCATCTCATGGATTTCATTGATACGCTCCAGACTGATTTTCACATCCTGCAAAGAATAAAAAAAGTTCATCAATTGTTCTATTGGAGTGCTAAGCTGGCCTATAATATATTGAACAGCCAACATCATTCCTAAAGTCATTTTCCCATCGATAACAGCAGTTGCCGCCAGAATGGTGATTATTATATTTTTTATTTCGTTAATAAATACACTTCCCGCTTCCTGTGTTTGTTTTAGTTTCAATGTTTTCATATTCACATCAAACAAATCGGCTTGTACATCTTCCCATTCCCACCGCCGGCGTTGTTCACAGTCCTGTAATTTTATTTCCTGCATAGATGTAATAAACTGGTAAGTCTTATTGTTATTAGCGGCTTGCTTTTCAAAATACAAATAATCGAGCTGCTTTCTCTTTTTAAGGAAAAATGAAATCCAACAGCCATATAAAATACTGCCAGACAGAAATATCAAAAAAATCAGATAATCATAACTCAACAAAACGCCCCCGAAAACGACAAAACTCAATAAAGAAAAAACGACAGTCAGAGCTTGGTTTGTCAGGAAATTTTCCACACGGGAATGGTCGTTCATACGTTGCATTAAATCGCCTATCAATTTAGTATCAAAAAAAGACATGGGCAGTTTCAACAACTTGATAAAGAAATCGGATACCAATGATATATTGATACGCATCCCTATGTGTAGCAGTATCCAGCCACGAATGAAATTAACGGAAGTACGGCTCAACGTTAGCATTAGCTGCGCCAATAAAATCAAATAAATGAAGTTCAGATTCTGATGGGTAATACCAATATCAACAATCGACTGCGTGAGAAAAGGGAATATCAGTTGCAATAAGCAGCCAACCAAAGCACCGAGTATAATTTGTCCGAAATACCGTTTATATTGCCTGATATAACCAAATAAGAATTTAAAAGAACGCCTTTTTCCTCCTTTCTCTTCCTGACGTTCAAAAAAAGCCGGAGTAGGTTGTATAAACATACCTATTCCCTTCTCCTCGCCTTTTGACTGTGTACACAGCCAATGTTCCCTAAATTCCTCTTCAGTATACTTTAATAAGCCTTTCCCGGGGTCCGCTATATAAAATAATTGCCTACCTCTCATTTTCCGCTTCACCCGGTATAGAATAACATAATGATTCTGGTTCCAAAACAATATACATGGAAGCGGAGCTGCAGCCAATTGTCCCAATACAACCTTTCCGGCAACCGTATGCAAACCTAATTTCCCTGCCGCCTCTGCTATACCCAACATCGACACGCCTTCTGTTGTAGCAAAGCAATACTGGGAAAGAGCATCCAAAGAATACTCTTTGCCCCAGTATTTACTTATCATTTGAAGGCACGCTACGCCACATTGCATGGCATCATATTGTTTATAGAGCGGAAACTTTCTCATTTATTACAATGAAATACCTTGTTCTGTACTCTGCAATAATTTATTTTCCTTTATTTTTCTACCTCCATTCTTACGGAAAGTATACCGGATAAGTATCCATGGACAGAATGACTGATCTTTCATACGCCTATATGTATATCCATGATAACCTGCATCATCCGTTGTTGTTGCCGAACGCAGATATCCCATGCAATTGGTGAAGGCTACGGATATATAAAATAATTTGGTAAAATTATAAGTCGCTTGTATATGGGAATAAACAGGTGCATATTGGCGTGTACGACTAACAGATGTATACGTATAGTTTGTATAATCAGCTTCTACATAGAATGAAAACTTCTTATACCGTGCCATAAAACCCAGATACGTATTAAAACTGTTTTTAGGATCCTGCCCTGAAAAATAGTCTACATTATGATAAGCTCCTCCATATACATTCCCCCATTTCATCCGGTAATTAAGATGTCCACCGACAGACAAGTACTTATAGGTATTACTATTTTTGTAGGAACTAACATATATACCTTTCTCCGTATAACCATAAGGTTCTATTAAATCTGTATTATACAGATAATTAAACGATGGAGATATATAAAAACCCTTATAATTAAAAGAATAAGAGATTCCAAACTGATGATTTTGGGCTGGTAGCAAATAAGGATTTCCTTTTGTTATAACCAACGAATCCGTTGATGTATTATATGGATTCAAGGCCTCTACCGAAGGAGCCGTATTTCTTAACTGATAATCTATCTCCATAGAATGATGGTCGTTAAACGTATAAGTCCCACTCACCGACGCGCGAGGTTTGAAATAGTGGTTTGAAACCGCATCAGCCTTCAGCCAAAGCCCTTCTG
Source organism: Parabacteroides sp. (assembly GCA_019417325.1). Classification (GTDB taxonomy): domain Bacteria; phylum Bacteroidota; class Bacteroidia; order Bacteroidales; family Tannerellaceae; genus Parabacteroides. The sequence continues at coordinate 46,130 of DXVO01000019.1, read as the reverse complement.
CACCAACGGAAACCATATAACTAAAATTCTTTATCTTACTGCTAAAACCGGCATATAAATATTCATTCCATTCTTTATGGAGAAACGGAGGATAATTGTCACTTACGCGATGAAGCCGGTCATCAATAAAATGTGTTATACTTCCGATATTTAAACTGTTTATCTTGTTCCAGGTATATGAATAGTCTATATTAAGTTTATAAGATGCCCGATCATTGTCATATTCATAATTATTTAGATATAATCTATCCGAATAAGTTTCTTCACGTACACCATCATTTTTATTATTGTTCTTATTATAGTCAAAGGTCGTTTCCAAGGTATTTTCAGGGGCGAATGTATGCTTGTAAAATAAGCTGCTCGTTATAATATATGACTTATCCTTATTTCGCGTATCATAGCTAAACGACTGATTAGATACACTTTCCAATACACCATCCCCCCATGTTTTTCCCTTTTTCAGCATAGTGTTTCCATAAATATAAGCGACTAAATAATCTTTATCGGTACACATCCAACGGAATTGCAATTCGCCTAAACCACTATATCTATTATCCCTGCTTATTCCTGTCATCTCCTTCCTATAACCTTCATTTTGCTGAAGACTTTCCATATCTGCATCATCATTATAAGTATAATCTCCGGCAAATCTGCCATAAAGGGCACATTGAGGATTTCCTACTTCAAAATAGACAGCTCCCATTCCTAAACGTATCGGAATATCATGCCGGTTCATTACTTCAAAATATTTATAGGGTTCACTTTTCTTCTTCAACTTTATATTGACGATTTTCTTCACCCCGGATTTCAGATATCGGGCACTTACCACATCTATTACTTCAACAGATTCTATTTCCTTCGGATCAATCGGATTCACTCCCGAATTGACGCGATTTCCATTTATAAGAATAAGAGGGCTACTGCCATCTTCTGTTTTTATCGTTTGGGATACTTCATCCGTTATTAATTTAGGGACTTCCATCAAAGCCCGATAAGGATTTCCACTGTTTTTTGCTTGCTCCGACAAGTAGAAAACCTGTCCGGTAGCAGTCCGTTCCACTTTATCATTCCGGTTTGCTGTGACTTCTACTTCAGACAAGATTCCCGTCATTTCCGATAATAAAATAAAATTCATCTTGACATCCCGTCCCCGAATAAAAAGTTTCTCATCCACCGGAGTATATCCCAAATAGTTAATGTGCATAGTATATTCACCACTTCCTAAACCTCCTATATCAAAAGCTCCTTTTGCATCTGTCAAAGTCATTGCTCGTAATGTATCACATTCTGTTAGGGCAATCTGTACTGCATCCATTTTTTCCTTCTTCTTATTTGTGATCACCCCAGAAAAATGATATTGAGTCCAACAAAACTGTGAACAGAGAAACGTCATCAACAAAGATATCCATATGAATTTCATAAATATTACAGTTTAATTTAACAAAATAAGTTATTATTTACAAAACACTGCTAACTTAAGACATAATAATTAGATAATCAAAATGCACATTTCTTATTGCAGGAAGGATTTATAACTATTTATCAGCACTTTCTATTTCTTTTTGCAATAATTGAAATTTAAATGCATACATCAAATATTCCTTACGATCCATGTTCATTGCATCGAATGTACACATTTGCTTACCCTTATGTGCCATCAATTGTTTATTACAAGGTCCTAAACAAGCAGGATACCATTCACACTGGATACATTTATCAGGTGACATATCTTTCATCCAATATGCCATTCTATTTTCGTTCCACTTTACTTCTCCTGTTTCAAAGCATAGTTCACCTAATGCATTTTCATCATCAAAAGAAGAGATTGTTGAACATTTAAAGACCTTTCCGTCATAGTTAAACAATGTCATTCTATTTCTTTCAGCAAAGCAAATGCAACTTTTCGGCATTATATAATAATCAAGTCTAAACTTATTATCAAAGAATTTTTGAATCGCAACATGCAACATCTCTTTATTTACTTTATCTGTAGGTATTTGCCACACTTTCTTCAAAATAACATAGCTATTCTTTCTATCCAAAAAACTTATGTCTGCAATGATTTCATCAATATCTCTCAATACTCTATTATCAAAATTTACTCTTACTGCTATCCACCGATTGGGTATATGCTCGTTTATCAGCCGAAGAGCTTCCATTGTTTGTTGATAAGTATCTGCAACTTGTAACTTATCTTTCTTTATTAAATTATGGATTCGCCTACTTCCATCTATGGGAATTTGAAAATGACATTCAAATTGCTTTAAAAAATCTATTTGCTCTTTTGTTATTAATGTTGCGTTGGTTGTAAAATCTACAATTAGCTTCAAGTTTCTTTCCTGACAAAACATATTTGCATAATTGAGAATTTGTTCTATTCCCTTAAAATAGAGAAACGGCTCTCCACCAAAAAAGGAAATTTTAATCGTACTATAAGGTATCCGCCCATATTCATATAGAATATTTTTTTCTATCGCTTCTACAACTTCGTCTGTGAGACGACTACCTTGTACTCTATTTTCATAACAATACCAACAATTTAAATTACAATCAAGTGTAGTATTAATCATAATCTGGTACATGGAAGTATCAAATTGCATCAGCTTCCTTCTATAAAAAGTTAGCTCCGCTTCATCAAAATTATCAGAAACAATAAATTGACTGTTTAACAGTAATTGATACAAAGATGGCTCTTTTATTTCTAAATCAGATATATCATCCAATAGATAGTGATTATGTTTCTTTTCATTCAGCAACAAAAACTGATTACTAAATGAATTATAGTGAAGAAACATTTGTGAAGACAATTCTTCCCATAGCTGATATTTTATTTTTTTCATACCTTATGAATATAGAGGAAGAATAAGTTATTCTCCCTCTAAATTTACGAATCATTTTTTCAACTCTATTCTGTAGGACTTTCTTTAGGGATATCACCACAAGTTCCACTACCATTATTTGTTCCACCACAATGTCCACTTCCATTATTCGTTCCGCCACAAGTTCCAGTACTATTATTAGTACTAACAGATTGGCTACCTCCTCTTACCAGAAGCATTTCCTCTTGTCCTAATTTTTCTACCAAATAAATTGGTAAACTCATTAAAGAATTCATAATAATTTAATTTAAGTTGTTAATACTATAGATTGTATCGATACATCCTTTTTCAAATATCATCAGGTTCATAATCGGCCATATCAATCCAGAACCATTCCCCTTCTATACAAATCCATTTCCCTGCTCTCAAAATATACAAATCTTCTTTATTCAATTGTTCTATTTCCATTTTATAATTCAATTTTAATTTATAAACGCAAATTTATATTATATTTGTACGGCTATTGCTAATCAACGAGTAATAAACAAGTAACCATTACAACAAGAAATTATTACTTTTCTTATAAAATCCATACGAATAGTAATCATAGATATAAATCATGAAAAAAGTAATTTACATATCACTCTTAGCAGGTATCATAACTATATGCTTACAAGGCGTTTGGGTATACAATATATACAATGTTTATATATCCGAAAGAATGCAATCAACGGAGAATATTCTTCTTGAGAGTATTAAAGAAGAACTAACCTTACGTTCATTTTCTCGTGCACACAATCCCAATGCTCCTAAAATAGTTATGAAATCGGCGAAAGACATGACGCCTGAAGAAAAGAGCAAATTGCAAGGAGATACAATCAACCTAACGGATATAAGAAGAAAAAGGATAGGAGATAATATCTATGACTATATTATGCAAAAAGAACAAGACGGTTTAATTAAAAACAAAAACTTTTTGCACTTAACAAAACTCGATAGTCTCTTTTCTAAAAAAAGTTTAGAGGATTCCTTAATACTTAATTATAATATCATTTTGTATGATAAAGACACTACAAGGATTAAACATATTGGAACATTTCCATTTAACTGTGCCAAAGGTAAATTCACACAATTATATCCTATTGGCACTAAAGGTTTTCAATTTATTCAGGTACAAGCCGATTTTCCATTATCTGACTTTATCAAAACTATGCTATGGATACTCATCGAATCCGTATTAATGGTAGGGATTGTTATCGGTTGCGTTATCTTTTTGGCTATTACAGTTAAACGAAAAGATGAACTCTTTAAACAACGGGAAGCCAGTGTAAACGGTACTGTCCATGATTTAAAATCGCCCTTGAACGGAGTAGTTGCCATGCTTAGTTATGTCAAAACAAAAGAAAATGATGCTGTTACCCTGAACCTGCTGAACAGAACGATTAAGCAAACCAAAAATTTAGCCAGCGATATAGATGCTTTATTAATTACTGCACGAAAGAACAGGCAGAAAGTATATCTACAAAAAGAGAAGGTCGACCTGATGGAACTTATAGCAGAAGTAAAAGCCAACATTGCTGTACAATATGACAAACCTCATACCCTAAACATCCATTCTTCATTCGATAGCCTGGCAGTCTATGCAGACCCCCTTTATATAATGAATGTCATTCGCAATTTAGTAGAAAATGCATTGAAATATTCCGATGAAAATGTGGATATCGACATTAATGTATCTAAAGAAAAAGATATGGCAATCTTTACTGTCTCTGACACTGGTTGGGGAATCGAAAAGAAATATCATAAAAAAATCTTTACACAGTTTTTCCAGGTTCCAAGGGAGAATATAATACATCAAAGAGGATACGGCATCGGTTTGGCATTCGTCAAATATATAATCGAAGCCCACAACGGAAAGATTTCTTTAAAAAGCCAACCGGGGAAAGGCAGTACTTTTACCTGCAAAATTCCTTTAGTTCCACAAATATAAAAAACTATGCCAGCAAAACTCCGGGTTATGCTGGCACAGTTTAGATTAACAGTCTCACAGTTTTGTTTCGTACCAAGAGACTCTATAGTCAAAAAATATAGCTTTTACAAGTTCATTATTGATAAACATACAACCGTTCATAATAATCTCCATTCTGTAAATCGATAGCAAACTCTCTTGATTCAGGCTCCTTTATCGGAGAAAGCTCCACCACCAACACATTATCTTTCTTTTTGATAGAAAAAAGATCCGATTTAACTTCAATAGGACATTGATAGCGATCCTTAATATATGTTACCGTAGAATCCATTATAAGATTTTCACCATTAAGGGACACACTATTAATCCACCATGAAGCATGTTTCGCTTCAACCTCTTGAACGCCTCCTTCCTTTCCAAACTTTATCTGTGAAGTTGCCAAGCCTATTCCCGTATTGTCCCCTTCTTTCTTTTCCGAACAAGATGTCATATCCAAAAGCATGACCAAACTAAATAGAAAAAATAGAATATGTCTCATCATTCGATTCTTTTATTATTAACTGCACAATATTTCAAATCTATAGGATACGATACAGGAGCATTGTCTGTTGGCCCACCACTTATAAAATGGCCCGAAGTTGTAAAAATATAGATAGCCTGTAAATAATAACCATCCTGAAAACCTCCCCATCCCCAATTACAGTGGAATAAATCTAATGTTTTAGAATCATGGGTACTACTGTAACTTTGAACTCCATCCATAACCCACATATGCCCTACTGAATTATCACTCTTTGTTCCACGTATTACAACCAATCCACTTTTACTCCTCAAACAATTATATAGATTTTCGACAGCAATATTTGACCCATAATCTCTAAACCCCGTTACATATTGAATCCCTGATACATCTTTTAAATATGCCTCAGCATCATTTGTATAGGCATAACTTCCAGATAAAAAATAGCGCATAGAGACCTTATCCCCGATTTCACTTAATAACCGGGCAACAATACTCGCCTTTTCTGAATTAGCTAAAAGATCTGATGTCGTATATATCTGCCCTGACAAATCGAGATTATATCCATTGATCGTAAATGACTTCTTAAAGTGAGCAGTAACCATTCCCAATGCCGTAGCAACACAACCTACTGGTGTATGTTTTCCATTTTCCAAAGGTGTATACATATTGTATGGATCCCATTGATCCCATAAATAATCTAATTTAGGCCGAGTCGATTTAGTTAAAGTCCAATCTGCATCACCATTTCCACTAACCGTTTTAGTTTCAATTATCTTAGATGTGATATAACTTTCTGTCATATTTAAAAACATTTCAAAGCCCGGATTTATAGTTGAATCCCTTTCTTTCAAACTAAAATTTCCACTGTCTATCAAAGCAAATATAGGTTCAGTTCTTTTATCAGCAGACATTAATGCAAAGCCTTGTTCATCTGCTAAATTAACAATATACATCAACGTATCAGGTATATTTTCCAAAAGCGCTGCTTTTGTATCACATTTTTCCTTAGTTAAAGCTTCAATGTTTTTAACATGAATTTCTTTAGAAGCCTTTGTTAAACCAGCATCTATAAAGTGTTTCAATCTATCGACAGCCTGTTCCGGAGAAACCTTAAATCCCGCCGTTTCTTGAATGCTTTGCACCAAATCTGAACTGATCACATTTTCATCTTTACTACAAGATGAAAACAACAAGCCTAATGCAAAAATACTCGTTACAGCTAAAACTAATTTTCTCATGATTTTTTCTAATTTAAATTTAATAATATAACCCTATTTTAATATCCTTATTTAAATGAGACATAATTCATTATTGATAAATAAATAAATGTTCATAATATCCTTCATGCTGCAACACAATGAAGAATTCCCTTGATTCAGACTCTTTTATCGGAGAAAGCTCCACCGCCAACACATTGTCTTTCTTTTTGATAGAAAAAAGATCCGATTCAATTCCGATAGGGCATTGATAGCCATCCCTAATATATGTCAATGTTGAATCCGTTAAAAGATTTTTGTCATTAAGGAGTGCCTCACTAATCCACCATGAAGCATGTTTTGCTTCAACCTCTTGAACGCCTCCTTCCTTTCCAAACTTTATCTGTGAAGTTGCCAAGCCTATTCCCGTATTGTCCCCTTCTTTCTTTTCCGAACAAGACGTCAGCCCTCCAATAAGGATTAAACCCATCAAGACAAACAGAATCTCAATAAAAGTTCTTTTTTCAACATTCAAGGCACACACTCTTTTACTATTCCATAGCACTCTATTCATCTTATTTTTATTTAAAATTTTATATTTTCAAAGTAACACAATAGGATTAAGACCATCGCTAACAATCTGGTAACATATAGGTCATCAAATTAAAAATTTCGATTACTTCTGTTATATATTTCACAGAGACACGAAGAAGACAAGGTATATCTCCTGTTCATTTACAAAATTATCCGGAAACAGCTTGCAGGTATTGAAATATTTCACGAATATTGTATATCAATTTCGCCAAAAAGTGAAATCTTATACACTAATTTATTACATCTATGAATAAACAAAAAATCCTATTTGTCGATGACGATACAGTATTTGGAAATATAATTAAAGTGGCGCTAGAAGATGCCGGATATGAAATCCATTATCAAAGTACACTAATTGCTATCTGTGCCGTATTAAAAGAATTCAATCCTGATATCATTATTTTAGATGTTGAAATAGGTAATGACGACGGAATTCATATCCTCCCGGAATTAAGGCTTATAGCACCGGAAACACCTATTATTTTTGTTTCCTCCCATACAGAAAAAGATAAACAAATCAGCGCTTTGGATGCAGGAGCAATTGTGTACCTGGAAAAACCTTTCGAATTGGATGTACTAAAGGCATATATAAAAAGACACACTAAATTAAACAACCAATCTTCCATCCGAATATCAATAGGAGAACTCGAGCTGGACATACAAAAGCGCATTCTGTATAAAGACAACAATGAATTAGGCAGACTTAGCCAATTAGAGTTTGCCTTATTGAATTTATTATATGGACAAAAAAATAAAGTCGTTCCCTATAATCAGATTGAAAAAATATGGGAAAATTCCATCATGAGCACACATAGCCTTTACAACTATATCAAAAAGCTCAAACAAAGTTTATCAGCAGATAAATTTTTAACTATCAACAACATCCCAGGAGAAGGATATATGTTATCCGATAAAGAGGCTTAAAAAAATCGCTTTGGAATATAAAAAGTATCCCGTGTATATTTATTTTCGACCCATCGATTTGGTAAAAAGTATTCGATAAAATATTCTTTTGACAACTATAAAAAGAAATTACTATATTGTAAAAAGCATATTCAACAGCTATCAAAAGAAAGATATATATTTATCAAAAGAATTTTTCATCGCATAGAAATCAGAATTTCATCCCGTACCTTTCAAGAAAAACACAGTATCTTTCTTATTTTCATTCCCTCCTTTCCCATTCTTATCTCCACAGAGCATAAACAGGACAAACTCATTAAAAATCAAGACAAAAAAAGAGTCCGGTGCAGTACCAGACTCTTTTACTTGAATATGTATATTTAACGTATCCAAACTTTAGGGCTGTTCAAAAAGAAACAGCCTTTTCCATATAAATTATAATCGTATTCCTACTTAAATAGCATACAAAGAGCTGATAGACTCGCCGCTACATACACGACGGATAGCCTCTGCAAACATATCGGCAACAGACAATACTTTCACCTTCTCGCATTTTTTAGCATAAGGAATAGAGTCTGTGAAAATCATTTCAGTCAAAGCAGACTGGTCTACACGTGTAGAAGCAGGGTCCGACATTACAGCATGGCTGGCAATGGCACGAACAGACTTTGCACCGTTTTCCATCATCAGATTGGCTGCTTTTGTTATTGTACCAGCTGTATCTACCATATCATCTACCAGCAAAACATCCAGACCTTCTACGTCACCAATGATACGCATTTCCGCTACTTCATTTGCACGCAGACGGGATTTGTGGCAAATTACCATCGGCAAGCCCAGATATTTGGAATAGCTGCTGGCACGTTTTGTACCCCCTACGTCAGGAGTTGCGATACACAAATTATCCAAAGGCAATTCTCCCTTGATATAATCCAGGAACACAGATGAAGCATAAAGGTGGTCAACAGGTACATTGAAGAATCCCTGTATCTGGTCTGCATGCAGGTCCATCGTAATCAAACGGTTGATACCTGCCGTACTCAACATATCTGCGATTAACTTTGCACCAATGGAAACACGCGGTTTATCCTTTCTGTCCTGACGAGCCCAGCCGAAATAAGGAACAACGGCGATGATAGAATGTGCAGAAGCACGCTTCGCTGCATCGATCATCAGGAGAAGTTCCATCAGATTGTCAGAATTAGGAAATGTGGATTGTACCAGGAATACGTCACGTCCGCGAATTGATTCTTCATAAGATACGGAGAATTCACCATCAGCGAAATGTTGGATATTCATCTGTCCCAGAGGACAACCAAGACTGTTGCAAATTTTCTCTGCAAGATACCGGGAGTTGGTTCCCGAAAACACCAAGAAAGGAGTTTGTGCACTCATTATCCGAATATTTATCTTAAAGTAAATAGATTGATTGTGGGTGCAAAAGTACAAAACTTATTTACAATAATCGCCTTATCATCCGAAAACTTTAAAGTCCGGAAAGATAAGGCGATAACTTTGTATTATTATTCCTTGTAGGTAAACATCAGCAATTTACCTGAATATGCAGGAATCACGACCTGATAAGGGCAAGCTTCCGTCAGTGTACTGATATTGGTTTCACCTGTCAACAGATCAGTCAGCATAGCGGCTTTATTATCATCAAAACCAAGAGCGGTAAATGCTTCCGCCGGTATTTTAACCCGGACAGCCTGTTCAGCCTTGTCAAAATTGACAACAACCAGCAAGACTTCATTTTTCCATTTACGCAAAAATACATATTGCCGATGCGGATTGAAATACGGATTACCCTCGTTTGCATACATCAAATCATAAAAAGCTCCTTCTATGATAAGAGGTTCTTTCTTTGCTATATTCAAAAGTTTCTTATAAGTCTCACGCAAAGTTCGTTGCTCCGGTGTCAACTTACCGCCATCAAACACACCGTCATTAATCCAGTTCCTCAAAGAAGCAAGGCTCCAATAATCAAAAATAGTCGTGCGCCCGTCAAGTCCGCTGAAACCTTCCTCATCCATGCCCGGCTCTCCCAGTTCCTGCCCGCTGTATATCATGACCGGATTTGAATTCATTGTAGCAGCCACAATCATACCCGGAATACCCGGACGCGGGTCATTAGCAAAAAACAAAGAAGCGATTCGTTGCTCATCATGGTTCTCAAGGAAATTCAGCATATTATGCTGGATACCTTCCAACGATTGCCAACACGCAGATATAGTACTTGCCGGAGCTTGATTACACATGATTGCACGCAATGTATCATACAACCCGACTTTATCATACAAATAATCGAAATGTCCCTGAAAAATATAATTACGGTATTCCGCCGGATTGTAAACCTCAGCAATAAAACAAACATCATGCATTTGTTTTACTTTCGGAATTACCCAGTTCCAGAACTCAACAGGAACCATTTCCGCCATATCACAACGGAAACCATCCACACCTTTACCAGCCCAGAACAACAGAATATCCAACATCTTCGTCCAAGTGTTAGGTATAGGATCGAAATGGCGGGTATGACCGTTTACATAGTCGATTCCATAATTCAGTTTCACTGTTTCATACCAGTCATTCTTTCCCGGATAAGGGTCGAAATGATCGTTCCCGGTTGCTTTTGCAGGGAATTCGCTATATTCAAAATCTTCTTCCTGGGCACCAAAATGCAACTGGAGAGGATTTCCCGGTATATAATAGAAATTATTATTAGGATCGAATGCCTTTGATGTATTATCATGCTGTCCCAAATCTTCCACATATGACATGCGGGCATCCGAATAATATTGACGAGCCACATGGTTCGGCACAAAATCAATAATCACTTTCAATCCGGAATCATGTGTACGTTTCACCAAATCTTCGAACTCATTCATACGCTTGGTTACATTATCAGCCAGATCAGGGTCTATATCATAATAGTCCTTGATGGCATAAGGAGAACCGGCATGTCCTTTTACAACAGCCGCATGGTCTTTGCGTATCTGATAGGCCGTATAATCTGTAGTTGTTGCATGTTCGATAACGCCGGTATACCAGATATGAGTAATACCCAGCTCTTTGATTTTATTTAATGCCACAGAGGTAAATGCTGAAAATTTTCCAACTCCGTTATCTGCTATACTTCCGTTTTTTACAAGGGACGACTTTAAATTCCCAAACCAGCGGGGAAAGACCTGGTAAATAACCATTTTATTTGTCTGTTTCATCGCTTTAACTATCAACTTATTAATTATTAAGGGGTGAATTCGGAGCAAAACCGTAATTACTATGGCATTAATGCTTTATTTGTCCTTGCCATAATAGCCTTCACCAATGTTTCATCTTTATTTTCCTGCACAACAACCTCAAACGACCGGAATGCAGCAACATAGCCTACATTGACTATTTTCTCTACATTTTCCAGATCAAAAGTTTTGAAATCCCCAAATTCTTCAGCTTCAATGAGCACATCGCACATTTCACGGTCTTCCAATGTATTAGCCCGGAACATATAATGGTAAGAACGCTCTGCTATATGAAAAATCGTCTGTTTATATTTTTGCGGTACAAGCGGACTCACATTCACACCTATTACTCTCTCACATTCTTCCCTGATTATCGATACCGGGAAATTATGGAAAAGGCCTCCATCCACATAATGTACGCCATTTATCACAACCGGACTAAAAATTATCGGAATACTGCAAGAAGCAGTTACTGCATCTACGATTGGGCCGCTACGAAATTCATGGCTTTCCCCATTATCCAGGTCTGTAGCCATTACAACCAAAGGGATTTTCAAATCCTCAATATTTTTAGTCCTTAAATGGCGTTTAAGGAAATAACGAAAACGTTTACTGTCAAACAAACCGGATTTCGGTATTTGCAACTGTGCAAACTCAGAAAACTCACGCCCGGTGAAAAGTTCCTTAATCTCATCCGCAGTATACCCGTCGGCAAAAAGCGCACCCATTAATGAGCCGGCACTTGTTCCTACAATTATATCCGGCGACAAACGGCATTCTTCCAATAATTTAAAAACCCCGATATGAGCAAAACCTTTCGCACCTCCTCCGCTAAGAGCCAATCCTAATTTATAGGTTTTATGGTTCGTTTCTTCCGTCATTTGCGTTTTGTTTCTTTTTATGTTGACAAATATGCTGTTTTTTTTAAAATGAAACATTATTATTTCCGAAAAAGTTTCTCTACCTCTTTATTTTTGTTACATTTACGGATAAAGTTCATTATTCCTTAAATGGCTTTATGTCAAAGTGTTTAAATTTCCATTAATTTTAAATCTCATTGCTATGATTACTACTATTTTTTGGATCATACCGGCAGCTTCCCTGATTGCGCTGGTATTCGCCTGGTTTTTCTTCAGGCAAATGATGAAAGAAAGTGAAGGAACTGAGTTAATGGCTAAAATTGCCTTGCACGTACGAAAAGGAGCCATGTCATACCTGAAGCAGCAGTATAAGGTAGTGGCTTCCGTTTTCCTCATACTGGTAATACTGTTTTCAATCATGGCTTATGGTTTTAAAGTTCAAAATGAATGGGTGCCCATCGCATTCCTTACCGGAGGTTTCTTCTCCGGATTAGCAGGTTTTTTAGGCATGAAAACCGCAACTTATGCTTCTGCCCGTACGGCAAATGCTGCGCGTAATTCCTTAAACAGTGGACTACAAATTGCATTCCGCAGCGGTGCTGTTATGGGATTAGTAGTTGTAGGACTCGGATTACTGGATATTTCGTTCTGGTATCTTTTATTAAATGCCTGCATTCCTCCGGAAGCCATGGATCCTACACATAAACTGACTATCATAACGACTACCATGCTTACTTTCGGTATGGGAGCATCCACACAGGCACTCTTCGCCCGTGTAGGTGGTGGTATCTATACAAAAGCTGCGGATGTCGGAGCAGACCTCGTTGGTAAAGTTGAAGCCGGCATTCCGGAAGATGACCCTCGCAACCCGGCAACTATAGCCGACAACGTAGGTGATAATGTAGGTGATGTTGCCGGTATGGGAGCCGACTTATACGAATCGTATTGCGGTTCTATTCTTGCCACCGCAGCACTGGGAGCTGCGGCATTCGTATCCTCCGGAAATGTGGAAATGCAATACAGAGCCGTTATCGCACCCATGTTGATTGCAGCCGTTGGCATTATACTCTCAGTCATCGGTATATTTGCTGTCCGTACAAATGAAAATGCCACAATCAAGCAATTATTGAAAGCTCTTTCTATCGGAACAAACCTTAGTTCGGTATTGATAGCTATCTGCACATTCGGTATTCTCTATCTATTAGGACTGGACAACTGGTTCTGGATCAGCTGTTCCGTTATTACCGGATTAATAGTCGGCATTATAATCGGACAAGCTACGGAATATTATACTTCACAATCTTATAAACCGACTCAGCGTGTATCAGCAGCCGGGCTTACAGGCCCTGCTACCGTAATCATTTCCGGGCTTGGATTAGGCATGCTGTCTACGGCAATCCCCGTTATTGCTGTTGTTATCGGAATCATCTGTTCATTCCTGTTTGCTTCCGGATTTGATTTCGGAAATGTAGGTATGGGACTTTACGGCATTGGCATTGCAGCAGTCGGCATGCTTTCTACTTTAGGTATAACTTTGGCTACCGATGCTTACGGACCTATAGCCGATAATGCCGGAGGTAATGCTGAAATGAGCGGATTAGGCAAAGAAGTACGTAAACGTACGGATGCTCTCGATTCGCTGGGTAACACAACGGCAGCAACAGGCAAAGGCTTCGCCATTGGTTCAGCAGCCCTCACCGGACTTGCTTTATTAGCTTCTTATATAGAAGAAATAAAAATAGGGCTAATCCGCTTGGGTGAAACGGTTTTATCCTTCGCCGATGGACGGACTATCGACATAAGCAAAGCTTCTTTCCCGGATTTCATGATTTACTATGATGTAACACTTATGAATCCGAAAGTTCTCTCCGGCATGTTCCTCGGTTCCATGATGGCTTTTATGTTCTGCGGACTTACCATGAATGCCGTAGGACGTGCAGCAGGTCATATGGTAGAAGAAGTACGCCGTCAATTTAAAGAAATCCCCGGTATCCTGACAGGAAAAGCAGAGCCGGACTATGCACGCTGCGTAGGTATATCCACCAAAGGAGCCCAAAAGGAAATGATCGTACCATCCCTTCTTGCTATTATCGCTCCGATCGTTACCGGACTGATATTCGGTGTACCGGGAGTTATTGGTCTGTTAATTGGTGGTTTAAGTACCGGATTTGTTCTTGCAATCTTTATGGCGAATGCAGGTGGCGCATGGGATAACGCTAAGAAACATGTAGAAGAAGGTAATCATGGAGGAAAAGGAAGTGAAACTCACAAAGCAACGGTTGTCGGCGATACCGTTGGCGATCCGTTTAAAGATACTTCCGGTCCGAGCCTCAATATCCTGATCAAGCTGATGAGTATGGTTGCCATCGTAATGGCAGGACTTACGGTTGCATGGAGCTTATTCTAAAAGATACTACATCGCAGGTTTTATCCCTTTCCTTATCAAATATCCATTCATCGGATAAGCAAGGATAAAACCTGCGCACATTGCCAATTGCATAACAAACCAAAATCTCCAATCATTACAAACTAAAGGTTGTGGCAATACGACAAAGAATATAAATGAAGTAAACAGGTACATACCGATTTGCCACACGGTCAGCGACAAAAAATCAATCCGAAACGCTTTTATAAACACCTTGGGAATTGATTGCTGCTTCATCATCGGACGAATTGCCGCATATTGAAAAAAAGCTCCGATAATTAAAGCCAGCAAATAATCCAGCCCCCAGTTCCACCCTATACCCGATAAACCTGCCGCTTCTAAAACACGATGTCCAAAGCTCTCTCCAAAAATATCAGCTAAAGTACACCCTGCTCCACAATGGAAAGTAGATAACATTACCTTTTGCCTAAAGCCAGTCGGCTCCATATCCATATTTTTCATATTACCAGGCATATCCATATCCGGCATATCCATTTGTTTTACCAGGCCTTTAGATGTTTTGCCAAAAGAGAAATAGCACCATAAACCAACCAAGCCGCTCCATAAAGCAGTCAAAGGCCAAACCACATTCATTATAACCATCGGTTGGCTGTGGCGACTGACGTGGAACAGTACTATCACAGCACTTAATAATGCCAGTCCCAAAGAAATAATTGAGATAATAGTAAAAAAAGCCATATGTGTTTCTTTGTTTAATTTATTCAGTTTCAGGAGAGAAACAAATAAAGGTTTCTTTTTGTTTGGCTTATTCCTCTATAGATTCACTCATGATGGTAAGGCTCATTATTCAGTATCGTCATTGCCCTGTAAATCTGCTCTATAAAAATCAAGCGCACCATTTGATGGGAAAAAGTCATCTTACTTAACGATATTTTTTCGGAAGCGGCACCATAAACAGCCTCACTAAACCCATAAGGGCCACCAATGATGAAGACAAGCCTTTTCGGTATTGTATGCATCTTCTTTTCAAGATAAGCGGCAAATTGGAGGGAAGTAAAATCTTTACCTTTCTCATCCAGCAAAACCAGATAATCCCCCGGTTGCAAAAATTTGAGAATCAACTCCCCCTCTTTCTCTTTCTGTTGAATTTCCGACATGTTCTTTACGTTCTTTATGTCCGGAATCACCTCCATTTCAAAAGGTATATAATGAACCAAACGTTTCTTATATTCATTAATGGCATCCACAAAATAACCGGCGTCCGTCTTTCCTATTACAATCAGTGCTATCTTCATCCATTCACATTTAGAGATTGAAAGCGCTAAGTTACAGGAAAAAATACATACCTTTGCATCATAATACTAACAAAAAGAGGAGAAAACTTATGAAACGATTATTTCTCACGTTGGCATTGTTTCTTTCATTCCTTAGTGTAATGGCAGCTGATATTATCCCTATATCGAATGCTTTCAAAGGAGGTAATGCCTCTTCGCTTAACGGATCAATGGATACAGAAGTGGATGTAGCTCTTCCGGGTACATCAAAAAAATGTGATGGTAACGAAGCTGTTTCGATTTTAAACGCATTTTTCAATACGAATAAACCCACTGGTTTTACGGTTGTTCATCATGCAGATAAAAACGATAGTGGTTTCTTTGTAGGAAAACTACCTACGGCTTCGGGTGAATACCGTGTAAACATTACTTACCGGGCAGACGGAAACAAAGCAATCATACAATCAATCAGAATAGAATAAAAAATGGATCAACTAATCGACGACTTAATTAAATTAGCATTTGCAGAAGACATAGGTGACGGCGACCATACGACTTTGTGTTGTATTCCTGAAACAGCTATGGGTAAAAGCCAGTTAATCATCAAGGAAGATGGCGTATTGGCTGGTGTGGAAATGGCAAAACGTATTTTCCATTACTTCGACCCGGAACTGAAAATGAACATTTTCATCCATGACGGAGCCGAAGTTAAAAAAGGCGATATCGCTTTCACCGTAGAAGGGAAAGTCCAATCACTATTACAGACCGAACGTTTGATGCTGAACGTCATGCAGCGCATGAGCGGCATTGCTACAACTACCCGCAAATATGTGAAAGCGCTGGAAGGTACAAAAACGCATGTTTTAGATACCCGTAAGACGACTCCCGGCATGCGTATGCTCGAAAAAGAAGCGGTTAAGATTGGCGGAGGAGTGAACCATCGCATCGGTCTTTTCGATATGATTTTGCTGAAAGATAATCACGTTGATTTTGCCGGAGGTATCGAACAGGCGATTACACGTGCCCAGAACTACCTGAAAGAAAAAGGTAAAAACCTGAAAATAGAAATTGAAGTCCGCAACTTCGATGAGTTACAGCAAGCCATGAATGTGGGAGGTATCGACCGCATCATGTTAGATAACTTCAATATCGAAAATACAAAGAAAGCAGTCGAGATGATCGGCGGACGTTTTGAAACAGAATCTTCCGGAGGTATCACTTTCGACACCTTACGCGATTATGCTGAATGTGGAGTTGACTACATTTCGGTAGGTGCACTGACTCATTCGGTTAAGAGCTTGGACATGAGCTTAAAGGCATGCTGAAACAGGTGAAAGTTGACAAGTGAAAGTTGACAGTTAGGCTGGAAGATATGGCCGGGCTATAATATTACAAAATGTTCGTCTTTAAGGAAAAGACATAACAAATTTACAAAATAAAGCCTTTTATGCTGACCTAAGCAATCAGCATAAAAGGCTTTTTAGGATAAATAGGGCTGCTTTATCGGAGTAAAAAGGACTTTTATGGGAAAATCCGGTAACTTTTTACATTTACCCGGAGGGTAATTTCAATTAGTAGCGGTACTAATTCCAACTATCTGCGCATAAAAATCCAATAATCTGCGCGGCAAAACACCTGTATTTTAACTTTAAAACATATATGTTTCATTTTTAGACGCTATTTGGCAAGGACGCAGGTCCAGAATGGTTAGAAAACCAAACCTTACACAGATATCAAATAGATTATTATTTTCCAACAGCAACAACAATATGATTAGACGCGGATAACGCGAAAAACGCGGATTAATACAATTTTTTATTTCTTAATCCGCGTTTTTCGCGTTATCCGCGTCTAATAAATAATATCCGCCTCTTAATTCAATTAGTAAGTATTCCAGCCTCCGCGCCAACAAAGCGGAAAAATTAAACCTTGCGAGAGCAGTATATTTGCAACGCATCCCGTGCCTGTACCCATACAAGCCGCATATCGGCAGGTTGTTTTGTCATTTTGTCAAAATGATAGTATCACACCAATTGTCAACTGTTTCGTTTCTTACTTATAAATCAGAAATATCGTGGGTTTCTTTCCCAGGTCGGGCACTTTCCCCGCCCATTCTTTCACCGGGCGGGTATGGATATATTCATCTTCGCAGGTGATATTGGAAGCAATACACATTTTTGTGGATGGACGGCAGGTACGAATTAATTCTTCTGCCAATTTATTATTCCGGTATGGAGTTTCTATAAAAAGCTGTGTCTGGTTTTCCGAATAGATGCGTCCCTCCAGTTTCTTTATTACATTCGTTCGCTCTGAAGCGTCTATTGGCAAGTAACCATGAAAAGCAAAGCTCTGCCCGTTGAAACCGGAAGCCATCACCGACATCAATATAGATGAAGGTCCGACCAACGGAACTACCGGATAGTTCTTCTTTTGTGCGATAGCTACAACATCAGCTCCCGGGTCGGCAACTGCCGGACAACCGGCTTCTGAAATAACACCTACATTTTCTCCTTTTGCCAACGGCTGCAAGTAACCGGCAACCATTTCCGGAGAGGTATGTTTGTTCAATTCATAAAAGGTAAGTTCATCTATCACAATAGAAGGTTCCGTCTTTTTCAGGAAACGGCGTGCAGTACGCACATTCTCTACAATGAAATGTTTGATAGACAATATGACTTCACGGTTATATTCCGGAAGTACTCTCCGATGTTCGGTTTCCCCCAAGGTTACCGGTATAAGGTATAAAGATGCTTGCATTTGATTAAGTTTCCGGCAAAAGTAATACTTTTACCGGAAAGGACATAAAATAAAGGTTGCGCCAACACCGGATTATATTCCTGTTAACGCAACCTTTATCATGTCTATTCCATCAAAGTCCTCAAAACAATTATTCTACGATCTTAATCGGTACTTTAATTTTTACATCATACAGAGTTAATCCGATTGGATTCTCGCCTTGGGATGTTGTATTCAACGTCATACGCAATGTCGTTTCTTTACCCTCTTCTGTTTCTTCACCAGGTTCAGCACCTATACCACGAATATTCATAATACATTTAAACAACGGCTTAGCATCTTCATCAATATTCATAGTTAAATAAAGTATCAAATCCGGAGAATCTATGCGATTTCCCCATATAGTCCGATGCAAATTCTTATTAAAATCCTCCGTTATACCTAATTTATCCAACCATTCCTTCAGATTTTTCTGCAATAAGTTTCCATTAGCCTTTAATTCAGAAGCCGATACAACCAGCGGTTCCACAATTTCCGACTTATAATAACTAATTTCCACATCCTCCTCTTTAGTTGTCCCTGCCACATCGGTTAATTTCACTCCCACGGACGAAGAAACAGAAAAATCTTCCGATTGCTCAAAAGTTGTCCATTTATCATGGCCAGTAGGTGTTAATGTGATGTAAGCTCTGGTCGGACCACTTTCTTCTGCAAATATATCAGGCTCTCCGGGAGTTACATCTACCTGAGCTATCAAACTCCGGTCGTATTCCCAGAATTTCCCGGCATCGTTCTTATAATAATTGGCATCCAGCAATATCTGATAGGGTAATATGTCCCCAGATGCAGCACCACGATAGGTCTGCCCTTTTGAATAACCAATAACCAGGCCTTCATCTATCGTTGGAAAAATCTGCGCATTTACCTTTGTTGAAGAAGAAATAAGCCGTTTCTGTCCGGTTGCATCCGTATAGTTCAAGACAAGGAAAAAGCTCGACTTATTCATAAAGTTCGCTTCACCTTTTGTTTTAACGGTCAATACCCACTGCCCGTCCAATATTTCTCCAGCTTCATTCTTATCGGCTTCCAATGCTACACATTCGTAATATCCGGAAGGAGTTACATAAGAGGCTTTGGACATTGGTATCACTTCACCAGCCTCCGGCGTATATTGCAAATACGTATCGCTTTCAATAAAATCCAATTCGATATTCTCTTTTGTCAATTCAATGCCGGTCGGGTTAATTCGGAAATAGATTTCAAACTCCTCTCCCTTGACTACCTTATGAACCGAATCTTCCAACAGAACCAATCCCGACGGAACCGGTTTCTGCAAAGCATCCACATCGTCTTTCAATCCTTTTGTACAGGATGCCAAGACAACCATTATAAATAAAAATAGACCTAAAAGATTTTTCATTGCTTATTTTTTCGAAGCAGAAATGCCGAACGAACCGTAATTAACTTCATTGATACGCAAAGAAACCGTTGCAGAGTATGAGAATTTAGAATCTCCCGGGGCAAAATCGTTCCCCGTTATGCCGTCTTTCAACTTACAAGACATAATCCATTTCCCGTCAGTAGAAGTATCCCTTTTTACTGATGTTGCCACCGATGGCATCGAAAGAGAGTTTTCAAGCGATCCGGCTACATCAAAATGAAAATCCGAATATGCCAATACGGCAGACGAAGCATCATAATCAGAAGGAGATACCAGAAAAGGTATTTCCAATTCGTACTTGTCATCAAAAGTAAAAGAGGTACCGGATATTGTCACTTTCACCGGGTTTTCCTGAGGATCATCTTTACTACATCCACTAAACACAAGAATTGCCGTCAGACACAATCCTACAATAGAAATCAACTTCGTTTTCATATAGTTGTTATTTTAAATAAATATTCAAAACCGGATGTTTCCGCAAATATATAAAAAAAGCTCCGGACCTTGAACATTAAGAATAAGAACATCGTGTTAAAACTTGATTATCACCAAGATATTCATTATTTAAACCATCCGGAATAATAAATTTATACTATACTATTCTACTTTACAGGCCGGGAATATGTATTTTTGCAAACAGAAAACAAAAACAGATGGCACTTCCTACAGATTTTATCACCCGTACACGCGCCTTGTTAGGTTCGGAATATGAACAATTTGAAACAGCTTTACAGGCAGATGTGCCCGTAAGTATCCGTATTAACCAGGCCAAAGGGACAATTCCTCCTGTAAACGGCAAGCCGGTAGCATGGAGCCATACAGGTTATTATCTTCCTGAACGTTTGTCCTTCACTTTCGACCCCCTGTTTCATGCCGGAGCCTATTATGTACAGGAAGCATCTTCCATGTTTTTAGAACAGGCAATACAACAATACGTTTCCACTCCGGTGAGATGTCTCGATTTATGTGCAGCTCCCGGAGGAAAGTCCACCCATTTGTTAAGCTTACTTCCTAAAGACAGTCTTTTGGTTAGCAACGAAGTCATTCGTAGCCGCAGTTACATCTTATCGGAAAACATTGCCAAATGGGGAAATCCGAACCATATCGTTGTCAACAACGATCCGGAAGAAATCGGAGGCCTGACCCATCTGTTTGATGTAATCGTCACCGATGTGCCCTGCTCCGGTGAAGGAATGTTCCGTAAAGACACAGACAGCACAGGAGAATGGAGTGTTGCAAATGTAAATTTATGTGCCGCCCGCAGCCGCCGTATCATCCATGATATATGGAATGCGCTCAAACCAGGCGGCATACTGATATACAGTACTTGTACTTACAACACTGAAGAAGACGAAGAAAACATACATTATATTACAAAGGAACTGGGAGCTGAAGTATTGCCGGTCTCTATAAAAGACGAATGGCAAATCACCGGAGCTTTACGCTTCGATTTTCCGGTCTATCGATTCTTCCCTCATAAAACCAAAGGAGAAGGTTTTTTTCTTGCTGTACTCCGTAAAAAAGAAGGAGAAATGGAAGAAATACGTATCAAATCCAAAGGGAAAAAAGAAAAAGGAAAAACAACCCTTCCTATTCCCCAAGAAGCATTCGGATTTCTTTCGGATATAAATTCATTTACGCTCGGATGGAAAGAGAATTTTATTCAGGCATATCCGAAAATTTATCCGGAAGTATTTGCCTTATGTGAAGAACGGCTAAAGGTTCTCTCCGCCGGTATCTGCCTTGGAGAGCTCAAAGGAAAAGATTTAGTTCCAACCCAGGGACTTGCCTTAAGTACCGAACTTAATCCGGATGTATTTCCTTCTATAGAACTTGAATGGGAAGATGCTATCAAATATCTGAGAAAAGAAGCCTTTCCTTTACACGAAAACACAAGAAAAGGATATGTATTGCTTCGCTATAAAGGTTTTCCTTTAGGCTTTGTGAAAAATCTGGGAAACCGGGCAAACAATTTATACCCTCAGGAATGGCGGATACGAAGTGGGTATTTGCCGGAAGCCATCCGGTTATTCGAATAAAAAGTAACTGTATACACATAAAAATAGCCCCGGTTAGATACTAAATCATGACCGGGGCTATTCGTTTTTAATTATAGGAGATTACTATTATTTTGTTCCTTCTTCATTTAATGTACAGATGCTGACACGGTTCCAATCCGGTTCAGAGAACATGTCCCCCACGCCCTGGCCTTCTGCAGTAATACGTGTTGCTGCGATACGATACTTTTTCGTCAACAAATTTTTAACCGCATCGGCACGTTGCTGTGCAATTCTGGCATTTACATCAGCATTACCTTCCGGTGAAGCAAAGCCTCTGATGGAAACAGTAGATTCCGGATGGCTCTTCATATAAGTAGCAATACGTTCTACGTTAGGCAACTGTGATGCATCTACAGTAGTTCTTCCCTGACCAAAAGTAACGACAGATTCCAGAGTCTGGCTAGTCTTTGTTACAGTTGTTGTCACAGTTTTCACTTCCGGCTCACGGTTACGACAGTCGTTCAATGCAGCTTCCAGTTCATTGATTCTATCGTTGGCAGCATTTACGTTGTTTTTTTCTTGATCCAGTTCTGAACGCAATGAATTAATCTTACCGTTTAATCCATCAACTTCAGCCTGATCGTACTCTCTGCCTAATGTCATGTAGCGAGAACCATTACTGCCTTTAAAGTGATAAGTAACTCCGGCTAATAATTCCACTGCACCATTGTTAGAGTTAAAATAACCACCGACATGTCTGTCATCCTCTAATTTGTATAAGAAAGCTGGTTTAAAAGCAACAGTCCATGCTTTCTGCTCACCCAAATTGAAGTTGAAATTGAAACCGAATTTACTGGAAATGAAGTTACCATCGCCAATACCATTTACATAAGAATGAAGCCAACCTGCACCCAACACAGTTTCTACCTCGAATAAACGGGGAGCACCTTTATAGCCACAAATCAAATTGTTCATATTTACTCTACCAAGAACACTTACATTTGAATGGTCAAAAGCTGTACTACTTGAACTTGTGTTAACACTCCACATACCTTGTAAACCTAAACCGAACACCGGAGTCAATTGCTTGCTTACTTCAACCCCCATTGTAGTACGCATGTCCTTGAAAAAAGAAGTGTGGACACTTAAAGGAGATACTGCACCAGCGTTGATACCAACAGACCAATTGTCTGTAAACTTACTGCCCTTAATTAATTCCTGGGCACTTGTAGTTGTCCATGTAACAATACATAGAGCTACTAAAGCTAAAATTTTCCTCATTTTTATATATCTCTATTTTAAACGAGCGCAAAGATATGGTTTTTCAACAAACAAAAAAACATTTTTATCTATTTCTTAACAATAACATTCTCTTTCTAAAAGGGCAAAATAAATGCACACAAGCCTTAAATAAATCAACTTCCTGAAAAACAAATCACTTTACAGTATCCGTTTTCTTCTTCAAATATTCATAAATTGCCAACTGAGCACGTACTTTTAAAGGATTATTATCACATTTGAAATTATTATGCAGGTTTTCATCTATCCGGCAAGCTTTCACATTATCCTGCAATTGCAGGTTCAGAATATGAACAATATCCTGTTTGATCTCCGGAACAAGAATAGGAAATGCCGTTTCAATGCGCCGGCTCAGATTACGCCTCATCCAATCGGCAGAAGTCAGATATAAATCATCCGCTCCGTCATTATAAAAATACCAGATACGGGAATGTTCCAGAAACATATCCACAATACGGGTGATACGGATATTGGCACTATAAGGCTGATCCGGAACCAGACAGCAAATGCCTCGTACGATTAAATCTATTTCGACTCCGTTTTCACTGGCATTATATAATTCTTCTATCATATTCTGGTCGTGAAGTCCATTCATCTTCAGAATAATACGTCCTTTTCTTCCTGCTTTGACATGTTCTATTTCGCGGCGTATCATGCGAGTCAGTTCCTGTACCATGTTGAAACGGGCAACCAACAGATGGTGAAATGTCGGTTCCGACATCTTTCCCTCCAATACGGCAAACACTTTGTTTATATCCGTTATTATTTCAGCATTTGAAGTAAGAAGTGCCATATCCGAATAAATACGTGCAGTCTTCTCATTAAAATTGCCGGTGCTGAGATATGCAAAATCACGCCGCTTTGCTCCCTCTTCCGTAGCTTTGCGGAGTATGACAGCAACTTTAGCATGTACCTTCAAACCTGGAATACTGTAAATAATCCGTATACCCGCCTGTTCCATCCGTTCTGCCGTACTCATATTATTTTCTTCGTCGAAACGGGCTTTCAACTCCACAAAAACGGTTACTTTCTTTCCATTCTGGGCAGCACTGACAAGCGTATTGATTACTGCCGAATTTTCCGCTACACGATATTGGGTAATTTTTATTTCAGCCACCTTCGGATCGAAAGCTGCCTCCATCAGCAAACGAAGT
This sequence comes from Parabacteroides sp., assembly GCA_019417325.1. GTDB lineage: Bacteria > Bacteroidota > Bacteroidia > Bacteroidales > Tannerellaceae > Parabacteroides. Next base: position 21,737 of record DXVO01000019.1, on the reverse strand, counting down.
AAGTAATCGAACGAATGATAAGGGAAATGCAGGAATACATCCCTTTTCTTTATGGCCCGGAACATGGAGCCCATTTCATCCAGATACGGAATACGCATCGGTGAAGGGACAGGACGTTCCAATTCCTTTCCTTTCGGATTTGGCAATTTTATCAGGTCCTGCAAATTATTATATCTTCCCCCCAACACCAAATCGTCCGATGTAATACCAAATGCAGTACATATAAAAGCCAAAAAATCTTCCGGCATGGAGCTATCATACATGAAACGGCTGAGTGCCCCTATTTTCCGCTTCTTTACCTTCTTGCGGATATTCTCCACAATATTTTCACGCTTCTCATCATCTAAATAGATATCAGCATCCCTGGATATTTTTATACTGTAACAACCTTTGACTATATATCCCGGAAAAATACTGGATAAGTTGGCACGTATCATATCATCTATAAACATAATATAAAACTTACCTTCATGGGGGGGCAGCTCGATAAAACGAGGTACCTTCGCATAAGGTATCTTCATCAATGCATAATGATATTCCGGTACAAAACCGGGTTCCGATAAGTGTTTGCTTTTCTTTATCATGCGAATAACCAGATATAAGCGGCGATCGCGTATAAAAGTCCGGATATCGCCCGCCTGTATCATCACGGGAGAAAGGAAAGGGAAAATCTCTTCATTAAAATAATTACGGACAAACTCTTCATGGAATGGTTCCGGTGCACTATCTTGATAAAGATAAATATTCTGCCGGTTTAATTCCGGTAAAACTTTTTCTGAAAAAATACGATAATATTCCCTTTGTTGCCGGTTCACCTCATGGGTTATTTCGGCCAAAGTTTGTTCCGCCTCCGCCCCACTCTCGTCGGTATAATTCTTTTTCATAATTACTCCACGATGCTCAGCCACCCGTATTTCATAAAATTCTTCAAGATTCGATGAATAGATAGAAAGGAATTTTATCCGTTCGTACACAGGCAATGTATCATCTTCAGCTTCCAGCAGAACACGATAATTAAAGGAGAGCCAACTTATATCACGCTTAAAGTATTTATGCGAATTATTCATCGTATTTTTCACTTAGGTGCGTAAATATAAATACTTTTGCAGAATAAAAAAATTGTTATGCTTAAAATAGGACTTCTTTCGGATACCCACGCCTGGTGGGATGATAAATATGCGGAATACTTTTCAACATGTGACGAAATATGGCATGCCGGAGATATCGGTTCCGACATGGTTGCAGCCAAATTAGCAGCACTGAAACCGCTTCGCGCCGTATATGGAAATATCGACGGGCAATCCCTCCGTATCCAATATCCGGAGATTGCCCATTTCAAAGCGGAAGAGGTAGAGGTTATGATGACACATATAGGAGGTTATCCGGGACGTTATAATCCGGCAATCAGGGAAGCCCTGTATAATACACGTCCCAATCTTTTCATAGCGGGACATTCACATATACTGAAAGTTTGTTATGACAGGAGCCTGAATTGCTTATATATGAATCCGGGAGCAGCAGGAAAAAGCGGATTCCACCAGGTCCGTACCTTGCTACGTTTTGTTATCGACGGACAACAGATAAAGGACCTGGAGGTTATTGAATTAGGACACAGATAGGCGCATTTTCCGGTATTTATTTCTAAGAACAATCCACACAGCAGAAATTCTCAGCAAGTAATATTGTATTTTGGAGATAAGGAAATTCCTGCTCAAAATACTCACTAAAAATACCGGAATCCATATTTTCCTCTATCTGCTTTGAAGTCCACAATTTTCCTTCCGGCTGTTTAAAGCGCTCCATATCTTCTTCCGTACGAATGCAGATCACATAAAGACTAACCAAGTGTTTTACCTTTTCATTCTCGAATGTATACCGGACCAGAAACCGGGGATTTACCTCTTTCTTTCCATCCGGATCGCCTATAACCTCACGTACCGTACTTTCTAATGTATGACGAAACAGAACATAACTTGTAAAAGGATAGTCTATCATATCCGGCGATACAAAAGCTGCCTTGTTACGCTTCACCAGATACAGTTTCCCTTCATAAACCACAGCGATGCGTACTACAGGATGATAATATTTTTTAGGTAGAGAACGGCTTACCGAACGTGCTATGCATCCTATCACTTTTCCTCCGTCATTTAAAACAGGCAACCACATCTCCTTCCGCAGACTGCCTCTCATCATATAAATACGTATCTGTTCATATATAATAAGAAGCAAACCGATCAAGACACCCAACTCCCTATACAAAAAGCGGTCCATACGGACACTTTGCATTGTTTCCGGCAAAATACTATATACTAATATAATAAATAGATGAAGAGTATAGAGATTCTGCACCAACTGCGCGACAAAGAAAAATTCATTTAACGTTGTACGCATCAAAGTACGCTTGTAGTTCGGATGTTCAGATGTCCGGATAGCCCGCAAGACGCTCCTTTTGGCAAACCCCAAAATAGCCAACACAAAAACCAGCAATACTTCCGTAATCAACGGAGAGTATATAAATAATACCGGTTCGAGCCGAAGACACAAAAATATAGAATAGAGCACTAATGTTGCAGCCGACGGCAACAACAAAAACTGATAGACCTTATCCTTCTTCAACACCTGAAATAAAAAAATACAAACGAAACAAAATGCTACTCCGATGATAAAGGATAATAAATAAGAGATATAATTATCCAGAAACATAAAAAGTAGCAATGGCACCAGCCCTACGGCTTGATTATCCAGGCTTCTTTTAACTTTATTCATTTCCATTCCCCGTTTTTCCCTTTACTACATAACAATACATAAGAGGGAAATGTTCTTACCTAATTTATACATGTTTCTCCGCATGATAGGATGAGCGAACCAAAGGGGCGCTTTCCACTTTCTTAAACCCTTTCTCCAATGCTTCTATTCTATAGATTTCAAACTGTTCAGGCGTAATATATGCAGATACCGGAATATTTTTCCGGCTGGGTTGTAAATACTGTCCGATAGTCAATACCGATACTCCTGCAGCCAATACATCATCCATTAGTTCATGTACTTCTCCCGGAGTTTCCCCCAAACCGACCATGATACCGGTTTTGGCAGTAACACCACCTTCCGCGATACGTTTCAAAACCGATAGACTAACATCGTATTTTGCTGCACTACGAACTAAAGGTGTAATACGGCGAACCGTTTCCATATTATGCGAAATAATTTCCGGTGCGGCATTTACTACTTTATCCACCAGTTCCAGCCGCCCCTGAAAATCAGGAATCAGGACTTCCACTGTTGTTCCCGGATTTACTTCTTTTATGGAACGGATCGTATCCACCCAGTGCTGTGCACCCAAATCCGGCAAATCATCCCTGTCTACAGAAGTGATTACTGCATGTTTCAAATTCATCAGACGGATACTTTCTGCCACATTCGCCGGCTCCTTGGGGTCCAATGGAAGCGGCTTACCCGTTAATGTATTACAAAAACGGCATGAACGTGTACATATATCGCCCCCTATCATAAATGTTGCCGTTCCCCGGCTCCAGCATTCACCCATATTCGGGCATTTTCCACTGGTACATATTGTATGCAGGCAATGAGACTCTACAATACTTTTCGTCTTTGTAAACTGCTCATTACCACCAAGCCGGATTTTCAGCCAATCCGGCTTTCTCAAGTGTTCTGACATTATAAATTTTTAAATAAGAAATTAGACATTGCAGTATATAAATGATAGCGGGTATTGCCACCATAGATACTGTGATTCTTGTCCTTATAAACCAACATTTGATATTGTTTGTTAGCCTCAACCAGTGAAGCTACATAATCCATTGTCTGTTGGAAATGAACATTATCATCGGCAGTTCCATGAACAATCAGCAATTCTCCCTGTAAATTCTTTGCCAGGCGAATCGGAGAGGTTGCTGCATACCCTTCAAAGTTTTCCTGCGGAGTACGCATATAACGTTCCGTATATACCGAATCATAATATTTCCAATCGGTCGGCGGTGCTACGGCAATACCTGCCTTAAAAGTGCCGTTACCTACACTTAAAGCCATTAATGTGTTATATCCACCGAAACTCCATCCCCAGATAGCAATCTTGTTTTTGTCTACATAGGGTAATTTACCCAATGCCTGTGCTGCTTCTACCTGGTCTCTCGATTCGAGGTCTCCCATCCGCAGATAAGTACATTTACGGAAAGCTTCTCCACGGGCACCGGTACCACGACCGTCCACACTAACCACTAAAATACCATTTGCTGCCAAATAATGTTCCCAATCAAATCCATATTTATCCAGGACCTGTTGTGAATTAGGGCCACTATATTGCACCATCAACACCGGATATTTTTTAGACGGGTCAAAATTGGCAGGTTTAACAATCCATGCATTCAGTTCGATATCTGATGCCGTATGAACAGTAAAAAACTCTTTCTTTCCATATGAATAGCCAGCCAACTTTTCTATCAAACGGGCATTATCCTGTAATACCCGTAATACTTTGTTTGATTTGGTTTCATTTACCGTAATCTTTACCGGAGTATTGGCATTCGAATAATAATTTACATAATAAGCGAAATTGCTGCTAAATGTGGCATTGTTCGTTCCTTCCTGCTTAGAAAGCTTCGTTTTTACGCCTTTAGCATCTATTTTGTAGATAGCACGACGCATCGGGCTCTCTTCGGCTGATTCATAATAAACAGTCTTTGTCGCCTCATCGTAGCCCAATAAATTCGTCACATCCCAGTTACCCTTAGTTACCTGGCGCTGCATTACTCCTGTCGGAGAATACAAGTATACATGGGAATACCCGTCCTGCTCACTCACATAAGTAAATCCGGAGTTCGTAAAATGGATAGAGTTCAACCAATCCGGTTCGATATATGCTTTATTTTCATCACGAAGAATTAAACGGAATACACCGCTCTTCGGATTTGCATAATACATATTGAATATATTCTGGTGACGGTTCAATGTCATTACAGCCAACTGGTCAGGGTTATTGGTAAATACGATCCTCGGGATATAGCAATCTTCCGGGGAAGGTATCTTCAATGTTTTGGTATCTTTAGTTGCGATACTATACGAATGCAGGGTTACCGCTGAGTTTTTCTGACCGGCTTTCGGATATTTATAATCATAAAATCCAGGATACAACCCAGTGCCAAACGTTTGCATATGATATACGGGCACTTCCGACTCATCAAAGCGTACAAATGCCAGATATTCACTGTCCGGCGACCATGACATCAGGTTGGTTACGGCAAATTCTTCTTCATATACCCAGTCTGTAATACCGTTTAATATTTTATTCAATTCCCCATCTTTAGTGACCTGGACTTCCGTGTCATAATCAAATTTACGTATCCAGATATTATTGTCTGCCACATAAGCACACATACGTCCGTCCGGTGAGAACGTCGGTATCATCTGTTTACTTTTGGAATCGGATATTGGTTTTACATAATTACGACGTACATCATAATCATATACATTTGCTTTAAATGAACGGCGGTAAATAGGTTCCGTATCGCGCCACACCAGAATATGATGCCCGGTACTGCTGATTTCATACCCTTCGAAATCATCGAATGTACATTCACGCGCTTTGGAAGCATTAAACAAAGTATCCACCGGATTTCCGGTACGGTAGGAATACTTGATAATCATATTCCGCTCTTTATTCATAGCAGTATAATGCTCTCCATCCGGTAAAGAACGCATCTCACCCACATCTGTCACCTGACGGAATTGCCCGTCTGTTATCTCCTTTAAATTAACACGTTTACTCCCGTTCTGAGCGGAAAGACCGCCTACCAGCAAACACGAAAGCAAAACACCAAACCCCAATCGTCTCATGTATATTTTATTTATCTTAATACTTCAGTGTTGAATAGGATACAAAGGTAGTATTTTCTTACTTTATTTAGTAGCAATTTGCTCACTATTAAAGGATATTTGTGTAGTTTACAGGAAGACACATAGCATTTTATCAAATTATTAACCACCATACCTTGGGCTTTAACCATTATAAATTACCTTTGCATATATGGAAGACAGCAAACCATACCGGGATTTCGGGGACTTTTTAAAAAAAGTATTCCCTTTCAAAGTTCAGAAAATATCAATCAATGCCGGCTTTACCTGCCCGAACCGGGACGGTACGAAAGGCTTTGGCGGATGTACATATTGTAACAACCAAACGTTTAGCCCCGAATACTGCCATACAGAGAAAAGTGTAACGGAGCAACTGGAAGAAGGCGTCCGCTTCTTCTCCAGAAAATATCCGGATATGAAGTATCTTGCATACTTCCAGGCTTACACTAATACGTATGATGAACCTGAAAAGCTTATTGCTAAATATGAAGAGGCTCTTTCTTGTCCGGATGTAGCCGGTTTGATTGTAGGTACGCGTCCGGACTGCATGCCTAACGGTTTATTGGATTATTTCGCCAAGCTGGCTGAAAAGAAATTCGTTATGATAGAATACGGACTCGAAAGCACACTCGACCGTACATTGGAACGCATTAACAGAGGGCATACACATGCAGAATCGGAAGATGCTATCCGGCGGACAGCCGGAAAGGGTATTTATACCGGTGCCCATCTTATCTTAGGTCTTCCGGGAGAAAGCCGCGAAGAAATATTACACCATGCAGACATATTATCCACTTTGCCTCTAACTACATTAAAACTGCATCAGTTGCAACTGATAAAGAACACCCGTATGGCAAAAGAGCAGACAGAGCATCCGGAATGGTTCCATCTTTACACGGCAGACGAATATATTGAATTAGTTATTGACTTTATAGAACGATTAAACCCCTCCATTGTGGTAGAGAGGTTTGTATCGCAATCCCCCAAAGAGTTGCTGATAGCACCGGACTGGGGACTTAAGAATTACGAGTTCACCGCCAAGGTAAACAAGCGTATTTTCGAAAGGAATGCCCGACAAGGACGTTTATTCACTTCTTCTCTTCTTTCTTAGGAGCTAACTCACCCTGGAAAGAAATGCTCTGCTTATTCGTCGGTGAAACATTGATGTAAGCGGAACCGCCTGGGTATATCTGTATACTGAAACGGTACCGGTCATCATCTGTCCGGGCTACAAACTTGATATTTGCAACTCCTTTTTTGTCGTAAGTACATTCATACTCTGCAATTGGTTTTTCAAAACGTAACCCGTCTCCACCACCATAAGGAACCGAATATGCCCTCCCGTAATAAGGCAGGTAAGAGATTGCAGAATCACCTTTCAACTCAAATGAATAGCTACTGGTCAGGTTGACCGAGTTGCCCCCCATTGGCAAGGCACGATTCACATCAATAGTGAATTGTTTACTATCTATCATCTCTTTTACTTCCGCGCTCAATTGCTCTTTTTCGCTCTTATTATTCTGAGCAAAAAGGGATTGCCCTCCAAATAGAAGGACAATACCCATTAGAATTAATAATCTGACGTTCTTCATATAATCTTAAAACTAAACACTTACAATACTAATATCAACTTCTATATTAATAAGACGCATCTAAGGGCAGAAATGTTGACGCGAAAACCGTTAAATTAACACAAAAAAAGCTTGACTCTGACATATTACAGAATCAAGCCCCTATAAATAATTCTACTTCAGATCAAATAGAAGATACACGCAATGTATCCAATAAATCGCGGTTTATCGGTTTATCGTTCTTTATTGCTTTCGAAAAAGGCACATAAACAATTTTATCATCCTGAATACCCATCATTACATTACGCTGGTCATCTAACAGAGCATCAATAGCAGCAACTCCCATACGGGTAGCAAGAATACGATCCTGGGCCGTAGGAGAACCACCACGCTGCAAGTGACCAAGAATGGATACACGGACATCGAACTGAGGATATTCTTTTTTCACGCGTTCGGCAACCCCCATAGCACCACCGGTAACTTCGCTTTCGGCAACCAACACGATACTGCTGTTTTTAGATTTGCGGAAACCATTCTCTATCATTTCAGCCAACTGGTCTTTTTCCATCGAGATTTCAGGAATAATAGCGGCTTCAGCACCGGAAGCGATCGCTCCGTTCAAGGCAAGGAAACCGGCATCACGTCCCATTACTTCTATAAAGAAAAGACGGTCGTGTGAAGTCGCCGTATCACGGATTTTATCCACACATTCCATAATGGTGTTCAATGCTGTATCATAACCGATCGTAACATCCGTTCCAAACAAGTCGTTATCGATTGTCCCGGGAAGCCCCACTATGGGGATATTAAACTCCTGGGCAAAAATACGCGCACCGGTCAATGTCCCGTCGCCACCAATAGCAACCAATGCATCGATCCCATGCTCCACCAATCTATCATGTGCTTGTTTACGGCCTTCCGGAGTTTTAAATTCCATGGAACGTGCCGTTTTCAGAATTGTTCCGCCACGCTGGATTATATTACTTACATTTTGAGTCTTAAATTCCTCGATCTCATTAGTGATTAAACCCTTATAACCACGGTAAATCCCTTTTACGGACATCCCGTTATAAATAGCAGAACGCGTCACCGCGCGAATTGCTGCGTTCATTCCCGGAGCATCACCTCCGGAGGTTAATATACCAATACATTTAACTGCAGACATAACGGTCTAAATTTTATTTTCGAGGCAAATGTAATAATTATTTGTCAACGTATTCCTTTTTTATCAGAACTTCACATAATATTCAACAGTTCGTCATAAGTAAAGGCTGTTTTAAAACTAAATGTATCCATCTTCAAAATATTTCATAGTTATCATTTTCCCAATTCATAACTATGGTTTTGAAAAATCATAATTATGATAATGCATTCAGTTCCCGTATACGCACTGCAACTTTTTCCATCAACCATTTGGGTGTAGAGGTCGCTCCACATACTCCGACACTTTTAACTCCCGGAGGCAAAGGCTCTGTTATTTCTTCCACGTCTGAAATAAAAATACTATTTGGATTTGTCTTCCGGCAAATATCAAAAAGCATCTTTCCATTGGAACTTTTCTTCCCTGCCACAAAATAAATCCAATCATGTTTCAAAGCAAATGCCTGAATATTGGGTAAGCGGCTTGCTACCTGGCGACAGATTGTATCAAAATATTCAAATTTTATACCATCTGTTATCCGCTTTTGTATCTCTGCAACGACAGCCCTGAAACCTTCCAACGACTTGGTTGTTTGGGAAAACAGACAGATATTCCGATTAAAGTCCAACTTGCTCAAATCTTCTATTTTCTCTATCACGATAGCAGTACCTTCCGTTTGGCCTACCAATCCGTTAACCTCTGCATGACCTTTTTTCCCATAAATAACTACTTGAGTATTGCTGTCACGGGTCGACTCATACCATTTATGTATCTTTCTTTGTAATTGCAAGACGACCGGACAGGTCGCATCTACAATCGTTATATTATTCCGCTTCGCTATCTCATATGTGGAAGGAGGTTCCCCATGAGCACGGAGCAACACTTTTTCATTTCGGAGTTGAGCTAATTCCTTATGACCGATGGTACGCAACCCTGAAGCTTCCAGACGTTCTACCTCAAGACTATTATGTACGATATCACCCAGGCAATATAATGCATCTGTACTTTTCAGTTCACGTTCGGCACTTTCAATGGCAGTAACCACACCGAAACAAAAACCTGAGCCCTTATCTATTTCTATTTCCATCATAATCTAATCAAAAACAACTTTCTTATATTGCTCTAAAAGCCATGCTTTTTGTTCAGGTATTGTCATATGGGAATTATCCAATTCCAATGCATCATCTGCTTTACGAAGTGGACTTTCTTCGCGATTCATATCTATATAATCACGCTTTTTCACATTCTCTAATACCTCTTCGAAAGAAACTGTATCCCCTTTTGCTTTTAACTCGTCCAGTCGACGCTGGGCACGGACTTCAGGGCTTGCTGTCACATAAATTTTAAGTTCCGCATCTGGAAACACCACGGTCCCGATATCTCGCCCATCCATTACTATCCCTTTGGATTTTCCCATTTCCTGCTGCTGTGCTACCATAGCCTGACGGACAAACCCCAGCGCAGCGACAGGACTCACCCAATTGGCAACTTCCATACCGCGGATTTCCTTTTCGACTTTCACACCATTCAAATAAGTATCCGGACGTCCGGTTTCCGTATTAAATTGGAAAGAGATATGAATATCCCCTATCGCCATTTTCAATTTATCTTCATCTATTTGCCCGTTTTTAAAGAAATCATGTTGTATGCAATATAATGTAACAGCCCGATACATAGCTCCCGTATCGATATAGGTATAACTAAGTTCCTTTGCTAAATCTTTCGCCATTGTACTTTTTCCTGTCGACGAAACGCCATCTATTGCAATTATAATCTTTTTCATTCTGATTTTCTCTTAATATAAAACATCATTTTCCTGCAAAGATACCACACAAACCATATTAGTCTATACGTTTTTTCGTGATATGAAGGAAATTCTACAAAAAATTACGCCAAGTAATCAGAACAAAGAAATTGAAAGCCATGAAAAAGCCTGCATATCCTTGTATTCTTCACATAACAACAAAAAAAGTAAAAAAAAGTAAGTATTTTTTCACTGCCATAGGATGAGATTGAAAATAATTCGTATTTTTGCGGCATTGGGAAACACATTTTTATAACATTATAATATATGGAAATTAAGAAATCACCAAAAGCGGACCTGGAAAAAGGTAAGCTCACCAGCCTCCTAATGGGAGTTATTGTGGGTCTTGCAATTCTGTTCGTAGGCTTCGAATGGAGCAACCGTGATATTAAAGTTGTCACCGACGACGGCGTTGCTGACATCATCGCGGAAGAAGAAGTGGAAATTACAAGACAGGAGAACACTCCTCCGCCTCCACCACCTCCACCCGCACCGGCTGCTGCCGAAGTATTGAACGTTGTAGACGATAATGTGCAATTGGATGATGTAGACATCCTCTCTTCTGAAGATGACCAGGCGGCTGCACAGGCTCAAACTTATACTCCTCCTGCAGTAGTTGAAGAAGAAGAAGAATCTTCACAGCAGATCTTTACCGTTGTAGAAACAATGCCGGAATTCCCCGGTGGACAAGGAGCTTTATTGCAATACCTTGCTAAATCCATCAAATATCCGGTTATTGCACAGGAAAACGGTATCCAAGGTCGTGTAACTTGTACTTTCGTGGTAAATAAGGACGGTTCCATCGTTGACGCAGAAGTTATTCGTGGTGTAGACCCATCATTGGATAAAGAAGCTCTCCGTGTGATCAATTCCATGCCTAAATGGAGTCCAGGAAAGCAGAGAGGTAAACCGGTACGTGTTAAATATACTGTGCCTGTAACATTCAGATTACAATAATAACATGTAAATATTTATAAAAAAGGCTGTTTTCATTAGCAGCCTTTTTTATTTGTCTCTTTTTTATTTCTATTTATACAATCAATCCTATGTTATCTTTTAATGAGATTTTACAGAAGCTTGAACATGAAATTGCCCAGCTTCAATTTACTTGCCCTCCCAAAAGCTTGTACGACCCCATTGAATATATTCTCTCTTTAGGGGGAAAAAGGATCCGTCCGGCATTAGTTTTAATGGCTTATAACCTATACAAAGACGATGTCGAAAAAGCATTAAAGCCTGCATTGGGATTGGAAGTATTTCACAACTTCACCCTTCTCCACGATGACCTGATGGATGAAGCGGATAAAAGAAGAAACAAACCGACAGTTCATAAAGTATGGAACGACAATACAGCGATCCTATCCGGTGATGCTATGCTCATTGTTGCCTATCAGCTAATCGGAGAAACACAAGCTAACGCATTAAAAGAAGCTTTGGACCTGTTCACCGTTACTGCCCTTGAAATTTGCAGCGGACAACAATACGATATGGAATTCGAAACACGTTCCGATGTAACAGAAGAAGAATACATTGAAATGATCCGTCTAAAAACGGCAGTTTTACTGGCATGCGCATTAAAAATGGGTGCAATCCTTGCAGATGCTTCCAGAGATGATGCAGAGCATCTATACCAGTTTGGTATCAATATCGGGCTAGCCTTCCAGCTACAGGACGATCTGCTGGATGTTTACGGAAACACCGCTACTTTCGGCAAAAATATAGGCGGTGACATATTATGTAACAAAAAAACATTTATGCTGATCAATGCATTAAAAATGGCAAATCCGTCTCAAAGAACGGAATTGGATACCTGGATCAGCAAAAAGACATTCAATCCCGAAGAGAAAATCAAAGCTGTTACAGCCATTTATAACGAATTGAATCTCAAATCGGTTTCCGAAGCCAAAATGCAGAATTATTACAATTGTGCAATGGAACATCTTCAAGCTTTGCAGGTGAAACCGGAAAAACTGAATATATTGAAAGAGGTCTGTTCTCATTTAATGAACCGGCAATCCTGAAATGAAACTCATAGATACACATAACCATCTATACTTGGAGGATTTCGATCCAGAACAGGACGAATTGGTAATCAAAGCCAAAGAATCCGGTATAGATACCCTGCTTCTTCCGAATGTAGACCTTACTACAATTGAAAGAATGCACAATCTTTGCGACCGTTATCCGGATTTTGCCTATCCGATGATGGGACTGCATCCGACCAGTGTGGACGGACACTATACGGAACAACTTAAACAGATCGAGTCTTACCTGGATAAAAGGTCCTACTGTGGAATTGGTGAAATCGGTATCGATTTATACTGGGATAAAACATACTTGAAAGAGCAAAAAATTGTATTTGAAGAACAGTTGAAATGGAGCATTGCTTTGGACCTCCCGGTCGCTATCCATACCCGGGATGCTTTTGCTGAAGTTTTTGACTCTATTTATAAAGTTTATTCACCCGATTTAAAAGGAGTATTCCATAGCTTCACCGGAACTGAAGAAGATTTAAAAGAAATAGACAAACTGGAAAATTTTAAAATCGGTATAAACGGAGTGATTACATTTAAAAACTCCAAATTATCCGAAACAATCCGATATACCGGTATACATAAAATTGTTTTAGAGACTGATGCACCTTACTTAGCTCCCGTGCCTTACAGAGGAAAAAGGAATGAACCGACCTACATTTGGAAAATAGCCGAAAAGGTAGCTGAAACATACGGATTGGCACTCGAAGAAACAGTCAAAAAAACGCGCAATAATGCCTTGAATTTGTTCAAAAAGGTCAATAAACCCATGTAGTTTAAGAATTTCTTAAGTATGGTAGAATTTATTGCGCCAGATATTGTGCATATGTCGGGCAAAAACTATAGATTTGTGCACTGAAACGTTTGCATATGCGATTTTTTTCGTATTTTGCGCTCGTTTTAGAGGAGACTAAGATTGATTTCTGGAGAGATGCTCGAGTGGTTGAAGAGGCACGCCTGGAAAGCGTGTAAACCCCTAAAGGGTTTCGCGGGTTCGAATCCCGCTTTCTCCGCATATTCAATTGATACCATGGATATTATTAATAACAAAAAATAAAATAAATAAGAGAATTATTAATCTTAAAAATTAAACACACAATGAAAAAGTATTTTGCAAAAACATTCATGGGTTTATGTGCCCTTGGAATCTCTACTGTAGCATTCGCACAGGACGCTGCCGCCGGAGCGGGACAAGTTGTTGAAAGTGGTCTGTACCAAGCTTTAAAAGTTAAGTTCATCGAAGGTGGTGCCGACTTCATGAGTACAATTGCTATTGCTTTGATCTTAGGTTTGGCATTCTGTCTTGAAAGAATTATTTATCTTAACTTAGCAGAAACTAACACTAAAAAATTATTGTCTGGTATAGAAGATGCTTTGGATAAAGGGGATGTAGAAGGTGCAAAAGCTATCGCTCGCGACACAAGAGGTCCTATCGCTTCTATCGCTTATCAAGGTTTAATGAGAATTGACCAGGGCTTAGACGTTGTTGAAAAATCTATCATTTCTTACGGTGGTGTTCAAGGTGGTCTTTTGGAAAAGAACATGTCATGGATTACATTGTTTATCGCTATGGCACCGTCTCTGGGATTCTTGGGAACTGTAGTAGGTATGGTTATGGCGTTCGATAAAATCGAACAGGTTGGTGATATCAGCCCGACGGTTGTAGCAGGTGGTATGAAAGTGGCTTTGATCACAACTGTAGGTGGTTTGATCGTAGCATTACTTCTTCAGATATTCTATAACTATTTGTTGAGCAAACTGGAAGCTATCCTGAACCAGATGGAAGATGCTTCTATTACATTGCTTGACTTGGTTATCAAATACAACCTTAAATTCAAAAAATAGTTCAGAATTATGGCAGTTACTAAAATAAGAAAAATATCCAGCTGGACATTATTGGTAACATCTATCATTACCATCATAGTTCTGGGTATGTTCTTCGGAGGAGGGGTCGTAGATCCTTCTGCTGAAAATAAAGAGTATGTAAATACAGGACTCTTGCTTGACTGGACATATGTAATCTTTGTTGTTACAGTCGTTTGTATGATAGCCTTCGCATTATGGCAATTTGTTACAGTGCTGAAGTCTAATCCTAAATCAGCCCTTATGTCACTGGGTGTAGTAGCCTTATTCGCAGTCATGCTGTTTGTTACTTATTCTATGGGTGATGGCACTCCTTTACAGGGATTAAATGCTGATTCTCAGAGTTACAACACTTCATTTTGGCTGAAAGTAACAGATATGTGGATCAACTCAACAATCGTATTGTTCTTTTTGATCGTCATTGCTGTTGTTGCAGGAACTGTAAAAAAAGCTTTAGGTAAATAATCTAGTAATAACGAATCGATAAAACAAGAAGCTATATGGGAAAAAAGAGAAAAGTACCCGCTATGAACGCGACTTCTTCAGCCGATATTGCTTTCATGTTGCTTATCTTCTTCCTTATTACTACATCAATGGACACAGATAAAGGTTTGGCTAGACGTTTGCCGCCTCCTGTACCTAAAGACCAGAAAAAGAATGAAGAAATTGATGTTAAAAAGAGAAATATGCTGGTTGTACTGATCAACAGTAGTAACCAAATCTCTTGTGGTGGAGAATACACCGACATCAAGCAATTGAAAGATAAGGTTAAAGATTTTATTGAAAATCCTTATAACGACGAACATAAACCTGAAAAGGTTGAAGTAGACGTTCCTTTTTATGGAAAAAGAATGGTTACTAAGAATCACGTAATTTCTTTACAGAATGACCGTGGTACTGAATACCAGTCATACATCAGCGTTCAGAACGAATTGGCTAAGGCTTATAACGAACTGAGAGATGATGTTTCTAAAGAAAAATTCGGAAAGGCATTTGCTGATTTGAATGATGAACAACAAAAGGCTGTGCAGATGATTTATCCGCAGAAGATATCAGAAGCAGAACCTAAAAATTATGGAGGAGATAAAAAGTAATGGGAAAGTTTAGTAAAGCGGGCGGAAGGGAAATGCCCGAATTAAATACCTCTTCATTACCTGACTTGGTGTTCGCCTTCTTGTTCTTCATCATGATGGTTACAACAATGCGTGAAGTAACTTTGAAAGTAGAATTCCGTGCTCCAGAAGCAACTGAACTTCAGAAATTGGAAAAGAAATCATTGGTTACATTCATCTATGTAGGTAAACCGACTCAGGAAATGAGAGCTAAGATGGGTTCTGAAACTCGTTTGCAGTTGAATGATAATTTCGCTGAAATATCAGAAATTCAGGATTACATCGCTCAGGAAAAGTCTAGTATGAAAGAAGAAGACCAGCCGTTCATGACTGTATCTATCAAAGCAGATAAAGAAACTAAGATGGGTATTATTACGGACGTAAAACAGGCTCTTCGTGAAGCATACGCATTAAAGATCAGTTATTCTGCACGTCAACGTGTTGATTAACCAGAGAAATACTTACTAAAAAAGGCGGGATTTTAGATCCCGCCTTTTTTATTTTATATCTTAGCACCATATACATTTTCATAAATAATTTGCTTGACTTTATCAAAAGAGTCCGACAAATCGATTTGTCCGTAACTCATCAAGCGCATTTCAAGTCCATCTCCTCCCTGACGATATGGAGGTTGATGATACACATGAGAATCCAAAACAAAACCTAAGCGCTCATAGAAACCAATTCTACGCTTACTCATTTCATCTTCGGGGGTTTCTACCTCTATAACAACAGGAGTGCCACAGATAGCAAGGAATTGCTCCATAGCCTTAGCCCCAATTCC
The DNA here is from genome assembly GCA_019417325.1 of Parabacteroides sp. Lineage (GTDB taxonomy): Bacteria > Bacteroidota > Bacteroidia > Bacteroidales > Tannerellaceae > Parabacteroides. The sequence continues at coordinate 5,561 of DXVO01000019.1, read as the reverse complement.
TCCATTACGCGCTGCTGCATCAATAGCAAAATGCTCACCATAGGCAAAATTTTCAAAAGTCCATCTGGTAATAAAACCGACATATTCATCATTTTTCAACAATGCATATATTACAAAACGGGGTTCATCTGACAATAGATCACGCACAAGAGCAAAATCCCGACGCTCTACTTCCGGAAAAGAATCATTATAAGTCTTCTCTATCCGATTCAACAACGGATCTAATACATCCTTCACCGGTACACAAACAACTGATGGCTTCAAACTCATAAAACGTCAATTTTAATGATTACTAAAAAAGAAACTTACAAACTAAAATATTTATCCAAACAATATCCATTAATCATTAGAGATTAGCTATATTTGTATTTAGAATGTAAGATTCTATACTACATATATACAAATATACAGAAATTATGGCACATCATCAACTAGATGAACTAGACGAAAAGATACTAAAACTAATTATCGGAAATGCCCGCATGCCTTTCCTCGAAGTGGCAAGAGAATGTAATGTATCGGGGGCCGCTATTCATCAACGCATACAAAAGTTGACTAATTTAGGAGTAATCAAAGGCTCTGAATTCATTGTCGATAATACGAAAGTAGGCTATGAGACATGTGCCTATATGGGATTATTCCTTAAATCACCGGGACAATTTCCCTCTGTGACAGAGGCATTGAGGCAAATACCGGAAGTAGTGGAATGCCATTATACTACAGGACAATATGATTTATTTATCAAGATATATGCAAAAAACAACCAGCATCTACTCAGCATTATCCATAAAAAACTACAACCATTAGGATTAGCACGGACAGAGTCGCTGATATCCTTTAAAGAAGCATTTAAAAAACAAATTCCGATTAATCTGGAAGATGAAGAATAAATAAAAAACGCCGGCTCATAAACGAGACCGGCGTTTTTTATTTACTAAATTTCTTCTTAGAAATCTGCATTTTTCGGAGTACGCGGGAACGGTATGACGTCGCGGATATTTGTCATTCCTGTTACGAATAACAGCAAACGTTCAAATCCCAGGCCAAACCCTGAATGAGGAACTGTACCGAAACGGCGGGTATCCAAATACCACCACATATCCTTCATGGGTATGCCCAATTCATTGATGCGGTTTTGCAGCTTATCATAATCAGCTTCGCGTTCAGATCCACCAATAATTTCTCCGATTTTCGGGAATAGAACATCCATTGCACGGACAGTCTTTCCATCTTCGTTCTGCTTCATATAGAACGCTTTGATTTCTTTCGGATAATCTGTCAGGATAACCGGACGTTTAAAATGGTCTTCGACCAAGAAACGCTCATGCTCAGAAGCCAAATCAACCCCCCAATAAACAGGAAATTCGAATTTATGCCCCTTAGCTACTGCCTCTTCAAGAATCTTAATACCCTCGGTATATGGCAAACGTACAAATTCATCTTTTAATACACCTTCCAGACGTGCTATTAATTCCTTATCGAACATGTCGTTCAAGAACTTAATATCATCCATACAATTATCCAACGCCCAGCGAACACAATATTTAATAAAGTCTTCTGCCAGATCCATGTTATCAAGGATATCATTGAATGCAACTTCCGGTTCAATCATCCAAAACTCAGCCAAGTGCCGCGGAGTATTTGAGTTTTCAGCACGGAAAGTCGGCCCAAATGTATAAATCTGTCCCAATGCTGTTGCTGCCAATTCACCTTCAAGCTGTCCGGAAACTGTTAAACTTGCCTGTTTTCCAAAGAAGTCGTCATCATAAATAATTGAGCCGTTTTCATCCTTCTTCAGATCATATAAGTTCATTGTTGTTACCTGAAACATCTGTCCGGCACCTTCGCAATCGGATGCTGTAACAATAGGTGTATGGAAATAAAAGAAACCTCTGTCATGGAAAAATTTATGAATTGCATAAGCCATATTATGACGGATACGGAATACTGCACCAAATGTATTCGTACGGGGACGCAAATGAGCTATCTCACGCAAGAACTCCATAGAGTGCCCCTTCTTCTGCAAAGGATATGTATTCACATCGGCAGTCCCATAAATTTCAATCTCGGTAGCCTGAATTTCTACATTCTGTCCCTTTCCCTGAGATTGTACCAATATTCCGTTTACATTTATGCTGGCACCCGTTGTAATAGGCTTAAGGTATTCCTCCCCTAATTTTTCCACGTCTACAACGATCTGAACATTATTAATTGTAGAACCGTCATTCAAAGCTATAAAGCTAACTTGTTTGCTACCACGACGGGTACGAACCCATCCCTTAACATTAACGGTCGTACCGTAAGCCTCACTCTTCAGTACATCTACAATTTTTGTTCTTTTAATTGCTTCCATGTTTATATTTTTAATCTTAGATAATCAAAACAAGTTAGCCGGCATCTCAACCGGCTAACTCTATATTTCTTATTCAAAAGCTCCCATGCGGAGAGTATTAACCTCTCTTTCATTCAGATAACGCCATTTTCCGCGTCCCAGGTTCTTTTTAGTCAGTCCGGCAAAGTATACACGGTCAAGTTTAATCACGTGATAGCCCAATGATTCGAAAATACGACGGACGATACGATTACGACCGGAATGGATTTCAATACCCACCTGGCTTTTATCCTCTTCGCTGGCATAACTAATTGCATCTGCGTGGATTTCACCATCTTCAAGTTCCAATCCATTTGCAATCTTTTCCATATCTTCAACCGTTACATTCTTATCCAACCATACATGATAAATCTTTTTCTTCTTATAAGACGGATGAGTCAATTTAGAAGCCAAATCTCCATCATTAGTCAATAACAGGACACCTGTTGTATTACGGTCTAAACGTCCTACCGGATAAATACGTTCCTGACATGCATTTTTTACTAAATCCATTACCGTCAAACGTTCCTGAGGATCATCAGATGTTGTTACACAATTCTTCGGCTTATTCAAGACGATATAGATCTTGCTTTCAATCTGGACAGGACGATCCTGGAATGTAACCTTATCCTGACGCGTAATCTTTGTTCCCAATTCAGTTACTACTGCATCGTTAACTTTAACTACCCCCGACTGGATAAATTCATCAGCTTCACGACGTGAACAAACACCGGCATTTGACAAAAATTTGTTCAAACGAATTGGTTCGTTCGGGTCTGCCAAGACTTCCTTATACTTTAACTGTTTCTGGAAATTATATTTGGCATTTGGATTATAATCTCCGGAACGATTATTATTGCTCGGACGACGATTTCCATAGCCACCACCATTATTGCCATAGCCTCTGTGATTACCATAGCCTCCGCTATTGCCATAACCTCCACTATTACCATAACGGTTATTATTCCCATAGCCTCTGTTGTTATCGCGATGTTCATTACGATCGAATGATGTTACACGAGCATCACCAACACGAGGTCTTCTTTTCTTCATGCCATCTCCTGAAACACCATCACCTGAAGGAGTTGCAGAATAAGCTTTTCCACGGTCTTCATAATTCGGACGGGAAGGACGGTTATACGACGGACGGTCATTCCCATAATAATTATTACTACCATGAGGACGGTCATTATTGTTGCCATATCCCCCCTGATTATACGACCGGTTGTTTCCATAAGACGACCGTGAATTGTTATAACCACCCTGGTTTCCATAATTGCGGTTTCCGCCATTGTCACGGTTATAAGGTTTGTTATAACCACCCTCACGGTTGTTATCGTACGTACGCGGACGACTTGGTCTGTCACCATAAGAATTATAACCGCCACGGTCTTCCCAATTAGGACGGTTATACGATCTCCGTTCATAGTTGTTTCCTTCAGGTCTGTTATAACCTTGGTTATAAGGTCTCCGTTCAGAATCCTGGTCTGTGTTTTCTCGCCTGATACTTGGTATCACTTTCCTTGGACGCGGTTGAGTTTCATCTCTTTCTTCTGTACTCATTTGCTACGAATTAAATGATAATTAAATAATTCGGTAGCCTCACGGCTACCACCTGTTTCTCTCTAAATTCCTGTATAATTATGAGGCGTAATCGCCTTTAATTCAGCTTTAACAGCATCACTCACCTGCAATGTATCAATAAAACTACGTATCGATTCAGATGTAATTCCTTCATTTGTACGAGTCAAAGCTTTTAATGCTTCATAAGGTTTCGGATAACCTTCCCGGCGCAAAATAGTTTGGATGCCTTCGGCTACCACAGCCCAGCATTGATCCAAGTCCTGATACAAAGCTTTCTCATTTAATAACAATTTTCCCAGGCCTTTTGTTAAGCTTTTGAATGCTATTTCAATATGAGCCATCGGGACCCCCACATTACGTAACACTGTAGAGTCTGTTAAATCCCGCTGCAAACGAGATATAGGCAATTTCATAGCCAAATGCGTTAAGATGGCATTCGCCATTCCCAAATTACCTTCTGCATTTTCAAAATCAATTGGGTTTACCTTATGAGGCATTGCAGAAGATCCGACTTCACCAGCCTTAATCTTTTGCTTGAAATATTCCATTGAAACATATTGCCAGAAATCACGGCACAAGTCAATCAGGATAGTATCGACTCTCTTCATGCCATCAAAAATTGCAGCAAGATTGTCATAATTTGAAATCTGTGTAGTCCATTCCTCACGGCTAAGACCCAACACTTCATTTACAAATTTGTTACCAAATGCACGCCAGTCATATTCCGGATATGCTACGTTATGTGCATTGAAATTACCAGTCGCACCACCAAATTTGGCAGAGACAGGAACTGCTTTCAACAAAGCCACCTGCTGTTCCAGGCGGTACACAAATACCATAATTTCTTTCCCCAAACGTGTAGGAGAAGCCGGCTGTCCATGAGTTTTAGCCAGCATAGGTATTTCAGCCCATGCTTCAGCATATTGCTTCAGCAGATCTATCACTTCCTGAAGTCCCGGATAATACACCTCGTTCAAAGCATCTTTGATAGACAAAGGTACGGATGTATTGTTTATATCCTGGGATGTCAACCCGAAATGAATAAATTCTTTATACTCCTGCAAAGACAGTAAATCAAATTTTTCTTTGATAAAATACTCTACTGCTTTTACATCATGATTTGTTATGCTCTCTATCTCTTTTATACGCGTTGCATCTTCAACAGAAAAGTCCTGATAAATTTTCCGCAGAGCTTGTTTATTTTCCGCTGTTGCCAAAGCATTTAATTGCGGAAGAAATTCAGACAAAGTAATAAAATACTCGATCTCAACCTGCACTCTGTATTTAATGAGTGCATATTCAGAGAAGTAGGCAGCCAGATTTTCAGCCTTATTCCTATATCGCCCGTCTACAGGTGATATTGCTGTTAGTGTAGAAAATTTCATATACATTATTAATATAGAGATGCAAAGGTACTATAATTCTTAAACATACAGGGCAGAGCTGGAACTTTTTTCTACTTTTTTCGCAAAAAATTTGGAGAGAATAAAAAAAGCCGTATCTTTGCAGCGCTTTAGAGAGATAAAGCATATAAATTTACTGAAAATGAAAGGGCGTTTAGCTCAGCTGGTTCAGAGCATCTGCCTTACAAGCAGAGGGTCGGCGG
>DXVO01000018.1 GCA_019417325.1 Parabacteroides sp. | reverse complement strand
GGTCGGCAATTCGCCGACCTTTTTTATTCTTGGAGACACCTAACCGAGAACCCGTTCGCCCTGTTGCCTGTATCCTGGCTGAACGTAGCACTGCTGAAGCCCACGTTACGGGCGCTCGTAAGACCGGACGGCACTGACGACGACCAGTAGTAGCCGTAGGAACCCTGATTGCCGGACTAACCATTACTGACGTACCGACAGCCCGCAGCAGGCAAAAGCAACTGAAGGCTGTTCGCTGCACTTATTGTCAAAAGGTGTGTAGAACTGTTCCACGTTTTACCGGTACTGGAATTATCAGCACCGATGGTCACCCATTCAGCCATTGTAGGAACACGCCAACCGGCAGGGCAAGGGTCAGAAGGTGTTTTACGAGCTGTCTTGATGGCATCGACTGCAGAATTGGCTACCTCATCGAGGTTCCATAACTGCTGATACCAAGCATCAGCTACCATACTACTGCTTGACGGGTTATCCTTTCCATCTTCGAAACGTAACCAGTTACCTTGGGTATTAGGGGAAGAACTACTATATACGATAAACTTTTTATTCCAAGGGCTCATATCGGTAAGAGCACCCTCACCTGTAGGGAAACCTAACGGGTCAGTTTTACCATCAAACTTTTCAGCATTGGTGATATCGCTATTGTTAGTATTCGTAAATCCATATTGACGGCCCCACTGGAATAATTTACCGCAAGTGGATGTAATGTCATTTGTTCCACCGGCTGTTGAGGAAGCGGAAGGGACGGTGGTAGGTATCTCGGTAGCACCCAAATTAACAGGAGACCAATAATAGGTTTTACCGTCTTTTCCCGTCATTTGGATAGCAGTATATTGTTTATCGGCACTGACAGGATACGTGACGGTATTTGCGCTACGGTAAAAACCATACGTTTTGACTTCCTGACCGGGAACTAAGATTTTTAGGTTGGTTTTATGCGCCTGATACGCGGCATCACTACCAGAAGCGGAGGCAACTGTTCCGCTATAAGTATACTGGCGGCGGTTGTTTACAACACTGGTGGCATCAGTTCCAGTCAACCAATTTTGGCTGGTTCCATAGGCAACATCATACTCGCTACTTACAGGAGTGGATTCAAACAACGATTTAATAACGATACTGAAAGTTCGGGTTCCGCCTGTCGGGTTTATCCGCAATGTTTTAGCGTCATCATCTTTGGTGACACCTCCGGTTACAGCCAGCGAGGGTTCATCTTCTATTGCCAGGGTTACGGGCACTTCTTTCAAATTATCTATTTTATGGCGGAACTTAAAGGTAACTTCACCCGGATTGGTAGTCGGGAAGCCATCCTTATCCACTTTCACTTCAAACTTATACGTGTCTTCATCATTGCTGCTTTCCGTTTTATCCACGGTCATCCATTCGGGGAAATCAGCCAGTTTGCTGCCACCCTGACAATTGACGGTAAGTGTAACGGAAGGAGTAGCAACAGATGATGTCGCTTTCAAAGTCAGCTTGTTATCTGCAAAGCTACTTGTACCGTCAGATGCGGATAGGGCGAGTTCAGGAATTGATGATAACGCCTCGACAAGCAGCGTATTGCTCTTTCCGGTAGCGTCATCGATAAAACGGATGATTCCACGGGGGTAAATGCCTCCGGTATAATCCGCCTTCATTGAAATTATATATTTATGTTTCGTGCCGGAGATGGTGGAAGCGGTTACAGCCTTTGTTGCCGGATCTTCTTTTACATCCAGCCAGTCGCAGTTCTTATTGTTTCCGGCATACCGGATGGCGCAAGACATGGTAGAGTTGGCGGTTGTGGAAAGGGAAAACTTACTGTTATCGGCAAGGAGCATCGTTACCGTTTTGTTAGTTTCATCAAAAGTCGTTGCGGCGTTTGCTATCCCGTCCGGGTCGAAAGTAAAGTCACCGGAACCGGCTGTCGGGTCAAGACCGTCTATCTCGCCGCCTTCATCCCATTCGGCTACATCCAGCGTGAAGTCCAAATGATACTCATCCGCCTTGGTAATGCCTATCGTGTACCGGTGGTTATTGTTTATTTCAAGCGCAACCGAGCCGCCATCGGCTGTGGGCTGTTCAAAAGGTATCTGGTAGGTTACGTCTTTTGTCTCTGTCAGGTTTACCTGATACGTTCCTTTCAGTATCAGGTAACCTTTATCTGCCGAAGGGCTTGGGTAACTGTAGAAAGCAGATACTTGCAAGCCTTCATTGGCTTTGTCGCCTTCAAAAGTACGTTCAGGATAAGTTATCAAATCATCATCCGCCGCAGGAGATGTGCCATACACTTTGACGGGAAAGAAGGAAACTCCCTTCCGTCCGTTACCCATTGAGATGGACTCCAGATGGAATTTGGAATCAGTCTCTATATTGCTCACATCAAAGCGGGCCATTGTACGTGTTAACTTAAATCCGGTTTGTACGCGTGCGGAAGAACCGAAGTCGGTCAGGTCGATAGAGACGGTTTGCGAACCGACCATCGGAAGGGGGAGGTTCAATGCTGTACCTGTCGCTGAAAGCAACGGGGAATGGAGCTTCTGGAAGTCTGTTTCAGAAGGTGTCCCTTCGACAAGGTTCCCGGTTTCCATAGTGTATTCGAGTGGCTGGAAGTAAGCGTCTTCTACTTTATCACCTGCCGTATTCACCAGTTCGGTCTGGTTGGCAAGGCAGTAAAGGCGTACGAACATGCCTTTTTGGAGTTCAAGCAGGGCGGTGGTGGTAGCGTCGTCCGTACCGACAGCAAGGTTCAGTTTATTGGCGCCTGCCGGCAGAGCCACTCCTTCGGGGCGGTAGGCGAAGCGTTCGCGATAGGTGTAAGTTCCTGTCTCATCAGCAGAAGCGAACACGTAAATATCCAGTGTGGAGATTGCGTTCTCTTCTTTTGTGGCGATGGGTGCATCGGCTTTTGTTTCCGATTTGGTTGTGGCTACGGTAAGTTTGTTCTTAAAGGAAAGAAGCACTTCGCGTTTGTTGGCACTGTCTGTTCCGTCTGCCGGGGTACGGTCTGTCTTGTCGGACTCTGCCGTACAGGAAGAGGCAAGCAGCACGGCGGCAAGCAGATATGCACTTGCCGCGAGTGCCTGTAGAGGCCTGCATGAGGGACATAGACCTTGTAGTTTTGTGTTCATTTTCATATATATTTATCGTTCATATTTGTTATTACCTCGTCTGTTTGGTTTTTACCATAGCTCTTCCGTTTCTACCGGAGGCCATTTTTTTCTACCCTGGTTCACTTTTACCAAATTTATAATTTTCACCAATAACAAACTTTTTTTACTACAACCAAGATGCAGACAACTAATTCCAACCATAATTCTTCTTTGCAGAAAGGGATGGCTTTAGTTCTCATAAGACTACGTTAAAAATCAAAATAAATTTGGAAAATTAGAATCCTTGAAAGTTGTTACGAATCATATATTTTCACAACATTAGCCATTGACTTTTAAGCATTACACTTTTAAAATCAAAGAATTATAGCATTAATATATAAGAAAATATTTATATATTTGTTGAGTTTTAATCAAGTCTTATGAGAACTACAGTTTTTATTTTCTATCAAGAAAAATAAGAGCTTAATAGCATATAAAATAACTTTAACTACAAAGCATAAATTTGTACTGTAATAAGTGTAATTAACAAACAAAATAGACTTTTCCCTCCCCAATAATCACATTTATGGAATACAGACCGTTTTAAGGATTCATCGTTAGGTTTTTCAAAATCATAGTTATGAATTGGGAAATCATAACTATGAAAGAAATATGTCAATGCCTACCACAGCAAGTACAGATAAGGGGATCTATCTCCCACAAAAGAAATACAAGTCTATGACCGGTGTCAAAGACAAACTAATAGGTTTCTTGCAAAATAACGGATGCACTGTAGACATCACCACCAAAAGGAGGATTTAATTTTGATAATTTCAACTCTACCGCTTCTAATTGCGGGAAAGTATTTTTCAAAGCGTTTAATATACGTCCGGCAACATGCTCTATTAATTTTGACGGAATATCCATTTCACGCTTTACAACCTCATAAACAGACGCATAATTTATAGTATCTTCCAGTTCATCACTTAATGTGGCTTTTTGGAGAGGAGCCGTTAACATTAAAGAGATAATGAATGTATTTCCTACCATCTTTTCCTGAAGGGCTACTCCATGATAGGCATAAAATTTCATATTTTTCAACTCAATTTTAGTTGTCATAATCCGTTATTTTCTGTAAATGTAAATAAAGTAAACCTTACTACAAAAATTTAGTCTTATATTTGTATTAAGCAACTACGACATATATGATGGGAATAAAACAAAAAGAAGAAAACACTACAGGCGGGCTTCATAACACATTGGCAGCCGGTACTACCGTAACAGGAAATATTGTAACAGATACAGACTTTCGTTTAGATGGAAAAGTGGAGGGAGATATCAGTTGCAATGGTAAAATAGTTATAGGTCCTAAAGGATGCGTTACTGGCAACATCTCTGCTCAGAACGCTGAAATTCTTGGAGAAGTTGATGGTTCAGTCTGTATAAATGAAAAATTAACATTGAAGTCTACAGCTGAAATTAATGGCGATATTTTTGCCCAAACAATTGAAATTGAACCGAATGCCCGCTTTAATGGTGTTTGCAAAATGTCCAGTACGGATAAATCATAAAACGATTTATTATCGAAAACAGCACACATTATTATAAAATAGCGTGTGCTGTTTTCGGTAATGATAGTTTATTTTCTTCCTGACTTTTCTATCAAACTGATAATTTTACTATTTAAACTTTCGGCTTGGAGTAATTCTTCCAATGGAATATGCATCCGGTATTTCCAATAATGAGCTGGATTTGCCGGCACATTAATACGCTCTGCTTCTGCATCTTTTCTCTTTATTGTATCATCCATGCCCAACCAGTCCTGCAAAGGGAGAATAGCCAACATCGACCGGGCCCCTAAATGATTAAATATGATTTGAGTTATGATATCTGCCGAACAGTCTTCGGGGGCTGCACCTTCTCTTCTTAATACATTATTATAATAACGCTGTATTTTTGCCCGGTCTTCTTTCCACCAACTACGCAGAGGAGTCATATCATGCGTAGATGTTGTACATACCGAATGATAAGGCAAGTCTGACAAATCAGAAAATTCCCTTTGGGCTGTTTTCGGCATACGTTCTATTTCCAGGCTTAATATCTGCAATTTATGCATTACATCCGGAACAGACTCCGGAATCATTCCCAAATCCTCTCCACAAACCAGCATCTCCGTACTTGAGACTAATGGAGTAAGACGATTTAATGCCTGTGCCTTCCAGAAATCGTTATGACGATGATAAAAGAAATGCCAATACAATTGGTCGAAAGCATATTTATCCGGTGCACTTAATTCACGGTAAATAAAAGACCGGCTCGCGGATATTCTGGGATGATATTTATCAGCTTCACGCGGATCACGCAAAAACAGCACTTCATTAGCAATGGCAAACAGTCCCTTTTTTACCCGGAGAGAAACTTCATCATTCATTCCTTCAAACAGTTTCTCTATTTTCCGCTGAGTATCACAAAATGGCTTTAAAACAAAATGACGTGAAGAAGACTGTGCCAAATAAGTATCAATAACTTCTTCAGTCTGCTCTCCAAACAACTCCGGTAAAAATTCGCGATTGATGTGCGGGGTTGTAAGTCTAGCCTCGTTAAAACTCAATCCGTATTGTTCTATTTCATCTTTTGTAAAAGGAAGAGCCGGATTGAAATGTCCACAAAGCCCCTGTATATACTCCATAGGTATTTCCCATATACGGAAAAAACCAAGAATATGGTCTATACGAAAACAATCAAAATAATCGCTAAGCTTAGCAAAACGTTTTTTCCACCAGGAAAAATTATCACTCTCCATAACCTCCCAATTATAGGTAGGGAAAAACCAATTCTGTCCATCCACAGAAAAATCATCCGGTGGCGCCCCTGCTTGCCCGTTCATATTAAAATATTGCGGCTCCATCCATGCTTCCACACTGGTACGGCTCACTCCGATAGGCAAATCGCCTTTCAGCACAACACCATTCTTACGGGCATAATCGGATGCAGATTTAAATTGGGTATACAAAACAAATTGCAAGAAATAAAAGAATGAGATTTCCGGATAGGCTTTACTCGTTTTTGCACAAAGATTTTGTATGCGAGCCCGGTCAAATACAGTATAATCTGTCCACTGTGTAAAATCGGGAGTACCATAATTATCACGTAAATAACAATACGCGGCATATGGAAGTAACCAATCCTCATTCTTGGAGAAGAAATCCTTAAATTCCTGACTGGCCAATACAGACGGACCTTCCTGATTAAACAGTTCACGGCAATATTCCAACTTATATTTGATAACAGATTCGTAATCCACATCCTCCTTACTGTTCAATTCCATCTGTTTTGCCGCAAAAAATGTATTTTTACCCTTATCTTTTAATTTATCAAGTAAAGGCAAGCTTATATACATCGGGTGCAAAGCATAGATTGAAATTGCGCTGTACGGATATGAATCTCTCCAGGTATGGGTCGTTATCGTATCGTTCATTGGAAGTACCTGTATAATGCGCTGGTGAGTTTTCTTCGCCCAATCGACCAATAATCTCAGGTCACCCAAGTCGCCAACACCAAAACTTTCCCGGGAACGCAAGGAAAAAACAGGAATAACAGTTCCTGCACATCTCCATAAAGGAAGATTATCACGGAAATAGAGACCAGACACTATTACGGTTTCTCCCACCTCCTGAGAGGGTAAGTTTAATACCCGGTTTCCATCGTCTTCCCAATAAAGGGGCTGGTTATTTTCATCAAAAATAAGGAATTTATATTCCAAGGGATAAGTAATCTCATTTACATCCAGGTCTATATGCCATACAGGAAATGTATCACAACTAAGAATCAATGCTTTTTCAGGATGCCAGTTTCCCAAGCAGTCCTGATTACCGGTAACCGCAATACTCTGATTTTTTTCCACATGGGGCGCCGATATTTTTATAGTCAGACGTTTACCGCTTTTTATAACCCGTTCATTTTTATTACAAGGGTGGGCAAACAAACTTTTCGTAAAAGCAGAAGAATAAAATGCAAGGTTTGCTGGACGCACTTGCCAATAATCATACAAAGTATACTGCTGTGCAGAACCTATAAAGAAAACCTGATGGTTTTTTTCCCATTCTTCAAAAACTTGCTTATCGTCTATACGGAGAAAATATCTGTATTCTATTTTCTGGACGGGAGCAGCAATATCAATAGTTAACTGCCAGTTTCCATCCTCCAGATAAATCATTTCCCTTGCCAAAGCCGAATTCCAAGCCCCCAGCTCTGGGACCGAACCAACCACACACAATCTTTGTCCCCAGATAGTATGAAAATTTATATTAAAGGTAACTTTCATGCGTATTAAATTTTTGTATTGGTTACGAAGGTACAAAATTTCTCTTATAAAGAGAATGGAGAACCGAAAATAAAGGTAGCCCCTTTATGCTCGATTCTCCATTACTAAAAAGCTATGTTACAGGCTCGCTTAACCGCAACGGGAAGCTCCGCAGTTTGTACAAATCAGACAACCTTCCTGATAAACCAGTGTTTCATGTCCACAGTTCGGGCATTTCTGTCCTTTTGCCTCCATTCCGTTAGGCAGATATTTCTTTAATGCACGTTCCACACCATTTTTCCAGGTGTTAATAGATTCATTATTCAACTCCATTCCCTGAACCAGTTTGATAACCTGGTCGATTGGCATACCATAACGCAACACACCAGATATAAGCTTGGCATAGTTCCAGAATTCCGGGTCAAATTTACCATCCAAGCCTTCGATAGTCATTTTATATCCACGCTTATTCTTGAACTGGAAGTCATAATGTTTATTACCGTCATCATCATAACTTTTGATAATAGTTCCTTTAGATACGTTCTTCGGAAGCATAATTCCTTCATCATCATCGGCAAGACCGGTAAAAATTTCATAAGGGCGTCCGTTCAGCAGCCCAACGAATGCAATCCATTTCTCACGATTATTTTGGAATTTAACTACATCAGCCTCCAATTCGCGAGGACGTGTTGCCACAATCACAGGCGGCTCCATGCAATTGCAATCTTCCTTTTTCTTCTTCTTTTCTGTTGCCAGCAATACACCGGAGCGAGATCCGTCACGATATACCGTACAACCTTTACAACCACATTTCCATGCTTCCACATAGAGAGAATCCACCAAATCCTCCGTAACATCTGCCGGCAAATTGATTGTCACACTGATAGAATGGTCAACCCATTTCTGGATGCGTCCCTGCATACGTACTTTCTGCAACCAGTCCACATCATTTGATGTTGCCTTAAAATAAGGAGATTTCGCAACCAGATCGTCTATTTCTTCCTGTGTATACTTTTTAGTCACAGAATAGCCATTAGCCTGCATCCAGGTAACAAACTTATGATGGAATACAATATATTCTTCAAAAGCATCGCCGGTTTCATCCACGAAATCAACACGGGCTTCCGCGTCATTCGGATTCACTTTACGACGGCGACGGTAAACAGGCAAAAAGACCGGTTCTATACCGGAAGTTGTCTGCGTCATCAAACTGGTTGTCCCAGTTGGGGCAATTGTCAAACAAGCAATATTACGGCGGCCATGTTTCACCATGTCTTCATATAGCTTGGGATCAGCCTCACGCAGACGATTGATAAACGGATTTTTTTCTTCGCGTTTTGCATCATAAATTTCAAACGCTCCACGTTCTTTTGCCATCTCTACGGAAGAACGGTATGCTTCCAAAGCCAATGCCTTCTGAACACTTTCTGCACACTCGGTTGCTTCTTCTGTTCCATAACGCAAGCCTAATGCAGCAATCATATCACCTTCTGCCGTAATACCGACACCGGTACGACGTCCTTGCAATGTTTTCGTACGTATTTTTTCCCACAAGTGAAGTTCACTCTGTTTCACTTCCATTGATTCAGGATCAGAAACTATTTTTTCCAGAATTTTTTCAATCTTCTCTGATTCCAGATCAATAATATCATCCATAATACGCTGTGCTAATCCGACATGCTTTTTAAACAAATCATAATCGAAATAAGCATTTTCCGTAAATGGATTCACGACATATGAATACAGATTGATAGCAAGCAAACGGCAACTATCGTAAGGACACAAAGGTATTTCACCACAAGGATTGGTAGAAACCGTACGGAAACCTAAATCAGCATAAGAATCCGGCACAGATTCTTTCAATATCGTATCCCAGAAAAGGACACCCGGTTCTGCCGACTTCCAGGCATTGTGAATAATTTTTTTCCAAAGAGACTGTGCATCGATTTCCTTAACAGTAGTTGGATTGGAAGAATCTATCGGATATTGCTGTGTATAAGAAGTTCCGTTTACAACAGCATTCATAAAATCATCATCAATTTTTACGGAAACATTTGCTCCTGTAACCTTTCCTTCAACCATCTTAGCATCAATAAACGATTCCGAATCCGGATGTTTGATAGAAACACTAAGCATTAAAGCACCGCGACGTCCGTCCTGGGCTACTTCGCGTGTCGAATTAGAATAACGTTCCATAAAAGGAACCAAGCCTGTTGAAGTAAGAGCAGAGTTCTTTACAGGTGATCCTTTCGGGCGAATATGCGACAAATCATGTCCAACCCCGCCACGACGTTTCATCAACTGCACCTGTTCTTCATCAATTCTAATAATTGCACCATAAGAATCGGCACAGCCGTCCATTCCTATAACAAAGCAATTAGAGAGTGAGGCAATCTGAAAATCATTGCCAATTCCCGTCATCGGGCTTCCCTGAGGAACGATATAACGGAAATGATCAAACAAATTAAAAAGCTCCTCTTCCGACAACGGATTAGGATACTTCTTTTCAATGCGAGCAATTTCACTTGCCAGACGATGATGCATATCTATAGGTGATTCTTCATAGATATTACCAAAAGCATCTTTCAGGGCATACTTATTAACCCATACTTTTGCCGCCAGTTCATCGCCGGTAAAATAGTTAAGAGAAGCTTTAAAAGCCTCATCGAAGGTGTAAGTTTTACGGTCCACGATTGTTTTATTGTTTTTAATAAAGATATAACGGTACAAGTTTACACATTGTTTACGTATTAGCCAAATTATTCAACAAATAAAAATCACATTATTAAATAGTTTCCCACTTTCAACAAATAACATACTAACTGCCAATATATTATATTTTACGCAAATTCAAAATGTTTTCCAAAAGTCAAAACTATACATCAACCAAGGTTTTCCAAAACAGAAAAGGATGCAACCGAAACCGGTGCATCCTTTTCTCTATTATATCACTAAAAAATCAGTTTTTAAGCTTTACTTCTATCTCTTCTACCGTAGAACGAAAAGCCTTACTGGTCTCTATCTGGTCTTTTATTGTTTTACAAGCATACAATACAGTAGCATGATCTTTCTTACCAACAATTTTCCCTATATGTGAAAATGAACAATCCGTATATTTCTTTGCCAAATACATTGTAATCTGACGGGCTTGCACTATCTCTTGCTTACGGGAACGACTTTGTATAACCGATTGCTCAAGGTTATAATAATTGCATACGACCTCCTGTATCATCTGTACAGAAATCTGTTTCTTTTCAAGACGGACAGCCTGACTAACCACACGCTTGGTTAAAGGTAAATCGATCTCCCGGTTATTGATAACGGCATTCGCCATCAATGACACAAGGATACCTTCCAAGTCGCGAACATTTTCCGTTACATTATTTGCAATGAAATTGAATACTTCATCCGGAATGACAATGCCGTCGTGATTTATCTTATTTTTAAGTATTTTCTTACGCAAATCCAAGTCCGGACGACTCAACTCTGCAGTCAATCCCCATTTTAAACGAGTAATTAATCGTTCTTCCATCCCCTGCAAATCGACGGGAGCTTTATCTGAAGTCAAAATTAACTGTTTACCTAACTGGTGAAGATGATTAAAGATATGGAAAAAGGTATTCTGCGTCTTATCCATACCAATCAATTCCTGTATATCATCCAGCAACAACACATCTATATTCTGATAGAAGTTCAGAAAATCATTCGTTGTATTTTTGCGTGTAGCATCCGTAAACTGAACACGGAATAAATGAGACGAGACATACAATACTTTTTTCTCCGGATGAAGTTCGCGGATACGTGTACCTATCGCATGACATAAATGCGTTTTACCAACACCAGAAGGGCCAAATATAAATAAAGGATTAAAAGTTGTCTTTCCCGGATTCTGCGCTACCGCTTCACCAGCTGTACGGACTAACTTATTACTTGTCCCCTCAAAGTAATTATCAAAGTTGTATTTAGGATTCAACTGAGGATCCAAATCCTGAGGACTTACCTGCACAAATGGATTAGGAGCCTTATTGGCATCTTTAGGAGTAATTTTCTTTACTGCAGCCGAAGCATTCTCTGCCGGATAGTCAACCGTACCGCCGGTAGTTTTATCTACCATCACCCGATAGTTCAGTATTGTACCCTGCCCTATCACACGATATAAAGTCACTTTTAAGACATTCACGTATTTCTCTTCCAGATACTCATAAAAGAACTGGCTGGGAACTTGGATAGTGAATTTCTTATCCTCGTATGATAGCGGTATAATAGGCATGAACCATGTGTTAAAAGCGGCCTCAGGGACAATGTCCTTAATGACAGCGAGGCATTTATTCCACAAAGTCTTACATTCAGTCTGCATGATTTTTTACTCTCTCAACTATACTTTATAACTTCCATTTTTATTTTACGACTACAAAGTTTAGAAATTAATTCCGAAAAAAAAAGTCTGATTTTTCTTGGATGTTTTAAATCTTCAATATACCATTTACACTCAAGCAGTTAAACGCAAAAACTTAATAATAAGAGCATTAAGAAAATAGGTGTTTTCAAAAGTCCCTATTTTCGGGCACTTCCCCGTTTTCTTTATCAAGGAGAATTACAGAAAAACAAAACCTTCCAATACAGCTATAACACTCTACCTAAAGGCTTTATACAAGTTTCAACATTCTTTTTTATTTTCCACCTTTTAATTGGAATTATTCTAAATAAGCCATTCTATGATAAAAAAATGCAATATTTTAGAACACAGAAAAATGTACATACCTTTTTGGATTTTGTTTAAAATCCAATAGCAGGTTGGATGCATTTATCATAGTACCATTCAGATTATCATACAGCGCACGATCGTTAAGCAAAAGACCGATACTATTGTCTGTTGAATTTAACTGCCGGGTTGTCTTTTCCAGATTATCCAATGTAGCATTTATAGCAGACACAGTCGACGCGAGATCCAAATTGGAGAGATTGGTACTTACTGTAGAAAAATTACCGGTAATCACCTTTAAATCGCCCATAATACCCGGTACATCTTTACTTAGCATCTGATTAAGTTGACGGGACGAAGCCGCAAGACTATTTGTTGTCTGTTCTATATTATTCAGAGACTGGGCTAACGCCGGATGATTCACCAAAGTTTGGATCCCCCCCAAAATAGAATCAATCTTAGGCAACAACAATTCCACCTGCGGCAAAATATTATTTTGTACGGACTGCATCATATCAGCCTCCATACGTCCTTCCAATATTGAGCCCGGTTTCAAATAATCATCTACATATTTATTCAGCTTGATATGCAGTTCGCCGCCCCCCAGGAAGCTATTTACAATAGTGATATAGCTACCTTTATTAATTTTCATATGATCCTCAAGGCTGATTTCTATTGTTATCTTATCAACAGTATCATAATCATAAGCAATATTCCGGACCAGTCCCACTTTAAAACCGTCCACAAACACCGGACTGGAAACAGTTACCCCTTTCACATTGCCACAAGCCACGAAATAATGGTTCACCGGTTTAAATAAATCAATCCCTTTCAGATAATTAATACCCAAATAGAGCAATACCAGGCTTATAACAGACACCAGTCCAATCTTTGCCTCTTTGGTAAATAAACTTTTCATCTTTTCTATTAATATAAAATCTTATTATCCAAAATTTAATATGTCACTCTTTTCCCGTCTTTAAAAGCAACAATAAATGCGTCTTTAAAATCTTTCAACAACCGACGGCGAATTTTCTTTGCTTCATCAAAACTTGTCGTTTCGCCGTATGTATATTTATAAACACCTTTCTCTACAAAAAAGTCTACATCTTTATAACCTTTCAACAATTTTGAATTAGTCGAAAGCTTTTTTCCGGAAGACAATATCTGTACCTTAAAAACCCGTTGCCCTTTCGACGGTACTTGGCGAACTACTGGTATAGATGTTGTTTTCGACGAATTAGAAGCCGTTGCTGTTCTCTTAGATTGCGATGCGGCCAAATGACGCCTGCGAATATCTTCTTCACTACCGGGAGCAGGAGAATCCGTATCTGTTGCATTTATCTCACTTTTTCCTGATGTATCCGGCTCATTATCTACAGTCACAAATGCAGGTTTAGAAGACATTTGCCCTAAAGCACCACGTTTACGGTCATATTCCCATTTATACTTGGTAAATGCATTATAGATAGCTGAAGCCAATTTTTTTTGCCCTGCGGAAGAAGCCAGGAAACGCTCTTCACTCTTCGTTGAAATATATCCAAGTTCAACAAGCACACTGGGCATACTTGTTTTACGGAGCACAAGGAAACCAGCCTGACGTACCCCTCTGTCCACACGTTTTACAGAAGTAAAAGATTTTTGAACTTCCGAAGCCAAACCAATACTTTGCTCCATATGCTTATTCTGCATAAATTCAAAAATAATATAAGATTCGGACGACGTCGGATCAAACCCTTCGTATTTCTGCAAATAATTATCTTCCAGAAGGATTGCCGAGTTCTCACGCATTGCTACCTCCAGGTTCTCATCCGTGCGGGCAAGCCCAAGTGTATACGTTTCAGTGCCTTGGACCGTACTTCCACGTTTTACGGCATTTGTATGGATAGATATAAATAAATCAGCCTTATTCCTGTTTGCTATATTTGCCCGTTCGTCTAACTCTATAAAAACATCCGTCTTACGAGTATAGACAACTTTCACATCCTTATGATTTTCAGAAATCAGTCTGCCCAGTTCTAACGCTACAGCCAGATTAATCGCTTTCTCATTGATTATAGTCCCTCGAGCGCCCGGATCCTTTCCTCCGTGACCGGCATCAATAACAACAGTAAAACTTTTCTCTTTCGCCTGTAATACAGGAGAAAAAGAAAATAAAAAAGCTATTATTATATATATAAATAGATATGTACTCTTTATCACTTCAATTTCAACTGCAAATTTAGGGACAAATGTAATATTTTTTACGGACTAAAAAGCGTCTTTTTTTAATTAAAAAAGGGCAATTCCAATAGGAATCACCCTTTTAACTATATCTGTAGTTCTAATTATTCAGAAACAACCTCAAAAGGAATTTCTACAGAAACTTCTTTATGAAGTTTCAGAAGAGCTTTGTAGTTACCCACTTCCTTAACAGATTCTTTGATAATGATAATCTTACGATCTATTTCATAACCAGCCTTAGCCAAAGCATCAGCTACCTGGATATTAGTTACAGAACCGAAGATAGTACCAGTTGAACTTGTTTTTGCCCCGATTGTCAATGAAACACCTTCCAACTTTGCAGCCAAAGCCTGAGCATCTTCTTTGATCTTAGCTAATTTGTGAGCACGCTGTCTCAAATTTTCAGCCAAAACTTTCTTTGCAGATTCAGATGCTATAACCGCTTTACCCTGGGGGATTAGAAAGTTACGTCCGTAACCGTCTTTTACTGTTACGATATCGTCTTTGTAACCTAAATTGATTACGTCTTCTTTCAAAATAACTTGCATATTCTGTCTCCTCTCTTTATATTATTTCATTAAATCGGTTACGTAAGGAAGCAACGCCAAATGACGAGCTCTTTTAACAGCCTGAGCTATACGACGTTGAAACTTCAAAGAAGTACCTGTGATACGACGCGGAAGAATTTTACCCTGTTCATTCAGGAATTTTTTCAAGAATTCAGGATCCTTATAATCAATATATTTAATACCATTCTTTTTGAAACGGCAATATTTTTTCTTTTTTACGTCTACTGAAGGCGGAGTCAAATATCTGATTTCTGATTGAGTTGCTGCCATGATTAATTCTCCTTTACTGTTTCTTTAGATGATTTCAAACTTCTTCTCTTAGCGGCATATTCTGCTGCATACTTATCCTGGCGGAAAGTCAGGAAGCGGATAACACGTTCGTCACGACGGAAGTTTACTTCCAATGTAGCGATTGTTTCCGGATTTGCCTTGAATTCAATCAGCTGGTAGAAGCCAGTTGTTTTCTTGTCGATTGGATAAGCCAACTTACGCAATCCCCAATTTTCTTCGTTCACGATTTCAGCACCCTGTTCTTTCAGGAGGTTCGCGAATTTTTCTACCGCTTCCTTCATCTGTGCATCAGATAAAACGGGAGTTAAAATGAAAACGGTTTCATAATTGTTCATAAAACGCTGTTTTATATTTGTTATTACTAAAAATTTTGCGGTGCAAAGGTAGAAAGTTTTTTTTATCCGACAAACTTTAGGCGATTATTTTTCAAACGGATTAAAGCTTGAGATAATGATACTCAGTGAAAAAGCCTACTTAACCAACCATCTGTTTAAATGATTGCCGGGAGCTGCTGCCACAAACTTATAGAACTTAGAAACAGGCAGAGAGCTTAAATCCACCTGATATTTTCCTTCGCCGGAAGATACAGTAGCAAGCCTAATCCATTCATCTTTTTTTCCTTCTTTATAATTATTGGAGCAAGCGGCATAGATAGCAACCGGAACATCTTTTGAATAACTATCCCAGGTAAGCCATACCTCATTATCATAAGGCAATGTTTTCAAATTACAAATATCACATTGACCCACAAACGACATTCCATCCTGTTCCCACAATACCGGCTGTGGAATTTCAAAACCTAGAAATCGGGAAATAGAAGGGGCTATATCCGTTATAGACAATAAATTGCTTTTAAAATGAGTATTAACAGGTACATTCGTTGAAATCCAAGTTGTTCGCTCACGATAAGATTGCCCTCCGTGTCCGTGCCCGCTTTCTTCACGGCCATGATCGGTGGTTACCACAACCATCCATTCTTCATCAAAATTAGCTTCCCGATACTTTACTGCATCCCAGATACGCTGTACCTGGGCGTCTGCCTTTTGAACATAGTCATCAAAGAAAGCTCCGTTTCCCTCTATATGCCCGGCATCATCCGTATACCATAAATAAACCCAACTCAAATCCGGAGCATCTATACGGATCCCTTTTGCTGCTTCTTTGGAAACAACTTCATCAATGTCGAAAATACGCAAGTCTTTCTCTTTATTTGGGAAATTGACAGTATCCAATTCATAGCCATCCCTTACATAATCTATTTTCAGATAATTTGTTTCCGGCTTGCCTTCTCCCAACAAAACAGTGCGGTTATCTGTCCAGCTCGAATAAATCGCTGTTTTATAATCTTTCGGTTGCTCTTTGGCTATACGGAACAAGGTCCAATAATTATAATTCGGTTTTAAATCGGAATTTCCAGGAACATTATGTTTGTTTACCCAAGTAGATGTCAGCAGGTTGGTATAGCCTACTGCCGAAATTGTCGGGGTTTGGGAGTAAGACCCTATTTCACCTCCGGTATATGCACGGGCATAAGCACCTTTGGATGCAATATCGAATACAGCAGGGGTATGAAGCCGTTCTATCTGGTCGGCAGGAACACCATCTATAATAATGTATACAGCTTTGCGGTTTTTAGCCCCGGCACTTATGCAGAATAAAAAACAAAGAAAAAAATAACAAATTGGTTTCATCCGATTTTCATTAAGATTATACAACAGGACAAAGATAATAAGGACGAAGAAAAAACTATTACTATTATTCGGATATAATAATAGAGTTTCAAAAAAATCCCATCGCTTGAAACTTTTAGTTTCATCGTGTAGAACTTTTAGTTTCATCAGCATGAAACTTCTTATTTCTAACCGGAAACTGATTTATACTAAAAAGGAGGTAACTGTTTTCCTGCCTGAGAAAACGAAAACACACAGACCTATGCAAACAATACTCCCCATTCTTGGAGTACATATACATTAGCCTGTGTGCTCTATGTTACCGACACCCGTAGTACCGGTTCTTATTTATCTTCTATTTTAACTCTTCGATATTTCTTGTTATTAATATGCTTCGAGGTAAATCGCTTCTATTTCTTCCGGAGAAGTCGGACGAGGATTTCCACCTGTACAAACATCATTGAAAGCTGCAAGGGATAATGCTTTGATATCACCCTCCTTTACTCCGATTTCATGCAATTTCTGAGGGATACCAATACTTAATGAAAGTTCCTTCACTGCATTAACTGCAGCCTCTACACCTTGCTCCACACTCATACCTACGGTATCAACTCCCAAGGCACGAGCTATATCCAGGTATTTAGGCGCAGCAGGAGACTGACTGTTATAAGCCATTACATAAGGTAGCAACAGAGCATTTGCCACCCCATGAGGAGTGTCATAAAAGGCTCCAAGAGGATGTGCCATTGAATGGACAATGCCCAAACCTACATTTGAAAAGCCCATACCTGCGATGTATTGTGCCACAGCCATACCTTCGCGGGCTTCTGTATCTTTCCCGTTATCTACGGCATTTTTCAGATGTTTTTTTATTAACTCGATTGCTTTTATTTCAAACATATCACTCATTGTCCAAGCTCCCGGAGTAATATAACTTTCAATAGCATGCGTCAGAGCATCCATTCCTGTTGCAGCAGTCAATCCTTTTGGCATGGAATACATTAATTCCGGATCTACAATAGCTACGGCAGGAATGTCGTTAGGGTCTACACAAACCATCTTTTTACGGGCTTCTTCGTCGATGATAACATAATTGATAGTTACCTCGGCTGCTGTACCGGCAGTTGTCGGCAATGCAAAAGTAGGGACAGCCTTATGTTTGGTATCGGCAACCCCTTCAAGCGACTTCACATCTGCAAATTCCGGATTATTGGCAACAATACCTATCCCTTTCGCTGTATCTATTGAGGAACCTCCCCCTAAAGCGACAATAAAATCGGCGCCGGATGCCTGATAGGCTTTCACTCCGTTTTGCACATTCGCTATTGTCGGGTTTGCCTTCACATCGCTATATGTTTCATAAGGGATCTTATTCTTTTCGAATACATCCGTAACAAGAGCGGCCACTCCAAATTTAATCAGATCTTTGTCTGTTACAAAAAATGCTTTTTTAAATCCGCGGCGGGAAACTTCGTCAGCTATCACACTTCTACATCCCGCTCCAAAATAAGATGTTTCGTTTAAAATGATTCGGTTCATAATAATGATATTTAAGTTCTTTTTTGAGCACAAACATATCAAAAATAAGAGACTGCCAGATTTCATTTCTGATTTATAACCTTTCATTCCTGACACAAACCGGCCGTGGATTAATTTACAACCTGAAGATGAAAGGGAAATATAAAGAAGATATTACATTTGCATCGGCTATGACCAACAATAAGCTACTAAAAATCGTTATAGTAAAAACTAATCGAAAGAAAATGATACGGAAATTATACTTTACAAGTCTGTTGCTTCTTTTTGTCTCTGTCATCTATGCTCAATATATTCCGGATGTATTGGGAGGTGATTATTTACGACGAACGATTCAAATGCCGGATGATTATGAAGGAAAAGTAATCTGTACACTTGTCAAAAAACCACAATTGCCCGAAACAAAGCAAGCGATACTCTATATCCACGGATACAACGATTACTTTTTTCAAAAGCAATTAGGGGATAGTGTAATTGTACATGGATATAATTTCTACGCAATGGATTTAAGGAAATATGGCCGTTCTATCCTGCCGAATCAAAATCCTTTCTTTTGCAAAAGCCTGAAAGAATATTTTGCCGATATAGATACGGCTCTGGCTATCATTCGTGAAGAAGGAAATGATAAAATCCTGCTGATGGCACATTCCACCGGTGGACTGATTACACTTTATTACCTGAACAGTAAACAGGGAGAACTGCCTGTCGCCGGATTAATATTGAATAGTCCTTTCCTTGACTGGAATTTCGGATGGACTATGGAGAACATAGTTATTCCTGCCGTTTCTTTTATAGGAAAGTTATTTCCAAACCTGACTGTGCAAGGCTATGGTGATGCTTCGTATGCCCATAGTCTTTTAAAACAATTCAAAGGGGAATGGGAATATAATACCGATTGGAAAATGATAAACGGACACCCTAAAAAAGCAGGATGGATACATGCCATTCAAGAGGCTCAACAAACAGTACAAAAAGGTATCGTCCTAAAGTGCCCGGTACTTGTTATGTCGTCCAACCAATCTTTCCCGGAAACAAAAGAATGGCATGATGAGTACATGGTTTCCGATATTGTATTGAATGTACACGATATACAAACCTATGGAGAAAAATTAGGAAAATACGTAACACGCGACACCATCCAAAACGGGATTCATGATCTTATTCTTTCAGAAGAACCTTACCGAAACCATACATATCAAACCATATTCGACTGGTTAAAAAAGACATCTTTTTCCAAAGAGTTATTGGACAGATGATTTTAATATTTACCTTTGCCGGGTAAAAAATTAAATAAAATGAAAGTCTTAAGGACAATTATTGCGGCAACAGCCCTTTTATATACCGCAAATACATTTGCACAGACAGAGGAGGTAGAAAATTCTACAAGCTATAGAGCAGATTTATTCGGCTCTGTTGCCACTGGTTCAAATACACCTTTTTGGATGGTTAGCAATCGCTATGGAATAGTCCCCTTGGAAGCCAATAACGGTTATCTGAATGCAGGTATATTTCACCAGCAATATTTCGGCAAAGGTTTCCGATGGAGTGCAGGATTGGACCTGGTTGCAGCAGCCCCTCGTTATAAGAATGTTTATATCCAGCAGGTTTATGCTGAGCTAGGATACAAAAGCCTTTTACTTTCGGTCGGTAGCAAAGAGAATCATAAATCTTTATGGGATAATACGCTTAGCTCGGGTGATATGGTTATCTCCCATAATGCACGCCCTATTCCGGAAATAAACCTGAGCATGCCGGAATTTACTGTTGTCCCCAAGACAAAAGGATGGATGCAAGTAAAATGGGACTTCGCTCTAGGTCGCTCATTTGACACCAAATATCTGGAACATTTTGCAAATGAACGCCAGACATATATTAAAAATGTACTTTGGCATCATAAATCTCTTTACATACAGATTAAAGATACTAAAAACGGTTCCCCTTTCTCCGGAATCATTGGTGTACAGCATTGGGCACAATGGGGAGGAACTTCTACCAACCCATATTTTGGCAAGCAACCACAATCTTTCAAAGATTTTATCCGTACGGTTTTTGCAAGGGAGGGAGGAGATGATTCTTCAGAAATGGATAAGTTGAATGTATTGGGAAACCATTACGGTTCCTATGATTTCAAACTACAATATACACAACCGAACTGGATATTATCAGCGTACTATCAGCATTACTTTGATGATAAATCAGGTATGACATTCGGTAATGGTACGGATGGCTTATGGGGCGTACAATTAGATTTACCTCAATTTCCCTGGTTGCGTAAAGTTGTAACGGAATATCTTATAACCCGTGACCAAAGCGGACCTTTCCACTTCATTGATTTTGACCATAGTGTCCATAAAGGTCCCGGTGGAGGTAATGATAACTACTATAACAACGGAGAATATGTAACCGGCGTCTCCTATTTTAACCGTGGAATCGGTTCTCCTTTACTTACTTCTCCGGAATATAATGAAGATGGAACACTTGGTTTCAAAAATAATCGTGTACGTGCTTGGTATTTAGGGGCAGAAGGTGATTTATCACCACAAGTTTCATATCGTTTCATGATGTCTATATCAAACTCTTGGGGTACACATTCGGCGCCTTTTTTGAATAACAAACGGGGAGCTTCCGGAATGATTGACATCAAATACAGACATCCGAAATTAACAGGATGGGAATTTACAGGCTCTGTAGCCGGAGATACCGGAAGTTTATATGGCAAGAATCTTGGATTTAGCCTGAGCGTTTGCAAACGAGGTATTTTGAAGAATTGGGGAGTAACAAAGTAATCTACACTGATAATTAAAGTGGAACAAATAATATATCCATAAAAAAGGGAAGGCTACAAAACAACCTTCCCTTTTTTATGGATGTATCCTTCTATTTATATTTATTCCATAAAGCAGAAGCTATAATATCGCGTGTATGATCTGCCATTGCCTGTAAACCTTTATGGGATGTATCGATTCCTTCTGTCTCAATCGGAGGATGTATAACCATTTCCATCCGGTGCCGATGAATATTTAATGAACCTATTGGTAATACATCAAAAGGACCGTTTAACGTAATCGGGACAATCGGAAGATGCTGATCTACCGCCATCTGGTAAGCGCCCTTTTTAAAACGAATCATTTTCCCGTCATAAGTACGAGAACCTTCAGGGAATACTACAACAGAAGCACCATTCTTCAGACAACGTTCAGCCTCTAATACGCTTTTTGCCGCAGCTTTCACTGTAGAATTATCTACAAAGATAAAACCAGCAGCACGGCAAGCAGCACCGACAAAAGGTATTTTTGCGATACCGGCTTTCATTACCCACTTGATTGGAACTCCAAGGAAACCATATATTAAAAATATATCAAAAGCCCCCTGGTGATTAGATACAAATACATATGATTTCTTAGGGTCTATATTCTCTCTTCCCCTTATCGTTATAGGGCATAATGCCAAACGGCAAGTTAACCATGACCAAATCTTTCCGGGATAATAGGCAAATATACGTTCACCTCCCAACAGGCAGCCAATAATAACCGTAACGGCTGTAAGTATGGTAAGTACAATGAAAACCGGCACCATAAACAGCCATATATAGAGTATGTAGAATATCCGTACCATCATGTAATCATATTTATAACACAAATATAAAAGGTAAATTCGAAGGTTTCATCATTTTTATTCCAAAATATTTTTGCAATCGGGTTATTATTACTTTATTTGCGGTAGAAAATAAAAATACATAAAAATATCTATCACCATGAACGAATTGTTAAAAAATCTGGGGGTAATTATACTCCTTATCGGTGTTATTATCTTAGCTGTACCAGCTTTGAATGGAGGGATATCAAATGGCATCCTTTTAGCTGGTTTAGGAGTAATTATTCTGGGTTATATCAGTCATATTGTAATTAACAAAAGACTTGATTAAGTAATTGCACACACAGTTAAAATAAAAGGAGGCTCTTTGTGAAGTAGCCTCCTTTTATTTTGTCACTTACCTTCCATAAGTCAAGCTTCACCCTTCGGCATGAAATCCCCAAAGTTCGCAGTTTTAGTTCCAGTCTGTTCCTCGAATTTAGACAGATTATCTTGCAAAGCAAACAGCAAACGTTTTGCATTATCCGGAGTAAGTATCACACGGCTTTTCACCTGGGCTTTTGCCACACCAGGTACTACCCGGATAAAATCCAATATAAATTCGGATGAAGAATGAGATATGATAGCAAGATTGGCATAAGTACCCTGAGCCATTTCCTCGGAAAGCTCTATTTGAATCTCGTTGGTCGGATTGTTATTTTCCATGATTTTATATGTTGATTATTATTTAGAGACAAATATAACATATTAATCAGATATATTCCAATAAAAAAGGCCACCTTCACAGGCAGCCTTTTTTCAGTTGTGTTTTTAATTCTCAATTCTTTAGACCAATGTAAAAAAATACCTTATTGTGTTTTATCGTTATAATCTTGACGCTTAAACTAAGGTAATACCTTAGTTAGATTTCTTATCTAATATTAACAATACAAAGGTAAGGGTTTAACAGACTCCCCCCAAATACTTTTTTAGCATTATATGATACTTTTCCGTCATTGTACACTTCACCTTTGAACAAATTCATTACACCCCTTAAATTTTAAAGCGTGAATTCAAATATTTCTCACGATATTCCGTTGGAGTCATACCCTTCCGCCTTTTAAATGTTCTGTTAAAATTTGACAAATTATTGAATCCGCATTTATAACATATCTCGGAAATCGTATCACTTGTATCCATTAATTTTCTTATTGCCTCTGAAATACGGATATCATTTAATATATCGATAAAAGTCTTTCCCGTCCATTTTTTCAAAAAGCGGGTAAGTGAAGATTCACTCATACTCACCAAAGAGGCTATTTCTGTAAAAGAAATCGTATTATGGTAGTTTTCATGCAAAAAGAACATGATCCTTTTCAATCTATCGTTATCATCCTCGCTAAAATTTTTAACCGTATTCGAAGCGTTTAACTTACGCACATTAGTATCCAAGGATAAATCCTTTAGAATATTAATCAAACGCAATAAGTTATGAAAGGATTCGGAACCTTCGCTGGTCAGTTTTTGCAACTCAGGTTGGATCTTAGCAATGACATCCCTACTAAACAACAAACCGCAAGATGCCTTTTCAAACATCTCTTTAATCGTCTTAAAATGGCGTTTATTAATCAGGCTATCAAATAAGGATTCATGGAACTGTATCGTTATTTCTTTTATATCTGTGGATGTACAAGTATGATTCGAGTAAGCGTGTTTAACACCTCCTGCGACCAATACCAATTCCAAATCGGACATCACATCTACCGAGTCTCCCACTGCACGGATAGCCCCACACGCATTCTCTATATAGTTCAATTCAAATACAGAATGGACATGCAACGGATATACAAAACTGCGATTAGACCGTTGCATGACCAAAAAACAATCTTCGGCCGAAAGAGAAATGCGCTCTTCTAAAATATTAGCATCATCCATAGGCCTGATATTTTACTGAATAAGCAAAGTTGAAATTACCGGACAATGATCAGAAGGATACAAATGATTCAAAGTCTCCGTCAGTACACCGTGACTCAGCACTTTAATATTCCCTTTTACAAAGATATAATCAATCCATTCACGTTTATCAAAAGGAATACGTCCGTAATCGTGGAATGTCCATTCCGGTCCATATCGCAATGGAGCAATAGTACGTGTATGTGTCAGATGGCGAGAATCACTGGCATTTGTTAAAACCTGTATAGGTTCATCCTCAGGAGCAGCATTAAAGTCTCCTGTTACAATAGAAGGTAAATTCTTTCCTTTCACTTTCACCTGCTCTAAAACCAGAGAAGCACCTTCATGACGGGCAACTTTTCCTACATGGTCTAAATGAGTGTTCAAGAAGAAAAATTTCTTACCTGAAACTTTATCTTTAAGGATAGCCCAGGTCGCCACGCGTTCGCAGGCAGCATCCCAACCTTTTTTCCCTATTGCATTCATATCTTCAGCCAACCAGAAGTTACCGCTATCTTCTACTGTAAAACGATCTTTCTTGAAGAAAATCGGAGAATATTCACCTTTTGTTTTACCATCTTCCCGTCCTACACCAACATAAGTATAACCAGGCAAACGCTCCAGCAAATCTGTCAACTGATGATGTAGTACTTCTTGAGCACCAAATATATCTACATCATAGAATTTTATTACGTTAGCGGCCAAATCTTTCCGGTATGTCCACTGATTCTCCTTGTCGTTAGGCGTATCCATCCGGATATTGAAAGACATCACATTCATCTCATTCTTTGCACGTTGAGCAAATAAGACATTGGCAGATAACAAAACCGCAACAAATAAAAGTAAGATTCTTTTCATATTTCAAAATATTAAAATTTCATGGTAATACACAAAGATAGAGACTCTCCGATATTATCCAAACTAAAAAAACAAGATATTTCTTTGTTTTTTCCACAAAAAAAGCTGCCTGGAATTACCAGACAGCTTTTTCTTATATAGACATCACTTTTTATTCATCGTCTCTATCCATCGTATTAAAGTCTACGACATTTTTACGATTGGCAAATATACGTTCAAATTCATCCTTAGCACCAACAACTAATTTATCAAAATCACGCTGTCCAGTACCTGCAGGAATTAAGTGACCACAAATTACATTTTCTTTCAAACCTTCCAAACGGTCTACCTTTCCGTTGATGGCAGCTTCGTTCAACACTTTGGTAGTTTCCTGGAAAGATGCAGCAGACATAAAACTGTTTGTCTGCAAAGCAGCACGAGTAATACCCTGAAGAATCTGGTTTGCAGTAGCAGGAACAGCATCACGAACCTGAACCAATTTCAAGTCGCGGCGTTTCAACATACTGTTTTCATCTCTCAACTTGCGGGCAGTTACAATCTGACCAGCCTGCATTGTCTGAGAATCACCGGCATCCATAACAACTTTCTTGCCCCAGATACGGTCATTTTCATCCATTACTTCCAGCTTATCAACAACCTGCTGTTCAAGGAAGCGAGTATCTCCCGGATCAACCACTTCTACTTTACGCATCATCTGACGAACGATAACCTCAAAGTGCTTGTCGTTAATCTTCACACCCTGTAGACGATAAACGTCCTGAACCTCATTCACGATATATTCTTGAACGGCTGTCGGACCTTTAATTGCCAAGATATCAGAAGGAGTAATAGCACCATCAGACAACGGCATACCTGCACGTATATAGTCGTTCTCCTGTACAAGCAACTGCTTGGACAAAGGCACCATATATTTCTTCACTTCACCCAGTTTGGATGTAACTGTGATTTCACGATTACCACGCTTAATTTTACCAAAGCCTATTTCACCATCAATTTCAGAAACGACAGCCGGATTAGACGGGTTACGTGCCTCAAACAACTCGGTAACGCGAGGAAGACCACCGGTGATATCACCAGCCTTACCTACTGCACGCGGTATCTTAACCAAAACCTCACCTGCTTTAACCGCATCACCATTGTCTTTCACAACGTGAGCACCCAAAGGCAGAGAATAGTTCTTCAGATAATTGCCGTTTTCATCAACGATATGAGCTGCGGGAGCCTTAGTCTTATCCTTAGATTCGATGATAATCTTTTCTTTCAAACCTGTAGTTTCGTCACTTTCTACTTTGTAAGTAAGGTTTTCTACCAAACTTTCAAATTCGATTTTACCGGAAACTTCAGATACGATAACAGCATTGAACGGATCCCATTCAATAATTACATCACCTTTTGAAATCTTATCTCCGTTATTGAAGAATAATTTAGAACCGTAAGGAATATTATGAGTCAACAATACAATCTTAGTATTCGGATCCACAATACGCATTTCGGCCAAACGGCTCACTACAACCTGGAAGTTCTTTCCGCCTTCTGTTGCTTCTACAGCACGAAGTTCGTCTATTTCCAGAATACCGTCGTATTTAGATGTAATACTATTTTCTGTTGCAATGTTAGACGCGATACCACCGACGTGGAATGTACGCAATGTTAACTGTGTACCCGGCTCACCGATAGACTGTGCAGCGATAACTCCTACAACTTCACCTTTCTGAACCATCCGGTTAGTCGCAAGGTTACGTCCGTAACATTTAGCACAAACACCCTTCTTGGATTCACAAGTCAATACTGAACGGATTTCAACACTTTCAATCGGAGATTCCTGAATCTTCTTAGCTGCATCTTCACGAATTTCTTCACCAGCTTTTACAATAATTTCACCTGTAATAGGATGAACTATATCATGCACAGAAACACGTCCCAGAATACGTTCGTACAAAGAAGCAATAACTTCTTCATTATTCTTCAACTCAGTACAAATCAAACCACGGAGTGTACCACAGTCTTCTTCGTTAATAATCACATCATGCGATACGTCAACAAGACGACGAGTCAGATATCCGGCATCGGCAGTCTTCAAAGCTGTATCCGCCAAACCTTTACGGGCACCGTGAGTAGAGATAAAATACTCAAGCACTGACAGACCTTCCTTAAAGTTAGAAAGAATCGGGTTTTCAATGATCTGACCACCTTCAGCACCGCTCTTCTGCGGTTTTGCCATCAAACCACGCATACCAGACAACTGGCGGATCTGTTCTTTAGAACCACGGGCTCCGGAATCCATCATCATGAAAACAGAGTTGAAACCATCATTATCTTCAGTCAATTGCTTAATCAAAATGTTAGACAATTTACTGTTGACGTGTGTCCAGGTATCGATAATCTGGTTGTAACGTTCGTTGTAGGTAATGAAACCCATGTTATAGTTAGCAAGAATCTGCTCAACTTCCTCATAACCTTCATTAACCAATGTATCTTTTTCAGGTGGAATAAGTACGTCTGCCAAGTTAAAGGACAGACCTCCCTTAAATGCCATATAGTAACCCAAGTTCTTGATATCATCAAGGAACTGGGCCGTACGAGCTACTCCACAAGTTTTGATTACCTTACCGATAATATCACGAAGAGACTTTTTACCCAATACTTCGTTAATATAACCTACTTCTGCCGGAACAAATTCATTTACCATTAAACGTCCGACTGAAGTTTCAACCTGCTTCTTAACCGGGTTACCTTCTCCATCGATGTCATCTACATATACTTTAATCGGAGCGTGGATATCCACCTTCTTTTCATTATATGCAATTGTTGCTTCTTCCTGGCCATAGAACACCAGGCCTTCACCTAACGTATTCTTACGAATCTTTGTAATATAGTACAAACCTAACACCATATCCTGAGAAGGCACAGTAATAGGAGCACCATTGGCCGGGTTCAAAATGTTATGAGAAGCAAGCATCAACATCTGCGCTTCCAAAATAGCCTCATTACCTAAAGGCAAGTGAACAGCCATCTGGTCACCGTCAAAGTCGGCATTGAACGCCGTACAAGCTAACGGATGCAACTGGATAGCCTTACCTTCAATCAGCTTAGGCTGGAATGCCTGGATACCCAGACGGTGCAATGTCGGAGCACGGTTCAATAATACAGGATGACCTTTCATCACATATTCCAAAATATCCCAAACAACGGGTTCTTTACGGTCTACAATCTTCTTTGCAGATTTAACCGTCTTTACAATACCGCGTTCAATCAATTTACGAATAACGAAAGGTTTATAAAGCTCTGCAGCCATACCTTTAGGCAGACCACATTCGTGCATTTTCAATTCCGGACCTACAACGATAACCGAGCGAGCTGAATAGTCAACACGTTTACCTAACAAGTTCTGACGGAAACGACCTTGTTTACCTTTCAAACTGTCAGAAAGAGATTTCAACGGACGGTTAGCATCTGTCTTAACAGCACTCGATTTACGAGAGTTATCAAACAAAGAGTCCACAGCTTCCTGAAGCATACGCTTTTCATTACGTAAGATTACTTCCGGAGCCTTAATATCAATTAATCGTTTCAGACGGTTATTACGGATAATAACACGACGATACAAATCATTCAAATCTGAAGTTGCAAAACGACCACCATCCAGCGGAACCAACGGACGCAATTCCGGCGGAATAACAGGTACTACTTTCACGATCATCCATTCCGGTTTGTTACGTCCTTTAGACGCACGGAAAGATTCTACGACCTGCAGACGTTTCAAAGCCTCATTCTTACGTTGCTGCGAACTATCCGTACTAGCACGGTGGCGCAACTCATAAGACAATGTATCCAAATCCAAACGAGCCAGCAAATCATAGATAGCTTCTGCACCTATCTTTGCAATAAACTTATTCGGGTCTGTATCTTCCAACATCTGGTTTTCCTTAGGCAGGTTATCCAGAATCTGCAGATATTCTTCTTCTGAAAGCAAGTCTAATTCAGCAACAGTGTCTACACAACCCGGCTGAATAACAACATAACGTTCATAGTAAATAATTGAATCAAGTTTCTTGGTTGGTAAGCCTAACAAGTAACCGATTTTGTTGGGCAGAGAACGGAAATACCAAATGTGAGCAACAGGAACAACCAAATGAATATGTCCCATACGTTCACGACGCACCTTCTTTTCTGTAACTTCTACCCCGCAACGATCGCAGACAATACCTTTATAACGAATACGTTTGTATTTACCGCAATGGCATTCGTAATCCTTAATCGGACCAAAAATACGTTCACAGAAAAGACCGTCACGTTCAGGTTTATACGTACGATAGTTAATCGTTTCCGGTTTTAAAACTTCGCCACTGGAGTTCTCAAGAATTTCTTCAGGAGAAGCCAAACCGATGGTTATTTTTGAAAAGTTACTCTTTATCTTGTTTTCTTTTCTAAAAGCCATATTGTTTATTTATAAAGAGTTATCGATGGTTAAGTAGATGAGCCGAAACCCATCTACTTATATTGTTGTTGAATTAATCAAGAGTAAAGCTTAAACCAAGACCTCTCAGCTCGTGCAGCAACACGTTCAAAGATTCAGGAATACCAGGTTGTGGCATCTGATCACCTTTCACTATTGCTTCATACGCTTTAGAACGTCCTACGACGTCGTCAGACTTAATTGTAAGAATTTCTTGTAAAACATGAGCTGCACCGAATGCTTCCAGTGCCCAAACTTCCATTTCTCCGAAACGCTGACCACCAAACTGAGCCTTACCACCCAAAGGCTGCTGTGTAATAAGAGAGTACGGACCGATTGAACGGGCGTGCATCTTATCATCAACCATGTGACCCAGTTTCAGGAAGTAAGTAACACCTACTGTAGCCGGCTGGTCAAAACGTTCACCGGTTCCACCATCGTAAAGATAAGATTTACCATAGCGGGGAACACCAGCTTTATCTGTCATTGCATTCAAATCATCCAATGAAGCACCGTCAAAAATAGGAGTTGCAAACTTAACACCCATAGAACGGCCAGCCCAACCTAACACAGCTTCAAATATCTGTCCCAAGTTCATACGGGAAGGCACACCCAGCGGGTTCAAGCAAATATCAACAGGAGTTCCGTCTTCAAGGAACGGCATATCTTCCTGACGCACAATCTTGGAAACAATACCTTTATTTCCGTGACGGCCTGCCATCTTATCACCGACCTGAATCTTACGTTTCTTCGCAATATAAACTTTAGCCATCTGAACAATCCCTGTAGGCAGTTCATCACCAATCGTAAGGTCAAATTTCTTACGTCTCAGTTCAGCATCCAGTTCTTTATATTTCTTCAGATAATTCAATATGACCTGCTTGATAAGCTCATTTTTATCAGCATCAGCAGTCCATTTACTAACCTGAACAGCATTATAATCCAACTCTTCCAAAGCCTTGCGTGTAAATTTAGCACCCTTCGCAATCACTTCTGTATTCATATAATCCTTTACACCCTGAGAAACTTTTCCGTTAGTAAGAGTCAATATTTTTTCTACCAGCAGATTCTTCAGGTCAGCCATCTTCATTTCGTATTCTTCATCCAGCTTCGGCAGAATCGCCTTGTCTGTCAGTCTTGACTTACGCTTTTTAACAGCTTTAGAGAACAGAGCAGTTTCGATAACAACACCACGAAGTGACGGAGTTGCTTTTAAAGAAGCATCTTTTACATCACCAGCCTTGTCACCAAAGATTGCACGAAGTAATTTTTCTTCCGGAGAAGGATCAGATTCACCCTTCGGAGTAATCTTACCGATCAATATATCACCCGGTTCGATGCGAGCACCTACACGAACAATACCTCTTTCATCCAAATCTTTCGTAGCTTCTTCGCTCACGTTAGGTATATCAGAAGTCAACTCTTCCATACCACGTTTTGTTTCACGCACTTCAAGAATATATTCATCCACGTGAACAGAAGTAAAGAAGTCCTCACGAACCATACGTTCGTTCAGTACGATAGCATCCTCATAGTTATAACCTTTCCAAGGCATATAAGCAACCTTCACATTACGTCCTAATGCTAACTCCCCATTCTGAGTAGAATAACCTTCTGTCAGAATATCACCGGCTGCTACACGCTGGCCACGATAGCAAATCGGTCGTAAGTCTACAGTTGTACTCTGGTTAGTCTTGCGCCATTTTGGAATATTATAGGAAACAATCGCATCTTCGAAACTTACAAACTCTTCATCTTCCGTGCGATCATATTTAATTTTAATGCAAGTCGCATCCACATAAACAACTTCACCTGCACGTTCTGCCATAATTTGAGTACGGGAATCACGAGCTACCTGAGCTTCAATACCCGTACCTACGATAGGAGCATCCGTACGCAACAAAGGAACAGCCTGACGCATCATGTTAGATCCCATCAATGCACGGTTAGCATCATCATGCTCCAAAAATGGAATCAAAGATGCGGCAATAGATGCAATCTGCTGAGGAGCCACGTCCATTAAGTCGATTTCAGAAGGCGGAACAACAGGGAAATCAGCCTCAAAACGAGCTTTTACCCTATCACGGACAAATTTACCTTCATCGTCCAACGGAGCATTACCCTGTGCAATCGTCATTTCTTCTTCCTCTTCTGCAGTATAATACTCCAGACCTTCTTCTGAGAAATCAACTTTTCCTTCTACGACCTTACGATACGGCGTTGATATGAAACCTAATTCATTAATCTTTGCATATACGCACAAAGAAGAAATCAAACCAATATTCGGACCTTCCGGTGTTTCAATAGGACAAAGACGACCATAATGCGTATAGTGAACGTCACGAACCTCGAAACCAGCACGTTCTCTGGACAAACCACCCGGTCCAAGAGCTGAAAGACGACGTTTATGAGTAATCTCAGCCAACGGGTTTGTCTGGTCCATAAACTGGGACAAAGCATTTGTTCCGAAGAAAGAATTTACAACAGAAGAAATTGTCTTCGCATTGATCAAATCTATCGGAGTAAACACCTCGTTATCACGCACATTCATACGTTCACGAACAGTGCGGGACATACGAGCCAAACCAATACCAAACTGGTTATACAGCTGTTCACCTACAGTACGTACACGACGGTTACTCAAGTGGTCGATATCATCAACTACGGCTTTCGAATTAATCAATTCGATCAGATATTTGATAATTTCGATTATATCTTCTTTAGTTAAAACCTTAATATCATCATTAGTAGAAAGGTTCAACTTTTTATTAATTCTGTAACGACCTACTTCACCTAAGTCATAACGTTTTTCAGAAAAGAACAGATTCTGTATTACTTCACGGGCACTTGCTTCATCTGCAGGCTCTGCATTACGCAACTGGCGGTAAATATACAATACAGCTTCTTTTTCAGAGTTACTTGGATCTTTCTGAAGCGTATTATAGATGATAGCATAATCGGACAAATTCTGATCTTCGCGGTGCAACAAAATATTTTGTGTACCTGATTCCAGAATAGCCTCAATATTATCGGCATCAAGAACCGATTCACGGTCAATAATAACGTCATTACGTTCAATAGAAACAACTTCACCGGTATCTTCATCCACGAAATCTTCCACCCAAGTCTTCAAAACACGAGCAGCCAATTTACGGCCAATCATCTTTTTCAGATTAGTCTTTGTAACTTTTACTTCTTCGGCAAGATTGAAGATTTCAAGAATGTCCTTATCGCTTTCAAAACCAATGGCTCTTAATAGAGTTGTTACAGGTAATTTCTTTTTACGGTCGATGTAAGCATACATCACATTATTGATGTCGGTTGCAAACTCGATCCATGAACCTTTAAAAGGTATGATACGTGCTGAATACAACTTCGTACCGTTTGCGTGAATACTTTGTCCGAAGAATACACCAGGAGAACGGTGTAACTGCGAAACAACAACACGCTCTGCACCATTTATTACGAAAGTTCCTCTATCCGTCATATACGGGATCGGGCCCAGATATACATCCTGGATCACTGTATCAAAGTCTTCGTGATCTGGGTCTGTACAATACAGTTTTAACTTCGCTTTTAAAGGTACACTATAAGTTAATCCACGAGCAATACACTCATCAATTGTATAACGGGGCGGATCTATATAGTAATCTAAGAACTCCAACACAAAATTGTTACGAGTATCTGCTATAGGAAAATTCTCAGCAAATACCTTATACAAACCCTCCTTCTTTCTTTTCTCTGGAGGTGTGTCAAGTTGAAGAAAGTCTTGGAAAGACTTCAATTGTACTTCGAGAAAGTCCGGATATGGAAACTGATTTTTGATCGAAGCAAAATTAACTCTTTGGTTTTCAGCTGTTGAAGACATCTAGTAAGGAATTTATTGAACTTATTGAAATTATAGACACAAAAAGGTTAAGAATCTCCTTTAGGGAGACTCTTAACCAAATCACCTGATTACCAGGTTATAAATACTATTTAAGCTCAACTTCAGCTCCAGCTTCTTCCAACTG
The DNA here is from genome assembly GCA_019417325.1 of Parabacteroides sp. Classification (GTDB taxonomy): domain Bacteria; phylum Bacteroidota; class Bacteroidia; order Bacteroidales; family Tannerellaceae; genus Parabacteroides. The sequence goes on along the minus strand of DXVO01000018.1, from coordinate 3,997 downwards.
TTTCTTCAATGCTTCAGCGTCTGCTTTAGCGATTCCTTCTTTGATAGCGCTAGGAGCACTATCTACCATATCTTTAGCTTCTTTCAAACCAAGTCCAGTTAATTCCTTAACTAACTTAACGATAGCTAATTTATTTGCACCAGCTGCTTTCAATACAACATCGAAAGATGTTTTTTCTTCAGCAGCGGCAGCAGCGCCACCAGCAGCAGGACCAGCAACAGCAACAGCTGCAGCCGCAGGTTCGATACCATATTCTTCTTTCAGGATTGTAGCCAGTTCGCTAACTTCTTTTACGGTCAGGTTTACTAATTGTTCTGCAAAAGCTTTCAAATCTGCCATTTTTGTATGATTTAAATGTTTGTTTATCAAATATAAATTAAAAAATTATCTTTCTTCCAAAGTCTTTAACAGACCATGGATAGTTTGTCCTGATGACTGAAGAGCAGAGATAACGTTCTTCGCCGGAGATTGCAACAACATGATAACATCTCCAATAAGTTCGTTTTTGCTCTTGATGCTTACTAAAGCGTCGAGGTTTTCTGCACCCACATAGAAACTTTCCTGTACATAGGCAGCCTTCAATTCCGGTTTTGCAATTTGACCTTTTTTTGCGTCTTTAGTAAACTCTTTAATCAGACGTGCAGGAGCATTAGCAACCTGTGAAAACATCACAGCGGTATTGCCTTTCATTGCAATATGCAGAGAAGAAAAATCACCTTCTACATTTTCCAATGCTTTCTTAAGCAAGTTATTTTTAACAACAACCAACTTAATTTCCTGTTTAAAACATTCCCGTCTCAATTTGCTTGTTTTCTCTGCATTTAATGCTTCGATATCAGCCAAATAAAAATTAGGATATGATTTTACAGTTTCTGCCAGTTGACTTATAATTACGCCTTTATCTTCCTTTTTCATTGTCCAATAATTTTAATTAGTTTTCTTCAACTGATTTGGGGTCAATTTTAATACCCGCACTCATTGTACTTGAAAGATAAATGCTCTTTATATATGTACCTTTAGCAGCAGACGGCTTCAATTTCAAAAGAGTTGAAATGAATTCTTTTGCATTGTCACGAATCTGATCGGCATTGAAAGATATTTTACCGACTGAAGTATGAACAATACCTGATTTGTCTACCTTAAAGTCGATCTTACCTTGCTTAACTTCCTTCACTGCGTTTCCAATTTCATTGGTAACCGTACCACTCTTAGGGTTAGGCATCAAACCGCGAGGTCCTAATACTCTACCCAGAGCACCGATTTTACCCATGATTGAAGGCATAGTGATAATCACGTCAATATCGGTCCAACCGCCTTTAATCTTTTCAATATACTCATCTAATCCAACAAAATCAGCACCTGCAGCAGTTGCTTCAGCTTCCTTGTCGGGCGTACATAATGCGAGAACACGAACTTGCTTACCAGTCCCATGAGGCAATGAAACCACGCCTCTTACCATTTGATTGGCTTTACGTGGGTCTACACCTAAACGGACATCAACATCTACAGAAGCGTCAAACTTAGTTGTGGTAATTTCCTTTACCAAAGCTGAAGCTTCCTTTAATGTATATGCTTTCCCAGCTTCAATTTTACCCAAAGCCAACTTTTGATTTTTTGTAAGTTTACTCATCTCAATTGAAGTTTATTAGTTATTAACCGGGAATGTCCCTTTAACAGCGATACCCATACTTCTAGCTGTACCAGCAACCATTCTCATGGCAGACTCTACAGTAAAGCAGTTCAAGTCGACTAATTTGTCCTCTGCAATAGTTTTTACCTGATCCCAAGAGATTTCAGCAATCTTCTTACGATTCGGCTCAGCAGAACCACTCTTCTGTTTTACGGCTTCCAACAATTGGATAGCTACAGGAGGGGTTTTAACAACAAAGTCGAAAGACTTATCAGCATAGTAAGTAATTACCACAGGTAAAATCTTACCAGCCTTGTCTTGGGTTCTGGCATTAAATTGCTTGCAAAACTCCATAATATTAATACCCTTAGAACCTAAAGCAGGTCCTACTGGGGGAGAAGGGTTTGCTGCTCCTCCTTTAATCTGCAATTTGATTTGTCCAGCAACTTCTTTAGCCATTGTTTCTAAATTTTTTTAGATATATAACATCGATAACAGAAAGTAGTAATACGATTCGTAACAAAAAAAGTATTATTCTTTCTCAACTTGCATATAACCCAACTCAAGTGGTGTTTTACGTCCGAAAACTTTCACCATAACCTTGAGTTTCTTTTTCTCGGCGTTGACCTCTTCGATTACACCCGTGAAACCGCTAAACGGTCCAAAAGTGATTTTAACGTTTTCACCAACATAAAATTGAATATCCAGGTCATCCTGTTGTTCCTGCAATTCATCCACCGTACCTAAAATACGGTTTACTTCTGCAGGACGTAAAGGCACGGGATTATCCGATCCACCTAAAAATCCAATTACGTTAGGAATGTTTCTTAATCGATGTGCGACTTCTCCAACCAAAGCAGCTTCAACCAATACATACCCCGGCAAGTAAGCTCTTTCTTTCATTACTTTCTTACCATTTCGTACAGTAAAAGTCTTCTCCGTAGGAATAAGGACCTGTGACACATACTCTCCCAAGTCTGTATTCTTCAATTCAGCTTCGAGATACTCTCTGACTTTATTTTCCTTACCGCTAATAGCGCGCAGAACATAAAATTTCTTTTGGACATCAGACATACCTAACACTGATTAAAAGATTTTCTCATAGAAGAAACGCATCACACCTTCAAAGCCTAAGTCAACAAGAAAAATTACGACAGCGATTATCAGGGAAGCAAACATAACAACCACTGCACTATTGGAAAGTTCTTTTCTAGTTGGCCAAGAAACTTTATAAACAAGTTCGTTATAAGATTCCTTAATATAATTAATTATCTTTTTCATCGAATCTATAGATTTTTAGCACGGAAGGAGAGGCTCGAACTCCCGACACCTGGTTTTGGAGACCAGTGCTCTACCGACTGAGCTACTTCCGTAAAATAGCCAGTCCCTTAACAAGACTGGCTATATGTATATTTTGAATTAGTTTTCTAATTCTGTAATCTGACCAGCACCTACTGTACGACCACCTTCGCGGATAGCGAAACGAAGACCTACGTTACAAGCAACCGGATAGATCAATTCTACGTCAATTGTTACGTTATCACCAGGCATTACCATTTCAGTTCCTTCCGGAAGAGTAATTTCACCTGTTACGTCCAATGTACGAATGTAGAACTGAGGACGATATTTGTTGTGGAACGGAGTGTGACGACCACCTTCTTCTTTCTTCAGGATATAAACCTCAGCTTTGAATTTAGAGTGTTCTTTCACTTTACCCGGGTGGCAAATTACCATACCACGTTTGATTTCGTTTTTGTCGATACCACGAAGCAACAGACCTACGTTATCACCAGCTTCACCCTGATCCAACAGTTTGCGGAACATTTCAACGCCAGTTACAACAGATTTCTTTCCATCAGCACCTAAACCGATGATCTGAACTTCTTCACCAACTTTTACGATACCTGTTTCGATACGACCTGTAGCTACAGTACCACGACCTGTGATAGAGAACACGTCTTCAACCGGCATCAAGAATGGTTTGTCAACTTCACGCGGAGGCAGAGGAATCCATGTATCAACAGCATCCATCAGCTCCATTACTTTATCTTCCCATTTTGCATCACCATTCAATGCACCCAGAGCAGAACCACGAATAATAGGAGTATTGTCACCGTCGAAGTCATAGAATGAAAGAAGTTCTCTCATTTCCATTTCAACCAATTCCAACATTTCTTCGTCGTCCACCATATCACATTTGTTCATGAATACAACCAGTCTCGGTACATTTACCTGACGAGCCAAAAGGATGTGTTCACGAGTCTGAGGCATAGGACCATCAGTTGCAGCAACTACGATGATAGCACCGTCCATCTGAGCAGCACCAGTAACCATGTTCTTTACATAGTCGGCGTGACCCGGACAGTC
>DXVO01000017.1 GCA_019417325.1 Parabacteroides sp. | reverse complement strand
TAGTTTGCTGCCATAAGATGGGGCTTTTAATGATTAATTTGTATTTGTTGATGGGGAATTTGTCGTTCCCGGATTATATGAAGCGGATGAGGCTACCTGTTTTTATTGTTTTATACACCGAACAGAATTTGCATATGCCCTGCCGTTCGAAGTTCTCTCCAACGTAGTACTGCGTACTATCCCAAAAGGGACATATCCAGAAGACGGTGCAGATGACGACCAATAGTAGCCTTTTGTACCTAAATCGGTAGTACTGCCACTAGTATCGGGACGGTAGCCCGCAGCAGGCAAAATAAGCTGGGGGTAACCACTCTCTGCATTTACTTTGTATAAACCACCACTACCATCCCACTCTGTCGCATTCCCGATAGACATAAATTCATCAATTGTCGGTACACGATAACCCGGAGGGCAAGGGTCATTTGTCCCTTTGCTGCTGCCGTTCCATAAAGTATTAATATCAGAGCTTAACCAACTCCAACGTGTATCGCTAACTCCAGTATAAAAATAATTATTACCAGGCCGGGTATTACTGATAGGACCACTGTATACAGGAGTTCCGTGATTAGTAGGTTCATAACGCCCCCACTGGTAAAGATTACCGGTACCTGCTACTTTCATATCCTTCCCATCATTCGCCTGTGCCACACGAGTAGCACCGTAATTGACAGGTGCCCAATAGTAAGCTCCTTTCTTGATAGCGGTATAATAAGGAGAAGCACTACCACTCTCCATTGGATAACCTATATAAGAGGTACCTCGCCAAATAGTATAAGTATCTATCTTTTTTCCATTCTGTTTGATACTAACCGAAGCTTTATGCAGTTGGTATTTTGGATCGTCACCCTCCGAACCATTTACTATGATATCAAAGGCGAATTTCCGACGATTGTTTACGATTTCCACGTTGGCTTGCATTTTAGATTCGGCTAACCATGTGTTGCCATTATTGGTTGACGTACAATAATCCGGGTCATAATCAATCGACAGTTCCGGGATAAACATACTGTAATAAGATACAGTCAGAGTCTTTCCGGTAGTTGCCACACGATAGCCTTTCGATGCGTCATGCCCAGTCGCTTCGTAACCGGAAAGAGGAGTTGCCAACCAGGCATCCGCTTCTGTAAAGTTTACCGTTACTTCGGCTGTCTTGCTGTTATCCGTCTTATTCTTAATCGTAACCGTTTGTGCGGAAGGCAATACATCTGGGAAATTCTCTTTGGAAGGATTCAGTTCTATAACATAGGAGAAGCCTGTTTTATCGGAACTCATTGTTTTGTAAGTCAACCATTCGGGACCTTCTATCGTGGAACCTCCAAAACATGTTCCGGTGATTGTCAGTGTAGGAACGGTATTATCCGCTCCGGCATGAAGGGTGACAGAAGAAGGGGATGTTAAAGAGGGTTCTCCAGGTGCGGGCTCCACTATCACTGTTTCTTCCTCACTGCTCATGCTATTTATAAAACGAAGGACGGCTTTCGGATAGTCATCCTTGTCGTAACCCTCTTTTACAGATACGGTATATTGATAACCGGAAACGGAAGCCTTTGTAACAGGAGTCGCTGCGCTTACTTCCAGCCAGTCACATTGCTGGGCGGCAACGCTACCGGAATAACTTTTCTGCAATTCCGGCTCGCCGCTTGTGCCGACTTCTATCGTAAAGCCGTCGCCCCCTTTTAAGGTACTCATTGTTACAATACGGGTATCGGAATTATAGGTTATCTTATCTTTCAGGGCATCCGGGATAGTAATATTTACCCCACCGCCGCCTGTGCCTGCATTCGGGTCGTAGTCGTCCAGACTGCCGCCTTCGTCCCATTCGGCTACATCCAGTGTAAAGTCCAGGTGGTATTCGTCCGCTTTTGTGATACCGATAGTGTACCGGTGGTTATTGTTTATTTCCAGTGCAACCTCCCCACCGTCAGCCGTTTGCTGGATAAACGGTATCTGATAAGAGACTTCTTTTGCCTCTGTTTTATTTACCTGATAGCTACCGTTCAGAATCAGGCAGCCTTTATCTTCCAACGGGCTGGGATAACTGTAGAATGCAGATACCTGCAAGCCTTCATTGGCTTTCTCACCGTCAAAAGCGCATGCCGGGTAAGTAATTAACTCCCCATCTGCGGCAGGGGTAGTTCCATACACCTTTGCAGGGAAGAAGGTCGTTCCTTTCCGCCCGTTTCCCATCGAGATAGATTCCAGATGGAATTTGGAATCCTTCTCTATATTACTTACATCGAAACGAGCCATTGTACGGGTCAGCTTAAAACCAACCTGTACACGGGCAGAAGAACTAAAGTCTGTCAAGTCGATAGGGGTTGTTTGTGCACCGGTCATCGGAAGAGGTAAACCTAATGCCTCGGAGGCTGTTGTTAATAATGGGGAATGGTATTTGCAGAAGTCTTTTTCCGAAGGGGTTCCGTCTGTCAGGACACCTGTTTTCATATCATAAGTAAGCGGGGCGAAATAGGTATCGGCTACAGGGGTACCGTCTGTAGGATTCATCAGTTCCGTTTGGTTGGCGATGCAGTAGAGACGGACAAACAAGCCTTTTTGGAGTTCCAGCAAGGCGGTAGTCGTAGCATTGTCAACACTCGGTGTAAGGTCTAATTCTTTTGCCCCGGCGGGTAGTGCCGAACCGTCCTGCCGATAGGAGAACCGTTCGCGGAAAGTATACCCATCGCCTTCGGCTTTTGCTCCGAATACATAGATATCCAGTGTCGCGATTTCGTTTTCCGCTTCGGTGGCAATGGGAGCATCGGCTTTCGTTTCCGCCTTCGTCTCCGCTTTAGTAGTTTTCACCGTGAGTTTGTTCTTAAAGGAAATAAGCACCTCACGTCTGTTTGCACTGTCCGCTTCATCCGTAGATGTTCGGTCTGTCTTGTCCGATTCCGATGTACAGGAGGCAAGCAGCACGGCAGCAAGCAGATATACGCTTGCTGCGAGTGCCTGTACCGGTCTGATAGAGGGACATAGACCTTGTAGTTTTGTTTTCATCTTCATATATAATTAATTGTTTGTTACTACCCTATTCATGTATGCAGATTGACGCAGATTTCATTTTCTGACGCGGATGGCGCGGATAAACGCGGATTTTTAATTAACTCTTATCCGTCCCAATCCGCCTAATCCGGGTCATCCGCGCACCTGGTTCTTCGATTTGTCTGATTCATTCCTGATAACTATTAATTGTATGTTTTTCCATAAAACAATCACTTCAGTTCTACGTAGACTACGTTAAATATTAGGGATAATTAAAAAATATCATGCCGTGAAAGCTGTTATAAATCATATACTCTCACGTTTTCGACGATTACCACACAAGCCATAAGCCTTAAATATCAACGGATTACATGATTGATATGCAGTAATTAGTTTATATATTTGTCCAGTTCTAACGTAGTCTACGTAGGACTCAATAAAATAAGGGGTACTGCCTGTAATTCACAGACAATACCCCTCGTTCTATTTCATATATCTTTACTCTCCTACTTCTTCCAGATACAACGGTAATTAAAGCGGCGGTTCGGAGCGGTATCGCCATTTACACAAAGGGAAATAGGATCATTCAAATCGGCGGCATTATCACTCCACTTAAAATCGAAGGTAAAGGCGTTGCCTTTCAGCCCTAAGATTGTACGGGGAATAGCCAGTGCCAGTTTATTTTCGTTCATGCAATAGTCCAATTGGCAAACCGTTTCCCAACTCTTAGTGGAAGAGTTATAACGCATCAGTTCCGTCTTTTCCGAATTGATTACGTTCTTATTTACCAGATAGTCATAGCCGTACCAGCCGGTGGAAGCATCTTGATCCGCATCTATCAACAGCAACATCCAGTTCGGGTCGGTGTATGGAGTCAGTTCGTCGGCCGTTTCCACATAGAAATATACATTCTTTTTATCTACCGCCACTTTAGAAAGGGTTATATCGTTCCTGCCGGAGTTGTTCGTATAGTAAGTGCCGCCATATCCTTTATGGGCACGGTGGGTCACATCCCCTTTTGTATCCCGGTATTCCACCGTTACGGCATGCCAGTCGGCAAAGTTACCATCCAGACGAATCGTATGCAAGCCCTTATTTTCGGGAATAGGACGGACACCTTTGTAGCGGCGGATATTCTGGACCATCTGCATATAGTAGTTATCCGTATAGTCTCCCTTCATCGGCTGTATGGTGCGGTTAAATTCAGAATTGTACTGGTCTACAAAATAGAAAGGGTTTTCGCGTCCCAGGAAAGTGGTAGGTCCCGGCAGTTCGGAACCGGGAGCTTTGCCCGATTTGTATTTACCGGCAGTCCACTCGTTCCAGTCGTTCAGATACAAGAACTGAGGGTCGCTTTTCAGTGCTTCATCCCAGCGGTCCTGAAAATAAATACCGTAAGCAGTCGGATTATCCACCGTTTTGCCCAGCCAGGGGACATAGGTCGGTTCCGGCATGTCGTGGTCGTTCAGCTTCGGTTCCTTATGCTCGCGGGTCCAGGATTTGCCAATGATGGATATCGGATGCTGCGCCGGAGTTACCGCCGCCTGTTCCCGCTCCCCTTGCCAGGTAGACACCAAGCTATCCGGAGGCAGGTTGCATACCCGCTCGTCTCCCAAATCATAGCCGAAACTCCAATTTCCTTCCGTCCCGACAAAGCGTTCGCCTGCCCATTCATAGTAGCCCCACCACATCGTCCGGAGGGTAAAGAAATTCTTCACATCCTTCGTATAGTCCGTATAATATTGCTGTGTGTAATCCGGGTCCTGATAGTGCGGATTGGAAACATCCGTAAGAGCTTTCGCGTCGTAGTGCGGATTCGGGTTCTGTACCCCTCCCCCATTTGCATCGAATTTAGGCTTGCCATTGCAAAGGAGCAGGGGCTTGCCATCCCAATAGTACCATAAATCGCGATACTTATTTGCCTTATATATCTTGTCATATAAATCCTGCACAACCGTAATTACCGGCCCGTTGAATGCCCAAAAACAGAATTGGGGGACTTTATTGCCTTCCGCTTTCATCTTTTGCATGGTGGTAAACAGTGTTTCCCACTCATCCCAATAGCGAACGGCATTGGTAACATCCATCACCAGGACATCTACTCCGGCGTCAGCCAACATGGACATATCTTTGCGGATAACGTACTCATCACGGCTCAGGAAATAGCCCAGTTCCGGTTCGCCCCAATGGTACGAACCACTCGTCCATGCCGGATTATCCCCATCCAGACGCGCTTCGGGAGCTTTATCCAATACTTTGGAAACATCCGCCCGGTAAGGTGCTTTCAGATTGGCAAGACCGTCCGAGTGCCAGGTGATATAAAAGATGCCGACTACACGGCGTTTGTCGTTTTTAGGCGCGCCTGCTTCTTTATAATCCGGCATGGTCCGTCCCAACGCATCCGTTGCCACCCAAGTATCCGGATAAATATCCGTATAATAGGAATCCTCGGTAACAGGTACCGTATCACTTTTCGCTACTTGAGCCGGATTGCCACATCCCGCGCTTCCGGCAAGTAATGCCACACCGGCAAGCATACCGGCAAAAGCCGCTCGTTTTTTCATGCAATTCTTTCGTATTAAATCCATTTATATTGTTGCTATCGATTATTACTCTTTTACGGGTTACCAGCCCGGATTTTGCCAGTTATCCCCTGTGTACTTCAATATCTTTGCCACTTCTTTACCATCTATCGGATAACGCAGATATTTGTCGGCAACCGTCGAACGTTCGCTCAACTTGAAACGGGTATAGGTATAACCGCCATTCTCTTTTACAATCTGCATACCCGTCACAAACCGGTCGGTTTCGGACAGTATCTTCCAACGGCGCACATCAAAGAAACGATGTTCCTCGAATGCCATCTCTACACGCCGTTCGTTCCGGTAACGTTTCTCAAATGCCTCTTTCGACAAACCGGCAGGCAAAGCCGGCATTCCGGCACGGGTACGAGTCTTGTTCACGGCTTCCCGGGCCGACAGCATTCCGGCACCACTGGAAGAAGCGACCTGCGCATCCGGTCCGTAAGCCTGATAAGCAGCTTCTGCAAAGTTCAAATATAACTCAGAAAGATGATATATCCGCATTAATCCATCGGCATCTACATCGATTCCCGAACGGCAATTATTATATTTCCGCAGATAATAGCCGGTACGGGTATGACGCACTTCTTTCACGTCATCGGAAATACTGCAATTCCCTCCTACATAGGTTTCTACTTTTATGCCGTTCGGGTCGTCCAGATAGCGGACTGCCTCATTATAATAAACGGAAGCATAGAAACGAGGGTCCCTGTTTTTATACGGATCGTTCGGATTGTATAGTTTATTCGCCGGATTATAGTTGGGCAGCAAATGGTCGGAATCCTGATAGGGTTTATCCGGATTCAGCACAGGCTCGCCGTCTGTCGTTTCATAACAGTCGATCAACTCCTGTGACGGGCAAGCTCCGGCTTTCTCCATCCCCGGAGTAATAGGTACACCGGCCAGTCGCCATACATTGGAACGCCATGCGGTTGTTTCGTAAATGGTTTCTTTATCCCACGAACGGCTGGGGTCGGAACGGGTAATGAAATAATAGGCATACGCATTCTGTGCATGTTTCGGATCCGGCGGTGTGGAATAAAGTTCGAAACCGTGGTTCAGGCACTGGTCCAAAGCCTCTTTGGTAATTGTTGCCGCCTTTTCCCAGGTATAGGTGCCGGAACCGTCATTCCATAACGGGCTTACCGCATAAAGCGCCACTTGCGATTTGATGGCATAGGCCATTGCACGTGTCATCTGCCCCCGCTCATTATCGTTGATAGCCCAGCGGAAACCGATAGACGAACCTTCCGTTTCCTTCGTTGCCAAGGCGGAGTCGCAATCTGCTATAATAAAATCCGCACAGGCATCGAACGAGGCTCTTTTATCTTTGGAGAAATCGTGGTCCAGTTCATAGGGCGTATGAATCAGGGGAACGCCTCCGTAACGTTTTATCAACTGCAAATAATAGAAAGCCCGCAGTACATGGACCTGTGCAACCCATCCGTTCTTTTCGTCTTCCACAAAATGATAGGTAGCAACTTCCGGGTCTGCGATAGAAGCTAAAAAAGTATTGCATTTCCGGATACCGGCAAAATAATGAGACCAGACATCTATATATCCGTCATTCAACGGATTATAGGAGGAAGAGGTCAGCCCTTTGTACCATTTCGCCACAGGACCGTTTGTATGGTCGCTGGCATCGTGCGCCTCATCACAGAAAGAAGCAAGTGGCGTAGAGTTTCCATTATAGGTAAACCCGACCTGGGGCATATAACTGTAGCAGGTGTTCAGATAGCTTTTTGTACGCTCGTACCGGCTGAATACCTCTTTCAAATCCAAACGTCCGTCGGATGGCAAGTCCAGGTCTGCACAGGAGGAACAGAAAAGCCCCGTTCCCACTATTAATAGTATTGATATGATATTTTTCATACGGAATAATCTTTTGAAAGGTTAGAATATTAAGTTGACACCGATATTATACACACGATACGGCTGGAATGTACCCATCGAACCGACTTCCGGATCGATATATTTCGAACGCATATTATCTATTGTAAACAGGTTCTGCGCCGCAAGGGAGAAGCGTATCTTTTGGGCGAAGATGGCACTCGATGCCTTCAAAGGCAATGTATAGGCTATCTCTATATTCTTCAGGCGGAGGTAAGAACGGTCCATCACAAAGAAACTGTTTGCCCGGTGGCTGGTTGTCTCGTGCAAGGACAATGCCGGATAATCTATTCTCTCGTTGTTGGCATAACGTTCCGGTGTCCATGCGTGCATATGAATGTCATTGAACACACCTTGAGAAGCATATTCGTAGGCACCGATTCCGCTGATGGTAGTGGAAGCCTGTCCGGTTCCCTGAAACAGGAAACTGAATTCAAAATCTTTGTAAGTAAGTCCCCCTGAAATGGTGTAATAGTTTTTCGGCAACCAGCTATATCCTATGGGAGCGATATCTTTTTCATCTATGACTTTGTCGTTATTCAAATCCTGATAGATAAAATCGCCGACACGGGGTGTACCGATTGCATAGGTCAGTCCGCTTTTCTTGATTTCATCTTCCGAATTAAAGAAACCGTTTCCATTGTTCTTGTCAATCAGGTATCCCCATTGCTGGCCGTATGTATAGCCTTCCGTACGGTAACGGTATGCGTATTCATTCAGGTAAGGCGCTTCTCCGATATCGAGCACTTTATTATCGTTCCGGCTGAAAGAGCCGCCGGCCATTACGCTCCAGTCTTCGTTTATCTTCCTGGAAAAACCGACTGTCAACTCAAATCCTTTATTCATCATCTTACCGGCATTGATTTTGGCATAATTGCCCAACTCGATACCCTGGTAAGAAGGTACATAACCGGCACCGTTTATCAACATATTGTCACAATGGTTATGATAGTAATCGAACGAGAGGGTAAACATATCCAACAGCCCCAGGTCTATCCCGTAATTCTGCTTTTTGACTTTCTCTGCCATAACCGACGGATTACCACGCAACCCTTCCGAAATGGTACCGTTTACTTCGCGTATATCATCCAGATACAGGAAACGGGTACCGCCTAACTGGTCGTTGGCGCTAATACCGTAAGAGGCACGTAGTTTCAGTAGATTCAACCAATGTATGTTCTCCATGAACTTTTCATTGGAAGCAATCCATGCGGCACTCACGGCAGGCGTCGCCACATACCGGTGGTTGCGATGGAACTGTTCCGAACCGGAATATCCCAGGTCTCCTTTTACAAAGTAACGGTCTTTAAAGCCATACGTAACCGTCCCGCCAAGACTTTGCCGTTTATAAGGCAAAATAGCAGCCCCCGAGTTCGAACCCTCTTTTTCCTGCATCTGATAGAAGATGTAAGCCATCGCTTCTATGCTGTGATTGCCAAACGCACGTTTATAATCGAGATTGGCAAAGAAATTCAGGTTGTAATAGAACAGGGAACCTTTGCCATAAGACAGCGGCGTGTTGTTGGCAGACCCTTTCTTGGTAAATTCCAGTTTATCGGGGCTGCCCGAACGTACCCAACGTTCAAAGTTCTGGTGTGTGTACAAACCGTTCACCGAATTGGTCTGATAAGCCATCAGCCCTTTCAAAGACAAGCCTTTGGTCAGGAAATCCATATTCAGGTTCAAGCCCGCCTGTGCGATGATATTGGTAACGACATGGTTCGTATAGCCGGAGCGGTTCAACATACCATAGACCGGAAGGTCTTCTCCCAGATGGGTAATCACCTGGTTGCTCGAAGCGTAAGCCGGGTCATTCCGGTCTTCCACCACTGGAGTCAACGGTCCGTACATGGTCGGAGGCAAGTTAAACAAATGGTTATAAATCGTAGTATTGGCATATTGGGTGGTCTTTTCCGTCTTAATATTCCCGGCAAGGCGCACGAAAGCTTCCAGATATTTGTTGATTTTCAAATCTACATTGGAGCGGAAGTTTATCCAGTTGTTCATGGGAGTCGGGTCGTACTTCTCATTCTTTTCCACCTTAAAAGGTAATGCCTGGTGCATGAAATTCACATTCGTGAAATAACGGACGGCTTCGGAGCCTCCCGATAAGTTTATCCCTGCACGTTCCATCAGGGTAATCTTTTTCATGTACATATCATAATAGTTCATATTGGGATAGAGCGGATCGGCTCCCGAACGGTATTTCTCAACAGCATCCTTCGAGAACTGGGAATACTCCCCTAAGCCGTCATTTACCCCCGCCTGATTTCGCAATCCGGCATAATCCCAGGAGTTTAGCGACATCGGAGTCTTTGTCATCTGTTGGAAAGACTGGTTATAATACACATCCACACTGACCTTTCCTACTTTTCCCCGCTTGGTGGTAATCACAATCACACCATTGGCTCCCTGTATACCATACAGAGCGGTAGTAGAGGCATCTTTTAGTATGGTGATACTTTCTATCTCTTTCGGAGAGATATATTCGTAATTGGTATTCGGGCATATCACCCCGTCGATTACAACCAAAGGCGTATTCCCGTTGGTTGTGGAAATGCCACGAATATACAGGCTTGCCCCGCCACGAGAAAGTTCCGAGCCATTTTCTATCGTTGTCAGTCCGGAGAGCTGTCCGGCAAGCAGCAAAGACAAGTTTGCCACGGGTACTTTTTCCAGTTGTTTTCCGGAAACGGTAGATACGGCTCCGGTAAGCGAGTTGCGGGAAACAGAAGTGTATCCCATCTCGATTTGTTCATTCAACCGAAGTGTGTCTTTTGATATTTCCTGCGCATAAAGCTCCATATCCAGCAATCCGATACAGAAGAACAGGCATATTCTTTTTATATTTTTCAGGTTTTCCATGTTGTGCTTCTTTTAATAGTATAGTGATTGATTACCATCCCGGATTTTGCCATTTATCCCCTGTCAATACTTCCATACGGGAAGCCTCCGATAACGGCAGCGGCATTAACAGGTCTTTGTTCTCATAGCCGAAACGGGGACTCTGGCGGACATTGACACGCTTATAGCCGAATGTTCCATCCGTATTCTTCGTTATCTGCATGCCGGTAAACCATTTACAGGTGGAGTTCAGGTTCCCGTCCGGTTTCTGCCAACGGCGCAGGTCGAAATAACGGTGTTCTTCCCAGGCAAATTCCACACGACGCTCGTTATGGATACGCAAGCGCATTTCATCCTGTGTCAATCCTTCCGGCAGAGGTGGCATACTTACGCGGGCACGGATTTCATCTACAGCCGCCTTTGCTTCTGCCAGATGTCCGGCTTCGGCAGCAGCTTCCGCATAATTCATTATAATTTCCGCCAAACGGAAATGTTTCCAGTTAGAACAATTAATCGGATTCGTTCCACTGGCTTTCGGTGTAACCATTTTCCGATGGTAATATCCGGTACGGGAAAAGTTTCGTTCCGACGGATTCAAATCAATATGATGGCGCCCGCTTACATATGTTTCTATTTTCCAAACCTGACCATTATCCCAAACGATCGTATCACCATTCATCAAAGCTGTTATATACAAGCGCGGGTCGCGGTTTTTATACGGATTATTAGGGTCATACAATCGATTGGCTGTGTTGTAATTCGGTTGCAAATGCTTTTCATCCAGATAAGGTTGTTCCAAATTCAGGACCGGTTGTCCGTCGGATGTTCCAAAAGCGTCTACTAATTCCTGGGTAGGACAAGTTCCACATTTATAAGCATTTGACATATTACTGCCGATATAAGAGATATGCCAGACGAAGACACTGCCGTCACGCTGTTGCCATATCGTTTCCTTATCCATCGGAGAAGATGTATATTCGGCATTCTGGCAAACCAACTGATGAAGAGCAGCAGCCGGATGCGTACCGAATGTATTTTTATTCGTACAGGTAGTGAACAACTCATATCCGTTCTTCTTCAACTCTTCCACTGCCTTTTTATTTTCCTGATAAGCTTCTTCCCAATGATTTGCACCTTCAGTATGAAGGGGGCTTGCCGCATAAAGCAGCATTTTGGATTTCAGGCACCATGCCAGAGCCTTTGTTGCACGTTGTCCTTCGGACTCCGTAGTAATACGCCAAGGTAATTCCGGGATATTGATTGCTGCATCACAATCTTCAGCAATAAACTTGGCAACTTTATAGACAGATTCTCGTTTCAGATCGGAATAGTCCTGGTCATACGACATGATTTTACGTTCTATAGGCACCTTGCCAAACCACTTTATCAGTTCGGAATAGAAATAAGCACGCATGACATGGGCTTCTGCTTTCCATCGGGCCCGTTCCGTTTCACCGGGAACTGCCGCTTTATCTATATGTTCCAGAAATTGTGTACACAAACGGATTTGTTTCCAGTATCTTGCCCAATAACCGGAAAGGAAAGCCCCATGGCCATCGTGCATATCCCGTATCGGATGTGAACTTGCCGAAGCTTGCCCATCGTACAGATATTGCAACGGCACTCCGGCACTGTCATCCGAACTCCAACCGTCATCCGAACAAGCTACGGGCAACGATTCAAAAAACCAGTAATTAAAACCTTTCTTCGGGATATTGCTATAGCAGGAATTCAAAAACGCTCCTACTTTATCCGGATCTGCAAAAACTTCTTCCAGCGTAAGCGTCCCGTCAGGAGCTACATCCAGAACATCCGAACAGGAACATAAGGCTCCCGAGGAAAGTAATAAGGATAAGATTATATTTTTAAGTTTCATTGGATTAAGTTGTTTTAAAAGGTTAGAAGGAGACATTCAGACCGAAGTTTACCATCTTGGTGATCGGATAACTCACAGCTGCCGACTGTTCCGGGTCTATTGTATTCACAGGTAGTTTACTCCAGGTTAATAAATTGTTTCCACTGATAAATAAACGCAGGTTATTAATGCTTACCCGCTTCAATAAATCTTTAGGGAAGGTATACCCTAATTCTATATTCTTCATGCGAAGGAAAGAGCGGTCCATAATGAAAAAGTTATTCGCAACCTGGCTGGTTCCTTTGGATGTGCCTAAAGCCGGATACAAAATCTCTTCTCCGTTTTTATAACGTTCCTCCGTCCATGCTTTCAGATGGTAACCGGAATAGAACCCGGCCAGCGAGTATTCCCAAATTCCGTTTCCTTGATAATAGCGGGAAGCCTGTCCGATTCCGGAAAACAGTACGGAGAAATCGAAACCTTTATAACTCACCGAGCCGGAAAAACCGTAGGTGATACGAGGAATATCGCTATATCCTATCGGTGCCATATCCTTTTCGTTAATATAACCGTCGCCATTCAAATCCACATATTTGAAGTCACCGATACGGGGCGTTCCTATCTGGTACACCGGCAGTTTATCCAGTTCATCCTGCGAATTAATGTATCCGTTTCCATTGCTCGTATCTATCAGATAACCGAAGTTTTGTCCGATACTGAAACCGGTCTGGCGGTAACGATAGGCATATTGGTCCGAATACATGGCTTCATCCATGAACTTCTGAACATTCTTATTATAAGCAAAATTTCCTTTTACCGTAAAAGACAAATCCTTGTTGATTGTCTTGTTGTAAGACAATTCCATCTCGAATCCCTTATTGTCGATTTTCCCCATATTGACTTTAGGAAGATTTCCCAACTCAACACCCTGTATCTCAGGAACCGTACCACGGGATATTAATACGCCGGAACGTTTCTCGATAAAATAATCGACAGAAAGAGACAATTCCCGGAAGAGTTGTATATCCATCCCATAGTTCTGCTTATAGGCAATCTCCCAACTCAGGTTCGGATTACCTAACCGCCCTTGTACAATCTGGTTGCCACGCCCCAAAGAAGAAATAAAACCGCCGGACTGCGAAATATTGCTTATATAAAGGAAACGTGCCGAACCTAATTTATCATTCCCGACCTTTCCATAAGAAGCACGCAGCTTCAGGTTGGTAATCACTTTGTTTTCTGCCAGAAAGCCTTCGTTACTTATTACCCAACCGGCTGAGAATGCAGGGAAAAATCCGAAACGTTTCCCTTTTGCAAACTGTTCGGAACCATTATATCCGATATTCGCCTCTAACAGATAGCGGGAATCGTAAGCATAGGTGGCACGTGCGGAAAGCCCTAACATATTATATGGCAAATCACCATCCCACTTCTGCCAGTTATCCCGTTGAAGCAGCGCCATTGCTGTAACATCATGACGACCGAACTGGCGGGCATAGTTCAGGGAGTATTGTATATTCATGTAATAATTAGAACCCATCGATTTAGAAAGATTTATCGTATTTGCCTGGTTAACGCGTATCTCCTTATAGTGATTTTTCTCACCTGCATTTCTTGCCACGACCGCTCCGTACATATCCAATCCCCGCACACCATCCATTGCCGTTTTGGCTCTTGCGTCATAAGAAAGCATCAGTTTGGTACTTAATCCTTTTGTAATGAAGTCGAGTCCCCAATCCAGTACGAGCGAAGTATTCAGGTTCGTATTGGTTTCCTGGCGATACCCGCGACGATTCAGGTCACCATAAATATTACGGTCGCTTGTTCCCATCTGGGCAATAACCTGATCGGAAGGGACACCATATCCTTCCACCGTAAGAGGTCCCGGGTCTGTCGGAGGAGTTGCCCAAGTCATATGAAGCATATCCGAGACCATCGCATCCATACTGCCGCCATACAAATCGCGCGACTGGGGAGAGTTCATCTTTTCCAGATAAGTTGCTACATTAACGGAAGCTTTCAGGTTCTTGGCTATCTGGTAATCCAGATTCACACGGAAATTATAGCGGTCCATCCTGAAACTCGGGTCATATCCTAATTTATCTTTCGATTCGGTTTTAAGTTGCCCGCCTTGCCCCAGGTAAGCGGCATTTACAAAGTACCTCAGTTTCTCGGTACCTCCGTTCAGGTTCATATTGACACGGAACTGGGGAGCCCATTTACGGAATATAGCTTCATAAGGGTCTTTGTCCGGATAAAAAACAGGGTCATCCCCACTTCTATATTTCTCTATCATATAAGGAGAGTACGGCAGGTTTTCTTCGGAGGTCCCGCTATTACGTGCCGCCTGGTTACGGAGTTCGGCAAACTCCCATGAATGTATCCGGTCCGGGCGGGTGATAAAAGATTGGATACTGTAATCGGCAGTAATATTCAACTCCTGTTTACCAACTTCCCCACGCCGGGTTGTGATCATAATAACACCATTGGCTCCGCGTACCCCAAAGACGGCTGTAGCGGATGCATCTTTCAGAATGGAAACGGATGCAATCTCATTCGGGTCCAGCGAACTGATGTTATCGCGGGGCACTCCGTCTATCATAATTAAAGGGCTAGACCCATTAGTCGTACTGGCTCCACGCAGATACAAAGTTACATCATCCTTTCCCGGTTGCCCGGAAGTTTGGATGGCAGTCAGACCCGGCAATCTCCCAGCCAACGCATTGGACAGGTTTGCCGAAGAACTTTGTTTCAACTCTTTCGTTTGTACGGAAGCGACAGCCCCGGTAACGGACACCTTCTTCTGGGAACCGTAACCTACCACGACCACTTCTTCCAAAAGCTCGGAATTTTCCAACAAAACAATTTGCAGGTGTTTTTGCCTTTTGACTTCTACGGTTTGGGTAACATAGCCGATATAAGAAATACTCAACTTGGATGAAGGGGTAGCCTGAATGGAAAAGTTTCCGTCTATATCGGTTACCGTACCGTTGACCGGATTTTCCATAATATTCACTCCGACCAGCGGGAAGCCGTCTTTATCCACGACTGTTCCTGTTACCAATACTTTTTGTTGTGTTATATCCGTTTTCTGGTTTACGGGTATATCCACACTTTCCGCATATCCGGCGGCAGGCATTAAAGAAAAGGTTAGCATAATTAGTAGAATCAGCCAATTAATTCTACAGACATTTTTATTCTGCCTCATAGCATATATACATTAGGTTAACTCAATAAGGGTTATTATTTATATGCAAATGAAGAGATTATTACGCGACTGAAACTTGTAATTATGATTTTATATGTTAGAGTTTTGACATAAATATTTTAACACTTTAACCTTCTTAACAAAACTGATATATAACCACTTAAGAAGAGCTATACCTGAACTATGACAGTGATTACCAATCATAAAAACAGGCACTTTACCTAAATAAATAACGCAGACCGGTTTCCAGTACCAGCCTGCGTCATCAACAGTAGGACATTATCTATTTTATTTATTCACAATCGATATCGCTTCTATCTGAACCGGACCTATCAAACCGGATTTCTGCAAAGGAGAATCGGGAGTCCATGTATTAACAGGTATCCAGGTTTTTCTTTCCTGCTCCGGCAACTTGGTATCGCCTATCAAGCGGTTCATCCAAGTGGTTACCACTTCTACCTCTACCTTGTTCTTTCCTTTCTTCACCCATTCGGTAACATCCAAACGATAGGGAGCCGTCCAAACGCCTCCGGCATACTGCCCGTTTATTTTCACTTTTGCCATTACGCCTACATCATTCAGATTAAGGAATAAGTTTCCGGCAGGCCTCTTTTTCAGATTAAAATCTGTTTCATAAAGAATGGTTCCCGAATAATGCTGAATATTGAAATCCGCATGCTTACTCAAATCTTCCAGACGGGTAAAGGTCTGTGGCTTTTCGGGTCCTCTCCTTTTAGCTTCAAAAGTGACTTTCCACGGACCATCCAAAGTTACGACAGTTTCAGCTTCCGGATAGTTCACGGCAAGGCTGGTTCCTTTCGATGCTCCGGCCGGAGTGCGGAAAACGATAAAGGCGCTTTCATTCGGATATAATTTCATCGGAACCACTGTTCCCGTTGAAGTTTGCTGATAAGAAGTAAGCGGACGTATTGTTCCGGATACCGGATCCCACAATTCCGGTTGAAGTGAACGGACTCTGAATTCCGGATTAATTTCAATGACCGATTCCTGCTGGTTGGAGATAAAATATATCTCCTGTCCATTAAGGGTACGGTGTGCATACTGTACCGGGTCGTTTGCTCCCAATTTACAATCGGGCACACATCCTATCTGTTGCATAGCTTCCTCCATGCTCATACCATAAAGAAGCTGGCCTTTTCCTACTTTTGAGGCTTTCCGGTTCACACCATCGAGGTTCGCCCAAAGAGCATTCGCCATTGTTTGAACCTGCTTGTCCGCATTCGGGTAATCCTGCAAACTGGGCGAACGTTTCGGAGCCGGTCCAAGGACAACTGCACCCTCTTCTATCAATTGCTTAATCTTAGCCAGCAGCTCGGGACGCATGGTTTCCAGCTTAGGCAATACAAGCATACGATATTGCGTGCCATGAGGCAATGTCAGCAAACCGTCCTTCACGAACAGGTCGCGTTCTATTACTTCGGCATTGATATAGTCGAACTGATACCCTTTTGGCAAGGCCGGGTCTGTAATACCTGTCATTTTAGGTGCATCTTCGCCAATGAAATAAGCCACATCCGCCACATTCAATCCCTGTTGAAGCATGAAGTTTGTACGTTTCAAATAGGTCGTAAACAAATCCAACTGGGGGAACCAGGTATTCTTACGGTTGAACTCATTACTGAAAGAGGCATTTACTCCCGGGTCTTTGTCTTCATAAGGCTGGGTAATGTAAACATGCAACAGCGTATTGTTGATACCTTCTGTAAAGAAACGGTCACCCCGCTGCTTCATGATTGCCGGATAACGCCGGTAAGGAGTTCCTCCGCAAGTAAACGATTCGGCAGATATTTTTGTCTTTCCATAGATATGTCCACAGGAGGATGCCGCCCGGTTTTCGATATTACCCAAATCACCTTCGCTCCAGAACTCGCCTCCTATCTCATCCGATTGTCCACCATATTGCAGGAACTCGCCGGGGAATCCCCAGTGCCCGTAATTCTCCAACCAGGTCGTCAGACCATATTTATGGCTGACATCCCTCAAACCACCTACATAGTCGTATGCTATCTTGTCTGCTACCAACCGGCGTACATCCCAAAGGAAGCGGTCGGACATATCTTCACTCTCCACTACATATCCTTTATATACAGGGAGGAATGGAAGCGGGTCGTATCCGTAACGTTCCCGGAACTCTTTCAGGAAACCATCGGTAAAGTTCTGCCCGCCCGTTTCATAACTATCCTGTACTACTACTTTCCAACATTTACGATCAGCGGCAGGAATACGCCGGCAAATTTCACCCATATAAGCTTCAAAATGGGCTTCAATATGCTTCTTGCTCATTTTGTCTGTCTCCAATCCTGTAGCTTCCGGGCTGGCGGGAGCGTTCGTCACGCCTGTAGGAAGCATACCCAGCCGCATAACCGTCCAGTTTCCGGCCGGTGCATTCCAAGTCAGGTTATCACCATTCAGATATTCGGTAATATCCATCACCTTATCCGGGTCGATAACTAAAGATTCGTCATCGGAGGCAGGTTGTACGGGCCATTGGTATTCGTTCCAATAAGGTAACGGAGTCTGGAACATCTTTGCCAATGTCTTTTCCGGGTATCTTTCTACATGAGGTAAAGATGAGAATTCAATCTCTCTGATTCCATTTGCAGCTGAAACATGAGAGAGAAGGACACGAAACTCCTTGCTTGTCGTCGCTGGAGTTGACACAACTATCGGTGCGTACGGTTCAAATCCCACATTCAATGCAGGATTGAAACGATCTATAGTAAACTCGGCTATTGTCTTATAAGAACCGTTTTCCTTCACCTGCAATTTGGCAGGGCTGTTAACGGCCTGTTTGGAAGCAAATATTTTTAAACTACGTAATGTAAACGGTTTATCCGCCTGGAAATCCAATGTAACCTCATTTCCTGTCAGACCGGAGAATGTTGTTTCGGTCTCCTTATTCCCGTCTAATAAATATGTGAGATCTTTCAAAGCCGGAGTAGAAGATATTTTCGTATCGGTCGAAGAAAGGATAGAAGCCTTTTTATCTACCGATGGAAATGCGATTACTTTCACATCCTGAAAATCTTTATTTGGTTTTACCAACAGTACATTTACTTTTTTTCCTCCGGTAACTTCCGCCTTTACAGAAGTAAGGTAGCGCATTGCTTGTTCCGGTTTTACCCAAGGACCACCCGACTGGCTCCAGCCCGGAGAATTGAAAATACCGATTTCTATCCCTAATTCCGTTGCTGTTTTAAGTGCGGCATGCAGGATATTCCACCATTCAGGCGTTGCAAACTTTACTTTTCCGACCCCCGATTCACTTTCCGACAAACCGATATTACCAATGAAGGCACGGTTAATTCCGGCTTCTTTCATCGAATACAAGTCTTTTATAACTCCCTCTTCCGATATATGATCAGAAATCCAATACCAGTAAACGGAAGTTTGTATATCTTTTCCGGGGTTTACGAAGGTATTCTCCAAGGTATTTGCCTGCTGGGCATAAAGGGGAAAAGAGCAGCATAAAGACAAACACAACAAGGCTTTACATAAAGGTTTTCTCATGGTACATATATATTACTGATTTGAGGGTAAAAGTAATGAGTTATTCACGGAGGATATTATACATATTGATTTATCTATTTTGAAAAATGACAGTTTTTTATTCTCTTAAACAACAATATTCCAGAATAATACACTTTATGCTTACTCATACTGCCATAAGGATGAGCAACCGGGGGAAAGGCGCCTGCCCTCTTCACAGGAAAAACAAACCCCGTATAAGCAGGATATTTGCCATAACACATATATCACTGTTTATACAGGGAAGTAAAAAAGAGCTATTCCGTCTAATTGTCAAAACGCCAGTTCCGACACTCTCTATTAGATTTTCTTTTCGATAATGGCTTGTACCACATTCAGTACATAATCGGCCAGCTTCTCTGATTCACCGACTATATCCATATAGTAAACGCCGTCCTGATATTGGTACTTCTTATCGTTTACATCTTCCATATTATGAACCTTCAACTGGTTACGATAATTGTTTATTTCATTCTCCAGATTATAGGACAAATTGATATCATCGTGTACCACTTCCGACTTCTTCAATATTTCAATCATCCGGCGAAGCGCTTTGTCTACCATCGCAAACATCTGGTCTACATTATGATTTTGCTCATCTGTAAAGACGGATTTACCTTCATTGCGACGCTTGATACTGCGAGCCAGATTATTGCAGGAGTCGGCAATACTTTCTATTTCGGTAACGGCACGCAGCATGATACGTATCTCTTCCTTACCTTCCGAACTCAAACGTCCTTCGGCTACACAGGTTAGATAATTGGCTATCTCGATTTCCATACGGTCGCTGATACTTTCATACTTCTCAATGCGGCTGTAGGTCTTCAGGAAGTTATCTTCATTCTTTTCATAGAACAGTTCCTTTACCATATCCATCATACGTCCGGTACGTTCACCGAATAAGGTTATTTCCTTACGCGCCTGTAAAATGGATAACTCGGAAGTAGACAGCATACCACCGGAGATATAGCGCAACCGGTATTCCTCATCTTCATCCGTCTTCGATTTGATAATCGAACATACCGTTTTCTCTATCAGGCTAACGAACCATATCATAATAAAGGTATTACTGATATTGAAGGTTGTATGGAACGCGGCAAGTTTAAATGAAACGGCAACAGCCGGATCGGTTATCTTCATCACGTCGGTAACAAACCAGGATACGGCATTCGTAAGCGGATAGAAAACAACAAGCACCCAGCAAACACCGAATATATTAAATACGAGATGCGCCAAAGCTGCACGCCTTGCCTGCGTATTACCGGTCAATGCCGCCAAATTAGCTGTAATGGTTGTACCTATATTTTCACCTAATACGAGTGCCACACCCAACTGGTAATCAATCCAACCGTTCGCGCACATAATTAATGTAATAGCCATTGTCGCTGCGGAAGCCTGCACCACCATGGTTAAAACGGCACCTATGAATAAAAACAGCAGGATAGATAAAAAACCCATATCCGTATAGTTCTGCACAAAGGCAAGCATGTCCGGATTGGCACCCAAATCGGGCGCATTGGCTTTCAGGCTTTGAAGCCCCATGAACAGGAAAGAGAAACCAAAAATAAATTCACCGACCGACTTACGTGAACTTTTACCGGAGAAAAGAAAAGGAAGGCCAAAAGCAAGGAGAGGAAGAGCAAAAGCTGCGATATCTACTTTAAATCCGAGGGCCGATATCAACCAGGCGGTTACTGTCGTACCAATGTTGGCCCCCATAATGACCCCAATAGACTGGGTGAGTGTCAGCAAGCCTGCATTTACAAAACTTACCACCATTACGGTGGTTGCTGACGATGATTGTATAAGAGCGGTGATAAGAACACCTGTTAAAACACCGGTCACCCGGTTGGTTGTCATTGCGGTGAGAATTCTTCGTAAACTGTCGCCGGCAAACTTCTGCAAACCTTCACTCATGATTTTCATTCCGTACAAGAACAGGCCTAACGAACCTATCAGGCGTAGAAAATCAAATAAAGAATAGTCCATTTAAATTTTGTCTAAGTGGATGTATATCCGATTAATATTCCTAACTTTAGGGGACAAAATTATAAATAATAACTGAAAATATATGTCTGAAACCATTACAATTTACTGTAAAAACAACAATGTTTACAAGGATGTACCTATCGGTTCCTCTCTATTAGAGATATATTCTCTGTTAGGAGCCCCGCTTCGCTACCGTCCGATGAACGCCCAAGTGAATAATAAAGTAGAAGGCCTGAACTACCGGTGCTGGTATCCCAAGGATGTCGAGTTTATCGATTACACGCAGTCTTCCGGCTTACGTACCTATGTCCGTTCCCTCTGTCATATCTTCTCGAAAGCGGTCTACGACGTATTGCCCTCGGCTACTCTCAACCTGGAACATCCAATATCCAAAGGTTACTACTGTGTAATCCACAACGGAAAACAGATAGACCAGCTTACGATTGAAAAAATTAAGAAAAGGATGCAGGAAATTATAGATGCCGACCTTCCTTTTCATCTGAAGAATGTCCGTACGGCGGAAGCCACGACTTTATTCCGGGAAAGAGGGATGAACGACAAAGCCCGCCTGATAGAAACTTCCGGTATGTCGTATACCTCTTATTATGAACTGGACGGTTACATCAATTTCTTTTATGGTTGCCTGACCCCTTCGACAGGATATATCCATGCCTTCGACCTGGTCCCTTATTTTGATGGCGTACTGTTGCGCGTTCCCCGGAAAGATAATCCGGATGAACTGGAGCCGGTTATCCGCCAGGACAAAATGTTTGAAGTATATAAGGAACATCTGACTCTTCAACGGGCGGTCGGCCTGAATAACGTCGGAGACCTGAACCTGGCAATTGCTCACGACCATACTGCAGAAATCATTATGGTTTCCGAAGCCTTGCAGGAAAAGCAGGTAGCCAATATAGCCGAAGAAATAGCCTGCCGGTATAAAGAGGGAGTACGTATTGTCCTGATTTCAGGTCCCTCCTCTTCCGGGAAAACGACATTCTGCAAACGGCTCCAAATACAACTTATCACCAATCTGATCCATCCCGTAGCTTTATCATTGGATGATTATTTCCTGAACCGGGAAGATACGCCTAAGGATGAATCCGGAGAATACGACTTCGAATCTCTGTATGCACTCGATTTGCCTTTCTTTAATGAGGAGATGAAAAAATTATTGTCCGGCGAGGAAATAGATGTCCCCAGTTTTGATTTTAATACGGGACGCAGGGTATTTAAAGGCAAGAAACTGAAAATGCATGAAAAATCCGTATTGGTGATAGAAGGTATCCACGCACTGAATCCGGAATTAACAGCTATGATAGAAGATAAGTACAAGTACCGTATCTATGTTTCCGTCCTTACGAGTATTTCTTTGGATAATCATAACTGGATACCGACTACAGACAACCGCTTGTTGCGCCGTATCATCCGCGACCATAGTTTCCGCGGTTATTCTGCCCGCGACACAATAGCCCGCTGGCCCAGTGTACGCCGGGGCGAAGATAAATGGATTTTCCCTTACCAGGAAAATGCAGATGCCATGTTCAATAGTGCCATGCTGTATGAACTGTCTGCTTTAAGAAAAGAAGCAGAAAAGATTTTAGTTGAAGTCAGGGAATGCGATCCTGAAAATGCAGAGGCTTACCGTTTATTGCGTTTCCTCCGTTACTTCAACTATATGCCGGACGAAGAATTACCGAAAACATCCTTGCTGAGGGAGTTCTTAGGGGGAGGAAGTTTCAGGTATTAATACCTTTCCCGCCTTAAGAAGGGGATTAACTCAAGAGGGCTGCCAGGCTAATAATAGCCAAGGCGACCCTCTTTCTTTTTTACAAAATATCCATATTTATTCTCAATAGATAGCATATTGATAGAATAAAGCCTTTTATCCTGACTCAAGACATCTACACCAAAGCCCTTCCAGGATAAACCGGGCTTTTTTTCAGGTAAAAAGAGACTATTTTCGCACTATTTTGCACCTTTTTTCATTTACCCTGAGGGTATTTCCAATTAGTACCGCTACTAATTCCAACTGTCTGCGGAGCAAAATCCAATAATCCGCGCGGATAAAACACCTATATTTTGACTTCAAAGCATATATGTTTCGATTTCAAAGCATATATGTCCTGTTTTTAGATGTTATTGGACATGGACGCGACGCTGGAATGCTTCTGAAACCGATCCGGATACGGATGTTAAAAAGATTGTTATTCTCAGGAATACGTAATAATATGATTCGACGCGGATGACGCAAATAAACGCGGATTAAGAAATACAATGTCTGTATTAATCTGCGTTTATTCGCGTCATCCGCATTGAGAAACAATTTCCGTGTCCTATCATTTCGTAACTGCAATCCCTATTCGCGTCAACAAACCGCTAAATCTTAACCTCGCGAGAGTAGCCTATTTGCAACGCTTCCCGTGTCTGCGCCCATATAATCCGCGTATAAAGGGGATGTTTTATCATTTTGACATTTTTCTATTTGGTTTCTATCACCAATAATACGTATCCATAATCTGTTGCATCCGCGGCGTATTGCTATCCTCATCATCCACCGCCTTCCTTAATTGAAGCAATTCCCCTTTCATCTGCTTGATAATATCCTTATAAGCCGGAGAGTTGTAAGCATTCGTATTCTCATGCGGGTCCGCCTGTAAATCATAAAATTCCCAGGAAGGTGTAGTCGGTTCCTTTTCCGAACCGGTTGCATTCAGGCAATCGCCATACAGGAACATCAGCTTATAACGTTCATTTCGCATACCGATATGTGCCGGACGTATTTTATGATGAGTCCAATATCTGTAGTACATGGATTTACGCCAACCAGCCGGAGTATCCCCACGCAGATTGGAACGAAAACTCTGTCCTTGCGACCTTTCAGGCGTTTTCACCTTTGCATAATCGGCAAGTAAAGAAGCAAAATCGGTATTCAGTATAATGTCTTTATTCCGCGTACCGGCAGGAATCTCTTTCGGGTAACGGATGACAAACGGCATACGCAACGGTTCTTCATACATCATGCGCTTATCGAAGAAACCATGTTCACCCAGGAAATATCCCTGGTCGGAAACATAAACGACAATGGTATTCTTCGCCAACCCTTCTTCATCCAGAAAACGGAGTAAACGGCCAATGTTATCGTCGATGGTAGCCCCACAACGCAAATAGTCCTTGATCAATTTCTGATAAGTCTTTTTCCGGGCGGCAACCTTATCCATTCCCTGAGCAGAGAATGGCAGCTCCGGATATCTGCACCACCAGGAATCCGGATCTTTCGAGGCAGTCTCCCAGCGCCATGCCATATTTTCCAACTGCTGTCCGGGGAAAGTTCGTCCGGATTGTTCCGGCCCGAACTCCATCAGATTCGCCGGTTCGGGGAAAACCACATCATCATACAGATGTTTCATACGCTCAGGAAAATCCCAAGGTTCATGGGTTGCTTTAAAATGACAGCACATCATAAAAGGTTTATCTTTCTCCCGCTCGCGTATCCACTTTATAGTTTTATCCGTTACAAGGTCAGTCGAGAAGCCTTTCTCTTCTTTCCCACTCTTTCCCTGGTCATCGTCTATCCAGTTTTCAGCCGTTTTGAATAACGGATTCACATATTCGCCCTGGTCATGAAATACACAGAAATAATCGAACCCGGAAGGTTGTTTCTTTAGATGCCATTTTCCTATCAGAGCAGTCTGATACCCTCCGGCTTGCATTTGTTTGGCTATATTATCTTCCGCAGGGTCCAATCCATCTTCAAGCGTATATACCCCGTTCTTATGACTGTAAGCGCCGGTCAGGATACAGGCACGGCTGGGTGAAGATATCGAATTCGTACAAAAGCAATTATCCAATACACATCCTTCGGCGGCAAGCCTGCGGATATTTTCATTCTTTACATAAGGAGCCAATACTCCTCCATAAATACCCCACGACTGGGATGTGTGGTCGTCCGACAGGATAAACAAAATATTCGGACGGTCATTATCACCTGTTCTTTGTTCGTTTCCCTCGGCAAACCCGGGACTTGCCAAAGCAGAAAAGCCTGTGCCGAGAAGTAATACGTTTATGTTCTTCATGTATTATTAAGTATTATATCAACTATTTACAAGTACAAAATAGTCCTATGAATCATACAAAAGTGAGTAAAAAATACGGTATCTCAAAATCTTTCAAATAAACATACAATGTAACTTAGTTCGTATGGTACTCAGTCAACCGTACCGAAGAATGATAACAGACAGTATATGGAAACAGAACAATCGAACTTGATAATCGGCTACTTGCAAGGCCGTCTGGACCGGGAGGAAACCGACCGCTTCTACGCTTTCGTAAACGAAAGTGCAGAGAATAAGCGTCTTTTCTTCGAAGTCAAGGCGATTTACGACGCAGGTATGTCTTCTGCAAAAGAGGAAGATATGCTGGCGAGCTGGAAGCGGTTGGAGGAAAAAATCAATAAGAAGAAAACACGGCTATTATCCACCTGGTACCATATCGGTAGCTACGCTGCTGCCATTTTGATTACTGCCGTGCTGACCTCGGCATGCTTCTTTCTCTTTTCCAAAGAGGGAAGTGAGGTATCTGCCCGTTATATCGGAGGCGACGGATTGGAGGCCGATGTGGTAGAACTTCCGGACGGAACACGTATCAGTTTGAGCTCAAAAACGATTTTTCACTATAATACGGACTACGGGAAGAAAGACCGTATCGTATATCTGGAGGGAGAAGCCTACTTCGATGTAGCCAAAGAAAAAAACAAACCGTTTATTGTCCGCACAAAAGAACAGGATATAGAAGCACTCGGCACAAAGTTCAATGTATCGGCATATCCGAAAGACTCCTTATTAGTTACCACACTACAGCAAGGTTCCGTATTGCTGACAACAGCGGGAACCGGCGAACAAACGATTTTAAAGCCGAACGAACAAATGGTATATAACCGCAACACCCGTTCCTCCCACGTACATCAGGTAGATGCCTCCCTGTTTACATCCTGGACTACCGGTTATTATTATTTCCCCGAGCAAAGCCTGGAAGCCATACTTGAAAGGATGAGCCATGTATACGGCATACAATTCACCATCAATTCGGAGAAGCTAAAGAAAAAGACTTTCACCGGAACATTCTATCGCGGACAAAGCATCAAAGATATCATGGAGATTATTCGTTTATCTATTCCAATCCGATACAGGATAAACAGTCAGTACGTGACCATATCGGAAACCTAACAAACGTTCTAATTATAAAATCGGAAAAGCACATGAATACAAGTTAACAAGGAGAAAAAGAAGAGAAAATCTTGCCGGATTTCCTCTTCTGAAACAAGTGAATCAATTAAACTCCCATTGCCGTGGGATAGTGTTTAATCTTAAAACAATCAAATGTATGAATGATCAACGTATAGTTGTTTCTTTAAATCTGAAAAGGACTATAAAAATTATGAAACTTACCGTGCTTATGCTCGCAGTATGCTTGTCACAAGTAGCTGCGGCAACTTATGCTCAAACGGCAAGGCTAAACGTCTCTGCTAAAAATGAAACACTGGAAAGTGTATTGAAACAGATAGAAAAGCAGTCGGAGTTTCTGTTTTTCTATAACCTCGAAGAAGTAAATAAAAACGAAAAGATTTCTATTAACAAGAAGAATGCCGATATTCAGGATATATTGGATGCAATTGCCACTAAAACAGGTCTGAAATATGCAATCAAAGACCGGCATATCGTACTCACATCCAACGCAACTCCGGTGGTCGGCAATGTACAGCAAGACCGCAGAATTAAAGGTAAAATTGTCGATATGAACAATGAGCCTGTTATCGGTGCAAATGTCGTTATAAAAGGTACGACCAACGGAACTGTAACCGATATAGACGGAAACTTTGAAATCAGTGCTCCGCAAAGTGCGGAAATGTTGATAAGTTACATCGGCTATCTGCCTCAGACGGTTAAAGTCGGAAGGAATACTTCCTATACCATTCAACTGAAAGAAGATACCCAGGCACTCGACGAAGTGGTAGTGGTAGGTTACGGTACACAAAAGAAAGCAACCCTGACAGGAGCCGTTGCTTCCATTAAAGGAGAAGAAATTGCCAAAGTAAGCCAGCCCTCAATCCGTGCCAGTATGTTAGGTAAAGTTCCGGGTATCCGTTTCCAACAAACGAACGGCGAACCGGGTAACGACGGAGGTACATTCGATATCCGTGGTTTCGGTGATGCTTTGACCATTGTGGATGGCGTAGAAAGGCCATTCTCGCAAATAGACCCGAATGAAATCGAATCGATCAATATATTGAAAGATGCCTCTGCTTCCGTTTACGGTTTTAAAGGAGCAAACGGTGTTATCATCATTGAAACGAAAAAAGGGAATATCAGCAAACCTAAAATCAACTACAGCTACACAATCGGTTTGCAGAATCCGGTTAAGAACCTGGAGATGATGGATGCTTACCAATACGCATACTACCGTAATGAAGCCTTGATGAATGCCGGACAAGCGCCCAAATATAGCGCAGAAGAACTTGAAAAATACCGTACAGGTTCCGATCCGGTAAACTATCCGACTACAGACTGGTATAAAGAAGCAGTCAGAAACGTTGCCCCGAAACAGCAGCACAATCTGAATATCAACGGCGGTTCCGAAAAAATAAGATATTTCTTCTCTCTCGGTTACCTGAACCAGGAAGGTATCCTGAAATCTTCGCAGGAATTCGACCGTTATAATTTCAGGTCGAACATTGTTGCGGATATCACTCCGAAACTGAAAGCCGAAGTGGGCCTGGGCGGTCGTTTGGAAGATTACAAATATCCTTACTATCTGGGTGACGAAGGAATCAAGGTCTTTACCGCTATTAAGTCAAATGCCCCGAACGTTCCGGTTTATGCCAACAACAATCCTGACTATTACTACAATTCCGACAATAACGAATTGAACCCGATAGCCATGCTCGACCGTGAAGCGACCGGTTATAAGGACAAACGTTACCTCGAATTTAATGGCCAGATGTCTTTAAGCTACGAAATCATCAAAGGTTTCACCGCAAGAGCATTCCTGGCTTACGACTATACCAGCGAAATGAAAAAAGAATTGAAGAAAGACTTCAAATCTTATACATACGACCAGACACTGGATATATATAATCCGGTTACTAAAGTAGCACAGGGCGAACTGTACCAGAGAACCCAGCCTTACTACAAAACCACTCAACAGTATTCATTGAATTATAAGAATACGTTCGGAAAGAAACATAACGTAGAAGGTTTGCTGCTTTTCGAATGGAAAGAAGTTAAAACAAACTGGTTCGACGCACGCCGTTATTTCAGCATGACTTCCGCGATTCCAGAATTGGATAAAGGAGATAAGGACAATATGCAAAATTCCGGAAACTCATCCGTAGATAAATACGGTGGATATGTAGGCCGTTTCAACTATGACTTTGCCGGTAAGTATATGGCGGAATTTAGTTTCCGTTATGACGGCTCTTTCAAGAACTCGCCGAATCACCGTTGGGGATTCTTCCCTGCCGTATCTGCCGGTTGGAGACTTTCCGAAGAACCGTTTATCAAAGAAGCGATTCCGGCCATGGACAATTTCAAAATCCGTGGTTCATGGGGTAAAATCGGAAACAACAATTCGTTGAATGCAAACAACTTCGTTAGCGGTTGGTTATATCCGTCAGGCAATTATATTTTCGGAGGGAACAATGGCGCATCCATTACCCAGGGACTTTCAGAAGCCAACCTGGCAAATATGAATATCTTCTGGTATAAGGTACAAACAGCCAACATCGGTTTCGACGGTTCTTTCTGGAACGGGAAACTGAGTTTTGAATTTGACTATTTCTACCGTAAAACGACAGGTTTGTATGCAACCCGCGAAACGTCATTGCCTACAACCGCCGGTATACCTCTTCCGCAGGAAAACCTGAACAGCAGCGATAACCGAGGTTTCGAACTAACCGTAGGAACAACACAACGCATTGGCAACGTTGATTTCCGTATTAAAGGTAACGTCGCTTATTCCAGAGCAAAAGATTTATATAAGGAACAGGCTGCTCCGTTGAACCAGTATAAGAACTGGCGCGATAACGGAAGTTACCGCTACACCAACAAAACATGGGGCTATGAAGCAATCGGCCAGTTCCAGTCTTATGATGAAATCTATAGCTCTCCCATCCAGGATGGTAAGGCAAATTCCTCTTTACGTCCGGGCGATATCAAATACGAGGATTTGAACGGCGACGGCATCATCGACGACAACGACCAGAAGATTATCGGTAAAGGTGCATTCCCCGATCTGAACTTCGGTTTGAACCTGACGTTTGCATGGAATAACTTCGACCTCGACATTCTGTTCCAGGGTGCTTCCAACTATACCCAGATGCTGAACGCTTGTAAGAGTCCGTTCAGAGGTCCGGGCGAAGGAAACGGTTTTGAAATCTGGACAGACAGATGGCATAAGGCAGACTACAACGACCCGTACAGTGAATGGGTCCCGGGCAAATTCCCGTCTCTTCGTATCGACAATAACGATAACAATTCAAGAAGTTCAACGTACTGGGCAACCAATGCTTATTATGTCCGTATGAAAAGTATCGAACTGGGATACTCTATTCCTAAATCATTGCTGAGCAAAGTCGGCATAGATAATCTGCGTGTATACTTCAATGCTTACAACCCGCTGACTTTTACTAACGTAAAATATACAGACCCGGAAGCAGTAGAAGGATGGATGAGTTTCTATTATCCGCAGTTAAAAGTGTATTCATTCGGTATTAATATTGGTTTTTAAAAAGAAGATATATGAAAAGATTAGTATATAGTTTTATTATCGCATCCCTTGCCGGCATGTCTTCATGCAACGATTTCGATGTTCCTGTTACCGACAGGTTGACTGAAGAAGATGTATGGAAAGATGAAACATTGGTCACAGGCGCACTTGCCAACTTATATGATAAACTGCAGGTGGAACAAAACTCTGCCTATTTTGAAGGATGGGATGTATGGAATGTCAGCCTGACAACCGCATCCGACGAAGGAACCGGAGCTTATCAGGCTGGAGACTTGGGAACCGGCGACGTAGCAAGAGCTACCTTCAACGATGAATGGTTCGGTCTTTGGGCAGATACTTATAAAAGTATCCGTGGTTGCAATGTATTCCTTGAGAAACTGGAAGAGTCTGCAATGGAAGAAAAATTAAAGAAGACCTATAATGCAGAGGCACGTTTCTTACGCGCATTCCATTATTTCAACCTGGTAAAACGCTACGGCGGTGTACCCATCGTAACGGATGTACAAAGTTATACCGGTCCGGAAGATCTGCCGGCATTGCAGGTTCCCCGCGACAAAGAACAGGCTGTTTGGGATTTCATTATCAACGAAGTGGATGAAATCACACCGGAACTGCCGGTTTCAAGGGACGCTAATTACCGTACCCGTATTACCCGTTACGGAGCCTTTGCCTTACAATCCAGAGCTGCCTTATATGCAGCCTCCATCGCCAAATACGGAGAAGTTCAATTAAATGGTATCGTCGGCGTAAGCAACGGAGACGCCGATACATACTGGAAAAAAGCCATAGCCGCATCAGATAGTGTTATTAATTCCAATCAATATAGTTTATATAATAAGTATTCCGATAAAGTTGAAAATTACCAGAAAATGTTCCTTGAAAAGAGAGGATGCTCAGAATTTATATTCTACAGAGAATTTCTCGCTGTGGATAAAGGACACTCCTGGGACTTGCTGAATGTGCCGTTCAGTTTTGTACAAAACGGATATGGCTGCGGGCAGAATCCTACTTTGGATTTAATCGAAGCCTATGAATACAAAGATGGTACTCCCGGTCAATTGAAACTGAAAGACGGTTCCGGTAACTTCATTAAATATGATTCGCCGCTGGATTTGTTTAAGGATAAAGACCCGCGCCTGAGAGCAACGTTCTATCTGCCGTATGATAACTGCCGTGGCGATATCGTTGAAATCAGAAGAGGCATTTACGACCCGTCTATCGCAGGAAGCGACAAATTCGTTACTTCCGGCAACAAAGACGAATACTACAAAAACAGCCAGACAAAAATTTTAGGCAAAGACGGCGTATGGGATACTGGCGATGTTGGCAAAACCGGTTTCTATACAAAGAAATTCTCAGACGAATCGCTTACTAATATTGTCGGAAACTATTCCGAAGCTCCCTGGCCTGTCTTCCGTCTGGCGGAAATGTATCTGAACAAAGCGGAAGCTGCAATGGAATTAGGCAAAAGAGACGAAGCCGAAACAGCTTTGAATGAAGTAAGAAGGCGTGCCGGCATCCGTGAACTGAGTGGTGAAGTTACTCTGGAACGCATTCGCAACGAACGCCGTGTCGAACTGGCTTACGAAAATCACCGTCACTGGGATTTGAAGAGATGGAGAATAGCCCATACCGTATTGGCAGATTTCCCGACCAATGCCTTGTATCCCTGGTTCGTATGGGGTGAAAACAAATATATCTTCACCACCGGTAAGGCTCCGAAGCCTAATAAAGTGTTCCAGACAAGGAATTATTATGTAAAAATCAAGGACGACGACATGAGTAGCAATCCGATGTTAGGTCCTAATAATCCTGGTTTCTAATCTTAAAATATTCTGAAAATGAAAAGAATTATCTATAGTATCGTATCCATTTTGCTTGGCTCCCTTTCCCTGGTTTCTTGCCAGGATGACAACTACGATGAGCCCAACTCCGGAATCAAAGGCCGTTTCATTGATGCTGAAACATCAGAACTCGTTCCTATGCCGGTACAGGGAGACAATGGCGTACGCTTAAGACTGTATGAAAAAGACCGTTTCTATTCTACAGGCCGCGACCACTCGGAACTTCCTGTTTCTTTCTATGC
The DNA here is from genome assembly GCA_019417325.1 of Parabacteroides sp. Lineage (GTDB taxonomy): Bacteria > Bacteroidota > Bacteroidia > Bacteroidales > Tannerellaceae > Parabacteroides. Next base: position 67,743 of record DXVO01000017.1, on the reverse strand, counting down.
CAAAATAGACGGGACCTACGAAAACAGTTGGGCGTTCAGCACGGATTACCTGCTCACATTCGAACAGACCAACTTTTATCCGGTCGACACGATAGAAGTGTCTCTTCAGGGGGGAAGCATTACGGAGAAAGACATCCTTGTCACACCTTATGCCCGTGTCAGTGTTGTGAAGGCGGCTTTCGAGAACAAGCAACTGAATGTGACTTATAAAATTTCAAGAAGTAAAGCGGATTACAAAATTGAAAACACATTCCTTGCCTGGCACATCAGCCCGTATGTAGATAAGGTAACCGGCAACTTTATGGATATGAATACCATCGACCGTAAAAATACCGAAGACAGCCAGTTACTGGATACGGAACTGACACAGTCCATCGACCTTACCGACAACGCGAACTTCAACAAAGAAGACAACAAGGCGATTATTCTCGGTAACGGGAGCCAGATATTCATCCGTATCGGTGTAACGACAAACGGAAAAGTAAACTACAGTACGGTTGTTCCCGTTAAAGTTACCATAGAAAAATAAACAAAAAGGTTTATAGGTTTAGTCTATTCACTTACAGGTATATATCCCTCTCCGTATCCTATGTTCCCATAGGATACCGGGGAAGGTATATCCCTAAGCAAAACGATTTTACTCTTATAAAAACAACATGAGAAAACAGTTATACATCGCTTTCTTGTCTGTTGCAGCATTGGTTGTGTCGCTCCAGCCAACCGCTTCGCATGCGCAGGACTATAGCAGGAAAGTAAACACATTAATCGGTACCCAGGGAAATGGCTGGTCTTCGGGCTATTTATATCCGGGCGCCACATACCCTTTCGGGATGGTTCAGTTTACGCCGACCTATTTCACGAAACAATTGGGATTTGTTATCAACCAGTTGAGCGGGGCAGGCTGCGACCATATGGGTAACTTCCCGACTCTTCCGTTATCCGGCGAATTGAAAGTATCACCGGACAGCATTATAAACCTGCGGGCATCCCTTAGTAAAGAGAAAGGGACAGCAGGATATTATACAACCCGTGTCAACGACAGCATACAAGCCGAATTAACGGTTACGGAAAGAACCGGGATGGCTAAATATTCTTTTTCGGCAAACGAAAACAGGGGAACGGTTATCATTGGTGGCGGTGTAGCAGCAACGCCTATAGAGGTTGCTGCCATATCAATCACTTCTCCTAATTCCTGCGAAGGGTATGCCGAAGGCGGCGCTTTCTGCGGGTTCCCGACTCCCTATAAAGTCTATTTCGTTGCAGAGTTTGATGTTCCTTCCGCATCATCAGGCGTATGGAAAGAAGAACGCTTACTTCCGGGAGAGAAATTTGCGGAAGGTAGACACTCCGGTGTGTATTTTACTTTCGACCTCAAGAATAAGAAAGAAGTGCTATATAAAATCGGAGTATCCTATGTCTCGGTCGAGAATGCAAGGGAAAACCTGAAAACGGAGAATCCGGCATGGAACTTTGCCGCCGTAAAGCAATCTGCTGCCGACAAATGGAACCGGTATCTGGGTAAAATTGAAGTCAAAGGAAAGAATGAGGACCGTATATCCCAGTTCTATACACATCTGTACCATTCGCTTATCCACCCCAATGTATGTAGCGATGTGAACGGCGAATATATGGGTTCCGATAATAAAGTGTATAAATCCGAACGCAATTATTACACCTCTTTCAGTAACTGGGATACATACCGTACACAAACCCAGTTGATGGCAATGCTGGCTCCGGATGTCACTTCCGACATTGTTATGTCGCACCAGTTGTTTGCCATTCGTTCGGGAGGCGGATTCCCCCGTTGGGTACTGGCGAATATAGAAACAGGTATCATGCAGGGAGACCCTACCCCTGTTCTGATTGCGAATGCATATGCGTTCGGCGCCCGTAATTATGATACACGCAGTATCCTGAAGACGATGCGTTACGGGGCAGAAGTGCCGGGAGCTAACTCGCAAGGGGTATTGACCCGTCCCGGTCTGGAACAATATCTTGAAAAAGGGTATTATGATGCTTCCGCCATGCTGGAATATACATCCTCCGATTTCGCTATCGGAAGATATGCACTCCAGGCTTGCAACGACGAACCGGTATGCAACTATTATACCAACCGCGCCATGAAGTGGAAGAACTTATATGATAAGGAAACCAACTGGCTCCGCTCCCGTCACGAAGACGGTTCATGGAAGAATCCGGGAGACGATTGGCGCGAATCCACCTACAAAAATTACTTCTGGATGGTTCCCTACGATCTGGATGGATTGCTTCAAATAATCGGGGGCAAACAAGAAGGGGAAAAACGCCTGGACGAATTATTCCGCCGCCTGGATGCCAGCTATGGAGATGAATGGTTTGCTTCGGGAAACGAACCCAGTTTCCAGATTCCCTGGATTTATAACTGGGTGGGTGCTCCTTACAAAGCACAGCATATCATCCGCAAAGTGCTGAACGAACAATATAACAGCCGCCCGGACGGACTGCCCGGAAATGATGATTTAGGTTCGATGGGCGCTTGGTATGTATTTGCCAGTATCGGCCTTTTCCCGGAAATACCCGGAGTCGGAGGCTTTTCCATCAATAGCCCGGTATTCCCGGAAATTGTATTGCATCTGGCAAATGGCGACCTGGTGATAAAAGGAGGGGATGAAAAGAAGGAATATATACAGGGATTGAAAATAAACGGTAAAAAATCGGATTCAACCTGGATTGACTGGAACGACATCAAGAACGGCGGGACACTGGACTATTCGCTGTCTTCCACACCGGACAAGGCATGGGGAACTTCGGTTGCTCCACCTTCTTTTGGCAATTAAAACGGCTTAAATGATACGATTGCACGAAGAATGTTAAAAGCAAAGGCTCAATAACAGATATATTTTATAATATTGTAAGCCTAAAACAGTTGTGTAATAAATTGTATCCGTTAAATCTACTAATTTAATAAAAGATATCCATGAATAAAGGAATTTTGATTCTCTCAGCCGGCTTGTTACTGGCGATAGCATCCACATCATGCGAAATGAAAAAGAAAAGTCCGGGAACTGCTGCGGCAGATACTACCGACTGGTGCCTGGACGGTTTCGGACGTCCTGCCGGTAAGAACCCGGTTATCTCGCCATTGGCAAGTACTAAATTTTACTGCCCGATGCGGGAAGATTCCGTAGCTTGGGAAGAAAGTGACACATTCAATCCGGCGGCAACTATTTACAACGACGAAATTGTCGTTCTTTACCGTGCTGAAGACAACTCGGCACAAGGCATAGGCTCCAGAACTTCCCGGTTAGGCTACGCAACTTCCAACGATGGCGTTAATTTCATCCGGAAAACCACCCCGGCTTTCTATCCGGCAAAAGACTCACAGGAAGCAAACGAATGCCCCGGCGGTACCGAAGACCCACGTGTTGCAATGACCGAAGACGGAACTTATGTATTGCTTTATACACAATGGAACCGGAAAGTGCCCCGCCTTGCCGTAGCTACTTCCAAAGATTTAGTGAACTGGACGAAATATGGTCCGGCATTTGCCAAGGCATACGGAGGTAAATTCTATGATGAACCGTCCAAATCCGCTTCTATCGTGACAACAATGAAAGACGGAAAACAGGTTATCACAAAAATCAACGGTAAATATTTCATGTATTGGGGCGAACAGAACGTATATGCCGCCACATCCGATAATCTGACAGATTGGGAACCGCTTGTCGATAAAGACGGTAACCTGTTGAAGTTGTTCTCTCCCCGTCCCGGGAAATTTGACAGCCACCTGACGGAATGCGGTCCTCCTGCCATTCTTACCCAGAAAGGGATTCTATTATTATACAACGGAAAAAACAGAGACGGCGCCGAAGGGGATACGGCTTATCCTGCCAACTCCTATTGTGCAGGTCAGGCTTTATTCGACCTGAAAGACCCGACGAAAGTAATTGCACGCCTGGACAAACCGTTCCTGCAACCTACGGACGATTTTGAAAAGAGCGGCCAGTATCCGGCAGGAACGGTCTTTATCGAAGGACTGGTGTATTACAAAAACAAATGGTATTTGTATTATGGCTGTGCAGACTCGTTCGTAGCCGTAGCAATTTCCGATAAACAATTAGAATTTTAATGAAAATGAAACACATAACAACATTCATAGCCTCCGCTTTGCTGGCTGTACAATCTTTGTCCGCCCAAAAAGCGCCGGAACCATTTAAAGCCGGCGACCGGGTAGTCTTCGTAGGAAACAGTATTACCGAAGGGGGACATTATCATTCGTATATCTGGTTATATTATATGACCCGTTTTCCAGACCAGCGTATGCAAATGTATAGTGCCGGTATCGGAGGCGATGCTTCCTGGGATATGCTGAACCGCCTCGAAGAAGATGCATATGCAAAAAAACCTACGGTACTGACTTTGACTTTCGGCATGAACGACAGCGGTTATTACGAATATTTCCGGGATGACGCCGCCCAATTCGTAGAAAAACAGTTGCAAAGAGTGGACACGACATTCCAGGCTATGCAAAAAATAATGAAAGGGCATCCGGAAGCAAAAGTAGTTATGATTGGCGGTTCGCCTTACGACGAAACTTGGAAGAATGCAGACAACAAGCCGTTCCCGAACAAAAATGCGACAATTCGGAAAATCATTGCCATGCAGGTGGATGCGGCAAAGAAAAACGACTGGGCTTTCGTAGATTTCCACAACCCCATCTTACAGATTAATGCAGAGCAGCAAGCCAAGAATCCGGAGTTCACCTTAATGCAGGGCGACCGTATCCACCCGGATAACGACGGAAATATGCTGATGGCTTATTTCTTCCTTAAATCACAGGGACTTGCCGGAAAACCGGTTGCCGAAATTTGTGTAAATGCTACAGACAAGAAGGTGGAGACACAAAACAACTGCTATATCAGTAATGTGGAAAAACAGAACGGGAACCTTTCATTCAACTATCTCGCAAAAGCATTGCCTTATCCTATGGATACAGTGCCGCGTGGCTGGGGTAAAAAGAGAAGCCAGGCGATGGCAACCCAATATGTTCCGCTTATACGGGATATTAACCGGGAAGTATTGCAGGTTAAAGGCCTGAAAGGTAATTATACCCTGAAAATAGACGGAGAAGAAATCGCCGCTTTCCCGGCAGAAGACTTGGCAAAAGGCATCAATATGGCAGAGCTGACAAACACCCCCCAATATCAGCAGGCAGTAAAAATCATGCACCTGAACGAAGAACGTTGGGAAATAGAGAAACGTTTCCGCGAATATGCCTGGACGGAATTTGCCATCTTAAAAAATAAAGGACTTTTATTTGCCGATAATCATGTGGCAATGGACTCTATCCGTGCCAACCTGCATGCAAACATTTTCTTGCAGGGACATATCGACAATTTTACCAAGGCGATGCATCCGGAAATACGCGAAGCATGGAATAAGGAAATGGAACTGCTTGTCAATATGATTTACTCGATTGCACAACCAAAAATAAGGAGAATCGAATTAGTGCAGATATAAAAATAAAAAACAGACCAATAGTTAATATCATGAGAAAACAAATCGTATCATCACTCATTGCCCTGATAGGATTGGGAGGATTGAACGCGCAGTCTGTCTATTTTGCCGACGGATACCACGGAGGCGTGTTCGGGCATTACCCGAAATGGCAGACCGCATTTATGATGGATAAGCTGAAAGAAAATCCAGGCTGGCGGATTAATCTGGAATTGGAACCGGAGACATTCGACTCGGTAAAAGTCTGGGTACCGGATACATATAGGGAGTTTCAGCAATTTCTGGCAAAAGAAGACGGACGGCTTATCGAATTTACCAACCCTACCTATTCGCAACCTTATTGTTACAATATATCGGGAGAGAGCCTGATACGGCAGTTTTCTTATGGTATGAAGTTATTGAGAGCCCATTTCCCTGCTCTTTCCTTCCATACCTATGCCGTGGAAGAACCTTGTTTCACCAGCGCTTTGCCACAAATACTCCGCTTGTTCGGTTTCCGGTATGCCGTACTGAAAAACCCGGACACCTGCTATGGAGGATATATGGTGGCTTACGGGAACGATTTGGTAAACTGGATAGGGCCGGACAGCACCCAAATGCTGACCGTTCCCCGTTACAGTGTGGAAAAACTGGAAGACAATTCCACCTGGCAGACAACCGCATGGAACAATTCTTCCAAATACCTCAACGCCTGCAAAGAGGGCGGTATAAAAAATCCGGTAGGTATGTGTTACCAAGATGCCGGATGGAAAAACGGGCCGTGGCTTGGCGCACCGGAAAAAGCCTCGGGTACCTATACTTTATGGACTGATTATTTAAACCGGATAGCAGGCAAACTGGCGGCTAAAGACTGGAGAGTCAGTCAGGAAGACGTATTAGTATCTTTAATGTGGGGAAGCCAGGTGCTGCAAAAACTATCGCAGGAGATACGGGTTACCGAACAAAAACTGGTACAGACCGAAAAAATAGCAACCTTGCAAAAGTATTACGACCGGAAAGCCTGGGATGATAAAGCGTTCGACAGGGCATGGCGCAACTTATTGATGTCGCAACACCACGACTGTTGGATTGTTCCCTACAACAATATGGGAAGTACCGGAAAAACCTGGGCGGAAAACGTACGCCTGTACACAACCGAAAGCAACGGCATATGCGACCGCCTGATTGCTCCCCAACAAACGGATAACTCCAATATACGGGTATATAATACAACCGGAGCAGACCGCAAGGAATTCGTTCATTGTAAAATAAATGCTCCGTGGAATACCACTCCGTTCGTTGTGAAAAACCGTTCAGGCAAAACCGTTCCCTATCAGAGAATATCAGCCGATGAAATTGTATTCCCAGCGGATGTTCCGGCAATGGGCTATACTTCTTTTTCCCTGAAAGAAGGGAAAGCATCCAAAAGTAAAGAAACACAAACCCAAAGACTGGCAAACAACCACCTGCTTGTTGAAAACGACTTATACCGGATAGAGATTGCACCGGAAAAAGGAGGGACAATCATATCCCTCTATAATAAAAAAGAAAAGAAAGAATGGATAGATAGCAGGGCAGGTTATGCCTTCAACGAACTACGCGGCAACTTTTATGAAGAAGGCGGTTTCTTATCTTCTGCTTCAACTCCGGCAAATGTATCTGTAGAAACGGACGGCGCTTTAATGACAACCGTCTCCGTCAGAGGAAAGATAGGACGGCATCCGTTTACACAATATCTGACACTAAAGAAAGGAGAACCCCGGATTGACTGTCGGCTGGTTATCGATTGGCAAGGTAATTCCAGAATCGGGGAACGAAAAGAAACCAGCAAGATGCAGGAAGTCCGCAAAACCTACTATGACGACCGTTATAAACTGCATCTGCTTTTCCCTGTCCTTTCAGGTAACCGGCAAATTTATAAAAACGCCCCTTTCGATGTTTGTGAAAGTAAGTTACAAAATACCTTTTTCAACCGTTGGGACAGCATAAAGAATAATGTCATCCTGAATTGGGTCGACTTGTACGACAAACAAAACGACCGGGCTTTCTGCCTGTTTACAGACCATACCACCAGCTACCTGCATGGCGCAGACTATCCGCTGGGACTGACCGTCCAGTATTCAGGCGGCGGGCTGTGGGGACGGGATTATGCCATAAAGGAACAAACGGAAATTAATTACAGCTTTCTGCCTCACAGCGGTATGTGGGATAAAGCCCATATATCTTTTGAAAACGCGAAAAGAGATGAGCCGCTGGTCGCTTTGTATGAAGCCTCAGACCACCCATCCGCCTCTTTATTGAGTACACCGGATAAGGATTTGCTCTTAAGTACGGCTTATTATGACGGCAATGATTTAATTGTCCGCCTTTATAACGAAGGAACAAGCGGAACGAAGACCTTTGCATTGCCGTTTACTCCGGCTTCCGTGGAAGAAATCAATCTGGAGAATGAGAAAATAAAAGAGTACGCTTGTAAAAAAGAGAAAAACAGGCAGGTTCTGTCTTTCCATATCCCTCAATTCGGAATGAAAACATTCAGGATTAAACAATACTAAAAACATACAGTCAGATGAATAAACTAGTAGGCATTCTAATCAGCGTTGCATTGACCGGTTGCAGTTCCGTTACAGACCGGGCGGAGACTCCCCTGCATGTATCGGATTACGTCAATCCGTTCATCGGAGCCAGTACAAATGTCGATGCCGCAGGAGCTTATCATGGGTTAGGAAAAACATTTCCGGGAGCAACAACACCCTATGGCATGGTTCAGGTAAGCCCGAACACAATTACCGGAGGAGATAACGGTCCCGGGTACAGTTACGAACATGAAAGTATAGAAGGCTTTGCTTTCACCCAAATGAGCGGAATTGGCTGGTACGGTGATTTAGGGAATTTTCTGGTAATGCCGACTACCGGGGAAATGAAAACCAATTCCGGCAAGCCGGATAATCCGGATGCAGGCTACCGTTCCCGTTATGATAAAAAATCGGAGCAGGCAAAAGCCGGTTACTATTCGGTTCTGCTAAGTGACTACATGATTCGTTCGGAAGCAACAGCCGCCCCACATAGCGGGATGCTTCGTTTCACTTTCCCTGAGAATAAACAGTCGCGTATCCAAATAGACCTGGCACGCCGTGTGGGCGGAACCTCCACCTGGCAGGAAGTGAAAGTAGTGGACGACCATACTATCGCAGGAAAGATGATATGCACGCCGGATGGCGGAGGTTGGGGCAATGGAGACGGGAATGCCGATTATACCGTGTTCTTTTATGCCCAGTTCTCCAAGCCGTTAAAGAAATACGGAGTATGGAGCGCCGATATACCGGACGGACAACCCCGCAAAAGGGAAAATATAGAAAGCGACGCGTATCAGCAACTAATAGCGAATGCACAGGTAATACCGGATATAAAAGAATTTAAAGGGAAACATCTGGGTTTCTATTCTGAGTTTGAAACCGGGAAAGAGGAACAGATATTGCTGAAAACCGGGATTTCTTTTACCAGCCTTGAAGGGGCGGAAAAGAACCTAAAAGCGGAAATACCGAATTGGGACTTTGATTCCGTCTATGAAAACAGCCGCCTCCTATGGGATAAGGCATTGGGTAAAATTGCCGTGGAAGGTAAGAATGAAGAACAAAAGACTATTTTTTATACATCGCTTTACCATACCATGATCGACCCCCGTATTTTTTCCGACGTAAACGGAGAATATCCGGGAGCGGATGGAAAGGTACATGCTTCCGATGTGTTCACCAAACGAACTATTTTCAGCGGATGGGATGTGTTCCGCAGCCAGATGCCTTTGCAAACAATCATCAATCCGCAATTAATCAACGATTTGTTAAATTCATTAATAACATTGGCTGAGCAGAGTGGAAACGAATATTACGAACGTTGGGAGTTCCTGAATGCCTACAGCGGATGTATGTTAGGCAATCCGGCGATTTCCGTATTGGCTGATGCTTATGCAAAAGGCATTCGTGGATACGATATGGAAAAAGGGTACCGATATGCCATCAATTCTTCAGAAAAATTCGGAAACGGGGAATTAGGATATACGCCGGATCCTACAGGCATATCCAAAACATTGGAATACGGTTATACGGAATGGTGCATGTCGGAACTGGCACGCCAACTCGGAAAGAAGGAAGACCAGGAGAAATACCGGAAACGCTCGCAGGCATACCGCAAGATTTACGACCCTGAAAAGAAAAGTTTCCGCCCCCGGCAGGAAGACGGTTCTTTTGTTGCCTGGCCGAAAGAAGGACGTTTGCAGGAATGGTATGGCTGTATGGAATGTAACGAATTGCAGCAAGGCTGGTTCGTCCCGCATGATATAGAAGGGATGGTGGCTTTAAAAGGAGGAAGAGAAGCTGTGGTTGCCGACCTCGACAATATGTTTGAAAAAACACCTTCCAGTTTCCTGTGGAACAGCTATTACAACCATGCAAACGAACCGGTGCACCATGTCCCGTTCCTGTACAACCGTTTGGGGGAACCTTGGAAAACCCAGAAATGGAGCCGCTTTATCTGCGAAAGAGCGTATAAAAATGCCGTTGAAGGATTGGTTGGAAACGAAGACGTAGGACAGATGTCGGCATGGTATGTACTGGCAGCTTGCGGCATTCATCCGGTCTGTCCGGGAGAAACCCGCTTTGAAATAACGGCACCCCTATTCGACCATATAGGCATACAGGTCGGAAAAGGAAAAACCTTTACGATTCTGGCACAGAATAATTCGCCTGAAAACACATACATCCAATCGGCACGGTTAAATGGTAAAACATATACAAAATGCTACATCGATTACCAGGATATCATGGCTGGCGGTACTTTGGAAATAGAACTGGGAGCTACTCCGAATAAAGAGTGGGGAAAGACAAGTGAAAATTGACAGTTGACAAGTGAGTATAATAAATATATATAAAGTAAATATGAGAAAGATTTTCAAACCATCATTATTAGTTGCCGGGTTATTGCTCAGTAGCTTTATGCAGGCGACTGTCAGCCTGCCGCATTTCTTCTCCGATAATATGGTACTTCAACGGGATATGCCTATCCGTATCTGGGGAAAAGCGGAAAAGAAAGAAACCGTTGCCGTTTCATTTAACGGAACGAACGTAACGGTAAAGGCAGACAAGAACGGTCGCTGGCAGGTAGAACTGCCCTCCATGAAATACGGAGGTCCTTTTGAGATGACAGTCAAAGGAAACGACAATACCATCACGTTAGATAATATCCTGATCGGGGATGTCTGGTTATGCAGCGGGCAATCCAATATGGAATTTAACCTGAGTGGGGCACATAATGCGGAAGAAGCCATCCGCCAGTCTGAAAACAAACAAATCCGCTTGCTTACCGTTCCTAAAACGATACAGACAAACGAGTGCGACGACATACAGGCGGCTTCATGGGAAGAATGCAACCCGCTGACAAGCCCTACTTTTTCGGCTGTAGCCTATTTCTTCGGACAAGCCCTGGAAAGTGAGTTGGATGTTCCTGTCGGACTCATCCATTCTTCCTGGGGAGGTACGGATATAGAAACCTGGACAAGCTGGGAAGCTGCCATGGAGAACCCTGTATACGCACCTTATAAAGGCAAGACGCTGGAAAAAGCGCTGGGATATTCCATGCAGGATATCGAACGCTTCAAGAAAGCCATGGAAAAAGATAAAGGGCTGATTGAAAAGTGGTATGCCCCTGCCGTGAAAACTACGGGATGGAAAAAGACCCATATCCCGTCTATCTGGTCCGGCGATTTGAAAAATGAAGACGGAGTCGTTTGGTTCAGGACAGAAATTGAATTGCCGGAAGATGCAGCCGGGCTGGAAGGCCGCATCCAGTTAGGCGGAATCGACGACGGAGATATTACCTATGTGAACGGTGTAGAAGTGGGAAGAACCGATTTCTGGTTTGCCAACAGGAACTACCGCATTAAAGACGGCATACTGAAAAGCGGCAAAAATACGATAGCCTTGCGTATGACCGATACAGGAGCCATCGGCGGCATGTCCGCAAAAGATGAAGAAGTATATCTGGAAGTTGCCGGACGTAAATATCCTTTGGCTGGAGAATGGAGTTATAAACCGTCTGTACTGAGTTCATCCTATGGTTTTTCGAGTACAGGCTCCGGTCCTAACAGTTTTTCATCCCTGCTTTACAATGGTATGATACGTCCTTTGGTTGGCTACGGCATCAAAGGGGCGATCTGGTATCAGGGCGAAAACAATACAGCCCATGCCTGGCAATATCGTTCCTTGTTCCCGCTGATGATTAACGACTGGCGTAAACAATGGGGATATGAATTTCCTTTTATCTGGGTTCAGTTGGCAAACTTTATGGCTATAGAGGCACAACCCCAGGAAAGCGAATGGGCGGAACTACGTGAAGCGCAAAATATGACTTTGCGTTTGCCGAAAACCGGACAAGCCGTTATTACGGATATAGGGGAAGCCTTTGATATTCACCCGAGAAACAAACAGGATGTGGGTAAACGACTGGCACAAAATGCCTTGAAAATTGCTTACGGAAAGAATATACTGGGAGCCGGGCCGGCATTCGAGTCGATGAAAAAGGAAGGAAATAAAATCATATTGTCCTTCTCCAATACAGGCAACGGATTATCTACCAGCGATAAGAACAGATACAACTATGTCAATGGCTTTACCATTGCCGGAGCAGACCGGAAATTCGTCTGGGCACAGGCTTATATACAGGATGGAAAAGTGATTGTCTTCAACGACGGAATCAAAGAACCGGTTGCAGTCCGTTACGGATGGTCTAACAATCCGGCAGACAATAACCTGGTAAACAGTGACGGCTTGCTTGCTTCCCCGTTCCGTACGGATACATGGAAAGGCCTCACCGAGAAATAAACAAATCATATTTGTAACAATCAACAAATTCAAACCATACGAATGGATAAAAAGAACCGATTCAATATCAAACGTCTATTCACGGCACTCATACTGATTGCCGGAATGGGCGTAGCCTCGCAGGCCGCAGCACAAAAAGACCTGGTCAAATATGTGAATACACTGCAAGGGACAAACTCTACTTATGAACTTAGCTGGGGGAATACGTATCCCACAACAGCCGTACCTTACCCAATGCATGCCTGGTCGCCACAGACCGGCAAAAACGGGGACGGATGGAAATATAAGTACACTGCCACTACCATACGCGGGTTTCAGGAAACCCACCAGTGCAGCCCGTGGATGGGAGACTATGGTGTATTTTCTTTAATGCCGGTTTTAGGCAAGCTCGTTGTCGGTGAAGAGGAACGCGCTTTATCTTTCACGCATGCCAATGAAATAGCCGGTCCGCATTACTATAAAGTTAAATTCGACAATGGCGTAACCACGGAAATGTCTCCGACTACCCGTTCCGCCCATTTCCGTTTTTCCTATCCTTCCACAGGCGATGCCTATCTTGTGCTGGACGGGTATACCAAAATGAGCGAAGTAAAGATAGACCCGAAAAACAGGCGGATTACCGGTTATGTGAACAACGGGGCTTTCGTACCTAAAGAGTTCATGAATTATTTTGTCATCCAGTTCGATAAGCCTTTTACGGCATACGGCACCTGGAATAATAAAGACAACCAAACGGTAAACGGTCAGTTAGCAGCTTCCGGTGCCGGTGTAGGCGCTTATGTCCAGTTCAAAAAAGGCGTAAAAGTACAGGCCAAAGTAACCTCCTCCTATATCAGCCCTGAACAGGCTTTGGTTACGTTGCAACGCGAGTTGGGCAACCACAAATCGGTGGAAGACACGAAAAAAACCGCCGGAAACGAATGGAATACGCTCTTGAACCGTGTATTGGTGGAAGGCGGAACGGAAGAAGATATGACTACATTCTATTCCTGCATGTTCCGTGCCAACTTGTTCTCCCATAAATTCTATGAAGAAAAAGAGAACGGGGAACCTTACTATTTCAGTCCTTACGATTCCAAAGTACATGATGGATATATGTTTACAGACAATGGTTTCTGGGATACCTTCCGTTCGCAATTTCCTCTGACAAACATTCTCCATCCTACCATGCAGGGACATTATATGCAAGCATTGCTCGATGCACAGGAACAATGCGGCTGGTTACCTTCCTGGTCGGCACCGGGAGAAACCGGCGGGATGATTGGCAACCATGCCATTTCTTTACTTGCCGATGCCTGGGCGAAAGGCATCCGGACATTCGACCCTGAACGCGCTTTAAAGGCTTATGCACACGAAGCGATGAACAAAGGTCCCTGGGGCGGCGCCAACGGACGTTTTCTCTGGAAAGAATATTACCAGATCGGTTATATCCCTTATCCCGAATCCATGGGCTCTACGGCACAAACACTGGAATATGCTTATGATGATTTCTGCGGTTATCAATTGGCCAAAATGACCGGAAACAAATTTTATCAGGAGGTATTCGGCAAACAGATGTATAACTATAAGAATGTGTACGACCCTTCCGTCGGATTTATGCGCGGACGAAAGATTGATGGTTCCTGGGCGGACTTCGACCCGTACGAATGGGGCGGTCCGTATTGTGAAGGAAATGCCTGGCATTATACCTGGTCTGTCTTCCACGATGTAAAAGGATTGATAGACCTGATGGGAGGCGATGAAAAGTTTGTTGCCAAGATCGACTCTGTATTCTCTGTGCCCAATACGATAAAATACGGTACTTACGGAACGAAAATACATGAAATGCTGGAAATGGAACTTGCCAAGATGGGGCAGTACGCACAAGGAAACCAGCCTATCCAGCATATGATTTACCTCTACAGCTATGCCGGGCAACCCTGGAAAACCCAGTATTGGATTCGCCAGGTGATGGACCGTTTGTATAACGGAACGGAAAACGGTTATCCCGGAGATGAGGACCAGGGCGGTATGTCTTCCTGGTATGTATTAAGTGCATTAGGTATTTACAGCGTTTGCCCGGGTACGGACGAGTATGTATTGGGCAGCCCTAAATTCCCAAAGGCAACGATTACGCTGGAAAACGGCAAAAAGTTCGTGATAGAAGCCAATAACAACAGCAAAGACAACGTCTATATCCGGAATGCCAGCCTGAACGGCAAAAATCATACACGCAACTTCATCAAGTACAGCGATATAATCAATGGCGGTATCCTCAAACTGGAAATGAGCGGCCAACCTGAAAAAAGCAGAGGCACTGCTCAGAGCGACCGTCCTTTCTCTCTTTCACAAAAATAAAATCAATTCAGTTAGCGAATTGACTTTAAAAATACGTTTTTCCCATTTCATAACTATGGTTTTGGAAAATCATAACTATGATTTGGGAAAAACATAACTATGGTTATTCTGCCGCATTCAGAAAGAACTCTACTTTATCCTGAATTTTTTCTTTCTTTTGTACGGAACAGGCTTCTATCTTATTTACTCCTTTTTGCAAGCGGACGCCTTTCCAGATGAAGGTAGCCAGTTCGTCCGGTCTTTGTTTGCCCAGGCTTTTACCATTGACAAACAATTCCACTTCCGGCAGATTAGAAAAGACCATGATGTCCGTAACCGGATTTACGCGGTCCCTGTTTCTCCGGTTGGAGATATACACAAACTTATCTTCTTGATTCCAGTTGGCTTTATAGAAATAGAAGGCATCCTTTTTCACCTTCCGGTCGTGGGTAACCAGCCCCTTGTCGTTAATGCCGGGACGGTCGCCTTCCATACGGTGGGCCGCACCGAAATCAAACAGGTTCCAGATAAAAGAGCCCCAGACAAACGGTCGTTCCGACAAGGCTTTCCAGTTTCCCATATGGTAATAAGTCTGATAATTCTCAGGGTGCCACCAGCCGGATGCTTCTCCCCGTTTCATCGAATCCTGTTGATGGTAAATGCTGGCGCCTGCCCCATATTCACTGATACCGATTTTATATTCCGGATGGCTTTTATGGGCGGCATCCAGCCATGTACCCATATCGGAAGGCGAACCTCCGTACCAACCAAAATATTGGTTCCAGGCTATCACGTCGGTAATTCCGTTTATTTCGTTATCATACGGCAGGAAACTGGCAGAGGTAGTCGGTCGTGTAGGGTCTTCCTTATGAGCGAGTTCATTTAGTTCCCTGATATATTCCACAGGACTGTCTCCGATGGTTTTCAGTTCATTGAATAATCCCCAGAAGCAGATAGACGGATGGTTGTAATGCTGTCGGATAAGTTCTTTGAGTTGCTCTTTTCCATTTGCGCGGAAAGAGGGCTGGTTGATATATCCTCTGTCCTGATACCCACCCGGGCCGATAAATGGAATCTCCGCCCAGGTGACGAGTCCGTATTTATCCATCAAGTCATAGAAATAGGTAGCTTGTGGATAATGGGCCAGCCGTACGGCATTCGCTCCCATCTCTACCATAATCGCCGCATCTTCTTCATGATGCTCTTTCCGTAGCGCATTGCCGACTTCGGCACGTTCCTGATGGCGGCATACGCCTTTTAATTTCAGATGTTCCCCATTTAAAAAGAAGCCATTCTCCGCATCCACATGATAGAATCTCAGTCCTAACGGTTGTTCCACACGGTCTGTTTCTTTACCATCGGAAAGCAAAGTTACTTCCGCCCGGTACATAAACGGGTCTTTTCTGCCGTTCCAAAGATGAGGATTCTTTATGTGAAATTCCAGACCGGCAGTTGCATAATCTTTAGCGTCTATCGTAATGGGTAAATCTTGTTCCCCTACGAGTTGCTGTCCTTCCCAAATCCGGACACGGACACGGGTGGATTGCGTAATTTCACTTCCGTTGGATACTAAGACTTTCGCTTTTACATCCGCTTGTTCCTTTGTCACCTTTTGCTGGATCAGATATACACCGGGAGAGGCATAGTCCGTCAATGAAATATTAACGGGTTCCGTAACGATCAATTTGACATCCCGGTAAATTCCTCCATAGAAATTGAAATCACCCACCAAAGGCATAATATCCAATTGAAGGGCATTATTTACTTTTACCAATAGCTTATTGGTTTCGCCATATTTCACCTTATCGGTGATCTCAAAGACAAAAGCCCCGTATCCTCCGCGATGTTCGCCGATGTGTACTTCGTTGATAAAGACATTTGCAACTGTATTCACACCTTCAAAACGAAGAAAAAGGCGTTTCCCCTGCCATTCGGGATTAATGAAAAGTTCTTTGGTATAATTGCCGACCCCACGAAAATAGTCTTGTTTACCGGAAAGGGCATCCTGTGCATTCCAGGTATGTGGCAAGTCCATCCGGCGCTCACTGTTAAACTGCACCTGATGCCAGAAACGGAATTTCCAGTTCTCATTAATCAAAATCTCTTTACGGGAAGCAAAGGCTGATGTACTTATCAATAAGCCAATCAACCAGAGGATTGTGTTTTTCATATATTGATGCGTTATAAATTTCAGGTCAAAAATAGCAATAAAAAAAGAACCGGGGTTACAGATACGCAAATTTCAACCTGCGTTATCCGTAACCCCAGTTCTCTAAATTATATCGGGAGTTAACGAACAGCTATTACATAGCCTGTTCGCCGCCACCACTATTGCCGCCGCTTTCGCCTCCTTTCATATCATCGTTGGTGATGCCACGGCGAACTTTCTTGATGCTGCCTTTCATGCTTCCGAAGCGGTATGAAATACTGAAACGGAATTCACGGGCACTGCGGTAGTTCGTGCTTACGTTCTTAAATGCATATCCGTTCGTATTGCCTTCTGTAGTGCTTTCCCACTTCATCGTCTTCCAGAACGGGTTCTGGCAACCCACGGAAACGGACAGTTTCTTTTTCAGGAAATCCTTGCTGATATTTAATCCGGCAAAGTAGAACGGAGATTGTTTTCCCTGCAACATAATCCACGGGCTGAAATAACCACCATTTACGTTGATACGGAAATCCAACGGCAAAGTAAACTGCGTACCCATAAACACACGTCCGCTGAATCCGTCGTTCTTCATATTCATAGCCGAACTCTTCAGGTCGGTATAGTCCAGACCACCGTTCATATAAATACGGAACCAAGTTGTAGGATTCCAGTTTCCATACAGGAAGAGACCCACCTGCTGCTTTTTACCGATATTGCCATAAGTAGACCAAAGAGCACCATTGTATTGGGCACGGGGATCATCGAGCGGGAAGTCCGCAATTTCAGAATAACGTTCGATGGAGTTGTTTACAAATGTATAGCTTAAACTTGCATTGATACTGAACTTTTGTGAGAACATACTATAGTTCAGGTTTACATTGTTACTCTTTTCAGAATCCAGGTTCGGATTACCCTGGGAAATATCCTGTGGGTTGGTATCGTTGATATACGGGTTCAGGAACCAGATACCCGGACGCTGGATACGCATATTATAACCCAAACGCAACTGGGAAGCCATGCTTATCTGATAAGTAAGCGTTGCATTAGGAACCACATCAAAGTAATTTGTACAGAAATCCATTTCCGGTGCTCTTGCAAATTTGGCATCCAGGCTTGTACCTTCCGCACGTACACCGGCTTTTGCCCCGAACTTATTGAACTTAACCAGATAACCCAGATAAGCTGAATAAATATGTTGCAAATGGCGGAAATCACTATTTTCTGACGAAACATCCACCCATTCTCCGTTTCGGTCTACCTGTTCCAACGTATTACTCTTGCTCTGGCGGTTGATGTACTTCACGCCGGCTTCTAAAGTCTGGTCTTTCCATGTAGGAGTCGTATAGTCCACCTGACCGGTATGTTCGGTTGTTGAAGCATCATTTATATTCCATTGCGGATAATCGTTGGCAAGCGGGTACTGGTAGACATCGAACAGTTCCGTATGGTTTTCGTTATCATTCGGTGAATGGCTGTAACGGTAAGACACCGTCAGTAGCTCATCTTTTTTCTGGGTAGAATGTTGGTAGTCCACATTGACGTCCGTAGAACCGAATGTCCCTTTGGATTCACTGTTTCTTCTATACCGGTAAAGGTCGTCCACAGCAGCCTTTGTTCCCGGCACATTCCCCATTGTCGCAGACAGTTCGGACAGGTTAGTCATATTTCCGCGGAACAGGTTGGCGCCGACACTGATTAAGTTCAAAGAGTCTATCTCATAGCTACCTTCCAGATAACCGTATTGGAACGGGCCTTTGCTCTTGCTACGTCCTTCTTCATTCAACAAGGTGTGTTCCTGAGTTGCAGGATTATATGTTTCACGGGAAGAATAAGAATCATTCCAGGGAGAGTTGTTGTAGTTGTATCCGTAGTTTGCCGTAATACCGAACTTGCCGGCTTTCACGGAAACATAGCCACCGGCACCAAAACGTCCCAGTGTACTTGCATTTGCACGGACTGTTCCCGTAAATCCCTGAATGGCATTTTTGGTAGTGATGATATTGATAATGCCACCTACACCTTCCGCATCATATTTGGAACCCGGGTCGGTGATTACTTCGATATTCTTAATGGAACTTGCCGGCATACTCTTCAATACATCGGAAGCATTTTCTCCACTTAACAAATTGGAAGGTTTCCCGTTCATATAAATTTTATAATTGGAAGAACCTTTTAACTGAATTTTATCTTCACCGTCTACAGTAACCATCGGAACCTTACGGAACATTTCCAAAGCATTGCTGGTCTGGGCTTCCGGGTCATCTTCCAAACTGTAGGTCAACTTGTCAACTTCGACCTTTACCAGAGGCTTTTGCGCCGTAACGGTAACTTCACTGATATTTTGAGTATCATCCTGCATAAGCAATTTACCCAAATCGACAGTGGTCTTCTTTTCCGACAAAGTAAAAGCTCTTTGTGCCGGAGTTTTTCCCAGAGATTCTATCGACATGATATATTTTCCGGGGTTGTTGATGGTGGATGTAAACTTACCGTTGTCATCGCAAGCCAATAATTTTACAGGCTTTTGAGGAGCAGAAGCCAATGCAATACGAAGGGTTGCATAGGGAACTGATTCATTTGACAAAGAGTCTACTACTTGGCCTTTGATGGTGAAAGTAACCGGTGCTACGCTCTTACTTTGTGCAAACAATGAGACTGAAACGCACAATAATAGCACCAGGTAGAGTAGTTTTTCTTTCATAAATTTGAGAATTTAGATATTATCGATAAAACAAATTAAAATGTTGCAAATGTAACTTTATCTACGAATGATTCGTACTTTTCTGCTTTAAAGAATTGTAAAAGATGTATTTTGCTGTTTGATTATGCAGGCTTTCTTCTATTTTTGTACAAAAACATCAAACACGGCAAACATTATGAAAAAGTTAGTATTCCTTCTGGTATCTGTTTTGTTTGTTACCAACCTGCAAGCACAGGAATTAAAAGAAATAAAGTTGAACACCCCGGACAAAACCCGTGGCTCGAGTGTAATGAAAGCACTTTCCGACCGTCATTCCGACCGGGTTTATTCCGATAAAGATTTAAGTTTACAGGATTTGTCCGACTTGCTGTGGGCAGCCAACGGCATTAACCGCTCTGATGGTAAACGTACGGCTCCATCCGCACTTAATAAACAGGATGTGGATATTTATGTATTCACAAAAGACGGCGCCTATTTATATATCCCCAAGACAAATGCATTGAAACCAGTTGCTAAAGGTGACTATCGCGGAGCGGTTGCAGGTGGACAGGATTTTGTTAAGACTGCACCGGTCAGCCTCGTTTTGGTTACCGATTTATCACGCTTCGGGAATATCAGCGACCAAACCAAACTGATGGGGGCTGTAGATGTAGGTATTGTTTGCCAAAACATCAACCTGTTTTGCGCAGCTATCGGATTATCAACGGTTCCGCGTGCCACAATGGACCAGGCGGCATTGAAGTCTATCCTTCATTTGTCGGACAGCCAACTGCCAATTATGAACAATCCGGTAGGTTATCCTAAAAAGTAAGTAAAGTTTCATTACTTTTGCGGCAAAATTGAACAGTATGCCCACTATCTTTATAATTCTTATCAGCCTTTATTTAGGCGGGAATATTTATGTGTTTATTCGTGGTGCCCAGGCACTCAGTTCACAGCCCTTCGGTGTAAAGATTTTATTGAGTATTATCTTTTGGAGTGGCGCATTATCCTTTTTCAGCAGTATGCTCATGCGAAACGTAAAGATGCCCGGCTTCCTGGCTCATACAATGCATGAGGTTGGAACGGGATGGCTTGTCTTCACATTATACATGACTCTTTGTCTGGTTGTGTTCGATATATTCAAGATTTTCAACTGCCCGTTTAAATACGGGTTTTATCTGTCTTTGTTTTTTACGCTCAGTGTTTTAGGGTATGGGTATTACAATTATCAACATCCGAAAACAGAAGTTATCAACATAGTTTTCAACAAGCAGTCTACAGATAATCAACAGCTGGTGAAAGTCGTTGCCGTTAGCGATATCCATTTAGGATACGGTACAGACAAAAAAGACCTGCAAGCCTATGTTGCTAAAATAAATGCAGAGAAACCGGATCTGATTCTGATTGGCGGCGACCTGATAGACAATAGCGTTGTCCCGCTTTATGCCGAACAGATGCAGGAAGAATTGGCACAATTGAAAGCGCCACTCGGCATCTATATGGTTCCGGGGAACCACGAATATATCAGCGATATCCGGAAAAGCGCACGTTTCATTAAAGAGACGCCTATCCGGCTTTTGCAGGATTCGATAGTGACTCTGCCCAACGGTATCCAGTTGGTAGGACGCGATGATAAAAGCAACAGAGCACGTAAGCCCCTGCACGAGCTGATGGCGGAAACAGACCCTGATAAACCGGTCATCCTTCTGGACCATCAACCTTACGACTTGCACGAAACGGAAGCGGAAAAAGTAGACCTGCAATTCAGCGGGCATACGCACCGGGGACAAATATGGCCGCTTAGCCTGATTACCGACCGCATGTTCCAACAAAGCTACGGGTATAAATTATGGGGAGACAGCCATATCTATGTATCTTCCGGCTTATCACTCTGGGGACCTCCGTTCAGAATCGGAACCAATAGCGAACTTGTAGTGTTCAATATCATGTATAAATAAAAACAGCATGAAAGTATTTATCCAGTCTATTGTAGCGCAACTTTTACTGAACCCCTATATTTTCTGGCGGGGATACCAGGCTATCCCGGAAAAGAAAAGCTGGCGTATTCCTTATATCCTGCTTTTCATCCTCGAACTGGGACTTTATTTCTTTGGGTTTGTTTTCAGAAAAGATCTGCCGGATGAAATCATGATACCTATCCAGTATATCTGCAATACCTGGTATATCGCTTCCATTTACATCACACTTTCTTTACTGCTTCTGGAATTGATTCGGCTGAGTAACCGTTTCT
The DNA here is from genome assembly GCA_019417325.1 of Parabacteroides sp. Taxonomy (GTDB): domain Bacteria; phylum Bacteroidota; class Bacteroidia; order Bacteroidales; family Tannerellaceae; genus Parabacteroides. Next base: position 45,994 of record DXVO01000017.1, on the reverse strand, counting down.
TCCCCTGGTTTCCAAAATGGGTAACCACGCATTGGAAGGGGGTCAAACTCACATTATTTTTTGTAATCGCATTCGGTGTTACCGGGCTGATGTTCCATGCTTATCGCATGGTTGCCTATCCAACCGTAACACATGTAAATATCACGCTGCCGAAAGGGAGCAGTACGCGCGACAGTCTGACTGTGGTAATGATGAGCGACCTGCATATCGGGGAGGTTATCGGGAAGGAATTGGTACAGAGATATGTGAAGTTAAGCAACGAGCAACATCCCGACATGGTTGTTCTGGTTGGAGATATCATCGACTATGAAGTTCGTTTTGCCGAGAATGCCCATATAGAAAAAGACCTTCAGGAATTGAAAGCGCCGTTGGGCGTATATATCGTCAACGGTAATCACGAATACCGTGCCAATTTCCATGCGAAATTCCGTTGGTTTAAAAAGACAGGGGCCACCCATCTGGTCGACTCGATTGTTATGCCGGATTCCACATTCTACCTGATAGGGCGCGACGATATGGTAAACAATAAACGGAAAGCCCTTCATGCCCTGATGGCAGGAATAGATACGACAAAACCTATTATCGTATTGGACCATCAGCCCTGGTCGTTTGCTGAAATGAATATGAACGGGGTGGACCTTGCTTTATGCGGACATACACACAATGGTCAGATATGGCCCTATTCGCTGATAATGGCACATATCTATGAATGTGCCTACGGATACTATCGGAAAGGACCGAGCCAATTCTATGTTTCCTCAGGAATCGGGATTGCCGGACCGCCGTACAGGGTGGGAACGGTATCCGAACTGGTGGTGCTGCATATTAAATTCGAATAGCGGATAAACAGTCTCCCTGTAAAGAAAAACTGCTTATCCGCTTCAACCCATTTTATCTGATTTACTTCTGAAGAACAGAACTTATAGTAAACATACAATTATTCTTTAAATAATTCATTCGGCAATATATCCCAGTTATCCGTACGAAATGGAGCCAAAGGCTGGCCTAATGTAGTCTTTACATTTGCTTCCGAATAGTTTTTAAACGCATAGCGAACAGCGATTGGTTCCGGGACTTCATCCGCAAAAACTTCTATCTGATTTTCGGTCCATATTAAACGAGCTTTTGCCGGATAAAATTTTTGGTCTGAACCCGCTATTTCGAAACCTTTCAAAGTAATTACCTTATCATCATCATCCAACCATGAGAAACTACGAGGATCTTCCTGGTCGTCAGGAGCAGCCAAGTTATTAAAAGAAAGTATAGCTTTCCCCTCTTTTATCTTTATGGATTTGTACGTAGGCATATCCGCCGGAACAGATTTGACGCCATAATTACGAGACAAAGCCAAATAAGCCAAACGTTCGCCTATTACCAATTTATTAGGTTCGTGAATTATCGAATATAAACCCACATCGTTTGTTCCGACTATGCCGGAATAGGGAATTTCATCCAATGCTTTATATTGATTTTCCCTCAATAAAGCCATTGCCCGGCAATCGGCATCATCATAACGATAAGGAGCAATTTGCACATAATAAAAAGGCATCTCAACGCGATTCCATGCTTCACGCCATTGGTGTACCATTTCGACCTGCATTGTTTTATAATCATAATAATTACGATGATTCGCTTCACCTTGATACCAAATAAAACCTTTAGCCACATATTTCAATAACGGATGTACCATTCCATTGTACAACACGGTTGGAGTCGAATGTTCCTCTGTCCAATTTTCAGCAATAAATCGCTGGTCAACGCTTATTCGTTTCAAAGATTCCTCACTCATCCAGGCCTCTATATTTGTTCCTCCCCAACTTGTACAAATCAAACCGACCGGAATATCTAAATATTGATTCAAACAGCGACCGAAAAAATATCCTACAGCACTGAAAGTCCCTACAGAGCCAGGTTCTGAAAGTTTCCATTCTCCCAAACAATCATTCTGAGGCATTTTTTTTGAATTACGAGCGACTGTGAACATTCGGATATCAGGATATTTTCTGGCATCCCTCATTGTTTTCACCGCATCCGTGCATGGTTGTCCGAAAAAACCTTGTACAGGCATTTCCATATTCGATTGACCTGCACAAATCCATACTTCACCTAAAAGAATATTTGATAAAACAATGGGCGTTCCATCGCTAATTGTAATGGAGTAAGGTCCGCCTGCATCTGTTGTCCGTACATTCTGAACCCATTCGCCACTCGCTTCTGCTTTCGTTTCATATACTTGATTATCCCAAGAAATCTTTATTTTTACAGTTGAATAAGGGGTTGCTTTTCCCCATAATTTTACCACTGTATTACGCTGAAGTACCATATTGTCTCCAATCAAAGATGGCAGTATAACTTTTGCATTACACAAACAAGGGTACATATATAACAGAAAGAAAAAAACAATTCTTGTAATCATATTCCAAAGTATATACTATTCATATCTACATTCCTTACTTAAGACATCTATAAAATGTATTCTTATTCAAATTGGATATTGTCACAATATTCAGTGACATAACGTTTATTAGCATCTCCATACGTTTTATACTTATCAGACAGGACAATTTTATTATTCCGAAAAATAAAACCATCAACACAATATAAATTTACTATACGGGAATCAAAAGTCTCAAATGTATTATTCTCGACTACAATATTCCGATGATAGCGGGAGTTTTTTTTCTGAGGTATACCACTTCCTACCGCTATGCACGCATTCCCCCAGGTAAATGATCCATACATGCAATTATCAAATAGATTATTCCGTATAATAACATTCCGGACACCCGATTGCTCATACCAATAGTTTCCATCTCCTTCAAACAATATAGCAGCACCCGGGGTATGAAATGTACAGTCTTCAATAATAACCCGGTTCCGTGAACCAATAAGCAATCCACGAGCCCGGTTGTTTCCGATATAACACCCTTTAATCAAAACATCCGGATACTCATCATCTTCTGCAACAACGTGATTGACTGATACTTGTTCAGGAACCTTTTGATTGAATGTTACTTCTGCATACTCTGCATTTAAATAGGTAACAGATTTCACCTGCAAACGAGCGTAAGTTTCCAAATTCGTGTTATCGACAAATTCCAACATCATTCCCTTCTTGATAAACCGAATACCGAATTGACCGCTGTTATGCCAACGCAATAACAGTTTTTCAGGAGAAAGTACGCGTTCAATAGCCATATACCAACCATGAATATTGGTTGCATCATCCTTTTGATTCCGGAATATACAATTAAGCAGGCGGATATATCCCTTACAATTCACAAAATGAGTAGCATCGGCCGACGCACTAATGATACGGCCGGAATCTGACGGAGGCATTACGTTAACCCGATTCAACTCTATATTCCGGCTACTTTGCGCTATGACTCCCATACCTCCGCAATGATAAATATCGACATTCATTAAGTTGATATTTTCACATTCCCACAAAGTAAAAGCAGGATTTAAACGAGCAGTTGCCCCTAATACCATAGTATTTCCTATTATAGCTTCTCCAAAATCCTTTCTATAAAGCCGGTAATTACCATCTTGTGTTTTTACAGCCGGATAAGTTCGACCATAAATCCAATAGTCATGCGCATGATAAGCGACTTCGCGACGTTCCGTATCAAATTCTAATAAACTGGAAAAAGGGTATGTTACTCCATATTCATCCCTTATACGTAAAGAGCCATCAAGTAAATCAACACGACAAGAATCAGGAAATTTCAATTCATACCACCCGGTCCCGGCATCTACAATTTTACATTCAGATACGAACGGATGTACATAATCTATGGATATCCCCTCTATCTTTATATCCGAACAATTCGAAAGACTAAAAGCAGACATAAAACCTGAAAATAATAATTTTGTATTATTACCCCTAATAGTAAAGTCTTTCAAGTTTTCCAGACAAAACGCTATGCGTTTCATCGAGGGATCATTATTACTGATATATTCATATTTCTCAAAAGCATAGTCCGGCTTAAGATTTAAGGTCCCTTCCGGCAATAATAATTCGTTTGCGTGAAAACGGACACAATCTTCAATAGCCTTCCGAATAGCGGGAATCGCATCTATATAAGAAAGAGTATCCGCATCTAAATACTTTTGTAAATAAACGACTTTTGAAGCATTAGAGTTTATTACAAAAAAACACAAAAATAAAATCGACAAAAATCTCATAATCTCTCATTTTACACTTTATACTAAATTTTGCATATAAATATAGCTTTTGCCCAGATTATGAAAATAAACAGAGTAATCAGGAATAAAATGAAATTAACATAAATAGAAATCAAATATTCCCCTCATAAAATTCAATATCGATGGACAAAAGCTATATATATTCATGCCCTGACAGGCATATAGCAGATCATATTATAATTATTCCCCTTTAAATGGATTTTGATCTGTATTCGAAATTTCCGTATTCTTTGCAAATTCATCTTCTGGTATTTGCAAAAAATAATGATAATCATTTGGCTTCAGAACAGAAGACTTATTACCACTTGACGGCGTTCCCCAATAATTCAAACCATAATTAATAAAATGGCCGGCATAATTATTCTCAGAAGAAGAACCTATCCTGGTTACACTTTTTTGTAAACGACAGTTGTCGTACATTCCCGTAACACCTTCTCCCAAAAGTTCTTTTCTACGCTCCACATAAATTTCTTCCAACAAATCTTCTTTTATTAAAGTAGTAGTCGGAACTGATACATTCCTTGCATTTTGTAATGTATTCAAATAACCTAAAGCAGTTGTCGTATTTCCAAGGTTAGCCTCTGATTCAGCCATAATCAGTAACATTTCAGAAGCTCTAATGAGACAAATATCCGGACGGCATTTATTATCTACACCATAATGTTTAAATTTATTATATGCCCATTTATGAGCAATTTCAAAGTCGGAATTACCACAACGATGCCATAACATCACGGATTTAACTTGACTATCCGTCAAAGACTTGGACGGATCATTTTCGACATCTTCCGGCGTTGTATTCAAACGGCTTGCACGATAATCCGTTAAATCATTATCAAACAAATCCACCCATTGCTGGCTTACAAAATAACTGTGAAAACTATATATGTTCGGTGAATAGCCTTCTGAATCTGCCAATTCAGGATCCGCATTAAACCACATAGCATGCGGGCAACCATCTCCCACGTTTGTTTCATCTGTATTCTGGTACCCCCAAATCAATTCAGCAACATTATTCTGAATCAAATCATCAAAACCACTACACCATTCATTCTTGGTCATCAAAGTTGAATGGTCTTGATATGCGATTTTGGCATTAGCTAAAGCTTCATCCCAATTTCCCATTACTTGATATACACGTGCCAACCAAGCACAAACAACATCTGTTTTTATACGCCAAACATTACCCGGCTCATACCCTTCCAATTCAGATTTTGCATCTTCCAAGTCTTTCACTATTTGAGTATAAACATCTTCTACCGTAGAAAAAGGCATCGACTCCGGATCATTGCTATGCAAACGTAAAATAACGCCACGTTTATTTTTTGCATAGTTATATGTTTGTTGATAGTTCAAAATAAGTTGAAAATAAGATATGGCACGAATTGCTTTCGCCTGACCGCTAATATTTAATTTCTCGTCTGTACTACCTATGGCTTTCTCCAATGCATCAATTATAATATTGCAGCGATTAATATGATCATAAAACTGTGTCCAGACTGCAGCAGTATATCCTCCAATTGCCTGAGTCCTGGCATCAGAGAAACTATATGCAGTAAATTCACTTGTGCCGATCGTACTTTGAGCCGTAATATCCACTCCTGCCAAATCATAATATGACAACATACCTGTCAAGCCGGACAGTCCTCTATCTGCTGAATTAACATTACCACCCATTAAAAGTCCTTTATAGGTAGCCAGCAGGACTTTATCTAAATTAGACGTATTGGAAAGCGCAACATCTTCATTTATATCAGTTGAAGAATTAGTTTCCAAAAAGTCACTGCAACTAGTAAAAGATGATGACACAATAGTCATTATCAATATAACTAAAAATATATTCTTCATCATTTTTCCATTTCAAAATTAAAACACGACATTAACTCCAAACATATACAAACGACGGCCTCCACCATATCCTTCACTATCAGAATTACCATTGTATGTATTACCTGAAATTCCTGTTTCCGGATCTGTATAATACTTCGTCGCTTCACCAAAAGTGAGTAAATTATCTCCTGAAAAATAAACCCGGGCTCTTTCTATTCCGATCTTAGTCAAAATAGATTTAGGAATAGAATACCCTATAGTAAGATTGCGTAAACGCAGATAATTATTATTCAAAATATAATAATCACTATAACCAATTGAAGCCTTTGAACGATTATCAAAGAAATTTACCGGAAGTTCAGCACTCGTATCTCCCGGTTCGCTCCAACGATCTTTAACAAGATCCCAGACGGGCGATTTACCACTGCCTATGGAAGCCAATTCCGATTTGTTGTAGCAATACATCTTTCCACCTAATGAATAATAGAACATAAACGACAAATCAAAATTCTTAAATGCAAAACTATTCGTAACAGCTCCATAGGCCTTTGGCAGTGCCGATCCCACCTTCACATAATCTTCTTCCCTTACCAAGGCACTTGTTGAATTAACAATTGAACCATCAGCTTTATAATACGTAGCATAACCCGTTTCAGCATCAATACCAGCAAAACGAGGAGCCCAGAAATCATACAAGGATCCACCTTCTTCAAGTTTATAGTAGGCTACTACATTAGACCAGAAGCCGACCTTTGTAGGTAAATAGGTCACTTCATTTTTCAATGTAGACATATTGGCATCTATACGCCATTGGAATTTTTTCGTATTAAAGATTGAGAAGCCCAATGTCAATTCAACACCGCTATTGCGTATATTTCCTAAATTAACATTTCTTCCTTTCACATCTCCAACTTGTGCAGATAGAGGGAAGTCAAGGAAATAAAGCAATCCATCGGAACCACGTGTATAATATTCAAATGTACCATTCAACCAACCGAATAAAGAAAAATCGGTTGCGACATTCCACTGTTTATTTTTTTCCCAATGTAAATCAGGAGCTGCATTTGTTATTGGCTTCAAACCTGCCTGGTTCCAAACATTATCGTCTCCATAAACAGCTTGGTAAGCATACAAATATTCAGATCCTGCTTTACCATTTGATTGACGGGAAATCAAACGGTCATTTCCTGAAGTTCCATAAGATGCACGGAGAGACAAATTATCAATCCAGTCTACATCTTCTAAAAATTTCTCTTTTGACAAACGCCAAGAACCTCCTACAGACCAAAAGTTTCCCCACCGGTTTTGAGGAGAAAAACGAGAAGACCCGTCACGTCGATAAGAAACAGAACCATAATAACGATCATCAAAGCTGTAATCTGCTTTACCAATCCAGGACATTAAAGCATAACGATCGCTATAAGAGGATGCCTGAAAATAGTCGGAAGCAGAAGCTATTTCAAATTGCCCCAACTGATAAATACCTTCCCCATACCCATAGGTATATTGAGTACGATAAGAATAAACTTCTTGTCCCAACAACAGATTTAAATGATGTTTATTAAAATCTTTATTCCAATTTAATGTGTTACTATTAGTCACAGACAATACCTGATATGTACTGCGAGTAGCACTTCCCCCAGCTGGAAGGATTGTAAATCCGTAAGGTTCGGACTGCTGAGCTCCCCAAACAGCGGACCCATACCCATAAGTACGAGAGGTATTATCACCTACATTTACCACCGATTTAATCTTTAAATCATATGGAAGTGTGATTTGAGCATAATAACTTGCATTAATTTCTGTACCATCGGATGAATTAAAACTTTCATCATTGTCATTATCCCAATAGTCTCCAAGAGATCCGAACGGATGCGCTCCAAAATACCCGGTAGTATATTTGCCATACTGGTAAATACGTTCACCTGTTTTTTCCGATACGACCCAATCCGTATTATCTGTATTACGCAAATACGGTGATGATAATGTTGAGGTATAGTTCAGCGCACGGGTTTGTCCATTAGAGTTCTGGCGAGAATATGAATAACGTACATTTCCTCCCATCGATAACCATTTATTAATCTCGGAATTAACATTTGCGTTAAAGGAATAACGTTTATAGTAATCCTTTCCTCCGTAACCATTATCATCCAGATACCCTATTGAAGTATAATAATTGGTTTTTCCGTTGGCTGTTGCTCCGGATAAATCCACACTATAATTTTGACGAAGTTTACGGCTATAATATGTACCGAACCAATCCCAGTCCGATTCCTTCCAAGCATACTCTAAATTCGGATTGATAAAAGGATTCCCATTGCCGTCATTCAATACCCAATTTTCATCTATATGTTTAAACGGGGATACGTATATACTGTTTCCTTTTGAATCAATAACTTTTGAATGAAAAATCTTACCCATAAGCCTTTCATCAGCATACTTAGCGGCTTCTTGTTTCGAATAGCCTCCTGTATAATAATAAGCATCATTATAAAGTCCTTCCCAATACAATAATAATGTTTGTTTCGGATCCGCTTTTTTTCCATAACCGACTGCATTATCGGAAGTACCCCATCCTGCATTTACAGTAATTTTCGGAGCCCCTTCTTTACCAGTTTTAGTCGTAATAATAACAACGCCATTTGCAGCACGGGAACCATACAAAGAACTTGCAGCCGCGTCTTTCAACACCGTCAATGATTCAATATCGTTCGGGTTAATGGAGTTCAAAGCCCCATCATAAGGAATTCCGTCTACAACATATAACGGAGTAGTAGTTCCCGACATATTGGTAATACCGCGTATTGCAATACGGGCCTCCGCTCCCGGATTACTTGCATCCGACGTCACATTTACACCGGCAGACAACCCTTGAAGAGCATCAGTAAACCCTGATCCAGAGAATTTTTCGAGCTGTTCCGTTTTTATTACAGATGCGGAACCCGTATATGATGACTTCTTCATTGAACCATAGGCGACAACTATAACCTCATCCAAATCCTGCGTATTTTCTATCAGAGTTACATTTATCACATTTCGTCCTGAAACTTTTATTTCCTGTGTATTGTAACCGATATAGGATATTTGCAGGACAGCTCCTGGAGCTACATTCAGGGTGAACTTACCGTCCACATCAGTAATAATACCGTTGGTTGTTCCTTTCTCAACCACATTGGCTCCAATAATCGGTTCGCCGTTCTTTTCAGTTACCACACCGGTAACGGATTTCTTTTGCTGGGCGATAAATTTCTCGGCCATTTCTTTCTTAGATGTAGATGACAGGATAATATAGGAACCTTCCAGAGCATAAGACAAATCTAATTGGGATACCAGATTTTCCAGCACTTCTTTAATGGAGCGGTTTGTTAAATTTAATGAAACCTTCCGGTTGACATTTACACCGGCATCATATACAAACAAGTAATCTGTTTGTCTTTCAATAGTATTCAAATAATCTCTTACTGAGAGATTTTCACCTTGTAGAGTAATTTTTTGCGATATCGCATTTTCGGCGTGTATACAAAAGAGAAAGGCGAATAGTAAGACATAGGTTACTCTCATAATCCTAAATAAATGTTTATGTCGTGATTTTGAGGCTATACAAAGTCCCGACAAAGATATTTTATTCATAACTTTGTGATATTAGAAATTAATACAGTTGTTCGACTCGTGTTAATTAAAAGGCGATGAATCGTAGGACATTTATCGCCTTTGCTTTTTTAGTTTCTCGTTCTTCAATTTGTATATTTTATCTCATAGGCATGTTATTTTTTTATTTAAGGTTAAACATTTATTTGATATATATAGTAGTATTGTCCTCACTCCGGCTGAATTTAAAGTGTGCATTGCGTTGCAACACATACAAAACGAAGTCTACTCCGTCCGCCATGCGGAATTTACCGCTGCACCGATAGTTATCCAGCTTTTTGTTCGTATTAACAATATGAATATCATAGGTCTTTTCAAACTTCTTCATCAAGTCGGTAAACAATATGTTTTCAAAACAAATCAGCCCTTCCTTCCAACGGTACGTATCATAATCCGTAATAGCATCAACCGTAAACTGCCCGTTTTTCAACTCGGCTTTCTGCTTGGGAGCCAGTAAAACTTCTACGCCGGACTTCTTCTTATCCATAAGCTTTACAGAACCTTCCATTAAGGCGGTGGAAAAAGTTTCCGTATCGTCGTAAGCCTCTACATTGAACTTGGTTCCCAATACTTTTACATCACACTTCGAGGTTTGCACGATAAAAGGCTTTTCATGATCTTTGGCTACTTCGAAATAACCTTCTCCTTTCAGTGTGACTTTTCTTTGCTTGTCCGTAAAGGCCGCCGGATAAAGTAATTCCGTACGAGCATTCAGCCATACGGACGTACCATCCGAAAGAGTCAGGTTTACCCGTTGTCCCGGAGGTACCACTATCTTGTTATAAGCGGTAACTTCTTCCTGCTGAACCCAACCATAAATGTATAAAGCAGATACTACAAGGACGGCAATAGAGGCTGCAATTTTCAATGCCTCTCTGATTGTAGGATAAAGCCTGTGCACCGGAGTTGCCTTCTTTTTCTTATCCACACTATTGTGCAACAGTAGGACATCAAAATATTTACGCTCCTTAATTAGCTCTTCCTTATTTTCCTCAGAGGCATCTGCCCAATTGCATACAGCTTCTTCCTCTTCAAAAGAAGCTGTTCCTGCAAAAAACCGATGTAGTATTTCTTTCTCCATATATAGTAAAGCACTTGAAGAATAAATCCCCCTAAAGTTTTATGCTGATTTTTTCATCTTTTTTTATTGTTTGCTTCCGAATAGTTTTTCCTTCCGCACTAACAATGACATTCAGCTTGTTACTATCCAGACGTTTCACCTCTATATCGAATGTTTTCCCGAAGGCACGGATCCCTCGCAGATTCATATATCCCCAGTCCTTTGGCAAACGGGGTGTCAGGGTAAATGAATTCAACCCGGTCGGACGGATACCGAACATGCCTTCCGTAATGATACGGCAATACAATCCGCTTTCGGCTGAAAGATGGCGTTGGCTACCTTCCGGCCATGCTTCGATAGCATAGGGCACATGTTCGCCCAACAAACGTTGGTTGGAATAGAATTTCAGATAATCAGTCGCTTTCTCCGTTTCTCCACAGGCATAAACACCACGCAGAGCATAAAGCGTAGAACGGTCCCAGAAAGTTTCGCTACCCGCCTGGGTCAGCAATCCGTTTTCTGTCCACAAGCGCGGAGAAAATAATGCCTGGATAGTGGCATCTTTCCGGTCATAAATACCAACTGTCAGCGGTATGCAAATCCAGGAACGCAACACATCGTTTCCTTCATAATATTCATAGGTATTGAAACCTTCCACAGTTCCTCCGAAATAACGGTCGATATTCTTTTTCAAAGTATCCGCCTGTTTCGTATAGGTTGCCAATCGGGATGAAGGCTTTCCGAGGCTTTTCCCCAGATAAACAGCAGAGCGCAAGGCATCATAATAAAGAGAAGAAGTACACAGGTTAGCTTTTCCGGCAGGGAAACGTCCTTCCAGTTCGTCTGCATCGGAAGCTACTACGCCACCTTCATTTAAATTGCGTTTGCAATATTCCAAAGTCCATTCGATTAACGGCCATAGCTTTTCGGCTTCGGCTTTATCCCCACGTGATAAGGCGTAACGGGAAGCTCCATAGGCAACCATTGCCGCATCCCCGCGGTCGCCGGCTCCCGCCCAGATATCCGTACCTTCCGCGATAATAGAACTGGGTATCGGTTTATATTCCGGATTCATAAAACGGGCAAAATGTTCATAAGAGCAGAGTGCGGAGCGGTTTCCTGTTTCATATCCCAAATAAGGAAAGAACGGATTGATATATTCAGCCTGGTCGTTTGCCCAGATAGCAGCATAATAAGATTCGCCGCCCGGCCCGTGCATCAGACCGCCTTTGGTATCGTAAATACTTTCCGCCCCACGGATTTTAGCGAAAGCAAACATGGTATTAATAACCGGGTCAGGAGTATCCAGTACCAGATTATCCCAGAAACCGGCTATCAGGTTTTGACGTGCCTGTAATTCTTTATCTATATCCAGTACCAGTTCCTTTTCGTCCGATTTATAACCGGCAAAAGAGGCATAAAACACATATTCTTCGCCGGGCTTTAGTTGTACCGCAGCTTGCCCCTGTATAGACGATACCAGTTTATAGCCGCCATCCACACCTTTACTTGCATCCGTTTCAATCACGGAACGGGAAGAAGGGATTTCTATCGCAACCGGTGTTTCTCCCATATTCTTCAGAACATATTTCTCGCAAAAAGCAGGATGGGAAACAGAAGGAAATAAAATACGTGTCAACTCCAGTTTCCCTTTTCTCGGCAGGATAAATTCACTTTGTACGACCATCGTTCCATTTAAAGTGATGTCTTTTACCTGTTCATTCAGTAAAGATTGCCCGTTTGCTTCTATCATATCTGTAATGTTCCAGGCAAAACGGCGCATCAAGCTGGCATGGGTATTATTAGGAATTGTACGAAGCATCGGCCAGACCATGCTTCTGTTCAGGGTAAATGCGCCATTGGCATCCACGCCATAACGTAAAACAGTGGAGACTTTCAACCCACTCATCTCAATGTGGTCTTCATGTGGTATTTTTCCATCCACGTGCCAGGTTATCCCCCCGGAGGAATTTATCACCCAACGATTAGCGGCCGACACAGATAAACAGCCGATTACAAGTAAAAACAATAGGTAAAATTGTCGTTTCTTCATTTGATTCTTATATTGAAAATTATACAGTGTTTTTCAAGTATCTATTATAAGAGCACTTGGGATAAAAAATACCCTAATGAAAAATACACTATTTTTTCTAAGAGCCGAATATTTCAGTAATTTTGTTTCTAACCAGCATACTATTCAACCTATTCTACTTTTACCCATAAATGAAAATTACCATATGTGAAGTTTTAAGTTGTAAACTTGCTATAGCTTTGTGCCACTAAAAAACAAATGACATGAAGCAATATTTATTTCTACTACTGGCTATCGTGGCGGAAACGGTAGCTACCTCGTTTTTAAAAGAGAGCCAACAATTTACACGGCTTACACCTTCCATTATTACGGTATTAGGATATATTGCAGCATTCTTTTGTCTGAGTCTTGTAATGAAAACAATCCCTGTAGGTATTGCTTATGCGATTTGGTCGGGGGTCGGAATTATTCTTATTTCTCTTATCGGATTGTTTTTCTTTAAGCAGCATCTCGATTTACCAGCCATTATCGGATTGGCTTTTATTATTATCGGAGTAGTGGTGATTAATGTGTTCTCTAAAACAGTATCTCATTAAGTCTGATACAGGTTGTTTTTCAGAAAAAGAGCACGACACCAATATAATCTCTTAGTTTTTCCTTCAATATCTTCAGAGCTTTGGAGATATGAAACTCCACACTTTTAACGGAAAGGGAGAAATGACCGGCTATTTCGCTGTAAGTTTTATTCTCATACCGGCTCATCAGGAATATTTGGCGGGTTTTCTCCGGCATCATTTCTAAGGCTTCATCTATTAGGGTCTGTGCCTCGGAACTAAATATTTCCTGAGGGTCGCAGGCTTCCAAAGTCGCTATACGGAGATTGTTTACGCGGTTGAAATGTTCTTGCATTTGCAATTCCGCATCTTCACGGATACGAAGATGACGCAAATAGTTCAGGCATTTATGTTTGACGACTTCCAGAATATATGCCTGGGCACAGGAATCATGAGCAAGGGAGGCGCGTCTTTCCCAGTAGTACATAATCGCTTCGACAACAATATCCTCTGCCGCCATCACGTCTTGAACGTACGTGCCGGCAAAACGGACGAACAACCCGTGATAGTCAGAATAAAGATTATTGAATGCCTTGACCTCCGATATACTCTCCATGGTATTCCTTTTGCGCGCTAAGATAAAACAAAAAAAAGAGATTTTGATGCTTGCGCGGCTGTCTGAAAAGTTCAAAAATCAATTTTAAAGCTTTCCCGCCCTTCCGGGAGGTTCCAAAAAACTTTTTTGAAGTTTTTGCGACCTCCCGGAAGGGCGGGAAACTTTTTTCAGGGATTAACCTTATTCGCCGAACTCCGATTGCTGGCGTTCCACTTCTTTCAGCTTCAAGCTGTTTAATTCTTTACGTAAGCGTTCCACTTCACGTTCGGTATCCGTCTTTGAAGCGGACGACTGCCCGGCAGAGACACTACCCAACGGAATCCGGGCTGCTTCTTCCCGGTTATAAACCAGCGGGAAAGAAGCGGGTTTGGATTCAAGTTCCAACTCCGCACTCATAGGCATCTGCGAGCCTTCAAACAGGACGCTGGCTGTAATCCGTATTTTTCCGGGCTTCAAAGTAGACTGAACCAGAACCGGTGCAGTTCCCCATTTTACAGGAGCCGGATTTGCCAAAATTTCCGGACCGCCCAATATACGCCCTTCCCCTTCGATGGAGAAGCGGATATAATAATTGTTCAAGCGTTTTATATTGCCTTGTTTATCCGCTACAGCAGCTACGACCGTTACAAAATCGGAGCCATCAGCTTTTAAGTCGGTTCCTTCGTTATCGACCCAAAGCAGAATTTTTTCGGGACGGCGGGCAGGTACGACCTTATGTGTGGCTACCACTTTTCCGTCCATCAGGCCTTCGGCAAGCAAATAGACTTCATCCTGTTTGTTTGCTCTCGACAAAGCTTTATCCACCATAAAATCGTATACATCCGGGAATGTGATGATCGGAGAAGGCATCCCCCTACGGTTCTTATCCTTTTTATACGTATACGTCTTACCTCCTTTCGTAAAGGTGAGGCGTACTTCATCACAATTAGAGTAAACGGTTACATCTTTCCCTGAAAATGGTGTCATTTCATGCGCTATATAGACCATCGGGCCACTTCCTGCAAGCTGATTGTTTTTTACAGCCGGACGCTGTGCCATAAACAGATAGTAAGCATATTTAGACTGCCGGAAAACGTCCATCAAACCTCCATAGAAAGGGTCGGGATGATAGCCTCGCTGATGGTCGAACGAATGCCAGAGGCAACCGCCTACATGTTGTGGCGACTGGCGGTACAGTTCATCATAGCTGGTGACCGGATAGGAAGGGTGTGCATAATGCTCGGCCTGTACCCGCATCGGTTGTTCTCCCCAATTACGCGCCGCACGGCTGGGTGAATTATGCGAACTCCAATCGTCCACATTATCCCCCCATTCACGGGTAAAATAGGTTTTTGTCGGGTCTATTTCTTTGGATGCATCCTGCATATTCATCGGATGGGCAAAATAAACCGGGAAATTCTCGTGTCCACGTGCTTCACTATCGCTTCCGCAATAACAGGAAGGATAGGGATATTCTTCATCCACAATATCACGGGTATTTTTGGCAAAATCCGCCGGATACCAGGTTTCATTCAATATCGGTTCCCATAACCATACACAGGGGTGATTGCGGTCGCGGCGCACCATATTACGGATATCGCTGTAAACACGCTGTGCAAACTCGGGAGCATCGTTCCAGAACTGCCAGCCGGGGGTATTGACAATCACAAACAAACCTAATTCGTCGCACGCATCCATAAATGCCGGGTCTTGCGGGCAGTGGGCATTACGGATGATTTCCATGCCTGCCTCTTTCAACTTTTTGGCATCCCTCCAATGGATACTGTTCGCTACGGCATTGCCTACTACCGCAAAATCCTGATGACGGTTCGCTCCGATTAATGGCTTCCCATAGGGCTTTCCGTTTAACCAGAAACCGTCTTTTCCTTTAAACTCGATACTGCGGATACCTACACGGCGGCGGTAACCGTCTACAACGTTCCCCTCTTTATCGAGGATACGAACCAACAGGTTATATAAGGTGGGAGCAGACGGAGTCCATAACTTCGGTTCCTTCACCAGCAGTCTATCGGATGAGGTAAGCGCTTTGCCTGCTTTTACCTGAATCTTGTCATTCAGATAAGCGACTTGCGTTCCATCCGGTTGCAACAAGGTATATTCGACAACTCCGGAAAAGGATTTCTTTGTTGCATTACGCACCTGTATTTTCAACAGTACTTCGGCAGAAGTTTCCGATACCTTATCGAAAGCGACAAACAGCCCACCTCCGGCCACTTCATTTTCATAATTGGGATCGGTGATGAACACATTGTTATGAGCTACCAGCCAACAATCACGGTAAATACCTCCGAAATAAGTATAGTCCAGTACGTCTTGTGCCTTTCCGGGAGGATAGGAAGGATCATCGCTGTTGTCCGCCCAGACGGCAATTACATTCTCCCCGTTCCAATCCAGTGCATCCGTCACGTCCACCACAACAGGGAGATATCCACCGAAATGTTCCGTCAGCAGTTTCCCGTTGACAAATATTTTGCTTTTTCCCATAATGGCTTCGAAATGTAGGAAAAGTTTCTTTCCCTTTAAAGCAGCATCGGGAGTGAAATGCTTACGATACCAGACTTCACCCTGGTAATTGATACATCCGCTTGCCTCGGTCGGCAAATATTCGATACCGTTCGGCAAAGAAACGACCGTCCAACTTTTATCATTGAAATCTTTAGCTTCGGCACCATTCATGGCTCCTTTGTAAAAACGCCAGGCAGGATTCATCGAATACACTTCCCGCCCGGTATTTTCCAGTTGGAAAAAGCCGGCTGTCGAGAACTCCGGCTGATGGGCAGCCCATAAGGGGACACAGAGCAGGTTTAATAAAATATAACCAATTAATTTTCTCATTTGCATTTTAGTTTGTTTTAGTTTGTTCTTTATCTTCCGAAATTAAATTCAACCCAAAGATACGTTTTTAGACCATATGGAATGATATAAGAATTCAAATTCGTCTATTCCAAAGGAAAATCATTCCGGATGGAGATAAAAAGAATATCCTCTTTTCTCACATCTTTGATTTCCATCATGTGCCTTTCATTCATATCTATAGAGAGCACCAAATGTCTTTTGAGAAAGGAAAGGACAGCAAAAAAGAGCAAAAAGAAACTTAGTTAGTAATATTTAGCTTTGGGAGGCGCTGCTCCTCTGTATTTATCATTAACATATACTCGGATCCAGTCTATTTGCATATTAGGAGGTGAGCTTGGATTCCAATCTGCCGGATTTGCAGCCCCCATCCATGAATCCGGATTAAATGACAGGCCCGGAGTCATCATAAAAAACCATCCTTGAGGTGTATTCCACGGCCAATCCATGTCCCCTTTATCTCCATAGTTATGGACAAAGTAGCATTCGCCATTAATACCGGCGCGGATTTCTTTCGCAGTAAGTTCAATCCAATAGATATGCCACTCGTTCATATCCTTCAAGTCCAGTGTTTTATAAATACTTCCGTTTGGAGACTTGCTATTGTAATTTTCAGAATGGAGGGTAAACCACGCTTTTTCATTCGGTTTATCCCGTGGCGTTTCCAACAGATCAATTTCTCCACACTTAGGCCATCCTTTATAGTCGGCGCCTCCTTCTTTGCCATACCGGCTACTTTCCGGCATAAACCATAATGCGTGGTTAAATCCCAATTCATGACTGCATTTCATACGTACTTCATAACGCATATTTTCTGTAAATACTCCCCAATATTGCGGAGAAATGGCCGCTACCGTCTGAGCCGAGTAAGTCGAATATTTTACGGTGTTACCAAAAAAGTTGACTATCGAATCCGGTTCGTTTATCGTGAGAAGATGGAGGACACCATTTTTAACCTTCATACATTTACTGTTATCAATGGCTGCATGGTTTTGAAACCATTTCATCTGATCTTCAAACCCAAAAGGCACGCCATTTGGGTTAACATCTTTATCTTTAAATTCATGAGCAGTATAAAAATACCATCCTTTTTGGGTCGGATGTTGTTCCCCCGGTTTAAGTTTAATCGATTTCGAAGGTTTAGGGTAGACTAATGATTCGTCTTCCCGGGGAAGTTTATTTTGTGCATTCAGTACAATGCTGCTCATGACCAGTAGTACCACGGTTGCCAGAAGTGTAAATGTATGATTTTCCACGATATTATTTATTAAACGGAAGATTACTACTAATAAATTGTTTTGTGTTTGTTTAACAGAAAAAGGGGCAGTACAAAATTCGATAATATTTACCGGACGCCGCTGGGTAACACAGATATTATTAGTTCTCAATAAAATAAATCTGTGCTACTCTGCGTGTTCTGTGTCCGGTTTCTGTTATTATTTAACCGTCGGACCCTGGTCGGCTACAATAGGCCAGCCCGGGTTCTGGTAAATTACAGATGTATTTACGTCTTTCGAATCCGCAGCTGTATTACGGAAGTGAACAACTGATATCGGATTCAAATAATGTGCCTCACACCAATTATACCCCTTGCCATACATCAAATTGGAAGTCTTGTTCATTATCTCGTAAGGACGAAGATAAGTACTTAGAGTGCGAGATGATACATTTGCTAAATCCGACCCGTCATCCACTAACTTATACCCCTGTTCTTCATACTTTTTATATACTCCGGATTCCCATAGATTAAACCCTTCAGGTTGCCAGGTGGTATTCAGTTGGTCCAAAGACCTCCAACGTTTAAGGTCGTCCATGCGAAAACCTTCTTCCAATAGTTCGCAACGACGTTCGCGGCGGATATTAAATAATAACGAAGTGACCTGCATACCTGCAGAATAGACAGCCCAGTCGTTTTCCTTGCTGAGATCTGTAGCGGCTACCGTTACATTATAATCGGCAGGCAGACCGGCTCTTTCACGTAGCTGGTGCCAGTAACTTGCAGCTTTAACATCAATGCTGTTACCCCCATTTTCGATGCAGGATGCTTCCAGATAATTAAGGTATGCCTCGGTAGCACGGAAAATCGGGCAAGCTTCGGCCGATTGATTCCAGTCGCGACTCCAATTGTCAGATAAGCCCTTACGCATTTGATAGCCTGTAACACATCGACTTTCTGCCTTTGCAAGAATGTTGGGCAAGGATGGCAACGTATCTACAAATTCAACTTGTCCTTCCGTTAATACTTCATTCGGAGTCATCGTGAAAAGTTGCAAACGTTCGTCACGGCCAGCACGTACGTCCGAAATAGACTTGTCTCCTTTATATCCGCTATGGGGAGCATAGATAGGCAAACCATTTTTCATCAGGAACGTTTCCATATACTGACGGGTAAAACCACTGTTGCCTCCTACGCGAATATAATAACCGGCTGAATGATTAATCCCCATATCGATATTATAATCTCTCCAGAGCAGGATTTCCGGATAACCACTCATGTTGTCAGCCGAAAATTGTGCAAAATAAGGATTATTCATCTTCGCACTTCCATCTGCCCATACATGGTTGTTAACAGCTAAAGGGACATTGTCCGCAACAGCAACAGCAGCCTCTTTACATTCTTTCAGGAAAAAGGCAATTTCACTCTGTGCATCATAGTCTACCTGTGGTCCCGGATAACCCGGGCCATTCGGAATGAAAGCAGTGTTGGCATGATAGGTTTCCCAGCTGGCTTCATACAATGCCACACGTGATTTTACCAAATAAGCCGCATTCTTTGTTATACGATTAGTGCCTCCCGTTGGATTATTGGAGAGGAATTCAATCGCTTTATCCAGATCCTCCAATATAAAACGGGCAACCAAATGGCGTGGTTGACGTTTGCTGGCTTCCACTAATACCGGTTTCTCATCCGGTAAAGTTTCCTTCACAATCGGGAAGTCGCCAAAAGTTTTCAACTTACTGAAATAATTCCATGCACGCAGAAAATACACTTCTCCGATATAATGTTTGACCATATCATCAGCCCCACTTATCTCACCTTTTTCGTAACGCGGCATAACTGTTTCCAGGAAATAATTGCAATTATAAATATTGGCGAAATAATAAGGGTCGTCTGATGCGTTATCATAATGGTCTTTCACTCGCCATTCTCCCGGTATCCATCTGTTGTCATAACTGCTTGTAGCCTGATTGTCTGTATGGTTATCATTCGCCCAAATGCCAAGCCCGGCACCCGAATGCGTATTAAAGTTATATTGCTCCAAAGCATATGAGCCCAAATCCGCCTCCGAGTATAAATAAGTATCAGGCGTAATGGCATCGATCGGCTCTTTGTTTAAATAATCATTACATGACGACAGTAACATTAAACTACCGGCCAATAAAACGGTATATTTATTAAATACTTTCATATCTGTTTTCTAATTAAAAGTTAACACTAACACCGGCTGAATAAGTACGAGTCAACGGATAAGAACCGGAACCATTTCCATAATCGCCGACACCAAGCGTTTCAGGATCAATACCGTTCGGAAGTCCGGTGACTGTAAACAAATTCTCTCCGGAGAAGAAAAATCTCAGATTAGAAATACCGACCTTACGTGTCAAGACGTTCGGTAGTGTATATCCCAGTTGCAGGTTCTTTAAACGGATGTAAGCCGCATTTTCAAGATAGCCGGTCTGAGCATTCCTGTTTTTATCGCTTGATGTCAAACGCGGGAATTTGGCATTGATGTTTTCCCCTAACCATGTATCTCCTTCCGGACGGTAGAAGTCATAATTTGTATCAAACATAGCGGAATTCCAGATACCGCCAGCATTCCCCCAATAAACCAAATGTCCGGCACCGAATGCCCAATCTCTTTTGGCTACACCCTGGAAAAACAAACGAAGGTCAAATCCTCTCCATGAAGCATCCAGATCAAGACCGAATTTAAAACGGGGCGTACTGTTACCTATGATCTTACTGTCCCCCTGGTCATAAATTGTGTTGCCCTTCGTAATTTTACCATCACCATTCAGGTCGGCATACATCACATCACCTGCCAGCCAAGTACTGGACAAAGCATTTTGTCCTCCATTCGGTAAAGTAGCCAGATGGGCATCCATTTCTTCTTGTGATTTGGCGAGGCCTATTGTCGTCAATCCCCATATTTCATTCATGTATTCTCCTGCACGCCATTTTGAAAGCGAACCTTCGTCATTCGGGTATTTCAATATCTTCTGGCGGTCGTCCGACAATAACAGATGTACTCCATAACGAAAATCTCTTATCTGGTCACGCCATGCGACATCCAACTCAAAACCTTTGGATTCCATATCCGCATTGTTCGCTCTAGGCACATCTGTACCTAATATAACCGGAAGTTCAGGAGCCGGTCCAACCATATTCGTCGTTTTTCTGACAAAATAATCGAGGCTCATGTTTAAACGATTACTCAAGAAACCCAGATCGACACCTATATTCCAGGAGCTCATAGTCTCCCATGTCAATGAAGAAGAAATCAGTCCGGGAGCTGTCGAACCATTCTGTCGTTCTCCGTTAATCAACCATGTATTTTTATCTGTATTGGATGAAGGATAGAAGGGCATTGTTTGGATATACGGATAAAGATTTACCGTATTCTGGTTACCCAGTTGTCCCCAAGATCCACGTAATTTCAATAGATTGATTGTATCTACATACGGTTCCATAAATGCTTCTTTGGCTATATTCCAACCCACAGAAAAAGAAGGGAACAAATTCCAACGCTGATCACTGGCAAAACGGGAAGTACCGTCGTAACGTAAATTAACTTCTGCTAGATAACGCCCGGCATAATCGTAATTAATACGTCCGAAGAAACCTGCAGTTGCCCAATGGTTACGCCCACCTGTAATGTATTCTTTCCCAGTTGCAACCATAAGATCGGTTACACTTTCAGATATCAGATCTTCTTTTTTGGCACCAACCTTCTTCCATGAATCAGATTCACTTTGGAAACCGACCATTCCTTTAAACGTATTTTTGTTCAATACATATGTATATTCAGTATATATATTCATATTGAAGAAATTCGTACGTTCTGAGTAAGTATTTATACTGGACTTATCACCAGGATTGTAATAAACACTACCTTCTACATCATAAACCGGCATTTTATTCCTGATCTCATCAGCCATCAGGTTGATCGTTTTATAGTTGACTTCAACAAAGGTTCTCCAGTTCTTGATTGGCTCTATCTCCAACTGTAATTGTTGGTATATCCAATCCGTCTGGTTTTTATTGTTTCCGCCAAACATTAATTGCTTCGGAAGTTCAGTCTGATAATGTCCGTTCGGATCAAACACCGGCTGAGTCGGCCAACGGCGCATCGTATCATAATAAAAAAGAGGGTCGTTCAAATTATACGGCTGATCCAAGTCTTTACGGATAAACCGGGTACTGTAATTCGCCTTTAGCCAGGATGTCAACTGAGCATTGATTTTTCCTGCAAAGTTGTAGCGTTTCATATCTTCATCACCGTAACGGAGAATACCATCCTCATCCATATAGTTAGCAGATAAATAATACTGATACTTTTCATTACCGCCATTCACACTTAATGAATGTTCATGAGAAAAACCTGTCCCTCCGAAAATTTCATTTAACCAATCTACATTGGCGTTACCTCGCCAATCCCAGCTAGTCGGAGTATCCGGGTCAGGGAAAGTTGTTTCTGTCAATGTCCCATTCAGATAGTCTTGAATACGTGCTAAATGTTGCTCCGTAAAGTTGGGAGTTTCACCGTCATCCAGAGCAATCTGATTGAGAAACTTTGCATAATCATACGAATTAGCCATCCTGGGCATATTAATCGCATGAGACCAGCGCAAGCTATTATTATAATTGATGCTGGGCTTACCGCTCTTTCCTTTCTTGGTTGTTACCAGAATAACACCATAAGGTGCACGTGAACCATAGATAGAAGAAGCTGCCGCATCTTTCAATACGGAAATATTCTCAATATCATTCGGATTCAACATATTCATATCGCCTTCCATACCATCAATCAAAACCAGTGGAGAAGCGTTTGCAACATTGGTATCCAAAGTTCCCGTACCACGTATATTGATATTCATCGTACTACCGACTTTCGCCCCCTGCCCACCATAACTGAAATTCATGCCGGGAACCAAACCCTGCAGGGCTTGTGTCACATTGGCTACCGGACGGGAAGCCAGTTCGTCTGCTCCAACAACAGATACGGAACCGGTTAGATTCACTTTCTTCTGCGTACCGAAACCAACAACGACCACTTCGTCCAGCATCTGCGTGTCTTCCTTTAGTTTGATGTTAATGATTGGTTGTCCGGTGTACTTGATTTCCTGAGTTAAGTAGCCGATAAAAGAGATTTGAATAATATCTCCTTTTTTTACATCTAACACGAACTTACCATTTGTGTCTGTTACCGTACCATTCGTGGTACCTTTTACAACTACAGATGCTCCGGCTACAGGGCCAAATTCATCTTCTACTGTTCCCTTCAAGCTCTTTTGTTGCTGGGAAATGTCAACTCCTGGAGTAATTACATGATCCGCTGCATAGACAGTTTCTCCTGAATATAAAGCAGCTGACAGTAATACAAGACTGACTGATTTTACGATTTTCAACATAATGTTTTTTGTTTAAAAAAATACACGTTGTAAATGCAAAGTCTAAGGATAATATTACATTTTTTCATACCATTAGACAGTTAGATTTACAGATTAGTTATTTGTTTAGAAATAAGGAGTGTAAGTTTATCTGAACATATGTACGATTTATTTTTGACAGAGTTCTGATAGAACTTAGTTAATTAGCCAAGAATTAGTTTTTAATTTTAACACATCGCAAAAACAGCATAGATATATAATAAACTGATAAACAGATATTTTTGAATTTAATGAAGATTTAAATAGCATTAAACAGCCTATGTCATAGATTAATATTTCGAGCCTCTTTTCTGTTTTATACAGATTCAATAAAATCAGACAAGTTGTTAATATATGTTCTATTGAATAGGCTTTATCTTCTCATTACCTTATCCCTAAATATATCTTATTGTCTAAAATTATCAACGATATCAATATTTATTTTATAAATTAATGGCAATTATTATACTAATGCGTGTACAACAAATAAGAATTGTCATATTAACAAAATGACAATATATCCCCTCCATGTTTTACTTGTATAAGATGATCTTCGGGCATATTGCAAATATGCCGTTTTCACGGAGTTCTGCTTTATCGGTTTGTTGACACAAATGGATTTATGGTTACGAAATGACAAAACGTGAATTTTTTTAGACGTGTATAATAGAAAATTCTCCTGAAAAGGGTTATTTGTACATTGTGCCAATAGTGTAATTAACACTTATATGTTATTTTGAGTTAAATTTGAACACAAAACCCCAAATAGCATTATATTTGTCTCAAATTAAGAATTGGTTAGTTCTATCAGAACTTAGTTAATATCCTTAAGATAAAGTCGTCTTTTTTCTAAACATTGGAGAATATGGATAAGAATCCAGGGGATTGGTACACCGGTATCTTATCAACCGAAAAGAACAGAAACAAAGAATATCCGATTTCATTATTGCTGATGCCTTTTTCTCCAAAGAGATATTTACTCCCCCTATGTGCAAGAATGGGTTCCATGTTATCAGCTGATTTCAATGGATGGCAGGACAGATAGTTGCTGTCAATTTGGCTAAGGCTATATGTGAGAAGCTTGGAATACCTTATTCCATATCCTCATGCAGGCCGGTCATATACAATACTTATATGCTTGAACGATTTATTTGCGTGTCTGAGGTTAACTCAAACACGCAAGTTTTTGACAAACTATTCAAAGAACTCATTTTATTTACGGCCAAATCTGCTTAGGCTTGGCTGATTTAATCTCCCAACCAAACTCTTACCGCTTTAACCATCGGTATCTCATACAAATAAAGCCAGTCGCTGTTGTCTGTGAGCGAAGCCAGATGATTATGGTGGTTCATATCGGCGACAAACCCTTCGGGTTGTTGCATGAAACGGGTTTCCGAATAAACCGCTTCCAGATTTTGGCGCATCACTTTAAAAGAATCGCATACCTCGCGTATCTTATCCTGTGCCGTTTTACGGGCGGCTTCATCCTTTGCCGTATCGTACTCGTCCAAAGCCAAAATAAGACGCACCGGATAGTTTTGCAGATTATTCGTCTGTTCATAGACTTTCAGTGTATAACGGTTACGCAATGCATTCCTTTCTGCGGCACAGACACCTTCGTGAATCATTTCATATCGTTTGGCCTCTTCCCTGGCTCTATCTACTTTTTCTTTGTATGTTTTACTCCAAACACCCGGTTGTTTCTTATCCGGCAAACCGATCAAAGTGAAAGAAGAAGTTCCCCAGGCAGGATTACGCCGACCGGATGAAACCAATGCCTCATCAAAGAAAAAGACAGCTTTCTCCAGCTCATCCAGAAAAGCCATTCGGTTATCCTCCGGGCGGAAACCGTATTCACGCTGGGCATGTGCCTTTTTAAAAGCATCGATATCGCGTGCCACAGGGTTCCAGCCGAATTCCCCTTGTGCGATATAACCACGCCAGACTGTTTCCAAATGAGGCGAACCGTCATCCCAGGCTGTTGCCAAAATACCTTCCAGATGATTTTCCGCCACCAACCGGCTGAAGCCTCTTATATATTCCGACCGGGTATTTTTACGTGGCAGGAAAGGAGAATCACCTGCCGAGGCTGCTGTTGCCCCCATCACTTTAAGGCCCTTATCACTGTACCATTTCAAAAGGCGCTGATGGGCGGGAGATGTTGCATCCTCATATTTCCAGCGCATATACACACATTCCTTCGGAAAAAGGTCGATTGCCTTATCCAGTTTCTCCGTATTCCATTCCTTTGCCACTTCTGCATCCGTCTTATCGCTCAGTACAAGTTCCCAGATTCCGGCATATTTAAGCGGCATATCATCCCAGAAGATAGGAGTGCGGCCGTGGTCGACAGCAAACTGACAGACTTTCTTCAACCAAATCATCTGAAGTTCGAAAGCAGACTTGCCGGTTGCCTTGCAACGGTCGTCGATACCGATTGCTGTAATCTCATCTCCTCCTACATGCAGATATTTTCCATAAGGCATCGCTTCGAGAGCATCCAGATACAAATCAAACTGCATTTCGTAAGTACGAGGGTCGGATGGACAGAACTCCCAGTCGCTGGCAGGATTTTCCCTCAATTCCCAATGGTGTTTCAGGATAAATCCGGCATGTCCCAAGCCTTGTACCAGCGGGCTGATCTCCACATTCCGTTCTTTTGCATATCGGCATAAAGCCTGCATTTCCTGTTTGCTGATTGCGTTCGGCGCACCGATTTCCGGACGACGGGTAAAACGCAATTTATCTTCCAGCTCCCAAATGATGGCATTTACTTTATAACGGGCCAGCTTATCCACCATACGATAATAATAATCCATCCGGTCCAGATGATGTTTGGTATCCAGATGGACAGCACGGTAAGCTATTGCCGGATAGTCCGTAATCTTCATCGGTGGAATTTCCTTCTTAAAGTCGCGGCTATCTTCGAGTAGCTGCTCCAAAGTCTGGCAACCGTAAAAAAGACCTGCTTCGCTACGGGAAGTAATGGTAACACCTTTGTTTGTTATTTCAAGGACATATCCTTCCGGAGAGTCCGGCACATTTGTCTGTGACAACTGGAAATGAACACCTCTACCAGCCCGCTCACTCTGAGGCAAACCGTCCGTAATAGCCCCCAGTACAGGGATCGGAGCTTCTCCGGCAGATACTACATACGACAGATCGCCGTAATTTAACCCTTTGCCATTCAGTACCTCTATCGACTGAGGCTGGGGCAACAGTTGAAATGTTTTATCCAGGTTACGGGCAAATAAACTGCCCGTAACCAATAATAGACACGTAATTAAAGAAATTTTCATTGTTTTCAGGTATTAAACGACGAACGCTGCATTTAAGTTTTCATCGATAAGCATTGATAATGTTTTTTGTTTATCGACAAAGTAACAAAATATTTTTATCTCTCTTGGACAGAGAGATAAAAATATCAAAAATGATTTACCACCTCATTCGCTTTCACGACTGTGGTTGATGCCGGGATCATATCCAATTTTGTTTCATCAAACATCTTCAAGGCATTTTCTATCTTAGATATAGCCCGCCGATTTCCTTTTAATTCAAATTCTTTTTTCAGGATTCTTATTTTTTCAAAAGCCTGAATGCCTGCTATCAAATGTTCAAAGCGCATGGAGGTTCGTGCTCCCGGATAAATGAGATATGTATCACCGGCTGCCCAAGTATAAAAACGACTATCTAATAACGGCTCAACAACCCAACTATTCAAAGCCCAGCGGGAGTAACCGTCCAGATTTTCTTTGGCGGCATACCAACCAAACCACTCACATTCAGCAGGAGGATTAAAAGTAAACGTGTTCGGATGAGGTTCTTCACAGCTTGTATAAAAAGTGGTCACTTTCCCCTCTTCACGACGCTTCCGCTTCATCTCCTCTGAGTATTTCATGCGTAAAGCAACACAATAGTCGTTTAATTCATCCGATAATTCTTCATGTAAAGCACCAGCCAAAGAAACTTTAAAATCAGGATCTGCTTTATGTATGACCTTCAGTGTTTCCTGCATAACAGACATAGGACGTTCGTCCATTGAAATATGTGTAATATCAAACCAGCCTTTTTCTTTTAAATGTATTGCAAATGATTTCAACATGGCGACCCATATGGCTTCATACTCTTTATCTCCCGGTTTCATATTTATGAATTTCATATGGTTAGTCGCCTGGTCAAAGTATTGAAAAGAAAGTTTCCAGGGAACCATCGAATAACAATTGATTTCCTGTGTAATACCTATACTCATCATAAACTCAACCCAACGATCGAAAATTGAATAATCAAAGGTCCAGGTTCCATCGATTTTCTTCATCCATGTTACCATCGATTCAAAATAATCATAAGTCTGCCCGTTCCATGGCTTATGCATGATAGAAGCGGTAATTACTTTTCCGCCGGCTTGGCGATACAATTCCATATAAGGACGCATATAATTGAAATGAGCGTCACTCCAGGGTTCTACGTTATAATAACGGGCTATTGCATATGGGTTTTGCCACAAATCCAAATGGAAAGCCCAATCAGAAGGCGATGGTAATACCCTATTTTTGACATTAATCTTCAAATCAAGCGTACCCAATGTCTTATCACCGCTCTTCACAATTACATTTCCTTCATAAATGCCGGACTGGCAATCCTGAGGAACCCATACACGAATCCATACACCTTGGGTGGTTCGTGCCGGAAGAGATAGCTCTTTAGTCAAATGGTCTATCGGATCAGCCACCAGAGAAGAATCAAATGCTGCGGCATCAGGGCGGGGACCGCATCCTCCTTGTCTGTCTTTATTCAGTTCGTCGGTCATTACATAACGAACAAAGCCGCAAAGTAACTGCTCATTACCTATTTCGGTCTTTTTCGTTTTATTGATGAGTTTACTCACCGAATAAGAAAGATGCGGCATCTCCTGATTACTCCAGATAACAAACTGCGAAGCAATGCGTTCTCCTTTCCAAGCTGTTAGTTCTATTTCTTTTTTTAGTTTGCTGATAGGAGCCGGCTCTTCTTTTTTATAACGAATATCTGTAGACCCCCAACTTATACAAACGTCTTTCACCTTTTCCCACAAAGCCGGATTGACAGCTGTAGGGTTAGGTAATTCGGCATAAGTTTCCAGAGGAAAAGATTTCTGTCCTGTCGATTGTCCGGAATGAGTGACTCCTTCCGATGATTGGGCATATCCTATAAATGTTACGCAAAAGCAGATCACTATTGCCCATATAATCTTGTTATTTTTCATATTTTACTTAATGCTTAAAAACAAACAAAGCCGTCGCCAAATGGTAACGACTTCGTTATGCTATTATTATATATTAATTACCAGTTGCTATTTTGAGTACACAACAAATTTGTCTGTATTTCTTTAGCCGGAATGGGTAAATAATAATGACGTTTCTTGAAACTTGCAAAGCGTATCGGATCCTGACTTTTCAATTCTTGCTCAAGTAACCCCCAACGGCGAAGGTCATAGAAACGTTCTCCTTCCTTAAAGAACTCGATTGCACGTTGATGTATCAACTCTTCTTTTACAGATGCCGGGTCTGTGTTTCCGGAATAAGGAAGCAGGTTACCTCCACGTGTACGAATCTGGTCGATGTAACTGATTGCACCGGGAGCATTATTCAGGTTCAACTCACATTCTGCCAACAGTAAAATTACATCAGCAAAACGCATGGCACGTTCGTTGATATATGAAGGTAGTGTTTCCACCTCTTGTTCACGAGTCTTGGAATTTGAAGATTTAATGATCCAATAAGATGATATTTCATCTTTAGTAAGAACTTCCTGAATCGGCTTCATATAATACATACATCCTGGATAATCCCATGCCACAGAAGACAGTAAACGATAATCATATTTCCCATTGGCAGCTCTTTCTTTCATGAAAATATCCATCATTTTCTGAGTCGGTTTAGCTTCGAACCAACCACCTACACTTCCGGATGCATATTCCACGGCAATAGTCGTAGATTGCGCAGAATTGGCAGTTTCTCCATTATCCCATTGATCCGCACCACCTACCGGTTCATACAGAATCTCAAAGATACTTTCTGCATTATTTTCATGTGCCTCATCGAAGTTCCAGGAATAATCATCTACCAATTTATAAGTGTAAGGTGCTTTTGTTAACGGTTCCAACGTTTTTTTAGCCTCCTGCCATTTTTCCATATACACATACAATTTGCCTAAATAAGCATATGAAGTACCACGTGTAGGTTTCCCCTTGTCATTTATCAAGGGCAACAAAGATGCGGATTCAATAAAATCTTTTTCTGCCTGTCCATATACATCCGCTTGGCTGGATTTAGCCAACTGGAAAGTTTCGGGATCCTGAGAAGCAGTTAGTCTTATAGGAACATCACCAAACTCTTTTGCCAACTGAAAATAGTACATTCCACGGATAAAAAGAGCTTCCCCACGAATCTGATCTTTAAAATCCTGAGAGAATTCTTTATCCTTTATTTCCTCCAAAATTGAATTAGCTCTGTAAATCGCATTATAAAATTGATAAAAAATATTCTCTGCAACAGAATTGTTCGGATCATTCGTAAACCGGTGCATCGAATAGATATCGGCAATATCATTACGAAATTCAATATCGTCGGCACGCGAAATACGAGTCATCAATCCGCGGGTACCATAATATCCTCCATTCCAGTTCTTAAGAGGTGTATAACAGGAAGTCATTGCCAATTTAAAATCGGCTTCCGTTTTCCAGAAAGTCTCGCCCGTCAATTTATTCGGATTCGTCAAATCCAACCTGCCTTCACAACCATTAAATGCAATGGCAATACATACGAATATAATTAATTTTATTGTTTTCATAACTATATGACATTTTTAGAATGTAAGATTAAGTCCCAGCATAAACACTCTGTTTGTCGGATAAACAAAATTATCGAATCCGCGGGACGTTGCATTATCACTATTGTTTATATCAGGAGTATAGCCTGTATATTGGGTGATGGTAAACAGGTTTTCCGCATTCACATACACACGTAACTTTTGTATTTTATCCTGAAACCACCGGTTGGGGAATGTGTAGCCCAACTGAACATTGCGCAAACGGAAGAATGAACCGTTTTCAAGATAACGGTCACTCGACGGACGAGAATTCTGATTCGGGTCATCCCAAACTAAACGCGGATGTGATGCTCCAGGGTTAGATTCTGTCCAATAATCCAGCGTAGTAGCCAAGAAATTCGTTCCTTTGTTTACCCCTTCCAATTCAAGACGTGTTCCGTTGTATATTTTATTTCCGAAAACACCTTGCATGCCCAACAAAAGGTCAAATCCTTTATAGCTGGCATTAAAATTCAGTCCCATAGTAAGTTTAGGGAACGGACTGCCGCAATATTCACGGTCATCATCCGTAATCTTACCGTCATTATTGGAGTCTTTAAAGCGGATATCTCCCGGTTTTGCATTCGGTTGAATAAGAACGCCATCTTTTACATATGAATCAATCTCAGCCTGATTCTGGAACAGACCATCTGTTGGAATTAACCAGAAACCTCCGATCGGATAACCGGCCAAAGTTCTGGTGGTCGGTACATTTGTCCGGTTGGCACCTCCCTCGATTACCTGGTTGGCTTCTCCCATTGCAACAACTTCATTACTCATTGCATTACCGGTAAATGTTATACCATATGCGAAATCTTTAGAAGGTGTATCATTCCAACCGACAGTCCATTCAACACCCGTATTCTTAATTTTTCCGGCATTACGAACCGGATCGTTTGCTCCACCGGTAGAAATAGGAATAGGCACTGTCAATAAAATATCTTTTGTGTTTTTACGATACCAGTCTGCTGTAATCATTAAACGGGAGTTTAAGAAAGCAAGATCCAGACCTATATTTGTCATTTCAGTTTGTTCCCATTTAATATTCGGAGTTGCAAAATCTTTCGGGAATGCACCACTGATAATTCCTCCGTTTCCATCCGGATAGTTTATATTAGAAGTAATCACACTGGTATACATATAATCGTCAATCTCCTGATTTCCTAAAACACCATATCCCCCTCTTAATTTAAACTGATCCAGCCAGCTTCTTGATTTTTCCATGAAATGTTCTTCTGCAACATTCCAACCGACAGACACGGATGGGAAATGACCATAGCGGTTTTCTTTAGCAAATTTGGAAGAACCATCCCTACGATAAGTTGCGGTAATTAAATAACGATTATCATAAGAATAAAAAACACGGGAAATAATAGAAGTTAATGCGCTTTCATTCGACCAGGAATCATTCGTACGATCTTGCGTTGCGGCTCCAACCTCTCTGATTCCATCGGGCAAACCTTTTCCGGCAGCCAGGATATAACGGGTATGATAATCTTGAAAAGAATAACCTAATAAAGCACTGATTTTATGTTTACCGAATGTTTGATCGAACGACAAAAGATTTTCAATCAAGAAGTTATTTTTACGATAACGGTTTTCGGACATGTTAGATACTGCGTTATTCCGTAAACCAAAATCATAAATGTTTTCATAAGAGGTATTTCGTTCAAATGAAAAATCAGGAGTTGCATTCAGGCGATATTTGAAGCCGAGAGGTAATTTTATTTCTGCATACAAATTGATATATGCATTATAAGAATCCTTAGTCCTGTGAGTCAAATTTTCATCGAGAATCCCCAACGGATTAGGGATATCAGTTGCATCTCCATATACTTTACCGTACCCACCTTTTTCATTAGTCGGATCATATTGATGTAGAGAAGGTATCGACTGAAGAATAATTCCCAGATAACCTCCACGGGCAAAACCGAATAACGGGTTGCTTTGCTGTGAACTGAATACTACATTATTCCCAAAAGTAAACCATCCGCGCTTATATTCGGATTTAAACTGTGCATTATAGCGCTGATAGTTTGTACCCTTAACCGTACCGTCCTGATTTACATAACCCAAACCAGTATAATAGGTGAAATATTTTGTTCCACCTCTGACTGTTACATTATAATTTTGCATTAAGGCCGGTCCCATCATGATTTTCTGCCAATCATTATCTTCTGTCATATTACTGGCCATTTCAAGAGGTTTTGCACCAATTGCATTACGGGAAACTGTTGTCAAGCGTGACCAGTCGTCAGCTCCCAACATATCCAGATATTTAGATGGAGTCTGTACACCGACATTTGCCGAAACATCAATAATAGGCTTACCTTCGGTATTGGATCCGGATTTAGTTGTTATAATTATGACTCCGTTCGCAGCACGTGAACCATAAATCGCAGCAGAAGATGCATCTTTTAATACATCGATACTTTCAATATCATTCGGGTTCAGATTATCCATACTACTCATATACATACCATCTACGATGTATAACGGGTTGGCATTATTCAACGTACCGATACCACGAACCATAATACGGCTGCTTTGTCCGGGAGCACCCCCCTGAGAAACGATATCGACACCTGCTATTTTCCCTTGAAGTGCTTGTCCAATATTGACATTACTTTGGGTACTTAACTTATCTGTAGTGATATTAGCCACCGAACCGGTCAAGTCCGCTTTCTTTTGTGTTCCGTAACCAATTACTACTACTTCATCTAATGTTTTTGTATCTTCTACTAAAACGACATTAATTACTTTCTGATTACCGACTGTTATTTCTTTTGTCAGATAACCAATATAAGAAATGTCCAGAACTGCGTTAGATTCTGCTTCTATAGAGAATTTACCATCTATATCGGTAACCGTTCCGTTTGTTGTACCCTTTATAAGAACATTTGCTCCAATAATCGGCTCACCGTTTTTATCAACAATCACGCCTGTTACTGTATGTGCCTGCTGTTGTACAGGAGCTACCGTATCGGCATTTTTTGATGATAGAACGATATGAGTTCCCTCCATTTCATATTCGATACCTGCATTTTTCAACAGGTTATCCAGTACTTCAGAAACAGGCTTTGTTTTAGCCTTAACTGATACTTTACGGTTCACATTTACCTGGCTATTGTAAATAAACAAGTAATCTGTTTGACTTTCAATCTCATTTAGGATTTCTTCCAGCTGAGTATTGTTTTTGTTGATACTGACCCGAGCATTCTGTGAATATGAGTTTTCAGCATATGAACAGAATACGCAGGCTCCCAAAAGGAATGTGGATATTCGCATAATTCTCGAGATTTTTTGACCTGACGGGGTTTTCGGATAATACCTACCCGACAAAAAGTTTTTTTTCATACTTTTGTAACTGATTTGAAGTTAATACAATGATTTTAAAAATTGTGTTGATTTGAATGCCGGTAAATGCCCCCCAGCGCTTGCCGGCATTTTTGTTTAGTGTTTGTTTGTTTTCATGTCTCCTTATTTTTAAGATTATTACTAGTATTGTGTTTTTATTTCGCGTTTATATTATCATGTATTTATCTGATATAGATAATCCGGTTTTCATCATCCCGGTCATAGGTAAAGCGAATATCTCGTTGTAAAACCCTTAATGCATAATCAATTCCATCTACCTGTCTGAACTTTCCGGTAAAATTATATTTCAATACGCTTTTATTCTCTACAACTATATTTATTCCGAAATACTTCTCCAAATCATTCATGATAGATAAAAAAGATTCGGTTTTGAAACAGATTAAACCTTCTTTCCAACGATAGGGATTATAATCATCAACAGGCGTTACCTTCAATTTCCCATCCTTTTGGAGACAGGCTTTATTATCAGGAGTCAAAACCAACGTATCGCCAACTCCCTGCTTAGAAGCAACCTTTACACTTCCTTCCATCAATACAATTTCAAAATCGTCCTTATCTGAATAGCCTTCTACATTAAACTTTGTACCCAATACTTCCATGTTACATTTATCCGTCTCTACAATAAAAGGTCTTTTCTTGTCTTTCGCCACATCGAAATAAGCTTCTCCGTCTACTATTACATGACGTACGGATTTATCAAATACAGCCGGATAATTTATCTTAGTCCGAGCGTTTAACCACACATTCGTTCCATCCGATAAGGTGATATTTACACGTTGTCCGGAAGGTACATAAATAGATTGCATAGGTATTATTGTACTCTTCTCCGAAACATAATGATACAGAAAATTAATCCCTAATGTTAAAATTATAATAGAAGCAACTTTCAATACCTGAGTTCTGAGGTGACTTATGTGATTTTGTTTCTTGGAACTATTGGGTTGAACCTGGCTTTCGTCAAGAAGTAGTATCGAATCAAATATTCTCCTTTCCTTCAATAATTCACGGGCATTTTCCGGAGAATGTTCCATCCATTGCCGAATTTCAACTTCTTCTTCGTAAGAAGTTGTTCCTTCAAAAAATTTATATAGCATTTCCCGTGTCATGTTCAACATATTTATAGGCGATTACATATATACAAGCAGTTCACATAGGAACATCCCTAGTTTGAATCGTAAAAAAAATATATATTAACATGTATTTTCATCATAGTCACCTCAGAACTATGTCCAAATCCATAAAATCCTCTATATTTACCAGCCAATAATATTGAGAGATGGAATATTCAGGTGATTTAAAAGCATTCAATAAACTGTTTGCCGATTATCAAGGACGATTTATCCGCTTCGCCAACATGTATGTGCGAGACACTGCCGTAGCGGAAGATTTCGTCATTGAAGCACTGACGTATTACTGGGAAAATCGACATACATTACAAAAGAATTCAAATATCCCTGCTTATATTCTTACCATAATCAAACATAAATGCATCAACTATCTTCAGCATGTACAAATCCGGCAAGATGTCAATAAAGAGCTAATGGACCATGCGCAATGGGAATTGAATACACGTATCTTTACACTTGAAGCCTGTAATCCGAATGAATTGTTCTCCATAGAAGCACAAGAAATTGTGAATAAAACATTAGCAGAACTCCCGGAACAAACTCGCCGCATCTTTATTATGAGCCGTTATGAAAATAAGTCACACAAAGAAATTGCCCAAACATTCGATATGACTACAAAAGGAGTCGAGTATCATATCGGCCAGAC
The DNA here is from genome assembly GCA_019417325.1 of Parabacteroides sp. Classification (GTDB taxonomy): domain Bacteria; phylum Bacteroidota; class Bacteroidia; order Bacteroidales; family Tannerellaceae; genus Parabacteroides. The sequence goes on along the minus strand of DXVO01000017.1, from coordinate 10,544 downwards.
ATTAAAAAAACTCCATACCAACCTGAAAGATTACATTCCATTACTGATATTCCTGTCTCGTATTAATTAACCGAGCAAAAAAACAGATTATGTACCAAGGGCAAAAAAAATCATAGTTATGATTTTCCTAAATGATAACTATGAATTGGAAAAACCATAACTATGATATTAAAAATACTACTTGTTCTTCAGTTTCTCTTATTTTATTTTTTCAAACCAAGGCAACCGTTCCAGCGGGGCATTCACTTCAATTGTTTTAGGCCCTTTAAACTTCTTGCCGGTATCATCGCGCCATGTTCCTTTAGGCAACATTACTTTGCGTGTATGTTCTTTGGTTAAAACTGGGGCGACAAGATATTTATCACCCAGCATAAACTGGTCTTTACAGGCAGTAAAACCCTGATGTGGGAAAACATATTCCATATGCCGGATGATCGGTTCGCCGGTTTCTGCGGAATGGTGCGCCAATTCTAAGATATAACTACCCATTTTCTCATGTAGATGAGCATAATCGCGGCAGATAGCCAGATGCTTTTCATCAAGAATACGCCAGGGAGCTACGGAAAACTGCATCATCGGCATCAGAGCATGAACCTGGCAAGAACGAACAATCAGCTCCTGGTCTAATTTTGTTTGGTCCACACCCAGAAAAGAGCCGAACTGGCCACCGCCAATCATATCCGGACAAGCATAAGCATACCCTAATAATCCGGCGGAAATCATATCCGGAATCAATACTCCGACAGCATTCCAGGAATAATCTTTATCCCCTAAACGTTGGACCAACGGTTGTCCGCCCATTTTCCAGCCGGCACGGTATTCATTATACGGAAAATCCAAACCTATCTTTGCCCAATACTCGCACATATCGACAGATGTGGCAGACTTATCATAAAATTCGAGGTCCGGATTTGTATAGTGGCTGATATCTCCGGCATCAAACTTAAAACCGTCCGCGCCATATTTTTCTTGCATCGTACGCAGTTGCTGTTTCAAATGTGCGGCAGCTTCCGGATTGCTTAAATCATAGCAAGCACTATAACCGTTCCACCAGGGGATAATAGCCGCTTCGCCTGTCCCTTTCCTTTTTATCAGGAAACCTTTTTGTTGAAGTTCGCGGAACTCCGGACTATCCGGGCTGACAAAGGGACAAATCCAAAACATAATCTTAAAACCCTGTTGATGCAGACGGTCGATCATCCCTTTCGGGTCGGGAAAACGTTCCGGTTTAAAGTCGAAATTTCCATAATATTTCTGCCAGTTATCATCCACCATGAAAACACCTACAGGAAAACCGTTCTTCAACACATTATCCGCATATTTCAGGATATCCTCCTGGTTCTGGTTATACATCAACTCTATCCATGTATTATACTGGGGCATGGAGAAAAATAAAGGTTCCGGCAGTTTTCCGACAGCAGGAAAATGTTTGGATGAAGCAGCCATATACGCATCTTTCAACGTCTTTCCTGCCAAAATCGGTTCAACATTTTCATAATCGGAATAAATACTGAGTTCACCATTTTCCACTTTAAACGAAAACGGTTTATCACTCCAGATATAACGTCCTTCCGATGAAAGAAGCAGAGGCACATTCTGATTGTTCAGGTTTTCAGATGCCAAATCGTAAAGGCGCAGATTTCCGCTATAAGGCATTTGGGAGCCGAGCGCCACCATGCCTCCCCACCATTTTTCACCGGATAGAGAAGCTATTTTCATTTCATACTTACTTTCAGCAAGGCTACAAAATGCAACCAGAGAAAGCAGCAACGACAAAAAGGATATTTTTCTTATAAACATATTGCTTTATATTTCAATGTTAGTTTGCTATTTCTGTAAAGATTCGTTTTGCGGTGGAGATACAATCACCTTCAGGACAAGATACATAAGGTGTTGTGTCTTTTGTCCACGGTTCTTCCACAGCATAGAAATCTATTTCAGCCGGATGCTGCCCGTTTAGCTTTTGCCCCAAATAGTCGAACCACAGTTTCCAGCGCATATAATAAAAATCTTTCAGGATACCGTTCCATTCTTTATGGGCATAGTCGCGTAAGCCGCCGTTATTGGCCGCATTCCGGTTTCCCCAGGTAGTAATCTGTACCCGGGCATTCCATTCATACAAATCTTTTTCTGCCGGGGTAGTTCCCAGATTACGGGCATTTGCAACCCAAGTGCCGACTTTAAATTCCGGACGGGTTGCCAGTAGTTGGTCCTGCAAAAGTATCAAATTCAGAAAGCGCTGGGAAGATACGGCAAATAACTGCTTGTCCGCAGCCTCGTAAGCGGCATTGACTACTTTTAAAACCAACCTGCCCTTCTCTGCTACAGCTTGCCTTACGATATCAATCAAGTCGTATTCGAAGTTATTGTTGCCTTTATAATCATTAGCAACTGAAACCATCAGGGAAGCTGCACGTATCACATCTTGCGGATTATAGTAATCTTTCATTTCCGACCAACTGGAAACCTGGTAAGCATCCAATGAAGGACGGGCACAGAATATGGATTCATGTGTTCCCTGCTGTACCGACTGTGGCGGACAGTTATAGATGGAATTGCTCAAAAGTTCCCATGCCTGCCAGACTGTAGGATTTACTTCCCCATAACGGGCAAACAGGTACCCTTTCAACCAATCCTCTTTTTCAAAATGTTCGGCACGCCAAGGCAGTTCGCATAATAACTCGTACATGACCGGATTGTTCTCCGAACCTTCCATCGTCATACCTACTCCACGCAATGTTTTACCGAAAATACTTTCTTTTGCTTTATAGAATTCATCGATTACATGTTTCATCTTTCCATGTAAACCGACATTACCTCCATAATTTAGCAACATGCAATAGAGCCAGTCATGTTGTCCGAAACCATTCTTCCTGTACCAGGTAGACTCTTTATCCCCCCACTGCGGACGGCTTTCTGCAAATAAGTCTAGAACCAGCATATCTCCGGCTTTTAGATTCTCTATCATTTGCGAACGAGGATTGCTCTGCCATGCCTGTGCAACCCAAACAGCTTTCGGATTCGTATCCTTCATCGCCTTCATAATCGCTTTACCGGCTGCATCCAAATCTACACCGGCAACACTTCCTCCCTCATGGAATGGGTCCATGCTGTAATAATCCGCTTTACCGAATAATTTATTCATTTCCTTATAATAAAGAGAAGCTATTTCCTGGAAACGCGGGTCTGTCGGTTGCAGGAAAGCCGGACGGCGATATCCGCACCAAAGCCCGGGGTCGGAAACATTCAACCCGAGTTTCTCTTTTGCATTATGGGGTACCATACCCGAATAACCGGGAAGTACAGGATGAATGCCATATTCGCGCATACGTTTCAGTATCTTTTGTTGTAAAGCGGCCTGCTGCTTATACCAGCTATCCGGATTGGGACCGCCCCAACCTTCCAGGTTATTCATCAACCACCATGCCATGAAACCGGGACCGGCAATAAACTCATTGATCTCATCCTTGCTATAGCCTAACTTGGTTAAAACATTATACCAAACACTTTCCACCCCTGTCATTGCCAGCGGAAGGTTGATGCCATGCAAGGCCATCCAGTCGATCTCTTTCTCCCAACGCGCCCAGTCCCAGAACGCCATGGTATACGAATAGGTACAATAATTAAAATCATAACGGAGCTCCATATCCGTTTCATGCCGTTCTTTTTGTTTAACGGCAGGCAGTACATCCGGCAATTTCGCTTGCATGCCATTCCACGAAAGATGAATACCCGCATGATATTTCAGATACCAGTTGATTCCGGTCGCTATGCTTACATAATTATTTCCGCGGACTACCACCTTATCTCCTTTTTGGTCGAGTTCGAAAAAGTCTGTCGGGGATTTAGTCTGCTCGATAATAAATTTACGGGAAGCCCCTTTATCGATACGTTCCAGAAGGCCGTCGATAGGCGTTGCACCCGCCTTTATTATCATCAATAGCAGTAAAATAGTAATGACTTTAAGCCTGTTCATGGTATATTTATTAAATGATTCAAGTATAAAACAGATACCGGAGTGTTTTGACATCGGAGCAAAGATAATCAATAGCCGGTCATCTTATATAAAAAAGAAAACTCTTTATGCAGCACTTCTTAGCCAGAAAATACCACATAAAGAGTTTCACCTGTTTGGATATGATCCGGATTATCTATTAATATTCCGGATTTTGAAGAACGATACCTTTACCCTCGTTGATAACAGACTGAGGCAATGGCATTACATTCATATAATCTTTAGCAGTTACAGAACCTCTGTATTTCTTGGCATATTCAATGTATTTTCCGTAACGTATCAGGTCTGTACGGCGTGCACCTTCAAACCATAGCTCGTGTCCGCGTTCTTCCAATACTTTTTCCAGGAAGTCGTCTACACCGGTGAAATCACTCATTTGATATTCATCCAGTTTGGCTCGTGTATGAACCCTGTTCAATAAGTCTACAGCTTCGTTTGTTACGGCATTACCGTCGCGTACAATCGCTTCTGCCAATAAGGTCAGCACGTCCGCATAACGATAAACAATCCAGTCAATCTGGCTTTCTTCGCCAGTTGCAGCAGGGTCTTCACCATACTTAACAGGCATAGCACCACCAGTCAATACGGTTCCCGGATTCTTTTCATTATATGTTTTGCCATCCGTTCCGACAAATTCCCCAACTAAAACCTTCAAACGGTCGTCCTTTTTATCGAATGTCTTATAGAAAGACCACAATACACGGTATCCACCCCATTTTTGAATACTTTCATTTTTGGTAGGATATTCACTGGATAATACGTGAGCCAGCCACAACTGTTGGTTTACACTGCTGCTGCAAACACATGCCCAGATCGTTTCCACATTCCCTTCATTTTCCAGGGTAAAGATATCTTTATAATTCTTCATCAGGTCATAACCATATTCGGGCTTCATCAATTCGCGTCCGCAAGCCACAGCTTTTGTCCAATCCTTTTCCTGCATATAGAATTTCATCAAGACCGTATAAGCCAGACCTCTGGTGAAACGACCGTAATTAGGGTCTGTTATCTTATAAGTTGCCGGCAGCACTTTCGTTGCAGCTTCCAGGTCATCTACGATAAATTTAACCATTTCCTCGTGGGTGGCACGCGGTATGATTACCTCTTCCAACGGGCTGTTCAACTGTTCCAATGTCGGAATTTGTATCGTTCCGTAGAAATCATATAAAAGATAAGCCAGCCAACCTCTTGCGCAACGGACTTCTGCTTCAAGGCGCGTCTTCACCTCTTCCTTCATTTCTATTCCGGCAATACGATCCAATGTCAATGTCATCTTACCTATATCTTTAATATAAGTCTTATAGATTTTTGTAGGACAATCGGATGCCGGCGAAAAATTGAAATCCAGCAAATCAGGCCAGCAAACATCATTCCATTGGCAGTATCCGATATCTGTAGTCATTTCTCCGATAACATGGAAACCTCCGTTTGCAGATGTGTAAAGCCCATCATACCAATTAGAACGGAAAGGTCCATAAGCGGCTGCCGTAACCAAAGCTTCGGCGTCGCTTTGGTTGACCGGAAACATATTTGGATTAATGACATCATACATTTCCGATTCGAGGTTTGTACAAGAAGGAAGGAACGCTGTCGTAGCCAATGACACCGATACTATATATAATAACTTTTTCATATTCGTCTTACTTTAAGATTTAATTAAAATGTAATATCCAATCCTATACTGAATGTTCTGACATTCGGATAAGCCCAGATGGAATTATCTGTTTCCAAGTCAAGGCCTTTATACGGAGTGAGTACGAACGGATTGTTTATATCTGCATAAACGCGTACATTAGAAAGTAACTTCTTATCCTGCTTCATCGGAATTGTATAACCGACTGTGATGTTACGGCAACGGATAAACCAGCTCTTTTCCAGATAATAGTCACCTATCTTGCCTGTACTGGAGCTTTCTGCAGAACTTGTGCTCGCACCTCCGGCAGCAACCGGACTCTTATCCTGGAAATATCCCGGACGGGTTGCGGAAGTATTATCGTGCGACCAAACTTCCATGGCGGATGTCGGCATATTGTAACCGCGGTACATATTTACAATACCGGTCATACCATCGGCACCTGTCAACCATAAATCTCTGTAAGAACCGATATTCCAACGGGCAAACTGTCCATAGAAATAGATATTGAAATCAAAGTTTTTATAACGGAATGTATTGTTGAAACCTAACAGGTATCCAGGATCTTTGCTACCATAAATAACTTTGTCTGCATCATCCAGTCTACCGTCCGGTTCGCCAGTTTTCATCGGAATGCCGTTTTCATCTACCCGGATTGAACCGTCTGCTGCATACAAATATCCGTCAATATCTTTAATTTTCACCTGTCCCGGAACAGAGCCGGCCATATGTTCCACTGTTTCTCCCGGCTGGATGATACCATCAGACAAGTATCCGTAGAAATAACGGAGTGGTGCATCATATTGCGAATATGCGGCAGGTTTCCAGGAAGCATCCCTTGTTTTCCACTTATCACGATAGAGTGAGAAAGTTAAATCCGTAGTCCAGCTGAAATCTTTTGTTTCGAAGTTCTTGGTATTGACAGTCAGTTCAAAACCCTGGCTCTGAGTACGACCGATATTAGCAGCAATCTTTTCCACTTCGTTGTATGACAATAAAGTACGTTCGCTCAACAGGTCTGATACTACTTTATGGAAATATTCAGCAGTTACATTTAAGCGATTATTGAAGAAACCTAAATCCAAACCAACGTTCCATTCGGTTGTTGTTTCCCATTTCAAATCAGGGTTACCCATCTGGTCCAGATAAACACCTACATATTCAATACCTCCGAACTCATTATTTGTACCGGTTTTGTAATAGCTGATCGCTTTATTTCCGATGTTTGAGTTACCGGTCTGTCCAAAACTCAAGCGTAATTTACCGTTAGAAAGCACTTTGGTAAGCGGTTGCATAAATTCTTCTTCCGTGAAACGCCATCCGGCAGCTACAGATGGGAAATATCCCCAGCGATGGTTCTTTGCAAAGTTCGAAGCACCATCGGCACGTAATGTGGCAGTCAATAAATAACGGTCTTTAAACGTATAGTTTACACGGCCAAAGAAAGAAGCCATTTCATTTTTGGATGCAGATGATTTTACAGTTGGCTTAGGATAAGCACCTGCTCCCAGGTTATTGTACAAGAAGCCGTCTGTCAGGAAGTCACTGTTTCCTCCGGCTAAATATTCGTCGGTGAAACGCTGGAAGGAATAACCAACCAAAGCGTTAACACTATGCTGGCCTACTTTCTTCACATAATTGGCAGTCAATTCCATCAAATAGTCGGACTTGTCATACTGGGCAATATCAGCCTGTCCGTTCTTTTTCTGTCCGTAAAGTGTAGTTTTCGGCAGATAAACTTTACGTTTCTGATAGTTACGGTCGATACCGAAATTTGCTTTCAAAGTCAAATCCTGAATCGGCTTTATCTCTACGAAAACAGTTCCCAATACTCGTTCTTTTGTAGTCTTATCGGATATATCCAAAAGAGAAACCGGATTAGGAAGGAACGCTGCTTCCGAGTTCAATGCATATTCTCCGTTTTCATCTCTGATAGGAAGGAGCGGATTAAACTGTGCTGCGGCAGTCATGATACTTGCATTTTCGTTCTGGCCTTCACCTAAAGGAACGTTGTTTGTCTGATTTCTCGACAATGTCAGGTTGATACCCGTATTTACATATTTACTGATTTTCTGTTCCAGGTTGACACGGCCGGTATAACGGTCCAGACTGTTTTTCTTTACCACACCATTCTGTTTGAAGAAGTTTCCGGATACCAGGTATTTCGTATATTCCGTACCTCCGTTGATAGAGATATTGTGTTGTGTCTGGAAACCAAGACGTGTGATTTCGTCAAACCAGTCCGTATCGTTTGCAGGATTTGCAATCTGTGCATCGGTATAACGTGGTACGTAAGGGCTTGATGCGCTTGCTTCAGATTGACCGCCGTAGATTCCGATTTTATTATTCTTCATCCATTCTTCTTTCTTGTAGCGGTTCGATTCAATCATGAAGTCTTTCGCATTCATCATTTCATATTCGCTTGCAAGCGTTTGGACAGAAGCGGTTCCGGAATAACTTACTTTAGGAGTACCCAATTTACCTCTTTTGGTTGTCACGATAATTACACCGTTACCTGCGCGGGCTCCGTAAATAGCTGTAGAACTTGCGTCTTTCAACACTTCAATAGACTCGATATCATTCGGGTTGATGGAAGCAAGGATATTATCGGATGTACCGTTTTTGTATTTACCAAGATCATCCATTTTATCATTATCCACCGGATTTACAGGGAAACCGTCGATGATAATCAGCGGATCGTTGCCGGCTTTTACGGAGGCAGCACCACGGATACGGAAGGAAGAACCTCCACCCGGCTGTGCACTGGTTGTATTTACTTGCAAACCGGCTGCTTTTCCTGCCAGAGCGTGACTGATGGTGGAGACTGTACCGACAGGCGTATCATCCATCTTTACAGATGCAACAGCTCCGGTCATATCCTTTTTCTTCATTGTACCGTAACCTACTACAACGACCTCTTCCAATGCTTGTGCATCTTCCCGCAGTGTGATGTTGATTACCGATTGATTTTTCACAGGAACATCCTGTGAGATGTATCCGATAAAGGATACCTGCAAAGTTGCATGATCGGAAACTTCAATGGAATAATTTCCATCCATATCGGTAGTTGTACCATGAGTAGTTCCTTTCTCAATAATGTTTGCACCGGCAATAGGACCTAACACATCCTTAACGGTACCGGTTACTTTGCGGGCTTGTTGTACTGCTCCGGTTACAGGTTCAGTCCCCTTTTCTGTTGTGGCAGTCAGTACAATGTGACGTTCTTTAATAGTATATTTAATACCTGTTTTAGCAGAGATTGCGTCTAAGACATCCTGAATATTGGCATTCTTTTTATTGATTGAGATTTTTTCATTTTTGTTTATCTCTTCGAGATTATAGAAAAACAAAAACTCGGATTGTTTCTCTATTTGTTTCAACACACTTTCCAATGTTGCATTGCGAACTGATACATTCAGCGTTGCCGTCTGGGCATAAGTTGCAGCAACTACTTGTGATAGGCATGCAACAAGCATTAGTACGGTAAGTTTCATAATTTTTATAGTTCTTTTCAGATTTAAAGAAACAACTATACGTTGATTATTCATACATTTGATTGTTTTAAGATTAAACACTATCCCACGGCAATGGGAGTTTAATTGATTCACTCATTTTAGAAGAGGAAATCCGGCAAGATTTTCTCTTCTTTTTCTTCAGCTAACTTGTATTCATGATTAGATTGGCACTTGTGACTCTTTATTTATGATTTTTCCGAAATGATTACGTGATGATCGTTTATTTTATATTGAATAGGAATAGACAGACTGATAATTTCCATAATATCTTTGATGCTTTGTCCCCGATAGAACGTTCCGGTAAATGTTCTCTTTTTCAACTCTTCCGAACCGATAGAGAATTGTACGCCATACACATGACTCATTCTATACAGAATGGCTTCCAGATTTTGTTCGGGGAAATAATAATAACCGGTAGTCCAGGATGTGTACAGGGAAGCATCTACCTGATAGACCTGAGAGGAACGGGTATTACGATTATAAATCATTTGTTCGTTTGGCTTCAAAATTGCTTGCTCTCCGGTTTCTCCTGTTGTCAACAATACGGAACCTTGCAACAAAGTCGTTACTAATAAGGAATCTTGCGGATATGCCGATACATTAAACTTTGTACCGAGTGCTTCTATATCCTGTTCTTTTGTACGGACAATAAACGGTTTGTCTTTTTCTTTAGCTATATCGAAAAAGGCTTCTCCTTCCAGATATACGATACGACTTTTTTTCCCATAATCTGTCTCATAATGGAAGGTCGTTTTAGACCCTAAACTTATTTGTGAACCGTCAGGTAATTCTACAACATCAGCTTCCAGACCATCGCCTCCGATATAACGGGCGGAAACAGTTTCCTTTTCTTTCCCAAGGAATAAGAAACAAGCGGAAGTAAATACAGCAGCGACTAGTATAGCAGCCGCATAACTGCCCATGCGTTTCCACAAAGAATAAACAGAAACGTTCTTCTTATTGATTTTCTCCTCCAACCGCTTCCAGCTCGCCAGCATATCTTCCTCTTTCGCAGAAGACATCCCTGCGTCGTAAATCGCCTTGACTTCGAAGAAAAGACGCTTATTCTCTGCACTTTCGTTCACGAAAGCGTAGAAGCGGTCGGTTTCTTCCCGGTCCAGACGGCCTTGCAAGTAGCCGATTATCAGGTTCGATTGTTCTGTTTCCATGTGCTGTCTGTTATTAATCTTCGTATGGTATTGTCAGATATTCCGGAGAACCAGGTTTACGGATAACGCGGATCAGGCGGATTTGAACGGATTTTTTTAATAGGCTTATCCGCTCCGATCAGTTAAAACTGTGTTATCCGTGGACCCGCCTCTTCGATACGGTTGACTGAGTACCATACGAACTAATAACGAATGGGGAGAAAAAAGTACTC
>DXVO01000016.1 GCA_019417325.1 Parabacteroides sp. | reverse complement strand
TTAGTCGAAAGGCTGGCTCCTTTTTTCGTATATAGTGAAATGGATAAATGCGGAAAGAAGAACCAGGTACGCGGATGACACGGATAGGGCGGATTGGAACGGATAAGAATTAATTTTTTAATTTAAAAATCCGTTCTTATCCGCTCTATCTGCGTTATCCGTAAACCTAGTTCTTCGAAAATATAGTTATTCCTATGATTGAATATCCGGTAAGATATTTATCTTCGTGATTTGAATAAGATATTTTGTAAGACATGAGGAGAAGAACATTTCTTAAGTCATCCCTATTAATTGGTACAGGTACTGGTTTAAATCGGCTTGTATATACAGAGAATCCACTTGAAAAGAAACGAGTAAAGAAGCCTCATGTCATTTTTATAATGACAGACCAACATCGTGGGGATGCTTTGGGATGTATGGGTAATCGATCTGTAATCACTCCTAATATTGATAAACTGGCGGAAGATGGAACTTTGTTTGCTTGCGCTTACTCTTCTTCCCCTAGTAGTACTCCGGCACGTGCAGGGCTGCTAACCGGAATGTCTCCCTGGAAACATGGTATGTTAGGGTATGGACGAATGGCGGAAAAATATACTTATGAAATGCCTCAAATGCTAAGGAATTTGGGATATTATACTTTTGGTATCGGGAAAATGCACTGGTTTCCACAGAAAGCTCTTCATGGTTTTCATGCAACATTAATAGATGAAAGTGGTCGTGTCGAGACTAAAGATTTTATCAGTGATTATCGGGAATGGTTTCAATTGCAGGCTCCGGAAGAAAATCCGGATCTTACAGGTATCGGCTGGAATGGACATAAAGCTGGTACTTATAAGCTGGATGAACACTTGCATCCTACTTCATGGACGGGACAGACTGCTTGTGAATTAATACAGAATTATAAAAGTGACAAACCTCTTTTTTTGAAAGTGTCTTTTGCACGTCCTCATAGCCCTTATGATCCTCCTAAACGCTATTTGGATATGTATCGGGATGTGGAAATCCCATCTCCGGCAATTGGAGATTGGTGTAGTCTGTATGCTGAAAAAGTCGACCCCCTAAAGGCATCTCCGGATGCAGCTTTTGGTAATTTGGGAGAGGACTATGCTGTGAATTCACGTCGGCATTATTATGCAAATATAACATTCATAGATGATCAGATAGGACAGATAATAACAGCATTGAAAGAGAAGGATATGTATGATGATGCTATTATCTGTTTTACCGCAGACCATGGAGACATGTTAGGAGACCATTATCATTGGAGGAAAACGTATCCTTATGAGGGTTCTTCACATATTCCTTTTGTCGTGAAATGGCCGTTAGGTGTTTCCAACATGCTTCCTGCCGGAACGAAAGTGGACAAACCTGTAGAGTTAAGGGATTTTCTGCCGACATTTATAGAGTTGGCAGGAGGTTCTGTCCCACCGGATATGGATGGCATGTCTTTATTAAAATTGGTTCAGGGAAAACAAAAAGAATGGCGTTCATATATAGATATGGAGCATGCTACCTGTTACTGTGAGGATAATTACTGGTGTGGATTAACGGATGGCAAAATTAAATATATCTGGAATTTCCATACAGGGAAAGAGCAATTGTTTGACTTGGAGAAGGATCCGTTGGAATTAAAAGAATGTTCCGGAAAACCTGCTTATTCTAAAAGATTGAAAGATATGCGGCAGGCTATGATTTTGCATTTATCGGAACGTGGAGATGAATTTGTAAAGGATGGCCAGTTGGTTGTCCGTAAAAACACCATGATATATAGCCCGAATTATCCTCAGATAAAAAATATATAACCTGATTAAACAGTGAATAATATGACAAGAAAATGTATGCTCTTGCTAATGGGAGTTTGTTGTGTGATGAGTTCTGTAATGGCTCAGAAGGGGTCAGTCTTACTATTTCCGAAAGGAGCACCGGGTGAGGTAGCTAAACTGACAGAAAAAAGTAGTTCCGAAGGAGATAAAATAGGAGGTGAGCCAATATTGCGTATGACTGATGTAAGTGAGCCTACTATCACAATCTATCGTGCTCCGGATGAAGTTGCCAGTGGAGCTGCTATGGTTGTTTGTCCGGGAGGCGGATATAACATACTGGCATACGACCTGGAAGGAACCGAAATATGCGATTGGTTGAATAATATAGGTGTAACGGCTGTCCTTTTGAAATATCGTGTTCCACGCAGAGAAGGCAGGGAAAAACATGCAGCCCCTTTACAGGATGTACAGAGGGCGATAGGTTATGTTCGTGCTCATGCCGAAGAGTTGGATATAGACCCTAACAGAATCGGGGTGATGGGTTTTTCTGCAGGTGGACATCTGTCTGCAATGGCAAGTAATAATTTTGCAGAACGAACTTATCCGGCTGTGGATGCTGCGGACAAAGTGAGTTGCCGTCCGGATTTCTGCTTGTTGGTTTATCCTGCCTATTTGAGTGGAGATAAATTTCAGTTGGCGCCAGAGTTAAAAGTATCCTCTGCAACACCTCCGACCATGCTTATTCAGGCGGAAGATGACAATCCACATATATATAGCAGCCTGTTTTATTATTATGCTTTGAAAGAAGCTGGTGTTCCGGCATGGATGCATCTCTATAGTAAAGGTGGCCATGGATATGGTTTGCGAGATACGGGAGCTGCTGTGAATGAATGGCCGGATAGAGTGGAAGATTGGTTCCGGGAGATTGGTGTGATAGAATAAAAAAGTTAATAGAGTACAGAGATACCTGTTTTTTATGTATCTTTGTGCTCACAAATCATGGGGCTGACCGGTTTTGACAGCGGGTAGAAGTGGTTTGTAAGCATGTAGTGCGTGGTTGGCTTGCACTTAAATCTCAGACAACAAACCATTAACTGGCGAAAGAGAATACGCTTACGCTGCTTAATCGAAGTATAGTAGATTGAAGCTTAATCCCTGCAATAGTTGCGGGGACGTGACATCACCCGGATGCTGTGGCTCCGAAGCGGTCCGATCAGGTGGTGCAGCAATATCGGAGATAGTCTGAAATAAGCCTCGGGTTTCAGGCGAAAATTTAGAGGATAAGGGTCAAGTGGGTGGCTTCGGTCTTGCTCGGCTCCGACAATCGAAGGCGAAGATAAACATGTAGAAAGCGAATTAATTCCTCGTTTGGACGAGAGTTCGAATCTCTCCAGCTCCACAAATAAAGGCTGATAGTCAACTGACTATCAGCCTTTATTTGTTTCATAGCATCTGGTTTTACATCCAGTTTTGGTGAATTTATGGCTGAAACATGGTTTATAAAGACACAATCTTATGTACAGTGTCAATAGAGAGTGTGCATAGTTTAAAAGATCTTTGTATAAATGGTGATTACTCTATCCAGTGCTTCGACTTTGACTTCAATATTTTTCTTTGATTATCTAAAATTTCAATTTCAAGTTTTAGATAAGATATCCAATGCGATCGTGAAATTTCATAAATCATATAGTTAAAACCCTATTTTAATTTATAAAGATAAAAAGCACAAATAATTTTAATTTCTAATTTTATTTCATAATTTTGGCTTTAGTTAAATCAGTACAACAGCATTATGAAAAGTATAGCATTGTGGTATGAAGAAAAAAAAGGACATACCCCTAATAAAAATATAGAATTGCATATTAATTGGGGAAAGCTTCCAAAAACCTTTTGCCAAACAATAAGAAGTGGTTGTAGTTGGGATAAAAAATATCCCTTTCGACGCGTACCTGGATTTACAAGATTTATTGATTTCGGATTGATGATTGAAGATTATGAAAACATAGAGTTTATAAAATTTTATTTTCCATTCGATTTTAAAGATTCTGACTTTCAAGACCTCGGGGAAGTAATCAAGGAAGTGGAAACGCTTAGTGCCTTGTTCAATAAAAATTACACAGTCCAGCGCTCAACGAATTTAAACCTTTATCCTGTAGCAGAAATAGATGAAGAGAATAATCAAAACTTCACCTTTTCTGTATATTCGTTAAAGCACGAATTCAAAATAGAGAAACCTGAAAATGCAGAAGGTACCATTTTAACGTTAACTATGCCTGAACACGAAGAAAATCAGCCGAATAAATTGTATATTAGGTTCAGATTAAAAGGTAAACCTATTCGCAGATTTTGTTATAGTGAACCTCTGTCATTTGCTTTCATACAGAGTGCATTTAGTAAAGCGTCAATGATAGATTTCAGAATGAACGATTTGCGGGAGATTGATACAAAAATCATAGAACACACAGTAAACTCAAAAAAATTCTTTAACTTCACAACTGTACATTTTCTTTTTATCGGCACGTCTAGAGACGAAAATGTATTTTTTGATCAAAAATCAGTAAACTGCCGTTTACTCGAAGAAAACAGATGGTCTAAATATTTAGAAGGACTGGCTTACGATAACGGTAGAAAGGTCTTAGCATACTACTGGATATCAGATAAAGTTGTAAAAAACTTTAATATACTATTAAAAACGAACTCGACATATATCAAAATAAAAGATTTATTGGTTTATTTACTAGTAGTGATATTAATTGGTATAGTTATAAATATATTTAGTAGTATCTGTATTAATTCTTTTTTTGGAAATAAAAATACGGAGATTGTAAATTCCTGCAAATGCAACGAACAAGATGTTTAATAAAATTAACAAAATGCATACAAAATTAATAGATAAAGAGTTTTACGATAATCATTATAATGAATTTTATCTTTATTCAAAAGAAATCGTTTTGTTATTACATGATCTAAAAAAGGAATATCCTAATTTTGATCAGTGGATAATAAAAGCACTCTCCGAAGTAGGTAAAGGTAAGAGAAGTATCATTTTAAAAATTTTGAATACTAAAATTGTCGCAATCTCAATCATCAAACATACTAAACGAGAGCAAAAATTATGTACAGTAAGAGTTATTCCTGAATATAGAGATTTAGGTATTGGAACTGAATTGATGCATGATTCTCTAATCATTTTAAATAATGATCACCCTCTGGCAACTGTATCAACAACAAAGATAAATGAATTTCGTCCGTTACTAAAAAAACTAAATTTTGAAGAAACACAAGTCTTAGATTCCTTTTACAAGAAAGGGCTTCGTGAGCATGTCTTTAATGGAGTTTTAAAAGAAGTTTCATCCTATTATTTCTGTTTGGAATGAATGCTATCTTATCTATAAAACCATTTTATGTAGCCCAGATATTACGAGGAGAAAAATATATAGAATTCAGAAAACAACCTTTTAAACAAAAAATTGTCAAATACTATATATATTCAACTTCCCCGCAAAAAGTGATTGTTGCATATTTTACAGCAAAAGGAATTGTAGTAGGAACAGCCGAAGACATATGGGACACTTATGGAAAACAGGGAGCGATATCAAAAAATGACTATTATAAATATTTTGCAGGTAAGAAAAATGCTGTAGCAATTATTATTGACAAGGTAGTTAAAATAAAACCTGTGGTAGACCCATATAGAAAAATTCAATCATTTACAGCACCGCAATCATACCGATACATAAATGTTGATATAGAGTACTTATAATATAAGTCTTCATTATTCCATCCTGCGGAGAGGAAAGATTAGAAGAACCTGATTAACAATAACCCCAAGCCTACAGAAACCGCTGTAGCAATCAATCCAGGCATCATGAATGAATGGTTCAGTATATATTTACCGATATGCGTAGTTCCTGTACGGTCGAAGTTGATGGCGGCAACTACTGTAGGATAATTAGGAATAAAGAAATATCCGTTTACCGTAGGGAATAGAGCGATCAGCATATAAGGAGAAATACCCAAAGCAATCCCTAAAGGAAGCAAGGCCCGGATTGTGGCAGCTTGGCTAAATAAAAGAATAGACATCAGGAACAATGCGATACCGAATAACCAAGGCATTTCAGTCACAATATGTTCGATAGACCCTTTTAATTCAGTCATATTTCCACCGAGGAAAGTATCGCCCATCCAGGCAATACCGAAGATTGCAACTACCGCTTGCATACCCGCAGAAAACACAGAACCCTGAACCGCTTTAATGCCATCCGTCTTCGTTGCCATCAAAATGATGGCAGCGGCAGAGAGCATTAATATCTCGATAATGTAGCTCATAGAAAGCTGGCTACCGTCAAATACAGGGCGAAGGCTCTCAACCGAACCAAACAGGATGATACCGACCGTAGCTAAAATAAATATACCGACCGATAATCCTGCCGCTTTTTTATTCTTTAATTCTGCCGATTTATATGTATGATTTGTGAAATCCCCATTAGCTAATCTTCTTTGGTATTCCGGATCATCTACCAACTCTTTTCCTACCCGGAGAGAGTAGAAAGCCCCTGCTAATACACCGGCTAATGTACACGGGACAGAAATGATTAATATATCGAATAAGCTGATATTAAACCCTTGTGCGGTAAGCATACTCAATAACGCTACAGTCGCAGCGGATATAGGACTGGCTGTAATCGCCTGTTGGGAAGCGATAACCGCAATACCCAAAGGACGTTCCGGACGAATCTTTGTTTCGGTTGCCACTTCGGCAATCACCGGTAGAACCGAATAAGCCACATGCCCCGTTCCTGCTATAAAAGTAAAGATATAAGTCACCAAAGGGCTCAATATGGTAATTTTGGAAGGATTCTTCCGTAATAGTTTTTCCGCCCACTTAACCATCAGGTCCAATCCACCGGCTGCTTGCATACAACTGGCTGCTGCAATAACGGCAACAATCATCAGCATTACATCTATTGGGGGCGAGGTTGGTTCCAGTCCGAATACAAAGGTCAGAATAGCTAATCCCAGCCCACCTAATACTCCTAATCCGATACCTCCAAGACGGGCTCCGATAATGATTGCGATTAAAACAAAGGCTAATTGTAACAGCATAAATAAGTGATGTATTTTGTTGGTTTAGTTTGTGAAAGTCGCAAAAATAATTATTTTTGTTGGGCTTAATACTATAAAAACATTAAATACAAATGAAAAGAAGCTATTTCGTAACCCTCTTAGGACTATTGGGGTGCATTTCTACATTAATGGCCCAGGTCCGGAGCGAATTCCTGCTGGAAAAAAATTGGAAATTCACGCGTGAAGACAGTGATGAGTTTATAAAACCTGCATTTAATGATGCTAAATGGCAAAACGTAGTTGTCCCGCACGACTGGGCTATCTATGGTCCTTTCAGTGCCCAGAACGACAAGCAAGACGTCGCTATTGCGCAAGACGGTCAGACCAATGCAATGGAACATGCCGGACGTACCGGAGGACTGCCTTTTGTCGGTGTAGGCTGGTACCGTACGGAATTTGAAGTACCTCAGTTTACTGCAGGCAAGAAAGCCACCATTTTGTTTGATGGCGCAATGAGCCATGCAAATGTGTATATCAACGGTCAGAAAGTAGGATACTGGCCTTATGGATACAATTCCTTCCATTTTGATATAACGAAGTATCTGAAACCCGGCGAAAAGAACCTGTTGGCCGTACGTCTGGAAAACTTGCCGGAGTCGTCCCGCTGGTATCCCGGTGCCGGATTATACCGGAATGTACATATAATCGTGACGGAAGATGCCCATATCCCGGTTTGGGGTACCTATGTAAAGACTCCGATTGTAAATAAAGACCATGCCAAGGTTACAGTCCATACTAAAGTATCCCTTCCCGAAGGAGCCAACCCGGATAACTATACGGTAGAAACAAGCCTGTGGAACCCCAATAAACAACGTATCGTAGGACTTCGTACCTCTTTGTCGCAAATGAAGTACAATAACGGTCAGATAGACCAGGAGTTCTTTGTACAGACGCCGACACTATGGTCGCCCGACATGCCTGCCCTGTACTCCGTAGAAACCCGTTTGTTTGAAGGCGATAAACTGAAAGACGTTTATACCACCCCATTCGGTATCCGTTCCATCGAAATTATACCAAATAAAGGCTTTTTCCTGAACGGAGAGAAAACCGTATTTAAGGGCGTTTGCAACCACCATGACCTGGGTCCGTTGGGGGCAGCCGTGAACGATGCCGCTATCCGCCGTCAAATCCGGATTCTGAAAGATATGGGCTGCAACGCAATCCGTACCTCCCATAACATGCCTGCACCGGAACTGGTTCGTGCCTGCGACGAAATGGGTATGATGCTTATGGCAGAAAGTTTCGACGAATGGAATGTGGCTAAATGCAAGAACGGATATAACCTCTTCTTCGATGAATGGGTAGAAAAAGATTTGGTCAACCTGATACATCATTTCCGGAACAACCCGAGTCTTGTGATGTGGTGCATCGGCAATGAAGTACCGAATCAATGGAATGAAGGCGATTGCAAGATAGCCAAAAGATTGCAGGACATCTGCCACCGCGAAGACCCGACCCGCCCTGTCACTCAGGGAATGGATGCCCCGGATGCCGTTGTAAATAATAACTTCGCCGCAGTTATGGATGTGGCGGGTTTCAATTACCGTCCGTTCAGATACCAGGTAAATTATAAGAAGTTACCCCAGCAGATTATCCTGGGAAGCGAAACCGCTTCAACCGTAAGTTCACGCGGCGTATATAAATTCCCGGTAGAGCGCAAAGCGATGGCAAAGTACGACGACCACCAAAGTTCATCTTACGATGTGGAACATTGTGGTTGGTCGAACCTCCCCGAAGATGATTTTATCCAGCACGAAGACCTGCCTTATTGCATCGGAGAGTTTGTATGGACCGGATTTGATTATCTGGGTGAACCGACGCCCTACTACACCGATTGGCCAAGCCATAGCTCTCTGTTCGGTATTATCGACCTGGCAGGTATACCTAAAGACCGTTACTATTTATACCGCAGCCATTGGAATAAAGCAGAACGCACGTTGCATGTCCTGCCTCACTGGACTTGGCCGGGACGCGAAGGAGAAGTAACCCCCGTATTTGTCTACACCAATTACCCTACGGCAGAACTTTTCATTAACGGAAAGAGCCAGGGCAAACGTACAAAAGACCTGAGTATCGGTATCGACAGCAGTTATACGGAAGCCGCACAAAAGAGCTTTGAACGCCAGAAACGTTATCGTTTGATGTGGATGGACACCAAATATGAGCCGGGAACGCTCAAAGTCGTAGCCTACGATAAAGACGGTAATGCCGTAGCAGAAGAAGTTGTCCATACAGCCGGCAAGCCGCACCATATCGAATTGTCGGTAGACCGTAACCGCCTGTCGGCAGACGGAAAAGATTTGGCTTTCGTTAATGTCCGTGTAGTGGATAAGAACGGCAATTTCTGCCCGAATGCAACCAACCTCATCAAGTTTAATGTCCGTGGAGTCGGTTCTTACCGTGCTGCTGCAAATGGCGACCCTGCCAGTCTGGAATCCTTCCAGGCTCCTGAGATGAAGCTGTTCAGCGGTCAATTGACTGCTATAGTAGAGGCAGGCGAGCAACCCGGAGCAATTTACTTTGAAGCCACTTCATCCGGTTTGAAAGGAGCAACGATTGAAATATTGAGCGAATAAGAAACATATATAGTTATAAACCCAAAAAGGATGTTCCGGCACGGAACATCCTTTTTGATTTTAAAGCTCTCCCTTTTCCCCATACTCACTCTACAATATTCCCTATCGCATCAAACTTCACCGTCGTAAATACCCCGTTATGAATCAGGTTGAACAGGAAGAACGTACCGTTTGCATTTAATAGCGTGTAAATGGAACTGACCGGGTCGTTGCTGTAGACCGAGTTTTCAAAAGCCTGCGTAACAATCTCCGGCACTTCTTGCAGCGCCAACTTCCACGTCGTGCTCTGCCACCTGTAATCTTTGTTCAGTTGAGCGATCTTAAATACCGTTTTATCCAGCATATATAAGGTATATCCCTGTTCGCCTGCTTCCATATCCAAAAGCTCGGCTCCGCTGAATGTGATATTTATCAGACTGATAACCTCCTTCGGCACAATAATGGGAGCATCCGTATCGTTCTGATTGTCCACCGCCTTTATCAGGTCCCCGTATACGGAATAGTATACATCCGTGTCCTCATCATTCTTCTCTATTTCCACTTTGTAGACCGTACCCATGTTGGCACGTCCGATGGTGTCGGCATCCTGGATTACCCAGTCCGAGTAACTCTGTTTTACGGCGGAACGTACAGCCTGCGGTAAGAGTCCCGAGGGTATCTCCGTCTTAATCATTGCCCATGTGGCTTCGTGGTCGAACCAGGCGGTATTGTCGAGCGTATTATTCTCGAACGTAGCTACATAGTAATCATTCTTTACCGTCCATTTCGTGTCTTTGGCTTCCGGGTAAATAGAGTTGAAAGCGTCGGTCACTGTCTGAGGCACCTGGACATCATCCGGGAAAAAGTCGTCATTCTTGCTGCAACCCGCAAATACCAGGGAGAAGCCGGCAAGAATCGTTAAGATTGAAATTTTAGCGTTCATCGTTACTCTTGTTTAAGTTGTAAGCGAAAAACAAGGAAACCGGCGAAAAGGTTTTGCGTAAAAACGAACAGAGTGTTCGGAATCGGACAGTTTCGAACCGGAGTACCTGCATGAAATCAGGCTTTTATGTTTTTGGCACGGAGTTTGCCTTTACGGGGCAAGTCAAACAATGCATTAAATAAAAACAAATAAGATGGACAGAGAGATATCGAAAGAGGTGCAAAGAAAAGAACAGCGGAAGCAGATTATCAAGATAGGTTCTATCGCCGGAGCCCTTATCGCTTTGGTCATATTTATCATTTCCATGCTGCAAACCAGCCTGAACAGGAAAGACATACATATATCCAAGGTAGATAAAGGAGCGATAGAAGTATCCGTCAGCGCTTCCGGCAAAGTGATTCCCGCTTTCGAAGAAATCATCAACTCGCCAATCAACTCTCGTATTATGGAGATTTATAAGAAAGGCGGCGATTCCGTAGACGTAGGCACCCCGATTTTAAAACTGGATTTGCAGAGTGCCGAGACCGATTATAACAAACAGTTGGATGAAGAACATATGAAGCGCCTCCAGCTCGAACAACAACGCGTAATCAACCACAACAAACTCTCGGAGATGGAGATGAACCTGAAAGTCTCCCATATGGAACTGGACCGCAAGGAAGTGGAACTCCGCAACGAACGTTACCTCGACAGCCTCGGCGCCGGAACCACCGATAAAGTCCGCCAGGTAGAACTCGACTACAACGTCAGCCTCCTCAAGCTGGAAGAAGACCAACAGAAATACAAAAACGAACAGGCGCTTGCCGAAGCCGATTTGAAGGTAAAGGAACTCGAACTGAATATTTTCCGCAAGAGCCTTGCCGAGACCAAGCGAATCCTCGACGACGCCCGTATCTGTTCCCCCCGTAAAGCGATACTTACTTATGTGAACAACGAGATAGGCGTACAAATCAACCAGGGTTCTAAAGTAGCCATCGTCTCCGACCTCTCCCATTTCAAGATAGAAGGCGAGATAGCCGATACCTACGGCGACCGCATTGCTACCGGCAGCAAAGCCGTAGTTAAAATAGGAAACGATAAGCTGAACGGCGTAGTAAGCGATGTCACCCCGCTGTCTAAAAATGGCGTCATCTCCTTTACCGTCCAGTTGGAAGAAGACAACCACAAACGCCTCCGCTCCGGCCTGAAAACCGATGTCTACGTAATGAATGCCGTCAAGGATGACGTGCTCCGCATAGCCAACAGCTCTTATTATGTTGGGAAAGGCGAATATGAACTCTTTGTCGTAAACGGTGACCAGGTGCATAAACGCAAGGTACGTTTGGGCGACAGCAACTTTGAGTACGTGGAAGTAGTAAGCGGCCTGGAAGAAGGCGACGAAGTCATCGTCTCCGATATGAGCCCCTATAAAGACAAGAACAAACTAAAGATAAAATAACAAGATACGATATGATTAAGCAATACTTCAAGCAGGCATTTTACATGCTGAAAGAGAACCGCCTCGTCAGCGTCATTTCCATCGCCGGAACAGCCATTTCGATTGCGATGGTTATGATTGTCGTCCTGATATTCCAGATACAGTTCGCCAGCTTCTCGCCGGAAGTAAACCGCGACCGTATGCTGTATGTGGAAAATGGCACGGAAATACGTAGTGATAGAGGTTGGAGCCGTGGAAATATGTCCGTCCAGACCCTTAAGGAATGTTTTTATTCTTTGAAAACGCCGGAGGTAGTTTGTGGGTATACAACGATGGACAAACCCTTATCCATACCTGGCAAACGGATGTATAAGGCCTATACGGTTAAGTACACTGATACCAGCTTCTGGAAGATATTCGCTTTCCGTTTCCTGGAAGGCAAACCGTTTACACAAGCCGATTTTGATTCGGCAATTCCTCAGGCAGTCATTTCCCGCACAGTAGCACAGCAACTTTATGGAACAACCGACGTAGTAGGCAAACCGGTTATCATCGATTTGGATACCTACACGATTTGTGGAGTAGTGGAAGATGTGAGCCGTGCCGCCGATACCGCCTTCGGAAATGTCTGGGTAGCCTACACAACCAACCAGATTATATTAAACAATACGGATTTGGAAAATATGAGCGGTGCTTTTTCCACCTGCATTCTTGCAAAGAGCAGTAAGGATTTCGAGTCTATCCGTACCGAACTGCGAGGACTGATTGCCCGTTACAACTCTACGAAAAAAGAATATGAAATCAACTTCTTCCACAACCCCATTACCCGCTTTGACATGGCGATAGGTACTATCGGACAAATCAAGGTGGAGTTGAAGGACTACTTGGCTGAGACCGGCGGATTATTGCTATTCCTGCTACTTGTTCCTGCATTGAACCTGCTGGGGGTAACCTATTCGGCCGTTCAGAAACGCCGTTCCGAGATGGGCGTACGCAAAGCCTTCGGGGCCACATTCGGAGTCTTGTTGCGCCAGGTCTTGTGTGAGAACTGCCTCATATCCCTTTTTGGCGGAGCGCTGGGGCTGGTACTTTCTTTCCTCTTAATGCCCCTGTGTAAGGATTTCCTGCTGAGGGACAGTGATACGATGTTGAGTGGCGACATGCTGTTCCAGCCTGCTATCTTTCTGGCAGCCCTTTTGTTCAGCTTGTTGCTCAACCTGCTTTCTGCCGGTATCCCCGCCGTCCGTATTGCCCGCCAACCGATTGTTTCATCCTTAAAAGACAACGAAGAGCATGATTAAGCAAATACTGAATATCATTTGGAACCAGCGTCGCAGCAACGGCTGGATATTTACCGAGCTATTGGTCGTAGTAGCCGTCTTATGGGTGATGATAGACTCGCTGCTGGTCGACACCTATACTTACTATTCCCCAATGGGCTTCGATATAGAGAATGTCTATAAGGTAAACTTAGGGAAGATGTCGCCCACAACTCCCGGCTACGTCCCCGATTCGCTTCATGCTACGACAGACGGAGAGGATTTAGTCCGCCTGGCAGAGAATATCCGCCAGGTACCCGAAGTAGAGGAAGTTGCCCTCGGTGCCTATGTTTGTCCCTATACCTGGAGCAATTCTTATTCCAATCTCGTACCGGCAGATGCAGATACAACTCTTAAGTCCGTGAATTACCACCGTTACGATATGACGGTATCCTATTTCGATGTTTTCCGGATGAAGACCTCCTCCGGCGAGCCGTTGAGCAAAGCCGTCGGGAATAACAGCGGAAGGATAGTCATCACCGCAGACATGGAGAATAAGTTCTTTGAAGGTCGTTCCGGTGCCGGCAAAAAAGTAAAATGGAGTGCCACCAGCACGAACACCATGGATATTGCCGCAGTCTGTACCCCTGTCCGCCGTACCGAATATGAAAAGAGCGAACCCTCTTTCTTCTACCTTGAGCGTACGGACCAGGATATTGCGGAAACCGCCAATAACACCCGTGCCCAGAACATGGACTGTATCATACGTATGAAAGACGGCTTTCGTGCCGACGACATGGAACGCTTCCTGCAAGACATGAGCGACCGCCTGACCGTGAACAACATCTACGTATCCAGCATCACCTCCCTCAAGGATATGCGCGCCGAAATGTTAAAGAGCCGACAAGACAATATGAAGAAGAAACTCGCCCTTGTCGCCTTCATGCTGGTAAACGTCTTTTTCGGTATCATCGGAACCTTCTGGCTCCGCACGCAATACCGCAGGGGCGAGATGGGGCTCCGTACCGCCCTCGGCTCTTCACGCAGCCAGTTGAAACGCTTTCTGGATGTGGAAGGACTTTGCCTGCTGGCATTCACCATCCCCTTTGTCCTGCTGTTCATCGTCAACGTGCTCTACTTCGATTTGCCCGATACCGTGCGCCTGTCTTTCACGTGGTGGCGGTTTACGATAGCCTTCGGTGGCGCTTACCTGTTGATGGCAGTAATGATATGGATGGGCATCTGGTTTCCGGCAAAGCGGATGGCAAAGATGAATCCTGCCGACGCGTTGCATTACGAATAAATTAATAATATCGAGAAATGATTAAGCAATACATCAAACAAGCCTTGGGCACCCTCCGTGAGACACCGTTGGTAAGTGCCATCTCCATCCTCGGGACCGCCCTCTCCATAGCCATGGTTATGGTAGTGGTGCTTATGTTCCAGATAAAACTGACGGGCTACAGCCCCGAGTCCAACCGCGGACGCATGTTGTACGTTTACGGGACAACCGCCAAATCCCTCACCGGTGAAGGCAGCAGCAACAACGGACAGATGTCGCCCCGCGTGTTGAAGGAGTGCTATTACACCCTGAAGACACCGGAAGCCGTAACCGGCTTCGGTAGCGAAACCCGCCCGGTGTCCCTACCCGGAAAGCGCCTGTTCGAAGAATACAGGATTAAGTACACAGACCCCGGTTTCTGGAAAGTCTTCGACTTCTCGTTCGTGGCGGGACACCCGTTTACGGAAGCCGATTTCCAGTCGGCTATCCCCGTTGCCGTTATCACCGACCGTCTGGCAGCCACCCTGTTCGGAGCGGAAGAACCGGTTGGGAAGTACATCGTTGTCGATTATGTAGACTATAAGGTGGTAGGTGTGGTGAAAGAAGTAACCACCGCCGCCTCGGACGCCTATGCTCAAATCTGGATGCCTTATACGGTCAATACCGATATGCAAAGGGGAGTGTGCGAGGATGTAGCCGGCGAATTTAGTGCCATCATGCTGGCGCACAGTTCCTCCGAACGGGATGCAGTTCGAGAAGAACTGACAGAGAATATCAAACGCTTCAACTTCGGGCAGAAAGAATACGAACTACAGATAGCCGGTTCAGGTGCATTAGACCGTCTGGACATCGCCATCGGCAACAACGGCTTCTGGCGGACCGTAACCGTGACAGATTACCTGCTGGATACCGGCGCCCTGCTGCTCTTCCTGCTGCTGGTGCCTGCCCTCAACCTGATAAGCGTCGTGCAGTCGTCCGTGCAGAAACGGTCGGACGAGTTAGGTCTGCGCCGTGCTTTCGGCGCATCCCGCCTGAAACTCATCACACAGGTATTGTCGGAGAATATGATAGTGACCCTTATCGGCAGCCTCCTCGGGCTGTTGCTATCCGTTGTCTTCCTCCAGCTCTGCAAGGCGTTCCTGATATCTCCGGATGTCTCCATCAACGCCTCCATGCTGCTGAAGCCCGTCTTCTTCATCTCCGCCCTCTTCTTCGCCACCCTGCTCAACCTGTTCAGTGCATCGATACCGGCATGGCGGGTGTCCCGGCAAGAGATCGTATCGGCCATTAACAGCAAGTAACCAGTAATAAATAAAAGATTGACAATGATAAAGCACTTATTAAAAATCATCTGGCACCAGCGCCGCAGCAACGGTTGGATATTCGCCGAGCTGCTGGTCGTGCTCGCCACGGTATGGACCATGCTGGATGCTTATTGGGTAGACTTCCGTACCTACCATGCCCCTATGGGGGTAGATATCACAAACGTCTGGCGCTTCAAGCTCAGTTCGCTGAACGAGCACGCCCCTAATTACGTGCCCGCTTCCGAGTATACCTCTTCGGAACCCGAAGACCTGCTGAAGCTGATGGACCAGATACGCCGTTATCCGATGGTGGAAGAGGTCTGCGTAACCTACTACTCCTGCCCGTATTCGAACGGTAATTCCTGGTGGGGGCTTATCCCGCTCGACGGGGATACGGCCGTTGCGTCTCAGCAAAGTTTCCAGGTGCGCCGTGTTACACCGGAGTATTTCGACGTCTTCCGTATCAAAGATACCGGAGGCAAGTCCATCACCGCAGCCTTAGAAGAGGCGCACAACCCCATTGTCATCACCCAAACGATGGAAGACATCTTCTACCACGGCGAGAGCGGCAAAGGACGGCGCGTCATCATGGACCACTCGACCGATGAAGAACTGAATATAGCCGCCGTCTGTCCCGCTGTCCGTGCAACGGAATACCAGCGTGCCGAACCCTGTTATTACCATGTGCTGAAAGGCGCCACCTTCAATACCTTTGTGGAGTATTTCAACGCCTCCAGCGCCGAGCTTTGCGTACGCATGAAAAAGGAGTACACCAAAGAGGAAATGAACGGCATCCTGAGCGACATGGGCGATTTGCTGACGGTAAACAACCTGAACGTCTACGGCGTGCAGTCCTTAAAAGAGAAACGCGGCACCATGCTCTCTTATCAGGAAGACGAAGCCCGACAGAAACTATCCATCATGCTATTCCTTCTTGCCAACGTCTTTTTCGGCGTCATCGGAACCTTCTGGCTCCGCACGCAGAGCCGCCGTGGCGAAATGGGGCTGCGGGTGGCATTGGGCGCAACGCGGGTATCCATCCGCCGCTTTATGTACCTCGAAGGGCTATGCCTGCTGATGCTGACCATCATCCCAGTGCTTATCTATGCACTCAACATGATGTATCTCGACAAACTGGACAGCTACCGTATCCCGCTGGGTATGGGGCGCTTCCTGATCACCTTCAGCGCTACCTACCTGCTGATGGCAGGCATGATTTGCCTCGGCATCTGGTATCCGGTAAGCAGGGCATCCAAAATGGCCCCCGCCGAATCCCTGCATTATGAATAAACAGAACAAATACGAATAAACAATATAAAATCAAGCACAGTATGATCACACTTACGAACTTAGAGAAGATCTATCGCACGAAAGAGATAGAAACCGTTGCATTGGAAAACGTAAACCTGACCGTTCAGAAGGGGGAATTCCTCAGTATCATGGGACCTTCCGGATGCGGCAAGTCTACCTTGCTCAACATCATGGGATTGCTCGATGCCCCCACTTCCGGGACAGTCGAGATAAACGGAGTGAATACGGAAAACATGAACGACAAGGAACTGGCCGCTTTCCGTAACAAGCAGTTGGGCTTCGTATTCCAGTCGTTCCACCTGATAAACTCGCTGAATGTGCTGGACAACGTAGAGCTTCCCCTCCTGTACCGCAAAGTCAGCGCCAAAGAACGCCGCGAAGCCGCCGTTGCCGTACTCGAAAAGGTAGGGCTGAGCCACCGTATGCGCCATTTCCCAACGCAGCTATCCGGCGGTCAGTGCCAGCGCGTAGCTATCGCCCGTGCCATTGTAGGCAACCCGGAGATAATCCTCGCCGATGAGCCTACCGGTAACCTGGACTCGAAGATGGGTATCGAAGTCATGGAACTGCTCCATAAGCTTAACAAGGAAGACGGCCGCACCATCGTAATGGTAACCCACAATGAAGCGCAGGCGCAGCAGACCAGCCGCACCGTCCGCTTCTTCGATGGACGACAGGTGCAGTGAGGCTGTCTACCCCTCCCGTGTGCGGACGTGCAGCATTGCTATGCTGTATTATGTAGCATACGAATACTGCGTTATGCAGCATAACAATGCTGCACTTATGTAACAGAGGGGGTGACAGACTCCCGTACGGTAAAGGTTAGCGAACCTTTACGGGGCTGCTTGTAGGGGCGGTACGAACGGTTGTATTGCGTAGCTATCTCAATCTCCCATTCTCCGGCCACGAACGGGTGGGAAGGAAGAAAGCAAAGGCGGGTGGACTGGTTGATTATCAGCATGGAAGGGGGTACGGTATAGGTCAGGCCGCTATCCAGGTGGGCGATGGTGATGCCTACTTCGGGATGGTCGCCCGATATCTTCATCAGCTTTCCGTGGATAAACACCGGACGGTCGTATCCTTCGGGCAACGTATTGAAGAGATTAACCTCTGTCTGCTCCTTTTCGATCGTCCCCACACTGCCTGGGCGGGGTGCATTAGGGAAGAAGTTGCATACCTTGACGGGGATACGCCCTGCCACTTGCCGCAAGCGGGGGGAGGGGCGGAATCCTGCCACCAGAGGGTATCTTTCCCCTATGGGAAGTTTGATGCCGGGATTGAAATCTAAGCTTCCGCTTACGTTGAGTTCCACCTTGCCAAGCCCGATGTCTACGTTGTAATCATCTTCCAGAGCGTTGTATATTTCGCTTGTCATCATCCTGTAAGCCATCACAAGTGTCTCTTTGCGCACCGAACAGCCGCGTTCGGCAAGGCGCTGGGCAAGGTCTTCTACGGTGATGAGGCGGCGGAAGGGGATGGTAGCCCGGAAGGTATTGCCTGAACCGGGGAGGTTGCATTCGCTGAGGCGAATTAGGACGGTGCGTGTGGCAGGTCTGTCGTCTGGTGTTGCTTTATCCATGGGATATGATAGATTTAGTTTAGAATGAAGTACAAAGATAACAGAATAAACATATGATTAAACTCTATTTCAAACAAGCATGGAACCTGATACGGCAGGAACGCCTTTTCAGCTTGATATATATAGTCGGGACGGGGCTGTCGGTCACGATGGTGATGGTGCTTTCCATTATCATCTACCTGAAGGTGGCGCCGGTTTATCCGGAGACGAACAGAAGCCGTACATTGGTGGCGGCGAGCGGTTCGGTTGTAAAGCTGAAGGAGAAAGGCAGCAGTTCGGGACAACTCTCCCTGCATATGCTGCAATCTACCTTCGGAGACTTGAAAGGCATGGAGGCATTGGCGATAACCTACGACGACTACGGCTCCGCTTATTTTATCCAGCCGGAGAACAGCAAGGAGGATATGCCGGTGACTACCGGGTTTGTTAATCAGGCATTCTGGACGGTGTTCCCGTTCCGCTTCATCGAAGGCAAGCCTTTCACCGAAGCCGACCTGCAATCGGGGATAAAGACGGTGGTCCTTTCCCGCTCGACGGCTACGCGGCTGTTTGGGGATGAGAAAGCGGAAGGGCGGTATATCAGCCTGAACTTTGACAGTTACCGCGTTTGCGGCGTTGTGGAAGATGCCTCGCAGATTACGCCGGTATCCTATGCACAACTGTGGATGCCCTACACCGCGTGCCCGAATTATTCGGCGAAGGGCTGGGATAGCACCGGCATGCTGGGACGTTTCAAAGGCTACATCCTTGTTGAAAAAGGAGCGGATATAGACCGTGTGAAACAGGAGGTGGAGGAGTGCGTGGCGCGTCAGGACCGGAGTATGCCGGATGTGACTTTTACCCTATTTGGTCAGCCGGATAAGCACTGGCAGTCAATCTTCCGTCGGTGGAGCAGTTCGCCTGTCGATTTCACGAAGGTGTTGTTGCAATACAGTCTGATATTCTTCCTTTTGCTTTTTGTTCCGGCTGTCAGTCTTTCCGGAATGGCGGATTCGCGCATGGAACGGCGGTTGGCGGAAATGGGGGTAAGGAGGGCTTTCGGTGCGCCGTCGTTGTCGCTGATGAAACAGGTGCTTGTGGAGAACTTCCTTTTCACCCTGTTGGGCGGCCTCTTCGGACTGCTGCTTTCCTATTCGATAGTGATCGCGTCGCGCAATTGGATTATGCAGGTTATTGCTTCCGGCTTTAGCAATGGGGGGCAGTTCGAAGATGTGTCGCTTTCGCCATCGATGCTGATAAACGGCTATGTTTTCGGCATTACGCTGGTGGTATGCTTCCTGCTGAACCTGTTTTCCGCTTTGGTACCCGCATGGCGTGCAGCCCACCGGGAGATAATCTTTTCACTGAACGCTAAATAAAGGAGGGAGGAGCAGATGCTAAAGATGATATTTATTCAGTTATGGAACAGAAAACGCAACAACCTGTGGATTTTGGTGGAGTTGTTGCTGGTGTTTTGCCTCGTATGGTATATGGTAGACTACTTCTTCGTGCTCGGCTACAACGAGAGCCTGCCGATGAGCCGCGACATCTCGCACACCTGGCAGGTTAACGTGAAAGAGTTGCCGGAAAACCATCCTGATTACAAGCCGGCCGAAAGCGACTCTGCGGCGCTGGAGGCAAATTATGCCCGGGTGCTCGACCGTCTGCGCAACTTCGATGGTGTCGAGGCGGTAGGCGTGTTGGAAATCTATTCATCCCCCAACAGCGGCAGCTATATGGGGAGCGGCTACCGTAATAAGACAGATACCCTGAAGGAAGCCTGGGGGCAGATAGTGAACTTCGACCCGCGTGAAGACTTCTTCCGGGTGTTCAACTACCGTTATCCGGACGGAAAGCCTGTATCGGTCGAGGATTTCGACTGGGCAGACCCGAATGCGATGGTGATATGCAAACAGTCGTCAGACCTTCTGTTCGGCAACGAAGGGGGAATCGGCAAAGAGGTGGGTTATGAAGAGGAAACCCGCGTCATCAAAGGAGTAGTGGGCGATATCAAGCGTTTCAGCTATATGCGTCCGCAATGTACTTTCTATCTGCCGATGAAGATGGATGCCGATAATCTGGAGGATATGGAAATCTCCATCCGTAGCAGCGATATGTATGCGGACGCCGTTTTCCTCCGGAAGTTCAAGGAGAAGATGTACGACGAACTGCGGATAGGGAATTTCTACCTGCAAAGCATCAAGTCGTACAAACAGATAGAGAAGGAGACCTCGGCAAGTTTCGGACAGACGGGAAATGTGCGTATCTATTCGGCATTGTTGCTCTTCTTTCTGCTGAACATCTTGCTATGTGTGATGGGAACCTTTTGGTACCGTATCCGGGTGAGGCGCGAAGAAGTGGGGCTGAGGATGGCAATGGGGGCTACGCAACAGGGCATCCTGCGGCAGTTCTTCGTGGAAGGGCTGTGTCTGCTGGCAATTATAACCATTCCGGCGATGCTGATTGAAATGCAGTTCGTCTATGCCGGCATGATTGATACGCTGGGGCAGGAGGGGAAGAACCTGGCATTCCTGCCGGACCGCACGGTGGTACGTTTCCTGCTGACCAACTGCATCACCTGGCTGGTACTTGCCTGCATGATTCTGCTGGCAATCTGGATTCCCGCCAAACGGGCTTCGCGGATGGTTCCGGCGGATGCGTTGCATTATGAATAAGGTGTAATCCGGCAAGGCGCTATGAAGCAATCCGGTGATACAAGTAACGAATCTGATAATACACTATGAATATGTATATACAATATCTCAAACAAGCCTGGAACTTGCTCCGGCAGGAGCGGCTCTTCAGCTTGGTGTACATAATAGGGACAGGGCTCTCCGTTTCGATGGTGATGGTACTCTCCATTGTCTTCTTTATCAAGATAGCCGATATCTATCCGGAGACGAACCGGGGAAGGATGCTGGTGATGTGGGCGGGCAAGGTAATGCTCAAGACGGAGCAACGGAGCCCCAGTTGGCGTATATCCGAACAAGTGGTATCCACCTGTCTCGATTCGCTGAAAGGCGTAGAGGCGGTAGGGCTTACTTACTCCGGCGGCGGGGCTAACTATATACTGACGGAAGACCGCCTGGAGCAGTTTCGCATAACCACCCGTTTCGTGAATACGGGGTTCTGGAAGGTATTCTCTTTCCGTTTCCTCCAAGGGCAACCCTTTACTGAAGCCGACCAGCAGTCGGGCATCCAAACAGCAGTGATTTCGGAGAGTTTCGCGCGCCGCTTGTTCGGGACTACGGAGGCAGTCGGGAAGTTCGTCACAGCCAATTACCGGCAGTATCGTGTTTGCGGAGTGGTGAAGGATGTTCCGCAGGTGGCGGACAATACGTTTGCTTCCATGTGGATTCCTTATACCGCCAGTGATACGTACAAGACGGAAGTGCCGGTGGAACGGACGGGCTCGCTCGGACGGTTTGCCTCCTATCTTCTGGTAGCTCCGGGAACAAGTCTCTCGGAGGTACAGGCTGAGGTGCAGGCGAATGTGCGGCGCTATAGCCAGACCTTGCAAGACGCGGAGTTTACGGTGATGGGACAGCCCGATTCGTACTGGCAATCCCTTTTCCGCTCCTACAGTAGCGAGCCGCCTGAGTATGTAAAGTCGTTCCTGATATATGGCGGGGTATTCCTTATCCTGCTGCTTGTCCCCGCCGTGAACCTCTCGGGCATGACCGACTCGCGGATGGAGCGGAGGCTGGCGGAGATGGGTGTACGGCGTGCTTTTGGTGCTCCGGTCGGTACCCTGATGCGGCAGATTGTGGTGGAGAACTTTCTCTTTACTCTGCTGGGGGGAGGGATAGGACTGGTGTTTTCCTATTGGCTGCTTCATCTGAGCCGTAAATGGATAATGCAGATGGATTCCTTTTCTGTGTCGCAGTTTCCGGAAGGGGCGGAGGGTATATTCGACTTCTCAATGCTGGTGAACTACCGGGTGTTTGGCATAACGCTGCTGATTTGCCTGCTGCTGAACCTGCTGTCTGCATTGATTCCTGCGTGGAGGGCATCGCACCGTCAGATTGTTTATTCGTTGAATGTAAAGTGAACAAGGTATGCTGAAACAGATATTGATACAACTATGGAACCGGCGGAAGGCGAATGCCTGGATACTGGTGGAACTGCTGCTGGTATTCTGCCTGATGTGGTATGTCGTGGATTACTTCTGCGTGTTGGGATATAACCGGAGCCTGCCTTCCCTCCGCAACCTCGACCATACCTGGCGGGTCACCGTTGACCTGCTACCCGAGGAAGCACCCGACTACAAACCCGGTGAAAGCGACTCTACTGCTTTGGAGAAGAACTATGAGCGGATACTCGACCGTATCAGCCGATATAAAGATGTGGAATCCTATACCGTCACCCACCAAACGAATTCCCCCGGCGACGGCAGCATGAACTGCTATCCCTACATGAACAGGCAGGATACCTCCCTGACGGGTCAAATCGTAACGCTATCCTTTGACTACCGGACAGACTATTTCCACGTGTTCGGCTATACGACTCCTGACGGAAAGCCTGTCTCTCTGAAAGACTTTGACTGCTCCGGTCCTCACGATGTCGTGATTTGCGGCTTGACCGGAAAGACTCTTTTACCGGGGCAAAACCCGGTAGGTTGTGTCCTGCAGAGTGTCAATCTCCCTGATGAATATATGCAGGTAAAAGGTGTTGTCGGACAAATCAAGCGTTTCGATTATGAGCGCCCGTTTATGTGTGCCTACAAACCTATCCGCCTGGATGCCGGCAATATCATGGATATAGAGATAGCTGTCCGTAGCCGCGAATCAGTCTCCGATGCCAACTTCCTTACGTCTTTTAAAGAGGCTATGAAGCATGAGTTGCGCATAGGAAACTTCTATTTATATAATGTACAATCCTATAATGACAGGATGGATTATCAGGATGTTGCTTTTGGAATGACAAGAGATATACAGATACGGGAATCTATGATGCTGTTTTTTCTCGTAAATACGATTCTTTGTGTGATAGGAACCTTCTGGTACCGTATCCGGGTGAGGAGGGATGAGATAGGTTTACGTATGGCAATGGGTTCTAGCCGTGCTGGGATACGGAAGTTGTTTATAGGGGAGGGGTTGTGTATGCTGGCGGTAGTAACATTACCGGCCCTGTTTATAGAAGGTCAATTCGTTTATGCCGGTCTGATAGAAACACTGGGACAATATAAAGATAATATGGGCTATCTGCCTGATAAAATCATTGTGCGTTTTATCCTGACCAACTGCTTAACCTGGCTGGTACTTGCAGTTGCCATTCTTGTTGCGATCTGGCTCCCTGCTGGTAAAGCGGCAAGCTTGGCACCTGCTGAGGCGTTACATTATGAATAAACCACCATAGACACACACATTCTTGTATTTTTGACTGGCTTGCCTGTTTCCTATATATTAATGTATAGGAAGGGCAAGCTTGTCTTTTACTTCTTTTTAAATGTTAAATAATAGTAAATAGAATAAAACTTCCCCTTGCGGTACGGAAACAAATATGTAACTTTGCAGCGTTTTTAGCGCCGGATATGTAATAAAGTAGGTACAAGTCGTTGATAATCCGAAAATAATGCATATCTTTGCGGCTCGAAATAAAGAAGAAGATAATTATAATAATAACACATTCAAAGTTTAAAAAAGAAAAGAAATGCCTACAATTCAGCAATTAGTTAGAAAAGGAAGGGAAACTTTGGTGGTAAAAGGTAAATCACCTGCATTGGATGCTTGTCCTCAGAGACGTGGCGTTTGTGTACGTGTTTATACAACAACACCGAAAAAACCTAACTCTGCAATGCGTAAAGTAGCGAGAGTTCGTTTAACAAATGGTAAAGAAGTAAACTCTTACATTCCGGGAGAAGGACACAACTTACAGGAACACTCAATCGTATTGGTTCGTGGTGGTCGTGTTAAGGACCTTCCAGGTGTACGTTATCACATTGTACGTGGAACCTTGGATACAGCTGGCGTAAACGGACGTACTCAGAGACGTTCCAAATACGGCGCAAAACGTCCGAAACCAGGACAGGCAGCTGCTAAAGGTAAAAAGTAATTAAGTTTACATCCCTTCAAACTGAGAATTTAAATTAAAGTATTAAAGCTGGTTTGAGTTATTTGGATAGGCTATAGGTTGAGTAAATGGTTCGGCGGAACCGTTGAAGACAAATTAAAGGCAACCAAGAACAAGAACGAAATTTTTGAAAACAAATGAGAAAAGCAAAACCAAAGAAAAGACAGATCCTCCCGGATCCTGTTTTCGGTGATGTTAAGGTTACGAGATTCGTTAACCATTTAATGTATGATGGCAAGAAAAATACTGCCTTCGAAATTTTCTATTCCGCATTGGAAAACGTTAAGGCTAAATTACCTAACGAAGAAAAGTCTGCTCTCGAAATTTGGAAAGCTGCACTCGACAATATTACTCCTCAAGTCGAAGTGAAATCCCGCCGTGTAGGTGGTGCTACTTTCCAGGTACCTACTGAAATTCGCCCTGATCGTAAAGAATCAATTTGTATGAAAAACCTGATCCTCTACTCTCGCAAAAGAGGTGGTA
The DNA here is from genome assembly GCA_019417325.1 of Parabacteroides sp. Lineage (GTDB taxonomy): Bacteria > Bacteroidota > Bacteroidia > Bacteroidales > Tannerellaceae > Parabacteroides. Next base: position 165,056 of record DXVO01000016.1, on the reverse strand, counting down.
AGACTATGGCTGATAAGTTGTCTGCAGAGATTGTAGATGCTTTCAATAACCAGGGTGGCGCATTCAAAAGAAAAGAAGATATGCACCGTATGGCTGAAGCTAACCGTGCATTCGCTCACTTCAGATTTTAATTTATCAATTATTTAGGAGATAATAAAAAAGATGGCAAAAGCTGACGAACAATTAAAGTATACCAGAAACATCGGTATCATGGCGCACATCGATGCAGGAAAGACTACGACTTCAGAGCGTATCCTTTTCTACACAGGTCTGACTCACAAAATTGGTGAAGTTCACGACGGTGCTGCAACAATGGACTGGATGGAGCAGGAACAGGAACGTGGTATCACTATCACTTCTGCTGCGACTACTACTTTCTGGAACTACAACAATGATAAATATAAAATTAACCTGATTGATACTCCGGGACACGTTGACTTCACAGTTGAAGTTGAACGTTCTTTGCGTATCCTGGATGGTGCTGTAGCTGCTTTCTGTGCTGTAGGTGGTGTTGAACCGCAGTCTGAAACCGTATGGCGTCAGGCTGATAAATATAATGTACCCAGAATTGGTTATGTGAATAAAATGGACCGTTCCGGCGCAAACTTCTTTGAAGTGGTTCGTCAGGTGAAGGCTGTACTTGGTGCAAATCCATGTCCTATTCAGATACCTATCGGTGCTGAAGAAACTTTCAAAGGCGTTGTTGACTTGGTTACCATGAAAGCTATCTTTTGGCACGACGAAACAATGGGTGCTGAATATTCTGTTGAAGAAATTCCGGCTGACTTGTTGGCAGAAGCTGAAGAATGGAGAGATAAAATGCTTGAAGTTCTGGCTGAATGCGACGATGCTTTGATGGAAAAATATTTCGATGATCCTTCTACTATTACAGAAGACGAAATTCGCGCAGCTATCCGTAAGGGTACAATCGCAATGCAGATCAATCCGATGATTTGCGGTTCTTCTTTCAAGAATAAAGGTGTTCAGACTTTGTTGAATGCAGTTTGTGCATATTTGCCGAGTCCTGCTGATACTGCTGCTATCGAAGGTACAGACCCGAGAGATCCTGAAAAAGTAATCATACGTAAACCGTCATTCGACGAACCGTTGACAGCTTTGGCATTTAAGATTGCAACTGACCCGTATGTTGGTCGTTTGTGTTTCTTCCGTGTTTATTCAGGTGCTTTGCAGGCTGGTTCTTATGTCTTCAATACTCGTTCTGACAAGAAAGAACGTATTTCACGTCTGTTCCAGATGCATTCAAACAAACAGAATCCGATGGAAGCTATCGGTTGTGGTGATATAGGTGCAGGTGTCGGTTTCAAGGATATCCGTACTGGTGATACTCTTTGTGACGAAGCTCATCCGATTACATTGGAATCTATGGAATTCCCGGATCCGGTTATCGGTATTGCAGTAGAGCCTAAAACTCAGAAAGACCTGGATAAACTGGGTATGGGATTGGCTAAATTGGCTGAAGAGGATCCTACATTCCGTGTTCAGACTAACGAAGAGACAGGTCAGACTGTAATTAGCGGTATGGGTGAACTTCACTTGGATATCATTGTAGACCGTCTGCGTCGTGAATTTAAAGTTGAATGTAATCAGGGTAAACCTCAGGTTACTTATAAAGAAGCTATCACGAAATCTGTTGAACTTCGTGAAGTTTATAAGAAACAGTCTGGTGGTCGTGGTAAATTTGCCGATATTATCGTTCGTGTTTCTCCGGCTGATGAAGGTTTCGAAGGAACTTTGCAGTTTGTTGATGAAGTAAAGGGTGGTAACATTCCTAAGGAATTCATCCCTTCTGTACAGAAAGGTTTTGAAAAAGCAATGAAAAACGGTATCCTTGCTGGCTATCCGTTAGATAAACTGAAAGTTACACTGATTGACGGTTCATTCCATCCAGTTGACTCCGACCAGTTGTCTTTCGAAATCTGTGCTATCCAGGCATTCAAGAGTGCTTCAGAAAAGGCAGGTCCTGCTTTGATGGAACCGATCATGCAGATGGAAGTGGTAACTCCGGAAGAAAGTATGGGTGATGTAATTGGCGACTTGAACAAACGTCGTGGCCAGGTTGAAGGCATGGAAACAAGCCGTACCGGTGCACGTGTTGTGAAAGCTAAAGTGCCTCTGGCTGAAACATTCGGTTATGTAACAGCATTGCGTACTATTACTTCAGGTCGTGCAACCTCTTCAATGCAGTTCTCTCATTATGCTCAGGTATCTTCTTCTATCGCTAAGCAGGTATTGACAGAAGTACAGGGACGTGCAGATTTGATCAAATAATTTAGAAACATATAAATAAATATGAGCCAAAAGATCAGAATTAAATTAAAGTCTTACGATTATTCTTTGGTAGACAAATCTGCTGAGAAGATTGTAAAGACTGTAAAGGCTACTGGTGCTGTAGTAAGTGGTCCGATACCTCTGCCTACCCACAAACGTATCTTTACTGTGAACCGCTCAACTTTCGTTAACAAGAAATCTCGTGAGCAGTTCGAACTCTCTTCTTATAAGAGATTAATCGATATCTACAGCTCAACTGCAAAAACAGTTGATGCATTGATGAAGCTGGAATTACCTAGCGGTGTAGAAGTTGAAATTAAAGTGTGAGTTATTTAAAAATTAAGTGAAATGCCAGGATTGTTAGGAAAAAAAATCGGAATGACATCCGTTTTCAGTGCCGAGGGAAAAAATCTTCCATGCACTGTTATCGAAGTGGGTCCTTGTGTGGTTACACAGATTAAGACTTTGGAAAATGATGGCTATGAAGCTGTACAGTTGGGTTTCGAAGATAAAAAAGAGAAACACACAACTCAGCCGGAAATGGGCCACTTTAAAAAAGCTGGTGTAGCTCCCAAGAGATACTTGGCCGAGTTCAAGAATTTTGAAGCTGAATATAAGCTCGGTGATGTAATCACTGTAGACTTTTTGGAAAATGCAGGCTTCGTGGATGTAGTTGGTACATCTAAAGGTAAAGGTTTCCAGGGCGTTGTTAAACGTCACGGTTTCGGTGGTGTGGGTCAGAGTACTCACGGTCAGCACAATCGCGCCCGCAAACCGGGTTCTATCGGTGCTTGTTCTTACCCTGCAAAAGTATTCAAAGGAATGCGCATGGGTGGCCAGATGGGTAATGAACGTGTAACGGTTCAGAACCTGCAAGTGATCAAGGTGATGCCGGAGCACAATCTTTTATTAGTTAAAGGTTCTGTTCCTGGAGCAAAAGGTTCAATCTTATTAATTGAAAAGTAATGGAACTGAGCGTATATAATATTAAAGGTGAAGATACCGGAAGAAAGGTAACTTTGAACGATGCAATTTTTGGCATAGAACCGAACGATCATGCTATTTACCTGGATGTAAAGCAGTATTTGGCTAATCAGCGTCAGGGAACTCACAAATCTAAAGAGAGAAGTGAAGTTTCAGGTAGTACGCGTAAGCTGATCCGTCAGAAAGGTGGTGGTGGTGCTCGCCGTGGTGATATCAACTCTCCGGTATTAGTAGGTGGTGGTCGTGTATTCGGTCCGAAACCCAGAGATTATGAGTTCAAATTGAACAAAAAAGTAAAAGGTCTGGCTCGTAAGTCTGCTTTGGCTTATAAAGCAAAGAATAATGCAATTGTAGTTGTAGAAGATTTCGCATTCGAAGCTCCTAAGACTAAAGAATTTATAACAATTGCTAAAAACCTGAAAGTGGCTGATAAAAAGTTACTTATGGTTTTATCCGAGAAAAATAATTTCGTATATTTGTCGGCTCGAAATTTAGAAAAGGCAAATGTCGTAACGGCTTCTGAATTAAATACATACAGAGTCCTGGATGCTGCAAATCTGGTTCTGACTGAAAGTTCTGTAGCTGCTATTGAAAAACTGTTTAATGCATAAGGAGTAGAAGAATGGGAATTATTATTAAACCTATAGTAACAGAGAAGCAGACAGCGATTACAGAAAAAATGGCTAATCGTTATGGTTTTCGTGTTTCTCCTGATGCCAATAAGTTAGAGATTAAAAAAGCCATTGAAGATATGTATAATGTAACAGTAGTTGATGTGAATACCATCAACTACTCAGGCAAACAGAAAAGCCGTTATACGAAATCCGGTATTATCAATGGAAAACAATCAGCTTTTAAAAAGGCTATCGTAACGTTGAAAGAAGGAGAAACAATTGATTTCTTTAGTAATATCTAAAAAAAGAAATGGGAATACGTAAATTAAAGCCCACAACACCGGGGCAGAGACACAAAGTTATTGGTGCATTTGATAAAATCACTGCAAGTACACCAGAAAAGTCTCTTGTAGCAGGTAAAAGAAGTACAGGTGGTCGTAACAACACTGGTAAGATGACAATGCGTTATCTTGGTGGTGGCCACAAACAGAAGTACCGTTTTATCGATTTCAAGAGAAACAAAGATGGCATTCCTGCAACAGTTAAATCTATCGAGTACGATCCAAACCGTACTTCTCGTATTGCATTGTTGTATTATGCAGACGGAGCAAAGAGTTATATCATCGCTCCGAATGGCTTGGAAGTTGGCCAAACAGTGGTTTCAGGTAGCGATGTAGCTCCTGAGGTAGGTAATACTTTGCCAATGGCAAATATTCCCGTAGGTACTATTATTCATAATATTGAGCTTCGTCCGGGTCAGGGTGCTAAGTTAGTACGTTCTGCCGGTGCTTTTGCTCAGCTGACTTCAAAAGAAGGCGATTATGCGATTATTAAGATGCCTTCTGGCGAAACCAGAAAGATTCTTGCTGCTTGTAAGGCTACAATTGGTAGTGTAGGTAACTCAGACCATGGTCTTGAAAAATCAGGTAAAGCCGGTCGTTCTAGATGGTTAGGTCGTCGTCCTCGCAACCGTGGTGTTGTTATGAACCCGGTTGATCACCCAATGGGTGGTGGTGAAGGTCGTGCTTCCGGAGGTCATCCTAGATCTCGTAATGGCTTGTATGCTAAGGGCTTGAAGACAAGAGCTCCTAAGAAGCATTCTTCAAAATATATCATTGAAAGAAGAAAGAAATAATCTGATTAATTAAGTAAACTATGAGTCGTTCGTTAAAAAAAGGCCCGTATATTAATGTAAAGCTGGAAAATAAAGTCTTGGCTATGAATGAGTCAGGAAAGAAAGCAGTCGTTAAGACATGGGCAAGAGCTTCAATGATTTCGCCTGACTTTGTAGGCCATACTATTGCAGTTCACAATGGAAATAAATTTATTCCTGTTTTCGTAACCGAGAATATGGTAGGTCACAAACTGGGAGAGTTTTCTCCTACTCGTACGTTCCGTGGTCACGCCGGTAACAAGAAAAAATAATCGGTAGTAACAGGAATTCAGGAATCTGAAAATAAAAAGAATCAATAAAATGGGTGCTAGAAAAAGAATATCAGCTGAAGCAAGAAAAGAAGCCCAGAAGACCATGTACTTCGCAAAATTGCGTAATGTGCCGACTTCTCCCCGCAAGATGCGTCTCGTTGTAGACATGATCCGCGGTATGGAAGTATTCCGCGCACTTGGTGTTTTGAAGTTTTCTAACAAGGAAGCTGCAGCAAGAGTAGAAAAATTGCTTCGTTCAGCAATCGCAAACTGGGAACAGAAGAATGAACGTAAAGCAGAAGCTGGAGAGTTGTGCGTATCTTCAATCAGCGTTGATTGCGCTACTACATTGAAAAGAATGCGTCCTGCTCCTCAGGGAAGAGGTTACAGAATTCGCAAACGTTCGAACCATGTAACTCTGTTTGTTGATACACTTAGTAAAAACGATAGTCAAAATTAATTTGTAGATGGGACAAAAAGTTAATCCGGTTAGTAATCGTTTGGGAATCATCCGTGGTTGGGATTCCAATTGGTATGGCGGCAAAAAATACGGAGATACTTTGCTGGAAGATAGCAAAATCCGTAAATATCTGAATGCTCGTCTTGCTAAAGCTAGTGTATCTCGCGTCGTTATTGAACGTACGCTGAAGTTGATTACAATTACAGTTTGTACATCACGTCCGGGTATTATCATCGGTAAAGGTGGTCAGGAAGTTGATAAATTGAAAGAAGAGTTGAAGAAAATTACCGATAAAGAAGTTCAGATTAACATCTTTGAGGTAAAAAGACCCGAATTGGACGCAGTTATTGTAGCAAACAACATTGCTCGTCAGCTTGAAGGAAAAATTGCATATCGTCGTGCTATTAAGATGGCTATTGCCTCTACCATGAGAATGGGTGCCGAAGGTATTAAAGTGCAAGTCTCTGGTCGTTTGAATGGTGCTGAAATGGCTCGTTCAGAAATGTATAAAGAAGGAAGAACTCCGTTGCACACATTCAGAGCAGATATTGATTATGCTTTGGCTGAAGCGTTGACAAAAGTTGGACTGCTTGGTGTTAAGGTTTGGATTTGTCGTGGTGAAGTTTATGGTAAGAGAGATCTTGCTCCTTCATTCACTGCTACTAAGGAATCTGGCCGTAATAGAAATGAAAATGCCGGCGGCAACAGAGATAAGAACTTCAAGAGAAAGAAAGCTAATCGTTAAACGTTAGAATTTAAGAAGAAATGTTACAACCTAAAAAAACCAAGTTCAGAAGACAGCAGAAAGGTCGCATGAAGGGTGAAGCTCAACGTGGCAACCAGCTGGCATTCGGTTCTTTTGGTATAAAAGCTTTAGAAAATAAATGGATTACCGGTCGTCAGATCGAAGCTGCCCGTATCGCTGTAACTCGTTACATGCAACGTCAGGGTCAGGTTTGGGTTCGTATATTCCCGGATAAACCAATCACAAAGAAGCCTGCTGAAGTACGTATGGGTAAAGGTAAAGGTAATCCGGAAGGATTTGTTGCGCCTGTTACTCCAGGTCGTTTGATTTTCGAAATCGAAGGGGTTCCTTTTGATATTGCTAAAGAAGCTTTGCGCTTAGCTGCTCAAAAGCTTCCGGTAACAACGAAATTTGTTGTGAGACGTGATTATGATATGGCTAATCAAAATGCGTAATTGGTTATGAAGATTGCAGAAATTAGAGAATTAAGCACGAAGGAGCTGGTAGAAAGAATTGATGCAGAAGTGGCTGCTTACGATCAGAAAGTAATTAACCACAGCATTTCTCCTAGTGATAACCCTGCTCAGATTAAACAACAACGCAGGATGATTGCGCGCATGAAAACAGAATTGCGCCAGAGAGAACTTAACAACAAATAATTGAGCCTGATGGAAACTAGAAATTTAAGAAAAGAAAGAACGGGCGTGGTTACTAGCAACAAGATGGACAAAAGTATCACTGTTGCTATTAAATGGAAGGAAAAACACCCCATTTATGGTAAGTTCGTTAGTAAAACGAAAAAATATCATGCTCACGACGAAAAGAATGAATGCGGTATCGGCGATACTGTAAAGATTATGGAAACTCGTCCTTTGAGCAAAACAAAAAGATGGAGATTAGTTCAAATAATCGAAAGGGCTAAGTAACATGATACAGCAAGAATCAAGACTAGTAGTAGCAGATAACAGTGGTGCAAAAGAATGTTTATGTATCCGTGTTTTAGGCGGAACAAGAAAACGTTATGCTTCTGTTGGGGATGTAATTGTAGTTGCAATTAAGAGTGTAATCCCATCAAGTGATGTGAAGAAGGGTGCTGTTTCTAAGGCTATCATTGTTCGCACTAAAAAAGAAATCCGCCGTCAGGATGGTTCATACATCCGTTTTGATGATAATGCATGTGTATTATTGAATGCCGGTGGTGATATTCGTGGAAGCCGTATCTTTGGTCCGGTTGCCAGAGAACTTCGTGCAACAAACATGAAAATCGTTTCACTTGCACCTGAAGTGCTTTAATTTTGTAAAACTTAAAGTAATGAGCAAATTACATATCAAAAAAGGCGATATAGTTTTTGTTAATACCGGAGAGGACAAAGGTAAGACAGGTCGTGTTTTACAGGTTCTTGTAAAGGACAATCGTGCAATTGTTGAAGGTATTAATATGGTATCAAAGCATACTAAGCCTAATGCAAAAAATCCTCAGGGAGGAATTGAAAAGAAAGAAGCTCCTATCCATATTTCCAATCTCAACGTAGTTGATCCGAAATCCGGTAAACCAACACGTATTGGTCGTAAATTAGATGAAAAAGGTGCTTTAGTGCGTTATTCTAAAAAATCAGGGGAGGAAATTAAGTAATGAGCAATACTGCCAGTCTTAAGAAAGAATATCAGGACAGAATTGTTCCTGCTTTGACGAAAGAGTTCGGTTATAAAACCGTTATGCAGGTTCCCGTACTGAAGAAGATTGTTATCAATCAAGGTTTAGGTATGGCTGCTGCTGATAAAAAGATCATCGATATCGCAATCAGTGAATTGTCTACAATCACAGGCCAGAAGGCTGTAGCAACAGTTTCAAAGAAGGATATCTCTAACTTCAAATTGCGTAAGAAAATGCCTATTGGTGTGATGGTTACATTACGCCGTGAGCAGATGTACGAATTCCTGGAAAGACTTGTTCGTATTGCTCTTCCTCGTATCCGTGACTTCAAGGGTATTGAAAGTAAATTGGATGGAAGAGGTAATTATACCCTCGGAATTCAGGAACAAATCATTTTCCCTGAAATAAATATCGATAATATTACCAAAATATTGGGAATGAATATTACCTTTGTGACCTCTGCGAAAACAGATGAAGAAGGGTATGCTCTATTGAGAGAATTTGGGTTGCCTTTTAAAAATGCAAAAAAAGATTAAGTAGTTATGGCTAAGGAATCAATGAAGGCCCGTGAGGTTAAAAGAGCGAAGTTAGTTGCTAAATATGCAGCAAAAAGAGCTGAACTTAAAGCTGCAGGCGACTATGAAGCTTTGCAGGCTTTACCTAAAAATGCTTCTCCTGTACGTTTGCACAATCGTTGCAAAATTACAGGTCGTCCGAAAGGTTATGTACGCCAATTCGGTATTTCTCGTATTCAATTGCGTGAAATGGCATCTCAAGGTTTAATCCCAGGTGTAAAGAAAGCAAGTTGGTAAGAGTTTTTCTAATTTAAATATTGTCCGGGTGGCCGGATCAATTTAATTATTTATTATATGACAGATCCTATTGCAGATTATTTGACAAGATTGCGTAATGCAATTAAAGCGAAGCACAGAGTTGTAGAAGTGCCGGCGTCAAATTTAAAGAAAGAGATCACGAAGATCCTTTTCGACAAGGGCTACATTCTTAATTTTAAGTTTGTAGAAGAAGGTCCTCAAGGTACAATTAAGATTGCCTTGAAGTATGACTTGGTAAACAAAGTAAATGCAATCAAGAAACTTGAGAGAGTTTCTACTCCAGGTTTGCGTAAGTACACTGGCTACAAAGACATGCCGAGAGTATTGAACGGATTGGGTATTGCAGTTCTTTCTACTTCTAAGGGTGTGATGACAGACAAAGAAGCTCGCGATCTGAAGATCGGTGGCGAAGTATTATGTTATGTTTATTAATTAGGAGGAAAGAAGAATGTCAAGAATTGGAAAATTACCCATTCATGTACCAGCAGGTGTTACGGTTACTATTAAGGATAATGAGGTGACTGTAAAGGGTCCGAAAGGCGAACTGACTCAGGTTGTAAATCCTGATATTAAAGTAACATTTGAAGATGGTATTATTCATCTGATTCGTCCGACTGACGAAAAGAATCATCGTGCTTTGCATGGATTATACCGTGCATTGGTAAACAATATGGTGATTGGTGTTGCTGAAGGATACAAGAAGGAACTGGAACTTGTGGGTGTTGGTTATCGTGCATCAAATACAGGTCAGTTGTTGGATCTTTCTTTAGGTTATACACATAATATTTATATGTTGTTACCTAAAGAAGTAAAAGTTGAAACAAAGGCAGAGAGAAATAAAAATCCTCTTATTATCCTTGAATCAGCTGATAAACAATTATTAGGTCAGATTTGTGCTAAGATTCGTTCATTCAGAATGCCGGAACCTTATAAAGGTAAAGGTATCAAATTTGTGGGTGAAGAAATTCGCAGAAAGTCTGGTAAGTCAGCTGGTAAGTAATCTACGTAAACTGAAATTATCATGACAACGAAGGAAGAAAGAAGATTAAAGATAAAAGCAGGTGTACGCGGCAAAGTTTCAGGAACAACTGAACGTCCGCGCCTGACTGTGTTTAGAAGCAATAAACAGATCTATGCACAGGTAATAGATGACACTACAGGTAAGACTTTAGCTGCAGCTTCTTCTTTGAAGCTGGATGTTAAAGCACCGAAGAAAGAAATCGCTGCTAAAGTTGGTGAGCAGGTTGCAAAAGCTGCTCAGGAAGCTGGTGTGCAGACAGTAGTTTTCGACCGTAACGGTTACCTGTATCATGGGAGAATTAAAGAATTAGCAGATGCTGCACGTAACGGCGGCCTTAAATTTTAATGAAGATGGCAGGAGTTAATAATAGAGTTAAATCGACCAACGACATAGAGTTGAAGGACCGATTAGTTGCAATTAATCGTGTTACTAAAGTTACGAAAGGTGGACGTACTTTCAGTTTTGCTGCTATTGTAGTAGTAGGAAATGAAGATGGTATCATCGGTTGGGGCTTAGGTAAAGCTGGTGAAGTGACTACAGCTATAGCTAAAGGTGTAGAAGCTGCTAAAAAGAATCTGATCAAAGTTCCTGTTCATAAGGGTACAATTCCTCACGAACAATTAGCTAAGTTTGGTGGTGCTCAGGTGCTTATCAAACCTGCATCTCACGGTACCGGTGTTAAAGCTGGTGGTGCTATGCGTGCTGTATTGGAAAGTGTTGGTATCACAGACGTTTTGGCTAAATCAAAGGGGTCTTCAAATCCTCACAACTTAGTGAAAGCAACTATTGCTGCATTAAATGAGTTGAGAAGCCCGTTGATGGTTGCTCAGAACAGAGGTGTTGCTGTAGAAAAAGTATTCAAAGGTTAATTAGGGAGGATATAAAGATGGCAACTATTAAAGTTAAGCAAGTTAAAAGTAGAATTAAATGCCCGAAAGACCAAAAGAGAACTCTTGATGCACTGGGTCTGAGAAAAATGAATCAGGTCGTAGAACATAATGCTACTCCGGCTATTCTGGGTATGGTTGAGAAAGTGAAACATTTGGTTTCAGTAGAAAAGTAATAATCGGTTGAAAAAATAAATTATACGATATGAATTTATCAAATTTAAAACCTGCTGAAGGATCTACCAAGACCAGAAAAAGAATCGGCCGTGGTCCGGGTTCAGGATTAGGAGGTACTTCAACAAGAGGTCATAAAGGAGCAAAGTCAAGATCTGGCTATTCAAAAAAGATTGGTTTCGAAGGTGGTCAGATGCCTATACAGAGACGTTTGCCTAAATTTGGTTTCAAGAATATTAACCGCGTTGAATATAAAGCAATCAATCTTTCTACATTACAGGGAATGGCAGATGCTTTGCAGATCACTAAGATTGGTATCAATGAGTTAATTGAAGCTGGTTTCATTTCAGCTTCACAATTGGTTAAAATTCTTGGTAATGGTAACTTAACAGCTAAATTAGAAGTAGAAGCTCACGCGTTCTCTAAGAGTGCTGAAGTTGCTATCCAGGCTGTAGGTGGTACTGTTGTTAAACTCTAAGTTATGAGAGCTGTAGAAACAATCAAAAATATCTGGAAGATAGAGGATCTGAGAAATCGGATCCTCACCACTCTTTTGTTGGTTGCTATATATCGTTTTGGTACGTATGTAGTACTTCCGGGTATTGATCCTAAAGCGTTGACCGCTTTGCAGGAACAGACAAGAGGCGGATTGCTTGCGCTGTTGGATATGTTTTCAGGAGGTGCGTTCTCTAATGCATCTATTTTTGCATTAGGGATTATGCCTTATATCTCCGCTTCCATCGTAATGCAGTTGCTTGCAATTGCAGTTCCTTCTTTCCAGAAATTACAAAGAGAGGGTGAGAGTGGTCGTAGAAAAATCAACCAATGGACGCGCTACCTGACTGTTGCTATTCTTCTGTTCCAAGGTCCAACGTATCTTGTTAACTTAAGTGTACAGCTGAAGGCTGCTGGTGCTGCTTTACCTGCAGGTATTTGGTTTACAATTTCTTCCACAGTTATTTTGGCTGCAGGAAGTATGTTTATCTTATGGCTAGGTGAAAGAATTACAGATAAAGGTGTAGGAAATGGTATTTCATTTATCATTTTAGTTGGTATTATAGCCCGTCTGCCGCATTCATTGTTTGAAGAATTTATTTCTAGAACAAGTGAAAAAACCGGTGGTCTGGTTATGTTCTTGTTTGAAATGTTGTTCCTTTTGTTGGTTATCGCAGGTGCAATCCTGTTGGTACAAGGTACTCGCAAGGTTCCTGTACAGTACGCAAAAAGAATTATTGGTAATAAACAATATGGTGGTGCCCGCCAGTATATCCCATTAAAGGTAAATGCTGCAAACGTAATGCCTATCATTTTTGCCCAGGCAATTATGTTTATTCCTATTTCAATTGTAGGTTTTTCAAATACCGGAGAACGTTCACCATTTGTTGCTGCATTTATGGATAATACAGGATTTTGGTACAATTTTGTATTTGCTGTACTGATTATCTTGTTTACTTATTTTTATACAGCTATTACAATCAATCCGACTCAGATGTCAGATGATTTGAAGAGGAACAATGGTTTCATTCCAGGTGTAAAACCAGGCAAACATACCAAAGACTATTTAGATACCATTATGGACCGTATTACTTTGCCTGGTGCATTTTTCTTGGCATTAGTGGCAATTATGCCTGCATTTGCAAGAATTGCCGGTGTAAGTATGGGATTCTCCCAATTCTTTGGTGGAACATCTTTGTTGATTTTGGTTGGTGTTGTATTGGATACTTTACAACAAGTGGAAAGCCATTTGCTGATGCGTCATTATGACGGTTTATTGAAGTCAGGAAGAATTAAAGGACGTACAGGTTCAGTTGCAGCTTATTAATAGAATGATCTATTTAAAGACAGATGAAGAGATAGAGTTGATGCGTGATGCCAATCAATTGGTTGGTAAAACTCTGGGAGAACTATCTAAACATATTGCTCCGGGAGTTAGTACACTACAACTAGATAAGATTGCCGAAGAATTCATTAGAGATAATGGTGCGGTTCCGGCTTTTTTAGGATACGGTGGTTTTCCTAATTCAATTTGTGCTTCTGTAAATGAACAGGTTGTTCATGGAATTCCTTCTGCGAAAGCTATTTTAAAAGAAGGTGATGTCATTTCTGTTGATTGTGGAACTATATTGAATGGTTTTGTTGGTGATTCTGCTTATACCTTTTGTGTAGGAGAAGTTGCCCCAGAGGTAAAGAAGTTATTAAAGACAACAAAAGAATCTCTTTATTTGGGTATCCAACATGCTGTTGAAGGAAGACGCTTAGGCGATATTAGTAATGCAGTACAGGCTTATTGTGAATCGAACGGTTATTCTGTTGTAAGAGAACTGGTAGGTCATGGTATTGGACGTAAAATGCATGAGGAGCCAGAAGTTCCGAATTACGGACGCCCTGGTTGTGGACCTTTATTGAGAAGCGGAATGTGTATTTGCATAGAGCCGATGATCAATATGGGAAGCAAGAATGTGGTTTTTGAGAAAGACGGTTGGACAGTCCGGACAAAAGATAGAAAATGCTCTGCTCATTTTGAACATTGTATTGCTATTCGTCCAGATGGTCCTCAGATTTTATCTTCATTCGAATTTATAGAAGAAATTTTAGGTAATAGCGCAATTTAATTTGATTTATATGGCTAAACAGTCAGCAATTGAGCAAGATGGAGTTATTGTAGAAGCATTGTCAAATGCAATGTTTCGTGTAGAATTAGAGAACGGACATGAAATAACGGCCCACATCTCAGGAAAAATGCGGATGCATTATATAAAGATTCTTCCTGGTGATAAGGTTAGAGTTGAAATGTCTCCATATGATCTATCAAAAGGTCGAATAGCTTTTAGGTACAAATAAAAAAACAACAAGATATGAAAGTAAGAGCATCTTTAAAGAAGCGTACTCCCGAATGTAAGATCGTTAGAAGAAAGGGACGCTTATACGTAATTAACAAGAAAAATCCTAAGTATAAACAACGTCAAGGATAATTTATTATTTTTGCAAAATAATTTAAGTAAGTAATATGGCTATAAGAATAGTTGGTGTAGACTTGCCACAAAATAAAAGAGGAGAAATTGCCTTGACCTATATTTACGGTATCGGTCGTAGTGCTTCTAACTCAATTTTAGCAAAAGCAGGTATTGATCGTGATATTAAAGTAAAAGACTGGACAGACGATCAGGCTGCTAAAGTACGTGAAATTATTGGCGCAGAATATAAGGTAGAAGGTGATCTTCGTTCTGAAGTTCAGCTGAACATCAAACGTCTGATGGATATCGGATGTTATAGAGGTGTTCGTCACCGTATCGGTTTGCCTTTAAGAGGTCAGAGTACAAAGAACAATGCTCGTACTCGTAAGGGTAAAAAGAAAACTGTTGCAAATAAGAAAAAAGCTACTAAATAATAAGAATTGATATGGCAAAAAAAACAGTCGCAGCAAAGAAGAGAAACGTAAAAGTTGACGCTTACGGTCAAGCTCATATTCATTCTTCTTTTAACAATATTATTGTGTCTCTTGCAAATAGCGAAGGTCAAGTAATTAGTTGGTCTTCTGCTGGTAAGATGGGATTTAGAAGTTCTAAGAAGAACACTCCGTATGCCGCTCAGATGGCAGCACAAGATTGTGCTAAAGTAGCTTATGATCTTGGTTTGAGAAAAGTAAAAGTATTCGTAAAGGGACCGGGTAACGGACGTGAGTCTGCTATCAGAACTATCCACGGTGCCGGTATTGAAGTAACAGAAATTGTTGATGTTACTCCGTTGCCACATAATGGTTGTCGTCCTCCTAAAAAGAGAAGAGTATAATTAACTATAGTTTCTTGAACATTGAATCCGGAATTGTGAATAGATTGCATAAAGACCTTATCCTCTCTGTAATCGCGGCTGCACGGTTCCAGATTCATACAGAACATTAAAAAAATAAAAAAATGGCAAGATATACTGGACCTAAAACAAGAATTGCTCGTAAGTTTGGCGAGGCAATATTCGGACCGGATAAAGTTCTTTCTAAGAAGAACTATCCTCCTGGACAACACGGTAATTCACGTAAGAGAAAAACTTCTGAATATGGTATTCAGCTTCGGGAGAAGCAGAAAGCTAAATACACTTACGGTGTGTTGGAAAAACAATTTAGAAACTTGTTCGATAAAGCTCAGAGTTCAAAAGGTATTACAGGTGAAGTTCTTCTTCAATTACTGGAAAGTCGTTTGGATAACATCGTTTATCGTTTGGGTATTGCTCCGACAAGAGCTGCTGCCCGTCAGTTAGTTTCTCATCGTCACATTACAGTAGACGGTAAGATTGTAAATATTCCTTCTTACTCTGTAAAAGCCGGTCAGGTTATTGGTGTTAGAGAAAAATCTAAGTCTATGGAAGTGATTGCTGATGCATTATCAGGTTTCAATCACAGCAAGTATCCTTGGATTGAATGGGATCAGTCTTCTTACAGCGGAAAATTACTGCATCTGCCGGAAAGAGCTGACATTCCTGAAAACATTAAAGAGCAGTTGATCGTAGAATTGTATTCTAAATAATAATTGATTTCCATGGCGATATTAGCATTTCAAAAACCCGATAAAGTATTAATGTTGGAAGCGGACAATTTCTTCGGAAAGTTTGAATTTCGTCCGTTGGAACCCGGCTATGGTATTACTATAGGTAATGCTCTGCGCCGTATTCTCCTGTCGTCACTTGAAGGTTTTGCTATTACATCCATTAAAATCGAAGGTGTTGATCATGAATTTGATACGATACCGGGTGTGATTGAGGATGTAACAAACATAATCTTGAATCTTAAACAGGTACGGTTCAAGCATATTGTAGATGACATAGAGAATGAAAAAGTAAGTATTACTGTTTCGGGTTCGGAAGTGTTCAAAGCCGGTGATATAGGTAAACAGCTGACCGGATTCGAAGTCTTGAATCCAGAGTTGGTTATTTGTCGTTTAGATCCGAACGCTGGTTTCCAGATCGAGTTGACTATTAATAAAGGACGTGGATACGTTCCGGCAGACGAAAATAGAGATCCAAATGCAGACATGCATGTTATTGCTATTGACTCTATTTATACGCCTATCCGTAATGTTAAATATTCGATTGAAAACTTCCGTGTTGAGCAGAAGACGGACTACGAAAAGTTGGTTCTTGAAATAGCCACTGATGGTTCTATTCATCCGAAGGAAGCGTTGAAAGAAGCTGCTAAGATTCTGATTCATCATTTTATGTTGTTCTCAGATGAAAAGATTGCTATTGAGACAGTGGATACAGACGGAAATGAAGAGTTCGATGAAGAAGTTCTTCATATGCGCCAGTTGCTTAAGAGCAAGCTTTCGGATATGGATCTTTCTGTTCGGGCATTGAACTGCTTAAAGGCAGCAGATGTAGAAACGTTAGGTGAGTTGGTTAAATTCAATAAAAATGATTTGTTGAAATTCCGAAATTTCGGTAAGAAGTCACTCACGGAACTTGATGAACTGCTTGAGAGTCTGAATCTTTCATTCGGTATGGATATCACAAAATATAAATTAGATAAAGAGTAAGTATAGCGATGAGACATAATAAAAAATTCAATCACTTAGGTCGTACAAACACTCACCGTGATGCAATGCTTTCTAACATGGCTTGTTCTCTAATCAAACATAAGAGAATTTTTACAACCGTGGCTAAGGCAAAAGCGCTGCGTATGTTTGTAGAACCGCTTATCACTAAGTCAAAAGAGGATACAACTCATTCAAGACGTGTGGTATTCAGCAATTTGCAGGACAAATTTGCTGTAACGGAATTATTCAAGGAAGTATCTCAGAAGATTGGTGATCGTCCGGGTGGATATACCAGAATTATTAAGACTGGTAACCGTTTAGGTGACAATGCTTCAATGTGCTTCATTGAATTAGTAGACTATAATGAAAATATGTTGAAAACAGATACAGCTAAGAAGGCGACTAAGACAAGACGTTCTCGTAAAAAGTCTACAGCTGCTGAAGCTCCGGTTGCAGAAGCAACAACAGAAGTAACTCCGGCTGCAGAAGAAAAAGCTGCTGAATAAGCATAATAATTTCAACAAACATATAAAAAAGCTGGTCTGTTTTGCAGATCAGCTTTTTTGTTTTTATATTATCATACTATTATGTTTTGTTTAATAATTAGTTATATTCTGATTGAAACCCAGTTTAGAATCGTTGAATAACATGCTTAGTTTATAGAATCATTGATAAATTCTATTTGGAAACCGAAACATTAACCATCTAGGAGTTGTTATATTTGTACGAAAGAAAAACTCAAATATTTTAGAGATATGGAAATTGTAAAAGTAATAGGACGAGAAATCCTTGATTCACGTGGTAATCCGACAATTGAAGTAGATGTACATTTAGCTTCCGGTGCATTTGGTCGTGCTGCTGTTCCTTCCGGTGCTTCTACCGGTGAGAATGAAGCGATTGAACTTCGGGATGGTGATAAAAAACGCTATGGTGGAAAAGGCGTTCTGAAAGCTGTAGACAATGTTAATAAGATAATAGCTCCTGCAATTTTAGGCATGAGTGCTTTGGATCAACGTGGCATTGACCACAAATTAATCGAATTAGACGGAACAAAGACAAAATCGAATTTAGGCGCAAATGCAATGTTAGGCGTTTCTTTAGCTGTTGCAAAAGCGGCTGCCAATTATCTGGATTTGCCTTTGTACCGTTATATAGGGGGAACTAATGCATACGTATTGCCTGTTCCAATGATGAATATTATCAATGGAGGTTCCCATTCTGATGCACCTATCGCTTTCCAGGAATTTATGATTCGTCCGGTTGGCGCTTGCTGTTTCCGTGAGGGGTTACGTATGGGAGCAGAAGTCTTCCACGCTTTGAAGAAGGTTCTTCACGACCGTGGATTAAGTACTGCTGTTGGTGATGAAGGAGGTTTTGCTCCTGCATTGGAAGGTACGGAAGACGCATTAAATTCTATCATGGCTGCTATCAAAGCTGCCGGATATGAACCAGGCAAAGATGTTACAATAGCCATGGACTGTGCTTCTTCAGAATTTTATAGTGAAGGAATATATAATTATACTAAGTTTGAAGGTTCAAAAGGCGCTAAACGTACAGCTAAAGAGCAAGTGGAATATCTTTCTGGCTTGGTGAGTAAATATCCTATCGACTCTATTGAGGACGGTATGGACGAAAATGATTGGGCTGGTTGGAAGATGTTAACTGAAGCGTTGGGAAAAAAATGCCAGTTAGTGGGTGATGATCTGTTCGTTACAAACGTACAGTTCCTTAAGAAAGGTATAGAAGAAGGCTGTGCCAACTCTATCCTGATTAAAGTAAACCAGATCGGTACATTAACCGAAACCCTGGACGCTATCGAAATGGCACATCGTAACGGTTATACATCAGTAACATCTCATCGTTCCGGTGAAACGGAAGATGCAACTATTGCCGACATTGCTGTTGCTACCAATTCAGGACAGATTAAGACAGGCTCTTTAAGTCGTTCTGACCGTATGGCAAAATACAACCAATTGCTTCGTATTGAAGAAGAATTGGGAATGCGCGCCGTTTACGGTTATAAAACTTACAAAAAATGATCAAGTAGGATGATGTGAAAAAGGGACTACATTTGTAGCCCCTTTTTTTATGTTATATTCTTTCCTTTTTATTCATCCATATTCCCGTAAATATAAGAATGCCACAAACGATACATAGAGTCTTAATAAAAATACCTTTCCACTCTGTTTTTGTTATAAAGGAATTATATACAGGGCGGATAAAAGGAGCGTCTACATGATGCAGTTTACAACGGGATTTAGCAGCTGCTTGTTGATAACTGTCCAGGTCAAAAGAGCATTTCTCATAACAAAGAACATCTTTCGCATTAGGCTTCTTGGTTGAAATAATCCAAGCTTTTACTTCCCGCTTTGTATATTGGAATTTAGGTAATGTATCATTAAAAACAGGGATAACAGTATATTGATGACGAGTCGTTTTGGTATGTGTACCACGTCTGCCGGTGCGTGTTGTCCGGGTGATGGTTACAGAACCCCGGCTTGATAAGTCGACCATTAAAGGAGAATCGAATTTAAAATAAAGAGCAGATTTTTCGGGAATATATAAATCTTCGATGGAAGCATAGTTTACAATATCGTCAGCAGAATGAAACAGCCAGTTCTGCAAAGGAATATTGAATGCCAGTGTCGTGAAAAATATC
The DNA here is from genome assembly GCA_019417325.1 of Parabacteroides sp. Taxonomy (GTDB): domain Bacteria; phylum Bacteroidota; class Bacteroidia; order Bacteroidales; family Tannerellaceae; genus Parabacteroides. The sequence goes on along the minus strand of DXVO01000016.1, from coordinate 145,789 downwards.
AAGAAATAGAAAATCGCAGCCCATTTCCCTTTATAGAAAAAATACGCTAAAAAAGTGGACACTATAGATGCAGCACCATACGATAATATCAGCAGCCAATCTTGTAAATAAGACTGTAAAAAATAAATAGCTATAATACCCAGCAAAGTCGGGAAAATAAGTAGAGCCAGTAGATTATAAATCCAGTTTGTCATTTTGCATATACGTAAAGTCAATTGCAAAGATATCTCAGTATATGCAAAATGAAAATACTTTCCGGTAAAATCTACTCTTTCTTTTTAAAAATCATATCCCCATCATGATTAAAGAAGGTCAAAATTGATTTATCGAAGTTCATATGTCCTTTATATGAATTATTTCCGCAAGTATAAATGTAGAGGCTATCCCTGGACAAGCAAAACCAGTCTCCATTATATTCATTCAGAATTTTAAGAGGTTCGATCTGATAAGCCGTACTCTGAAACGTATGGTCTTTATTAAAAGATAAAAGAATCATTTTTTCAGCATGTTCTTCATCCGGAAGATAACAAATATATGTTCTATCTGTAATAGGTAAGGAGGGTGTATGGATGGCCCCCTGTTCGAATTGGATTATTTCACTGATTAATAATTGCTTGTCTGGTCCCTCATCTTCAGTATTTTTCTTAATCAGCGTTCCTATGACACTACAGTTTATAGCTTCTGTAGCAGCAGGATCCAGCTTTTTAAACTCTTGTTCCAATTTATGAAATTTTCCTTTGTTTGAAATTGTTAATACTTCACCACTGATACAATCCATAAGAACTGGTCTTCCTGCATATTCTGTAAATTCTCCAGCAAAAAAGAAAGCAGTAGGTTCTGATAGTATTACTGTTTCATCCTGCTGAGTATTGTTGAAACAACTGGTTAATAAAAGAACCAGAGCTATTGAAAAACTTAAATTTGCTCTTTTCATGGTTTTTTTGTTAGTGTTAAGAGTACAAATATAAAAATAAATTCCAAATATCAAAGAGAAAAAGACCTACCATCACTGGCCGGTCTTTCTTTCTTTCTTTCTGTTGAAAATTTAAAATTTATCTAATCAGAGAGTGAATCTTTTAAATCATCTGTAGTTATTGAAAAATCTTTGTTTTGATTAAGTCTTTCCAGTACCAGTAAACCTGTTTTTCGAGCGCTGGTTTCTGTTGGGAAAGACTGAACCGAATCAATTGCAGGAATGGTAGGTTGATAAATCAACGTCTTCTTGTTCAACACAATCTTGTAACCCCATCCATTCCCCAATTGAAACGTTTGCAACTCCGGTTGCCGGCTGCTGGGAGACCCCATTTCTCCTTTGCAGAAATGAAAAAGAATAAACAACAACGGCAGTATCAAGAGTCCCGTGAAGATCCATTTGCTTTTCATCATCTTCTTATTCATCATCTGGATCATAATCATAAGGGTGAAGTTCCCAAATGTCATCAAAGCGATAAGTACTGCTTTTCCCCGTTGCTATATAGCCCCTTGTCCCGTTAGAGAAAGCGACTGCTACTGTACGTGTCGTACCTTTGAAATCATGGATTTGTTCCCACAAATCAGTGGAAGGATAATATTTCCAGGTATCACTGCGGACACTACTCTGATCTCCGCAGGTCAGGTAAGCTGCACCATCAATAACGATGGCAGAGCCGTTGGCACGTACAATATTATAATCATCATCATAATCATCATCCGAAGAATTTGATATGTTGCGAAGCTGTTTCCATTGCCCGGTGGCAGGATCAAATCTCCAGAAATCATCTACATATGTACCATTGTTGATGCCACAACACACATATGCATATTCTCCGATTACAAAACTGGTTGCATTTTGTCGTTTGGTACCCCCGATACTGACAATCTGTGTCCATGAATCAGTCGATGGCGTGTAGGCGTAAAAATCTTTCAAATAATTCCCATCATATCCGGCACCGATATATCCTTTTCCTGAAATTCCGAAAGCAACCGCTCCATATCTGGCAGAACCGGGGAAATCTGTTTTCTTTGTCCATTGATTGGAAGAAGGATCATATTCGTAGAAATCTTTCAGATAATTTTCACTGTCATATCCGGTACCACAATATCCTTTATTCTCTATCGCGAAAGCAACTGCCGAGTTACGTCCTATACCTGGAAAGTTCGCCTTTTGTGTCCAGGCATCCGTTCCCATATCATATTCCCAGAGGTCTGAGAGTCGTTTCTTTCCATCATAACCACAAACTATATATCCTTTATTCCCAATGGTGAATGAAGCCGCATCACTACGTGCCAGTCCGTCGAAATCGGATACACGAACCCAGTGACCGATTAAATTATCATTATCTTCATTACCACATGCCGTAAATAATATGGGCAGTAAAGCCGCCAGATATACTGGAAATCTTTTATACATCATCATTTATACAGTGTTATTATTTTCTGGCACAAAAGAACAGACCTTTTCATTGATGCACAAATTAAATCGGCAGATGAGCTTTTATATTCGATGAATCCCTCATGAGAGATGATAAATAAGCTTTCGGATGTAAAAAATAAAGTTATCCGGCTTATCTCCTTTTTAACAGACTAAAAGAGCCTGTTGGCAGGTTTTTCTTGTAAAACAAAGACCTAATAAAGTTCTTTGCGTCCGGTTAAACAATATATGTATGAGTAAAGCACTATCAACATTTCTTATTATCCTTTTATTTGCAGGCTGTTTCTCTTGCTATAATACCAACAATGATTATGGCTCTGGTTTGGTAAACACCGCATTTCGCAATATATCGATTGATACCAGCACGATCGTTGTTTCTTCGACTTTGATCGATTCGTTGGAAACTACCGGGCAGGAAAAAGCTTTGGCTGGGCAATACAAACATCCTCTTTGGGGAACAGTCATTGCATCAGCTTATTTCCCTTATTCGACACCGTCCTATAGTACGGATCCCGATGAAATGGTTTTTCTCGATTCTTTGGTGCTGTCACTGCCTTATGGATCATATTTCCTGGGAGATACTGCCCAGCAACAACGCTTTACCGTACACCGGCTAAAAGAAAAAATAATATTGAATGATAATGGTTATCTATATAATAATTCTTCATTTGCTTATGAATCAGAGCCGATGGGAGAGTTTACGTTTAAACCTCATCCCAATAGTGGAGAACCTCTATCTATCCGTTTATCTGATGATTTCGGGAAAGATTTGTTGCAGCGTTTGCACAGCAGGGACCAATCTGTCTCTTCTGAACGTTTTGAAGACTATTTCAAAGGGCTTGTTGTTGTGCCTGACCGTTCAGTCAGCCATTCGGTACTATCTTTCCTGGTAAATGATACCTCTTCAACATTGGTTTTGCATTATCATGTGACAGGGGAACTGACAGAAGAAACAGAGTGCGTTATTAAACCGAATACAGAGAAACAATTTTATAATATCAGCCATGACAGGAAAGGAACTGCATTGGAGAACTTGCCATTTAAAAATATCGAAGTGGCATCCGGGAAAATAGGCAACCGGGGTTTTCTATTCGGAGGTATCGGTTGGTATACCCGTTTGAAATTTCCATATCTGAATAATCTGCAACAACAGGGAAAACAAGTCATAATAGAATCTGCTTCACTGAAAATATATCCGGAACCCGGTACATATTCAATATATGATAATCTGCCGGATAGCCTCTACTTATATATTACAGACGAAAACAATGTCGTAACCGATGCTGTAAAAGACTATTTGGGAGAAGAAGTCCAAGCCGGAACTCTGGTACGGGATGATACCTACGATGAAAATACTTACTATTATTTTGATGTCAGTACGTTTATGAAGGAAGAACTTGGTGCCTTTGATATGTATAAACATAACCTGCAATTGGTATTCCGGGAGGAAGATTATACCGGAACATTCAAGAATCTGACCTTTTCCGACCAGCAGGGACGCAGTCCTATCGTCTTACAACTAATTTATAAAGTATATGAAAGCTATTAAATATATTCTTTCCATTTTGCTCTTGATACCATCTTTTCTTTTTGCACAGAATGTAATGACTTCGTCACCTTATTCCATGTTTGGAATAGGTGAAATCGAAACCGGCATGTATGGTGCTACCGCAGGAATGGGAGGTGTATCTATCGGTATGCGTGGAAAAGATTTGATAGGTAGTGATAATCCGGCGGGACTGACTGGTATAGACAGCTGCCGTCTATTGGCAGATATTTCCATATTTGGAAAATTGGAATCTTATAACTCGAAAGGAACACAAAATAATACGTTTACCGGAAACCTTTCACGTATCGTGTTGGCTGGACGTCTCTTTCCCCGCTGGTATGCAGCAGTAGGGCTTACGCCTTACAGTTATGTCGGTTATTATTTCCAGAGTTCACAGGAGATAGAAGGTTCCCCCGGTTCGTATGCAACCAGCACATTCAGCGGAGATGGAGGTTTGTCTAAAGTCTACTGGACCAATGCTGTTAGATTACTGCCGACCCTATCCTTAGGCGTTAACATGAACTATATATTCGGGAATATCACCCAAACAGAAAGCCAAAGCTCAATGTATGTGACTGATAAGTTGTACGGTTCTGCATTCTCTGCAGATTTCGGTATACAGTACCACCGTGCTTTAGGACGCCAGTTACATTTGACATTAGGTGCCACTTACGGATTTAAACAATCCATTTCATTGAAAAAGACGAAAACGGTGACTAGCGATACATATTCATCTAATTATGAGAAGAAAACAATCAAGCAGACCCTTCCACAGTTTATCGGTGTGGGAGGCTCTGTAGAATATAAGAAATGGACGTATGCCCTCGATTATAATTTCCGTCAATACAGTTCTTTAACCTCTGGTGATCCACGCATCGGTTTCCATGATGCGCACGAATTATGTACCGGTGTTTCGTATTATCCGGGAGGTTTTTCTTCAGATAGTTTTTGGAAGCGGACAATCTATAAAATGGGAGTGGACGTTTCTACACCTTATATGCAAGTAAACAAAAACTCCGGGCTTTCCTGGAGGATAACTGCGGGTATGGGATTCCCCGTAATTAACGGACGTGTCCATGTTTCTCTCTTCTATGACCGGATGCAGTTGAAAGAAAATACGTTACAGCGAAGCCTGGCAGGATTGGCTGTAACGTATACATTAAACGAATTATTCTATAGAGTTAAATTATAGAAACTTATCACTGATATTTATCAGAAGGATAAAAGTAACATTTCTCCGGCATCGACACGAAGTTTCAGCTTTCCGGAAGAATATCTCTGCCTACCTTTATAGATGCGTCCATTTTCATTGACAGTATATATAGATACTTTGCCTGATGCCGGATAGTTGGAAGGCACAGTCCAAATTTTTTCTTTATATCCATCCTGGCTATAAGCAATCATATTATTGCCTTTTATCCACAAGGCTGGGATCATAACGTTATTATTGTCTACCAATATAGCTTTTCCCTGCCGGATTTGCAAATGTCCTTTATCTAGTTCCGAATGAATGTCGCCGGAGAATTGTACAGCCTTATAGCTTTCGCCTTCTACTCGGTACAGACGTTCAAAGCGATTCAGGAAATTGCAGACAGCCGTCATTGTACAGAATCGTCTTGTAAATTCGCTGTAATTGTCCAGGCCCTTCATAAAGACTTTTTCTCCGTTCAGGTTATTTCCAAACAGAACACCCCAATCACTGTCTGCATTATTTCCTCCACAGATAATAGAAGCAGGATATTTCAGATAAATTTCGTCATGCCCGAACCACCAGACCATTGGTTGGTATCCGATAAATAAATCCGTATTATCAGGTAATCCCTCATTGGTTACGTCAATGCCTTTGGAATCAAAATATCGAAAAATATTTCGTTGGGCTTCCAATTCATCTTCTTGATTATATGGTAAATATGAGCTGATAGGCGATTGAGTACGTATCTGCCATTCACCTTTTTCATCTTTGTAGGCTATTGGTGCCGCCGTATGAAAAGCATCGATATGTATTGTCCCTGCATCCTGTATAGGCAGCAGTTTGCACAAACTATCGATGCGTTGTTGTGTGAAACCTTTTGCCCATTCTTGTGCATAACTAATCTGGTAACCCCATTCCCCGCCACGGAGGAACCCCCGTTCATCACGGGCTATTACATCATTTGTAATATATTTGTCCCATAGCGGGCTATCTTCGTAAGTATCAATCATGTTGATATGAAGGCTTACAGCTGTATTATATTTCTTACCTTCACCCATCAGCCAGCGGATACTTTCCAGGCCGTTTTTGTCATTCGGTCGCTTTAATGCCTCATTCCCTTCAAAGAAGGCGGGATATTTGGAATCATGTCCGTTGTATTGCCATCCCACAAGATAGGCTATTTTAGGCATGCCGAGTGTGATGTTATCCATCCCTTTCAATAATTGGAGCGTTTGTTCACAGGTGGCATATACTGTTTGTTTACCATTATCGCGATGTTTGAAGCGTCCGTCAAAAAGAGCTTGTGACATAAATATTTTTGTCACGAATGTCTTTGTATAATCGTGACGTAGATTTACTTTCATCTGAAAATCTTTTGGGAAATCCGCATACATAGTATCGCGTTTCTGTGCATTTACAATTCCAGACAGTAGAATACATAAAAAGAGAAAGGATTTTTTCATAACACAACTGTTTTAATAAACATATTTTGGGTCTATAATTAATCACACAAGAAAAACGAAGGGTTATTTTAATCAGCGAAAAGTACAAATATATTTTTTTATAGCATCACTTATTAAATATTATTAGTGCTAAAAGAAAAAAAGGTCGTGTATTATTTTGTTTCCGAGGACATCTAATATGTTCGGCGTCCTCGAAAACAAATTCCTTTTCATAAAATCAGGGATAATAAGTTTGCCTATTCAGCTAAAGCCAGCTTCCCCATTAATCCCGGCAGATAGGAATCGCTGATAGGAATCATTTCATTGCCGATGCGGATGCGTTTTCTCTCTATGTAATTGATTTGAGATAAAGCGACTATATAGGAACGATGCACACGGCAAAAGAGTGAACGGTCCAGGTTTTCTTCAAATCGTTTAAGGCTCGACTGTGAAAGGAGCGGTTTACCACTGGTACGGTGCACCTTGACATAATCGCCAAAACCTTCAAGGAAAAGTATTTCATCCTTGTGCAGGCGGATAATCTTACTACCTTCACGTACGAAGATAGGCTGTTCGCTTTGCTCCTTGTACAAAATTTCATGTACTTCGTGCAATGCTTTATCCAGCTTCTCAAAATATCCTATCAAAGTGTTCAGGGTAGAAGCATCTCCATCGAAAGTAATACATTTAAGCATAGTGTTTTACTCGTTTAGTTATGTTGCAAAATAAGTAGGAGATTCGGTGAATAAAGGTTAATTACCGATAAGTGGTACAACTTGGTCGGTGAAACGCCGTATGAGGCCGGGGAAATGAAAAAAATAGATATTATAACTCTTCCAGGAAGTGGAGATAATCTGTACATATGTTTTTATATGTTCCGGGAAGAGATTTCATATATAATCATAAAAAGCCTACTGATTCATTTTGAACAGTAGGCTTTTTATGATTAAGGAAAATATTTTAACCGAGTGTGTCCTGAATGGGGTAAGCAGGTTAAGCTTTTTTCCTGCTTGTTCTTTTCTTCGTTGTTGTCTTTTCTGCAGCTTCTGCAATAATCTTGAGACATTCTTCCAAAGTAAGCGCAGCCGGCTCGGTCACTGTTTTAGGAATACGATAATTATTCCCCTTATAAGCGATATAAGGGCCGAAACGTCCATTCAAGATTTCCATATCAGGGTCTTCATCGAACTTTTTCAAGAAGCGTTGTTCGTCTTTCTTCCGTTTTTCCTGGATAAGTTCAATCGCTTCATCTGAAGTAATAGTCAGCGGATTCAAATCTTTCGGAATTGAAATGAACTTGCCGTCGTGACGGATAAATGGTCCGAAACGTCCTATGGCAGCAACCATCTCTTTTCCTTCATATTCACCGATTGTACGTGGAAGGTCGAATAATTTTAATGCCTCTTCCAACGTAATTGTTTCAATGGATTGACCTTTCATCAATGTTGCGAATTGAGGTTTGGGGGCTGTTTTATCTTCCGCATGAGCCTGTCCGATTTGAACAACAGGACCATAACGTCCGATTTTTACAAATACAGGATTACCGCTTTTTGGATCGATACCCAGTTCGCGTTCTCCCACTTTATGTTCGGTCTTAACAGCGGAAGTCGCTTCCACGATCGGATGGAATAGTTTATAGAATTTGTCGATGGCTTTAGTCCAAACCATTTCGCCTTCTGCTACTGCATCAAATTCTTTTTCAACATTAGCGGTAAAGTTATAATCCATTACGTCCGGGAAATATTCCATAAGGAAGTCGTTTACAACCGTACCGATGTCTGTCGGCATTAGTTTGTTGCGGTCGGCTCCTACTATTTCTGTTTTTTCCGTTTCTTTTATTTTGTCTTTAGCAAGGGTGATGACACAATATTTGCGTTCCGTACCTTCCTTGTCCCCTTTTACCACATATTCGCGATTTTGAATCGTCTGGATAGTCGGAGCATAAGTAGAAGGACGTCCGATACCCAGTTCTTCCAGGCGGCGTACCAGACTTGCTTCTGTATAGCGCGGCGGACGTTGTGTAAAACGTTCGGTTGCTACAATATCTTTCAGGCTTAATTTTTCATTTAACTTAACCGGTGGAAGTAAGCCGTTTTCCTGTTCTTTTTCATTCTCATCGTCATTACTTTCCAAATATACCTGAAGGAAACCTTCGAAGGTCAGCACTTCGCCGACAGCTACGAACTTTTCTGTTTTACCGCTTACACCTACTGAAATGGTTGTACGTTCTAGCTCTGCATCTGCCATTTGGCAAGCAATCGTACGTTTACGGATCAATTCGTATAATTTCTTTTCCTGTGGAGTACCGCTGATTTCTACATTATTAATATAGGTAGGACGAATAGCTTCGTGTGCTTCCTGTGCTCCTTTACTTTTTGTATGGTATTGGCGGAATTTATAATATTTCTCTCCGTATGTGTCGGTAATAACTTCTTTGGCCGTACCGAGAGCTAAATCACTCAGGTTTACAGAGTCGGTACGCATATACGTGATTAATCCGGATTCGTACAGACGTTGTGCAATCATCATCGTTTGCGAAACGGAATAACCCAGTTTACGGGCTGCTTCCTGCTGCAAAGTAGAAGTTGTAAATGGAGGTGCCGGTGATTTTTTTACTGGTTTTGTTGTAATATCATCAATTGTAAAAGAAGCGCTTTTGCAAGATTCGAGGAAGTCCATTACCTCTTTTTGATCTTTTAACCTGCGTCCCAGTTCTGCTTTCAGGATAGTTGTTCCGTCAGGCAGGATGAAATTGGCAATTATACGGAAAGCTGCTTCCGAAACGAAATTGTTTATTTCACGTTCACGTTCTACGATAAGACGTACTGCTACGGATTGTACACGACCGGCAGAAAGGGCAGGTTTGACTTTTCTCCATAAAATAGGGGAAAGTTCAAAACCCACAATGCGGTCCAGTACACGACGTGCCTGTTGTGCATTAACCAAGTTTATATCGATATTACGTGGTGTCTCGATTGCATGGAGTATGGCGCTTTTTGTGATTTCATGGAAAACGATACGCTTGGTGTTTTCCGGTTTCAACCCCAGTACTTCGTACAAATGCCATGATATTGCCTCTCCCTCACGGTCCTCATCGGAGGCAAGCCATACCTGTTCGGCCCCCTTTGCTTCAGCTTTCAATTCGCTCACCAATTTTTTCTTATCGGTGGGAACAACATATTGAGGAGCGTAATCGTGTTCAATATCAATACTGAATTCTTTAGTTTTCAAATCGCGGATATGCCCGTAGCTCGACATGACTTTGTAGTCTTTTCCAAGAAATTTCTCAATGGTTTTTGCCTTTGCAGGGGACTCCACTATAACCAGATTTTTTTGCATAATAACGTCTTCTCTTTTAGAAATCGGTTGCAAACATACATAAATAATTAACGTAACCCTATATCTTTGTATTTGAAAATTGAAAATCGGATGTTGAAAATGAGGATAGTTCTTATGGATGAACCTTTTTCAGCGCCACTGGTTTTCAATTCACAGTTACCAATATTCAATTAATGGAAGTATGGATGCAATCAAACAATTAATTCTCGATGGTAAAACAGATGAAGCGATTCGTTTGTTGGACGATTATATTAAAAATAACGCTTTTTCGGATGAAGCGTATTACTTGCGTGGCAATGCGTATATAAAAAAAGGGGACATCCGTCAAGGACTGAATAACTATTTAAAGGCAGTAGAAATAAATCCGGAAAGCCCGGCGCAGGTGGCATACGATGCGCAGATACGGATTATGAATTTCTATAATAAGGATATGTATAATCACTAAAAGCCAGATCAATAAAACTCAACCAAACATGGATTGTCCTCGGGCTGTATGTTGTGGATAATCCCATTTTTATCTTTTATAGGTATGTCTTGCAGCATATCCGCTTCTATATAGAGTAATAGACCGGATGAACTTTCCCCAATGTTTATTGTTTTCAGAAAGCTCATATCTTTCAATCCGAATAGGTCGTTCTCTATGGTGGATGTAACAGAAAAACTTCCGATTGTACATGCTTCGGCGGTGGTTGCCGGGACAGAAACAATATATTCGTCATTTTCAGAACATATATTGACAATGGTTTTTTCTTTTAACTTCTGTATCCCTCGAATATAAGGCTTCCGTTGGTCTATATGCCAGATATAGTCTTGTCCGTATTGTATGAATAAGTCGAGTAATTCTTTATCTGATAATAGTTCTTGGCAATTGCAAAGGATACCCCTGTGGAAATTATTCTTTTCCAGATCAAAAGAAACATAGCTGTTAGCCATACCTAATTGAAATATCAATTGGGAAGAATATTGCCGGAACTGAACCGGACGCCAAACAATATAAGCAATCTCTTTCTCTAAAAAAACGGAAATAACTTTGCCCTCTTCATTTGATAATGTTAACATTTGTTTATTCTGCCCTGTCAATAGTAAAATATGGGAAACATCAATACGTTTGAATTTATTAATAACAAAAGGATAATGGATGGACCGCAAATAGGTTAAATGCTCTGCATCATAGATCTTAATATGATCGTAGTCACACAACCATATTTCATCCCGACCATCAACTGTATATACATCAAAATCACCTATATACGTATACTCTTCGGGGCCACTACCCAGGCAATTCAAGGATGAAATAAACTTCCCGTTCTCATCAAAACGGAGAATCCACCGATCATCTGAAAGCAGGTAATAGGTATTGTTATGTTTCTTTATTTTATAAATCTTTCCTAACAAAGAGTCATCAGTTGTCTCCAATGGGATTAAACGGCATGAATCAGTCAATAGCTCGGATAATTTTATTTTGTTGCCGGATGGCGAAAATGATTTTAAATTACTTATCAGCACAGGTGATTCCCTCTTTTTATCACAGGCGATAAAAGTAAATATAAAAAGTATGCTGCCAATACAGATATAAAGTAAACGGTTCATAGTCTGATTTTTTTTAATTTTGTCTTTATCAATATCCAATCATCTCCGTTATCGTCCTTCGACAATAATTCAGCCAGACATTTATATGAAGGCTTTTTTTCTGTATATTGTTCTATCAAATCCTTTCGCCTAAATGTAAAATATAGCTGTTCTCCGTCCCCTCCTACAATATCACTGCATAGCCCGTCGAATACACTGTCGAAGGTTGATAATTTGTTTGTTCTCAAGTCAAGCATGCAATAATGATTCCGTTTACCTTCCAACTTGAAAAAGAGATGTCCGCAAGCCTGATAGAAACCATTAATAGTAAAGATATATTGTTTCTTTTGCATTAAGGAAGCAAACTCTTGATCCGAAAATCCTTTTGCCGGAAACATTTCTTCTACCAACAAATCACCGGCAAAATCTAACCGGCAATAGGCCTCTACAGTATTAATCTTTGGATTATACGTATAGATTGTATCGTTATTCGGAAAAAGACAGTACGTTATTTTATTTTTTGGTTCCAAAGTAAAGGTATTGTGAGGGATTTTTCCATTTATATGTTTTTTTGTGTCACGGTAAATAACAGCTTTTTGTATAGATAATGAATCTTGCAAAGAAATAAGGATATTAAAGGGTGACTTGGTTTCTAACCGTCCGTCGTAAAATAAAAAATGTGTTTCATCAGGCATACACATGCTTACGGCAGTAAAGGGTAATATTCTCCGTCTGATAAATTCTCCTTTTAGTGAATATTGATTGAGATACTTGTGGTCATCTAAGATTAGCAATTCATTTTTTAGGGTATCAATATAAATATCTGTTGGGAATACAAGTTTGTTCTTCCCTCTATTATCTATCTTTTTTAAAAGTTTTCCAGTATCTGTATAAACAAAGACTGAAAAATCTGATAATGAATAGACATAGATATAATTTAGATAACAAAGGACCTTCCAATTTTCAAGGTAATAATTATCCGATAGCACCACACAGGAAATATCTTCTATCCAGTCTGCGAATATCAAACTTGTATGGTCATTCATATTTATGGTAGGAACGGAAATCGATCCTGTTTGCTCTTTAGGATAGGAGCATGCGTATAATAAAGGCAATAATAATAAAATGAGTTTTTTCATATTTGTTGTTTAAAGAATATTCCACACATTAATAATTGTAGTAAAATTAATGTGTGGAATAATAGATGAGAAAATTTTACTCAGTAGAATGCCCAGGCTTTACAGCACCACAAGCACACTCATATCCTGCCCCTGTAACAATGCAAATAACTTCTTTTTCTGAAGCATCACGAGTAGCCCAATGACAAGTGGATCTTGGTGTAATGTTTTGTGTTAAAGCAGTTATATTTTCTAATGCTAAATCAGACGGCGATAGTTCTGTTTTTTCAGAATTAGAACCCCATCCTAATGTTACAATCATTATCAGTAATGTTGATAATATAAATTTCTTTTTCATAAATATTGATTTAAATTAAACATATTACAAATATAGGTGTTTTTTATATACTAGATAATAAAAATACACTTAATCTCATAAGGTTACCCAAAAATTAAATATTTGTATTGTTTCTTGCTGTAATATATAATATGTTTTTGATATTATATGGGATGATAATTTTTCTGCAGAGAATATTCAGTTAGCGACTCGAACATATTTATTCTTCCAGAGCAAACATAGGATCCCATGCCGGGAGGCGGGTCGGTTTCTGTTTTAATACTTCTTGAACCTTGGAGGTGATATATTTTTTATCGACAACAAGGCGGAACATGTATTCGTTGAACCATTCGTCGGTCATAATCAGGTGACCGGCATTCGCTCCGGGTCCCCAGCTATTTTCAACCATCCATTTTTTAGGAGTACCGTTAGCATCGAGGTCAACAGCCATCAAGGTCATAGCGTGTGATGAACCGCTGCTGAATGTCTGGATACGCTGTTTTTTGTCCATGCCAAAAGTTGTTCCCATCAATGAGCCGTAATCGTAGTAATTGACATCCAGCAAACCTCTTCCACGGTCGAAGAATTTACCTACATCACAAGAGAAATACATCATTGTGCTGTCTTTGATGGAGGCAATAGCCATTTCTTTAATATCTTCAATCGGGAGATTTACGTAAGTCCAGTTTTTACCATCATAACGATGACGGTCGAAATCTATTTCATATAGTTTATAAAATTCACGGCTCGGGTCATTCATCAACATCACATAGTTGTTTGTCAGGTCTTGTCCGATATATTCGTCGAAGAATGATTTTGGAGTATATTCTTTCGTTTCAACCGGTTTGCCCTGTGCATCTTTACGTGTCCAGGTAAATTTCGTGGGAGGTTCGCCCAGATTCAGCACCAACATACGGTAAACAGTACCCAACATTTCTGTTTTCTGCTTTTCCAAATCAGCTACTTTACTCCCTTTCGCAGAGGCATCTCTCAATTGCAAACCGAATTCTTTCAGTTTGAGGCCAATCAGATTCGCCATGCGCCCTGTACTTTCACTGCTGTTTGTCTCAACCATTACGTCAGAAGGTACAACACCATATTTACCCAGGATATCGGAAATTCCGGTAAACTGTCCGCCATCACTTAATGGATTCTTAAACAACCATTCAACCATTTTATCATCCGTCGGTTTTTCGCGGGTATCGATGATGCCCTGCAGGAATAAATTGGCTTTCTCCAATTGGTCCCAGAAGAATGAATAGTTCTGGGAAAATTGGAAATCCCCCATTTTATATTTTTCAATCGCTTGTGCGCGGAATACATTCAAACCGGTGAACAGCCAGCAGCGACCGGATGATTTCTGGTTGGTAATGCCTTTACTGTTTACTTTGTTTGAGAAATACGTGTCGAAATTGTTTCTACTGTCGGAATTAACTGCCAGCCTGTTTATGTCATTATTACTAATGGCATTGTGAATGGCTTTATCAGCCGGCGTCCCTTGGTAAGCTTGTTTGATTTGCTGTAGCATTTGTGGCGAAATACCGCCCTTGTCCTGTTGCGCTTGCGCCGAGAAGGTAATACTCAAAGCGAGTGCGGACATCCATAAGAAGTTTTGTTTCATAAGACCAATGTGTTTTTAGGATTCTATAGAGGCAAAGATAAGAGTTTAATAATAAATTGCAGCCATAAAATCTTTGTCTAAATTAACCATATAAGCTAAAAAATTAATTTAAAAGGTCGAGATTCGGGATTTAAAAATGTTTTTGTGAGTCTTGCGTTATAAATAATGTTCCTTTCCGGATAAATGAGATTAATTCTGTTTTGTGTTTTGTTAAACAAAACGATATATTTGTTTCGTGAGTCAACCAATTTTAAAAGAAGAGTTTTATGAAACATTTCCGGCTATTTCTTATTTGTGTATTTTCTTTGTTTGGAACTTCTTGTTTCGGGCAAATGCTTGCTCCGGGGAATGAACGACCGATAGCGTTGAATACAAAGGATGGAACTTTGAACGGAAAGCTTAGTCTGCCTGCAAAAGGAGAGAATATCCCGGTCGTTTTATTAATATCAGGTTCCGGACCAACGGATATGGATGGAAATTCGGCGATAGGACAGATGAAGAATAACTCGCTGAAATATCTGGCAGATAATCTGGCGAAACAGAATATAGCCTCTTTACGTTTTGATAAACGCGGAATCGCTTCCAGTGCGTCAGCTGGAAAAGATGAGTATTCCGTACGTCTGGAAGATTTTGTAAATGATGTAAAAGGATGGATAGACCTTCTGGCCCGGGATAAAAGATTTTCCGGTATTCTGATTGCCGGACATAGCGAAGGGTCATTAATAGGAATGTTGGCATCTCAGAACAATCCGAAAGTAAAAGCATTTATTTCTTTGGCAGGTCCGGGAAGACCTATGTATGAATTATTGGAAGAGCAGGTTTCGTCTCAGCCGGAAGTAATCCGGAATATGGTCGTTTCCATAAACGATTCATTAAAACGAGGTAAGTTAGTACCGAATGTTCCATTAGGTTTGCAGGCTTTGTTTCGTCCGTCGGTTCAGCCTTTTTTAATTTCTTGCTATAAATATAATCCGTCGGAGATTGTGAAAACATTAAAGGTTCCGGTGCTGATTGTTCAGGGGAAGACCGATATTCAGGTTTCTGTAAAGGATGCAGAATTACTCAAACAATCGGCTCCTTCTGCTGAAATATGCCTGATAGATAAGATGAACCATGTTTTGAAAGAGTGTGATACAACAGAACCGAATAAACAGTAGGCCGTTTATGCGGATCCATCATTGCCTCTGAGTTCCGCATTAGTCCCATGTCTTACCACTTTCATTAAAAAGCATCTACGATAATAGTTTATGCCTAAGTCCGGCAATATCATTGACAATGTGGTTCGCCCCGGCTTTCTCCAATTCTTCCCGGTCGCCGTATCCATATAGGACACCGATTGAATCGATGTTATTTTCTTTTGCTCCGATAATATCATGTTTGCGGTCGCCAACCATAACGATTGCAGTAGGATTACCCGGTTTGTTAGTATCCAATACATGGCGGATAACATCCCCTTTGGTATAAAACGAGCCATCCAGTCCGCTACCTGCAACAAATGAGAAATATTCGCTTAGATTGAAATAATCGAGGATACGTTTAGCAAAGACTGTAGGCTTGGATGTGGCTAACATAAGAGATTTTCCTTGCAGGTTCGCTTCTTCCAGAAAATCTTTTATTCCATCATATAGTTTATTCTCGTAAATGCCGGTTTCAGCAAACCGTTCCCGGTATTTTACAATTGCCTCCTTTGCCTGTTCGTCTGTAAAATTATAGAATTCACGAAACGAATCGTAGAGGGGAGGACCGATAAAAGGGTAGAGGACTTTTCTGTCTTCTACCCCGATACCAAAATGATTTAATGCATATTCTACAGATTTTGTAATACCTTCAGCCGGGTCTGTAATCGTACCGTCCAGGTCTAAAAGAATATATCGATAATCTTGCATTTATTTTTTTCTGTCTGTTAGAAATTGATGTTTACTCCGATCATTGCACTGAAGCTCTGGAGCGGATAGCCATAATACATTTCGTATTTCTGGAATAAAACATTATTTAGTTTCAGGTATACTCCGAATGTATCATTGAATGCATATGTTCCGGTCAGGTTCAGTTCGTTGATGTTTTTCATCTTCTTTTCTCCCATACCGATAGCCATAGTCTTGCGGTCAGTCGCCAGATAATAATCCAAAGAAGCAGACAATTTAGGAATAGGACGAACCGTTACACCGGCAGTGAATTCCATTTTAGGCTTTCCATAGGCCGCATAAGTAATATTGGAATCATCCGGTGATTTCACTTTCCAATGATTATAAACACCTTTTATATTAATATCGAATAGTTCCTGATAGCTATATTTCAGGTTGATGCCGGCAAATAAATGGTCTGCGTCCGCTTGAAAAGCATTGCTTACGTTTCCGAAATAGTCTTTACTGTAATAGTAGCCTGGAATGAAGAACACATCATTTTTTGTAATCTTATATCCTCCGAATACATCAAACCAGAATCCCGGAACAATACCGCTTTTTATACCGATGGTTGCATCCAGAAAGTTACGGGATGGAAGTAGTTCCATAGTAGGATTGATATAACGGTTTACCTGGGAAATGTCGTACATACTGTTGGAATATAATTTCCCGGTTGCGATAGCATACAATACTGTTTTGTCGGCAACCTCTATGTCTGCTGCAATGTTGGGAGAAGCCATTATCTTTTTGTTTTCTCCGGTAATGAACATCACATTCGCTCCTAGCTTTACATTCCAGTTGTCGCCTTCTACCTTATAATAAGGAGAAAGGGTGCCTTCCGCATGATTTTCGAAGAACAGGTACGGAGTATTGCCTTTCAAAGGGAGGTTATAGTTGAAGTATTCGAAACTACCGCCTAACCCAATAAGTTGATTGCCACCGAAAGCCGCATTCAAATCAAATTTTACATCAAATGTATTTTCGGCAGGTCCGTTCAAATCTTTTTGTAATGCGTATTTATGAGAAAAATAGGTGTAACCCAAATCCAGCATATATCCGAAAGGAGCACCTTCTTTTGATTCGATGCCTACTTTACCCTGCACAGTCTGGTTTACCTGGTTTGTGCTGCGGTCTGTAAAATCCGGGTCGAAACTGTTAGTGGTGTTATACATCGGAAGCCCGTAATAATTGAAGCCGGAATAGCCATATTTGAAGCCGGCATTAAATACTAACTTATCGAATGCATGTTTATAGTTGATACCTCCTACATTATCATTCAGTTTGGCTTTTACTTTTTCGTCCCAGTCTATGTATTTTACTTTGCCGTTAGTGGAACGGTGGGAAAGCCATATATTCAGATTGTCTTTTTCTGTACTCAGAATGTGGTATCCGAAATCGCCGTTGATATTCAGATATGTACCCAGACCAAAGTTAAAATAACCACGACGCTTGTTGTACTGGATATCTGTCATCACATTGCCGGAAGGAAGCAGGCTGATTTCTTTTTCAGGGTCTGCCGGCACGGTAAATGTGGCATAGGAAATCGGCATTTTCTTGACTACCGGCATTTTTATCACCGGAAGTGTGTTGACTTTGTTGGCATCCTGTACCGTCGGGTCGTATTCCCGTTCCAGCGTCATTTCCCGGTTCAAGTCTTTTTCTTTTGTCTTGTCTTCCTGCGCACTGACGGTTGCAACGGAACCCAGCAGGGTTATTACGCACAAGGCTTTTATATTAGATACTGTCTTCATCGTTTTTTAATTCTTTAGTTTACCCAATCTGTTCTTTATCATTCCTGCAATGTCATCGTCACCCTTATAGTTGTTTTGCAAACTGGTCAGATATTGACGTGCCTGGAAATCATCACCGCGGTGGATATAAATATCTGCTAACAGGATAAATCCGCGTGCCAGCCAGTATTGATGAGGGGTTCCGTTTTCAATGAAACTCATAAGCACTTTTTCTGCATTCTTGTCATCATTACTGTTAAAATAGAGTTGAGCCAGCAGGTAAGTTGCTTCTGCTCCTTGCACCGTACGTGTATCTTTGCTCAATTCTTTCAAGTCAGGCAAAGCTTTGTTTTCCTGTTTCAGTTCGATATACGCTTTTGCACGGGCGTAATGTGCTTCAGCCTGTAATTCGGGAGATAATTTGGTTGCTTTCAATAATTCAGTAGCTGCCAGCAATGCCTCTTTCGGTTCGCCTGCCTGTACGGCACAACGCATAATTCCGAGTGATGCAGCCTGCTTGTTTTCCGGTTTTTCGGCAACTACCTGCAATTGTTTGAAACTTTCCAATGCTGCCGGATAATCTTTCGTTACATATTCGATTTCCGCTTTACGTGCGATCGCTTCTTCGCGGAATTTGATGTCTCCGCTCTTTACAACAGTGTCAAACAGGCGTTTTGCTTCGTTATATTCTTTTTTGGCGAAAGCAATACTTGCCAGATAGAAATTCGCATTTGCACTAAATGCCCCTTCCGGGAACGTTTGTAAATAATTATTCAGGCTCTTGCGAGCTCCTTCATTATCACCACGCATAAATAGTTTTTCAGCAGCCAGATAAGTAAGAGAATCTTGTTCGCTTACTTCAAAATGAACATTACCGCCTAAAGAGTTGGCATAGTTGGCAAACGAATTGATATCGTTCAGTTCAAGATAAACAGACTTTAAATCCTGTAATGCAACTTTTGCTTCTTCACTTCCCGGATAATTACTGATAACATGTTTATAGGCATCAGCCGCTTTTTCCGGTTGGTCACTGTTGAAATAAAGCAAACCTAACTGGATACCGGCTTTACGGGCAAGGCTGCTCTGCGGGAACTTGCTGATTAGTTGTTGGAAAGCCTGTGCAGCAGACTGGCTGTTTTCAATCAGTACATAAGTACGTCCTTTTTCATACAAAGCATCGTCTACGTATTGAGATTCCGGATATTCGCGAATCAAACGGTCCATCGCATTGATTTTACCCTGGTAGTCTTTCTGCAAGCCAAGCAGGAAGCCTTTCTGATAAACAGAATAATCTCCGGCTGAAGGTTGTAGCTGAGCTGCCTTTGAATAGTTTTCTTCTGCCATGGCAAACTGGCGGTTCTGGTAAAGGCAGTCGCCGATACGGTTATAAGCGTCAGATAAAGAAGCTGCCTGCTGGTTACTTTCCAAATCGGCATATTGGCGGAAACGGTTCAATGCTTCACTATATTGTCTCAACTTGAAGTAACAATAACCGAGGTTATAATGAGCAAGCGCATACATATCGGTGTTACGCTGACGGGTATTGTTAAGGTAAGTACGGAAGTCCGATATGGCATTAGTATATTCTCCCAAGCGGTAATAAGCTTCTCCACGCCAGAAATAAGCTTCGTTGCGGGCTTCCATATTATAAGAGCCTAAAGAAATAGACTGGCTGAATAAACTAACAGCTTCATCCAGTTTCATATTTGTAAAAGCCTGTGTTCCTAACTGGAATAAAATATCCTGTTTGGCTTCCAGTATTTTTACACTCGGATGTTTGATCTTATTGATAGATTTTAATGCTGCATCGTAATTCTTGGTGGTAAGATACACTTCTACCAGATAGTCGTTTACTTTGTCGGCATATTGTGAGTTCGGGAAATCATTCAGGAAATCTTCAAAGATAGTAACAGACTCTCCGAAACCGGTGAACGCCGTGTCATGTATCAACAATGCATAGTTGTACAACGCAACCTCCTTGATTTGTTTATCGTAAGATGCGGTAGCCGCAGCTTCGAATGCCATACGTGCATTGTTTTTATTTCCCAGTTTCAGGTAAGATTGCCCAAGATAAAGATAGGCATTCTGGGTCAAGGCGTCATTTTCGTTGACTGTCCGTCCCAGAGCCTTTATAGCATCCTGATAGTTCCCTTTATTATAGTAGCAAACACCTAATATGTATAAATCACCTCGCAACGGATTGTCGGTGGAAGATACATATTTGCTTAGCATACTGATTGCTTTGTTCTGGTCTCCCAAATGGTAGTATGAGTTACCTAAAATCCGGTATACTTCGCTGTTATTTTTACTATTCGGATAAGAGGATAGAAGTTCTTCTCCTTCGCTTATCACTTTTTCATATTTGCTCTGGATGAAATAAATCTGTGCGATATAATAGAGTGATTGTTCCCGGTAGGTCGGGTTTTCTTTTAAACGATTGAATTCAATCAGAGCATTATTGTATTTTCCTGTGGCATAATCGATATAAGCGACATAATAGGAAGATGCTTCTTTATATTTGTTTCCAACCTGGGTAATACGGGAGAAATAGCTTCTTGCTTTGTCTTTGTCGCCGGTCTGAAGTAAGGAGTACGCCAAACGGAACGAGTAAGTTTCCTGCTGTTCAGGGCTTAGCATATCAATATCCGCTTCTCTGAGCCAGAAAATAGCTTTTTGATACTCTCCCTCTCCGAAATGAACGGAACCGATCAGGAAATTAATTTCATCGCTATGCCGTGATGACGGATAGTTTTCCAAATAATCTTTTAATAACTCTCCGGAGTTCGCACGTCCCTGTTCGTATGCAGAGCAAACCAGCATATAGTCTGCTTCCTGGATAAGATCCGTATTCGTGGAGTGTTCTTTATAAGCTTCCAGCTTGTCGATACACCCGGAATAATTTTTTAAACTGAATAGTTCTTTGCCTTCTACAAACAGACGGTCCGGTGCATCAAACTGATGGGATCGTTGCCCGCTTGCCACATGACTTCCCAACACTAAACATAGTGGAATAAGTATTCTCTTCATCACTCTTTTGCTTTTCTTTATAAAAATATAACGCAATAAGTCTATTATATGTTGCAAAGATAGATAAAAATGCCTGATTTTCGGTTTGCTATGTGTGAAATTTGAAAAACAGACTTTATTCTGGTTTGCGTACAACAGAGGGCTTTTTGAATCCGTTTTATACAAGTGCGGTCTTTTTTTGTTACTTTTGGCATCAGGAAACCATAGTTATGTTTTTCCCGATTCATAGTTATGATTTTGGAAAACCATAACTATGAATTGAAAATAGGATTTGAATGAAGTACGCAGAAGTTATACTCCCTCTCCCTTTAGAGAACAGTTATACATACAGTATACCGGAGGATGTGGAAAAGTCCGTAGTACCCGGGTGCCGGGTGATTGTTCATTTTGGTAAAAAACGCTATTATACGGCTATTGTGATGAGCGTACATGAACGGATGCCGGGTACTCTCTACGAAATAAAAGAAATATATGCCTTGCTAGATGCAACACCTATCCTGCGTCGCCCGCAATTACGGTTTTGGCAATGGCTTTCTTCCTATTATTTATGTAAGCTGGGGGATGTGTACAAAGCCGCTTTGCCTTCCGGTTTAAAAATAGAGAGCGAGACGGCTGTAACCTATAATGAAGATTTTGAAGCGGATGCCCCGTTGCGTCCGAATGAACAAGTAGTGTTGGATGCTTTTACCGGAACATTGAAACTGACTGTTGCCGAGTTGGAGAAAAAGAGCGGGCTTAGAAATGTAGTTCCGGTAATAGCCTCCCTTATGGCGCGAGGGGCTGTGATGGTAAGTGAAGAACTGAAACGGGGTTTTGTCCCTAAAATGCAGACATTTATCCGTCTGTCCGATAATTATCGTGACGAAGAAAAGCTTCAGGCTGTATTTTCAGAATTTAAACGGGCGAAGAAGCAGGAACACTTACTGGTTTGTTTCCTTGATTTGAGTCATGCATTAAATCCCGTATTGGGACAGGAGGTTTCCAAGAAAGAACTGTTGGAACGTAGTGGCTGTTCGGCAACTATCCTGGAAGGGCTTCTCAAACGCGGTATTCTGGAAAGTTATGAAAAAGAAGTAAGCCGGTTGCAGATGTCTGTTTGCCGCCTTCTGGAGCCGAATCCGCTTAGTCCGGTTCAGGAGCAAGCCTATGATGAGATACACGAAGCGTTCAAATCCCACGAAGTTTGTCTGTTGCATGGGGTTACATCCAGTGGTAAAACCGAGATATATGTCCGTTTGATAGATGAGGTGCTGAAAATGGGACGGCAAGTCCTGTATATGTTGCCGGAGATTGCCATAACCACCCAAATTACCGAGCGGTTGGCTAAACTGTTTGGAGATAAGCTACTGGTATACCATTCCAAATTCTCGGACAACGAGCGGGTAGAGGTCTGGAACCGGTTGTTGTACGGGGGAGAACCGATGCTGATATTAGGAGTTCGTTCCTCTTTGTTCCTGCCCTTTAAAAGCTTGGGACTGATTATCGTGGATGAAGAGCACGAAAATACATATAAACAACAAGACCCGGCACCCCGTTACCATGCCCGGAATGCAGCAATCGTATTGGCGGGTATGCACGGAGCGAAGACTTTGCTTGGCTCTGCCACACCTTCCATAGATTCCTATTTTAATGCAACTATCGGAAAATATGGATTGGTGGAATTGTCTACCCGCTACGGAGATTGCCGGATGCCGGACATTATTCCGGTCGATATTAAGGAGCTAAAGCGTAAGAAAATAATGAAAGATACGCTTTTCTCTCCCCTACTGGTAGAAAAGGTAAGTACTGCGCTTTCCCAAGGTGAGCAGGTTATCCTGTTCCAGAACCGCCGTGGTTTTGCGCCGATGATAGAATGTAAGAGTTGTGGGTGGGTGCCTCACTGTGTAAATTGCGACGTCAGCCTGACCTATCACAAATATCATAATCAGTTGGTTTGCCATTATTGCGGATATACTTATCAGTTACCCCTGCAATGTCCAGAGTGTAAAAGTACGGATTTACGGATGATGGGGTTCGGAACAGAAAAGGTAGAGGAGGAGATTGCCACTCTTTTCCCCGAAGCGAAAGTGGAGCGACTGGACTTCGATACCGCCCGTACCCGCACAGCTTATGAACGGATTATTGCTGATTTCGAGAAAGGAAAAACCCAGATATTAATCGGGACCCAAATGCTTTCAAAAGGATTGGATTTCGGAAATGTCAGTGTGGTCGGCATCTTGAATGCTGATAGCCTGATGAACTTTCCTGATTTCCGGGCACATGAACGGGCTTACCAATTGATGGTTCAGGTGAGCGGTCGAGCCGGAAGGAGGGATAAGCAGGGAACGGTTGTTTTACAGACCTCCCAGCCGGAACACCCTTTAATCCGGATGGTACAGCAATTCGCTTATAAAGAAATGGTTCGCCTGCAATTAAGCGAACGCAGCATGTTCCGTTATCCTCCTTATTACCGGTTGATTGTTATCGTATTACGCAGTCGTAATGAGGCTGTTTTGCAGGAGTTATCCACTTTGTATGCCGAAAGTCTGCGGAAACGACTGGGAGAGCGGGTGCTTGGTCCGGTAACTCCTCCTGTTACCCGTGTGCAAACCTTACATATAAAGAAAATTGTTTTAAAGATAGAAGTAGCGGCGGCAATTGCTCCCGTGCGTGAAATACTGGATACCGTTTATGCGGAGATGCAGCGTTACCTGCCGTTCAAACAGCTAATAGTCCACTATGATGTGGACCCGGCTTAATGGTTTTATTTAAAGAAGAAATAAGAAGATGAAAACAATGCGTATGGAAAAGAAGTATAAGATATTATTCGTTTGCCTGGGAAATATATGCCGTTCCCCATCGGCAGAAGCCGTTATGAAGAAACTTGTGAAAGATGCGGGACTGGAAGCAAATTTTGAAATCGATTCAGCTGGGATAATCGGCTATCACGAAGGAGAACCCGCTGACCGGCGTATGTGTGCCCATGCCGCCCGCAGAGGATATGTTTTAGATTCTATTTCCCGCCCTGTCCATATAGCCGATTTTTTTGATTTTGATTTGATTATTGGTATGGATGACAAGAATATCTCGGATTTAAAGCGGAAAGCACCGGATTTGGAATCCGAGAACAAGATTCACCGGATGACGCAATTTTCCCGTAACAAATTATATGACTATGTGCCCGACCCTTACTACAGTGGGGCGGAAGGGTTTGAGCTGGTGCTCGATTTGCTGGAAGATGCCTGTTCCGGGTTATTGGAAGCGCTTACTTCTTCAAATCCGGATAGCTGATACGTGTATGGTACATAATCTTTAGCTTATCCACGAATACATCTTTGATGGTTTCCACATCTCTGAAAGTCAATGGTGCGTTTTTCATCAAGCCGTCGGCTATCTGACCGTCGATAATTTTGTTCACCAGTTGGCGGATGCTTTCTTCCGTGTGTTCTTTCAGGCTGCGGGATGCCGCTTCAACCGAGTCTGCCATCATTAGAATCGCCGTTTCCTTAGAGAACGGGTTTGGTCCCGGGTAAGTGAAAACTTCGTCGTCTATTTCCTTCTCAGGATAAGCATTCTTATAAGAATTATAGAAGTATTTCGCTTTGCCGCGGCCATGATGGGTGCGGATAAAATCGGTTATGGCTTTCGGAAGCATTGCTTTCTCGGCAATTCGTACACCGTCATTTACATGATCGATAATGACACGGGCGCTCTGGTCGAACATAAGCTGGTGATGCGGATTGACACTACCTTGGTTTTCTGTGAAGAAAGCCGGATTGCTCATCTTTCCAATGTCGTGGTACATGGCTCCCGTACGAACCAATTGCGTGTCGGCACCGATTTTGTCTGCCGCGGCAGAAGCAAGGATGGAGACCTGCAAAGAGTGCTGGAAAGTTCCCGGAGCAGTTTCCGACAATCTTTTCAATATGGTCGTATTTATGTTGGAAAGCTCGACCAGCGTGATGCTGGATACATAACCGAATGTCTTTTCAAGCATATATACCAATATATAGGTAAACATCAGTAAGATGAAATTGATACCGAAATAGAGCAACATCATCCAATTAATCTTATTGAAATCCGCTTCCTGGTAAATGGCAAGGCTGATGTAGCAAAGCGAATAGGAGGTAAATATAAAGAATGCACAGCGGATAAGCTGGGAACGTTCATATAGCTCTCTCAGACTGAATGTAACGACCATGCCGGCTACGATCTGCAACAGCAGGAATTCGTGCGGGAACGGAACCATCAGCGAACACATCAATACAATAACCAGATGCGTAAATAATGCCGTCCGGGAGTCGAAGAAGGTACGGACTACAATCGGCACAATCGCATAGGGAAGTATATAAATATTGAATAGGCCGTATGTTACGCAAAGTTCTGTCATCATGCAACTTACGAAAATACAGAGTAGCAGGAATAATACATTCTTCCTGTTATGGAATATCTTTAACCGGAAAGACCACAAGTATAACCAGAAGCAAAACATGATACCGAATACCAGCACGAATTGCCCTCCGAGGATGAGGCTTTGCCGTTGTGCACCGCCCGATTTGGCTTCATGCACGATTTTCAGGGAACGGAGTACATTATAAGTCCTGTTGTCGACAATTTCCCCGCGGTCCACGATCCGCTCGCCTGCCTGAACCATCCCGTTTGCCAGAGGGACACTGTTCAGTATGTTTTCTTTAATCCTGTCGGACATAACCTGGTCATAAGATGTATTTTCCGTCAGGTAATTATTTATATCACATGATTGCAGGATTGATTTGGTCAGATAAGAGGGACAGTTGTCTATGATAAACTCATATGCCGTACGTGTAGTGAAGAAATCGCTGCTATAATACGGTTGGGCGGTATTGTTTTCCAGCAGGTTAATGCGGGGATATTGATCTTTCTTCAAATCCTCCATTTCCTGGGACGGGATAATACCTTTATTATATAGTTTCTGCAAACTGTTTTCGATATATTGCATATAGGCAGGAGTCGCCCGTTTATTAAGCGCCTTGCTATAGTCGTTCCTGAGTTTGCTTATTTGTGCCGGTCCCACTTCCGGGTCCATGCGGTAATAAGGCTCGAATTTCTTTAAGGCACTGTCCTTTTCCGCTTCTACTTCCGCATCGGTTTTATAGATGGGAAAATCGCTCGGTGCAGTGAGCAACCCGTATCGCCAGGGTTTACCTTCGTAGAACTGGTAACGGAATTTCCCTTCCCGTGGAAAAAAGTAGGCGATAAGAAGTGCTGCGACAATGAAAAATACACTGGGGTGAATATTATAGTTCTTTACTTTCATAAGTTTTTCCTTTGTGGGCGAAATGTACATAAAAAAGTTTAGTAAGAGAAAAAAAAGGGCTACTTTTGCCGCATCATTTTTAGAATACAAGGAATTATGACTCAAAGGAAAGTTAGAGTCCGGTTTGCACCGAGTCCTACGGGAGCACTGCATATCGGAGGTGTTCGTACAGCTTTATACAATTATTTATTTGCAAAACAGCAAGGCGGCGATTTGATTCTCCGCATAGAAGATACAGACTCGCAACGTTTCGTTCCGGGAGCGGAAGCCTATATTATCGAGGCGCTTACATGGTTGGGTATCAAGTTTGACGAAGGGGTTGGTTTCGGTGGACAGTATGGCCCGTACCGCCAGAGTGAACGTCGTGAGATTTACAGGAAATATGTAGACCAGTTGCTGGACAACGATTGTGCTTACATTGCGTTCGACACTCCGGAAGAACTGGAAGCAAAGCGTAAAGAGATTCCGAACTTCCAGTATGACGCTTCCACCCGTATGCAGATGCGCAACTCGCTGACTCTTTCTGCCGAGGAAGTGAAAGCATTGATTGAAGCAGGCAAGCAGTATGTGGTCCGTGCCAAAATCGAGCCGAATGAAGATATCCATGTAAACGACCTGATCCGCGGGGAAGTTGTTATCAATTCTTCTATTCTGGACGATAAGGTTTTATATAAATCGGCAGACCAGTTGCCTACTTACCATCTGGCAAATATCGTAGACGACCATCTGATGGAAGTCAGCCATGTTATCCGTGGTGAAGAATGGTTGCCGAGTGCCCCGCTTCATGTCTTGCTGTACCGCTATTTCGGTTGGACGGATACAATGCCGCAGTTTGCCCACCTTTCTCTGTTATTGAAACCGGAAGGAAACGGAAAACTGAGTAAACGTGATGGCGACCGCTTGGGCTTCCCTGTTTTCCCGTTGGAATGGCACGATCCTAAAACCGGTGATGTATCATCAGGATACCGTGAGAGTGGCTACCTGCCGCAAGCTGTGGTGAATTTCCTTGCTTTGTTGGGCTGGAATCCGGGTAACGACCAGGAAGTAATGAGCATGGACGACCTGATTGAGCATTTTGATCTGAGCCGTTGCAGCAAGAGCGGTGCAAAATTCGATTACGAAAAAGGAAAATGGTTCAACCACCATTATATACAGGAAATGGATAATAAAGAGGCAGCCGCCTTATTTATGCCTGTCCTCGAAAGCCACGGAGTAAAAGCGGAACCCGCTTATGTGGAAAAAGTAGTCGGTATGATGAAAGACCGTGTCAATTTCATCAAGGAATTGTGGGATGTATGTGCTTTTTTCTTTGTAGCTCCGACCGAATATGACGAAAAGACCTGTAAGAAACGTTGGAAAGAAGACAGCCCTGCACAGCTGGCTGAACTAATCGAGGTGCTTCGTGTACGCGAACCTTTTGATATAGAAGGAACGGAAGAAGAAGTAAAAGCCTGGATTGAAAGCAAAGGGTACCATTTGGGTAACATTATGAATGCAACTCGTCTGGCATTGGTAGGTGAAGGCAAAGGACCCCATATCTTTGATATAACGGAGGCCCTTGGCAAAGAGGAAACTATCAGACGTATACAAAGAGCCATAGAGGTTTTGAAATAATAAAGTCATAAGGGGATGTGTCAAAAGCATATATTAGGGAACGTAGACTACGCAGACAGAGCGCAGACCATATTTTTTCAATAAATAATCTGCGTGTTCTGCGTAATCTGCGTTCAGTAATAGCTTTTTGACACATCCCCCAATCATAGACCGCTAACAGATGAATTTATGTACAGCCTGATTATCCATTTCTATTCATTTATTATAGAATTGATATCACCTTTCCATAAAAAGGCGAGGATGATGCGTTTGGGACAATGGAAAACAAATAGTATTCTTCGTGAAAAGATAGACCGGAATGCAAAATATATTTGGTTTCATGCCGCCTCTTTGGGCGAGTTTGAACAGGGACGCCCGATGATGGAAAAAATCAAGGCGGAACATCCGGAATACAAGATATTGCTCACTTTTTTTTCTCCTTCCGGTTACGAAGTCCGGAAAAATTATAATGGGGCGGATGTCATTTGCTATCTTCCTTTCGATACCCCTTACCGGGTGAAGAAATTCCTTAATCTTGCCAATCCGGCGATAGTTGTCTTTATTAAATATGAGTTCTGGGGAAATTACCTGAAAGAATTGAAAGCACGGAATATACCGGTTTATATCATTTCGGCAATTTTCCGTCAGGATCAATTATTCTTCCAGTGGTATGGCGGCACTTACCGGAAAATGCTGCATTGTTTTACTCATCTGTTCGTGCAGGATGAACGTTCGCAAACGTTATTGAATGAATATGGCATTACGAATGTGACGGTGGCCGGAGATACTCGTTTCGATCGTGTGCTGGATGTGCGTAAGCTGGCTCGCGATTTACCTCATGTGGAGAGGTTTGTGACAAATGAAAAGGGAGAAAAACAACCGACTCTGATTGCTGGTAGTTCCTGGCCGCAGGATGAAAATATATTGATTCCGTATTTTAACGGGCATCCGGATTTGAAACTGATTATTGCGCCTCACGAAATACACCGTGAACATTTGATGTCGATCGAGTCGCTGTTGAAGCGCCCGTCTGTCCGTTTGTCGGAAGTTTTGCATGACGTAAGTTTGCTGGAGGGAAAAGACTGCCTGATTATAGATAGCTTCGGGCTGCTTTCTTCTATCTATCGTTATGGAACAATAACCTATATTGGCGGAGGCTTTGGTGCCGGAATCCATAATACGCTGGAAGCGGCTGTGTATGGTATACCTGTTTTATTCGGTCCCAGATACCAGAAATTTAAGGAAGCACGCGATTTGATTGCTGTTGGCGGAGGCTTTTCCGTCTCTGATACAGAAGCATTCCGTAGTAAAATGGATGAGTTATTGACTTGTCATGACGTATTGGAGGCGGTAGGAGAGAGTGCCGGTCATTTCGTGAATGACAATGCTGGGGCTACAGAAAAGATATTGAAAGAACTTGCCCTTTAAAAAGGTTTTGTAATTATTTGATATAATGGAAAAAGGCGGCTGTTTTTGTAATGGCCGCCTTCCCTCGACACCGAGCGTTGTTTTTTATAAACCATGCCTTAAATATCAAAGCTTTATACGATAATTAGTTTATATATTTGTTGCTTCTAACGATAGTCCACTACCATCCACGGGATTTGCTTAATATAGAATTTTAAAAACAATTTTAAGTTACACCTTTTATGATTGTATTATCACTGTATTTGAAAATCATAAGAGATAGCTTTAGTTTTCTTCTGTTTTTTTGTCTATAAAGGTTCTTTTGTTAAAAGTTAGTGTATAATTAAAGTTAATTATATGAATTTTACAGTACCTTGTGATGCAAGGTATTTGATAAAAGGATATATTTGCCCGTACAATAAATAAATGTTTCTTATTAGTGTAACATTTTATATAATTGTGCGTCTTACAGGATAAAGAAATAACATATTATGATGATTCAGCTAAAAGGAATTAACAAAACGTATTTCAATGGTGCTCCGTTGCATGTGCTGAAAGGCATAGATTTGGATATTGAAAAAGGAGAGATGGTATCTATCATGGGAGCTTCCGGTTCCGGAAAATCAACCTTACTGAATATATTGGGTATATTGGATACTTACGATACGGGTTCCTATATGCTGAATGGGCAGTTAATCCAGAATCTAAGTGAAACACGTGCGGCGGAACTACGTAATCGCATGATTGGTTTTATCTTCCAGTCTTTTAATCTTATCTCCTTTAAAAATGCAGTCGAGAATGTCGCATTGCCTCTCTACTATCAGGGCATAAGCCGTAAGAAGCGGAATGCAATGGCGATGGAATATCTGGATATGGTCGGTTTGAAGGATTGGGCGGAACATATGCCGAATGAAATGTCCGGGGGGCAAAAGCAGCGTGTGGCCATAGCCCGTGCACTGATTGCAAAACCACAGGTTATTCTGGCGGATGAGCCGACCGGAGCTTTGGACAGTAAAACGACTGTTGAGGTAATGGAACTTCTTCGAAATGTAAACCAGGAAGGTATGACCATGATTATCGTGACCCACGAACAATCTGTTGCTGATGCGACAAACAAAATTATTCGTGTAAAGGATGGTCTGATTGAAACGATAGAAAAAGGAAAAGGATATGTTTGACTTTGACAACTTCCGTGAAATATGGAGTACGGTGCAGAAAAACAAGCTCCGTACATTTCTGACCGGCTTTTCCGTGGCATGGGGTATCTTTATGCTGATTGTCCTGCTGGGAGCAGGCAATGGTCTGCGGAATGGTATCTTGCATAACTTCAGGAATATGTCCGCAAATAAAGTTTCTGTATGGCCGGGGTATACCACAACGCCTTATAAGGGCATGCAAACGAACCGTAGCATTAAATTCAAGGATGAGGATTTGGATGCGATTAAACAAGCGCTTCCCGAAGTGGATAAGGTGAGTGCGGTTGTCTATCATTCCGATACTTTGTCAGTAGGTGAGGAATATGGTAATTATTCTTTGCGTGGAGTATTTCCGGCACATGCCATCATCGATAATATCCAGATGCTGGAAGGAAACGGACGCTTTATAAATGATGTCGATTTGAAAGAGAGACGGAAAGTAATCGTTATCAGTCCACGTATGAAGGAAGTATTATTCCATTCGGCAGATCCGCTCGGAAAATATATAAATTCGGGGAATATAGTCTACCAAGTGGTCGGTGTGTATAAAGATGAAGGGAATAGCAATGATTCTCCAGCTTATATACCGTTCTCTACCGGTCAGACTCTTTATAACTCCAGCTATGGATTGGGACAAATTTCGTTTACAATCAAAGGCTTGAAAACAAAAGAAGCGAACGATGCTTTTGAAACTCGCTTCCGTGAACTGATGGGCAAACGACATCGTTTCGACCCTTCGGACAAAAGTGCTCTTTATATGTGGAATACGGCGGCGGACTTTCTTATGCTGAATGGCATGATGAACGGAATTACGCTGTTCCTGTGGATTATCGGTATCGGAACGTTGACTGCCGGTATTGTGGGAGTCAGCAATATTATGTTGATAACAGTCCGCGAACGTACGAAAGAGTTCGGAATACGTAAAGCAATCGGGGCTACGCCTTTTTCTATTCTAAAACTGATTATCATCGAATCTATAATGATAACGGCTATCTTCGGTTATATCGGTATGGTATTGGGAATTGGTGTGACAGAAGGCATTAATTATGCCATGCAGATGATGAATATGGGCAACGCCTCTTCGGGCGATGATATGACTGTATTCCGTGACCCTACAGTAAGTTTGGGCATTGCATTGGCAGCTACCGGATTGTTGGTATTGGCTGGTGTGCTGGCTGGATATTTCCCTGCCCGTAAAGCGGTGAAAATTACTGCAATCGAAGCAATGAGAGATGAATAAGTTAACTAACAAATAAGATTCAGATAATATGTTTGATATTGACCGTTGGCAGGAGATATGGGTTACCATTACCCGAAACAAAATGAGGAGTGTGCTGACTTGTTTCGGCGTATTCTGGGGTATCTTCATGCTGGTATTGTTGTTGGGCTCCGGAAAAGGAATGCAGAACGGTATCTTCAAGAATGTAAACGGATTTGCTACCAACTCCTGTTTCTTTTATACCGAACGGACCGGAGAACCTTACAAAGGGTACAAAAAAGGACGTAATTGGAGTATGCGCAACCGGGATATAGAGACTATAAAAGAAAAAGTACAAGGTATAAAATATATTTCTCCAATGCACTGGGGGGAACAAGGCTCTAATAATATAGTCAGAGGGCAGAAAGCAGGAAGCTACAATGTACGTGGCGTTTATCCGGATTATTTTAATATTGAAACACAGCATATTTATTACGGGCGCTTGTTCAACGAAATTGATATGAAGGAAAAGCGTAAGGTGTGTTTGATAGGAACCCGTGTGTATGAAGTTTTATTCAATCCCGGCGAAGACCCGACTGGGCAATATGTCCGTGTAAATGGTATTTATTACCAGGTAATCGGGGTGATAAAGGCAAAACCGCGTGCTAGTATCGGCGGCAGGACAGAAGAGAGTGTAATGCTTCCGTTCACCACTTTGCAACAGACAACTAATAATGGGGATAAGTTCTGGTTTCTCTGTATTACCGGGGAAGACGGGTATTCCTGTGATAAGATTACGGAAGATGTGAAAACCATCCTGAAATCCCAGAATGAGATTTCACCTACAGACCCGCAGGCTGTCGGTTCTTTCAGTATTGCCAAGCAGGCGGAAACATTTAATATGTTGTTTACGGGTATAGATATCCTGGTATGGCTGGTTGGTATGGGTACTTTGCTGGCAGGTATCATCGGGGTTAGTAATATTATGATGGTGACTGTAAAGGAGCGGACGAAGGAAATCGGTGTAAGACGTGCCTTAGGAGCGAAACCCGCAAATATTATATCCCAAGTAATGAGCGAAAGTCTATTGCTAACGGCTTTGGCGGGATTGTTGGGACTCTCGGTGGGGGTATTTATGTTGGATATAGTCAACCGTGTACTGGAATCTGCCGGGGACAGTGACACGTTCTTCTCCAACCCGGAAATTAATATTAATACAGCGGTAGCGGCTACGGTTATCCTGCTTATCAGCGGATTACTGGCAGGGTTGATACCTGCTTGGCGTGCGATGCAGATTAAGGCGATTGATGCCATTCGCGAAGAATAGAATAATAATAAAACAATAAATAAGAAATCAGATGAAAAAGATTGTCAGAATCGTAATTCTTGTACTGGTCGGATTAGCAGTAATTGGTACATTCTACTTCTTATGGAAGAAATCACAACCGGTAATCACTACTTATGAAATCGTCCAACCTGCAAGGGATACATTGGAGACGAAAACAGTGGCAACCGGTAAGGTAGAACCGCGCGATGAGGTATTAATCAAACCTCAGATGTCGGGGATTATCTCAGAAGTACTGAAAGAAGCCGGACAAATGGTAAAATCCGGTGAAATCATCGCCAAAATTAAAGTAATACCGGAAATGGTTCAGCTGAACAGTGCGGAATCACGTGTCCGGGTTGCCAAAATCAATATGGAGCAAATCAATGAAACGTATAAGCGCGATAAGCAATTGTTCGAACAGGGTGTGATTGCGAAAGAGGATTATCAGGCTTCTCTTGCCAATTATAAGAAAGCGGAAGAGGAAGTAGATAATGCCCAGGATGCACTTGATATTATCCGTGACGGTATATCCAAAAGTGCAGCGTCAACCAGTACGACACAGGTGCGTTCTACGATTACCGGTATGATATTGGATGTACCTATCAAAGTTGGTAACTCCGTAATCCAGTCGAATACATTTAACGACGGAACAACCATAGCCTCTGTAGCCGACATGAACGACATGATATTTAAAGGTAAAGTGGATGAAACGGAAGTCGGACGTATCCACGAAGGTATGCCTATCAAACTGACAGTCGGTGCCTTGGATAGCCGTGTGTTTGATGCTGTTTTGGAATATGTAGCTCCGAAAGGGGTGGAAGAAAACGGTGCCGTAATGTTCGAAATAAAAGCGGCAGCAACGATTCCGTCCGACGCTTATATCCGTGCCGGTTATAGTGCCAATGCAGAGATTGTACTGAAGCGTGCGGAGAATGTGTTGACAGTTCCGGAAAGCACCGTTGAATTCAGTGGCGACTCTACATTTGTCCAGATAGTAAAACAGGAAACTCCGGAACAGATATTTGAACGCCATCCGGTGAAGATCGGGCTTTCTGATGGCATCAAGATTGAAATCAAGGAAGGGTTGACTGAAAATGATAAAATCCGGGGAGCTGAAATCGACCCGTCAAAGAAATAATTTAAAACAAGTGGTATGAAAAAGAATTTATTCCTATCTATATCCGCCTTGTACTTTCTTTCTGCAGGGGTGAATGCAACAGCTCAAACGACACCTGAACAGTGGTCGCTGGAAGAATGTATCCGTTATGCCATCGAACATAATATCGATTTGAAGCAAAAGGAACAGGCACAGGAAAGCCGTAAAGTGGATTTGCACACCAGTAAATTCAGTTGGTTGCCTGATTTGAATGCAAACGTCGGACAGAATTTCGACTTCGGCCGGTCTCCTTCCAAATCGGGAGTGATTGTAGACCAGAACTCTGCCAATACCAGTGCGTCGATTCAATTGAACATGCCTATATTCGATGGCCTTAAGATTCCGAATGACATTGCTGCACGTCGTCTCGATCTGAAGGCTGCAACTGAAACGTTAAATAAGGCGAAAGAAGATTTGGCTATCAATGTGGCTTCTTATTATTTGCAGGTGCTGTATAATAAGGAGGTATTGAAAATAGCGGAATTGCAGGTCGCATTGAGTAGTGAGCAAGTGGCGAAAACCGAAGCTTTGGTGAATGCCGGTAAGGTTCCTCTTTCCCAATTATATGATATAAAGGCACAGTTGGCAAAAGATGAAGTTACATTAACGGAATCCCGCAATAATGTGAACCTTGCTGTCCTGGATTTAACTCAGAGCCTGGAACTGGAACGCATGGGAGAAAACTTTGATGTGGTTGTTCCGGATACGGATGATGCCGTAGGGCGTTATATGAGTAGCATTATTCCTCCGGAAAATGTATATGACCATGCACTGACTTTTAAACCTCAGATAAGGGAACAGCAATATTTATTGGAGAGTCAGAAGAAAATGTTGAAAGTTGCCCAAGCCGGTTATTACCCTAAATTATATTTTGGAGCCAGCTATAGTAACGGCTACTACCATTACTCGGGGAATGGAGAGTATACAAACACTCCTTTTAGCGATCAGTTAAAAACAAACGGAAGAAAGACTGTCGGGTTTAGTTTGAGTATTCCATTGTTTAATCGTTTCCAGGTTCGGAACAGTGTTCGTTCTGCACGTATCAATATACTGAATCAGGAATTGATGATGGAGAATACTAAAAAGGTTTTATATAAGGAAATCCAGCAGGCTTATTACAATGCAACGGCAGCACAGGAAAAGTATATCTCTTCAGACAAGTCCGTAATAGCAAGCAAAGAGGCTTTTTCGTATGCGGAAGAACGCTATTCGGCAGGTAAGAGCACCGTATTTGAATATGGTGAAGCAAAAACAAAATATGCACAGAGTTTGGCAGAACAGGCACAGGCTAAGTTCAATTTTATATTCCGTGCCAAGATTCTGGACTTTTATAACGGAACACCGATTACTCTTTAATGATTTTCATAATTTGTCAAAAAAAATACCACTCGGATTCATTTTTCCTGAGTGGTATTTTTATATACGGGTATCTCGTTATTAGCGGATAAATAACAGCTCTCTGTATTTAGGCAGAGGCCACATCTGGTTGTCAACCATGAGTTCCAGTTCGTCAATATGGTCGCGGATTTCATCCAGGTAAGGAGCAACGGTATCATGGTAAGCAATTGCCTTGCTGCGTAAGTCTGTGATACGGTTTGCTTTCTTACGAGCTTCAATCATTTCATCTGTCATCTTTGTTACTGCACCTACATGTTTGGATATCTTCCGTACCAGACGGCGTGGTTCGGCAGCTAACTCTTCATATTCTTCCTGGTCGAATGTCTCTTTCAGTTTAGTAATATTGCTAAGCAATAGAGACTGATAATGTAATACTACCGGGATGATATGGTTTAGCGACAGGTCGCCCAATACACGTGCTTCAATCTGTACTTTTTTAATATAGATTTCCCATTTTACTTCATTGCGTGCTTCCAGTTCCTTTTCATTCAGAACACCGGTTTCTTTGAACATCCGGATAACATCCGGTTTCAGGTAAGCATCATATTGTAGTGGAACGCTGTTTTCACAGTCCAGACCGCGGCGTGCAGCTTCTTCTTTCCATTCGTCACAATAACCGTTACCGTCGAAACGAATCGGTTTGGATTCCTTGATATAAGCCTTCAACACTTCAAAGATAGCAGCTTCCTTGCTCTTGCCTGCAGCACGTAATGCTTCCACATCTTTTTTAAACTGGCATAACTGGTAAGCTACAGCTGAGTTCAGTGCCAGCATGGCGGAACCGCAGTTTGCAGATGAACCCAATGCGCGGAACTCAAAACGGTTTCCGGTGAAGGCGAAAGGTGATGTACGGTTACGGTCGGTATTATCGAGCAGTAATTCAGGAATCTGTCCGAATCCTAAATATAAACGTTTTTTATCGTCCACTTCAATGGCATCTTCTATGGAGCAGTTCTCGAACTTATCCAGGATTTCAGTAATCTGAGTACCCAGGAATGAAGAGATAATAGCTGGAGGTGCTTCGTTGGCTCCCAGACGGTGTGCGTTTGTGGCAGAAGCAATACTTGCTTTCAAAAGCGGATTGAATTTATATACTGCCATTAAAGAGTTTACTACGAAAGTAATAAAGCGCAGGTTGTCTTCCCTGTCCTTGCCCGGTGAGAACAAGTTGATACCTGTATCTGTTCCCATGGACCAGTTGCAATGTTTACCGGAACCGTTCACTCCCATAAAGGGCTTTTCGTGAAGCAGGACACGGAAGTTATGACGACGTGAAACACGTTTCATTACCGACATCAATAACTGGTTATGGTCGTTGGCAAGGTTACATTCTTCATAAATAGGAGCCAGCTCGAACTGGTTCGGGGCAACCTCGTTATGACGGGTCTTAACCGGAATACCCAGCTTATAGCATTCCACTTCCAGGTCTTTCATGAATTCCTGTACGCGTGAGGGGATGGCTCCGAAATAATGGTCGTCCAATTGCTGGTTTTTAGCACTTTCGTGTCCCAGCAAAGTACGTTCTGTCAGCGACAAGTCCGGACGTGCCGAATATAAGTCTTCGTCAACCAGGAAATATTCCTGTTCCCATCCTAAATAGGTGATAATCTTGTTCACATCTTCATTGAAGTAGTTACAAACCTCTTTGGCGGCTTTGTTCAATGCTTCGATAGAACGGATTAATGGAGTTTTATAGTCGAGTGCTTCGCCGGTATAGGCGATAAATACGGTAGGGATACATAAGGTATCGTCTACGATAAAAGCTGGAGAGGAGGGGTCCCAGGCTGAATATCCACGGGCTTCAAACGTATTTCGTAATCCTCCGTTAGGGAAACTGGATGCATCCGGCTCTTGCTGGGCAAGCAATTTACCACTGAATTCTTCTATCATGCCGCCGTTGCCGTCGTGTTCGACGAAGGCATCGTGTTTTTCGGCTGTACCATCAGTCAATGGCTGGAACCAGTGTGTATAGTGGGTAACTCCTTTTTCCAAAGCCCACATACGCATACCTGCTGCTACATGATTGGCTATTTCCCGGTCGATAGGGGTACCGTTGTCGATTGCATGAGTCAGTGCTTTGTAGGTTTCTTTGGAGAGATACTTTTGCATTGCCTTCCGGTTGAAGACATTTTCACCATAATATTCAGATACTTTTTGTTTTGGAGTAACGGCTTCCACAGCCTTTCGGTTGGATGCTTTCTCCACTGCGTTGAAGCGTGAGATTGACATACAGTTATGTTTTTATGTTATAACGCATGCAAAGATACAAGCAAATCTTTATTCCTGCTTTCACCCGGTAGTTAAAAATATATGAGAGACTGGCATAAAGTTATATCCGATTGGAAAAATCTATTTACTCAATTGTAATAGTTAGTCCGACGCCTACTTCATGGATAGGGATATATTTATGTATTTCTGCTTTTGCGTCAAAAGAGACGCAATGACATGGATAGAGCTGTCTGATGTTGTTTTTCTGGAAATAGTTTATTGTCTTTTTCAGTTGCGGAGAAACGCCGAACAGGTGGAAACCGCCAATCACTCCCAGAATTTTATTCTCCTTGCAGACCTGTTTGGCATATTCGATGATGTTGCAAATGCCGCTATGAGAGCAGCCGGTAATAATGAATAATCCGTTGCCGTTATTGTAAACCAGTGCCGTGTCGTCCATCACCCAGTCTTCAGATATCCGGTCTCCATCTATAATCGTTCCGAATGCTTTTCTTTTCTCAAAATCATTCAGTGAAGGTATTTCTCCCAAGAAAGTAAGATGTTCGTTGATGTGAACAGGCTTTTTGCTCAGGGAAAGACGGCAATATTGATTCATGTCGGCTTCTGATAGAGGAGCACAGATGAATCTCCCGTCTTGTGAACGTTGTTTGAACGTATCCGGATGAGCGATGATTTGCTTTCCTTTTAATAGATTTTTTTCAGCCAGATATTTAAGTCCTCTGGTGTGGTCATCATGCCCATGAGAAAAAACGATAGTCGATATGGATGATAAGTCGATATGCAGTGCCTGGGCGTTTTTAATGAACAAATCCGAATAGCCGGTGTCCAGCAAAAGTTTATCGTCACTATCTTCAATATGGTAGCAAACAGCAGGTTCTCCGCAGTAATATTCGTCGATAAATGTATTGTTGTCTACCAGTACTGTTAGTTTCATAAAGGGTAATTTTTAGTTAGAATACAACGTTCAATTGGTATGCAGGTATCAAAGATACGATTAGTTTTAATAATACAGTAAAATTTAATATCCCTGGATAATTAAATACAAGGCTGACTTATTGATTTTAGCTAAAGAATTAGAAAATGCGCTTATTCTTTATCAAAATAGAATATCTTTGTCATTCTCAGACAAAATGGAATATTTCTAACCCAAATAGAATCATGAAAACTATTATTTATACAATTAGTATATTGTTTACCCTGTGTTCTTTTTCTGGAAAAGAAAATGATTCGAGAGGTAAATATGAAATTATACCTGTTGATTTATCCCGCTCAAAAGCTCTTGACATAAGAGATTGTGCAAGATATAATATAAGGAAAATACCTCTTGAACTAGGTGATCAGTCATTATTAACCTATATAGATCAGATTGAGATTAGAGACAATAAAATCTATGTGTATGATAAACACCGTCTTATCGTATTTGATATAAACGGAAATTATTTGAACACTATAGGGGGAGTAGGGCCAGGTCCAGGTGAATATACAAATATTAATTCATTCTTTTTTGAAGGAAATAATGTTTGTGTATATGATGATAATCTCCCAAAATTATTTATTTATGACAAAGATGGAGCTTTCATCACATCGAAGCAAACGAAAGAACCTATATATTCGATATATGCAATTAACAATAAGAAGTTTATCGGTCGGAAAAAATATCAAGGCTCTACAATGAAAGTTCCTGTTTTAGCGATATTAAATGAAAATTTGAATCTTATTTCTGATATAAAAAACAGATATCTGACATCCGGAATAAGCGTGTTTGATTATTGTTATTCTTTTGATACGGATATTTTATATTGGGAGTTTTTTAATGATACGATCTATTCGGTAAAAGCAATGGAGGTTGTGCCTGCATACTATGTTGATTTTCAAAAATATAAAGTTCCTGCAATAAAGAAAAAGAACAAAGATATAACAGAGATTATTGAGCATTTAAACTCTACCGATGCAAAGTATGCGACAGGGCTCAGGTACATACAGGAAGATGCATCAGATATTCGGTTTATATTCTCTTTCGATGAAAAAGTTAATTATGTAAGGTATGACAAGCAAAAAAAGAAAGTGTCATCCTGTTATTTTTATGATTCGAAGGGGATTTTAGATGTTCAATATTTTATGAAATCCCAGGAGGGGAAAATAATATTATCTGTAAATGATTCCGAAGAGGAAGATGCTAATCCTATATTATTATTCATCGATGATCTCCGTTTCTGATTTTATAGATTATATCTATCCTGCTTACCTGTTTCGGGTTTTTCGGAATAGCCTTGTATGTTATCGAACAGCATATAAAGGAGATGTTATCCTTGTTTAGCCAAGTGTTCAGGAAATCTCATTTGAAAAACCGTCTTTAATCCCGGAACTGAGTTTACAGAAATTTCCCCATCGTGAAGTTGCATAATGCGCCGGGATAGCGGAAGCCCTATTCCACTACCTTCATTTTTGGTAGAAAAAAATGGACTAAACACATCTTCCAGCCGATTTTGTGGAATACCTTCCCCGTTGTCGGTTACTAGTATGAATGAAAACTCCGTTTCTTTTCCTGCTTCAACCTTGATCTGTGGTTCCGGATTGCTTGCCGTAGCCTGCAAAGCATTGCGAATAAGATTGATTAATGCCAGAGTTATTAAATTCTGGTCGAGAAGAATCTCTAGGTTTTCTGGAGAAACATAGCGAATGTTTTTACAGCCTTGTTCCGAACTTAATAACGAGTTAAGCTTATCAAATAAAACACGGATTCTGGTTTTAGTCTTGATGGGGTCAGGCAGATGTGTTAACCGATGATATGCATTTAGAAAGGTATTTAATTGTTGTGCTTGTTGATTGATGGTTTGTAGTCCGCTCATCACCCCATCTTTCCCATATTCATCGGTATAATTAATCAGGTCGGCAGACAAAGAGCTTATTGGCGTAATGGAGTTTCTGATTTCATGTGTCAATACCCGAACAATGCTTTCATAATAAAGCCTGCGTTCCTCCAATTCATTCTGGTTCTCTTCGTACTGTACCATAATCCGGTTCATCTCCCGAAATAATCCATTCAGAAATTTATCATCATCTTTTTCTGAAAAATGTACATTGAAATCGTTATTATTGATTGCATTGAAGAAATTTTCCAACTGGCGCTCTGCCTTCTCCATCCTTTTTATCAGTATGATAGCCAAAGCAATAACAATGGAGATACAAACAAAAGCAAAGAAAAGTGAAATCTTGCCGATTAATAACCAGGCTCCTGCAATAGAGAATAATACAATTCCGGTTATCCCGCTAACTATGGTCCGGTGTAATCGGCGATTTAACATAAGCTTTTGTTTTTATAAGTTATATTTCTTCATCTTATTATACAACGTTTGCCGTGTGATGTTGAGTTGTTGTGCCGCCAGCGTGAGGTTACCCTTTTTCTCTGTCAGTACTGTTTGAATAAATTGTTTTTCTATATCATCTAATGTGAAGGGAATAGAACATGCTTGTTTTGAATCATTAAAGACAAAATCGGATGCCATTAATTGTATCGCATTATTCAGGAGCATCGTGCGTTCGATGCTTTGTTCGACAGCCCGTATATTTCCGGTGAGTAGTTGACTTGTCAGCTTATCCCATGCTTTATGCTCCAATGATGGGTATGGTTTACCATAAGCCGCAGCATATTTTCTTAGAAAGAAATCGATTAATTGTTTTACAATTGTAGTTTCATCGGAAGCTACTTGGTCCTTTTTATTATCGGCAAATGTCTGTGGGGCAGGAGTCGTTATTCTTTCCAGCCTTTTTTGCCAGGCAGCGATAACAGTGGAAACGAGTTTTTCGTTGTTCCAGGGCTTGATAATAAAATCGATCGCCCCCTTTTTCAAAGAAGCGACAGCTAATTCAATATCACCGAAAGCAGTGATTAAAACTACTTCGGGCGGATTATTGCGTTCGCGGATTCTGTCGAGCCAGAAAAGCCCTTCGCCTCCTGTTTGTTTACCGGTACTGAAATTCATGTCGAGTAATACCACATCTACATCATTGTCGCGCAATAATGCTGGGAGTAAAGTAGGAATTTGTACTGTCAGAACAGTTTTGAATTCACGCGAAAGAATCATGCGAAGTGTCTTTAGTACAGTTTCGTTATCATCAACTATTATTATTTTACCTGTATGCATATCCTTTCTGCAAACGTACAATTTAAACTGGAATTATGAATGCAAAATACTCAAATTTTAACTGAATGCATAATATGCAGGTAGTCATTTTTTGATAACGTCTAAAATTTAGACAATTTACGCCCTGTTGTTTCAAAGGAATATTATTTTTGTTGGCTGGCAGCTAAAGACCGGCTTCCTTTGGAGGAAAAAGAACAGAAATCGTATGAAGGACATTTCATTCAAAATTATCTTCAGGAGTTGGTGGCGTAATAAAACGTTTACTATTATCTCTATCCTCAGTCTGGCAGTTGGTATCGCCTGTACTAATTTGTTGGTTGCCTTTGTAATACACGAGTATAATATAGAACCGGATAATCCGAATAAGGATAGGATGGTTGTGGTTAAACAAACAATTGTCGAGGCGGGAATGACTGGTTTTATCGTATCGCGGGAGATTACTTCCCAACTGATAGAACGTGTTCCGGAACTGGATAGGGTATGCCGTGTCCTACCTCATTTCACAACAACCTATTGCCAAGCCGGAGAGAACTTTTTCAGGGATATTACAGTTCTGGAATCAGATAGTTCTTTCTTTTCGTTTTTTCCACAGAAAGTGGTGAAAGGAAGCTTTGAAGATGCTTTAGTGGGACCGGATCGGGTAGTTTTGTCGGAGTCTTTCTCCAAACGGTTATTCGGGGAGAGTAATCCGATGGGGCAAACCCTTCGGATATTATTCGGTCCTGGTGGTTTTGGGGATAAGGAAGGATTGTTTACTTTCACTGTTTCCGCAGTTGTAAAAGATAATAGCCAGGCTGCATTCGGTTTTGATATTTTGTTTTTTGACAAGGCTATGCCGGGACTAAATTTTTTCCTTCTGAAAAAGAATGTATCTATTTCTGACTTACAGGCTAAAACAGATAATTTAATTATTAAAAGGACAGATGGAAGGGATTTTAAAAATACGTTTCTCAGTATCCAGGAAGCATGCCTCGATTCGGTAACTCTTCCTTCACCTCTTAAGAAGCCTAATACAACATTACTATTTATTGCACTTTTTTCTGCAATTTTGATATTGGCTATAGCCTGCTTTAATTATATAAACCTCAGTTTTTCCCGTGTATTTAAGCAGTTGTACTCTATAAATGTACAGAAATTGATGGGCGCAGGAAACGGGCAGTTAAGTGTACAGTTGTTTGCTGATACATTTATGACTGTTGGGCTGGGTTTTTTGATTGCCCAGTTGATACAATATGATTTGTTGGCGGTTATGAACAGTATCTTATCGATTCAAGTCCCGGCATCTTTCCTCTACAGTGGGCAGATGCTACCGGTTACGTTCGCATTTATTCTTTTGCTAGCATGTATTCCTGCATTGTATATGAGCAGCCGTTTACCGAAAATGTCTATTTCCGTTTATAATAATTTCTACAGGGGAAAAGCAAGGCGGCGAATCATCACCTCATTGGCTATCGTACAGTTTGTCATTTCGTTTATCCTGATAATCGGAAGTTTTTCGGTAAGGCAGCAGATATCCCTTTTATATGATAAGGCTGAAAACTATAAGAATGTTTATACGTTTTCGGTTGGTGACAACGAAATGTCTATGTCACCGCTCAAAGAGCGCGTCAAGCTTCTTCCGGGTGTGCAGGCTGTTTCATTAAGTAACCCTACTTATGAGTGGCCACTCAGTGAATTTTCACCGGATGGGACCTATGAATCTTATACTTCAGAAGATGGAGACGAAGAAATGATGGAGGTTATGGGATATAAGTTATTACAAGGACTACCCTGGAAAGATGCAATGAAAGAATATCCGCATCCGGTCTACCTGAACCGTACTTGGGCGCAAAGCTTGTTCCCCAATGGAGAACTGCCTATTGGCCATCTTATAAAAGAATATGAACCGAGATTAAAAGAACGTCCTCCTTTCGGAAACGATCATGTTATAGCTGGTGTTGTCGAAGATTATTTTAAACTGAATATCTCCAATAGTCTTGAAACACCTATTGATAAGGGTATTATCAGTTGTTCCAAGGATGGAGTTTATCTAAAGGTTCGCATCGATCCCGGACATAGGTCGGAACCCGTGAAAAAAATTTATGTGGAATGGAATAAACTGTACCCGGGAAAGTATCTACAGCATGAAAGCATGTATAATGTAGTGTTGGGTAATAACAAGAAACTTTTTGAGTTGTCGGATATATTGATGATGTATTCTAT
Source organism: Parabacteroides sp. (assembly GCA_019417325.1). Lineage (GTDB taxonomy): Bacteria > Bacteroidota > Bacteroidia > Bacteroidales > Tannerellaceae > Parabacteroides. The sequence goes on along the minus strand of DXVO01000016.1, from coordinate 101,425 downwards.
TATCAGTATCCTGCTTACTTGTTTTGGGCTTTTCGGGATAGCATTGTATGCCATTGAACAGCGGACAAAGGAAATCGGTATCCGTAAAGTAAATGGGGCTACCATTTGGCAGATTATGCTTTTGCTGAATCGTCAGTTCGTTCTTTGGACAGGTATTGCATATTTGATAGCTATTCCGCTTGCATGGTGTCTGATTAACTGGTGGACGGAAAGTTTTGTTTACCGTATCGGTTTTAATCTATGGCCGTATCTTCTGTCGTTCCTTCTTGTCGTTGGCGTAACATTGCTTACAGTTAGCTGGCACAGTTTCAGGGCGGCATCCGGGAATCCTGTAAAAGCGTTGAGGGTGGAGTAATAAAAATCAACTATTATTTTTATTATTAAGTTGCATTTAATAAGAATGTAGGTCTTTGATGGTTATCGTTTTAACCATTAAAGGCTCCTTCATAACCATCATAGTTCAGGATTGAAAGAGTAACGGTATTTTGACGGGGAACTTCCTATTGTCTTTTTGAATACTCGGTTGAAATGTGGAATGTTTGTAAATCCTACATGATAACAGATTTCAGATATAGACATATTTTTCTGTTTCAGTAATTGGCAGGCCAGTTCTATCCTATATTCATTTAAGTAAGTAATAAATGTTTTTCCCATAGTTTGCTTAAAGAAAACACAAAAAGCGGATTTGTTCATTCCAACATGGCGTACCACATCGTCGAGCGATATATCTCGTGACACATTACAAATTACATAGATACGTATCATATTCAATCGTTCTTGTTTTTTGTCAGTCTTTTTATATTGACCAACAATGCACGTTTCGTCTGTGAGTGATAATATAGCAAGCAATCTAATCATTGACGAAAGGCGTTCGACATCTTTTTGATTGCACATTGATTTTAAAATTGAGGCGATAAGATTGGCTTTCGGTTTATTGAATTTTACTGCTTCATAAACCTTCTTCAACTCCTCTATATATTTGCGGAGTTCCGGAAATACAGACGAACAATGACCGAGAAATTCATCAGTGAATGTAATCGTTATATTGGATATTTTGCCATTTGGGTTGGTACTGTCATTATTAAAAAACCAACAGTGTGGAATTTCAGGGGGAATCATCACAACCTCTCCACATTGAAACGGTTCTGTCGTATCGCCGATAAGTTTCATGCCCGAACCGATAACAATAAGCGTAAGTTCCCATGAAGATTGTCTGTGCAATCCGATTTGCTCATCCGGAGCAATATATACATGGTCGAAAGAAAAAGAATGTTCTTGCAATGGCTTCATAGTATTATTTTGCAAAATAGTATAGCTTCACGTTAAAACAACTAATAATGCAAATATAAGACAATCTTTATAGAAAATGAAGCAAGCATAAGAATCCACAATAAATTAACTTTGTAAATCTTTATACCCAATAAACATAGATGATAACAGTATATCAGTAATAATTTAATAATAAAAAGACATGAAAAACTTATTCAAATCGTATCACAATGTATTAACAACATTCGTTTTTACAGTTATTGCAATTGCCTTGCTCACAATACCCGGGGCAGTGTCTGCAAAGAACAAAAAAATCGGTATTCAACTTTACTCTGTTATGGATGCCGTGAAAAAAGACCCTCAAGCGTCTATAGAACGTCTTAGCCGTATGGGATATAATGTTTTCGAACTTGTACAATGGGGGGGTGATACGAATGTATTCGGCTTGCCTGCTAATGAATTCAAGGCGTTGTGTGATAAGTATGGGGTTGAGATCATTTCTACACATTCGAGTATTCAGGAAGAACCGGGTAATGAAACCGAAATCATGAATCGTTGGCGTCAACTTTTTGAAATTCAAAAAGCATGTGGTGGCAAGTATTTCGTTATTCCAAGTTATCAGGTGGATTATACTGTAGAAGGTTTGCAACAGATGTGCAATTATTTCAACAGGGTGGGTAAAGTTGCAGCTGAATATGGGCTGAAGCTCGGATATCATAATCATGCAGCAGAATTTGGCAAGTTAAAAGACAGCAATGATATTATGTGGGAATACCTTGTTGAACATACCAACCCTGAATATGTATGTTTTGAGTTGGATGTTTATTGGTGTGGTAAAGGTGGTAAAGATCCGGTAGCATATTTGAAGAAATATCCGGAACGTATAAAGATGTTGCATATCAAAGATGAGTTTGTTATTGGAGAGAGCGGAACAGTCGATTTTAATGGGATTTTTAGCCAGTTATACAAAAACGGTATGAAAGATTATGTTGTAGAAATCGAAATCCCCCAAAGTCTGCGTGAAAAGAAAAATGCGGATGGCAGTAAATATACGCAGGAACAAATTATGGATGAAATGTTTAAGGCAGCACAGAAAAGTGCTGAGTATTTGAAAAAAGCAAAATTTGTAAAATAAAGTAGCAGATAGCCGGGTAAAGTTCGAAACAGGATTATTACTCGGCTAATTTTTTAGGTTTCTCAAATAAAGTAATGTCCCTTGTCTGACGCTCAAATACTATGGTAAATATCCCATCCATATGAAATTCAGGCTTATCCCAAATTTTTTCTGTTTTTTGAAAAATAACAAAGTCCGCTTTTTACACCGCTTTCCAATAAAGAAGGATTATTTTTGCTGGCAGAATCAAGCAGCATGGAGCAGTTTCAGATAATATTACCATCCACGTTACTAAGGCCATACGTGAAACAATATTGGTTTTTAGCGATTGATAATGCAGAGCGAAGTTCGCAGCGTTACGTGCCGTCGGGGCATGCTATGCTTGCTTTCCATCGAGGAGACCGAATTTATTCTACTTTACATAAAGAAGTCCAACCTCGTTCGAGTTTATGCGGACAATCAACATTCTATACTGACATCATTTATTCTGGCACTATCGATCTGATTATGGTTGTTTTTCAATCAGTAGCAGCAAGGGCTATCTTTGGTATTCCAATGGATGAATTAAGGAATAAGAATATGAATGTTGATTTACTGGGAGATACAGCTTTGCTTGATTTAGAGAAACGGCTAATGGAAGCCGGGGGTAACAATCAATGTGTCAATCTGATTGAGCAATATCTATTAAGGAAGTTAAACGACTTTACTTCCGATCGGTTTGATAGAATGGATGCAGCTGTTAGAGCTATTAATAAAGAGGAACAAGATCTTGCTGAACTATCTCGATCGGCTTGCCTCGGATATAAGCAATTCAAACGGGTATTTGTTGAGTATACAGGCTTAAACCCTAAAAAGTTCCTGCAAATATCCCGGTTCCGAAAAGTTTTACATAGTTTGCATACTGGTTCGCAAACTAATTTAAGCCAATTGGCTTGTGATAGGGGGTATTGTGATAAATCTCACCTGATAAAAGATTTTAAAACATTTATAGGTTATACTCCAAAGGAATATCTTTCTATTTGTGATCCTTATTCAGAAAGTCTTTTTTTATTTGATTCCATCTTTATCAATGGGGAACGTGAAACGCAAAACAATAAATTACGATTAAATAATGTACAATGAAAATATTGATTTATGGTGCAGGGATTATCGGCAGCACGTATGGTTGGCAACTGGCGGAAGCTGGACATGATATAACGGTGTTTGTCCGGAAGGGCCAAAAGTTACAGATTGAAGAACAGGGCATTCATCTTGTTTGTCAGGATTTCAGGAATGGTAGGAAGAAAACGGTTGATACGGTCTTTCGTCCTCATGTGATTGATGAACTGGATACACAAAATGACTTTGAATACATTATTGTTGCAACCAATAAGATACAACTTCCAGACGTATTACTGGTTTTAGGAACATCGGCAGGTAAAGCGCATGTGTTGTTCTTTCAGAATAATTGGGATTGTTTTGATGAAATTGCCTGTTTTTTGAAGCCTGAACAGTATTTCTTTGGTTTCCCGTTTATGGTTGGAGGTGGGAGAGAAGCGGACGGTATATATTGTGTTATCTCGGGAATGAAATATTCTCATACTCCTATTGGTGAGGTGAATGGAGCGATAACTCCCCGTGTACGGAAAATCGTACAGGCTCTGGAGGGTGCATCTCTGAAGCCTGTTGCCTCCCGGCAGATATTACTGTGGATTATTACCCACTACGCTGCCGCCGCCGGATTGACTGCCGGAATTTTAAGTGCTGGTAGTGCAACTAAATTTGTGAATGATTCCTCTATTCTCCGAACAACTATCCGGGCCATCCGTGAAGGCTTTTCTATTTGTTTGAAACGAGGATATGATGCAAAAGTGGAGAAGGCAAATAAATTATATCAGTTACCTTTGTTCTTCAGTGTTCCAATTGCGAAGAAGATATACAGCAATGAAGCTCTGCAATTCATGTTTGACGGTCATGTGAAACATTCTCCCGAAGAGGTTCGGCAAATGGTTGAAGATCTGATTGCTTATGGGGTAAAATATGGCGTAGTTACTCCTAATTTGATAAAATTGAAAGAGGCAGCATCCTCTGTTTAAGGTTGCCTCTGAAAAGAAAACTACTGTTAATATCTTGTTTTATCTTTGATTTCGTTGTAATAGGCCTTGACACCGATTTTTTTCATTCTATTATTAATATCAACGGAGCGTTTTTCTAAATGTTCGTCAAATCCGGTTTCATTACATGGAAATTTATCACATTGGAAACAGAAATCAATTTTTTTTCTTCACTACACTCTCTTACTTTACAGTTTTTGAATAATATACATTTTTCATTTCTACAACCTTTGCACTTAGGTATGGAAAAATGGTTTAACAACAATTTGAATGAAGGATAGTTAGCAAAAACAGGTTCGTTTAATAGTGAAACAAAACGTTCTGCATAAATGTCGAATTTTCCTAATGAATCTTTTAATTTTTGACTTAAATGGATAATGTCTCCGTCTGCAAAAGCAAAACATTTTCCACAATGTAATCCGCAAGGCGAGAGTCTTGATTTTATAAATTCATAATCCATAGAAGTAGTAGTTGAAATAATTTGTTTCACAAATATATTATTTTTTCTTTTACTTACTACTAAGTGAATATGTTTGTCTCAAGCATGAATACCGGATCAAAATAACAAAATAGGCATAAAAAAAGCAGTCATCATAAGATAACTGCTTGATTTTTTGTGGTGCCACCAGGAATCGAACCGGGGACACAAGGATTTTCAGTCCTTTGCTCTACCAACTGAGCTATGGCACCTTGTTTTGTTTAACGGGTGCAAAGATAGAGACTTTTTTTGTTTTTGCAATAGATTGAAAGAAAAAACTTAAAATATTAATCATTCAGGGAGTTCCAGCCTTGGGCTTTCAGTTCCACTTCGCCACCATCACGACCAACTAAATAATTACCAAGTTCGGGTTTCGTAATGTGACCGATGACTTTAACTCCTTTCATTTCAGACACTTTGTCATGGTCAGTCAGAGGGACAGTAAAGAGTAATTCGTAATCTTCACCACCATTTAATGCAGCAGTGACAAGACTCATGTTAAATTGTTCAGCCATGATAGCCGTTTGATAATCGATAGGTATACGATCTTCATAAACCCGGCAACCGACATTACTTTCTTTGGAAATATGGAGTAGTTCGGAAGAAAGACCGTCCGAAATATCCATCATGGCTGTTGGAACAACTCCTGCATTATGTAATAATTCTATGATGTCTTTACGTGCTTCCGGTTTCAACTGGCGTTCCAATAAATATTCTTTACCGGAAAAATCAGGAGTGAAATCTTTTTCTCCTTTAAAAACTCTTTTTTCCCGTTCCAGCAGTTGTAAGCCCATATAGGCTGCACCCAAATCTCCGGAAATACAGATTAAGTCGGTGTCTTTTGCTCCACTGCGGAATACAACTTTGCCTTTTTCCCCTTCTCCGATACAAGTGATACTGATACACAAGCCTGTTAATGAAGCAGAAGTATCCCCTCCAACCAAATCAACTCCATAAACCTCGCAAGCCAGCTTGACTCCAGCATAAAATTCATCCAGGTCTTCCACCGAAAAACGTTTGGAAATACCGATAGATACCGTGATTTGTTTAGGCAGTCCGTTCATTGCATAAATATCGGAGAAGTTTACTACAGCGGATTTGTATCCCAAATGTTTCATCGGGACATAGGTAAGGTCAAAATGGATACCTTCCAGTAGCAAATCGGTAGTTACAAGCACTTGTTTGTCTTCATAAGAGAGAACAGCCGCATCGTCGCCTATTCCCTTGATTGTACTTGCATTCTTCAATTCAATTTTGTCTGTCAGGTGGCGGATTAAACCAAACTCGCCTAAAGTTGCTATTTCTGTTCTGTTACTCATTTTGTATTTGTGTATAATGCTGTTTTTTGTACGTTGATTATATGTCTTTTAATTAATTCGTCAAAATTATTCTCCGTATAAAATTCGATAGCGATGGGCAAGTAATATAAAGAACGTTTCCATCCCTCCGGGATAAACGGTGTGCTTTTTAGTCGTGCCGCATCTTTTTCCGTGACAAGAATCAGCTTACCTGGCGATTCCATTTGCTCATAAACCATATCTAATTTTTTAATATCGGATTTATTGAAAATATGATGATCCGGAAAAGTCGCAATATGTGTCTTGTTGGAATATTTCTGTGCTTCATGAATGAAATGGACAGGGAAGGCTATACCGGATATAAGTAGTATGTCGTCCTCTTTTCCTATCTCTTTGTGTGTGAGCGGACGGGCAATATCCGGGAATACCGGCTCAATTTCTCCATAGGAGATTCCTGTAAAGAACAGTTGCTGGTTTGCCTGAAGTTTCATATTCTTTTCGATAATACGGAACTCGATAGGTTTCATTTCTTTTTCGCATTTGGTTACGACAACAATGTCTGCACGTTGTATGCCACTTATCTGTTCCCGTAATCGTCCGGCAGGCATAAGTTTATCGTAATAAAAAAGGCGATGGAAATCTGTCAGGATGATCGACAGTGACGGAGTTACATAACGATGCTGGAAAGCATCATCCAATAAAATGATTTCCGGTTTTATGTCCTGGGGCAAGTCTAATAAATTTCTGATACCTCTGCGACGATTGCTATCCACTGCCACCAGTATTTCCGGAAATTTACTTTTCATCTGATAAGGCTCGTCTCCGATGTCCTGGCTTGTACTTTGTGCATCCGCTAAAATAAATCCTGAAGTTTTTCGCTTATATCCACGACTGAGCACAGCTATACGATACTGTTTTTTCAATAAACGAATCAGGTATTCCGTATGTGGCGTTTTTCCTGTTCCTCCCACAGCAAGGTTTCCGACACAGATAATTGGAACAGCATATTGCTCGGAAGGGAGTATCCCCCAGTTAAAAAGTTGATTTCGTATTTGTATGCAGATTCCGTATAACCATGTAAACGGTATCAACCATGAATTTATTTTAACTTCATTGCTCATTGGCATCTAATTTATAAGGGTTTTATATTGTATGCTTATGAAACGGGTAGATAGATATTGAGGGTTGATTGTATATTTTAGCGTACTTCCCTTTGTATCGGCAATACCTATCTGCATGAAAATGAAAGCGGTAATATCCAATCTCACAGCTATACCCCCATCCAGTACCGAAGCAAACATTATTTTAAAAAAATGTTTCATAATTTGAGCGAAGAACTTTATTCAGACTACAAAGATAGCATAACTTATTAATGCGAATTTAATTTAGATTATATTAATGTAATAAAGAGGGATTTATAACCTCCGGCTTAATAATCGGACAGGGGGATATTTGCTCGTGGAATCAGTCGGTTTACTTCAGTTTGTCGGTATTAGTATATATGAAGGGATTTCTCTATCTTTGTGGCTTTTATAATAGTTAGCACAAATAATTATAAATACATGGCATTTACCAATAACGTAATGATTGTTCGCCACGGTTTGTTGGCGAAGTTAGTAAAACTTTGGAAAGAAAACCGCCTTTTAGGGGAAATAGATCGTTTGCCAATAGAATTAAGTCCCAGAAAATCAAAGGTAATAGGTCGTTGTTGCATTCACAAGGAGCGAGCAGTATGGAAGTATAAAACTTTGCCATTATTAGGGTTTGATATGCAAGATGAGGTGGATGAATTGACCCCTTTGTCCGAATATGCCAAACAGGCATTACTACGTTCTGAAAATAAGAAAGACAACCTGATGTGCGTGGTTGATGAAGCGTGTTCTTCTTGCGTATCAGTAAACTATGAAATTACTAATTTATGTCGTGGATGTGTAGCCCGCAGTTGCTATATGAACTGTCCGAAAGATGCTATCCGTTTCAAAAAGAACGGACAGGCGGAAATAGATCATGATACTTGTATCAGTTGTGGTAAATGCCATCAGAATTGTCCTTATCATGCGATTGTATACATTCCGATTCCTTGTGAGGAAGTTTGTCCGGTGAAGGCAATCAGTAAAGATGAATATGGTGTGGAGCATATCGATGAGAAAAAGTGTATCTATTGTGGAAAATGTATAAATGCATGTCCGTTTGGTGCTATTTTCGAAATCTCCCAAGTGTTTGACATTCTTCAACGGTTGCGAAATAAGGAACCGATGGTTGCAATCGTTGCTCCCTCCATTTTAGCCCAGTTTAAAGCTCCTGTGGAAAATGTATACGGGGCGATTAAGGAAATGGGTTTCCTTGAAGTGGTAGAGGTTGCCCAGGGAGCTATGACTACAACTCAGCATGAAGCGGAAGAGTTAAAAGAAAAATTGGCGGAAGGTCAGCCTTTTATGACAACGAGTTGTTGTCCTTCCTATATCCAGTTGGCAGAAAAGCATATACCGGATTTGAAAAAGTATATTTCAACAACCGGTTCGCCGATGTATTATACGGCACGGATTGTTAAAGAGAAATATCCGGATGCCCAAATCGTCTTTATCGGTCCGTGTGTAGCTAAGCGTAAAGAAGTTAAAATGGACCCTGCCGTAGATTTTACCATGACATTTGAAGAAGTCGGCTCCGTATTGGATGGGTTAGGCATTAAGATGGAAGAAGCGCAACCTTTCTCTGTTTTATTCAATGCCGTACGTGAAGCACATGGCTTTGCTCAGAGTGGCGGTGTGATCAATGCTGTAAAGGTTTATTTGAAGGATGAGGCTGAGGATGTTAAAGCTATACAAGTGGCGAATCTGACTAAGAAAAATGTGGCTCTGTTGCGTGCTTATGCAAAGACGGGTAAAGCACCGGCACAATTTATCGAAGTTATGGCATGTGAAGGCGGATGTGTTACCGGTCCGTGTATTCATGGCGATAAAGCAACCAGTCAGCAACAGCTGATAAAGGAACTTACTAAATTCTAAACATAAATGAACAAAAAACTCGTTTTACTCTTTTCGCTGGCAGGAACATTGCTTTTTACGGCATGCGGTCCTCATGAAGTTCCGGCGACAGGAGATTATTCCGTACAGGTTTTCGCCAAAACGCCTGTTCGTTTTGCACCGGATGTGTATCCGGCTGCTTATAATGTTCCCGGATCGGACAGCATTTATCATCTTATGAACGGACGTATTATCTTGAAGAAGATAACATTGCCGGACTATAAACGAACTGTATCTGTTAATTTGCAGGTAACGCTCGCATCAAACGGCGACCGTTGGGATAAATCCGGTTCCTGTTTTGTATTACCAAAAGAATCAGGCATAAATTTATTGAACATTGCCCGTGGAGAAAAACAGTTCCCGGCAGTGGACAGTATGAAACTTGAAAACATGATTGGTATTATAGCGGGTCCCGATTATAAACCGACCGTGGAACTGATGCGTTTTATGACTCCTTTTGGTGTTGGACATTATAGTTCTCCGAATGATAGTCTGACAAAACACCGTAAGCCTGTTTATATAGACCAGTGGGCTGACAGTGTAAACTGGGAACAGAATATTACGGATTTATATCCTTTGTTGGAAGGGGAAGCGTATGTGGGTGTTTTTATTGATACCTGGACAACAGAAGGTTATGTGGTTAGTATGAATATTGATATCAAAGAGTCGAAGCTTGCTTACGACCCGATGCAACGCCGCCATGTAGAGCCATTGATGAATACGGTTTATTATGAAGGACAGACATATCCGGATATTTTTGCACGTAAAGATGTTTCTACTGAATTTGAGGTGCCGGATGGTGCCCGTAATGTGCGGTTGAAATATATCGTTACAGGACATGGGGGACATTCCGGAGGTGATGAGTTTGTTCAAAAAAGGAATATTGTTTCGGTAGATGGAAAAGAAGTTCTTAACTTTGTCCCATGGCGTTCGGATTGTGCTTCTTTCCGTCGTTTTAATCCGGGAACAGGTGTTTGGTTAAGGCAACGTCTGGCTTCCTATATTGATAAGGATGGATATTCGGAGAAGATGGTGGAGGAACCGTTAGGATCATCTGATTTATCCCGTTCTAACTGGTGTCCGGGGTCGGATGTAATGCCGGAAGAAGTGGATCTTTTTGATATTCAACCGGGGAAACATACATTTACTGTAAGTATTCCGGAAGCCCAGGAAATAGACGGGAATAAACTGAACCATTGGCTGGTATCGGCTTATTTGGTTTGGGATGAATGATAAACATAATAGGGGCAGGTTCAACCTGTCCCTACGATAGATAACCTATAAATTAAAATATTATGGATACACTACTGCCTTTCTTTCTGCTATGTTTTACTTCCTTTTTTACCTTGACGAATCCGTTGGGAACAATGCCTGTGTTTCTTACCATGACGAATGGAATGAGTGAGGAGGAGCGTCATATGATTGTCCGCAGAGCTACGATTGTTTCCTTTATTACACTGATGGTTTTTACTTTTTCCGGTCAGTTCCTTTTTAAGTTTTTTGGAATATCGACGAATGGCTTCCGTATAGCCGGAGGTATTATCATTTTTACGATAGGCTTTGATATGTTGCAGGCGCGGTATTCTAAGGCTAAGCTGAAAGAAGATGAGGTAAAGAGATATGTGAATGATATTTCAATCACGCCACTTGCCATTCCGATGCTTTGTGGCCCGGGTGCTATTGCAAATGCTATTATGTTGATGGATGATGCAACGACTATGGCTAAGAAAGCAATATTGATAGGGACGATTGCTCTGATTTATTTTATTACCTTCTTGATATTAAGGGCATCAACCCGTTTGAACCGTTATATGGGAGAAACAGGAAATAATGTAATGATGCGTTTGATGGGGCTTATTCTGATGGTTATTGCCGTAGAATGTTTTGTCAGCGGATTCAAACCGATTATGATTGATGTGTTGAAATCGGCAATGGCTTTATAAATCCGTAAACTTCCTTTTCCCTTTGAGGTAGAAAGCGGCAATCAGGCTTTTCTGATAGATTTCCGGTATATTGCTGAGGGTCGCTTTCTGCAAATTTTCTTGACGGACCGGCAGATAAGATTCTCTGAGTTTAAAGAAGGATTGCCGTGCATTATATACCGCTTTCGCATTGGAGATGTGTCCACAAAACAGAAACTTTGTTGCTGCGATATAGTCCAGGATGAAACGGGCACGCATAGCTTGCCTTAGTTCTTTATCCGGTAGATTTTTATATAACATCAACAGGTTATTCCGGAAATTCAGAAATGTTTTGCGTGGACTTTCAGCATTAAGTGTTCCTCCTCCCAGATGAAAAACCACAGACTCTGGTGTGCATAGGATCCGGTATCCGCGTGAACGTAAACGCCAGCATAGGTCTATCTCTTCCTGATGTGCAAAAAACTCAGCGTCAAGACCTCCCATCTCTTTATATAAGGCTGTACGGATGAACATGCAAGCTCCGGTAGCCCAGAGCAAATCTGCAGGAGTATCATACTGCCCGTTATCTTTTTCAACAATATGGAGGACTCGTCCTCGGCAATAAGGATAACCATAGTGGTCTATAAATCCACCCGCAGCCCCTGCATATTCAAAGCTTTTCCTGTCCCATAGCGAACGGATTTTTGGCTGTACGCATGCAATGGAAGAGTCCTTTTCCAGTGCTGCTATCGGGGCGTCTATCCATCCGGCTGGAGTTTCAACATCACTGTTAAGGAGAACGGTATATTTGCTGTCTATTTGTTCCATTGCAAGATTGTAACCTCCGGCAAAGCCATAATTACGGTCGAATTCCATAAGTTTGACTGAAGGGAACTTCTCTTTCAGCATATCGAGGGAACCATCGGTAGAGCCATTATCGGCAACAATCACCTGTGCCCACTCTTCGGGAGTGTTCGCAAGTACAGATGGAAGATATTTTTCCATTAATTTTTTTCCGTTCCAGTTAAGGATAACGACCGACAGTTTTTTTTTCATTGTATGCAGGTTAATTTGGATTCGCTGTATTTTCTCTTTTATGTTTCCACCTCTTATGGGTCCATAACCAGTATGCCGGATTGTTCAGGATACTTTTTTCCATTAACCGGGCATATTGTTCGGTAATTTGATTTTCAGGAGTTTCATTAGGGGTAAGAGTGAGCAGGTTCATATCCATTGTGTAGTATCCTCTTTTTACTTTCTTTACATCGAGGAATACTACCGGCAGATTCATTTTACGGGCAATACGTTCAGGTCCTGTAAGAATGGATGTTTCCTGATTTAAGAAAGTGGTCCAGTAATGCAGGTTGGCTTTACTGGGGGTCTGGTCTGCTATAAATATAACCAGTGCATGCGTTTTGTCTTTCTTTAATTTGATGACATCGCGTATGGTATCGTTTTTCTTTATGCCACAAGAGCCGAACCGGGTACGGAGATATACAAAGAGTTTGTCAAACGCTTTGTTCTTCAGCGGACGGTATATTTGGTATACTCTTAGTGTTTTGAAGAAATGGCTTGCGGCGGTAAACCACTCCCAGTTACCATAATGCCCCATTAACAGTACGAAACAAGTATATCCTTTATCTGCCAGGTCATCCATAAGTTCCGGATTTCTGATAACGGCACGACTCAGTATCTCTTCCTTAGAGATATGCGCCAACTTAATTGTCTCGACTATATAATCAGAGAAATGATGATAAAAGTCTCGCTCCAACTGGCGTAGTTCCTTTTCTGTTTTTTCCGGAAAAGACGCTTTCATATTTGCACGTACAACTTTTACACGGTATCGTGCAATCTTATATATTATAATGTATAAGATATCCGACAGAAGGTATAATACACGCATAGGGAGCAAGGCATGAACTTTTGCCCAGCAGAATATAAACGCATATTGTATTTTAGTCCACATGGAATATTTTTTATTATTTATTTTTAATCAGTAACGCCGTTTTATCCTCATTCCATCCTCCTAAAGTAACCGGATGAGCTTCATTTACCCATAAGGCATTGTACGGTGCTTCCACTTTTATATAATTCTCGGAAAAGCCATGCATCAATCCACCTTTCCTGGTATGTTCAAACAGTACGTTTGCATTTTTGCCTATATGAGCTTCATAGAATGCATGGAGCTTTTGGTCTGAAATATCCAACAATTGCTGGCTACGTGCATGTTTTGTTTTCGGGTCGACAACATAGTCTATTTTTAGAGCCTGCGTGCCGGGACGTTCGGAATAACTGAATACATGTAGCTGGCTGATGTCCAGACTATCGATAAAAGCCCGTGCTTCTTCAAACAATTCATCTGTTTCTCCGCGTGTACCTACTATTACATCTACGCCAATGAAAGCATGTGGCATGATTTCTTTTATCTTCTCGATTTTATGGCGGAACAGAGCCGTATCGTATCTGCGGCGCATCAACTTTAATACAGTATCACTACCACTTTGCAAAGGTATATGGAAATGTGGGGCGAAGCGTTTGCTGGATGCCACAAAATCAATTGCTTCATCAGTAATCAGGTTTGGTTCGATAGAGGAGATACGATAACGAAGAATCCCGTCCACTTCATCAAGGGCGCGGATAAGGTCGATAAATGTTTCCCCTGTACTTTTACCGAAATCCCCAATGTTAACACCTGTTAGAACAATTTCTTTCCCGCCTTTGTTTGCAACTTCCTGTGCTTGTTTTACCATACTCTCTATTGTCCCGTTACGGCTTCGTCCGCGAGCGAACGGGATGGTACAATAGGAACAGAAATAATCGCAACCGTCCTGCACTTTCAAGAAGTGACGGGTCCGGTCGCCTGCTGAACAAGAAGGGGAAAATGTCCGTATATCTTTTGTCTGGGAGGCGATAATAGCCCCTCCGGCTTCTTTTTTCTTCAGGTCGTCCAGATACATTAATATATCCAGTTTCTGTTCTGCACCAAGTACGAGATCTACACCCTCTATATGCGAAACTTCCTCCGGTTTTAGTTGGGCATAGCAACCGGTTACTACGATAAAAGCGTCCGGATGTTGTTTACTGATACGGCGGATAGCCTGCCGGCATTTCTTATCAGCCAGTTCTGTAACGGAACAGGTGTTGACAACACATATATCAGCTTTTTCTCCCGGGCGGGCTTTACGAACCCCTTGTCCGGCAAGCGTCTTTCCGATAGCCGAAGTTTCGGCGAAATTAAGTTTACACCCCAGCGTGTAATAAGCGGCTATTTTATTTTCGAAAACAGTTTTGTCAATCATTGTCTTTTATTTATCGCACAAATTTAGCGAAAATATTCGGATAAAGACAGTTCTGCCTTCTTATCGCTCGGCCAGGATGATAACCGGATTCTCATCATTTTCCTGTACTTCATATCCTATCAGATAGCGGCTGTCTTCCGAAATAAATTGGGGAATAAATGTATTCCCTTCTTTAAATTCGAAATTATGTTCAGGGTAAGGCAATTTAAAGCTCTCTGTTTTTCCATTTTTTTCGTCATAACAAACCAGATAAGATTTATCATTCAGATTGGCTGTAAGGTATAATGTACCGTTACCGGCACCAATTACGTTGATTAGGGCTGCGTTCTTTTCCTTATATAAACTGTTTCGCGGGTCTTCCAGCTTGTAGCGCGCCCCTTCTTCCAATTTGTATTTTCCTGCATCTATTGCCCAGCGGGGAATAAGTGTGTTTTCTTTTGTAAGCCTGAAAATTGTATCATTGAATATCTCCTTTACAAAGTAGCCGGATGGGGTAAAGAACGTTTTGCATTCGTTATAAAATACCATTGTGATGTCTCCCGGTTCAAAACTTTTAGTATATGGAATGGAATCTAATACGGTTGAGTCGCGAAACAGATACATCCGTATCGGTTCCTGTCCGGATATATTCTGTACATACCCTATGTTTCGTCCATCAGGCAATGGAAGTATTTCTCTGATATTTATAGGGGGGATATGAGTGGTCCGTTTCCATTTGCCATCCCAGCCATATGTCTTGATCCATTTGTTATTATCATTGACATGGACGCCTTCCCGGTTCACACTCGGATTTCCGGAAGATTGATATTCTTCCGGACCTTCTCCTTTACTCCCTATCATCCTGATAAATTTTCCTTCGGGATTGAACAGGAATATCTTCCCGTTGTTGTAGACAACCAATTTATCCTGAAAGTAAATGATTTGGGAAATAAAGCCGGTCAATAATACAGAGTCTGTTGTTTCCAGGGGAATGAAGCGGACATCTTTTGCCCATTCGTTTAATTCTATCTCGGCAGGTTCATTGTTGAAAACCGTGGTTATGTCGATTGTATTGCAGGCTGTGTCATCCATCTCTTGCTTCGGAGAAAACTGACAGCTTGCCAAGGCTCCACATAATAGTAATATCCATTTATTCATTCTCATATAGTTTAGATAAGCGAAAGATATGTATAAATTACGAGAACCTCACATCCTACAGATATATTTCTGTCTCGGAGGATGGGTAGCTCGCTTGACATTGAACGATTGCTCTTTGGCAAGTTACTGCCTAAAGAATAGTAAGAAACAGGCTGAGAAGACAGAAGGAACGGGTTAAACTCCGCTTACCTGTTGTGTATTTGTCAGATAGTCTGTATTTTTGCACACTTAATAAGACAATGTGCTATATGATACAAGAGAATTTTATCAAAATCTATGAGGAGAGTTTCAAGAAGAATTGGGGCCTTCCTGCACTTACCGATTATAGTAAAGGGAACAGCTTCACTTTCGGAGATGTAGCTACCGAAATAGCCCGTATCCATATACTGTTTAAAGAGTGCCAGATACGGCGTGGAGATAAGATTGCCTTAATAGGTAAAGATAGCGCGCATTGGTGCATTGTCTATATGGCTGCGGTTACTTACGGAGCGATTATTGTGCCCATCCTGCAGGATTTCAGCCCGAATGATGTACATCATATAATCAATCATTCGGAATCCGTCTTTCTATTTGTTAGCGACCGTATCTGGGATTCGCTGGAAGAAGACATGATTGAGGAGGTTCGCGGTGTATTCTCATTAAATGATTTCCGTTGTTTGCATCAACGCGATGGCGAATGCATCCAGAAATTAATGAAGGCATTGGATGAGAAGATGATTGAGAAATATCCGAATGGCTTCTCTAAGAATGATATTAAATATGCGGAGTTGGATAACGACAAAGTTGTTTTGTTGAATTATACATCAGGAACAACAGGCTTTAGTAAAGGAGTGATGCTGACAGGGAATAACCTTGCCGGTAATGTCACTTATGCTAAGACACTGGATTTATTATTCCAGGGAGATAAGGAATTGTGTTTCCTGCCGTTGGCTCATGCCTATAGTTGTGCTTTCAATTTCCTGGTGCCTATGGCTGTAGGAGCTCATGTGTATTTATTGGGAAAAGTGCCGTCTCCTAAAATCCTGTTGAAGGCATTTGAGGAAGTAAAGCCGAATTTGATTCTGACCGTTCCTTTGATTTTGGAGAAGATATATAAGAAGATGATTCTTCCGCAGCTTAGCAAGACATCTATGAAACTTGCCTTGAATATTCCTTTGTTGGATTCCCGTATCTATGCCCAGGTCCGTAAGCATCTGGTAAATGCAATGGGTGGAGCTTTCCGGGAAGTAATTGTAGGAGGGGCTGCAATGAACCAGGAAGTAGCGGATTTCTTATATAAGATTAAATTTCCGTTTACAATCGGTTATGGAATGACCGAATGTGGTCCGTTGATCAGTTATGATAATAATGCGGAATATGTTCCGACCTCTTGCGGTCAGGTATTGAAAGGCATTATGCAGGTACGTATCGACTCTGACGATCCATATAATACGGTAGGGGAAATCCAGGTTAAGGGTGAAAATGTGATGAAGGGATATTATAAGAACCAGGAAGCGACAAGTAATGTCTTTACGGAAGATGGCTGGTTGCGTACCGGCGATTTGGGAACAATCGACGCAAACAACCGCATTTATATTCGTGGACGTAGCAAAACGATGATTCTTGGTCCGAGCGGACAGAATATTTATCCGGAAGAAATCGAATCAAAACTGAACAACCTCCCTTTCGTCATGGAAAGCATCATTATCGAAAGAGGCGGAAAGTTGGTGGGATTGGTTTATCCGGACTATGATACAGTGGATGGAACAGGTATCTCTCATACCGACCTTCCGGTTATTATGGAACAGAACCGTATTGAATTGAACAAGCTATTGGCTCCTTACGAATCTGTTTCCGAACTCCAGTTGTATCCTACCGAGTTTGAGAAAACTCCCAAGAAGAGCATCAAGAGATATTTATACGCAAATTATTGATATTTGAGATTTTGTTGATAATCAGCGGCTTGTATTTGGCATTAAAAAAAGTTCAAAAAAAAATACTTTATGTTGTACAACATGTATGATTAATACATACATTTGCATCGTTTTACAACACGAAGATATTATAGACCGTTTAAATTAAGAACAAAATGAAAAAGTTAGTTGCATTTGCTGCTGTTATCGCAGCTGTTTCATTCGCATCTTGTGGTAACAAATCCGCAGAATCTACAGAAGAAGTAGCAGAAACTGCTACAGTTGAAGAAGTAGTTCCTGCTGTTGAAGAAACTGCTGTTGAAGAAGTTGCTCCTGCTGAAGCTGATTCTACTGCTACAGCTACTGAAGCTCCGGCAACTGAAGCTGCTCCTGCTGAATAATATTCAGTAAACAGTGAAGAGGACAGTCTGTATGCGCATAACATACAGACTTTTTTTGTTTATAAACCTATATACAATACTTATAATTTATGAGATATATTTCCCTAATTCTTCCGGTGCTAGCCTTATTCAGCTTGCCCTCTTTTTCACAGACTCCGGTCGATAGAACCTTATCTTTGGATACGATTCAAATCCAGGGAAAACGTTTTGGCGGATTGAGCGGGGGAGAAGTAAAGCGGATGCAGGTGGATGAAAACCTGAGCAGCATAACCGTAACAACAGCAGATGCCTTTCGTTTACTGCCTTCTGTAATAACAGATATAGAGGGAGGTATTACTTATCGTGGCTCGAATCATCCCGGTTTATTGATAAATGGAGTTCCTTACGGATTGATGGAGGAGAATAGCGGGGATATGCTGATTCAACTTCCGGCTTCGTTCTTTAATCGTTTGTCTATGACATCGATGCCCTCTATCGAATTGATTCCGGACGGGGATGCCGGGTTGCTTAATTTGTCCTCTGCTTTATACCGTAAAAGTGATTCTCCGCTACAACTTAATGTAGGTGCAGGACTTCAGGAACGCTATAATGCGGGCGCAGTAGTGAATTTGCATCCCGGGAAATTCCATATTGTCGGAAAATATAATTATCGTCGTGAGTTCCGTAAACGTACGTTCAGTAAAACAACTACTAATAAATCGGGAACAACCGTGATGAATAATAATGCGGCAGCA
This sequence comes from Parabacteroides sp., assembly GCA_019417325.1. GTDB lineage: Bacteria > Bacteroidota > Bacteroidia > Bacteroidales > Tannerellaceae > Parabacteroides. The sequence goes on along the minus strand of DXVO01000016.1, from coordinate 82,786 downwards.
AGGCCGGATGTGCATTTGGCAGATTTGAATGTCGGTTATGAACTGAGTGCCAATGACCTGATTTCCGTATACGGGCTTTATTATTTGATGGATTATAGCCGTTATGGTAAAATAAATAATGGAAAGCTGGCAAGCGATGGTTCCGTCCAACCGGTAATGTTCCGCCACCGTTATAATGACCAACGGCAGGAAGCCTATGCTGCCGAAGCTCGTTGGAATCATACTTTCAGTAATCCACGGGATCAGTTGAGTGTTGTATTCAACTATAATAATTTCGGTTATGATGAAGGAAATGACTATCAGAATGAAAAGCCTGAAACCGGAGCTATTATAGCGGAAGACAATTATTATATCCATCAGAATAAGAATACCTATTATGTATCCGGAGCATTCCGTAAGATGTTTGATAAAGACTGGTCGTTTAACGCAGGTTATATAGGTACTTTTAAAGATGAGAGATACAATGCCGAAGGCAATAAGAAAACAGGTGGCGTATGGGGACCGGATGTACAGAAAGAAAATATATACCGATTCTACCGTCGTACAAATCTCCTGTATGCTTCTGTAGTGAAGAAATGGAATCCTTTTACGGCAGAGGTAGGTGTTCAGGGTGAATTGAACTGGCAGAATATAAAAACAACTTTGAATGAGAATACCGGAGATAAAGTACCGTATGATGAAACGACCTCCCGTTTCCGTGTTTATCCGAGAGCGAAGTTTGCCTATCATATGGAGAAAGGCGGAGAGTTTTCGTTGAGCTATATCCAACGTGCGATCCGTCCTTATGGAGCAGACCTGAACCCGTTTGTCGACCAAAGTGATGCTACTCATATCCGCCAGGGTAACCCTGATTTGAAAGATGAAATGATTCATTCTCTGGAGTTGGCCTATCTATTTACAAACCGGACATTCAGTTTGAGCCCGAGCTTGTATTATCGTAATAAATCGAACCGTATTATGGATGTACTGCAGGAAGATGCAAAAGGTACTGAAATCTGGCAGAAACAAAATATAGGCCATAGCCAGGCCTTTGGATTTGAACTGTCGGGTACATGGCGTCCGGTACGTTTGTTGGCAATCGGCTTTGCCGGAAATGTGTATCGTGATGAGATTGACGGACGTTCAATCGGGTATGATGAAAAGAAATCAATGGTTTGTGCAGATGTCAAAGGGAGTATAAATATCACTATCACCCCGACAACGGAATTGCAAATCGATGGTTTCTATGTATCCGACCAGTTGACTCCACAAGGAAAAATTAAACATCGTTCCAGCGTGAATGCGGGGCTGTCTCAATACTTCTTCCAACGTAAACTCCGTGCCAATGTAAGTATTAACAATATTTTCAATACTTTGGAAGAAACAACGATTGTCGATACCGAAGCGTTGAAGATGACACAGGTTCGCAACCGGGATGCACAAGTAACCTGGTTGACGCTTACTTATAATTTGTAGGAGAGGTTACCGGAGCTGGAGATAGAATTCTGTCATTTTGCGAAATGACAGAATGACAAAACACCTTGTCTCTGCTTCGTTTGTATGGGCCTCCCTTCGGGATAGATTGGAAATACGCTGTTCTCGCAGAGTTGGGATTTGTCTGTTTGTTACTGAAAATGACGCGGTTCTTTCGAATTGATATGATGCGGGAATTTTTATTAGATGCGGACGACGCAGGTAAACGCGGATTAAGAGACGTAAAATATGTATTAATCCGCGTTTATCTGCGTCATCTGCGTCTAATCATATTGTCTTGTTTCCAAGGGAATAATAATCTATTTAATATCTGCGTCTGGTCTGATTTTTGAACCATTCCAGAGTTGTAGCCATGCTCAATAACATCTAAAAACGGAGCATATATGTTTTGATTTCGAAACATATATGCTTTAAAGTTAAAACATAGGTGTTTTGCCGCGCGGATTATTGCTTTTTTATGCGCAGACAGTTGGAATTAGTACCGCTACTAATTGAAAATACCCTCCGGGTAAATGTGAAAAGGTACCGGATTATGTAGAATTTTCTCCTTTTTATCCTGAAAAAGAGCCGGTTTCTTTCTGAAACAGACTGTGTGTATAGATGGTTGGTTAGTAAAAAGAGGAAAACTTGATAAATATGTCACTTAAAGCCCTGAAATGATAACTTTGTGAAAAAGAAAGAAGGTGTACCAAAAGCCCGTCAGGACATTTTGGTACACCTTTCTGTTTATTCTGAAAAGGAGGTTTATCCTTTTACTATTTCTTCTTTTTCTTTATCCCAATACATTGTACGTCCTTCCAGATAAGCATGTGTTCCCATATGGGCAGTCATGGCTTCCTGAAACGCAGCATCAATGTTACAGCTCGGTTGTTTACCCTGACGGATACATTCCAGCCATTCACGGATATGCAAGTGAGTCGTATCATAGCGCTTACCGCTTACATAGGTATAAAGCAAACCGCGTTGGGCAAAATATAATTCGGTAGGTGATGTGATAGCATCCACAGAACTCTGTCCCGGCACATACGTGTAGAACGGTTCGTTCGGTTTGATGATGCCTTTATCTATCTTTTCTTTATAGATTTCGGAAGCAGGGTCTGCTTTTAGAGTAATTGTGTTGGACAACTCCATCTGGGCATCATGTCCCATAATCACTTTACCGCGTGGACGATTGCTTGCCAGTGTTGCACTATATAACATGGTCATATCCCGGTCGGGGAACTCGAAAGTGGTTTGTAATACATCTGGTACCGTACGTCCGTCTTTAAAGAAATAAACGCCTCCGGAAGAAGTTGCCGAATGAGGAATACCTACTCCGAATATCTGGTTGATGGCATCATACTCGTGTGTCAGCAAGTCGCCGCTCAAACCGGTACTGTAGTCCCACCAGCAACGCCAGCGGAAGAAACGTTCCAGACTGAATTTGTCGCGGGCATCCGGACCTATATACCGTTGCAGATTGTTTGATGTCATGTAGTCGGTATATTCTTTAATGCGTTCTTCGGGCCCTTCAAACTGTTTCCAGTCGATTGTGTCGGGAGAAGCCCCATCTATCAGCGGATATACCCAAGCTCCGTTCGGGTCGTTACGGTTGGTACAAACCTCGATTAACGATACTTTGCCAATCAAACCTTTATCGATAATTTCTTTTGCGCGGATATAACTGTCTGTCTGTCGTCCCTGGTGACCCAACTGGAATACAATACCAGTATCTTTTACTACTTGGCGCACCTGGTAAGTTTCAGGAACTGTCCATGATAATGGTTTCTCGACGTATACATGCTTTCCTGCTTTGGCAGCCTCCATTGCCATAGTGCTATGCCAGTGGTCGGGGGTTGCAATAATAACGGCATCGATATCGTCTGCCGCCAATAATTCTTTATATGTTTTGTAACGTTTCGGGCGTTTGCCGAATTTACCGTTCGAGCCTTCACGATATATATTGGAAGCTGCCAATACAGCTGCTTCGCCATATACATCAAAAATATCACATACGCCGGTTACTTCAATATTCAGGTCATCCTGTTGGAGGAATTGTTCATAACGTTTGTCTTTACTGTCGTTTTTTGCACCTTCAATCAGACCATCAATCCACGATGGTTCGGCAAAACCGGCAGCACGCATCAACTGTTTGCCACGGATACCGAATCCGATCATTCCGATGCGAATTTTTTTCCCATCCGGTTGGGCGGGAATCATATAATGCTCCTTATTGAATTTAAAAGAACTGCCTAAGCTTTTCGATTGTTTGTCGTATGTCTGCTTTTTGTAGACTCCGTATCCCAGTGCTCCTAATACCGGAATCGTTGCTAATGCTTTCAGGGCATTACGGCGCCCTTCGGATTGTGGTCCTTTATTTTCTTTATCCTTCGGTATATTATTGTTTTCTGTAGCCATGATATTACATTAATTTGAGTTTAGACAATAGAGGTATCGCTTTTTTCAGATAGCGGTCCAGCCCGATAATATGGGAAGTGGGGAAAGCCAGTAGTACTGCCAATGCCGCCATTTCTACCAGGTTTTTGTCTATCCATAAATAAGAGCCTTCAAACGGCATCATATATTGTGCTCCGATAAATGAAGGGTGGGAGAGGTAATAAAACGCAAGCAATATCATTGCCCCAATAGAAGAGAGTTTGCTGAAGGCTCCTGTAATCAGTCCGAGACCAATTAGTAATAAAGCCCATTCATTCAGTGTGTTTACCATGTTCATCATTGCCGGGTCACTGGCCAGTCCGGCAAAAAAATCAGACATAAAACCTTTAGAATCGAGTAGGTAAGGAAGCGAGGTCCATTTCGGATTCAGGATTTTCACCAATCCTTCGTAAGCAAAATGCCAGCCAATGAATAATCGTAGTACAACCATTGCAGTCAACTGCGTAGCAGAGTAAGAATCTTTTTGTGTCATTTCATATTATTTGTTTCATATTTTAAGATATGCAACAAATATAGTTAATTATTTTATGAAGATGAATGATTTTTAGATGGTTTTGTAATTGTTGGCTAAAACAATATAGTGTGTTTTTTGTTGTTTGCGCATACATGCGAAAAACAATGTTATTCATTCTTTTTTCGGTATGTGCAGTATTAAGCGTATGGATTGGTCGTAAGTAAAATAACTCCATATCCATTCAATTAAAATGACTAATTTATTTTTGATGCCCAAGATAGAACGAAGGTGTATAAACAGCCAAATCAACCAGGCAAAGAATCCTTGGGATTTAATATTTTTAATATCAGCAACAGCTTTGTTTCTTCCAACTGTAGCAAGGGTGCCGAGGTCTTTATAATGGAAAGGTTTTAGTGACGATCCGTTTTCTATATTTATAAGATTGTCGGCTAATAAATTTCCCTGTTGAATGGCTACTTGGGCAACTTGTGGATGTCCGTTCGGAAAATCAGGTTCTGTTTGCAGGCAAACATCTCCGATGGCAAATATATTTTGACTTTCCGGCAACTGGTTAAATTCATTCACCAGAATTCTTCCTCCCCGTCCGGTCATTTCTTTTCCAATCTTTTCAAAATGTGTGGCAGTTACACCGCTTACCCAAATAAGCATTTGGCTTTCTATAGCAGAACCATCATCAAGTAAGACTTTTCCTTCCTGATAGTCGGTTACCTTTTTATTGAGCATAATTGTGACCCCCATTTCTTCAAGAAACTTTTCAGCATGTTCGGACGCTTCTTCCGACATGACGGATAAAAGCCGGGGGGAACCTTCAATGAGGTAAATATTCATGAAAGATTGCTTCAAGTCCGGATAATCTTTCGGTAAGACAAATCGTTTCATTTCTGATAATACTCCCGATATTTCAACGCCGGTAGCACCACCTCCTACGATTACAATATTCATCAGAGCTTGCCTTTTTGCCAGATCGGTGGTAACCGTAGCCTTTTCTAAGTTACACAGGATAGCATTACGTAAAACCAATGCTTCCTCGATTGTTTTCATAGGCAACGCATGTTTTTGTATGTTTTCGTTACCAAAGAAGTTAGTTGTGGTTCCGGTAGCAAGAACCAAGTAATCATATTTCAAATCTCCGATAGAAGTCTGGATTATGTTTTGTTCTTTAACCACAGCCTTTACTTCTGCGAGTCTGAAGTAAAAGTCTTTTCTTTTCTGGAATATTTTGCGGAAAGGGAAAGATATGGAACCTGACTCTAATCCGGAAGATGCAACCTGATAAAGCAGGGGAGGGAACTGGTGATAATTATTCTTATCGATTAATACAACCTGAAAATTATGGTTTTTGAGTCTGTTGGCTAATTTCAATCCCCCGAAGCCTCCGCCTACAATAACAACTCTCTTTTTGCCTGTGTCGGCTATATTGAAACTCATATTGTTTGTTTTAATTGTTCTATGTATATATGAAACAATTGACGGAAAAATAAGTTTGTATTCAATCGAAAGTGAGGAATAAAAAAGAATAAGTAGGGATGAGGGATATCTACAGTATTGGATGACGGCTTTCTCCAAAACATATAAAAAGGGCCATCCTATGAATGAATCGAAGATAGCCCTTTTGTGGTAGTTTTTTGAAAATATCCGGATTATAATCCTTGTAATATCATTTTAAGTACGGTCTGTGCTGAGATTTCCCGGTTTGCAGCTTCAGGGATCACAATGCTTTGAGGACTTTCAATTACATCATCAGTCACGATCATGTTACGGCGTACTGGTAAACAGTGCATGAAATAAGCATTATTAGTCAGTGCCATTTTTTCAGAATCGACAGTCCAGCTGCGGTCTGTGCTGATTACTTTACCGTAATTGGGGTCGGCATATGCTGACCAGTTTTTAGCATAGATAAAGTCTGCCCCTTCAAATGCTTTTTTCTGGTCGTATTCAACGCGGGCATTGCCAACAAATTTAGGATCGAGCTCATACCCTTCCGGATGTGTGATGACAAATTCGTAGTCTGTTGCATTCATCCATTCTGCAAAGCTGTTAGGAACAGCTTGCGGCAGGGATTTAGGATGCGGAGCCCAAGTCATTACAACTTTCGGGCGGGCTGTTTTCTTGTATTCTTCAATTGTAATAAGATCGGCAAAACTCTGTAACGGGTGGCGTGTTGCCGCTTCCATACTGAATACCGGACGTCCGGAATATTGAATAAACTGATTCAGTATTTTTTCGTTATAATCGTCTTCCTTGCTTTCGAAACGGGCAAAAGAACGTACTCCGATAACGTCGCAATAGCATCCCATTACCGGAACGGCTTCCAGAAGATGCTCCGGCTTGTCTCCGTCCATAATAACACCGCGTTCGCTTTCCAGCTTCCAGGCACCCTGGTTTACATCCAGAACCATCGTGTTCATACCAAGATTCATGGCGGCTTTTTGTGTGCTGAGACGGGTACGGAGGCTGGAGTTGAAGAAAATCATTAACAAGGTTTTATTCTTGCCCAACTCTGTAAACTGAAAGCGGTCTTTCTTAATCTCGAATGCTTCGTTAAGCGCTTGTTTCAAGTCGCCTAAATCCTGTACGCAAGTGAAGTTTCTCATCCTATAGTGCTTTTTTAGTGAAGTGCAAATGTAATTATTTTTACCGTAAATATTCCATTACGTATTTTAAAGTGTGATAACTACATATAGACATATTATTACAGTGCCGATACTGTTTTTAGAAAACAATATCGACCTCGAGATTTTCTACCCATTCGACCGGAAGTCCTGCTACCTTGTTGCAGGTAACGGAAAACTTGAGGGGTAAAATAATGCTTAAAGGAATACGTAACCAACCCGGCATATTGAAATTATGCAGCCCGATAAGCGAACCGATTTGTATGCCTAACGAGGGGGCTACAAGGAAACGGCTTTTGTTGTCCCTGCGGTCCAACCCCATTTCCATGTATGAATAGAGACCGAGAAAACGCTTCGGGGCAACAAATATATCCATGCTATAGTTTACCCCGCCTTTTATATGCCAGTTGTCGGTAGTATAGGAATCCGGGGTTGTAAACATATAATATCCCGAGATGGTAGGGGAAATCCAATGGGCTATGTCGCCGGCTTTCATGTTCATCCCTGTTCCGTTACCAAATTTATGCCAGTTGAACATACTCAGATTCAGACGCGCTCCGATGGCAACTTCTTCATCACTGGTGAGGACATCACTTAGTAGAATAGAAAATGAATTGGCTACGCGGGAGCGGATAAAATTGCGGGTAAACGGTTTTTGGACAATGAGCTGTAGCTCGTCTTGGCGGGCTGCTACATCTTCGGAAAGCGGCAGTTCGTCTAATTGGGTGCCGAAAGGCATAGGGAATTCTTTTATAACAGGGAAATGGCTGTATACAAAATTGGGAAGTTCTTCTTTTTGCTCCGGCAAATCATTGATAATATCATCTCCATCCCCCAGCGATGCCTTGTGGTAGGCTTGCCATACTTCGGTTATGGATTGGCAGGTAGCTTTAACCACCTGGTAAAAGACTTGGGTTTCACGTTCATAGCTATCCCCCTTGTCTAAGGTATAGGGGCCTGTCTTTGTTACCCGGATATTGCGGTAATCATCAGCCGCTTTATATTCCTGCATGTTTTGATTGAGTCGTTTATCCCCGAAAGATTTCCAGACCTCCCCTTTCATATTCGCTGTTTCCACAGGTATCGTATTGTAGAAGTCGTGTAATGCCTTGTTATTCATTACCGCAGACGCACTGAATCCACGTTGCACCATTTGATGTCCGGATGCAAATGAATCTTGCAGGAAGTGTTCGGCGAAAGCTTCGTAGAGGCTTGCATAAAACATCAGGTTATCCGATGCTTCCTTATTTCCGTTCCGTAATTCTTTCCCTGCTTCCTGAGCCAGATAAACGGCAAAAATATGAATACAGAAATATTTGCTCATGGAAGGCAGCTTATTTAATTTAGAGAAGACCACGTTCACTTCTGATGGTTGTTTCAGGCGCTGGATTAGTTGAATGTCTATCATCTCCAAATGTTCTTTAAGGCCTTTACCGTATGCATAAAAATGGGAAAGGTCCTTAATGGCCAACAGGCCGTAGGCGAGATTTATATCTAATAATTCTTTGCTGGAAGCCCCTGTCAGGAATTCATTCATTGCCTTGGTTTCAAGAGCGAGTGTCCGGTTTGTTTTTGAGAAATGCGTCTGTAATCCTGTTTCCAGTAATAGCGGATTTTCCACATGGTCGCCAGCCAGACCACATAACGTTCCATAGGTGACGATATTGGGGAGTTGGGTTAACTCTTTCATCACATATGCGTTGGTACCCTCCATATGTGCCATGTTGAGGATGGAGAGCATGGCGCTGTCCGCAGTTGCTTCATCCGGATAAATACCGTTTCGTACTAAATATTCAGGCATCAGTGACATGGCACGGTCTCCGATTTTACGGTGTTCTGCATAGTCCCAGGCCAAAGTGCACAAAGAAATGGCCATACTTCCGAGCAATAAGGAGCCACGACGTAAGTACGTTTGAATTGAGGGCTTCATGTTGTAGAGTTTATTAGTTGTAAAATTCGTTATTGTAGAGAGCAAAGATAAAATGTTTATCCGTTTCTTATCTGTCCGTTGCCTTCTATTATATATTTGTAGGTAGTCAGCTCGGGCAAAGCCATAGGTCCTCTTGCATGTAACTTCTGGGTGCTAATACCTATTTCTGCTCCAAAACCGAATTGTGCTCCGTCTGTGAATGCCGTTGATACGTTTGAATAAACACAGGCTGCATCTACCATTTGTTGGAAAAGCAGAATCGCGTCTTTATCTTCACTTACAATACTTTCACTGTGTTTTGAACTGAACCGGGCAATGTGTTCCAAGGCCTCATCTATGGACGCCACAGTTCGTATGCTCATCTTATAATCGAGAAATTCCGTACCGAAGCTTTCTTCTGTTGCAGGCAGCAGCAAGTCTGCCGGATACTTGCCGGATAAAACATTAAAGGCTGTCTGGTCTGCATAGAGAATGACATGGCTTTTTTGTAATTCACTGCATATATAGGGTAAATCGGCAAGTCTGTTTTTGTGGATAATCAAACAGTCCAGAGCATTGCATACACTAACGCGGCGTGTTTTTGCATTATTTACGATTGCCTGTCCTTTTTCTTTGTCCCCCTCTTTGTCGAAGTAGGTATGGCATATGCCGGCTCCTGTTTCGATTACCGGTATCCGGGCATTATTACGGACATAATTTATAAGCGAGCTACTTCCGCGGGGAATGATAAGGTCTACTAATCCGACAGCATTCAATAGTTCGGTAGTTGCTTCCCTGTCCGGAGGTAGCAATGTGCAAACAGCCGGATTGACATTATGCCGGTTTAATATACAGTGGATGATTTTTACTAAAGCCTGATTGGAACTGTCCGCATCCGAACCGCCTTTCAAGACACAAACATTTCCGCTTTTCAGACATAAAGAGAATACATCGAATGTCACATTGGGACGGGCTTCGTAGATTACACCGATTACACCGAAAGAAACTGTAACTTTCCTGATAGTCATACCGTTAGGACGGGTAACTTCACTTAATATCTTTCCAAGAGGGGATGGAAGGGTAGTTACACTTTCCATATCTCCGGCAATACCTTGCAAACGGCCTTCCGTCAGCTTCAAACGGTCATACTTGGGATTTGCCGGGTCCATACGGTCCAGGTCTTTTTGATTTTCTTGTAAGATATATGCTTGTTGCCGTATGAGTTCAGCTGCTGTATCACGGAGGATATGATTGATTTTTTCGTCACTTAAAGTAATAACAGTACGTGAGGCAAGTTGGGCTTGCTTTAATAGTTCGTTTATCATATATGGTTTTATTTTGTAGATGAACTTTTTATTAGAGTTGAAAGTGCGGCAGAAAGTTCCTTTTTCTTTCAGATGCACTTTCAACTCCTACTTGTCGGTCATTTATATTCGTAAGACTGGATATATTTTGACTTTACCGTATCCTTGCCTAATACAAGGAAAATACCTATCAGGATGCTAAGCCCCCAGTTGATAAGTTGTCCGCTTCCTTGCAGATGACCGAAGAGGAGAAATCCGTTCAACATACCTCCGGCAAGGAAAAGGAGCAGACTGACCCAACAGAAAGCATAATTACGTACCGACCTGCGGATGGTAATACAAACAGCAGAGATGATAAGCAGGAAACAAACTATGAGCAAACTGTAAGCAGCCATTTTTAACTCTGTAGGCGAACCCGTTATTGGTGTATCCAGTTCCGGTTTCTCACTGCTTGTCAGGAGTGTAAGACCTCCCATCCCTCTGAGCAGCCCTATTACAATCATAAGGACTGAAGCGAATGTCAACCAATACTTTTTCATACTCTTTACGTTTTTAGGTTATTAATCTATATATAGATAATCGTAATGTATCAACGGCTTCATGTCGCGTTTTCCGATTAATCCGTTAGCTTCGCGGCTGTCGTATCCGGCACAACCGACACCTATCTGGGTCCCGTCTTCGTTGATAATCTTTACTATATCATCTTTTTCAAAATCACCGGCTATATGGGTAACGCCAACCAGCAGGATACTGGTCGCTTTCGGTCCCAGTAAGGCTTCTTCAGCTCCCTTGTTGATGTGTATTTCCCCTTTGGCAAAACCTTCGGAATGTGCAATCCATTTCTTGACGCTGCTAACCGGTTTGGCGGAAGGGCGGAAGCGGGTACAAACGGTTGCACTTTCTTTTACGAGAAGTTCCGGCAGAATATTCTCTTTTTTACCGTTTGCAATGATAACGGTAATTCCTTCGTCCGCGACTTTCTGTGCGATATTGCATTTTGTCAGCATGCCGCCTCTTCCGAATGAGGATTTGACGGTTTGTACATATTCGGACAAGTCTTCTTTTCCTCCGTCTATTTCGCGTATGACGGCAGATGAAGGGTCTGCAGGGTTTCCATTATATATTCCGTCTATATTACTCAAAATAATCAGTGCATCCATACCCATCATGGTTGCAATCAACCCGGATAACTCGTCATTGTCGGTGAACATTAATTCTGTAACCGAAATCGTGTCGTTTTCGTTCACGATAGGAATGACTTTATTTTCGAGCATCACCTCCATACAATGTTTTTGGTTGAGGTAATGGGTACGGCTGCCGAAATTTTCTTTCGTAGTAAGAACCTGTCCGCAAGCGATTTTATGTTCACGGAATAATTCAAAGTAACGGTTTATCAATTTAGCTTGTCCAACGGCAGAATAAAGTTGGCGTGCGGAAACCGGGTCTAATTTCCTGTTTGGTTTTACTTCGCTGCGCCCGGAAGCTACTGCTCCGGATGATATTAAGATTACTTCTACACCGTGTCTGTGAAGCTCTGCAACCTGGTCGACCAAAGCAGACATCCGGGTAATATCCAGTGTTCCGTCTTTTCGGGTAAGTACGTTACTCCCTATTTTTACTGCTATTTTTGTAAACTGATAAGCCATATTTGTGATACTTTAATTCACAAATATAATTATTTAAATCGAAATGTTACTTTGTATCTGTTTCTTTCTCTTCAAGTATTACCGGGTATAACATGGTTGAACATTGAGGGTTTATTTTGTGCATGGATACGGATGCCAAACGAATAGGGATGGCATATTTCCCAAATTGATAGTTATTGCCGGAAATCAATCCTTTTTTATTCAATTGAATTTTAATATACTGATCATCTTTTGAAGCAGGGATAACCCAAGTGGATTTGTCAAATTCGTAAGCTTTTTCCGGAAGAAGCTGATATTTCACATTGGCTGTGTCATTGTATTGTTCCAATATTTTTGCGTCTATTTCCAGGCTGTAGGATAGATCCCACTGATTATAATAATTCGTTTTGACTTTGGAATAGATGAACATAATATCATCAGAAGCCGGAGTTAAAGTTACGCCTGGTGAAAATAATCCCGGATTATTTAATTCCAGATAAGGTTCTTTTACAGTAGGAACAATGATACTGATTGTATTTTCTGTTCCTGTGGTTTCGATGGAATTGTCTTCAACTTGCATTTGGCAGGGCAGGACATAAGCCTCAGTACTGTTTTTTTGAAGTTCAGCTATTTTGTCGGCTTTGAAATCAACCCAAAATGCTTGACGGTAATCAGAACTGTTGAAAGAGAGACTATTAACTTTAACTGTATAACAATCTTCCGGCAATAATTTATATTGAGTGTGATGTTCTGTATTATACTTTTGCATGATAACTTCATCAATATTTAATTTGACAGTTGCGCCTTGTTGTCCTTTTCCGCTTTTGATGACGTAAAGATTGTAAGTGAAGTCTCCCCAATTGAAAATTGTTGTTTCATTGAGCCCGGGATTTAATAGGTAAACTTTGTCGTCTACCATATAATTCATTCGTGTGTCTTTGCATGCAGGCATTGTAAATAATGCTACAGGTAAAAAACATAGCCATATAATTTGTTTCATATTCATATCTTTGATTTTTATTGGATTTACCATCCATAGTTTTGTGTGATATTTTTCATTTCATTTAATTGCTTCTGGTTGATAGGGAAAAAGTAATGTTTAGGTAAAAATACCCGTTTGTCTTTTCCCCACAATTGGTCTGTACGAGTCCATGAATCCTCGTAGTTTGTTGCAAGGAGATTACGTGTCCAGTTTGCTCCATTCATTTCTTTTTCTGCAATCATCCAGCGGCGGACATCATGATAGCGATGTCCCTCGAATGCTAATTCTACCATCCGCTCTTTTTGTATGAGTTCCCTTAGTAATACTTTGTTTCCGATAACTTCCGGATAAGCTGATTCCAGATTATTTAATCCCGAGCGGTTTCTTACTTTATTAATGTAAAGCAAGGCTTCCGTTTCATTCCGGTTGGGTTTTTCATTACATGCTTCTGCATAATTCAGATAGATTTCAGCCAAGCGGTAAAGAGGCCATAAAATCTGTCCCCAGTTTCCGTCTTCAATGTTTAGAGTGGGGTCAGTCATTCGTCGCCAGAGATAACCTACTTTTATACAGTCCGCACTTGTGGAGAAGGTTGAGGTTCCGCCAGTGTAAAAAGTAACAAGTTTAGTCCCTTTATATGTATTGATCCAATTGAAGCCATTAGCCAGTATCGAAGCATAAAAACGGGCATCCCTTCCAACACAACTATTATGAGCATTTACTGTACCGAATGTATCCAGGGGGTGTACGAATTGATTGGTAAAGCCATATTCTTGATAGCCGGATTTATTATCGATAACTGGTGTACCATCTGTATTATATCCGGTTATCGGATATCTTCCGGATGTGGCCATCGGATAAGTATCTACAAGTTTCATAGAAGGGCAGTAGCCTCCATAGCCCTCTTTTACTACACGCGGAGGAGCACATCTGACATTCAGTTCCATCCCGTCGGTTTTCCACATACCCCAAATGATTTCATTATTCCATTTGTCGAAAATAACTCCTTGGTAAGATTTGATGGCTTTTCGCATAGGATCTGTTTCTGTTTGATTTTCATAAAGAGAATAAATGCCGAGATCAATGACAGTTTTTGCCGCCTTTGCCGCTTCTTCCCATTTGTTAAGATCTGCAGATTGTGGGAAAAGATATTCACCTTCTTTATTTTTGAGACCTTTATATAATTCGCATCCATTAAACAACGGACTGGCTGCATATAATAAAAGACGTGCTTTGGCTGCCATGACAATCCCTTTGGTAATACGTCCGTTCCAAGTGTGATCGGATATTTCGAGAGGCAGGATTTCTATCGCTTTGTCATATTCGGAAATAATGAAGTTTATATTCGTTTCCAATGAGTGACGATCGACATCTTCTCCCCGTATTAATATATCGGGATCTTTATCGCCCCATATATATACAGGACCATATTGACGTACCATTTCGAAGTAGAAATAGGCTCGTAGGAAACGTGCTTCCGCTCTCATTGTATTAATAGTCGTTTCATCAAGATCTTTGCATTCTCCTACATGGTTCATAAAAATAGTAGCCTGGTTGATACCTGTGTATTTGCTGGGCCATATATTAAAGGGTTCTGATGTTGGTCCCCATGAACCATTGTTAAAGGGGATGTAATCTACAGCAGACCACCAGGAAAAAAGAGCCTCGTCACTACGTGGAACGGTACTTCCTGCATTTAATAATTCGTGTTCTTTTGGTAGGTAACTATATACTTGGGCCAAATATGCTTCGGTCGTGCTGCGTTTACTGAAAACCTCGTTTTGTGTCATCTGGTTGTCTAACTGGACTTGTAGATATTTTTCACAAGAGGTTAGTGTGTATAGATGAAGGAGGATGATTCCTGTTATTATAGCTTTATTCATTTTTGTATGGTTTAAAAGTTAACATTTAATCCTATATTGGCAGTTCTCATTTGTGGATATACATTTCCGTACGCCGAATTAGCTTCCGGGTCCCATAGTTTAAACTTGCTAAAAGTAAGTAGATTAACTCCTTGTATATAAAGACGAACGGTTGATAATCCTATTTTCTGGATGATTTTTTTAGGTATGGTATATCCGATTTCTGCATTTTTTAACCTCATGAATCCCATATCTCTTAGCCAGAAAGTCGATTTTCTCTGATTGTTTGGGTTAGCAGCCATTGATAGACGGGGGTATAGGGCATTGGGATCGTGGGTTTCTTCTCGCCAACGGTTTTCCGCAACCTCACTGTATAATTGACCTGCTGTCAGAATGTTTCCGGCTGCACCCCATATGGGACTGCTGGTTAGAATATTAGTGACATTTCCTACCCCTTGGAAAAATAAAGATAAGTCAAAGCCTCTATGGCTGGCACTGATTCCAAACCCGTAATTGATTTCCGGAACGTGAGTCCTTCCTATTGCAACTTCATCGTTTTCGTCAATTTTTCCATCCCCGTTTATGTCGCGATATTTTATGTCTCCGGGACGTACCGAACCAAATGTTTGTTTTGGGCTGGCTGCAATATCTTCTTCAGATTCAAATAATCCTAGGGCAACCAAGCCTCGTTGCTGATATAGGGGGAAGCCTACTTCGCTTCTGTAAGGCCATATGGGAGTAGGTGCATCGTCGTATAATTTCTGGTTCCGGTTATAACTGAAATTAGCTCTTGCTGAAATAAACCAACTATTAACACTTTGTTCATATTCGAATGACATATCAACGCCTTGGTTTTTCATTTTTCCCAGATTGACATATTGGGTTACATTAATACCTACAATAGATGGAACGCTTTGCTGTTGAATATAGATGCCTTCACGTTTTTCCTGGAAATAATCAACCTGCAATTTTAATTTATTGAAAAGACCTACTTCTATTCCTATATCTGATTTTTTTGCAGTTTCCCATGAAACATCCGGATTTCCAGGGTGTCCGGTTGCAATACCTGCAACTTTTCGGTATTGGTCCCTTCCAAAATAATATTCGCCACTCCATTTCATTTCAGAATTAAAGGCAAAACGGCGGTCTCCTCCGATTTTATCGTTACCGATTTCTCCATAAGACGCTTTAATTTTCAGTAAATTGATGATGGAATGAAATTTTTCAAAGAATTTTTCGTTGCTGATCATATAACCGATAGCAGCAGAAGGGAAAAATCCGAACTGTTTACCAGGAGCGAAGTTTTCAGAACCATTGTATCCAAAATTAAATTCTCCGAAGTATTTGTCCATAAAGGAATAAGTGGCACGTCCTGCTATACCGATATTGCGGTTGGGAAATGCTGCGATATAATCACCGGGAAAATTATCTGTATATTCTCTCATATTAAATAGAAAAAGTCCTCCGACACGATGTTTGTCATCAAATACACGTTCATAAGTTCCGGAAGCTTCCAGATTGATAGTTCTTGAACCGCGGTTAGATCTGCTAAGGGATAAATAATCATTCCCGTCATGGTTTTTATGAAAGACGAGGTTCCCGTTTTCATCCCGTCCGGTTGCATAATATGTAGAAGGACTTTTGCGTTTATCGAGTGTGGATTCATTACGGGCATCCCAAGCAAATTTGATATTTGCTTTTAAGCCCTGGGTTATAATATTGGAAAAATCCTGGGTTAGACTGATTAGCGACTGGGCGTTATTCCAGAAATCTTGTGAAAACCCAGTGTCATTGAGTTGTAAATAGGGGTTATTACCTACCAGAGGTTGTGATTTTGTCCCGTCGGAATATACAGGAACCACTGAGATGGGGGACGTTGTAATAACATTCGTATACATTGTAGCCATGTCGACTCCCAATCTGTTTTTAGTTTCGTATTGATTGGATAAGGATAAACCTAACTCAGTAGAAGTGGTTATATCAATATCAATATTTGTTCGGAAATTGAATTTTGTGTATCCGATGGACGGATCATATTGGGGATTTTTGGCAGGTTTAAATACTCCGCCCTCCGTATAAAAAGAACCTCCTACATAATAGCGCATTTTTTTACCACCTCCGGTTACATTTACATTTGCACGTGTGCTTGTGGAAATTGTTTTAAAAATGAGATTAATCCAGTCTATATTCGGATATAAATCGGGGTCTGCTCCTGTTATGTATTTTTCTTTCAACGTGGGTTGGTAAGCTAAGCGTCCCTGCGATTCGAGAGACAAATCATTATAATAATCTATCCATTGTTCGCCGGTGGCAAGTTTTGCCATCCGAATAGGATTTGAGATACCGAACTCCACCCTTGCATTTACGGAAGGAACAGACTCTTTTCCTCGTTTAGTTGTAATTAGTACAATACCATTTGCCCCTCTTACTCCATATAAAGCTGTTGCTGTTGCATCTTTTAGAATGGAGAAAGATGCTATATCTTCAGAGTCTACAAGATCCATGGACCTTTCAACTCCGTCGACCAATACTAATGGTTTGTTGTTATTCCCAAAAGTATTAACTCCTCGAATCCAAAAATCAGCTCCGGCACCGGGTTCTCCTGTTCGTTGCATGGCTACGATACCGGCTAGCTGTCCAGCTAAACTGGTACTGATTTTTGCTACGGGCATTTTCAATTGTTCTGCTCCAATAGTGGTAATAGCCCCGATTACACTGGCTTTGGTTTGTTTTCCGTAAGCAACAACAGTAACTTCCTGTAACTCGTCTATTTTCGGTTCCATTTTGATTACGAGCATTTTTTGATTTCCTATAGGGATAGTTTGGTCTTGCATACCTAAATAGGAAAATGATAGTTTATCAGTAGGAATGACTTCTATTTCGAAGGTTCCGTCCAAATCAGTTGTAACACCCCTGGTACTTCCGACTACGATGATAGTGGCTCCGGCTAGAGGCTCATTCAAATCATCCATGACTTTACCTGTCAGCATGAATTTCTTTTGTTGAATATTGGACGTGTTTAAAGTGGATAGTCCATGTGCGAAGACTGGAGATTTTCCATTAAGATATAATATAACTATACTGAAAAGTACTGGAAAATATATCTTTTTCAGATTAATAAGGGATAGGTGTTTCATAAGTTAACAAAGGGTTTTTTATTTCTGCTTAATTTGTACTTGTGTGTCAATACAGAGGGTATCGGAGAAAGTCGATTTCTCTTTACGATTTTACTTCATAGGCTGTTTAGTTTAAGAGTTATTAGATGATACATTTTATAAATAATGAATATTTAGATTGTGTTGTTAATAATAATACGATTAAAAGTAAATAATATACTCAATGAAAACAGATAAATTAAAATATTTATTTATCAATAGGTGTTTGTTTGATTTTATTATATTTTGTGATTAACATTCTGAGTTTTGCAAGGGCGCGGGATACAGAATTCATTGTTGATTGAGGATTCATATTTGTGATTTTTGCAATTTTCTTATAAGGTAGCCCTTTTATATAACGTAGGTAAATGATCTTTTTTTGATTATCGGTCAGTTCGGAAAAAGCTTTTGACAGTTGTTCGTGTAATAGTTGTTCTTCGTCATCTAAAGGAAATAGATGGTCAAAATTAGATTCGTCAGATAAAGAATAAAATGGAATATCATGGATGCAAATTGTAGTTTGTATGTATTTTAATTTATCGAATAATATATTTCTTAGTGATTTGAGTAAGTAAGAACGAACATATAGTGTTTCTTTCAAACAGTCACTTTGATATAATTTGATAAATAAATTTTGTATGCAATCTTTTACAATTTCTTTGTCTGTACAAACTTTCATGCCATAGTTGAATAATAAGTTATAATGTCTTTTGTACAGAACTTCAAGTACGTAAAAATCATCTTTGAGTAAAAGTTCCCAAAGAGTGGTGTCTTCAAGGGTATAGTATTCCGGCAAAGTCATAAGGTTAATGTGTATTAGCTTGTAAGGTGAAAAGAGGCGGTGCATTCATATCACCGCCCCAATGATAAGAACTATTTATTGTCTTTATCCCGAATTTCCACACGGCGGATTTTTCCGCTGATTGTTTTGGGCAATTCGTCTACAAATTCGACTACGCGGGGATATTTGTAAGGTGCAGTGACCCGTTTCACATGGTCCTGGAGTTCCTTTATCAATTCGTTTCCGGCTTTGCCTTTGTAATCTTTGGCAAGTACGATTGTCGCTTTTACGACCTGCCCGCGTATTTCATCCGGAACACCGGTGATGGCACATTCAACAACAGCCGGGTGAGTCATCAAGGCGCTTTCTACTTCAAACGGTCCGATACGGTAGCCTGAGCTTTTGATGACATCATCCGCACGGCCAACAAACCATAAGTAACCGTCTTCATCACGCCATGCCACATCTCCTGTATAATATAATCCGTCGTGCCATGCTTCGTGGGTACGTTCGGCATCACGATAGTATTCTTTGAATAAACCAATCGGTTTGCCGCCGGTTGTATGGATAACGATTTGACCTTGTTCCCCGTCTTCAGCACGGGAACCGTCCGGACGTAACAAGTCGACATCATATTGAGGATTGGGAACCCCCATGGAACCCGGTTTCGGTTCCATCCAAGGGAAAGTCGCTACGGTCAGAGTCGTTTCTGTCTGCCCGAACCCTTCCATCAGTTTGATGCCAGTCAGCTTATAAAACGTATCGAATACAGCAGGGTTCAACGCTTCTCCTGCAATAGTACAATATTGCAAAGATGAAAGGTCGTATTTGCTGATGTCTTCTTTGATGAGAAAGCGGAAAATAGTTGGAGGTGCACACAGAGACGTAATCCGGTAATCCTGTATCATCTGCAACATATCGGCAGGAGTAAACTTCTCGTGGTCGTATACGAAAACAGTAGCGCCGGCAATCCATTGTCCGTATAGCTTACCCCACACTGCTTTCCCCCATCCGGTATCGGCAATTGTGAGGTGCAGGCTGTCTTTGTGCAGGTTATGCCAGAAACTTCCGGTTACGATATGTCCTAAAGGATAGGTGAAGTCGTGAGCCACCATTTTGGGATTCCCTGTAGTCCCTGATGTGAAGTACATTAATGAAATATCATCATTGCTGTTCGGATGTGAAGGACGTACGAAAGGAGCCGCCTTTTCTATTCCTTTTTGGAAGTTTTCAAATCCCTCGGCGTATTGGGGGCCGACAGAAACAACTGTCTTTATAGTAGGCGAATCCGGTAATGCATCGATAATATGTTGGGTTATCACTTCTTCACCCGCGCAAACAATCATTTTTATATCTGCGGCATTAGCACGATATACAATATCTTTTTTTGTAAGCAAATGGGTAGCGGGAATTACTACAGCTCCCAGTTTATGAAGAGCTATGATAGAAAACCAGAACTCATACCGCCGTTTCAATATCAACATGACCATATCGCCATGTCCGATACCAAGTGATTGGAAGTAGGATGCAGTCTGGTCGGTATACTTTTTCAGGTCGGCAAATGTAAAGTCGATATGTTCGCCCTGGTCATTGGTCCAGCATAATGCTTTTTTATCGGGATCTTCTGCGGCCCAAGCGTCTACTACATCATATCCGAAATTGAAATTTTCCGGAACTTTGATTTTGAAATTCTTTATGAAATCTTCCTGCGACGTGAAAGTCGTTTGTTCTATAAATCGTTCTAACATTTTTTTTATATTATAAAATTATAGCCAGGAAACTAACTTTTTCTCCGTCCAGGGCTTTCATGCCATGGGGCAATTCGGAGTTGAAATAGATGCTGTCTCCTTCTTCCAGTATAAGTTCTTTATTATTTATTTGTATAAGCATTCTGCCTTTCAATACAAGATTATATTCTTGTCCGGGATGGGAATTCAGATAGATAGGGGTGTTTTCGTCATTGGGATGAACAGTTACCATGAACGGATCTGCTTTACGGCCGACAAAACCTGCTGCCAGTGACTGGTATTTATAGGCTTTGGTACGTTCTACGGCAATGCCTTTACCTTTACGGGTAATAAAATAACTGCTCATTTTAGGTTCGTCTCCGAACATCAGGGTGGTTAATTCTACTCCGTATGCTTGCGAAATTTGATGTAGTACACTTACCGAAATATCCACAGTACCGCTTTCAAGTTCCAGATACTGTCCGGGAGTGAGGTTACAAACCTTGGCTATTTCTTCCGGCGTTATTTCCAACGCGTCCCGAAGACCTGCCAAACGCTCCGCTATTTGTTTTATCTGTTCGTTCATCTTCTGTTGATTATTATATTTAAGATACGCCAAAGATAAAAATAAAAAGCAAAATGACTAAGAAAAGAGAAAAGGAATGTTAGAATGAAACTTTTTAGAGGATAAATGTCGCAAATATTTGAATGAAATTCCTAAGTATGAAGTTTTTAAATAAACCAAATGTATATATTTGTAGTTATATTGTAAAAAGTAATAGTTATGGGGAATATATTGCAAGAGTTTAAGCAGTTTGCCATGCGCGGTAATGTAATCGACATGGCTGTGGGTATCATCATCGGTGGTGCTTTTGGGAAGATTGTTTCTTCTGTAGTGGGTGATTTGATAATGCCGGCTGTCGGTTTATTGGTAGGCGGTGTCAACTTTACTGATTTGAAAATTGTCTTGAAGCAGGCTGTAATGGAAGGGGATAAAGTGATAACTCCGGCTGTTTCAATCAACTATGGTAATTTTTTGCAAGTGACTTTTGATTTTATCATTGTAGCCTTCGCTATTTTTATGTTGGTAAAAGCTATCAATTCGTTGAATCGAAAGAAAGAAGAAGCCCCGGCTGCTCCGGCTCCGCCCCCTGCGGATGTACAATTGCTTACCGAGATTCGGGATTTACTGAAAGAAAAAGAATAATCCATATGAAAAAGGATGTCGTAAAATGGCATCCTTTTTTGTTTCTTCTCCGGCTCACAGGCACAGGAATAACGGCACTAAATAATAATGGATTTAGTATGTCAGTATTTCCAATCCGGTTTCTGTCATCAGGAATGTATGCTCCCATTGTGCGGATGGTAATTCATCATCGGTAATAACCGTCCATCCGTCTTTTTCATCGATAAAGACCTGCCAGGTTCCCATATTAATCATAGGCTCAATGGTAAATACCATGCCGGGAACCAATAACATTCCGGTTCCTTTTCGTCCGAAATGGCAAACTTCAGGTTCTTCATGAAATTCGAGCCCTACACCGTGTCCGCACAGGTCGCGGACAACAGAGAATCCGTTTTTCTCGGCATGACGTTGAATCGCATTTCCTATATCACCTACAAAACCAAAAGGTTTGGCTGCCTGCATGCCTATTTCGAGGCATTCTTTTGTTACCCGTACCAGCTTTTCTTTTTCCGGAGTTGTTTTGCCGATAATAAACATGCGGGAGGCATCCGAATAGTATCCGTCCAGAATTGTGGATACATCCACATTAATTATATCACCGTCTTTCAGGATTTCATCTTTACTGGGGATACCATGGCAAACAACCTCATTGACGGAGGTACAAACGCTTTTTGGAAATCCTTCATAATTAAGAGGAGCAGGTATCGCTCCATGGGTAATTGTATAGTCGTATACCAATTTATCTATTTCAGCAGTAGACATACCTGCTTTAATTTCTTTTGCCACTAAATCGAGTACCCCGGTATTTACAATACTGCTTCTGCGAATACCCGCTATCTGTTCCTCTGTTTTTATGAGTTTGCGGGACGGTACCAGATGCCCTTTGTTTTGGAAATAAAGGACTTTTTTATCTAATTCGCTAAGAGGCTGTCCTTTGATTATATGCCAGTTGTTTTTAATTCTTCTACTATGCATAGTATATATGATTGATACCTACAAAGGTAGCAGTTCTTTATCAAGAATGTTCTGTAACTATTCAAAATCATTAAATAACCGGCTATCAGGTAGGTTTACGATCCAGATATTGTTCTTTGAATATGTTGAAACATAAAATGAAGATAGAAATCAGTAACGGTCCGAATATAATTCCCATAAAACCAAATAGAGATAGTCCGATAATAACCCCGAAGATTGTGATAAGAGGATGAATATCCGCCATCTTTTTTTGCAGGACAAAACGAACCAAGTTATCGATATTGGTTATGATGACAAGTGCATAAACAGTTAATCCTAACGCGTTAATCCAGTCTCCTGTCAAGGCCATATAGAGTGCCAAAGGTGCCCATATTAATGCTGTTCCGACAATTGGAATAATAGTCGCTAAACAGGTAAGGAAGCCGAATAGGAAAGGACTGGGGACATTAAATATCCAATATCCGAGTAAAGCGATTAATCCCTGGATAACAGCCAGTAACGGAATGCCTATGGCATTGGAGGTTACGATCAGATTAATTTCTCTCAGGACATGATTTTTATTTGCTTCGCTGAAAGGAAGAATGCTGTAGAAGTATTGTTCCATTTTTCTTCCGCCTATCAGCATAAAGTATAAAATTAAAATTAAGACTGCCACATTAAAGGCAAAACCGCTGATACCGCCCATCAGTGTTTGTCCGATTTTGGGTAAAGTCGATACGGCAGACATTATATTGGATGTATCTAATACATCGAAACCTGTATGTGCTTTCACTAATGAAGCGATGTGCTCGGCTGATTTTATCAGTTCCGTAGGATTGAGGTTGATGTTTTGCAATTTATTAATCAGTAGCCAGATAGCTAATGTCAATGGAATGAGAAAACATAATATTGTTTCAAGTAACAGGAGAAGTGCGACCAGGCTTGGCCGCCAATTCTTCTGCTCTGTCAGATAAAACATTTGCTTTCTGACTAATACATAAATTGTAAAAGCACCCAATATGCCCCCTAAAAAAGGAGCGGATTCTATGAATAAGGTAATACCCAGCATAATAAGGATTGTGACAAGAGAGTATTTCCAGTATTTTTCTTTTTCGCCCATGTTGTTCTTCTGATGTTTTTAATTGTTCTTGTATAATAATAACAAAAAGAACAGATGCTTGTTTATCTCACAATCCTGTTTTCTACAACTTTATTTGCTGGCTTTCAACCCCCGTATTACAGAAGAAGTAAAACCGGAAAGCTCCATCTCGTTCAAACCCTTAATGGTGATACCTCCCGGAGTTGTTACTTTGTCGATTTCCATTTCGGGATTGCTTTTATTTTCCAATAGCAGGTCTACGGCTCCTTTTACTGTGTGTACTACTATTTCCTGTGCCTGTTTAGGATAAAAACCCAATTCAACCCCTCCTTCAATGGCTGCACGAATATAGCGTAGAGCGAAAGCAATACCACTGGAAGCTAATGCTGTACCGGCTGCCATTAACCGTTCTTCCACCAGCATGGCATTGCCCAGTTCATTAAATATCCGTATGACTAAGTCTATTTGTTCTGGCGAGGCATTCCGGGCGGCAACAAAAGTCATGCTGCTTAATACTTCAATAGCTGTATTAGGCATGATACGAAAAATAGTAGGGGTAACGAAGCAGTCGTCGAATCCCATATTTTTAGTCAGATAGGTCTCCAATGTGTCGAATGTAATGCCTGCTGCCACAGATACAATAATCTGCTTGTCGTAGTTCAGTTCCCCTTTGATTTGGTCGATAACTTCTTCCACACGCCAGGGCTTAACTGCTATAATAATGATATCAGCGTTTTTAACCGCCTCTGTATTATCCAGTGATGTGATAAAGTCGGGATTAACGGCTTTTACTTTATCCAAACTCTCCTGAGTGTGGAATGTACATGTGATATCAGAGGCTTTAAAAATATGTCCTTTTGCTAATCCGCGGGCAATTGCTCCACCGATATTACCTGTTCCTATAATTGTAATTTTCATAAAAACGCTTTTTAATATATCATTTATTAAATTATTTCGTTCTAATAGGCAACAAATGTAAATAAAATAATCGTATCTCTGGATTGCTTTTGTATCTTTGCTGTCAGATTGCTAAACTAAAAATAAAATAAGATGAAGAAACTTTTACTGCCTGTTTTAATGCTGGCTTGCACACTCACCACAGTTGGTGCACAGGACAACGGAGAGTATGTATTTACTCCTGTTAAAGAATTAAAGATTACCCCGGTGAAAAATCAAAGCCGTACCGGTACTTGCTGGTGTTTTTCAACAATGAGTTTTTTGGAATCCGAATTATTACGCCAGGGAAAGGGTGAATACGATTTGTCCGAAATGTTTATTGTAAACCATTCCTACAAAGATAAGGCTGATAAGTTCGTACGTTTACATGGAAAATTGAACTTCGCACAGGGTGGTTCTTTCGAAGATGTATTATACGCCTGGAAACATTACGGGATTGTTCCGGAAAGTGTAATGACAGGTTTGCAGTATGGTGAAGAACAGCATGCACACAGTGAAATGGAAAGTGCTGCGACAGCTTATGTAAATGCAATCATTAAAAATCCGAATGGTAAACTTTCTCCTGTCTGGAAAAAAGGTTTTGACGGCATTATCGATGCTTATCTGGGAGAACTTCCTGAAACATTTACATATAATGGAAAGGAATATACTCCGATGAGTTTTGCAAAGGAATTAGGTGTTAATGCGGACGATTATGTATCCCTGACTTCATATACTCACCATCCGTTCTATTCTAAATTCGCAATTGAAGTAGAAGATAACTGGCGTTGGGCAGACTCTTACAATTTGCCGTTGAATGAATTCATGGAGGTATTTGATAATGCGATCAACAATGGCTATTCTATTGCATGGGGTTCGGATGTCAGCGAAAAAGGTTTTACACGGAATGGTGTAGCTGTGGTTCCGGATATTAAAACGATGGAAACAGCCGGTTCCGACCAGGACAGATGGGTAGGATTAAGCCGTGCGGAAAAAGATGCGGAAATCAGAAAGATGCTCGAAAAACCTTGCAAAGAATTAGCAATCACTCAGGAAATGCGTCAAAAAGACTATGACAACTATCAGACTACTGACGACCATGGTATGCATATTTACGGTATTGCAAAAGATCAGACTGGTAAGAAATTCTATATGGTAAAGAACTCTTGGGGTACAGATAATAAATACAAGGGAACATGGTATGCTTCAGAAGCATTTGTAGCTTATAAGACTATGAATATCGTTGTTCATAAAGATGCACTGCCTAAAGCAATTAAAGCTAAATTAGGTATTAAGTAAGAAATAGGAACAAAACGAAATAAAGAAGAGGCTCCCCTGAATAGATTGAGGGAGCCTCTTTGAGTTTATACAAAGATGTGTTTAAGAGGTTTGGTTACTGAACTAATTTTAGCGTATAATTAAGGTCGGAGGCGGCTTGTTGCAAATCTTGATTTAATAAGGTAAGGTTATCTCCTTCTGCCAGGAAGTAAAAAACAGTACTTCCATCACTCGGTATCATTTCATAAACGATCGCTTCGGCGTTTTGAGGAGTTCCCTTTTTGATAGCTCTTTTACCGGTTGATGAAAAAGTTTTATCTTTTCCATTTTCAGCTTCCAGATAAGTAGCGTCTAATTCATATACACCACCGTCCGGTCCGTCCTGCTGATAATAAAGAGTCAAATCATAAACGATGCCGGGACCGTCTGCTGCCGGAATAGTACCTTTATATTTCTTCTGTATAATGGCACCTTTTTTCGGATCGGTTTTCAGTGAGTCGCGCATATTGACCGGTTTTGCAGGTTTCGCTTTCACTTCCGGTAAAACAGGAGCTTCAACCTGAACAGGTATAGCTGCGACTTCTACACTTTCTTCTTCTACCTCTACGGGGACTTGCTTGTTAGCTTTCCCACTACATGCAGCC
Organism: Parabacteroides sp.; assembly: GCA_019417325.1. Lineage (GTDB taxonomy): Bacteria > Bacteroidota > Bacteroidia > Bacteroidales > Tannerellaceae > Parabacteroides. The sequence continues at coordinate 56,348 of DXVO01000016.1, read as the reverse complement.
AAAAATCCCAATGCGGCTACTGCAATAAGATACTTTTTCATTATTTCTGCTTTTTGTTTAGTAATTTTTGAAACTTTGGAGATATAACAAGAGTCCCCCTGCATTTTGTTTTGCAGAGGGACTCTTTTAACTAATCGAATAGATATATTCTGTTATTTACCGGCAGTGTCAGTCGTATTAAACAAATAATCTGCAGGAATGGTTGAGGCTTCTCCATTGCGTTTGGCAAAATAATGAGGAGACATAATCTCAATCCCGGCTTCGTTAAAGACATCTTGTATGCTTTGATGTAAATCCGAATAAATTTTTCCTAACTGGTCGGCATTCTTTACATATGCATTTAATTGATAGCAGGGATAATAATCCTGCAATTCCGTTTCCAATACAAAAGGTTTCGGGTCTGCTAAAACATCCGGGGTGATACGGGCTGCATTAATAAGTAATTGATGTACCTGCCGCCAGGGAATCTCGTAGCCAATAGAAACAGTCGTATGGATAATTAATCCGTATTGGCGGGCAGAAGCGCTGTAATTAACCGTATGTGAAGACATAATAAAGGAGTTTGGAATTGTCACAACTTCGTTTTTAGGTGTGCGTAGTCTGGTTACAAACGGGGTTTTCTCAACCACATTTCCTGTTGTTTCATTTAGTTTGATATGGTCACCCAATTTAAACGGGCGCATATAGGTTATAACTAACCCTGCAATAATATTCCCGATCACAGTACTTGATCCCAATGAAATAATCAATCCGACAAATACGGAAATTCCCTGAAAAACTCCGGAATCAGATCCCGGTAAATAGGGGTAAATCATTGCAATCATAAAAGCGTATAGTAAAAAGCGTATGATATTAAATGTCGGTTGTGCCCAGTCCGGATAAAATCCGGTTATTTTCAGTTTCTCGTTTTCTATCTCATTGGCAATATATTGTATTCCTTTTATAATATATTTGATACAGTAATAAATGACCAGGATAATAAACAGGTTCGGGATATATTCCGCAATGGATTTAAGCACCATTTTAACGGGGTCTATTATATACAGGAAAATTTTAAGTGCAAGTTTTTCTGTCTGTGGAAAAATTGCGAATAGCATGGGGACACTGAATGTAAGCTGTATCAACAAGACAATATAACGCAGGATATTACTGAGGAATATCAATACACGCCCTTGCCTGTGCGTATTCAGGAATTCATAATCGCGAACAATAATTGATTTCAGTTTATTCTGCTTTAACCAGATAATCTGCCGGCGTAATTTGCGGAACAGATAATTAGTCAGGCGAAATAACAGGTATTGGATGACAAGAACCAAAATAAACAATGCTGCCCGTTTGGCGATTTCCTGTAGGCTGTTTTCCTTTTTTAATTCATTGATTTTATTTTGGAGAATAGGGACGTACTGGTTGGCTAAATCAAAACGTGTCGTGTTCTGCCACAATGCATCCTGGTCTGTAATACTCACAATTACTTTGTCTCCGTACATGACATCAACATAGTATTCACTTTCGAATGCGTAGACTGAGTCTGTACTCAAACTTTTACTTTTGCCGATTTTAAGAACAATATTGTTGATACTTTCAGCCCGGTCGTGTGGAGAATGTCCCCCTCGTTTGGCATATAAAGTGAAAAGTGTATCATTATCTACAATAACAGGAACTCCGGAGGTAAGACTTCTCAGGGAGTCAATGCGGTGACGTTGTTCTTCTCTTTTTAATGAATCTGCTGTGGCATTAAGGTTCTTGGCATTGTCCAATTCTGCTCGTAAAACAATTTCATTCAGTTTCATTTCCTGAATTTGCAAAGCCAACTCTTCCATACGGATAGAATCTTGCCGGAGTTTATCCTCCGGCAAGATATTTTCAGAGACAGGAGACTGAAGCGTATCCTTTGTCGTTTCATTAATAGCTGTGTGAATTATTTTTTCAGCTTTTTCAATCAGTTGTGCATTCGATTGAATATGGGTAAAGAAAATTCCCGACAAAATCAGGATGTACGCGGTTAGGTGTCTCATGTCTGTATGAAATTAATTGTAATTGTATCTATTTGCCTCCGGCAGGAAGATGCTCCATCCAGTATTTAGCCATCGTTTTACGAAGGTGTAAAGTGGTTCCCTGACCTTCATAAATACCATGGCTGCGCATTGGATAACTGATTTGAGAAAACATCTTTCCATACTTAACCAGTTCGTTAACCAATAGTTCACAATTCTGGTAATGCACGTTATCGTCTCCTGTACCGTGAATTAATAGCAGGTTTCCTTTTAATCCCTGTGCATAAGTGATAGGAGAACCTTTCCGGTAACCATCCGGGTTATTTTGAGGAGTATTCATATAACGTTCCTGGTAAATCGTATCATAAGTACGTTGGTCGGCAACAAAAGCAATTGCAATTCCGGTACAAAATACATCCGGATAACGGAACATGGAGTTCAATGTCTGGCTACCGCCACCACTCCATCCTGTGATACCGATTCTGGTCGGGTCAATAAACGGATACCGCCGTGCCATATCTAAAATGCCACGAGCCTGGTCTTCGGATGCAAATGTCCCAACTTCACCGTAAATACATTTTCTCCATTCGCGTCCGCGTGGCGCTTTTGCTCCACGGTTTTCTATGCTGACAACGATATATCCCAAATTGGCAATATACTGATTCCATAAATCACCGCCACCCCATACGTCTTGTACGGTTGCACTACCCGGCTCTCCGTATACTTCCACAATTACCGGATATTTTTTAGAGGCATCGAAGTTTGCCGGTTTAATCATCCAGGCATCCAGTTCCAAATCACCGGAAGTCACTTTTACGAATTCTTTCGGATTCAGTCCCAAAGCGGCATATTGCTCTTTTGCCCGGGTATTTTCTTCAATCATACGTACAGATTGGTGTTTCGGAAATGAAACCATGTCTATAACAGAAGGAGTGCCGGCATTGCTGTAAGTATGTACCGCCCATTTTCCGGTGGGAGACATGTTATAGCGGTGTTGGCCCGGTTCTTCTGCCGGACTTAGGCGTTGTACTTCTCCTTTTCCAAACAGTTTGGCACTGTAAAGATAGCGTTGTGTGAAATTATCGGGAGAGGCGATAAAGTAAGCTAATCCTTTCTGTAAATCTGTTCCTACCGGTTCAATGTAATCGAAATCGCCTTTGGTAATCGGTTGGATATCTTTTCCGTCACGACTGACACGATACAGGTGTCTCCATCCGCTCCGTTCGCTTTCCCAGGTGAAATATTGATTGTTTTTCAGCCAGGTGATATGGTCGTTTGTTTCAAGCCAGGCTGCATCCTTATCTGTAAAAATATTTACAGGGGTAGCGCTTCCGATTGTGGCAATCCATACCTTATTCGTATTTTGAGGACGGTTTAGTTGCTGAATGAATAGTTCGTTGCTTTCCGGAATAAACTCCATACGGGGAATGTAGTTGTTTCGTGTATCTCCCGGAATATGAATCCATGTAGTTGTTCCTCCTGCAGCAGGGAGATACCCTACTTTTACGGCAGAGTTGGTTGTTCCGGCTTTCGGATATGGAAAATGTAGAATAGTAGGGTAGATGGAATCTACATTATTGATAATATCGAAAACACCTGTTCCTTTTGTGTCACTTTGCCAATAGGCGATATAATTTCCGTCGGGACTCCAGCGGAAACCGTCGCGGCAATTGAATTCTTCTTCATAAACCCAGTCGAATGTACCGTTTACAATCGTCTCACTGCCATCGTGAGTAAGCTGTGTGATTTTACCGGATTGAATATCTTCAACGTAGATGTTATTATTGGAAACATAAGCAACACGTGTTCCATCCGGTGAAAATTTGGCAAACATCAGGCTGGCTTCCGGTAAACTTTTCCCTAATTGGCGGAGTGTGCCGTCTTTTAAAGTAAGCACCCAATAGTCACCTTTCGTATCGTATCTCCATACGCGGCGGGTGTTATTGTAAACCAGTACTTTTCCGTTGTCTGCGCTCCATGAAATGCTGCGGATGGAAATAGGCTTGCCTGTTTCTTTATTTATAAACATGGAGGAGGGGATAATGACTTCCCGCTTGTTGTCTTTAGCGTGGTAGGCAACAATATCGATTCCTCCGGTTTGTTCGTTACGCTCCATGCGGCTGTAGCGTTCTCCGTCTTTCAGCCAGGTCATGGCTCCCATACCTTTTGTTTGGATAAGTTGGCCGTATACGACTTTTTCAAGATCCAGCGTTTGCTGTGCAACACATAAACCTCCCCAAAGGAACAGGGAGGCGGTGGCAATAATGAGTTTTTTCAATTTCATTACAGTAATAGCATTTATTTGTTATGATGACACAAATAACGCAATGTTTCCTGAGACGGCAAAATATTTGTCAAAGCATTTCCAGTTCTTCAAACATCTGTTTGTAGACTGCCGCTTTTTCTTCTAAAGGTTTGGGATATGCCCGGGATGACGAGGGCATACGGTATAGTCTGAAAATACGCCCCAATAAGGTAAAACGAGCGTATGAGCCTACCTTGGGCTCTTCTACGGGAGGAAGTACGGCCATTAATGTATCCATCGCCTTTTGCCCGGTCACAACTATCGCTTTACATTCCGGTATTTGGGATAAAATCTCTTCCGGATTAAGCGGTGTGACAATTTGAAGGAAATTATCGGAGGCATTATTTTTTAACCGGATTACTTCCATCCCAGTGTCGCCTATACCGATTCCTTTTTCCCTGCAGAATTGTTTGGCTTTTTCTTCACTGAATGCTTTTTTCGTTTCCAGGAAATATTCTTTATCCTGATAAAAGATCGTGCCGAGAATCCTCCACATATCATTTTGGATATTTGGATAATAGAAATTCATAGACCATCGTGCCTTGGGAGGCGGGAAACTTCCGAGCATTAATAATTGGGTGTTTTCCGGAAGAAAAAATCCTAAAGGGTGTTGTTCTGTTTCTTTATTTTCCATTCGGATAAGTGAAAAATAGATTACCTATTGATTGTTTGTTGTCCTTTCCCGTGCATTTCACCGGCAAAAGTATCGTAGCCGACGGCTTGTATCCTGCGAATACATGCCGAACGGTCGGAACGGAATAAAACGGAGAATATTTTCCCCATGAAATTATTGAATGTTATTTATTCGTTTTCCGTTGTTTTTTAGCATCGTCTTTCGCTTGTAATACAACGTTATAAACGAAATCTGTCATCCATTCTTCCGAATATCCCAATGTCTCTTTATACTTACGTATGCTCCAGGCTGTTTTTTGTACGTTAATGTCTTTCCATTCCGAACGGGTAACAATTTCGTGAATGGTTTTTGCCGTCTGGTTATATAATAATTTTTTTACCAGGATAGAAAAACGGAACTTCCAGCTCATCAGGTTATCGAGCAATGAAAACAAGTCGTTGCAAAATCCCTGGAAAAGGAAAAAGTAAGATTTTATATCGTTTTGTGTTTTACAGTTCTTTTTTACCGAAGAATCGATTTCTTTAAAAAATGTTTCACTCAAACCATAATCCTGCATTAATACTTTGCGTACACGGGACTTTTCGGCAACGCCTAATTTATTGTTCTGGGTAGGCACTTTCAGCATTCGTTTGAATAGAGCCATATCCGGCAGCATATTCAGATTAGTGATACCTAACTGAACAGCCATAACTGATTGATAATAAACACGTATTAATGTGACAAATTCTTCTACAGAGCCGGTTTGCGCAGCTTCAGCTTCTTCGTTTTTCTTTTTAAATAGTTTAGAAATTATACTCATGGGTATTCTTTATATTAATTTAGAGGACAAATATAGTAAAACTTGTCCCTCCAACCGCCTACTTGCTACTCGATTCGTTCAATTGTAATATCAGGAGAAATATCAGAAAATATAACCAGCGGATTCTCGTCGGTCGATTTTTTAGCTTTGATTACTAAAGATACAAGATAAGTGTCTGTATCCGTATGGTTTAACTTTTTTAGCTCATAAGAACCCAGCAAATATCCATGTTGCCCGAATACCGGAATTAATTTTTTTATGATGTCTTTATCCGTAGTGGAAAAGACAACTGATGAACTTCTCATTCCTATGCTTTTGAATATAATACTGAGAACTTCCAATCCGACAAGAGTCAGGGCTGTTGCTGCGATACTTATGCCATACATCCCAGCACCACATGCCAAACCGATGCCGGCCGTAGCCCAAATTCCTGCAGCCGTAGTTAATCCTCGTACAAATTGTTTTTGGATAATGATGGTTCCGGCTCCGATAAAACCGATACCACTGACAACTTGTGCAGCTACACGGCTGGGGTCTAATGCCACACTGTTCTCTTGTATGATATCCTGAAAACCGTATTGGGATACAATCATAATTAATGCACTGCCGAGTGATACTAAAAAATGTGTCCTGTATCCGGCTTCTTTAGCCCTGTACTCCCTGTCTAATCCGATGATAGCTCCGAGTACGCCTGCAACAAACAGTCTTAAAATAAAATCCCATATCATCATAAAGTATTGTTATTGATTTTTAAACGCTTAAATATAACAATATTTTATAGTGATATGGGATTCCCTATGCGTTAAAGTGGTTTTAAATACCTAATAATACGTTTTGCAACACATATACTCCGGCTCCTGAAAGATACCCGGCCAAGGCAAGGAGCGATATGTTTTTTAAATACCAGATAAAGTTGATACGTTCCAACCCCATTACCACTACACCGGCGGCAGAACCTATAATCAGCATACTGCCACCAACGCCGGCACAGTAAGCAAGGAACTGCCAGAATACTCCATCCTGAACAAAGTTGGCAAGGTAAGTCGGGTCTGCGGCTGTAGCGAGCATTGTATCTGTGGCTACCGGATACATTCCGATGGCCCCGGCAACAAGAGGCACATTGTCTACTACGGCAGATAAAGTCCCGATTATCAGATTTACTGCGTAAACATTGCCAAGCGTATCATCCAACCAGACGGAGAAGTTGTTTAAAACTCCGCTGCAGCGCAATGCATCTACGGCAAGCAGAATACCTAAGAAAAACATTAAGGTCGCCCCGTCTATACGGGTTACCACTTTAGACAAGCGTAATTTCAGGTCTTCATTCATCGGACTCCGGCGGTACATAAGTTCAGTGAATATCCATAAAATACCGACCCCCATCAAGATTCCCATAAAAGGAGGCAGGTGGGTCACTGTTTTGAATATGGGCACGAAAAGAAGGCAAAATATACCGATACAAAAGATGGCCAGCTTTTCATTCTCTTTTAAAATGCGGAGTAATTCGCTATCTCCGCTTTCATTAAAGTCAATTGGGGGGGTAATATTTCCATGTAAAGACCTGGCTACAAGAAAAACAGGGACGAGTGCGGATACTAAACTGGGTAAAAATAAATGGGGTATAGTCGATGAGGTCGAAATGTTACCTTTTACCCAAAGCATAATGGTCGTAACGTCTCCGATGGGCGACCAGGCTCCACCGCTATTGGCCGCAATAATAATAATACTGCCGAATATCCATCGTTCTTTATAATCTCCAATCAGTTTCCGGATGAGCATAACCATTACAATGGAGGTGGTAAGGTTATCCAATACTGCGGACATAAAGAAAGTAATGGCGGCGATGGCTATTAATAATTTCCGTTTATTATTAGTGGTAATTCTGTTTGTAATGAATAAGAAACCTCCGTGCGAGTCTATCAGTTCGACTGTAATCATGGCGCCTATCAGGAAAATCAGGGTTTCTGCAATTTCTCCGATACTTTCAAGTACCTGATGTTCTACAACAAAACGGACGCATTGCTCGGCATAAGGCAGTTCAGCCATAGCAGGGAATGCTTCTAAAAACAATTTGAAACTTTCGGCGGAGGCAGAAGGAATAAATTGAGGAGAACCTGCCGTATACATTACCCATAGAAGGGTTCCGGTGAGAAGGGCTGTCCCTGCTTTATTCATTTTGAGAGGATGTTCCAAGGCGATAAGTAAATATCCCACAAGGAAAATAATGATCATTCCAGTTAACATAATAACTATATTTAATTATTTAGTAGTACAAAATTAGGCATTTTATCTTGGGTTGCACTCTTTTGTGTATAGTTAACATGTATCTTTATTATAAATGAGGTTTATCGGCCCTGTTTTTGAGCATACGGATTTCTATATCCTATTGGACATTCATAGTTATGGTTTTTCCAAAATCATAACTATCATTTGGAAAAACCATAACTATGAATGTGTTTTTATAGCGTGTGCTTCTTTTTACCAATCACGTTCGTAAGGTGGGTGGAACATATAGATTTCGTCATCATATAATTCCCTGGCAATATTCTTCAATTTGTTGGTATAATCTTTCGGCATCATATTATAAAGAATAAATACACCGAAGCCTTCATCCCTTAATTTTTTTAAATAATAAGTATCTGCTTCTCCTGCTTCAATGTCAACGGCATACGGACCCCATTGTTTTTTTGTCATCCCTTTATATTTTGAATAACTATAGCTATCCCATTGCCCATAATATGCTTGATAAGAGTAGTTTATGTAGTCTCCAGGATTTAATCCGTCATACGAAAGAAATCCGGAAGTATTTCCAATATCGTATACGGTTACGATTTTGTCAGGCATGATTTTTCGACATTCGTAAACCAAACGGGAATAGTGTTTGCCGGAAGCATCCGGATATCCTTTCGGCTTGTTTTTGTATGTAACATATTCGTCATCGAAATCTACTCCGTCAAGTCCGTAGGCATCAACATATGCTCTGACTTCTCGGGCGATATTAACAGCCACATCATCAGGAAGGTTTGCTACTCCAACTCCGTCTGCACCTTTCATCGGTATAATATCCATACATACTTTAATTCCAAGTTGTTGTAGGGGTTTGATATATTTTTCATGGTTGTTGAGTATATGTCCAACTGCGGCATAGGGTTTAAGATATGCTTTTCTTTCAAGAGAATCATAACATAATCCGACAGAGAAAAGGTGAACAATGTCGATTAGAGGTTTTCCGCTATTTTTCAGCCGCCAGATTCCGGCATTGAGCGGATTCCCTCCTCCACGTATTTCAAAGTAGCAGATAGTTTTAATTCCGGTCGATTTTTCTGCACTTTGTATGGAATCGAGTACTTGTACCAGCCAAATCATTCCTCCGGTTTTCCCGGAAACAAATACAGAGTCTTCTGAACTTTTCAGAGCAATGGGGATTGCATAGGTTTTCCCTTTTTGGAGCGTTGTATCCTTTTGTATTTGTATGGTTACCGGATCTATATGAGTTTCCCCTGCCGGGATGAATACTCCGTTTGTCCCTTTAGGAAAAATGTGGTCTGCCGGATACATCCCAAATGAAGTGCTATGTAGTTCATTATAACGCTCCAATACTGTCGGATCAATAGAGAACTGTATATTCATATCTCTTGAATGAGATTTCGTTAATCCGATTTCCATCTGTACAGATGTAAGTGAATCATGTAGTTCCACTACATGATTACTTTGCGGGTTATTATAGTTACGTGCATACATATAAATATGTCGGCTTGCATCGTAAGGATTTTCATTTACCGGTTCGGAGTGAATAGATTTTTCACACGAAGCGAATAGGATAGTACCTATTGTTAATAAAATAGCCACAGGGCTAATATGTCGGATTGTATATTGCATAGTTTTAAATAATAAAATGTTATTCTTGTGATTCAGGAAGAGATACTTTATGCCAAGTTACATCTTTCTTTGCGTAGGCATGATTTCTGTTCCCCGTGTGGTCGTTTATCGTATTGCCGAAACCTTCGTTGAATTTCCAGTAAGCAACCAATCCTTCACTTTGCGGGTCAACATAGTAAGCATTGTCTTTTATCTGTTGAGGTGTTCTCAAAAGATTCCAAATCCTGCATTCGGAGAACATTCCGTGTAATGGACGTTCTTCATTATAAGAGTAGCCGATGGCAAAACCGCCGGTTGTTAGTTTTGTTGTAAAATCGTACTCTTCTGGACCGCTAATCCAGTTTTCTTTATCGACAACCTGCTCACCATTAAGATAAACGCAGAGGTGGTTAGTCGGGGCATAAAATGTTACAGCAACATGCTGCCATTGATGAGTAGGAAGAGGATTTGATGTTACATTAAAGTTCCTTATTGATGCGATTTGAAGAACATTTTTGGGATTATCACTGGTACGGATTAGGAAATATCCTTCGATGCCCATAATAGAACTGAGTATGTCGACATTAAAAGTCCGGCAATAAAAAAGAGCTTCTAACGTAAAAGAGCTGAGATGTTGTACCACTTCCGGTTTTGTCCATGTTACAAAAAAGCCGTTATCATCGCCATCTGCCACAAACTCGATAGTCGGACGGAGCCTGAATACATAATAGATTGTACGTTCGGATTCAAGTATATCTATATTCGTAGCATTACTGATACGGAGTGGCAATATATAATCTTCATCAGGGTCAAGTTTATCCATATTGCGGAAAAGTAATTTACTTTCAGTAGAACGGGCGCTGTCAACAGCAATTAATGCCTGTTCGTTTTCAAATGTGTAATATTCTTCCGGAAGTAATTTTGCCAATGTTTTATTTTTTTCGTTATAAATATCGATTTGTGAGGGATCTATCTCATAGGTGATTTCAATCTCTTTCGTTGCCGGTTTAGCAATTGCGCAACGAAGGCTTTTTGTCATTACGCTGTCCACATATCCACGTACTGGATTCATATCTTCCAGTGATGGAGCGTCAATGTAGATGCGATTATCAAAATCTTTATGGAATGAATCGTTATGGGTACATGCACTTAATAATAGAATTGCCGGAAAAATCAGCAGGAGTAGAAAATATATATGTTTCATTGTTTTCTATTTTTGAGAATTAGGGTTCATAATATTGATTGCTTCCCGTGTAAAGCGATACTCTTTATCCGGACTGTAATAATCCCGTTGGAGTTCCTGAATGGCAATACCTGCTTTTGTAAACCACGAATCAGGGGTTGCAGCCCAATAGGCTGTTTCGATAAGGGCACTGACTTTGTTTCCACTTTTATCAAACATATATCCGGTAGACTGGTCATGAGGATTAAGGCTATATGTTTCGGTATTTACTAAGAAACGATCAGTCGGGACTCCGGAAGTAATCGCTTTTCTAACAAAAATGGTAAGATCTTCTTGCTGTTTTGCTGTTCTTGTTGGGACAAGAATAAAGTTACAATCTGTAAGGAAGCTTTTATCATATATATAAGAAGGATTTCCTTCAAGAATAAGAATTTTATCCGGATTTTCTTTCGACCAGTCTTTTACCGGTTCGAGGAATGCTTCTTGTGTACGGATATATTCTTCCAGTTCTTCCGGTTCCATCGCTTCCATTGATTTTCCTTCATACTCAACAATGATTCCGTCAAATGAATATTCGTCGGTCAATATCAGGGAATTTTTTGTTTGTTGTTTGATATAATCGGTTAATCCTGTGCTTGATACTTCGTTTGTGGATGTATAGGACCGGATAATTTGATCGTATCCTGTAAAAGAAAGCGTTTTTGTTGCTTTGTCTTTTAGAAGGAGTTCCTTTTCTTTCAGTAATTGTTCGTTTAGTTCACGGGGATTTTTTAGAATTACCATGTCGACACTATCGGGGATCTCGCTAAGATGTTGTCCGCGTGAAGAGTATGTGTCATAATTCAGGTTATCAAACCATGCCAATACGATTTTATGGTCTGTAGCCTTATAAGTACGAAGGTTCTTTAAATATTCGGCATAAAGTTCCGGATTTTGTTTGTCAATGGTCGAGTGCTCTACTTCTATAGCTTTTGGTTCGGTCCATTTACTGCAACCTGTTGCTATAAATAGGGTTAATAATAGAAGCGGTAAGGTTTTTATGTTTGTTTCTATTTTCATATTCTTATTCTTTTAGGGTTTATATAGGTAAAATCAGAATTTGAATCGAAGATTTAGCCCTACATTACGGGTAGAAGGCATCATAAAATAGTCGATTCCGCGGTAAAAGTTTCCTGTAGTGGCTGTCATTTCCGGATCAAACGGAGCTTTGCAGTAGATCATCCATAAGTTACGTCCAACCAGTGAGATTGTCATATCAAGTATGTTGCCAAGATATTTACGGGGAATTGTGTATCCGATGCTCAGTTCTTGTAAACGGATATTAGTCGCATCATAAGTGTTGTATTGCGGAACACCTCCATCGGAACCAATAGCCGTGTACCACTTTTGAGCAGAGATTCGGTCGTTATCTCCATTAAGTACGATTCCTCCTGCCAACCGTGCATCCGCAGTCGTTTCTGAAACCCCGTATTCATCCATTATCGCTTGGGTTGCGGAATAAACGATGCCGCCGATCCGTGCTGTAAAAAGGAAGTCCAGGTTAAAGTTTGCATAGGTGAAATTATTGCGCCAACCCATATTGGCTTTAGGTAATGTGCTTCCCATATGAATCGGTGCGGTATCCTTCGTTACTTCCGGAGAACCGTTTTCATTGATGTAAATGTATCCTTTACTATCTTTTCTAAGATCAGTTAAAGAATAAAGGTCTCCCAGGTTTCCTCCTTCTTTCAATAGAAAGCGAGCGTTGTTAAGTCCTCCTACATCCCATCCTGCATTAGCTTTCAGTGAATGTCCGTAAGAATCAGTTGCCTGGATTTTAGAGATTGTATTGCAGTTCGTATTTAAGACATAGTCGGAACGCCAGTTTAATTTACCCCATTGGTTTTCAAAACCCAAAGCAAGCTCGAATCCGCTGTTTCTTACGCTACCAGTCAGTTTGTATGCGTATATTTCGCTCGAGTAAGGCGACATAAGCAACTGCTCGGAGGTTAATGCATTATAGTAAGTGAAATCAACATTGAAATAGCGGAGGAAACGTGCTGAAATACCGGCTTCAAATGAGTTGGTTCGTTCGGGATTCAGCTTGGTTACCAACTTTTCTGCCTCAGAATAAAGAGATAGAGAATTATCATGTGTATATGCCCGGTTTGTAAGCTGGTAAGGAGTTGCCATACCAACAGAAGCATAGGATGCCCGCAATTTCAAGAATGAAATTTGTTGGGGAAAGGGTATGATCTCGGATAAAATAACAGAAGCTCCGACAGAAGGGTAGAGGTAGGTCGCATTAAGAGTATGTCCGTTGATAGTTTGTGATTGCCAGTCATTTCGGCCGGTAATATGCAGGAAATACGTATTTTTGAATCCTAAGTCCGCACTTGCAAATACACTCTGGTATTGTTGTTTCCAACGGTATTCTTCACCGGACATTAAAGAAGGGTCGAGCATTCCCAGTTCAAAACTGTTGGGGGTATTATAGTTCGCAATCCCTCCCGAAGTGCGGAGGTAGTTTTGTGAAAGATGGGAAAACGAGCCTCCGAGTGCCGCCTGTATAGTCCAGTTGGAAGCAAAAGAGTGATTGGCTTTCAAGATAAGGTCGCCGTAGGTTTGCTTTTCTTTACCGGTCAGTACACCATAGAATCCGTTTTCTGAATTGTTGGTTATATTTTTATCGGATGAAGCATAATATTTTTCCGAGAAGTTTGTTCCTGTATTATCCATTCGCAGGCGGGCTGAAACAGTAAGCCAGTTTGTTGCCAGATAAGAAGCGGCAGCGGTAAGTGCATAGCGGTCACGTTGCATATCGAGCAGGTTACGGTAGTTCGCCCAATAGGGGTTTTGTGCCATTAGCCCATCCATTGTTTGAGGGAGGTTTTGAACCATAATTTGCCGCTCCGGATCGTAACGTTCATACATTTGGACATTGGTCCAGTCACTACCACGTGGAAGCAAATAAGAATAAACGAGGGGGTTGGAATAAAGTCCCTGATTGATCCGGTTCCGGTCTTTCTGGTAGATATATTCAGCTCCCAGGTCGATACGGAGTTTATCATCGAAAAGACGGGTCGTATTGCGGAAAGTCAGGTTATACCGGTCATATCCGTTGTTCGGAATTATGCCTCTTGAATTGGTTGCGGCAGCGGATAAATAGGTTTGGTTCTGTTGGGTTCCTGTAGACAGGGATGCTGATTCCATTGCTGCAATTCCGGTACGGAAATAATTGTCTTGCGGTGAATAATTCCAGGATGTTCCGGCATTGAAACGATCGCCCCAACTTTGACTACCTGAATAAATACCTGCCTCTATATTTCCAGAACCATAAGTATTCTGAAAGCGAGGCATTACGAGTGGGTTGATCATCACTGTCTGGCTGGATACAGTAATCGATGTCTTTCCCGCCTTTCCTTTTTTCGTGTTGATTATAATGGCGCCATTGGAGGCATGGCTGCCATAAAGGGCTGCTGCTGTGGCTCCGGTAAGTACGGTAAGTGACTCGATGTCTTCCGGATTCAAGTCTGCAATAGGATCGGTTGAACCATTGGAATGGATGCCGCTACTGCCTCCGCTCATCAGGTTGAACATAGGTATGCCATCTACTACATACAGTACATTTGAAGTTTGGGAAAATCCTTTTGTCCCGCGGATGGAGACTTGGCTGGCAGCTCCAACGCCTGAGGAACTCGGATTAATTACAACTCCTGCAGCTTTCCCACTTAATGCGTTGATGAAATTGACATCTTTTACTTTCAGGAAATCTTCTTGATTGAATTGTTGTACGGGATAACTGAGAGAGGAATCCGTAGTTTGGATGCCTAATGCCCCGGTAACAGATTTTCCTTTCAGTTTGAAGGTGGCTTTACAGTTGTTTTCTTGTTGTCCGTTTGCTGTGTAAGAAAAGCTCAAGGTAACAACCAATGATAGAAATAACTTTAGGTTCATAATTGAATTTAAGGGTTAATATAGAAAGATTAGAAAATAAATTGTATTGGTAAAAGATGGATATTGTACAATATCTTTCAGGAAAATCATTTCTATGGCGGGTTGACTATTGAACATAAAAACGATTCGGGCAAAGATGCCCTGTTCCTTGTGTGGTATTTATTGCTCTCCATTTTCCGTTATTAGACTTTTTTCAAAAGGATTCCTGATATATTGTAAAAGGATATCTGAAATCCGGTATTATTGGTTAAGTGTATTTTTAAGGATTCGCAAATCTACGATATGTTCTTTTAATATGAAATAAAACTCTGTTAATTTTAAAATAGTCTTTTATTTCAGGATAACTGTTTGGTCTGATATGCACAAGGCATATGTCCCGGATTATCTTTATCTTTGTCCGGATTATAAAAAACAGAAAATATGATCAGCTACTTACAAATAGATAAACTGACCAAGAGTTTCGGCGATTTGGTCCTTTTTGAGGATATAACATTTGGAATCGCACAGGGACAGAAAGTCGGCTTGATTGCAAAAAACGGAACTGGTAAAACAACCTTATTAAATATCATAGCAGGTAAAGAAGATTATGATAGTGGGACAGTTGTATTCCGCAATGACTTACGGGTCGGATATTTGGAGCAAACTCCTCATTACCCGGATGGTTTGACTGTATTGCAAGCTTGTTTCTATTCGCCGAATGAAACGGTTCGTTTGATAGCTGAATATGAGCAGGCAATGTCGAGTGGCGATCATGCCAATCTGGAAAATATCTTGCTTCGTATGGATAATGTGAAGGCTTGGGACTACGAGCAAAAAGCCAAACAAATCCTGGGACAACTTAAAATCCAGGATTTTGACCAAAAAGTAGAAACTTTATCAGGAGGACAGTTGAAACGCGTTGCTTTGGCGAATGTGTTGATAACCGACCCGGAACTGATTATTCTGGATGAACCGACCAACCATCTGGATCTGGAAATGACAGAATGGCTGGAAGGATACCTGGGCCGTGCCAATATCAGTATTTTGATGGTTACGCACGACCGTTATTTTCTGGATCGTGTATGTAGCGAGATTATCGAGATAGACCGGAAACAAATATTCCAATATAAAGGAAATTATAGTTATTATCTGGAAAAACGCGAGGAACGGGTAGATACTCAGAATGCGGAAATAGACCGTGCCAATAACCTGTTAAGAAAAGAACTGGACTGGATGCGCCGTCAACCGCAGGCTCGTGGAACAAAGGCTAAATACCGCATCGATGCATTTTATGAGTTGGAGAAAAAAGCTAAACAGCGGCAGGAAGGCGGAAACGTGAACTTGGATGTGAAAGCTTCTTATATCGGTTCCAAAATATTTGAGGCTGAACATGTCTATAAGTGTTTTGGCGATTTGAAAATCGTTGAAGACTTCAATTATATATTTGCCCGTTACGAAAAAATGGGAATTGTAGGGAATAATGGAACCGGTAAATCAACCTTTATTAAAATGTTGATGGGTGAAGTGGAGCCGGATAGCGGACATTTCGATATTGGTGAAACCATACGCTTCGGATATTATAGCCAGGACGGCCTTCAATTTGACGAGCAAATGAAAGTAATAGATGTGGTTCAGGATATTGCTGAATATGTGGATTTGGGTGACGGTCGGAAGATGGGGGTATCACAGTTTCTGAATTACTTTCTTTTTGCTCCGGAAAAACAGCACAGTTATGTATATAAATTGAGTGGAGGTGAAAAGCGCCGCCTGTATTTATGTACGGTGTTGATGCGTAATCCGAATTTCCTGGTATTGGACGAACCTACCAATGACTTGGATATTATCACACTGAATGTATTGGAGGAATATCTTCGTAGTTTTAAAGGTTGTGTGATTGTTGTTTCCCATGACCGTTATTTTATGGATAAAGTAGTGGATCATCTGTTGGTTTTTCGAGGTAATGCCGATATTAAGGATTTCCCGGGAAACTATACTCAGTACCGGGATTGGAAAGAGGTTCAGGACCAACTGGAAAGGGATGCGGAAGTTACCCGTCAGGTAAAAAACGCTCCGGTTGTAGACAAAACATCCCGTCCTGAAAAGGAACAAAAGAAGAAATTAACTTTTAAAGAACGGAAAGAATTTGAAGCGCTTGAATCTGAGATACCGGTACTTGAATCCGAAAAAGCAGAATTGGAAGCTGCGATGAGCAGCGGAACCTTAAGTAATGATGAGTTACTGGCTAAATCGGAACGGATAGCCAAAGTGATAGACGAAATAGATGAGAAAACAATGCGTTGGCTCGAATTAAGCGAATTGATTTGAGCTTTTGAGGTCATTTGATTTCGATTTATCCTGTCAGAGACATCCGAAGATAAAATGCAGTGCTGCAAAACAGTCTCGCTTGTATGCGAAGACCGGATACAGCACTGCATTTCTATTTTGTACCGGTAGGTGCGTTAATTTATTTCGCCGGTTGTTGGTACATCAGCGTTTTTTTAGCCTGCGACAAAGAAGGAGGTGTACTGCTTTTTGAAACGGCTCTGCCTTTATTCGGCTTATTGCTCATGACATAATGGATAGTTGCTCCATTCTTTATGTCATCGTAGGTGAAGTATGATTTGTCATACTCTTTTCCGTTCAGCAACATCTTCTTTATATAGGCATTTTCTGTCGACCAGTTTTCTGTAGTAACTTGAATATCTTTTCCGTTCAACATATGTAATGTGACTTCCGGCAATGTAGGCGAACCGATGTTGTAAATATTGCTGGAAGGAGCAGTAGGATAGAAGCCCATAGTATTGAACAGATACCATGCCGACATTTGTCCGCAATCGTCGTTACCGCTAAGGGATCCCGGTTCATTACCATAGAAAGAATCAGATACTGTGCGAATCCATTTCTGGCATTTCCAGGGTTGCTGGATGTAATTATACAGATAAATTATTTGATGGCAAGGTTCGTTCCCATGCCAGTATGCACCAATACGTCCCTGGATGTCGTGAGCACCCGGAATGTCGTCCGGAAGTTCAATCGTAAACATGGAATCCAGGCGGGTCGTAAATAACTTTTGTCCCATGGCATTGATATAGCCCTGTACATCCTGGGGAACATACCAGGTATATTGCATGGTGAACCCTTCCGTAATATCGCCCCAGCCGTTAACGGAACCCGGCCCTTGATAGGCAATCGGTGCAAACGGTGTCCGCCAGTTTCCCTGGCTGTCACGTCCACGCATATATTTTGTCTCCGGATCAATCAGGTTCTGATAAGAAAGAGAACGGTTCAGGAAATAGGCATAGTCTTCCATTTTGCCTAATTTTTTTGCTGCTTGCGCGATACAATAATCATCATAAGCATATTCCAGTGTTTTGGATACGGATTCTTTTTCTTTGTCGAACGGAACCCAACCCAGTTGGCAATATTCCGGCAGGCAATCATAATTCGGGTTCATGGCAGTAGTTTTCATTGCTTCGTAAGCCCGTTCATAATCAATTCCCGGAATTTCTTTCACAATCATGTCGGCAAGTACGGAAACGGCGTGATAACCGATCATACACCAGGTTTCGTTTCCATAGAATGACCAGATAGGGAGCATATGTTCCACACTCTTGTCATAGTGGGCGAGCATGGATTTGGCTATATCGGCATTAATATCAGGGTGAACCAGATTTAATAGCGGGTGGAAGGCACGATAGGTATCCCATAAAGAGAAGGTTGTATAATTTGTAAATCCGTCTGCTTTCTGGATATTCTTGTCCAAGCCGCGGAATTGTCCGTCTGCATCCTGAAAAATAAAGGGGTGCAGGAAACAATGGTATACGGATGTATAGAATGTCTCTTTTTGCTTTTGATCTCCTTTTGCCTCAAAGCGTGCGAGTTCTTTATTCCAGAGTTTTTGACCTTCTGCTTTCAGTTGGTCGAAGCTTTTACCATCCAACTCTTTCAGGTTCAGCTTGGCACCGTTGGTACTAACCCCGGAGATAGCAGTTTTGACGGTTATTTGTTCGTTAGCCTTAGTTGCGAAGCGGATACAGCATTTGATATCTTCTCCCCAGGTTTCCATTGTACTGCGAAAACGGCTGGTGTTGTATTTTACCGGAACGCTGTCCTGGTAGAAACAGAAATCTTTAATAGGTTTGGAAAATACGGCTGTAAAATAGATGTGGCGTTCCGGGCCCCAACCTTTTACTAACTTGTATCCTGTCAGTGTAGAGTCGTTTTCTAACCGGATATTTGCCCACTTGCATTTTTGCCATAAAGTATGCTTTAAATCCAATAAGATAAAAGCATCTTCGGATGCCGGATAGGTGAAACGTAACATGCCGCTGCGAACCCCGGAAGTCATTTCAGCTTTTACACCGTAATCCAATAAGTTTACGGCATAGTAGTTGGGTTCGGCCCATTCCTGTTCATGACTGTAGCGGGAACGATATCCGTTATCCGGATTTTCATGTGTTCCGGGATTCAGGTGGACAGTTCCCGTACCCGGCATAAATAAGAAGTCGCCCAAGTCGGGTATACCTGTTCCGCTAAGATGGGTCAGGCTAAATCCTAACAAGGTCTTGTGGTCATACTTATAGCCGGCGGCAGCATCGTAGTAATCGAAATCCGTATCCGGACTGATCTGGATACCGCCGAAAGGCAGTTGGGCTCCCGGATAGACATTTCCGAAACCGGAGGTTCCCACCAGGGGCTTGACATAACGGGTAAGAGGTGCATCTGCCTGATTGTCGGCAAGGCAGCTAACCTGACTTGCACACAAAACCATCCCGGCACATAAAAATGTTTTTGAAATTTTAGATAGTGACATAGGTTATAATGAATTGATAAATTTAACTTCTACCATAAAAAATGTATCTCCTTTTTTAGAAGGATTATATTAAAGGAGGTAAACGGATAAAATGGATTTTTTAGATAAGGACGCTGCAAACTTACTGATAATTTTTTATAATCAATAGTTCAAAAGCCAGATTAATAACGCCACCGGTAAATAATCTTTCAAATCAGCCCGAAGGGATTGGAGTGCTTTTTCAATGTGTTTTTCCACTGTTCGAGGGGAAATTTCGAGCTCTTCTGCAATTTGTGCGGCTGTTTTATTTTCGAAACGGCTCATCATAAACACTTTTTTTTGCTGTGGAGGCAGTTTTTCCAAAGCTTTTTCGATCATTTCGTTTAACTCCGATTCGACAAAATATTCCCATGTCAGTGAACAACCCGTATCTCCTTTTTTCAATATCTTCTTTTGATATTCGGAATGTACACGAAGATGTTCTATATGGTTGAGGCAACGGTTTCGAACCGATGTGAATAAGTAGCCTTTGAGATAAAGCTCGGGGTCGAGCGTTTCGCGCTTCTCCCAGAGAGAAGCGAAGACATCGTCGACGATGTCTTCGGAGTTTTCTATTGAACTTAGAAATTGATTTGCATATACTACCAGCCCGGAATAATATTGATTGAAGAGGAGAGAAAAGCTTGACACATCCCCTCTTCTAATACTTTTCATAAAATCCCGATCAGCTATCTCCATGCTTGATTTAAAATTATTTACAGCTACAAAGATATGAGATTTGAAAATATTCTTGAGAAAAAACAAAAAAAACAGGATTTGGAGTACGTACTTCGGCAAACATACCTGTTTTGGTATATGTAAAGGACAAAAAAGACAGGATGGATTTAAAGGATAAAGACAGTTTACAGGAAGCAATAACTCTGCTGAATGAAATGAAGGCAGTGGATAAGGAAAAAGGGCATGAACGTTTTATGGCATACATTTCCCGTAACCGGAAATCGAAACAGCAACAATTATGGATACGTGTCCGTTGGGTGGCAGCCGTATTGATACCTGTATTGTTGCTTGCTAATATCGGGTTGGAGCTATCGAAAAGGCCTTTGGATAATCCTCTTTTAAAGCATGTGTATGAACCGGTGGAAGTGGTGGCTATGAACGGTACAAAAGTGTTCTACACATTACCGGATAGTTCGACTGTCTGGCTGCGTAGCGGAACACGGCTGACTTATGATAAAAACATGCTGGAGGCAAAGGAACGCAGAGTCCAGATCGAAGGAGAGGCTTATTTTGATGTTTACAAGAATCCGGAGAAACCTTTTTATGTAGGTCTGAAAAATCTGGATGTAAGAGTAACCGGTACGGAATTTAATTGTAGCACCGACTATCAGGATGCTTTGCGAGTGACTTTGACGGAAGGACATGTCGAGATGCAGCAGCGTTTAAAAAATGGAAAAACCGTTCTGGCGTCATTAACCCCAGGGCAATATTTTAATTACAATACGCAGAAAAATTCGTTTAAGGTACAGGAAATAGATGTCCGGAAACAAATTGGATGGAAAGACAACTATATGCTATTTGACAACGACCTGATGAGTGATGTAATAGAGAATATATCCCATTGGTATGGCGTGGAGATTATTCTGAAAGACAAGGAAATTGGCAATATGCGTTTTACGGCTCACTTTGAAGACCTGAGGTTGAACCAGGTTATCGATATACTGGAACTGTCGTCTAATCTATCTTCTACTTATCACCATGGAAAGATTGACAAAAATGGGAATGTGATAAAAGACAAGTGGATATTGGAACTGAAAAAATAGAGATATCATTTATTAATTTAATGTCTAATCGATTGAAAATGAAAAAAGTGCCATTTTTATCGTGTTTTTTTAAGAACTCACGATGCAAATCATTGGCAGCGACATTACTACTAAGTAGTTTTACAGCGCTGTCTGCAGCTCAGGGAATTACGCTGCAAGAACAAGGAACACCGATTCACGAAGTTGTAAAGAAAATCGAACAACAGAGCGGACTTTCTTTTGTCTACAACAATTCGGTATTGAACAATAACCGGAAAGTGAATGTACGGGTTGATAATGCCACTATCGACCAGGTAATGGATCAATTGTTGGCAAATACAGGATTGTCTTATACTGTTAAAGAAAAGAACCTTGTTATCTACAAATCTAATTCATCAGATGGTGTAAACCAGGAAAAACGTACGATTACAGGTTTGGTTCAGGATAAGAGCCATGTTCCTGTAATCGGGGCTACAGTAATGGTGGATGGTACGACTATCGGTGTTATAACAGACATTGATGGTAAGTATTCTATCACTGTACCGGCTGGAAAAAACCGTTTGTCTTTCTCTTATATCGGTTATGCGAAAGCAAATATCGATATTAATGACCAGTCTGTTATTAACGTGACTTTGTTTGAAGAAACGGTTAATATGCAGGAAGTCGTGGTTATCGGTTATAACACAGTGAAACGTGGTCAGATAACCGGTGCGGTTGAAATGATTAAAAATGAAAAGATTGCCAATGAAACATCTGCCGCATTGGAAGATCGCCTGCAAGGTAAAGTTCCCGGTTTGATGATTTCTACCGGTTCAGGACAACCGGGAAGTAGTGATGTTAAAATCCGTATCCGTGGTACAGGTTCTATCAACGGTTCTAACACGCCTCTGTATATTTTGGATGGCGTGATGATTGAACCGGCACAGTTCGCTTCATTGAATAATGATGATATTGCAGATATACAGGTATTGAAGGATGCTTCTGCTACTGCTATTTACGGTTCACGCGGTTCAAATGGTGTAATCGTAATTACCAGCAAACGTGGTAAAGAAGGAAAAACACAGGTAAGCTATAACCTGAAGTTGGGAACTTCTATCCTGCGTGACCCGAAAAGCCGTATGATGACGGGTGAGGAAAATATCTTGTACCAGACTTATTGTGCGGAACAGAGTCCTAATTCAAAACAATTTCCGTTGATGCATTTGCTTAGCCTGGAAAATAAAGAAAAATCAGGTACGATTTCAGGAAGCGAATTGGATGAACTGAATGCCGGAAGAGGCCGTTTGTCTACAGCCCGTAGTACGAATACCGACTGGATTGATGAAATGACCCACAACGGTTTCACTATGGAACATAATGTATCTGTAGCAGGTGGCTCGGAAAAAACGAAGTTCTTCGCTTCCGGTTCTTTCCTGAAACAGGATGGTATTCTGAAAGAGTCAGGTATGACCCGTTATTCCGGACGTATCAATTTAGACCATAAAATCAATAACATCTTCGATTTTGGTGTAAGTGGTAATGTCGGTTATACGGATTCTAAATTCTCTGACCCGGATTATGACCAGAGTGGTAACCGTATTAGTTGGCAGAACCCTTGGTTCACAGCTCTGCTGGCGTATCCGTATGAAACTCCGGACGATTGGTTCAATGGAGATAACCCGACATTGATTACAAAATATTTCCATAGAAATAAAGGGCTGCTGCGTTTGGTCGGCTCTGCTTACTTAAACATCCATTTCACAGACTGGTTACGTTTTAAAACGAACTTCGGTATCGACTACTACGGACGCAAGACTACCACTACGTTGGACCGTGAACATCCAAAGGCTGTAAGCAACAAAGGTTATATGTCTCAGGCAACATCCGATATGCGCCGCTATACATGGACCAATACATTGAATTTCATGAAGACATTCAATGATATTCATTCTGTATCAGGTGTTGCAGGTTTTGAATTGTATGATGGAATTTATTCCGCATTCAACCAGACCGGTTATGATTTGGACCCGTTCATGATGGATTCTCCTGCCGGTATCGGCGATAAAACAGGTTCTTCCAGCAATCCTCCTTCTATCGGTGGTAGCAAGACGCACAGTAACCTGATGTCTTTCTTCACACAGTGGAACTATACATATAATAATAGATACAACTTGTCGGCAAGTGTACGTTATGATGAATCATCCAAGTTCATGGGCAGTAACAAAGGTGCGGCTTTCTGGTCGGCAGGTGCAGCATGGGATATGAGCCGTGAAGATTTCATGAGCCAGTTTAATAACCTGGACCAGTTGAAGCTTCGTGTCAGCTATGGTACGACAGGAAACCAGGATGGTATCAGTGACTTCGGAACACGTAACGGTTATTCGAAAACAGCTTATAACCAGAGCCCGGGCTACTACCATAGTATTTTGGGTAATGCGGATTTGATGTGGGAAACATCTGCCCAATTTGACTTGGGTGCCGATTTGCGTATGTTCGACAGCCGTTTGAGCGCTTCTGTTGACTTCTATGTGAAGAATACAAAAGACTTGTTGATGGATAAGAAGATTTCACAAACTTCAGGCTTCAGCGAAATCAAAACAAATGCAGGTTCTATCCGCAATACCGGTGTCGAATTGGCTATCAACGGTACTCCTGTCCGTACAAAAGATTTCGAATGGAATATTGGTGCGAATATCACATTCAACAAAAACCAGATTACCGACCTGGGTACCTGGGCAAATGCCGATAACAAATTTATCAATGGCGACTATTTGTATGAAGTAGGCAAATCATTGGGTACTTGGTACATGGTTGAATGGGCAGGTGTAAACCCGGCAACCGGAGAAGTTTGGTTCTATGACCAGAAAGGAGGCAAGACTGAAAATATTTCGGAAGCTCCTTTTGTAGACAAGTTCAAATCTTCTGAAGTGCCAATCTTCGGTGGTTTCGAAACAAACTTCAATTATAAAGGCATTGCTTTGGCTGCAAACTTTACGTATGCATTGAATTATTACATCATGAATGCTACCCGTTGGTATGTGGATAACCATAATTTCAACGGAAACAAACCGGCTTATATGTTGACCATGTGGAGACAGGAAGGCGATATCACCAATGTTCCCCGTTTCGACGCTCAGAACAATCCGAGCCCGTGGGCATCACAGTTCCTTGAAAATGCGTCATATCTGCGTTTGAAGACTTTGCGTGTTTCTTATACTCCGTCTCGTAAATTACTGGATAAGATGAAAATATTTAGTTCTGCAAACATCTTCTGCCAGGGAGAAAACTTGTTTACAGTTACAAAATATACAGGTATGGACCCGGAAGTAAGTGGCGACACCGACTACATGTCTTATCCGACACCTGTTGCTGTAACATTCGGTATTAATGTTAATTTTTAATCGCTAATATCATTAATGAGAATAAAAATGAAATCAATATATAAAAGCCTTATAATAGCTGGTATAGCTGCAATGTCGACATCTTGTAACTATACAGATTTAAATCCGACTGACCAGGTGGACGATGATGCAGTGTTCAGTTCCATCTCTTCTTTGGAGCAGGTCGTAAACGGTGCATATGCTAAAATATCCGTGACACAGATGATTCGTATGTCGTCTATTTTATCTGATGATGTATTGAAAGGCGGCCAGAACGGTGGAGCCAGCGACGATACGTTCCAGTGGACTTATACCGCTTCTACCGGCGACCATAATGACCTTTGGTCTAAAGAATACGTGGTAATCAATCTGGTGAACCGTATCCTCGAAGGTGCTGAAAACCTGCAGGCTACTACGGATGCCGATAAAGCAAGCCTGAATAACAGTATCGGTACGGCCAAGTTCCTGCGTGCATATAATAATCTGGAACTCCTGTTGTTTTTCTCTGATATAGAGAAAGGTGATTCCTATGGTATTCCTTATACGTTCAAACCGGTTGTTCTGGAAACTCCGGGGCGTAATACGGTAAACGAATGTTTCGGTTATATGATTAAAGACCTGGAAGAAGCATTGCCGTTGTTGCAGCAAACTACTCCGGAAGATCCCGTATATGTTTCCCAGACTGCCGTTAAAGCACTGTTGGCACGTATCTATCTGTATATGAAAGATTATACGAAGGCTTATAACTATGCATCTGAAGCCTTGAAAGAAAAGCCTCTTGCAGGAATGGATAAATATACCGAAATTTGGAGCGATAAAAGCAATGATGACGTTATCTGGAAACTAAAAAGACTGGTGGGGGATGAAACAATCGGTACTATTTACTGGAGTGCGGATAATAGTAGCGCTTTTGAACCGTCTGAAGCCTTGATTAACAGTTTCGATGCAAAAGATATTCGTTTAAATATTTTTATCGGCGATGGTGTAGACCGTGATGGTGTTCCTGTAAAACGGGTGAATAAGTATAAAGGTACAACGGCTAATGTAGGGCTGGCAGATGGAAAAATGCTTCGTTCTTCTGAAATGCTGTTGATTATGGCTGAGGCGAAAGCTCAGACAAACCTGAAAGATGCGAGTGATTTATTGAATACGCTGCGTGCACAACGTATCGAAGGATGGGTGGACACGGAGTATACGACTAAAGATGAATTTACCAAGCAATTATTACTGGAACGTCGTAGAGAGTTGTGTTTTGAAGGACACCGTTTCTTCGATATGAGACGTTACCAGCAACCAATAACCAAGGTGTCCATTAAAAAGACACTGGAAGTCGGAAACCATCGTTGGATTATGCCGATACCTCTGGCAGAAATGCAAGGTAATCCGGTAATAGCCGGACAACAGAACCCTGGTTATTAATTTTTAGACTCATATGATAAAGAAAATTTTCCTGTATTGTGCCCTGTTTGCAGCGGTTCCCGCTCATGGACAGTTTGTCGACAAAGTAAATACCATTATCGGTACGAACGGCATGGGGCATACTTTTCCCGGAGCATGTGTTCCCTTTGGGGCAGTACAAGTAAGTCCGGATACAGACACCATCCCACATAACGTGGGAGGTGTCTATCAACCGAGGGCATATGAATATTGTGCCGGGTATCAACATAAAGACAGCTCGATTGTCGGTTTCAGCCATACCCATTTCAGCGGTACCGGGCATTCCGACTTGGGCGATATTCTGCTGATGCCTACAACCGGCGCCCTCAAATTGAATCCGGGTACAGCCGTAAATCCCGATAGCGGTTACCGTTCCCGTTTTTCACATGATACCGAAGTTTCCCGTCCGGGCTACTATGAAGTAATGCTGGCGGACTATGGTGTCAAAGCACAACTGACTGCAACAAAGCGTGCAGGTATTCATAAATATACCTATCCCCAGGGAGCCAATCAACGGGTTATTCTGGATATGATTCATGGTATTTATAATTATGACGGTAAAGTGCTCTGGACAAATATCCGGGTGGAAAACGATACATTGGTAACAGGTTACCGTATCACAAACGGCTGGGCTCGTACAAACTATACTTATTTTGCCATGTCATTCTCCAAACCGATTGTAAATTACGGTTGCGACGAGAAGGCAAAGGTTAATTACCGTGGCGGATATGGTAAGTTTAATATGAAGGAAAATTTTCCGGACATAGGCGGTCGTAAAATTGTTGCTTATTTTGATTTTGATCCCTCCGCTTCTTCCGACCTGGAAGTAAAGGTGGCTATATCCGGTGTCAGCACGGATGGTGCATTGAAGAACCTGCGTGCCGAAACTACCGGCAAGTCGTTTGAACAACTGGCCGCGTTGGCTGCGGACAACTGGAATGAGGCCTTATCTGTTCTGGATGCCAAAGGCAGCGACGACCAGATTACGATGCTTTATACCTCTTTGTATCATACCATGATTAATCCGTCCGTATACGGTGATGTAGACGGTCAATACCGTGGTGTGGACCTGAACATCCACCAGGCTGACGGATTTACCAATTATACTGTGTTCTCTTTGTGGGATACCTACCGTGCTTTGCATCCGTTGTTTAATATTATCAACCGAGGTGTGAATACCGATATGGTTAAGTCGATGATGAAACATTGCGAACAAAGTGTGCATCATGCACTGCCTATCTGGAGCCATATGGGGAATGAAAACTGGTGTATGATTGGTTACCATGCTGTTTCCGTATTGTCGGATGCAATAGCCAAAGGACTTCCGATTGACAGGGAGGCTGCTTTGAAAGCTATGGAGAGCAGTTCGAATGTGCCTTATTATGATGGGACAGCCGAATGGGTTAAGTTAGGCTATGTTCCGCTGGAACGTTCCGGTAGCGCGGCTTCATTGAGCCTGGAATATGGTTATGATGATTGGGCAATTTATCAGGCAGCCAAGCTGTCCGGTAAAATGCAACTTGCCGACCGTTATTTGAAACGTTCTGAAAACTATGCGAAGATATTCGATCCGGAAACCAAATATGCCCGTCCCCGCCATTCCGACGGAAGCTGGAAGAAAAACTTCAGCCTGCTGGATACACACGGTCAGGGTTTTATTGAAGGAAATGCCTTGAACTATTCGTTCTATGTTCCTCAGGATGTAAATGGAATGATACGTCTTATGGGTGGCGACAAACAGTTCGTTTCCCGTCTGGACTCTTTGTTTACCATGCACTTGCCTGCCGAGTTCTTTGCGCATACGGAAGATGTGACGGAAGAAGGTTTGCTGGGTGGATATGTACATGGAAACGAACCGAGCCATCATATTCCATTCCTTTACAACTGGACTTCACAACCGTGGAAAACCCAGTATTGGCAGCGTGAGATTATGAATAAGATGTACCGGAACAATATCGACGGTCTGTGCGGTAACGACGACTGCGGACAGATGTCGGCATGGTATATCTTCTCTGCAATGGGCTTCTATCCGGTTTGTCCGGGAACAGACCAGTATGTATTGGGAGCTCCGTATCTGCCGTATATCAAGGTTCGTCTTGAAAACGGTAAGACTTTTGAAGTAAAGGCAGACAAGGTTAGTGATAAGAACCGTTACGTAAAAGCTGTCCGGTTGAACGGTAAACCTTATGCAAAAGGATATATCACTCAGAAAGATATCATGGACGGAGGCGTTCTCGAATTTGATATGGCTTCTTCTCCGAACAAGAAACGGGTATTTACCGGTGAAAACCGTCCGTATTCTTTGACGGATGGAAAGACGGTTGCCGATGCATCCGAACCTTGGAACTCTTATGATGTGGGGAAAGTGATTTTCAAGAATGTGTCACCGGATACACGTGGCTCCAAGATTTATGCACAAATTATACCTAATCCGGATGCTTATATCCAGAAACACGCCCGCAAGGTATTGGAAACGCTTTATTTTTCACCGGAAGACAGTATTCCCGGCATTCGTGAAATACATTATACATTGAAAGACTATAAAGGTGTTTCCGCTAAAGACGGTGCACCTCCTTCAATCAGTATCGTATATAGCACGAGTTGGATTGAAAAGAGTTTCGGCCAGCGTGATACGGCAAAGGTGGATTATGAAACCCGCGGTGTATTATACCACGAACTGACTCACGGTTTCCAACTGGAACCTCAAGGTATCGGTACATATGGGACGAACAAGACTTTTTGGGCTATGATCGAAGGTGTGGCAGATGCTGTCCGTTGTCTGAACGGTTGCTTTAAGGACGAAGACCGCCCGAAAGGTGGCAACTACAACGATGGATACCGTACCACCGGTTTCTTCTTTGCCTGGTTGACACATAATAAGGATAAGGATTTCCTGCGTAAGCTCAACCGCAGCACACTGGAAGTAATACCCTGGTCTTTTGAGGGTGGTATCCAATATGCTTTGGGAAAAGACCAGCATGTGGAAGATTTGTGGAAAGAATATCAGAAAGCGATGGGGGATATTTAATTCTCAATCTAAATATATAAGAAAAGGGGAGTTGTAAATGATTTTACAGCTCCTTTTTTTATGTTAGGGTTTGATGGTTCATACATTCGGGTAATTTCATTTGGACCTTTTGATTTTTCTGATATGAGTTCTGCGCAGACTGCGTTAAACTCAACAAATATATAAACTAATTACAACATATTAACCGTTTAATCCTTTGATTTTTAAGGCTTATTATTTATATCGACACTGCCAAAAGCCGAAAATATATGATTCGTAACAGCTTTCACGACACGATATTTTTTTAATTTATCCTAATATTTAACGCAGTCTGCGCAGAACTCATTTAGCTCCTTTTTTAATAGAGCTTACAATTAGCAGCTATCAGGAATGAATCAGACAAATCGAAGAACCAGGTGTGCGGATGACCCGGATTAGACGGATTGGAACGGATAAGAGTAAATTAAAAATCCGCGTTTATCCGCGTCATCCGCGTCAAAAATGAAATCTGCGTCAATCTGCATACATGAATAGGGTAATAGCAAACAATTAATTATACATAAATATGAAAACAAAACTACAAGGTCTGTGCCCCTCAATCAGACAGCTTCCAGTACTCGCGGCAAGCGTATATCTGCTTGCTGCCGTGCTGTTTGTCTCCTGTACGTCGGAATCGGACAAGACAGACCGAACATCTAAGGATGAAGCGGACAGTACAAACAGACGTGAGGTGCTTATTTCCTTTAAAAACAAGCTCACTTTAAAAACCACAAAAACAGAAACAAAAGCGGATGTTCCCATTGCCACCGAAGCAGAGAACGAAATTGCCACCCTCGATGTCTATGTATTCGGGGCTAAAGCAGAAGGCGATGCCTATACCTTCCGCGAACGGTTTGCTTACCGGCAGGATGGTTCAACGCTACCGGCTGGGGCTAAAGAACTGAATCTTACACCAAGTGCTGATAATGCCGCTACTACCGCATTACTGGAACTACAAAAAGGGTTGTTCGTGCGTCTTTACTGCATCGCCAACCAGACGGAATTAATGAATCCTGCCGGTAATGTGGTATTCGAACCGCTTACTTATGATATGGAGACAGACGTTCTGAATGACGGCACTCCTTCCGAAGCGGACTTCTGCAAATTCCATACTCCACTATTAACCGATGCCTCCGAAACATTGGGGATACCCCTTCCGATGGCCGGTGCACAAACAACCCCTATCGATTTGACTGACTTTAGTTCTTCGGCTCGTGTACAGGCAGGCTTTAAGTTAAGCCGTATAATGGCACGTTTCGATATAAGCAATAAAGAGACTGAATCCAAATTCCATCTGGAATCCATCTCAATGGGGAACGGACGGATAGGGACGACCTTCTTCCCTGTAAAGGTATATGGTGCTGTTCCGGCCGCAGACGGGGAGTTAATTACTTACCCGGCATGCGCTTTTGAAGGGGAGAAAGCCAATGAAGGTTTGCAGGCATCCGCCTTCTATAGTTATCCCAGCCCGTTGGAAGATAAAGGCTACCTGATTCTGAACGGTACCTACCGGGTAAATAAAACAGAGGCGAAAGAAGTCTCCTATCAGATACCGTTTATCCAGCAAACGGCTGACGGTGGGGAGGTTGCACTGGAAATAAACAATAACCACCGGTACACTATCGGTATCACAAAAGCAGACGAATACCATCTGGACTTTACGCTGGAGGTAACCGAATGGGACGAAGGCAGTAATCTGGATGAGTACAACCCGAATGTAGACGATGCAGGAGAAATAGCCATAACGATACCGGAAACATTCAAGGACGATACGTATTATGATAAAAATACCCGCACCGTAAGTATGTCCCTGAAAGAAAACAGCCGGTTTGATATGGATATCGAGAGCTCCGCTACATTTACGATACAAAAAACCTATGTGGGAGGACTTTCCGCACAGCAATACGACTGGTTGGAGATTTCCGGGCCGGAAGCATTGCTCGTATCGAAAGCAGCACTTACAAATTACAAGTACACCTTTTCGATAAAAGAGGGGTATGATAAACCCCGTTTTCCCCGTGCTGTCGTGCGTATAACAAATGTGGTGGATGCTACGGAAAAAGTTCTGTTTGTAGAGGCTGTTGCATCCCCGCAGGTAGTGGAAGTGAAGCAGGATGCGGGCAACCGGAATACTTTCGATTTGGACTTACAGACAGCGTCTCTCTACCGGGTAACCGGCAGTAAGGTTAAGATTAATATTTCCTGTCCCGACGGTTTGACTGTGACAAGCCTGCCAAACTGGCTGGAAGCTAAAGTTATAGAGAATAAGGTTCCGGTAGTAACCTATGAATTGTCCCTGAAAGAGGATTCGCGGGACGTGGAGGTGGATGGCGACGAAGGTGAGGTCGTATTCCAAAACTCCAAGGAAAACACCCTGACCACTGCTATTACCGTTAAGCTGCTGGATGCTTCAATTGTACCGGACTTTAGTGCATTAGGGGGGACGGGCAATACTTACGACAGCCCTCATGATGCCGTTTTGGGAAATATCAATATGCCCCTTTCTTCCGGGAATAACTTCACCGTATCCTCTACCTCCCTCGACGGAGTAAAAATCAATATAAACTTCGGTACGGGTCCGGCATGGCTGACTCATAACGGTACTGCCGCAACAGTCTCTTCCAAGACAGGTACGATGCCCAATACCATCAAATTCTCTTTGGCAACCGATAAAGCAGGAGATGGAAAAGCCGAACCGGCGATCATCACATTACAGAATGTGAGTGGCGGGGCAGACCATAAATTTACCGTTACTCCCAGTTATCTGGTACCCCAACTGACAACTTCGGCATCTGCAACATTGAATGCGGCAGCAAACTACAACATCCCGTCCTTCACAATTGCAGGAAACTGCCCCGGCGGTACAACCGTAGAAGGGCCGGCATGGCTGACTTATTCTGCAAAAGAAACAACGGCTGATAATTTCTCCTATACCGTTAAGTTAGACCCCTCACAAACAGACTTCCCAACTTCAGTACCGGCAAACCAGACAATCCAATTAAAAAATAAGGCAGACCCGGATAAATCGAAGCCCATAACGGTTAGTTTTAGTGAAGCCAATGCATGGCTGGCAACCGACCTGAGTGGATATAGTGAATATACATCGAGCGGCTACCGTGTGGGAACCGGTGGCAAAACAATGACGGTATCTTTTTACGGCATGTTTGCCGCCCCTACGGTATCGGCTTCTTATGATGGCACTTATTGTTCTTCCCTGAATGGAGGAAATACCTGGCTAAATAATTCCCAACTGCTACGGACAGAGATTGTTAATAACCGCCGTAAATATATTTACAACATTGTTGTGGCCGGTTCAAGCGGAACAGATAGGGAATACCAGCTTCATAAGGGTTCGGTTAGCATCAGGCATAATGGAACAACGCTAAAGTCGTACACTATCTGGCGCGGAGCTTCTTATTATTCGTATCCGGTTAGTTCCGGCAGTGGTAGCGGTAGTCCATACTATACCGCTATAAGAAAAGGCAGTCGTTGGTGGGCTCCGGTCAATTTGGGAGCTATACGTGTTGCGACAAAAGGTCATAACGGCACCAATGAAACCGGAAATTATTATCAATGGGGACGTAGAGACGCTACAAATCCGGGATGTAGAACCTATAATGGGTATTCGTCCGTCATTACTCCCGACGACAATATCTTTTATACGGGGGAGAAAGCCCGTTGGCTGAGTACAGCCGATGTTAGTTTGTGGCAAAATGGTAAAAACGACCCTTGCCCTAACGGGTATCGTGTTCCGACTGGAGCAGAAATGAAAACATGGGGCTCTTGTACAAGTGAAAGTAATGGTTTATATATGGTCAATGCTGATTCCGGTTTTCCACAATTGGTTTTTCCCAGAACCGGTCGCAAGATGTATTCTAATGCATCAATGGATGGAGGCTATAATACTTTCTTTTGGTCATCTACAGCCGTAAACGGTGACTATGCTAAATCCTATGTGTATAACGGTGTTTCTGCTTTAAAAGAAAATGATGATTACCATTCATTCGGTTTCGTGGTAAGATGTATCCGGAAATAAAGACGATATAATTGTTCTTACCGCCTTTGTGCGGTTCAGGATTCGGTATGAAAACGGGGAGATGGCAACAGCCACTTGTTGAAATCTCCCCGCTTTGTATCCGTACATGCCGCTTTCAGGCAGGTAAGCGACGGCGATACACTTTACAGAATTATAAAATAGCTGTATAATTACTCCGTATTGTTTACATTTGCATCCGTTTATATCCGTTGCCGGTTTTCCGGGAAACAAAGGATTCTATTGTAGATCACATGAAAGAGCAAAAATACCAATTATGGAACAGGAATTTTGTACAGTGTTGTATTTCTTATTTCCTGATGAATTTTTCTTTTTATATGTTGATGCCGGTCTTACCGCTTTACTTAGTGGAGGAATTGGGCATTAGTACATCGAATGTGGGGATTGCATTATCCAGCTATACAATCGGTTTGTTGTGCGTGCGTCCGTTTTCCGGATATTTGGTCGATTGCTTCTCCCGTAAACCGCTTTATTTGTTTGCTTTTATTGTTTTTGCAACGATGTTTCTCGGTTATTTGTTTGCTGTGACCATGCTGACGATTATGGCTGTGCGCTTTCTGCAAGGGGGCTTTATGGGGCTGACGTCTGTTGCCGGTAATACGATTACGATAGATGTGATACCTTCTAAAAGAAGGGGAGAGGGGATGGGCTTTTATGGATTGACAATCAATCTTGCCATGTCGCTGGCTCCTCTGGTTGCCGTGGGGCTTTATGAAGAACTGGGTTTTCATGTCTTAGTTTTGATAGCTTTGGTTACCGCATGGATAGGCGTGGGGTCGGTTTGCCTGATTCGTTATCCAAAGCGGGAGAAAGTACCTGTACCCAGTTTTTCTTTAGACCGTTTTATTTTGGTAAAGGCGTTGCCTGCAGCGTTGTCTTATATCTTGGTTGCTATCCCCTATGGGATGATTATTTCATTTGTTGTTTTGTATGGGAAAGAGATAGACGTCCCTGACCCTGGATACTTTTTTATTTTCATGGCGGTAGGTGTAGGGACAGCGCGTCTGATATCCGGGCGTATGGTTGACCATGGAAAAATACATTTGGTTGCTATAAGTTCTTTAATCTGTTTGTTGGTGACATTTGTGGTTTTTGCAACGTTCCATTCTGTTTTTGTCTTTTTTGCTTGTGCTTTATTTATCGGCATCGGTTTTGGTGTAGGGGTTCCGGCTTATCAGTGTTTGTTTGTCAATGTAGCCCCACATAATATGCGGGGTACGGCAACATCCACTTATCTTACTTCATTTGATTTCGGTGTCGGTATAGGCATGCTTTCCGCCGGCTTTGTCGCTTCGCTCTCAAATTTGTCCATGGCATATTTGATGGGTGCTGCTTGTTGTCTGCTTTCCATATTCGTTTATTTGCGTATGGTAAAACCTTCTTATGAGAAGGAAAGATTGATTTGATTTTTGGCGCTTCTTCTTTAAGGGTAAATGGCTTTTTATGAGTCTTTATATATGATAGTCTTATTGTTAATGTTAAATATGTAAAGCTATGAAACAAACCGTGAATTTAGTATGTTTGGGAATTTTAGCCCTTGGACTAAGTGCATTTGTTGTAAACGATGCTAAAATTGGAAGCACAAAAGCCGAAAGTGCAAAAGTAGAGGTCGTAGGAGGAAATCCGGTATTAGTACAGACTTGTGGTAATAGGGATATTTCAAATTTAGTTTATTTGGATGAATATGGAGGAAGTTTGATTGTAAAGTTCGGTGAAAGTTCAAGTTTTAGAATTGATTGGCAAAATGATCAGGGAGGATCAAGAAACTATTACCCGCAGGGAACAACATCTGTAGCTATCTATGGTGATAGATTTACTCTTTCTGTACCTGGTGAATCTACTTATCCTGTTCAGACTTATTGCTTTGTTATAGAAAGGTAAAAAAGTAAATCCCCTTGCTTAAGCCAGAAGCAAGGGGATTTTTTAGTTTGCAAAAAGCTATCTTAAATTGAAAACTCGCTTGAAAGAGTTGACCGGAAGAAGTAATGGTATATGATAAATGTAAAACGAAAATAGGAGGAAAACGATCTCGTTTTCCTCCTATTTAATTACACCCGAATAGTTCGGGTGTAATTAAAGACTTAAAACCTATTTTAACCGTATAACGGGAGAATAAATAGCTTGGTCTGCACCATTAGCCAATACTCCGACGCGGGCAAACAGCGCTTTCGCATTGGCAACATCTTTATTATCGCTTACATCGGCATTCAGGTTTACAGCTCCCGGTGCAATATTGTCGAAATCCTTGCGGAAAACATTGTTTACGTCATCCGCAAACTGTGTTTTGCTTAATATCAGCATCACTTTGTTGATGGAAGCGGTAGGAACAATCTGATTGATTGTAAATGACGCATTCATTACCGAACCGGATACGGATAAGTTCGCATTGGAAATGGTAAAGAACGGAGTCACTTTGAGTTCCACTTCGGTACTACCGCTTAATGTTACGGTAGTTGTATCACGGGAATTCACCCATGGACCGTTACCGTCGCGGGTTACCATTTTATAGATACCGTCAAACAGTTCGGCGGAGAATGCACCATCTTGTCCTACATATACAGAAATAGGGTCGTGTTTGGCATATCCATCCTGGTAAAGCTGAATCTGGACAGCTTCTCCTGTTCCGCGTAAATTCAGGGCTTCCCCATTATATGTGATTTTACCGGTCAACATCGATTGTGGTGCATCATAATTATCTTTTCCGCAACCGGTGAATAAAATCAGCAATAAGACCAACGAAAAAATATTAGATATAATCTTCATCTTCTTAATGTTTTAAATTATTGATACGGGTTCTTTTCCAGTTTCGGGTTGTTGTTAATCCAACCTAAATCAAGGAAGTTATAATAATTCTGCGGTTTGAAATAACGGGCATTAGGCGACATGAATAAGAAATCTTCGATAAATACCCATTTCAGATTCGTATCGTTATTATCTGTTATTGTCAAATAAGGCCATAAGCGGCGGTGGCGTGCCTGTGGGTCATTATTATTTCCGTTCCAGACTTTATCGGCAAGACGCCAGCGTTTCATATCCCAATAGCGGTGATCTTCGAACGCAAATTCAACTCTGTATTCATGAACGATATTATCGAATGTAACAGTTTGTAAATCCTTAACACCAGC
Source organism: Parabacteroides sp. (assembly GCA_019417325.1). Lineage (GTDB taxonomy): Bacteria > Bacteroidota > Bacteroidia > Bacteroidales > Tannerellaceae > Parabacteroides. The sequence continues at coordinate 20,048 of DXVO01000016.1, read as the reverse complement.
TCTTCTTCTTATTTCGTTGATATAATCGGCAGCTTGTCCGTTGTTTAGTTCGAAAGAAGCTTCGGCAGCAATCATATAAGCTTCGGCAATACGGAAACGAGGCATCCACATTTCGGAACCACGGCCTCTGGTACCGGCAGAAGGAGTTTCATCAATGAATTTGCGAACATAAAAACCGGTTTTATTGATAAACTCTTCATTGGATTCTTTAGGACCATTGTATGCGGTAATAATATTACCTTGTGCGTCTTTTGAATCTAAATCGCCGGTAATAGTTTCCCATGTTCCGTCAGCTTTTTGTTTTAATTGTCCTGTTTGCAGGATAACTTCCGAACCTTTCAGTTTTGCACCCGGATAAATAACAGTACCCCACAGACGAGGGTCACGATCTTTGAAAGGAGCATCTGCTGTTTCATATAATTTGTAAGAGCCGTCGGGTTCTGTTGTCTGTATTTTACTACCTTGTCCCGGAGTGGAAGTGTTGATTTCTTCATAATCTTCAACCAAGTTCAAAACAACGGCAATACGGCTGTTATCGATATCTTCTGCATGAGACTTGGGGGCATTGTTTGTTGTGAAACCATGGGTTTGTCCCGGGTATTTGTAATCGCGTGCCCAGATAACTTCGGTATTGTTTTCTTTTACACAAACAGCTTCATAGAAGTTTAGCCCTTTATCGTCTTCCCGTTTATCCTGTAAGATATAAGGACTGTGCTGTATTACAGAGTCTGCTGCAGCCAATGCAATTCTATAGTATCCTTCAGCTTTGTCTGCAGGAATGCCGACAGCACCACCTTCTGTTTTAAGGGGGTTAGTCATCAGATTGTTGTATTTTGCTATGGAACCGGCATATACGGCAGCACGTGCAGCCAGCATTTTAGCAGCCCATACATTAGCCCGGGCTCCGTTTACCTGTTTTTCAGTCGGTAACATTTTAGCAACTTCCTGACATTCGCTGATGATATAATCGTATAGCTCGGCTTCGGTCGCTCTCGGTTTCTGTAATGTTCCCAGATCCATGCCTGGAGTATAATCGAAGATTTCATCACCAACAATAGGCATACCACCCAATCCGCGGCACATATTAAAATAACACCATGCGCGAAGGAAGCGGGCTTCACCTTCCAATGGAGCTTTTTCCTCTGCTGTTAGTGCTGTGGTATTACGTACTCCGTCCAAAAATTGATTGACGTCGCGGATAAAAGTATAGTCGTATACACGCCAGCGATCGTCTTCAAAAGTGGAACGTTGGTCCGGTCCACCGCTTGAGATGGCGGCTTCGTCTATTACGGCATAAGCATCCCAATCTGCTACATGTTGTCCCCATGTTACGCGACCGTAGTAATTTGCCAAAACAGACTTGATCATGATAGGGTCGTTAAATATCTGATCGTCAGTCATAATTTTGTCCGGTTCTCGGTCCAAAAAACCGTTGCAAGCAGTCATGGACAACATGAATGCTGCTGCTGCAGCTAAAAAATATATTTTCTTCATAACTGTTTAAAATTTAAGATTTAGACCAATATTAACAACACGTGTGGTAGGATATGCCAATCCGTTTCCTTCTGTTGTTTCAGGGTCGATACCATTTGCATTTGTCAATGTGAACAGGTTTGTGCCTGCTACATAAACTCTTAAATCTGAAATTAGAGCTTTTTGCAAGATATGTTTAGGAATCGTGTAACCGATTTCCAGGTTACGTAATTTCAGGTATCTTACGTTTTTCTTCCAGAATGTACTGTTCCAATAGTTACTGTGTGAGCTGTTACCGATCAATAACATCGGATATTTACCCGGAATCAGTTCACTGTTTGCATCCCATATATCAGACAGACGCCATGTATCTTCCATATAATATTGAGGGTTGTTACCTCCGTCATGGAACGGATTACGCTGTTCCCATTCCTGATACCATGAAGATAGAGCACCGCCGGTCAGGTCAAATGATAAATCGAATCCTTTCCAACCGAAAGCGAAGTTGAAACCAAAGTTCAGGATAGGAGTTGCATCCTGGCGGTAACCGATAGGACGTTCGTCCATGCCATTGATTACACCGTCACCGTTTACGTCTTTATAAATGATGTCTCCGGGGCGAAGTGTCTTGTTTCCCTGACGGTCGTTATCGATAGGATATGTAGCGATTTCCTCCCAACTCTGGAACTGTCCGATAGCTTCCAGTCCCCAGTTGATATAACCGAAACGTTGGTTGATAGAGTTACGGTATTCATCCCATGAGTTACTGAAACGTGGTTTGTATTGATCCCAGTCGTAGAAACGGGCATACGTCATGTTTGCTCCGATAGAATATGTGAACTCTTCAATTTGATCGTGCCAGCGAACAGCAGCATCGACACCGGTATGGACATCTGACTTCAGATTTTCCCAAGGCAGGTTGAAACCCACTTCGGAAGGTAATAATACGTCATAACGTCTGTCGGGCAGACCATCGCGTTTACGACGGAAATAGTCGAACTGACCGGTCAGCCGGTTGTCAAAGAAAGCAACGTCGAAACCGATATCCAGGATTTTTGCTTTAATCCATGATAAGGTTGTTACAGGTAGTCCGCGTGGACGAGAACCGATTGTGTATTTTCCATCGATGACAGAACCGCCGTCTTTGTAGTTATAACCCGGCAGGAAGTCATAAGGGTTATAGTAATTTCTTGTTGTTCCGTTATCATTATAGGTTCCCAGATCGTCATCTCCGACCAAACCGTAAGAACCGCGAATCTTGAAGTCACTGAATATGTTATTCAATTTACTTTCTTTCCAGAACGCTTCTTCTGAAATTCTCCATCCGATAGAACCGGAGGGGAAGAAACCCCAACGGTGGTCTGGCTGGAATTTCCAGGAACCGTCATAACGAGCGGAAAATTCAAACAGGTATTTGTTTGCATAGTCATAGTTGAAACGGCCTAACCAACCTAAACGGGCTTCCGTACGTATGCCATCATCATTGTAAGTATCCATTGTTTCATAGTCAATCAGATGCAATGAGTTGGCTGTAGGTATGGAGTGTAACCATGAATAGGGCTTGTCTGTCTTTATTGCTTCCAGTCCGACTACGGCTCCTACTGTATGTTCTCCGAACTTTTTGTTGTATGATAACTGAACACTGGAGTTTACAGTTTCAGTATGACCGACCTGACGTTCGCGCCACGGGTTTGTATTTTCAAACATGACCGGGTAAGTGTCGGTTTCTTCATCATAACTATATAGTTTGTAGGTGTATTCCTGATTGTTTTTATTTTGATAAGCTAAATAATAACCAACCAAAGCCTTTGCTTTTAAACCATCGATAATGTCATATTCGGCTGTTGCCTGTAACTGTGCTACGCGCCATGTTTCTTCAAATTTACCGGACAAATCGTATGTCAGCCATGCGAAGTTTGTTTCTGTGCTGGATGAAGTTTGTGTCGGGTACTTCGGATTATCGTTCGCAAACGGACGTTTAGTCGGCAAGTTGCGGTAGGTACCGAAGCGTGGCAACCAATAGTCATCCGTACCGGGAACACCAGGGTTTACACGTTTTTCAATACGACCGTTCATTGTAGCTCCGACTTTTAAACGGCTGTTAATCTGGGCATCGATATTCATCTGAACGTTTGTACGTTCGAATCCGCCATAGTTTACAATCATTGCATCCTGGTTCAGGTGGCCGACAGATACATAGTAATTGATTTTGTCTGAACCACCGGATATATTGGCATTAACATAGTATTGGGGAGCAGTTTCCCAGATGTAGTCATACCAGTCGAAAGGCACATAGCCTTTTTCAGTACCCTGAGTCCATTTTTCCAAATCCGTTTTACTGTAAGTGTAATCCGTTTTGCCTTGTACGGTTTCTGACTGGATATAGTTGGTGATATAAGTGGTGGCATCTGCCGGTTTCGGGAATCTGGACATGCTTTGCCAACCATAATAACCATTGATAGACACTGTATTCTTTGTATTTTTTCTACCTTTTTTGGTTGTTACAACAACTACACCATTTGCAGCACGTACACCATAAATAGAGGCAGAGGCATCTTTCAGGATGGTGATATTATCAATGTCATTGAAGTCAATGTTGTTGAACTGGCCTTCGTCAGACTGGATACCGTCGATTACGTATAACGGAGTACCCATGTTACGGATTTGCATGCTGGTTGATGCACCCGGGCGTCCGTCTGTCTGGCGTGTGTTCAAACCTGCAATTTTACCAACCAAGGCACCTGATGCGGTAGAAGCGACGGAACGGCTGATATCGTCACTTCCAACGGCAGTAATAGCACCTGTTAAAGTCGCTTTTTTCTGTGACAAACCGAAACCTGTTACAACCACTTCGTCCAGTGCTTGTGAGTCTTCTCTTAGTGCGACTTTTATCTGGCTTCCCTTAGCTGCTACTTGCTGGGTGATATAACCGATAAAAGAAATTTCTAAAGTAGCATTCGATGGAACTTCCAATGAGAATTCTCCGTTCGCATCGGTTACGGTACCGTTTGTGGTTCCTTTTTCAATAACATTAGCTCCGATAACCGGTTCGCCTAAGTTATCAACAACAACACCTTTTATTATTTTCTGCTGTTGTGTTTCTGCTGTTGCAGATGGTCCGGTAGTAGTACCCGGTTGGGATGCTTTTTTTTCTGCCGGTAACAGAATAATCTGGTTGTTTGAAACTTCGTAAGTGAGTCCCGTGGATTTTAAAATGTTATTCAAAACTTCACTGACTGTTTTATTTTTTGCATTTAAGCTTACCCGGTGGGATAAATTAACTTTGTTTTCATCATAGAAAAAAGAGTATCCACTCGCTTTTTCTATCTGGTTGAGTGCATCGCTCAATAATACATTTTCTAATTGAATAGAAATAGAACGGGACTGACCTTTTGCATAGGTCGAACCATAGACGCTGGTTAACAAGCAAAAAATGCTAATAAACAGTGGAATTCTCCATATCTTTCCACTGACATAATAGAACATTCGTTTCTTCATAACTCCTGTTTTAAGATTTGTTTTTGAATAGATGATTAATTAAATGAAACTAAAAACTAAATAGGTGTTTTTTCATACTTACATTACATTCTCATAGGCAACTTGGATTTAAATGATTTCACTTCCGTTTTATTCGAACTATGTTTTTTTCATCAAAACTGTATCGTATCGGATTAGCTCGTGCCATCAGGCGGAGTATTTCTTCCAGCGGTTCGTTTTTAACTGAAAAAGTATATGCTTGATTCTCTGGTATTGATGGATCCAGTATAATCTTTACACCATACCATTTTGATAAAAACTTTGTTAGTTCTTTGATTGATTTTCGTTCGAAATGAATGGTTTCGTTCGCCCACATGGCGGCGAATGCCACATCGCTTTTCCCGATTTTGATATGTCCGTCCTTTTTGGAATAGACAGCCTCTTCGCCGGGTATTATTTCTTTTGTCATGGTGGCGCTTTTAACGGAAACGGAACCGGATAACAAGCTTACACTGACTTTCGGCTTATTATTTCTGGCTTCTACATTAAAGGAGGTACCATGCACTTTGACATCCAACCCTCCGCTTTTTACAATGAAAGGGCGCTTCGGGTCTTTTTTAACTTCAAAATAAGCCTCTCCGTTTAGTTTGACATTCCGGGTTTTGCTCCATGCCGTAGTTGTATATTCTAAAGTAGATTCGGCATTCAACCAGACATAAGTGCCGTCGGGCAATATGACTTTGGATTTGCCTCCTAAAGAGCTATAAGTTTGTACTATTGTATTGGCTTGAAGATATTCGCTCGCCATATACCCCGTAGTGGACAGCAGAACAATAAGTAATATGGAAGCTACTCCGGATAACCAGCGGAAATTCGTTAAAGAGAACTGGATTGTCCTGGGCTGGCTCTTCTTCATTCTTCGCTCCATCTTTACCCATAGGGCATCAGCATCCGATTTATAGTTGAGTCCATCCTGTATAATAGACATCCAGAGTATTTCCAATTCATTGTAAACACTCCGGTTCTTTTCTTCGGCAAGCCATAAGTTTAACAAGGTTTGCTCATCCGAAGAAATCTCGTCTTTGAACTTTTTTATAATAATATCCCAGGGTATACGTTTGTCCATATTTTTATTTTCTAGAGAGTGAGACTCAAAAAGGACAGGTACCCCTTAAATGAAAAGTGGTTTTTTTTGTATTTTTTTTGAAAAAACTTGTTTTTGGAGTAGAAATCAGCAACATAATCATCCTGTATATTATCCGGCTGTTTCCAAACCGGATATCATAAACTAAAGAAGCGTGGAAACTGTTGATATATTGACTTTGAGGCTCTGGACAGCCTTACGACCATATATACAACAGCCCACGCCCTTTATCTTGATATGCAGATGATAATTCTGAATATAACAAGAAAAGAGCATGAACGTTTGTTGCTTTATCCGGTCGTAGTGAAATTGTCCAGATTCCAAAGTCGGATAATATCTTAAACGCTTATGCTTTTATTAAAATAGTATACATTGAAGCAACGCTTTACAAATCAATGTATGGTACAAAGATAAGCGTAAGATTTTAATATCTTTTATATAAGACTCGAAAACTCCTGCTTACCCTTAAAACAAAGGTATAAATGATAAATAATGTTGTATCTTTGCGGCGATTTTACAAATAATGAATAACACAAATATGAAACAACAGCTTAATCTGGCATCTAATGCTACCTTGAAAAGAAATGCCATAGACTATACCTTAATAGTCGTCGGCGCATTTTTGCAAGCACTGAGTTATGTGCTTTTCCTTGCTCCTTATAAGATTGTACCGGGAGGAGTATATGGTATCTCTATTGTGATACATTATGTAACGAAAGGCTTATTTTCATTTATGCCGGAGGGATTGCCTATGGGGGTTACCGCGCTTTGCTTTAATATACCATTGATGATCCTTGCCATGAAGAAAATAGGTTTATCGTCCGGTCCGAAAACGATTGTTACTTTTTTGTTGATTTCAATCTTTACAGACAGTTTATCCTATTTATGCGGAAGCCAGCCACTGGTGGAGAATGATAGCTTTATCGCCTGTTTTTATGGAGGTGCCATATTGGGTATCGGGGTAACCTGTGTGTTCCGTGCACAAAGTACCAGTGCGGGAACAGACGTATTGGCACGTGTCATTGCAAACAACTCGAACCTGAAAGTCAGCAATATGATTATAGTGCTCGATTCCGCTGTTGTTATGCTGGGCCTGATAGTATTCCGTGATTGGGCCGTACCTTTGTATTCATGGTTTGCGATTTTCGTATATGGAAAGATTGTCGAGATGTTCCAGACCGAAAACCCCAACCGTGCCGTATTTATCGTCTCCAGGAAAACTCAGGAAATTAAAGATTTGATAGTTGAAAAAATGGGAATGCGGGGAACATTCCTGCATGGTCGTGGCATGTATGAAGGAAAAGAAAGAGAAATCATATTTACAATTGCAGAACGTAAAGACCTTCCCCGTTTGAAAGACGAAGTGAAAGATATAGACCCGCAGGCATTTATCTCAACCATGCACGCCAGTAAGGATGCTCCGCGTCCGGGGATCTGATTTGTTAAAAAAGCGAATTGAAAATTGAAAATTAGTTTCACTCTGTGACTCTTGAGGGGATTTAATTTTCAATTTTCAATTTTCAATTCTCAATTAATTCCTATCTTTGCGGCATTAAAAACTAACAGTAATAGTAATGCCTAATATTTCACAACGAGGAGTCAGCATGCCGGCTTCTCCTATCAGAAAGCTCGTTCCGTTAGCCAACCAGGCTAAGGCCAAAGGTCTCAAGGTATATCATCTTAATATCGGCCAGCCCGATTTACCTACACCCGAAGTCGCGATGGAAGCGATGCGCCATGTGGACCGTAAGGTGTTGGAATATTCTCCCAGTGAAGGTATCCGTAGTTTCAGGGAAAAATTAGTGAAATATTATGCCAAATTCAACATCAATGTAGATGTAGACGATATTATTATTACTACCGGAGGTTCGGAAGCCGTATTTTTCTCTTTTATGGCTTGTCTGGATCCGGGCGACGAGATAATTGTGCCGGAACCGGCTTATGCCAACTATATGGCTTTTGCTATCTCATGCGGTGCTGTTATCAAAACTGTTGCTTCTACCATTGATGAAGGGTTTGCCCTTCCTTCCGTGGAAAAGTTTGAAGAACTGATTACCCCACGTACCAAAGCGATTCTGATTTGTAACCCGAATAATCCGACAGGTTACCTCTATACCCAAAAAGAGATGGACCAGATTCGTGATATGGTAAAGAAATATGATTTATTCCTGTTTTCAGACGAAGTATACCGTGAGTTCTGCTATACCGGTGCTCCTTATATTTCGGCATTCCATCTGAAAGGTATCGAGAACAATGTGGTATTGGTCGATTCCGTTTCCAAGCGTTACAGCGAATGCGGTATCCGTATCGGTGCATTGATTACCAAAAACAAGTTGGTAAAGGAAAATGTAATGAAATGGTGCCAGGCTCGTTTGAGTCCTCCATTGATCGGTCAGATTGTGGCAGAAGCTTCGTTGGATACTCCTGAAGAGTATATGCTGGATGTATATAACGAATATGTGGAACGTCGTAAATTCCTGATTGACGGCTTGAACCGTATTCCCGGTTGCTACTCTCCGATTCCTATGGGGGCTTTCTATACCGTTGCAAAACTACCGGTGGATGATGCCGATAAATTCTGTGCATGGTGCCTGAGCGAATTTGAGTATGAAGGACAGACTATCATGATGGCTCCGGCTTCCGGCTTCTATACGACCCCGGGACTTGGCAGGAATGAAGTCCGCATCGCTTATGTATTAAAGAAAGAAGACCTGGCAAAAGCGCTCATTGTTCTTCAAAAAGCATTGGAAGCTTATCCGGGAAGAGTAATGGAATGAATCTGGAATTATTTATTGCAAAAAGAATCCATTTTAGTAAGGAGGGGAACAATCAGGCAACTCCTCCCGTAGTTCGTATTGCCATTATCGGCATTGCTTTGGGACTGACAGTAATGATACTTTCCGTTGCGATAGTCATTGGTTTCAAGAAAGAAATACGGAATAAAGTCATCGGTTTCGGTTCCCATATCCAGATTACGAATTTCGATAGCAATACTTCTTACGAATCGACTCCGATAGCCGTGAGCGATTCACTCCTGCAACATTTAAAATCATTTCCGGGTATTCGCCATGTGGAGGCTTTTGCCACTAAACCGGGCATTCTGAAAACAGATACGGATTTCCAGGGAATCGTACTGAAAGGAGTGGATACGGATTATGACTGGACATTCTTCCGTAATAATCTGAAAGAGGGTGAATTGCTGTCTCTGAATCCGGATAAGGTATCGACGGATGTAGTGATTTCCCGTTACCTTGCAGACCTGCTGGGGCTGAAAGTGGGGGATTCTTTCCTGACCTATTTCGTGCAGGAAGATGTCCGTGCCCGTAAATTCCATATCTCTGGTATTTATGAAACCGGTTTTCTCGACTACGATAAGATTTTTGTAATAACCGATATCCGGCAAATCCGTCGTCTGAACGGATGGGCCCAGGACGAAGTAAGCGGACTGGAACTGTTGGTCGATAATTACAATAATCTCGACCAGACGGCCGAAGACCTCTATTTCGATATGGCGGAAAAGAAAGACCGGCAGGGAAACACTTATTATACCCGTTCCATTAAAGAAATGAATCCGATGATATTCGACTGGCTGGAAGTACAGGACATCAATGTCGTCGTTATCCTGGTATTGATTTTGGCTGTAGCCGGTTTTACTATGATTTCGGGCTTGCTTATTATCATTCTGGAGCGTACCAATATGATCGGTATATTAAAAGCCTTAGGTCAGAACAATGCAAGTATCCGCAAAATCTTTTTATATATTTCATTCTTCCTGATAGGAAAAGGTATGCTTTGGGGAAATGTAATCGGCATTACATTGTGTGTGGTACAATCTTATTTCCATGTAGTGAGCCTCGATCCTTCAACCTATTATCTGGATGCTGTGCCTATCGACTTGAATATCGGAGCACTTCTTCTTTTGAATCTGGGAACTTTATGTGCGGCAATGCTGATGATGCTGGGACCGTCTTATTTGATTACGAAGATAGACCCGGCAAAAAGTATCCGGTTCGAATAGCTTAAATCCAGGAAGTATAATCCCTCTTCCCTTTGAAGTTCCTGTAAATATGGATGTATAAATCGTATGCAATCAGATTTATTTCCAGTAAAGGCAGCCAAGCTGTTAATGGCCGCTGATGGAGCAGTATGGCTGCTTTACGGAATACATTTATTCTTACGACACAGCGGATAATAAACAGTAGCCCTGCAAACAAAGCAACCAGCCAGTTCCCCAATATACCTGTGACAATGGAAACTAAAGCAGCTATCAGGAATAGCAGATACCCATATACTTCCATTTGATAAAAGGCAAGCTGGAATCCTTTATAATAAGGCTGTGTGGCCGCGCGCGACACTTTTATCTCTTTCCAGGTTTCGTAGTCATCCATCTCTCCTGTTTCCATAAGGCTGTTTGCCGAATATTCCACCTGGGTATTTTCAGGAGTTGCTGCATTGTTGACAAACAGGTCGTCTGCACCGGCATGGAGATTCAACGATTTGCTGAAGCCTTTTTGGGAAAAGAATAATTCCTTACGATAAGAGAGGTTGCAGCCATTGCCGGAGTAAGGATGTTGGGCGAGGGCTGAAGATAAATACCTGAGTCCGTTCTGTAAATTATCATAGGCAATCATCTTGTGCATTATGCCCTTGTAGAAAGGATAGGAGCAAAACCCTAACCGGATTTCGGTTTGTTTGGTGTACCCCTTTGTCATGGAGCTTATCCACTGGTCACTTACCGGATGGCATCTCGCTTCCGTGAAAAGCAACGTATCATATTTAGCTGCTTTGATACCCATGGTCAGTGCCAGTTTCTTATGGCTCAGATATTGGGTGTCGTTGGGAACGAATGTATAATAGAGGTGTTTGTATTCGCTGGAGAGGATTTTCAATACATCCTCACTGTTATCGTCGGAACCGTCATTTACAACAACAATTTCATATTCCGGATAGTCCTGGGTAAGTAACGCCGGAAGATTCTTTTTCAGATTTTCCGGTTCCCCGTGTGTATACACAATAACAGATACGGGGATATCTTTTCCGGTTGTTGTCCTATCATCCCTTTCTGCATTTTTCGCCGCACGAACCGGGCGTGCATAGGCAATCAGAGCATAAAGTAGCTGGATAACAAATAATCCCCCGGTAATGCAGATAAGGCATATTTCAAGGGAAGAGAATGTAAGTAAATTTTCGCTCATCGACTAAAAAGTTGACAATTGACAGTTGACGGTTGACAGTTAATAGGTTTATATAAATCGGCTGAAAGCCGAAAAATAACTGTCAACTGTCACTTGTCAGTAGAATGATTACAGAGTATCTGAATAATAAGCCTTCGGTAGCTTCCTGCAGTTGTATTGGGAAGCCATTACCTCTCCGTAGGCACCGGCTGAACGCAATGCTATCAGGTCGCCGCGGTGGGCTTTATTCAGTTCTATATCTTTTCCGAAAACATCGGACGATTCACAAATCGGACCAACCACATCATAAGCTTCCACCGCATCGTCACTGGAAATATTTTCTATCCGGTGGTAAGCGTCATACATTGCCGGACGGATTAGTTCGGTAAAGCCGGCATCAAGAATACAGAAATTCTTTGTTTCCCCTTCTTTTACATAAAGCACTCTGGAGATAAGCGTACCACATTGTGCTACGATAGAGCGTCCTGGTTCGAAATGCACCTGTTGTCCGGGGCGAACCTGCAATAACTTGTTGAATACGGCAAAATAATTGTCGAATGCCGGAATTGGCAAATGGTTCGGATGATAATAATCGATACCCAGTCCTCCGCCGAAGTTCAGGTTTCCGACAAATAAACCGCGTGTTTCCAGCTCTTCCTGGATTTCGTTCACACGGATAGCCAGTCCGCGGAAAGCAGAAAGGTCTGTAATTTGCGAACCGATGTGGCAATGAATGCCGATTAGTTGGATATGTTTCATTCCGGTAATCATATCCAGAACCTTTCCAAGTTGGCTCAGATTGATACCGAATTTATTTTCTTTCATACCGGTTGTGATCTTGGCATGTGTATGGGCATCCACTTCCGGGTTGATACGCAAAGCGATAGAAGCTACTTTATTTTTCGCTTCAGCCAGTTCGTTCAGTATTTCCAGTTCGGCGGCAGATTCGACATTGAAACAGAATATATCATTATCCAGTCCTAGGTTGATTTCCCAGTCTGCCTTACCGACACCGGCAAAAACAATCTTATCGGAAGGGAAACCGGCATCAAGAGCCGCTTGTACCTCGCCACCGCTTACGCAGTCCGCTCCCAAACCGTTTTCAGCTATAATGGAAAGGATGCGTGGATTTGCATTGGCTTTTATGGCATAGTGAACATGATAACCATATTTTCCGGCTTCGGTTTTTACCATGTTAAGCGTTTCGTTCAATAGCTCAACGTTGTAATAATAGAAAGGCGTAGGAAGAGCCTTAAATTTTTCAGTAGGAAAAGTTCCCTTTAGCATAGTTGATAGTTGAAGAGTGAAAACTGAAAGTTGAAAATAAAAAAACGGGAATTGAAAATGAACGGTTTGTGTTGATTTTCAATTCCCGGTAGTCGTTTTTCAATTCTTAAAAAGATGATCGCTCAATGCCTGCAAAGCTTTCTTTTTGTCGGAAGCCTTGATAAGCAGCGAAACATTATAATTACTTCCGCCGTATGAGATCATACGGACAGGTACTTCTTTCATTGCATGGACAATGCTGGCTTCAAAACCTACATTCTCCCATTCCAGGTCGCCTACTACACAAACGATAACCATATCTTCGTCTACAGTAACAGTTCCGTATTTCTTCAAATCGTCGACGATTTCTTCCAGATGTTTGCGGTTGTCGATAGTTACGGAAACGCCAACTTCGGAAGTCGTTATCATATCGATCGGAGTTTGGTAGTTCTCAAAGATTTCAAATACTTTGCGCAGGAAACCGGTAGCAAGCAGCATACGCCCGCTCTTTATTTTGATGGATGTGATATTGTCTTTAGCTGCAACCGCTTTGATTTTTCCTTTTTCGGTCATGTTTGAAATCATGGTACCCGGAGCTTCCGGCTGCATTGTATTTAACAGGCGGACAGGAATATTATTCAGTTTTGCAGGCAGGATACAAGTCGGGTGCAGGATTTTTGCACCGAAATAAGCCAGTTCTGCAGCTTCTTCGAAATGCAGATGGCGGACGGGAGTTGTGCCTTCTACAAAACGCGGGTCATTGTTGTGCATGCCGTCGATGTCTGTCCATATCTGGATTTCTTCGGCTCCGATAGCTGCTCCGATTAAAGACGCGCTATAGTCGCTGCCGCCACGTTGCAGGTTATCTATTTCCCCGTAAGCATTACGGCAGATATATCCTTGTGTGATATACAATTCCGCATCACTATGTTCATTCAGCAGTTTTACAAGTCTTTCTTTAATATATACAGGGTCCGGTTCTGCATTCTTGTCTGTGCGCATATAGTCCAGGGCCGGAAGCAGAACGGATTTAACTCCGCATTCGTTCAGGTACAGGTTCATCATTCCGGTGGAAATCAGTTCACCCTGTGCCAATACCACTTTTTCTTCAAATAAAGTAAAGAGATCTTTTGTAAAAGTGCGGATATAATCAAAATGAGATTTAATCAGTTCTTTGGCTTTCTGCTTATATTCTTCAGTACTGTAGAGTTCATCAATATGGCCATAATATTTATAAGCCAGTTTATTGATGATTTCATTTGCTCCGTCCGGATTCTTCTTATACAAGTAGTCGGAGATTTCAACCAGAGAGTTGGTTGTGCCGGACATGGCAGACAAAACCACGATATTACGTTCTCCCGTAATCAGTTTTGCTACATCTTTCATTCTCTGTGCAGATCCCACAGAAGTACCGCCAAACTTTAAAACTTTCATTTTCTTTTACTGTATATTAAATTGTTCTTCTTCTCTTTAAATGCACTGCAAAGTTACATAAAAAATCAATCCCCAACATCACTTAGGCAGGCATTCTCGCATTTAACTATACGGGCTGGATAATTATGAACCAATGTATAGTTGTGGGTGGTCATGATGACCGAGGTTCCCTTTTTCCGGATATCGTGGAGAAGTTGCACGATTTGTCCGCTTGTTTCAGGGTCCAGGTTACCTGTCGGTTCGTCGGCAAGTATCAGCACCGGGTCGTTTAGCAAGGCGCGGGCTATTACGATACGCTGCTGTTCCCCGCCCGAAAGTTCATGTGGCATTTTATATCCCTTATCTTGCATGCCTACTTGTTGGAGGACCTCAGCAATGCGTTCGTTAATCTCGCTTTTTTTCTTCCATCCGGTGGCTTTCAGCACAAACTCCAGGTTTTTTAAAACAGAACGGTCGGTAAGCAGTTGAAAATCCTGGAAAACAATCCCCAGTTTTCTGCGAAGATAAGGAATATCTTTCCGTTTCATCTTGCAAAGATTGTAATCCAGCAACCATGCTTCTCCCTGATTGATGGGGATTTCGCAGTATAAGGATTTCAACAGACTGCTCTTACCGGAACCGACTTTTCCGATGACATACACGAATTCCCCGTTATGGAGAGTTAATGAAGCATCCTGCAGGATGGTGTTCTCGTCGCGGCAAATCTCCACATTTTCCAGTTTGAGCAGAATTGAATCTTCCATAACTATCTATTTAACCTTTATGTCTTTTCTTTAATTCACGTGCAAGGTCTTCCAGACGGAGTCCTTTGCTTGTCAGTAATACGATAAGGTGGTAAACCAGATCGGATGCTTCATAAATAAAACCATCTTCGGTTCCGTTTGTTGCTTCGATAACTGTTTCTACCGCTTCTTCGCCCACTTTCTGAGCCATGCGGTTCACACCTTTCAGGAATAAAGAAGTGGTATAGGAACCTTCCGGCATTTCCTGGCGGCGTTGTTCGATGAAGTTCTGCAGATATTTCAGGAACATGATATCTTCCAGGTTCTTTTCTCCGAAACAAGTGTCGGCTCCTGTATGGCAAACCGGTCCGGCAGGAATTGCTTTGATCAATAAAGTATCATTGTCACAATCGGCAGTGATATTAACAACCTGTAACGTATTGCCGCTGCTTTCACCTTTCATCCATAAGCGGTTTTTTGTACGACTGAAGAAAGTTACCTTGCCTGTTTCTTTTGTTTCTTCGTAAGCTTCTTCATTCATAAAACCTAACATCAACACTTTGCTCGTGTTATAGTCCTGGATAATAGCGGGAATCAAACCGCCCATTTTTTCAAAATCTAATTTCATCTTTATATATGTATTATATTCTTACATTGATACCTTCTTCGGAAAGGAATTGTTTTAACCCGTTGATACCTATTTCACCGAAGTGGAACACACTTGCTGCTAACGCGGCATCGGCTTTGCCAAGTGTGAAGGCATCGCGGAAATGTTCCTGCTTGCCCGCACCACCGGATGCAATCACCGGAATGTGCAGTTGTTTAGCCAGGTTAGCCAAGGCTTCGTTTGCATAACCATCTTTTACACCGTCATGCGTCATACTGGTGAATAGGATTTCACCGGCTCCACGGTTTTCCGCTTCGGCTGCCCATTGGTACAAATGTTTGTCGGTCGGGATACGCCCTCCGTTCAGATAGCAAATCCAGTCCCCGTTTTCAAAGTTTGCATCGATGGCAACCACGCATACCTGGCTGCCGAAATTCTTGGCAATCTCTTCTATCAAGTCCGGGTTCCGTAGTGCAGCCGAATTAATCGATACTTTGTCGGCTCCTGCGCTAAGCAGGCGGTCTACATCTTTCATTTCATTGATTCCTCCACCGACAGTAAAAGGAATACTGATATTTGCTGCAACCTTTTTTACCAGTTCAGTGAAGGTTTTACGTCCTTCGTGCGAAGCTGTAATGTCCAGATAAACCAGTTCATCCGCACCGTCACGGCTGTATTGGGCACCCAGTTCAACCGGGTCGCCGGCATCACGGAAATTAACAAAGTTAATCCCTTTGACGGTTTTTCCATCTTTAATATCCAAACAAGGTACTATTCTTTTTGCCAGCATAAATTATTGTTTTCTTTTATCAGGTAAAACGAAGCAGGTCTTTCAGTTGGATTCTACCTTCGTAAATCGCTTTTCCGAAGATAACAGCTTGAATACCCGCCTCTTCCAGTTTTTCTATGTCTTGAATTGAGCTAACACCGCCACTGGCAATCAGGTACAGGAAAGGCAGCGCTTCTTTTATCTCCTTGTAAAGCTCTATGGCTGGCCCCTGTAGCATGCCGTCGCGGCTGATTTCCGTACAAATTGTTTTGGTAATGCCTTTATCGTAATATTCCCGGATAAAAGACACCAGCTCTTTATCCGTTGTTTCTTCCCATCCGCTGATGGCTATTTTCTTATCTTTGGCATCTGCGCCGAGAATAATTTTTTCGTTTCCGAACTTATGTATCCAGGAAGTAAAGGTGACGGGATCTTTTACCGCAATGCTTCCGCCCGTTACCATTTGCGCCCCGCTTTCGAACGCAATTTCCAAGTCGCCTTCCTGTTTCAATCCTCCTCCGAAGTCGATAATCAGGGAAGTGCGGGTAGCAATCCGCTCCAATACCCTGTAATTTATGATTCGTCCCTGGCGAGCTCCGTCCAAATCAACCAGATGTAAACGGCGGATACCGTTTTCTTCGAACATCTTTGCTACTTCCAGCGGGTCTTCGTTATATATTTTCTTTGTATCGTAGTCTCCCTGTGTGAGACGTACACACTTTCCATCTATTAAATCTATAGCAGGGATAAGCTCTATCATAAGTCTATAATTTTAAAAAGTTATTAAGTATAACCTCGCCTACGGAACCGCTTTTTTCCGGATGGAACTGGGTCGCATAGAAATTATCTTTATGCAGAGAAGCGCTGAATGGAAGGATATATTCTGTAGTCGCTGCCGTATATTCGTTTACCGGCACATAATAACTATGTACAAAATAAACGAATTTATTTTCCAACTCCTTGTTGAAGAGTCCGTCCTGTACATTCCTGATCGTATTCCATCCCATATGGGGAACCTTGTCTTCGTGCCTTTTGGGAACGAAAAGTTTTACTTCAGTATCGAATATACCCAGACAATCAGCGTCTCCCTCTTCCGAGTGGCGGCACATTAACTGCATTCCCAGGCAAATACCAAGTACCGGTTGTTTCAGATTTTTAATCAGGCTGTCCAGTTTATTTTCTTTCAGGTGCTCCATGGTGGTCTGGGCTTCACCCACACCGGGGAAAATTACTTTGTCGGCTTTACATAATATTTCCGGGTCTGCTGTAATGGTCGGCTCGATACCCAACCGTTTGAGAGCATAACTTACTGAATATATGTTTCCGGCATTGTATTTGACAATGGCAACGTTCATTGTTCTTCCAAGTTTTTTGTATTGAGCTGCAAAACTAACAAATTATAACGACATACGGATGTCTGCTTTATGAAAAGTTGCGGAAGGAATGTTATTTGTGATAAATTGACTGTATGTAACTGAGGCTTTTTAGAAATGAGATGCTATACGTTAAAAATTAGGCAGTACTTCTTCTAAAGCTTTTCGGAACCCGCCTATTAAATCCCTGGTAGTTTTACTGCATTATAAGTTGAGCCTCTAATAAAAGGTTAGCGGAAAAAGTGTATTGTGTATAATAGAATAATTTCATAGTTATGATTTTTCTGATTCATAGTTATGATTTTTCCGATTCATAGTTATGATTCAAGAAAACCATAACTATTCTTATGGGAAAGTCCAAATTGGGATATCAGGAAATATGGCTGTTCATGTATATCTGCTGCAAAATAGAAGATGATTTGTGTTTTTGACTTCTTTTTAAAGAAAATGGGTGCCGCTTTGCCTGTGAAGGTGGGGCGGTTTTGCTTTCATATGTATATATGTGTTAATTTCAACCTTGTTCAGTATGAACTAAAATGAGATCCCCTTATTTTCACTGCAAAATTAATCTTGTATTTTATAATAAAAAGTGCCATTTCGTTTTATTAAATGTTTAATTTTCAATGATATGTGGGTGTTGTTCTTTTCTCTCCGATCTTCTATGTTTTGAATTTTATTATGGGAGCAGAATAATGCTTTGCTTTTTTAATATGATAAAAAATAATCTTAATTAACAATCGTATTTTCGTAATTAATTGAATTACAGTAGCTATTATTTGTGTAAAATAATTACTGGGTTAATTGAATATCAATAAATATAACTTAGTTCATACTGAACTAAGTTATAACTTTGTGAAAAATCACCCATGAATATATATTGAAAAATTAAATTATCACCCAGAATTCAGTTGAATTTTCAGCTTGAATGCAGCCTGTAAATAATATACTTCCAGTGAGGATTCAGCCATAGGTTTCTATGCTTTCAGACATAAACCAGATAGAAAATCATCTATTTATTAAACTTTAATAAACAATGAAAACGATTAAAACAGAAAAATTATTGTTATTACTATTAGTCGTAGTAATGGCATTTGAAAGTTGTCAGAAAGAGGAAAACAACCCTCATGATAGACATCAGTACCTTGTGTCGTATAAAGAGGTGGGCACAATAAGTGCTAACGAAGCGAAAGGGACTTTCTCTAAATTACTACCTGAGGTCTCAACCGGAAATATGGTAAATGAGGTTAAATACTACACAATAGTTTATAAATCAACCTACATGAAAAAAGAGGTTGAATTAAGTGGATTGGTATTAATCCCAACAAACTCTACTGGGGAGCTAGAACAGATACAATACCATCATGGCACACTATTACCCATTCCAAAAGAAGAAGAAGATGGAGAAAATTACACGGATGCTCCCTCTCTATTCGATTTCAACAAAAACATTGAAGAAGATATGTTTTATGAAACACGTCTCTTTGGATTGGGCTTTGCCTCAAGTGGCTACTTTGTTTCAATGCCCGATTATGCCGGATATGGTACAAGCTATGGCAAATTAATGCACTTTTATGTATGCACACCTCCTTTGGCACAAGAAAGCAATGATATGCTAATGGCTGCAAGAGAGTTGAGTAAAGAACTAAATCTGAATTTAACCAATAATGTTTCACTTTGTGGCTGGTCTGAAGGAGCAGCAGTTTCACTCTATACACAAAAAATAATAGAAAAAGAGAGCCAATTAACCGTAAGCACAAATAGTTGCTTGGCTGGACCATATGTGCCAAGCGAATATATCAACGTTGTCCAAGATATTCCTGAAGATGAAGAAAATCCAATGACTTTCTTAATAGCATGGGGCACTCTTGCACATTGTATTAACCAAGATATTCCTCCCGCAACCTTCTTCAACTCTTCTATAAAAGACTTTACAAGTTTTCTTGTTTCATATAGCCTGGATCCTACATTAAAAGGTCTTTTTAACGAGGAGACTAGGGCGAATAAATATGAAGATATGGTTAAAATTGCCATATCCAGCAATGCCGCAACTGGATGGATACCCAAAGGGAAAGTACATCTTTTTCATGGAATAAAAGATGAAGTTGTTCCATATACACAGTCACAAAGTGCTGTAAAAGAATTTGAAAAATCATCTATTCCCCAGGATGTTGTAACACTACATACATACCCAGAGGGAGACCATGAGAATATTGTTGGAGAGTTTATCACAGAAACTACAAAGCTACTCAAGAAGTAGATATTAATGAATAATAACAAAATGTTACTGTCAAAATATATTCCTATTAAAAAAGTAAATTAAGTATACTTTTTTATAGGAATATATTTTTTTGCGAAAAATTAAACAAGAGCTTATGAGTAATCTTAATTGTTGCTTGTTCTCTATTCCAAGCAAATAACAAATTTCAGTTTACAGAGGTTGACGAATCCTTCATATGTTTTGGCTGAAAGGATGCTTGTGCTTTCGGAACTATTCATTCGTTAAAAAATAGACAGGAAAAAGCCGGAAGCTTTCATAAGACAATGTTAAAATTTTAAATAAATTTAGAAAATTCAATTCCCTGAAAGTTGTAGAAAATCATATATTTTCG
>DXVO01000015.1 GCA_019417325.1 Parabacteroides sp. | reverse complement strand
CAAGGACCCTCTGATTAACAGTCAGATGCTCTAACCAACTGAGCTAAGGAAGAATATATCTTTCAGTTTGAAGCTTTATTTTAGAAGCTCTCCGAAATTGCACTGCAAAAGTAGAGGAACTTTTTGAAATATGCAATATCTTTACTGAAAAATAAAGTAAAAAAGATATCATCCTTTCAGCCTGTCTATTTTAATTCATTCGCTATTTGCTGATACAGAGCTTTTTTCTGACTTTCTTCCAGGTAGTAATATCCAAAATCATTTTGATGGGTATTGTCATTTTCGATGATTATTACTTGCGCATCTTCCTTCATCGCGATATTATGCCAGGTTCCTCTGGGAATATTGTAAACAACACCTTGTTCCATGTTTGTCATTTCGTAAGATATATTGTTGGTTAATCTTGCGGCTGCAATTAATACGGCGGTTCCGGCCAGCAGAATAAAGGCTTCGTCAGTATTAGGATGTACATCTATTTTTAGAATAGAATTAATTCCTTGTTCGGGAATATAATTTAGCTGGGCGACCTGCCAGCCTTTACGGATAAGGAAGGGATTGTATCCCTCCCCTTTATGACTATATGTTTCTATTAATTTCACTTGCATATCATTTACCATTACTTACTGATGGATTTTAAATGTTTCAATCGCATGATGACCTATTTTATAGGTGAAATCATGCCCCGATGTTTTAATTACATCCGGTTCCTCTTCTATAATATTAGTGTGTTCGATAGTGCGGAATTTTTCAAAAAATGAAAATTTGAAATTGGTATCTTTTCCTTCTATATCATAGCAACGAAGTACAATAGCGTCGTCATCGTCACATTTTTTGATAGTGCTTACAATGATGCCATTTCCTTCAACTGTACCGAAACTATATTGTTCCGGCATAAATCCGGACTGTTTTTGCGGAGTGCTAAGTACGACTTGTAGCGGTTGTTTGGTCTGTGTACTTTGTCGGTAGCCATTTTTCCAATCCCCAGAGTGCGTGAAGATTGAAAAGCTATAGCAATGATTACCCGGCTGTAAATAATAATTTCCTAATTCATTACAACTTTTTCTACTGGCAAGAAGGATCGGTTGCAGTACCGGATAATTAACCGGTTTGTCTGTCGGGTCTATCCAGTCGAATACCGCAACATCGGAACTGATCGTTAAGCCTGTTTTTCCGTTTGATACGGAGAACCAGTCCTGTACTTCCCTGGGATGTACCTCTTTGCAGGGTGTGGCATAAATTTGTTCAGGTTTAGAAAATCCGGCAGCCCCGGGTATTTCGTCTTTGCCCACTTCCACTACCCCCATCGGAACTTCATAGGTTACTGTAGCCTGTTGCATATTCATGGGAAAGGCAAGGCGGAATTCGCGCCAGTTTTCACCGCTGAACTTATTCAAATCTGTTTCCACATCGATACGTTTGATGGTCTTATACATAATAATACGTACTGCCACATTCGTTTCTTTTAGCGGTTGTATAATTTGGAAAATATCCCTTATAGGTCCGGTCTCAATACATTGCCAGTTTTGATGATAGTTCCGTAACTGGTCGAATCCCTCCATGTCCGGTTGCTGCACATTTGTGAATTCTCCGGCACCGTTACCGATGGATTGCATGGTGAACAATTCTGCACCTGAGAATTTAGACGGATTAATATACTCGGTTTTTAAGGTTTTGTCATACAAGCTTTCAATACCTCCGTTTCCTAATTTGATACGGTAAAAATCATTTTCATAAACAGGAGCAAAAACCGGTATCCGGAAATCTTTATTGGCAGGTATCCCTTCTACCAGATAATAAGTTTTATATCCTAATGCCGGAACCTTTTCTGCAATGAATGTAAAAGTCAGCACTTCGTCTTTGTTACCTTCGTAGTGATGTTTATCGATTAGCTGGTAAGCGATTTCTTTACCCGTTTCATCGATTAATTTGAAATGGTTGTTGATTCTTCCTTCCACATCCAATGTAAATACAACCGGGTCTGTACGTTCCCATGACAAAGCATTGAATACGGTTACCGCTTGTTTGTAAATTGTATTGAATTTTATCTTTTCGGCAATCCGGGTAATTGATTTTTGAAGAATATCTTTTCCCATATCCCTGGCAAACTCATATTTCTCACGAAAAAGGCGGTCGGTGATCGCACCTTTGTTTCCACCCCAGCCATGGTCAGCATAGATGGCAGCTTCCCATGCCTCATTAAAAGATTGGGTGGGGTAATTGCTAAAACTATTATTCAGGACGGCATCTAGAGTCGAGAACTTTTCTGCGGCAACTAATATTCTGCTGGCGTCTCTTCCTGCTTTTACGGCACGTCTGTGCGCCGGGCCATGGATATAGAGCCATACATTCGGGCGTTCTCCTTGTAATTCATCGAATTTTGTTTGTTTATTATTGATGACATAATCCATAGCCATTATGCTTGTTGCATATTGTATATAGGGTAATCCTTTGTCGTTGTTACGCTTAACCCTTTCATTCCAGTTTTCAAAGTAGGAATCATAGTTGAGCGGGGTAGAGAAGTCATATGAATAGATATATGGAAAACCTGCGGAAATATTTCTATCTTTAAAATAATCGCTCCATTGATTTAATGTGACTGCAAATGAATCTGTAAGAGCTTCGTCTGTTTCAGCCGCTCTGACAGGCCGGCTGAAACACTCGTATTGTCCGGGTGTCCATCCCAGAATAGAGCTTCCGTCGGGGCTCTGCCATTTGTAGAAACCCGGTTGGTGTCTGCTGAACTGATAGTAGGGGATACCCGCTTTTGCCAGAATCTGAGGGAACTGTAGAGCCATACCCGGAACATCCTCGTTCCAAGCTGTTTTGAAATCACATCCCGGAAGCATCTTTTTCAGCCATTTCCTGCCTAAATAAACTTGCCGGATAAGTGCTTCCCCATCGTACATGGATTGGTAAGGTTGTTTATAGGTTGCTCCCCATTCCAGCCTGCCTTCTTTGGTGTATTGTAATATCTCGTCATATTTTTCCGGATGCCGTTCTAAATATTCCCGTAAAGACAGAGCATCTTCTACTGAAAAACAAAAGTCTTCCGACTCAGCCATGCGTTCCAATGCAGGGGTGATCATATGTTCATCCCTGAATTGGATGCAGGCTTCTGGCGAATCCATCCAGGCAATATCCTGGTGGCTCGAATTAATAATGAACAGCCGTCCATCTTTAAAATAAGAACTGCTGTTTTGTGCCTGTATGGGATATACGGCACAAATGAAGATAAATAGAAAAACGTATTTCACACGGTGTTTCATGGTTATATCGAATAAGAGTTATTTATTTCTACATTTTTATTTTTAAATTAACCGGTTAAGTTCTCAGGTTAAAAAATTAATCGGCTACTAAAGACATCGGTAATACAGTCTGAATAACTGGATTTTGCTTACCTTTAATATGTTGGACTAATATATCGACAGACTGTTTTCCTATTAAAGGCACCGGTTGTTTTACAATAATCATATGGGGAGCCAGGATGCTTAAAGCCGGGCTGTTATGAAAACATCCGAGTCCTTTTTTCGTTATATCGATACCCCGTTTATAGAAATATCGTAATGCTTCCAATGCCAGATAATGCGTGGCGAAAAAGAATGCATCGATGTCCGGTTCCTTATTTAACAGGTCATCCATCTTTTTGATAATATCTTCTTCGTAGTTGTCTCGGACAACGTCTACGACTATTTGTGGATGAAAAGGTAAAGACGCTTCTTCCAGAGCATTTTTGTAACCTTCGTAACGTATTTGCATGACAATCAAATGTGTATCTGTGGTAACAAATGCAATCTTTTTTCGCCCGGTTTTTATTAGTTTATTTACGACGCACCGTACACCGTTTTCATTATCTACAATCACATAGTTTGTATCCAACTCGGGAAAATACCGGTCAATTAATACAAACGGATACGATTCTTTCATCAGGTTTTCAACTTCTTCTTTAGAATGTTTGGTTGCGGCTATTATCAATCCGTCTACCTGCTTGGCTTTTAGCATTCGTATCATCTTGCTTTCCCGGTCTGCGTCTGCTTCCGAGCTGCAAAAAGTAACGGTATATCCCAGTTTCTCAGCTTCAAGTTCGATTTCACGGGCTATTTGTGCATAGAACGAATCCGCAATAGAAGGAACAACTAACCCTATTGTTTCTGTTTTACCGGAGTTTAAACTCTGGGCTAAGAGATTCGGATGATAGTTGTGCGATTTGGCATATCCTTTTATTTTTTCCTGCATAGCCATACTGATTTTCTTTTCATCTCCACGACCGGACAGTACCCACGATACTGTCGTCTTGGAAACATTCAGTGCTGTTGCTATGTCTTTCAGAGATATACCCATTGTTAATTTTATGGTTGTTAAATGGTTTACTTGACCGGTTAACTAGGTTGCAAATATAATCTTATTTTTAAAGAAGAATGTCTTAAAGGTTTATTTTGAGGTAGATTTAATGTTTCTTAAGTAATTGTTTTATAGGTGAGTATGTGTGTTTAACAATAAAAGAAATAGCCTGTGATAAGCAAGAGTATGAAAATTATGAGCAGTATGGTATTTCCCCAACGGATAAGGAAAGGAGGCATCTGTCCGATTATATTACGTACTTTTTCACTGCCGCTTATCCCGACAATAGCTGTAATTTTCCCTTTCGGTATCTTTAAACTGACATCATCCAGTACTTTCGGGGAATGAATGCCTTCGTATTGGAAAGTGACATGTTTTAATTCGATATCCCGTTGGTTCCCATTGAAACCGGTAATCTGACGTTCTGTAGATTCCTCTTCTTCACGTTGCCGTATCTCGCTCATGCGTTCCAAGCTGATTTGTACATCCTGCCAACCGTAAATAAACTGTACGAACTGTTCGACCGGAGCGCTCAACTGCCCGATGATATATTGGATTGCCAGCATCATACCCAGAGAAAGGCTTCCGCTAATGACGGAAGTTGCAGCAACAATCGTAATTACAATATTCTTTACTTCATTAATCAGGATGCTGCCGGCTTCCTGGCTTTGTTGCAATTTCATGGCTGCGATGTTTGTCTGGAATAGGTCGGCCTGTATATCTTCCCATTCCCACCGGCGGCGGCGTTCGCAATTTTGCAACTTAATTTCCTGCATTCCGTTCAGCATCTGCATTGTTTTACTTTGATTCCGTGCGTGTTGTTCAAAATAGGTATAATCCAGCAGGCGCCGTTTTTTCAGGAAGAGAAACACCCAGGCAGCATATAAGGCGCTTCCGAAAAAAGAAAATCAGAAAGATAATCAGGTTATAATACAGTAATACCCCTCCGAATACAACGAAACTGAATGCCGAAAAAAGTACGGTCAGCGTTTGTGCTGTAAGAAACCGTTCTACCCGCTCATGGTCGTTAATCCGTTGTAATAAATCCCCAACCATCTTCGTATCGAAGAATGCCATCGGCAACCGCATCAGCTTAATCAGGAAATCCGAAAGTAGAGATATATTCACCCGTGTACTGATATGCAACAATATCCAACGCCGGATAAAATCTACCGAAGCCCGGCTCAGTACCAGCATCAACTGTCCAATCAGAATCAGGTAAATCAGGTTCAGGTTCTTGCCGGTGTATTCTTTACCGTAGTATTTCGCAATCATGCGAAGGCAGGTAGCTCCGCATTCCATTGCATCGGGTTGCTGTATATGTGGAAAGGAATTTTGCATATTCTATTTATTTACAATCTGCCAGCTTCATCTCGAATGATATTTATTATATCCTATTTATACTTTAATTTATTGTAATATACCATTCACAGTATCCGAATTTTGAAGTGCCTGTCTTTTGTTGCTGGCCTTTCTTCCCCAATCTAAGTTAAGCGATAATGAGATATTAACGCTCGGATAATTATTATTCATATCTGTAACTGTAGAGTTGGGGGTGAATCGGTTGTAATCGTACGACTTACTGATGCCTTTCTCGCCGAATAAGTTGTATGAGGAAATACCTATCTTACCCCAGGAAAACCGATAACTGATTCCGTATGAATCAAAAAAATTGTGAGGGGATACAGTTTCTCCCCAGAATGGCGTTGTATCATCGAGAAAAATGAATGTTAACTCCCAGTTTTTATAATTTGCCATGATTTGAATCATATAGTAGAAATCATTAAAAGTATGTTTGTAGTTGTATGCTTCTGAGATAGAATGCCCGTATCCGATGTAAGAATCAATGTCCAAATGTTTTTTAAATAAAGAACAGCCAATCGTCCATTCTGCTTTCATGCGATGAAATTTATTCTGGTTGTTGTAAGTCTTGATAAAAAATGAACGTGGATTGTCAAATATCGTCTCTTCCATTATCGGGTCTGTATACAAGTAAGAACCCAAGGTCAACCCGGTACGGATGAAAGAAGTGTTTATGTTGAAATCCACTACATTCCGGTGATAAAAATAGGAATGGAGATATGGATTCCCTTTTGTTACTCTGAAATTATCCATCTGTTGTTCTACATCACTTAGATAGGAGAGGGATGGGTTTTTGTTTTGTAAAGAATAAGTATAGCGTAAGGAAATAGCAGATGAAAAATTATAATTCAGACTGAGCCTCGGACAAAATTTCCAAGTCGTATACGGTTCTTCATCTTTCTGGTTGATATTTACATAGGAGATACCAAGTGCTCCCATATAGTTTAATTTATGACAAGTACCGTTATACTGGACAAAACCATATAATTCGGTATCAAGCATTTTTGTTTCGAATTGGTAAGTACCTGTGTATAAGTTTTTAGTGTGCCCTTCGGTATATCTCAATCCTCCGGTCAGGACTCCTTTTGTATATTTTTTTTCGTAACAGGCTTCTGCAATCAATGAATATCGGCGGCCATCCACATTGGATAGATAAGAGGAAAGAATAGAACCATTATTATCAGAGTATTCAGTGTATTGATTTCCATTATTATTTTTCGAATAAGTACCAACTAAATTTATTGATAAGGTTTGTTGTTTAGGGAGTGAGCGGGAATAGTACAAATCGAGAGAAGGACGGTTGGTGGTATATTCCTGATAAGAGTCGCTTGCTGAACCCGGATACAGCTTATTAGTATAGGATAAAGAGCTAAACAGGTCCGAATGGGGAGTATTCACAAAAAGACCATTGAATTTGGCATTAAAAAAATCTTTGTCTTTGATGTAGCTGTAAGTTACATTTGCAGAGTGGACAATTTGATTCCAGTGATTTTCTCCGTTTTCTATCCTGTTTATGTTATTATTGTCCGGAAAATTGAAGGATTGCTCTCTATAATGTCCCGAATACATATTATTATGGCTATATTGGTAGCTAAATTTTAATTGAGAATGCTTCATGTTTACACCTCCGGAAAAGTAACCGAAGCCCAAACTTCTTGTCAGAGTCTCATTTACTATAGCCGATAAGGAGCCTCCGGTTTCTTGTTTTTGAGTGATATAATTGATAATGCCTCCGATTTCTTCACCATAGCGAAGTCCCGGATTGTCAAAATATTCTACTCTTTTTATTTCTTTAGGCAACAATGATGCAACCTCTTGTGAAGAGGCTTCTACTCCATTGATTAATATTTTTAATTGCTCACCTCCTAACATGGATATTGTATTTTCCTGGGAGTTGACGAGGATACGGGGTAATCCTAAACGCCGGGTAGCTTCAAGTCCGTTAATTGATTTTTTGATTTGGTCGTCCGATAGAAAAAAAACTTGCCTGTCGACGGAATGAATCACACTGGATGCTTTTATTTCAACTCCGGTGAGTGATATGCTGGAAGGAACTAAAAATAATTCACCTAAATCCACTGATTTATAAATCCCTTTTACATCCATGTATAATTTATCGTATCCGATGCAGGAAATACATACTATACCATCTTTCTCCTGTATGGGAGTTAGACGAAAAGTTCCATTTATAGTCGTAGTGGTACCTGATACAAAGGATGAATCAGGTTTCATCCAAACTATATTTGCACTGGGAATGGCTTCTTTAGTTCCCATTTCTTTTACTAATCCTTTCAGTGAAATAGTTTGGGAGACACAGAACTCTGTAACCATAAAGTATATGAGTAGTATAAATGTTTTTTTCATGATTTGTTTAGATAAAAAATTAAAATGCTTTTTATGCTCTCTACTATAAAGACACAATAAATGCTTATTCATAACATCTTTAATTCAATCTATGCGATGAAATTGGGTGGCAAATTTAGTTTTGTAAGCCAGGAAGGGGATAGTTCTACTTTTTTTGTTAACTTGCCGCTCTAAGCAATATATACAAATGATGGTGAAGAAGATACTGTTTGTGGAAGATGACCTGGAAATTAAAACGGTTAGAGGCGTCGGCTATGTATTAATCATGTCTTAATATCTTTGTATTTGATGCGTCTATTTAAAGTGCGCTTTCTTTTCCAAAATCCTCCCGTTGATTTAAAAAAAAGACCCGATCTTTCCCGGAAAAGATACTTTTGAATAAATCTTTTGATGACTGTGCTTATTCTTTTTGATAGATGTGTTTCTTTTTTTTGATAATTATGTGTTTTTCTTTTTATGATTGTCGAAAGAATGACTTTTTGTGCATTTTCGAAGCAAATGCATCATGGTATGAAGTGCTCTAAAGCCTTGTAAATAAGTATGGCAAATATAAGCAATATATTGTGGATTTCAAAAAATATCTATCCGGTGTGAATATTTTCTTTTTATCATCTTTGTCGTACGTTTGAGTGCTACTTTTCTACGTTTGAATCAGTTAATGCAGGTATTATTAAATTCATTTGTGTACTTTTCGATTGTTTAATAGGAGTTCTGTAGGAACCAATTACTGTCAAACAAGAAGACTGGTAATTTAAATTGTTAAATCAAAAAAACTTTAGCACAATGAAAAAAATCAAAATGTTTATGGTAGCCGGATTCACAGCTTTATTGCCTGTATTCGGACCTGTAGTGGAGGCTTGTACAGGAACAACAATTCGAGCCACCAATGGAGATGTAGTATTCTGCCGTAGTATGGAATGGGATGATGGGTTTGTCCCGTCTGAAATTTTAGTTTCTCCCCGGCATTGTACTTATCGGGCGCATATGCCGGAGTTGATGCCCGGTTTGTCTTGGAAGGGGCAGTATGGTGTCGCCGGATTGGCCATAGCTATTACTTCGGTTAATGCTTATATAGATGGAATGAATGAAAAAGGTTTGACTGTCGGTGGATTTTATCATGAAGGTTTTGCTGAATATGCCA
The DNA here is from genome assembly GCA_019417325.1 of Parabacteroides sp. GTDB lineage: Bacteria > Bacteroidota > Bacteroidia > Bacteroidales > Tannerellaceae > Parabacteroides. The sequence continues at coordinate 27,451 of DXVO01000015.1, read as the reverse complement.
ACTATTCGCAGGAAAATGCAGAACGTTCGATTTCGTCTCTGGATGTAATTAGTTATTTACTTTCAACCTGTGCCAATATTGATGAAGTACATAAGGCTTTGGAAAAGGTCGAGGTTGTTTATACCGGAAAAACGGTGCTTGGCATTGAGGCTCCGTTGCATTATATGGTAACTGAGCCGGATGGCAAGCAGGTTGTTATTGAATGGAAAGAGGGAAAGCCGAAGTTTTTCGACAGCAAACTCGGGGTAATTGCAAATTCGCCGACCTATGATTGGCATGTGCTTAATGTGGGGAATTATATAGGTCTTCCGTCTATAGAAGTCCAAAAACGGAAAATGGAACATCAGATGATTTCGGCATTGGATGCAGGAACGGATTTGATTGGCTTGCCAGGTGATTTTACATCACCGTCACGTTTTGTCCGGGCAAGTATTTTAACCAATTATGTTCGTCGTACACCGGATGCGAAAGAAGCCATTTATCAGGCGTTTCAGATTATGGATAGTTTCAATTCACCAATTTACAAAGATGCTGTTTTAAAAGAAGGTTCGAAGAAAAGCCGTAGCGAAACGTCGTGGACACTTGCCCATGATTTGACAAACCGTGCTTTTTATTATCACACAGCTAATGATCGTATGGTTCAAAAGGTTGATGTTGCACAAATCAATTTTGGAAAGTTGGTTAAGCAAGTTCACCGGGATCTGGATAAAGACGAAATGACTATACTTGACAGGACGGGTGAGATTTCCGAAGGACTATAACCATTACAAGTTGTAGGGGATTAATAAATAATTAGGTAAATAAAAAGAGAATTACCGTTCGGTAATTCTCTTTTTTGCTCTTCCTCTTGGACTTGAACCAAGGACCCTCTGATTAACAGTCAGATGCTCTAACCAACTGAGCTAAGGAAGAATTTTATTTTCTTGGAAAGGTTTATATAATACCTCTCTGAAAATGCACTGCAAAAGTAGAGGTTCTTTTTGAAATATGCAATATCTTTGCCGAAAAAAATAGAAAAAATGAATACAATAGGTTTGGGAAATGCTTTGGTAGATGTATTATTAAAGCTGGAAAGCGATAATGTGTTGGCTGAAGTGGGCATAGCAAAGGGGGCAATGGATATGATTAACCGGGACCAGATGGTTACAATTCGTAAAACACAGGAGAATCTGGAACGGAGCCAGGCTCCCGGCGGTTCGGTCTGTAATACGATGCGTGCTATGGCTTGTCTGGGGGCTAAGACCGGCTTTATTGGTAAAATCGGTGATGATACCGTTGGCGAATATTATGAACAGGAATTGAAAAAAGCTGGCGTAGCTCCTTATTTCTTGAGAACCGAGGGGATTTCCGGTAGTTGTACCGTCTTGATTTCACCGGATGGTGAACGGACTATGGGGACTTTCCTGGGACCGGGACCGGATATTACATCCAAAGAAATCAAAGACGAAATTTTACGAAATTATAATTGCATATATATCGAAGGATATCTTTTAGTAAATGAAGAATTGGTAAAAGGAACTATGCAAAAAGCGAAAAATGCAGGATTGAAAGTGGCTCTGGATCTGTCGAATTTTAATATTGTCAATGCATTTCATGGATTGTTGGAAGATATTATCCCGAACTATGTGGATATTCTGTTCTCAAATGAAAGCGAGGCGGAAGCCTTTACCGGATTAAAAGCACAGGATGCCGTTAAAGCACTTTCCGAAAAAGTGGAAATTTCACTGGTTACCTTGGGGAAAGAAGGGGCTTTGGTCGGTAGTAAAGGACAAGTGATTTCAGTTCCTGCCGAAGGTGGCAAACCTGTGGATACGACAGGGGCCGGTGACCATTTTGCCGCCGGATTCCTGTATGGACAGTCTATCGGCGCTACATTGGAACAATCCGCCCGGATAGGTTCGCTTCTTGCCGGTTATATAATCGATGTAGTAGGAGCACAGATTCCAGATGATAAATGGGAACAAATAAAGTTAAAAGTAAATAGTATATTGGCTTGACTTGCGTTTATTATTTTACATTTACACCGCTAATTAACATATTAACTCTATATGATGCAACGAAAAAAGATAATCATCCTGTTTGGTCTGTTGTTGCTGCTTGGTGGCACAATGCCGGGACTGGCTCAGAAGAAAGATAATCGTTTTGAAGTGAGTAAGAACCTTGACATTTTTAACGCTCTGGTTAAGGAGATGGAGATGTTTTACGTCGATTCGATAGATGTGGATAAGACTGTACGCCGCGGAATTGATGCGATGCTTGGTGGTTTGGACCCGTATACGGAATATATTCCGGAGCAGGAAATGGATAAACTGAAATTTATGACAACCGGAGAGTACGGTGGTATCGGTTCTTACATCCGTGAACGTAAAGAAGGGGGTGTTTATATTATAGAACCGTTTGAGGGAATGCCTGCTGCGTTGGCTGGCTTGAAGCCCGGCGACCGTATATTGGCAATCGATACGGTAGACGTAAGCAAGAAATCTTCGGATGAAGTAAGTGCCTTGTTGAAGGGGGTGCCTAATACGAAGATGGTATTAAAAATACAGCGTCCGTCTGAAAAGAAACCGCGTGAAGTAGAAATGGTCCGGAAACAGATTCTGGAAAATCAGGTGACTTATTACGGAGTTCGTGGTGATGGTATCGGCTATATCTACCTGAAAGGTTTTACCGATAAAAGTGCGCAGGAAGTAAAGAATGCATTTGAAGATTTAAAGAATAATCATCATATCAAGTCCCTGATTCTCGATTTGCGTAACAATGGCGGCGGTTTGCTGGAAAGTGCTACGCAGATTGTCGGCATGTTTGTTCCGAAAGGGAAAGAAGTTGTTTCCACCCGTGGAAAGTTTAAGCAATGGGATCGTACCTATCGTACACCGAACGAACCGATCGATACGGTTATGCCGATGGCTGTCCTGATTAACGGGAACTCTGCTTCTGCTGCTGAAATTGTATCCGGTTCCTTACAGGATATGGATCGTGCCGTATTGATTGGCGAACGCTCTTTTGGTAAAGGTTTGGTACAGTCTCCGCGTGAATTGCCTTATAATGGAAGCCTGAAAATTACGATGAGCAAATATTATATTCCCAGCGGACGTTGTATCCAGCAGATTGATTATACTCACCGTAAAGCTGACGGAAGTGTGGCTGCTATCCCTGATAGCCTGACCTCTGTCTTTTATACTTCCAAGGGACGTCCGGTACGTGATGGTGGTGGTATACGTCCTGAGTTTGAAGTGGAAGAACCGGATACCCCGACAATGATGTATTACCTGGTAACGGATTTTGTATTGTTGGATTTTGCAGCCGATTGGGCGCAGAAACATAAAACAATCCCTCCGGTGGAAGAATTTTCTATTACCGATGAGGATTTCGAAGCATTCAAGAAATTTGCTAAAGAGAAGAACTTCACTTACGACCGTCAGAGTGAAAAGTTATTGAAAAACCTGAAAGATGTGGCTAAGTTCGAAGGGTATCTGGACGCGGATTCTACAATATTCAATGCTTTGCAGGAAAAGCTGACTCCTAATCTGGAACGTGATTTCGACTTGCATAAGGAACAGGTCAAGAAATTAATAGCTTCGGAAATTATTAAACGTTACTATTTCCAGAAAGGTGTTTTGATGGAAAACTTGAAAGATGACAAAGTACTGGATAAGGCACTGGAAGTTTTAGGAAATCAGGAATTATATAATAAAACTTTGAGTACTCCGGAAAAGGTGGATGTAAAACCCGCAACCGAAGAAAAGAAATCCGGTAAAGGCGGCGACCTTGCCTACCGATATAATCCGTTCGCACTAATCGGATAAGGTATAACTGAAATATTAACGGGCGCAGATTTTAGCAGGTAATATAAGGCCTGCGTAAGTCTGCGCCCGTTAGTGTATTTTCCACTAAATACAAGCTTTTTTGAAATAAACCTGCTATTACAGCAAATAACATTATTTTTGTAACCAAAATTAATGTCTATGAAAACACAAATATGTATTATAGCCACATGCCTCTGTGCCACATTTTTCTTTCTCTGTGGAAGTATCCCGCATCATTCGGAAGCCAAATGGAAACTGGTATGGGAAGATGATTTTAAACAGCAAAAAGGATTCGATACGGCAACATGGTCCAAAATCCCCCGAGGGACGGCAGACTGGCAGAATTTTATGTCCGATAATGCTGCATGCTATGATATGAAGAATGGGAACCTTATCCTTCGGGGAATAGTAAACCCGGACCGTTCTTTGGATACTGCTACTTATCTGACCGGAGGTCTTTATACAAAAGGCAAGCATGCTTTTTATGGCGGGCGCCTGGAGATAAAAGCAAAATTACAGGGTGCTACCGGTGCCTGGCCGGCTATTTGGTTGCTGCCTTTCGATACGGATATGTACCACTGGCCTAACGGAGGTGAGATAGATATTATGGAACGTCTTAATAGAGATAGTATTGCCTATCAGACTGTTCATTCGGGTTATACTTATATCCAAGGGATAAAAGATACACCTCCTCAGGGAGGTATTGGTTCTATTGCCCCGGACGATTTTAACGTTTATGCAGTAGAAATGTATCCGGATAGTCTTGTCTTTTTTATCAATAATTTACGTACATTTGCCTATCCTCGTATCAAAACTGATAAAGAAGGACAGTATCCGTTCGATATTCCTTACTATTTGTTAATCGATATGCAGTTGGGCGGTTCTTGGGTCGGTGGCATTGATTCTACTGATTTACCCGTAGAAATGTGGGTGGACTGGGTTCGCCATTATCAAAAGGATTAATTTATCTATTTACCTATAAAAACATATTATGAAAACAGGAAAATTTATTTTAATGCTGGCTTTTCTTGTATTATGCACTAGCTCTGGATTTGCCGCTAAAGGAAAAGCAAAACATGTAGTAATGATTGGCTTGGACGGTTGGGGTGCTTACAGCGTGGAAAAAGCGGATATGCCCAATGTGAAGAAGATGATGGCTGATGGCGCTTATACATTGAAAAAACGTTCGGTGCTTCCCTCTTCAAGTGCTGTAAACTGGGCTTCCATGTATATGGGAGCATGTCCTGAACTTCACGGATATACGGAATGGGGGTCCCAGACTCCGGATTTACCTTCGCGTGTTTTGGATGAAGATGGCATTTTCCCGACAATCTTCGGTTTATTACACCGTGCAGATCCAAAAGCTGAAATCGGTTGTATTTATGAATGGAGCGGAATCCGTTATGTTGTGGATACGTTAGCTCTGAATTATGACAAGCATGTAACTGAGAAAAACAATGTTTCCCAGGCGACTGCCCGTTATGCTGTAGATTATATAAAAAGCAAACGTCCTAATTTTGTAAATATCGTATTTGATGAACCGGACCATGTAGGACACTCTGACGGTCACGATACACCAGCTTATTACACTAAGCTGAAGGAATTGGACGGATATATCGGCGAAATCGTAAATGCGGTGAAAGAAGCTGGTATGTTGGACGAAACAATTTTTATTGTAACAGCAGACCATGGTGGAATAAACAAAGGTCATGGCGGCAAAACCATGCAGGAAATGGAAACAGCATTTATTGTCTGTGGTAAAGGCGTTAAAAAAGGATATGAGTTTCAGGAAAGCATGATGCAGTTTGACTGTGCTTCCACACTTGCTTACATTTTCGGGTTACAACAACCCCAGGTTTGGATCGGACGTCCGATGAAACAAATATTTAAATAAGTATCTTTAGGTAAGTATTCCAAAAGCGAATTGAAACAAAACAATAAACTTCAAGGGGGTGGTTCTATGAACTGCTCCCTTTTGTATTAAAATAATATAGTTCTTAATGCATATCCTTTGATTATATTGTATTTTCATAAAATTATCATATTTTTGCACATATGTTGGTTGGTGAAAGTGAAATTAAGTGGCGGCAGTTTCTCTCAGGAGATAATGATGCCTATTCTTGGCTTTATACGGTATATGTGCAAAAACTCTTTCAATATGGTCTTCGTTTTACCTCGAACACCGAGATAATCAAAGACTCTATTCAGGAAGTATTTATACAGCTGTATAAATCTCGGGAACATCTTGCTGTTCCCGAGAATGTTTCATTATACTTATTTGTTTCTCTTAAAAATAATTTGATTAAAACCTTATACAAAGAAGCTGCTTATGATTCGTTTGATCCGGAAACCGTGCAATTTTCATTGGATATACCAACGGTTGAGGAGCAGTACATCGATAATGAACAATATGTAAACCAACGAAAAGAAGTAAAGAAAATATTATCCCTCCTGACACCACGCCAAAAAGAAATCATTTATTACAGGTACATACAGGAATTAAGTATGGACGAGATTTGTGTATTGATGGATCTTAATTATCAGTCGGCAGAGAATCTGATTCAACGTTCTCTGAAGAAAGTGAGGAAATCGTATGTTTCCATGGAACTGTTTTTGCTAATTCTGTCGATTTACTGAAATAGGAAATTTTTTTAAAAAAAGTTCTCTTTAAGTGAGTATAAAAAATAGGAAGCCGTCTCCTTATTATAAATATGACTCGCAAGAGATGGATAAAGACTATACAATATATAACGCCGAACAACTGTTGAATGACGATTACTTTCTGGCATCGGAACTACATCCGGATGAGGAAAGCCGCATTTTCTGGAAGGAACTGGAGAAGGATGCGTCATTTGCAAAAGAGATGCAAATCGCCCGTTCTTTTTTGAATGATATAAAGAAATCTGAGAATTTAGTATTCCTGTCTTCAGAGGATGTAAAAGATGTGTGGGAACAAATAATGTCGGCAAACAATCAATTTAGTAATAAAAGAAAAAAAATCTCCATGATACGGACAGGAGTGGCGGTTGCCGCTACTATCCTTTTACTTCTGACTTTTAGCTGGTATTCTTTTTGGCGTGAAGAACCGGGTGTTAATTATGAAGCTATTCTTCATTCGGCACCTCAAACAGATGATTCTGCCGGAAATGTCCAATTGGTATTGTCTGAAAATAAAACCATGTCGATTGACGGAAAAGAAACGACTGTGGAATATCAGAAAGAAGGTGGTGTTTCCGTTAACTCGGAGGATGTGGAGGTAGAGCCGAAAGATGAGGAAGTGCAATCTTTCAACCAATTGATAGTGCCTGTGGGCAAACGTTCGTCGCTATTGCTTGCCGATGGTACGAAGATCTGGGTTAATTCCGGTTCAAAAGTTATTTATCCGGCAAAGTTTGCAGGGAATAAACGGGAGATATTTGTAGAGGGGGAAATTTATTTGGATGTAAGCCATGATGAAGCGAAACCGTTTATTATAAAGACCCGGCAGATGGAAGTACAGGTGTTGGGTACACAATTCGGTGTGTCGGCTTATGAGAATGAACCGGACCAGAAAGTCGTACTTGTTAATGGTAAGGTGAATGTTGCCGTGAACGGACAGAAGAAAACCGTATTAAGTCCTAATCAAATGTATCTGTATGACAACGGAAGGAAGATTTCTTCTGTAAAAGAGGTGGATGTCAATGATTATGTGGCATGGAAAGACGGTTATTACCAGTTTGACCATGAATATTTGGGTGTAATACTTAATAAACTCTGCAAATATTATGGAGTCCGCATTTCCTGGGATTCAAAAGTTTCGGAATTGGTTTGCAGTGGTAAATTGGATTTACGGGATGATATTAATGATGTTTTTGGTATCCTGCAAAAAGCGGCTCCGATAAAAATCGAAAAAGACGACGAGAATATATTTATTGTTAAACATTAAAACCAATCAATTATGGATCCATGAAATTAAAGGGAAAAACAACGATGTATTCCCTCCATTAGAAAACACAAATATTAAACTAAATTATAAACTTAAATCACTACAAACATGAAAAAGGATTCGAAGTTTAGGCAGAGTAAATCTAAACAAAAAAGACTTATACGCGCCATTAAAATCTTTTTCTTCTTTGCATTCATTGTTATTGGAACAAATTTGTCTGCGGAAACGAATTCCCAGACAGTAAGAGATGTATTTAACCGGATTGAGAAAAATAGTGAATATATATTTTTCTATTTGGACAAATCGATAGACTTAAACAGGAAAGTATCTGTTAATACGGAAAACGGAAAGGTTGAGAATATTCTCGATCAGGTTTTTGAAGGAACAAATAATACGTATACGATTTCAAACCGGCAGATTATCATATCTAAAAAAGATGCACCTTCCGTATCTGAACAAAACCAGAAAAAGCTCCGTACGATTTCCGGTTCCGTAAAAGACGATATGGGACCGATTGCGGGGGCTAATATTCTGGTAAAGGGTACAACTCATGGATGTATAACCGATGCAGATGGTAATTTTACTCTGGAAGAAGTGCCGGAAGGGGCTGTTATTCAGGTTTCCTATATTGGTTTTTTACCGCAGGAAATAGCATCCGGCAATCAAGCCTTGTTTAATATCGTTCTGAAAGAAGATAACCAGGCTTTGGATGAAGTAGTCGTTGTGGGGTATGGTGCTGTCCGTAAAGCGGATTTGGCAGGTTCTGTATCTGTTATGGATAGTAAGAGCTTCAAAGACCAGCCGATAACTCAGGTGTCTGATGCTATCCAGGGACGTGTATCCGGTGTACAGGTTGAAAACAGCAGTGTTCCGGGAGGCAATGTGAAAATTCGTATCCGTGGAGCCGGCTCTATCAACCGTAGTAATGATCCGCTTTATGTAATCGACGGAATTGTAAGGGAAAGTGGTCTGACCGGAATCAACCCGGATGATATCCAGTCTATGCAGGTCTTGAAAGATGCTTCCTCTACGGCAATCTACGGATCAAGAGGTTCAAACGGTGTTGTTTTGATTACAACGAAAACAGGTAAGGTGAATCACCGGGAAATTACTTTCGATGCACAGGTGGGCGTTTCTTCCGTTTATCATAAATATGATATCCTGAGTCCTTATGAATACGCTACGGCTTTAAGAGAAATCAAATTCCCGAATGCGTTCACGGAAGAAGAAATGAATGCTTATAAAAACGGGACAGCCGGTATCGATTGGCAAGATGAGATTTTCCGCACAGGCGTAACGCAGAACTATAAATTAGCTATTTCCAATGGTAATAAGGATGTTCAGTATTATCTTTCTGCGAACTATATGGGACAGCAGGGAGTTGTAGACGAAACTTCCAACAAACGGTATCAGGTTCGTGCCAATGTTACTTCCGATGTAACGAGCTGGTTACACGTAACAGCAGATGTTAATGCTTCCCATAACCTGCGTAAGGGGAATGATTTCAGTATGGGAAAGGGAAACCCTGTATGGATTGCCTTGAATTATTCGCCGACAATGACTATGATGGACGACCATGGCAATTATACCTGGGACCCATATAACTCGATTGCTGCTAATCCAAAAGGAAAACTTAAGCTGGAAAGCAGCGAGTATTTGAATGACGTTGTAAACGGACGGTTAGATTTGCGTTTCAACATTCTGCCGGGCTTGACATTTACTACAACTAACGGTATCGACTATAATGATGAGAAAAATTATTCATTCAGCACGAAAAAGGTGGAAACCGCAAGCGGAATGGGGAATGGCGATACATACCGTTTGATGTTGCAGAGTTCGAATAACCTGACTTATATGGGCAAATGGAATGACCATTCACTTACGGTAACAGGCGTATATGAAGCAACTTCTACGGAAGGACGCTACCTGTCGGTTACGGGTAAAAGCCTGCTGACAGAAAGTGTTGGCTGGTGGGATGTGAATATGGCTACTTCACATCAGTTTGAAAATAAATATTATAAATGGGGGTTGATGTCCGGCGTAGGCCGTGCTATGTATAATTATGCAGACCGTTATATGCTGACTGCCACTTTCCGTGCCGACGGTTCTTCTAAGTTCCAGAACAAAAAGTGGGGATATTTCCCATCCGTGGCTGTTGCATGGAGTTTGGGTAATGAGGCCTTTATGAAGAAACAACATGTGTTCCAGGATGCCAAAATACGTGCCAGCTTCGGTTTGGTGGGTAACCAAGCTATCGACCCGTATGAAACATTAGGTTTGATGAAGCGGGTAAGCTATGGTTTTGGCAGCACGAATTATTATACGGGATATTGGAGCGAATCACTTGCTACTCCTGACTTGACATGGGAAAAAACACGCCAGTTGGATTTAGGTCTCGATGTTTCCCTGTTGAACCGCCGGTTGAGTGTTTCTCTGGACTATTTCTATAAAAAGACGGTTGATGGTTTGTTGCAGAAAACAATCCCTTACTATGATGGAGGTGGTTCTTATTGGGTGAATGCCGGTGAAATTAGTAATAAAGGTTTGGATTTCTCTATTACCGGGCATATTTTCCAGGGTAAGGATTTGAACTGGACGACTACAGTTACAGGTACATATATTAAGAACGAAGTATTGTCTTTGGCAGGCAGTGATTTCCTTTACGGAGCGCCAGCCGCACATGGTATGGTTGAAGAAGTTACTATCGTGAAACCTGGAGAACCTATCGGTTCGTTCTATGGCTATGTATGGGAAGGCTTGGATGAAAAAGGCAATAATGTGTATGCCGACCTGAATAACAGTGGTGGTATTGATGCTGGTGACCGTACCGTGATTGGTAAATCAACACCGGATTTTACATTGGGATGGAACAATATGTTGAGCTGGAAGAACTGGGACCTGAATGTATTCTTTACCGGTTCGTTCGGCGCTAAAAAATTGAACCTGACTCGTTTTACAATGGCTTCAATGGTTGGAGACTCCAAGTTTATTACTTTACGCGATGCTTATGTTAATGGATTTGACAAGGTGGGAGCAGGTGCAGAATATGCATCGTTGACCAGCACTGGTAATACATATCAGCCGGCTTCTACCCAATGGTTGGAAAATGCAAATTATTTCCGTTTGGATAATATCAGTTTGTCATACAACCTGCCGAAGAAAACTGTGAAATTCGCTGATTTGAGATTGACGGTAAGTTGCCAGAACCTGTTCACAATTACGAGCTATAAAGGTTTCGACCCGTCCAGCTCTGCATTTGCAGGTAGCGGAAACAGTGTAGATATAAACAGTGGTGTGGATATAGGTGCTTATCCTACGCCTCGAACCTGGACTTTTGGTGTAAGAATGAATTTTTAAATCTAAAAACGGATGATAAACATGAAAACAAAAATATTGATTGGTTGTACACTGTTGTGCGGCCTGTTAACTACTTCGTGCAGTGATTTCCTGACAGAAGATGCCAAAGGGCAACTTGACCCGAAGAATTATTATTCGTCACAGGAAGAATTGGACATGAATGTATATGCCCTTTATCAGAAAGTGATGAAAACGCAAGGCTATACCAACATGCAGCTTCCCCAATGGATGGGAGATGATATGACCGCCAATCCCGGTAGTAATAAACAGGCTGCTGCCGAGTTCGATGCTTTTGTCCCGGCAGATAATAATAAAGGGGTAACCGAATGCTGGCAACAGCATTATGTATTGATTAAGGCGGCAAACAAAGTAATAGCTTTTGCTGCGGAAACTCCGACTACCCAGGAAGAAATAAATATTGCAGTCGGGCAGGCTAAATATTGGCGTGCATATAGTTATTTTACGCTGGTGCGTATATACGGTCCGCTGCCTTTGCGGTTGGAACCGGCAAACTCAACTGATGATATTGACTATTCAGCTCCGGTAGCAAGTGTGGAAGAAGTATATACACAGATTGTAAAGGATCTGACAGATGCAGAGAAGATTTTGCCAGACGATTATACTAAGGCTCCCCGGAAGATGTTTGGTGCGAATACCTATATTACTCAACAAGCAGCTAAATCGACTTTGGCTGCCGTATATATGGCAATGGCTGGATGGCCTTTGAAGAAAACCGAGTATTATGCCGAAGCTGCAGCAAAAGCGAAAGAAGTGATAGACGGAGTAGAAGGCGGTTCTTACGAATATATATTGGAAAAGAATTTCAAAAATGTGTATGCGATGAGCACTAACTACACAAACGAGACAGTTGTCGGTATCAATTATGTGGCCGATTACGGTTGGGATCAGGATTCACAACTTACTTCATCCAACTTGTTCGAATCACTAGGTGGCTGGGGCGACGCTTTTGGCGAAATCCGTTTTTGGAAAGATATGCCGGCTGGTCCGCGTAAAGATGCAATTTACAATCCTAAAATCTTATTGGGAAACAAAGAAGGCGGTAAATTAGTGGATTGGTGGGAAAAGGATGAAAGTGGAACGAATTATATTCCGGAGAATCATCCGATGTTCTCTGTGTTTTCTGTAGGTGTGGGAAATACGGATTATGATTATACGAAACCTGCCAGCCAGGATATGACTAACGATTCCCGCCACCGTATTATCCGTTATGCGGAAGTATTGCTGTGGTACGCTGAAGCACAGGCTCGTGCCGATGGTAAACCGAATGAATTGGCTTACCGTTGTATCAACGATGTACGATATCGTGCAGGTTTGGATCCGTTGCCGTCAGGTATGAGCGGACAGGCGTTTGCAGATGCAGCCTTGATGGAACATGGCTGGGAAGTGGCAGGGAACTGGTGTGCGTTAGTAACTCGCCGTGCCGATCAGATGCGTATGGAACTGTTGCAGAAAACATTTGAAGATCGTAAGCGAAATGAAGCGATAGAGGTTGCTCCGGGTGTGATGGTACAGGAATCTGTTCTGATACCTGATAAGGCTGTTTGGCAAGGTGAAAAAACAATTTATGCCCCTTATCCTGCTATGGATGCTTCTTTGAATCCTAATCTGGTAAGATAAAAATAGATAAAAATTATTTCCGGACTTTGTATCGTCAGAGTCCGGAAATATAGACTATCGCACTTCTTTTATTTAGAAAAACTTAACTCTTTCTTTCAATTCTCTAATCATTATGTTATGAAATGTAAGCTAATACCATTGCTATGTTTGTCCGTGGCCCCTCTTTTCGGACAACAGGTTCACATGGAAGCCGTACAGGAAAAGATACCTACCTATCAAATCGGCAATCCTGAGATCAATCCTATCTTTTTTACCGGGCGTGTCTACCAGGGAGCGGAAGGATATATTTACCCTTATCCGCTCTATGATATATTGACAGAGAATAAAGTGGAACAGGAATATAACGTATTGAAACTGAATAATCAGTATGTCGATATATCTGTCTTGCCGGAAATCGGCGGACGTATTTTTTCTGCTACGGATAATACGAATAAATATCATTTCTTTTATACTCAGACAGGAGTTAAACCGGCTCTGATCGGAATGTTGGGCGCCTGGTTATCCGGCGGGGTGGAATGGAATATACCGGACCATCACCGGGCCAGTACGTATATGCCTGTGAACTGGACGATGGAGGAAAACAAGAATGGAAGTAAAACTATTTGGGTTGGGGAAACAGAATTCAGACACCGTCTGAAATGGTCGGTCGGTGTATCCGTCTATCCGAACCGTTCATGGGTTGAGGCAAAGATAAAAGTAATCAATCCGACATCGATGATTCAGTCCATGTTGTATTGGGCGAATGTATCGGTTCATTGCAATGACCGGTATCAGGTTATATTCCCACCGGATGTACAGTTTGGTGCGGATCATCATAAAGTTTATTTTACCGACTGGCCTGAGGGAGAGACAACGGTCGGGGATGGAAAGGCTGAAGATTTATCCTGGTGGAAGAATTTTACGGGAAGTTCCCGTTCCATTTTTGCATGGGGAAGTGAGATGTCATTCCTTGCCGGTTATGATTATGGCGTTGATGCCGGTACGGTACATGTTGCAAACAGGCATGTTGTTCCCGGAAAGAAATTTTTCCTGTGGGGAAATAATCCGAATGGGGAAATGTGGAATAAAATATTATCGGATAATGACGGGCATTATCTGGAATTGATGGTGGGCGGTTATTCAGACAACCAGCCGGACTATAGCTGGATTAATCCGGGTGAAATCCGGGAATTCAGCCAGATATGGTATCCGATAAAAGGTATTAAAGGCGTGAAGAATGCAACAGTGGATGCGGCAGTCAATTTTGAACCGGCAGGAGACCACCTTTACAGGGTAGGATATTGTGCAACAACATTGTATGATAATGCACATGTAGTGGTAAAATGTAAAGACCGAATATTGATGGATAAGCGTATTTCCATTGATCCGGATAACTATTTCTTTGAACAGGTTTCTGTTCCTGATGTGGAAAAGGCTTCCGATTTATATACTGCTTTATATGATGCACAAGGGAACCTGTTGGTCGATTATAGCCCGGTAGTGTTGGAAGAAAAACCATTACCCGAAGTTATAGAAGGGACAAAACCGGTAAAAGCATATAAAACAAATGAAGAACTGTATCTGGCAGGTCTTCGTGTAGACCAGTTTAACAATGCCCGGTTGGACTATATGGATTTTTATAATGAAGCATTACTTCGCGATTCAATGGATGCCCGTGTGAATATAGAAGTGGGTAAACATTATATCCGTCAGGGAGAATGGGAGAAAGCCAAACTGCATCTGCTACGTGCCCAGGCAAGATTATCGCACGATTATACGAGAGTGAAAAATACGGAAGCCCTTTATTATCTGGGTTATTTGTACCGGATGACGGGTGAAAACCAAAAGGCGGAAGATGCTTATTGGGCGGCTACATGGACACCGGAATATAAGCATCGTTCATTCTATGAACTGGCAGTAATGGCAGTCAATGCAAAAGAGTATGTGGGAGCGTTGGACTTGATTACCCAGTCTCTTTATGTGGGAGGACGTGATTTGCAGGCGCTTACCCTGAAGGCTTATATTCTTCGTATGCTGGGAGATAAGGCGCAAGCATTGGAAACAATCGCCTATATTCAGCAGATAGATCCGCTGGATTATTGGAGTGCAGCGGAAAAAAGCCTGCTTACGGCTGGAGATGCCTCTTTCTTGCGTGTAGGCAATAATTATAATAGTAAAGGAATTATCGCTGTACAGGAAATGTTGGAAGTGGCAAACAACTATATGACAATAGGATCGGTAAAAGATGCTTTAACCGTATTGGATGAGGCGATTTCTATCGGTGAGCCTTATGCCGGATATCCGTTGGTCTATTATTATAAAGCGGCTAATTTGATTAAGTCCGGTGATAAAGAAGGTGCGTTAACTTGTATCGGGCAGGCTCAACAATTATCCCCGCTGGACAATTATCCGTTCCGGTTGGAGGAAATAGGGTTGTTTAAATCTATATTGGAAGTAAAGCCGGATGATTCGTTTGCCTGTTATTATTTAGGAAACCTGTTGTATTATCTGGGGCAGAGAGAAAACGGACTGGATATGTGGGTGAAGTCAGTCGAGTTGAATCCTTCTTTCTCTATTGCTTGCCGTAATGCTGGCTTTGGATACGGACGTACCGGCGATTTGGCTAAAGCAATGAAGTATTACGATATGGCAATAAAGGCAAATCCCGGCGATGCCCTGCTGCTTACAGAGTCCGATAAAATCTATGAACAGGCAAATATGCCTGAATCCCAACGGCTGAAACGATTGGAGACTCACCTGAAAACGGTCATGAAACATGACGATGCCGTTATGCGTTTGCTTACTTTATATAATATAACCGGACAGTATGATAAGGCTATCCGCATAATGGATAAACGCCATTTCCATCTTTGGGAAGGCGGCGGACAAATACATGATATGTATGCGGATTCTCATTTGTTGAAAGGTATTCGTCTGTTGGATAAAAAGAAATATAAAGAAGCAATCTCTGAATTTGATTTGGCAAACCAGTATCCTGTAAATCTGGAAGTGGCTCCTTCACGTTGGGGCGGATATGAAGCGAAGGTGTATTATTTATCTGGAATTGCTTATCAGGCGTTAGGTCATAAAAATCAAGCGGAAGACTGTTTTAAGAAATCAGCGGCTGGCAATACACCGGATGCTTTGAGTGATTTGGGGTATTATAAAGTTAAATCGTTACGAAAATTGAATCAGGTTAACGAGGCAGATAAGTTATTGTCTGAAATGCAGGATAGGTTAAAAACCGTACAGCAAAATCTGATGGATTCTTATGCAAAATTTGGAGAAGCAAATAAGAATATACAGCAGAGTAATGTAGCTTATTACGATGGCTTAATACAACTATTAAAAGAGAATAAAGACCTTGCAGGGGAAAAATTCCGGCAAGCGTTAGAGTTTTATCCTGGCAATGTCTGGGCTAAAACAATGAGTGAAGGTATTGTTTATTAAATGTATTTTATACAGGTATATCACAAAGGCATAGTGTATTTCCGTTATTAAAGCCTTTGGGATATGCCTGTCTTTTGTTTTTATACTTAAATTGTACCGAAGGCTTATTTTTAACAATAATGATGTTATCATTTTATTTATTTCTCTTACATTTGCGAATGACCTTAGATGTAAGATAGATCAAAGACCGATTGGCTATTTGATAGAATCGTCATGATTATACCTTAGAGAAATACAACCCTTTAATTAATGAATAACAGTATGGAAATAAAAGAAATCTTTCAAAGTATCAGCAACTTTGTTTGGGGACCGCCATTACTTATCCTACTTGTCGGAACAGGAATTTATCTGACATTCAAATTAAGACTACTTCAAATTTTCAGGTTACCAATGGCATTTAAATTTGTCTTTGGTAAAGATGAAGAGGAACAGGACGCTTCCGTTCAGGGGGATGTGTCCAATTACGGAGCTTTGTGCACTGCTCTATCGGCATCGATAGGAACGGGTAATATCGTTGGAGTGGCTACAGCCGTCCATACAGGAGGACCCGGGGCCTTGTTCTGGATGTGGCTTGCCGCTTTCTTTGGTATGGCTACAAAGTATGCCGAAGGTGTATTGGCGATTAAATATAGAGAGGTCGATGCAAACAACCAGATGGCGGGAGGTCCGATGTATTATATACAAAACGGGCTTGGCATGAAATGGCTGGCAAAACTTTTTGCGTTATTTGGTGTCGGTGTTGCCTTTTTCGGCATTGGGACTTTCGGGCAAGTTAAATCCATATCGGATGCTACGACCATTCTGTTTAATGTGCCGGTTGCTATAACAGCTGTTGTAGTAACCATTCTTGTGGCATTGGTTACATTGGGGGGAATAAAGAGGATTTCGAGTGTGGCGGAAAAAATCGTACCGACTATGGTGGTACTTTATCTGCTGGTTGTTTTGCTTGTGTTGATAAACCGGTCGGAAGAAATTATCCCGGCGATATTGCTGATAGTAGAGAGTGCTTTTGCGCCCAAAGCGGTGTTAGGAGGAGCTGCCGGTGTGACGATTCTGGTTGCGATACAAATGGGGGTAGGCAGAGGAATCTTTTCCAATGAAGCCGGTTTGGGCAGTTCTCCGATTGCAGCAGCGGCTGCAAAGACAAAGTCGCCGGTTAAGCAGGGACTGATATCAATGACCGGCACCTTCTTTACCATGTTGGTCTGTACGGTTATAGGACTTACAATTGTGTTGACAGGAAGCTATGGAGGGCATCAGGAAGGAGCGGCAATGACCACAGTTGCATTTGAAAGGGGACTTCCCATCCCTGTCTTAGGAAAATATGTCGTTAATATCGGATTGATCTTTTTTGCCTTTACTACCATATTGGGCTGGAATTATTATGGCGAAAAATGTATGGAATACCTGATGGGTATAAAATCCATAAAGCCTTACCGGGTTATTTTTATATCTCTTGTTGCTGTCGGTTCGTTTTTACCTTTAGGTCTTATTTTTATTATTGCGGATATCGTGAACGGATTAATGGCTATTCCTAACCTGATAGGTATTATCGGATTAAGAAAGGAAGTTGTTGACGAAACAAGGAAATTCTTCATAGCGGAAAAAGAAAAGAAAAAGCAGAAGTGAATACCAGCCAATCGGTTTGGAGCGGATAAAAGCATTATATTTGCGCTATGAATAAGCAAGCCTTGTTATTTTATCCGCTTTTGATTTTTATCCTTTTGGTTTTATTTGCAGGAGGGCTGGTATACGGTGCCGTATCGATACCGTTTGAGAGTGTGTGGAATATTTTGCTGGGGCAGGGAAACGAACGGCTGGCATGGCAGAATATAGTGTTACAATCCCGTTTTCCGCAAGCTGTGACGGCTTTACTTGCCGGAGCTTCATTGGCTGTGAGCGGGTTGCTTTTGCAGACATTGTTCCGGAACCCGCTTGCCGGTCCGTCTATCTTGGGTATAAGTGATGGGGCAAACCTGGGGGTTGCTGCTATCCTGCTTTACTTCGGCGGTTCGATGAGTTTAGTAACGGATTGGCCACTGAGTGGATATGTAGCAGTTATATTGGCGGCTTTTATCGGTGCCGGTTGTATTCTGGGATTGATTATCTATTTCTCATCCAAAGTAAAGAGTAATGTAATGCTCCTGATTATCGGTATCATGATAGGATACATGGCCTCTTCGCTGATATCTATTCTGAATTATTATGCTTCGACAGATAAGGTACATGCTTTCGTTATGTGGGGGTTAGGCAACTTCTCGGGGGTATCCATCCAGCAACTTCCCTATTTCGGTATATTTACATTGATAGGGTTGTTTTTAGCTATTTTACTGATAAAACCATTGAATGCCTTATTACTGGGAGAGATGTACGCAGCAAACCTGGGTATCAAAATCAAACAGACACGTATATTGATTTTGTTTTGTACAGGGTTACTTACTGCTACGACAACGGCATTTTGCGGTCCGATATCCTTTATCGGGCTTGCCGTACCTCATATTGCCCGGTTGATGTTGGGTTCTTCCAATCATAAAATGCTGGTTCCGGTTACTTTATTGACAGGCTCTTGTATAGCATTGCTTTGTAATCTGATAATGGTACTTCCCGGAACAAATAATATTTTGCCTCTGAATGCCGTAACCCCCATGTTGGGTGCTCCTGTGATAATTTATGTGATTGTGAACCGTAAGAATATCCAATATTTTGATTGAACGCTATGATGAATAACAGTCCTGTGATAGAAACAAAGCAGCTAAGTATCGGATATCTGCTGAAAGGAGGTAAACGGAAAGTTATACATGAAGCACTGGATTTGCAGTTGTTTGCCGGAGAAGTGACTTGCTTGCTCGGATTAAACGGAGCGGGAAAGTCCACTTTATTACGGACACTTTGCGGTTTCCAGCCACCTTTGGGGGGAGAAATCCGTTTGATGGGCAAACCGCTGGATTCGTATTCCCAATACAACTTTTCACTGACTGTAGGGGTTGTATTGACAGAAAAGACAAATGCAGGCGGTATAACTGTCTATGATCTGGTGTCCCTGGGGCGTCATCCGTATACGGGATTTTTCGGTCAACTGAAAGTGCATGACCGGGAAATCATCGAACAATCGCTAGAGGCAGCCGGTATTGCCCACAAATCACAGAACTATGTATCGGAACTGAGTGATGGAGAACGTCAAAAAGCGATGATTGCAAAAGTATTGGCACAGCAATGCCCGATTATACTGCTGGATGAGCCTACGGCTTTTCTGGATGTGACAAGCCGTATTGAAACAATGGTTTTGTTGCATAAACTTGCGGTAGAACAAAATAAGGCAATTTTACTGTCGACCCATGATTTGGATCTGGCTCTCCAAATGGGAGATTGTTTGTGGTTACAGGAAAAAGGACATCCCATGTTGTCCGGAACCCCGGAAGACTTAATTATGAACGGCGCTTTTGAAACATTCTTTAGCCGGGACGGGATTGTTTTCGACCCGGCAACCGGAAAATTAAATACACAGGCGCCAGTTTCTCCCATAGGAGTAGAAGGGGATTTTTTGGTTTCTTACTGGGTGGGCAATGCACTTATCCGGAACGGGTTCAGACCATCTCCGGTAAAGGAAGGGCAGATTAATATAGATTGCCGTTCTGCACATCACCTGGTGATGACTATGCCGGATTCCGGGACGAAAGTGTTTACGGACGTGGCAGGACTTATAAAAGAAATGAAGAATATACGATTATAGATTATGACGAGTGAAATTACCAAAAGGCTGGAACATGAAAAGGTGAGTTCGCTGTTGTTGCATTATGCAATACCGGCTGTAGTCGGTACGATGGTAAATGCATTATACAATATAGTGGATCGTATTTTTATTGGCCAAGGGGTAGGTCCCCTGGCGATGGCGGGGCTTACCCTGACATTTCCTATCTTGTTATTTTTGCAGGCATTCGGGATGTTGGTTGGGGCAGGTGCGGCTACGCGCGTGTCTATCCATCTGGGACGTAAAGCGAATGATATGGCGGAGAAAGTACTGGGTAATGCCTTGACACTGACTTTTATTATCTCAGCCTTGACGATAATCCCCAGTATGTTGTTTCTGAAAGATATGTTGACTTGGTTCGGCGGGAGTGAGCAAACGATACCCTATGCGGAAGAATATTTGTATATTGCCATACCCGGAAACCTGCTGGCTTCTTTGAGTTTCGGTTTCAATGCAGTGATGCGTGCATCCGGTTATCCGAAGAAAGCCATGATTACAATGATGATAGGCGCGGTGATAAATGTTATTCTCGACCCTATCTTTATATTTTGGTTCGATATGGGGATACAGGGAGCGGCTATTGCTACAGTGATTTCGATGGCTGTCAGTGCCGTTTATGTGATGAGCCACTTCCTGAATAAAGAGAGTATTGTCCGTTTTCATGTTAAATATTTCAAACCGGAATCAGCTGTCATATGGAATATTCTGACGATAGGTGTTTCGCCTTTTGCAATGCAGCTGGCAGGTAGTGCGGTTACTATCATCCAGAATCATGCCTTGAAAAGATATGGAGGGGATATGGCTATCGGAGCGAACGGAATTCTTACCAGTGTGGCAATGTTGCTGGTTATGCTGATTATCGGTATTGCCCAGGGGATGCAGCCGATTGTCGGTTTTAACTATGGAGCGGGGCTTTATAAACGTGTACAGGAGACGCTGAGACTGGTTATTATTACATCTACTATTATTACTGGGGCTGGATGTTTGGCAAGTTGGTTGTTACCAGGCCTGATTGTGCGGGCGTTTACGAATGACCCTGAATTGATGGCAGTTTCGGAGAATGGTTTGCGGTTAACTTTGGCAGCCTTCTTTGTTGTAGGTTCCCAGATTTCAATCAGCCAGTTTTTCCAAAGTATCGGTATCGCCTGGAAGGCGATGTTCTTGAGCCTGAGCCGCCAGGTTTTGTTCCTTATTCCGGCAATTTTGTTCTTGCCGGATCTCTGGCAGTTGGATGGGGTTTGGCTCGCTTCTCCCTTTTCGGATTTTATAGCGGCTATGACGGCCTGGCTGTTTTTGTGGCACCATGTTAAAAACATGAAAAGGAAGATGTTAAATTGAACCTTTTACTTTACTGATTGTCTACTATATGTAACGTCAATGGATTAGTTATAACTAAAAGAATCAAGATGTATGAAAAAAGTAGTTTTATTATTATTGACTGTCCTGGCATTTAGTTCATGCGCAACGACAGCAGAGCAGCAGAAGCAGAGAGAAGCTCAAAAAGCAGCACGAGAAGCACAACAAGCGGCAGATGAAGCAGAAGAAATGGCATTGTTTGAGCAAGGTGTTCAGGCATTAAAGGATAGAGATTTCGTATTGGAGGCTGATAGGGTTGAATTTAAGCGGGGTAGCTTCGTTTATGTCACTCCGAGTACGAACTTCGTTTCTATGAAAGGTGACAGGGCTACCATCCAGTTGGCTTTCAACGGTCCGTATTCAGGTCCTAACGGTATTGGTGGTATTACTGTAGAAGGTAGTGCTTCCAACGTAGAAATGAAAACCGATAAAAAAGGAAATATTACAATGAACATGATGGTTCAGGGAGTTGCTGTTTCAGCAAGTGTTTCTATCCGCATGGTGAAAGGGTCCAACAAATGTACGGCAACGGTAAATCCGAACTTCAATAGCGAACGCGTATCGTTTACCGGTAACCTGTATCCTTCAGATCAGTCGAATATCTTTAAGGGACGTGCATTGTAATTGAAAATAGAATATTAGGAAAGAAGGGGTTGTCCATAGACGGGGCAACCCCTTTTTCTTTTTCAATTTCCGTGCGGTAGGTCGAACAGGCTTGTTGCGACACCTGCACTAGTGTTATTGTGGTACCTGCAACAGTACTATTGCGGATGCCGCATCAGTGTAGTGTTTGGGATAAACAGATTCTTTCATTGAAGTTATCCTTAGAGATAAACAGGTTCTGAATCTATTTCTGAATCTTCTTTTGTATCTTTGTTAGCTGTTAGAAATATTATAACCAATATTGTTATGCAGTTATCAATAGATCAGAAAGACATCGATAAGTTTTTTATGGTAGGCGATAAGGTGCTTATAAAACCGAAGAATCCACAAAGCCAGACAAAATCAGGACTTTATCTTCCTTCCACCGTACAACAGGATAAAGTCCAGAGCGGATATGTCATTAAGGTGGGACCCGGATTCCCGCTACCTTACCAGGCAGAAGAACATGAAGTATGGGAAAAGAAAAAGAGTGAAGACGTACACTATTTGCCCCTGCAGGCACATGAGGGCGATCTTGCCGTGTTTTTGCAGAATTCTGCTTATGAGATAAGTTTTAATGAAGAGACATATCTCATAGTTCCCCACTCTGCTTTGTTGATGTTAATTAGAGATGAGGGATTGTTTGAATAAAGCCTTTTTCTATGTCAAAACAGCAGCGAACTCGCTTTTTTGATATACTTTTGCACCGAGCACAGAAGATAAACTATCAATAGTCGATTATAATGAATAAAATTGTAAGTAAAGAAAATTTCTCTGCCAATGTGGTGAAACTGGAAGTCGAAGCTCCTTTGATAGCCCGTTCACGAAAGGCAGGGCACTTTGTTATCGTAAAGGTAGGTGAGAAAGGGGAACGTATCCCGCTTACTATTGCCGGAGCCGATACAGTAAAGGGAACCATAACACTGGTTATCCAGGCTGTGGGCGGTTCATCTAAGAAGATTTGTGAACTGAACGTTGGCGATTATATTACAGACCTGGTAGGTCCTCTCGGACAGGCTACCCATATAGAAAAAGTAGGTACCGTAGTGTGTGCCGGTGGAGGTGTAGGTGTAGCTCCGCTTCTTCCTATTGTAGAAGCATTTCATAAAGCGGGAAACCGGGTAATCGTGGTTTTGGCTGCACGTACGAAAGATTTGGTTATCCTGGAAGAACAAATGCGTGCCAATTCCGATGAGGTAATAGTGATGACGGATGACGGTTCTTACGGTACGAAGGGATTGGTTACTAACGGTGTGGAAAGTGTTATCAACCGTGAGAAAGTGGACCTTTGTGTGACTATAGGACCGGCGATTATGATGAAATTTGTTTCGGCGCTGACTAAAAAATATGAAATACCGACTGTTGCCTCTTTGAATACGATTATGGTGGACGGAACCGGTATGTGTGGCGCTTGCCGTATTACGGTTGGCGGAAAGACGAAGTTCGTTTGTGTGGACGGTCCTGAGTTTGATGCTCATCAGGTCGATTTCGACGAGATGTTGATGCGTTTGGGTGCTTATAAAGATATGGAAAAGAAGTAATAAAGCTATTTGAGAAAATGACAGCAGAAGAATTAATAGCAGCCCGTCGTGCCGAACCGTGGAGAGAAGCACTTCGGAAAAGCAAAAAAAATAAAGAACGTGCGGATATTCCCCGTGTTGAGATGAATGAACTGAATGCGGAATATCGTAGTCATACACGTCTGGAAGAAGTGAACCTTGGTTTGACAAAGGAACAGGCGATGCAGGAAGCACAACGTTGCTTGGATTGTCCGAATCCCACATGTATGCAAGGATGTCCGGTAAGTATCAGTATCCCTACATTTGTTAAGAATATTGAGCGCGGAGAGTTTCTGGAAGCTGCACGCGTATTGAAAGAAACCAGTGCACTGCCTGCTGTTTGTGGTCGTGTATGTCCTCAGGAAAAACAGTGTGAGAGCAAGTGTATTCATTTGAAGATGGGTAAGCCTGCTGTTGCCATTGGTTATCTGGAACGTTTTGCCGCTGATTACGAACGGGAAAGTGGTAATATCTCCATACCGGAAGTGGCTGAAAAGAATGGAATCAAGATTGCGGTTGTCGGTTCGGGGCCTGCCGGTCTTTCGTTTGCCGGGGATATGGCTAAGAAGGGTTATGATGTAACTGTTTTCGAAGCTTTACATGAGATTGGTGGTGTATTGAAATATGGCATTCCGGAATTCCGCCTGCCGAATCAGATTGTGGATGTCGAAATTGAAGGGCTTCGTAAGATGGGTGTGAAGTTTATTACCAACTGTATCGTTGGTAAGACTATCAGCCACGAAGATTTGCATGAAGATGGATTTAAAGGCATTTTTGCTGCCAGTGGAGCCGGGCTTCCCAACTTTATGAATATTCCGGGGGAAAACCTGATCGGTGTAATGTCTTCCAATGAATATCTAACTCGTGTCAATTTGATGGATGCAGCTAATCCGGAGAGTGATACGCCAGTATTGCAGGGCAAGAAGGTGGCTGTAATCGGAGGGGGGAATACCGCAATGGATTCTGTACGTACGGCACGCCGTTTGGGAGCCGAACGTGCCATGATTATTTACCGCCGTAGCGAAGAAGAAATGCCGGCACGTTTGGAAGAAGTGAAGCATGCAAAGGAAGAAGGCATAGAATTCCTGACTCTGCATAATCCGATTGAATATATCGGTGACGAACGTGGACGTGTAAAGCAGGCTCGTTTACAAAAAATGGAACTGGGAGAACCGGATGCTTCCGGTCGTCGTCGCCCTGTTGCTATCGAAGGTGCAATAGAGACTGTGGATGTGGATGAAGTGATTGTGAGCGTGGGGGTTTCACCTAACCCGCTTATTCCGCGTGCATTCCAGGGATTGGAAGTGAGCAAATGGGGTACGATTGTTGTCGACCAGGATACCATGCGTTCGGCTTTGCCGGATGTATATGCCGGTGGTGATATTGTGCGTGGCGGGGCTACCGTAATCCTGGCTATGGGTGACGGTCGTAAGGCTGCTGCTGCCATGGACGAAGCATTGCAAGGCAAATAAAATAATTATTCGGGCATGGATGGTGCGGTGATAGTAGAAAAATCCGTATTGTCTGTGCCTGAAAACTTTGTATAGACCACAACTAATCCCTTAGGGGAATCTCTTATGCCGCTGTTTGCGGTTTTTCTCTTTCTTTTTAAGACTAATAACAAGTGTAAATTCTATATTCATGAAAAAATTGATTCTCACTTTGTTCGGAAGTATTGCGTTGTGTTCGGTTGCTTCCGTAATGGCTCAGGAAACATCTTATTTTACAAATCCGGTTATCCATGGTGATATGGCAGATCCTTCTATCTTGAGGATAGGAGATACTTTTTATGCAACAGGAACTTCTTCGGAATGGGCTCCGCATTATCCAGTATTTACTTCATCGGATCTGGTAAATTGGAAACAGACAGGGCATATATTCGATCGTAAACCGGAATGGACCTCTTCTTCTTTCTGGGCACCGGAACTATATTATAACAATGGTAAGGTTTTTGCTTATTATACGGCTCGCAGGAAGTCGGATGGCGTATCTTATATCGGAGTGGCAAGTGCAACGGATCCGGCGGCCGGATTTACAGACCATGGTTTATTGATAGAGTTCGGAACAGAGGCGATTGATGCTTTTGTTTTGGAAGATGACGGGCAGTTGTATATCACCTGGAAAGCTTACGGACTGGATAATCGTCCTATAGAATTACTTTGCAGTAAATTATCGGCAGATGGTTTACATTTGGAGGGTGAACCTTTTAGCTTGCTAAAGGATGACGAACGGATTGGTATGGAAGGGCAGCATTGGTTCAAGTATGGGGATTATTATTATATTATTTATTCGATAAACGGTTGCTGTGGTCCGAAAAGTGATTATGCTGTGGCTGTTGCCCGTTCAAAAACCTTGAAGGGACCGTATGAAAAATATGGAGGAAATCCGATTTTGCATGGAGGTGGTGAAGTCCAGTCTTGCGGACATGGTACATTTACTACACTTCAGGATGGACGTATGTTTTATCTCTGTCATGCATATCTGTCGGGGGCGGATTTTTATTTAGGGCGTCAACCAATTTTGCAGGAGTTGGTAATGGGAGAAGATAAATGGCCTCACTTTGTAACAGGTGAAACGGCTAAATTGCGCCAGCCTATGCCTTTTAAAGGAGTAGTACAACAGCCCGTTACTGATTTTGAGGATAATTTCAAGGATAAACAACTTCGCAATGAATGGACTTGGAATTATGTTTATTCGGATATAGATGCAAAGTTTAAAGGTGGAAATTTGTTTTTAAGTGGTAAGCTTAAAAAGGATAGCCGTAATGGGACGGCTTTGTGTATGCGTCCGTCAACACCTCATTATGCCATAGAAACAGCAGTAACAAATAAAAACCAAAGCTTCAAAGGTATTGTAATGTATGGTGATGATAAGTCTCAAATGGCATTAGGCTGTGTAGGCGACCGGTTGCAGTTGAAGATGATTATAGATGGTAAAACTCAGATACTAAATGAACAGTCATTATCTACTTCTCCAGTCTATCTAAAAATGGAAGTAACAGATGGATGTAATTGTGCCTTTTTCCAGAGTGTTGATGGTAAGAAATGGACTGCGGTAAAAGGGATGGATGCTGCTGGTACGGCTAAAGACTTGATTCCTTGGGACCGTGTGGCTCGTCCTGGTTTAATCCATTGCGGAAGTGCTAATGAACCTGCGGTTTTCTCATATTTCAAAATGCAGAATCTGTAATTTTGTTACAATAAAAATCTTTTAATGGTATAAGATATAAAAGAAAAGGGGATACTTATAAAGGGACATCCCCTTTTTCTCGTAAAAGGCCTAAATCTCCGTGAATATGGTTTTCAACTTTATAGGAAGAGGAGGGAATGGAGGGCCTAAAAAACGAAACACCCCGACTTCACAGTGGAGGTGCTCCTTCTCTTTTATTTAAATCTTTATATTAAAAAAGGATATAAATCTTTATTCGTATAAATATAATTTTATTTGTATCGTACCTTAATTTACATGTAATAAATACGTTATGATAAATCTTTTAATAGATACAAACATCAATTATTGCTTAGTTCTTGCAGAACTAAGTTAGCATTTTACTGTTTGTTTGTCAAAAATACAATATATTTTTAAAATACAAGTATTTGATGCGGCTATTTTTGCATAATTTTTCAGCAAAAATAGGAGACTTAGTATCTATCACAATATACTCATTTATATTTTAACGTTATTATCCTATGATTTTCTCCCTGTACCAAAAGGATATGCATTAATATACCGTTATTATTACTTCGCTGTACCTTAGTTCTGCAAGAACTAGACATATGCCCTCTACAATATTTCAACCGCTCACAATCGAAATACATAATCTTTTTTGAGGTTTTTAATAGAGACAATTCTATTGTTATATTCTAATATGATTGTATGGACAATAAAAGTAAAAAGCCCCGATATTGTAAACAATACCAAGGCTTTTTGGAAGCTGAGCGGAAGACGGGACTCGAACCCGCGACCCTAACCTTGGCAAGGTTATGCTCTA
>DXVO01000014.1 GCA_019417325.1 Parabacteroides sp. | reverse complement strand
CGCCTTCAAAAGTACGTTCAGGATAAGTTATCAAATCGCCATCCGCAGCAGGAGACGTGCCATACACTTTGACGGGGAAGAAAGAAACTCCCTTCCGTCCGTTACCCATTGAGATGGATTCCAGATGGAATTTAGAATCAGTCTCTATATTGCTCACATCAAAGCGGGCCATCGTGCGTGTCAGTTTAAATCCGGTTTGTACGCGTGCGGAAGAACCGAAGTCAGTCAGGTCGATGGGGACGGTTTGCGAACCGACCATCGGAAGGGGGAGGTTTAATGCCGTGCCTGTCTCCGCAAGCAACGGGGAATGGAGCTTCTGGAAGTCTGTTTCAGAAGGTGTCCCTTCGACAAGGTTCCCGGTTTCCATAGTGTATTCGAGTGGCTGGAAGTAAGCGTCTTCTACTTTATCACCTGCCGTATTCACCAGTTCGGTCTGGTTGGCAAGGCAGTAAAGGCGTACGAACATGCCTTTTTGGAGTTCAAGCAGGGCGGTGGTGGTGGCGTCGTCCGTACCGACAGCAAGGTTCAGTTTATTGGCGCCTGCCGGGGTACGGTCTGTCTTGTCGGACTCTGCCGTACAGGAAGCAAGCAACACGGCGGCAAGCAGATATGCACTTGCCGCGAGTGCCTGTAGAGGCCTGCATGAGGGACATAGACCTTGTAGTTTTGTGTTCATTTTCATATATATTTATCGTTCATATTTGTTATTACCCTATTTATATACCACCGTTTGACGTAGATATTATTTTAGACGCGGATTTACGCAAACAACGCGGATTAAATACGGAAAGCAGCGTCAAACGCAACAAATATATAAAGATATTATCACATACAACCAACGTAACGCATTGATTTTTAACGCATATGATTCAAAAAGAGGGTTGCAAAAATCGCGAAAATATATGATTTTCTACAACTTTCAGGGAATTGAATTTTCTAAATTTATTTTAAATTTTAACATTGTCTTATGAAAGCTTCCGGCTTTTTCCAATCTGTTTCTTCTCCCAATAATAGTTCTCAAAAATTACAACAAAGCCCACTTACCGTCAAAGCAAGCAGGCTTTATTTGTAAAATCTATCGAAGAATGATTATTTTCCTGTATGAATATATTGAATAACCCGTTCTAATTGCGTGTCATTTCCTTTTAGAAATTCTGTTTCATTATACAAAGCCTCAATATCCGGAGTTAAGCCAATACCTTCATAAATGTTACCATCCAGGTTCTTGGTCAACGATGTAGAAGTATATACCCTAAACGCTTCATTCTCAAAAGCTCCGGCATAACTATCATTTAAATTATTACTTATTGGCCCATGGCCTCCCTGGGTACGTTCTCCGATAAAACACCCATTCGGCAAAGCGCAGATTGCCATAGGCGTCAGTTCCCCCATACTAACTGAGTAAAGGTCTGCAAGTGCAATGATAGGAATATTTTCCAAATTTCTCTTTACAGGAGGGAAAACTTCATCCATTCCCTCCAAATCGCCGCCAGCCTTGCTAACAGGGTAAAGAACCAAAGGTGACCAGGGCGTATAATCCAATCGCCCCATTCCGTTTTTGGTACATGTATATCCAAATGTTACTTCTTCTGTAATCAAAGGGGACAATATAAAATACATATCGCTTAAAGATCCACCTCCATTGTTTCTGGTATCAATCACTACCCCTTTTAAGTCAGGAGTGTTTTCAATTAAACGGAAAAAATTTTGAAGTGTACCTAATAAATCCGGATTTCCCAAATTAGAAGAAATAGCAAAACTGTTTAACCGTAAATATGCAATACAGTTATCTATACAATAAGAATACATATTCATGTCATTGCCAGTGCCACTAATAAAAGTAGACTTAAGATCTTTTATACGCCCTTTCTTTCTATTTTCCACAATGGTATTGATCAAATTCGATTCTGAAAACTCGTCATGATAATAATTTCTTTTTTTAATTTCCTGACTTGCAGGATGGCACACACACCACGGCCTCTTTTCATCCTTATATAAAATCAAAGCATAATGATGATCGATGAGATTGGCTGTTATTTCTTCAAACAGTACTTTTACAGTTGCCGAATCTTCACTGCTGTTGAATTCAAGTTCTTGAAAACGGGGCTTATATTCCCTGTAAACGGCATCCCAGTCTGTCGGATCAACTTCCCAAAAGGCATAGCTATAATTCATTCCGTTCCAATAAGATTCGAATACATCATCCCAAGATTTAAATACATTTTCATCTTGAGGATTAAATACCGCAGGATTCTCTTCCCTGCAGGAAAACAATAAGACACTTACAAACAGTGCCAGGAATATATTATAATGTTTCATTTGTTTTTATAGAATAATGATAAATAATCAGCCTAAAGTTATTTCTTTTTGTTCCAGTCCCCCAATGTGAACATACAACCGACTTGCAATGTAAATGTGTCATTGTAACGGTGTATCTGCTTCAACATATAATTCTTTTGCAAGTCAGTCAGCCCGCGGTAATACCGTCCTTCCGCCAGAAGTTGTACACGAGGGGTCAATTGGTACTGCAAACCTACACCTGCCATTAAACCTCCATCGAAACGGTTGTCACGGCGGGAATCAAACGGCACTTTTTCATCAAAATGATAAGGAGCCACAGCTTCCGGGTCTATAAGGTAAAAGTATTGGCGTTGGGCCCCTTTCGTTTTACTCGACACCCAGCACCCTACATATGCACCGGCATTTATAAAACCTCTTAGCTTCTCCCCTCCGAAGGAAAAACGTGCATAAACCGGAAGTTGCATAAATCCGTTTCTTGTATCACTTTGCACTTCTTCGTATCGGCCACTCCGGTAGGATGAGTAATTCTTTTGCGTATAAGACAAATCTGCCTGCAATGCAAACCAATCAACAAACTCGTATTGTACAGGTACTCCTACCGTAAAACCACCAAGGGCATCATAATTCCGGTCGTAGGCATATCCGGATGCCGTAGACAGGCTGTTGTGTGTATAACCGGCTTGTACGCCGACTTTCCATTGTGCCGAAGTGCTGGAAATGTGGAATGCTAACAATAAAACAGCAATCCACTTCAAATTAGTAATTTTGTTTTTCATAAAAATATAAATAAACTCATCTGTTTAATATAGACTGATAATCAAAAAATAATCACACAATACATTAACGATTAAATACTAATAAACAAAATATATTACTTTACTTAAACAACTCAGTTCTATCCAAACCAATCTTCTATTTATGCCACAAAAATATAAAACATTTTAAATACGAACAATTCAC
This sequence comes from Parabacteroides sp., assembly GCA_019417325.1. Classification (GTDB taxonomy): domain Bacteria; phylum Bacteroidota; class Bacteroidia; order Bacteroidales; family Tannerellaceae; genus Parabacteroides. The sequence continues at coordinate 92,046 of DXVO01000014.1, read as the reverse complement.
TGATTTATTTACCCTATAAAAAAGGAATTGGGAATATAATGTTACATATGAGGATGCCCTAATTATTTGTGGACTTCTAAAATTATGTTCTCAGTCTATCTAATTAACCTCTTATCAAATACATATAAGGCTATTTAAGGCGTTTTTATTCTTTGGATGAAATACCGGAAGTCTTAGGCACAAAAAACAAATCCATATCCCATGTCTAAGATTGCAGCGAAAAGAAAAAATATGCAGTGTACTTAATTGAATATGTGTATTCCATATGTTATATATTAAAATTTCATATTATAGAAATTTATTTAACTCTTCAACTAACAAATAAACAGTAGTGGAAGACTCTTGTTGTGCTGGGTTATTCCCATCAAATTGTTTCATGATAGTTTTAGCATGATTAATCGCTTGTTCTTGTTTAAGGAATAAAGCATTAAACATTTTAGAGCTTACACCCGATTTCTTTGTATAAGCAAATCCGAGCAAAGTACTCAACATTTTTTCATATCTGGAACGATGCAAAGCTCCTTGATACAGATTAAAGTGAAGTAAGAACCAAAATTCAAAAGCCTGATTACTATAAGCCACTTCAAAACCATTTTGACGTGCTAATAAAATAGCGGAGTTAAAGTCGTTTTCTGGAAAATCATCTTTGTCAAAGACCACCCAATTTTGATTGTATGTCCTTCCTTTTTGCCTTTCCTGCTCTTTTATATTGATAGCTTTCTGCACTAATGCTAATGTTCCCATGCCTTGACCGATAGCTTTCACATTAGCAGAAGTCAAGCGGAAAGCATTAAAATAGTCCGGTTCAGTATTAATCCCTTCGCAGATAATCAGAAATGTTTGTTTCACTTCACGTACACCACTGATACGGGTTATTTTTCTTTCGATACGCGGATTTACATTTTTCCTTTTTGTAGCCGCCATAGTTTATTTTTCTTGCGTATTAAACAAACGGGTTAAATCTCCGACAATTGGAATAGCTCCGTACTTTCCAGATAAGTAATCTTTTTCAAACGAAGCATCATTACGAACTTTATACTCTGCTAATGAATAAAGTTCGGTTGCCCCATAACGGTCTTTTTGTGTGAACCAAATCTGGTCCCGTCGGAATATATTAGCACTCAACAAATTAGTATCGTGAGTAGTGAAAATCAATTGAGCATTTTTTGGGTTTGTTTCTTTTGAATTAAACAAGGCAATAATTCTACATGTAAGAAGCGGATGCATCTTAGAATCAAATTCATCTATAATCAGACGCTTTCCATTATCCAAAGCATCAATAATAGGATATGCTAAAGAAAAATACTTTATAGTACCTTCCGATTCATTTTTCCTGAATGGGAAAGTAACAGCTCTGACTTCATTACCTTCATCATCGTACTGCGTATGCGTACTGACAATAGTATTATCAATTTTTTCAATATTCTCAATACCTAAATCCGCATAGCGTGAAAACTCTACAATTCTCTGTTTCATTCTGATGTCATCCAGTTGGATGGTGGCGGTATTCCATATCTTCTCATCATTAGAACCAGAAATAATAGTGGTATCGTTCAACCATTTCATTATCTCCACTGCTGTCGGATCATTAAATTGTGCCGCTACAGAAAGCAATAATGCATTTACTCTCACCATTCGTTTACTTGCAAGCTCTCTACCAACGACAAACTTGGTATGAATATCGAAGCTATCTTTTTCCCGGTAGAATAGTTCCACCTCCTTAGCTCTCTTTTTATTAGCTTTTTGATAGAGCCATTCCGAATGTACCAAAGAATTATCAGCTTCAAATCCATAACGATATTGATTATCTTCATCACAGAATATAGCTTCAAAATAACTTGGTTCACCCGCAGTAAACGAATTTAACCGAAAACTTTCTATATTAACGCGTTCTCCTGCCTGAATATCTTTCGACGAATTTATTACATACCACTTAAAAAACTCAAAAGCCTTAATAAAATTGGATTTACCAGATGCGTTGGCACCATAAACCACCGCACTCTTCATTAACGATAATCCGGCAGTCCCTACACTAAAGATTACATCTTCAGCCGGAACCTGTACTTCTTTCAATGCCGATGCCGCTAATGACAATGTAGATTGTTCTTTGAAAGATAGAAAATTGCCTATTGTAACTTGAATAATCATACTTTAATTGCCATATTTGAGATTTCACCACAAATATAGCTTTTGTTTTTTCACAAAAAGAACACCTATCAGATGAATTATATTATTTTATGCCTAAGAACATATATTCCTACTTTCATTTTCAAATTTTCGGCAGCATTTACCTGTAACTGCCAAAATTAAAAAAAATATCCCAGCCAATAGTAACCGACTCCGGTTATGGCAGCGAGCCGAACTACGGGTATATATTTGAGGAGAATCTCACACCATACGTAAAATTCTTTCGAGTATTACTTGACAAACTTCACATCGGCATAGACTGGTCGGTGGTCCGAAGCTACCGGTTCGTCAATTACTTTGCTGCTGTTTTTTTTGCCAGCTCCCTCGTTCTTGTACATGAACAGATAGTCGATTGTTCTGTTCGGTGCATTGGCTGGGAACGTATAGCCATTTTCGTCATTGAGCATTTCAAAACTCTGCTTGAGCTTTGTGATCGAGTTTTCATTCGGCTTAGCGTTGAAGTCTCCTCCTATGAATACCGGTTTTTTGGTTTTAAGTTTTTTGATGAAATCTATAATCAGGTCTGCAGAAGAGAGACGGGCGCTCTCTCCGACTGAAAAATGAGTACTGCAGAATATGCAGTCGTCGAATTCGGCTACCACCATATACCGATCTTCTTTATATTGGTCTTCTTTCGCGTCTGACAACTTAATTTTTGTAACTGACAGCGGCTTTTGGCGCGAAAGTATGCCAATACCATATTTTCTTATTAAATCACAGACTGTCGCACAGAATGTAGGTACCATATTGGTAAGAGATGCCAGAGTGCCGAGTTGATCAACGTATTGATATTCCCGGTTCTTGTACTCGACTTCTTGAATGGCAACGAAGTCCGGCTGATATTGGTTAATGACATTTGCGGTGCGCTTATAATCGACTTTGCCGTCCATTCCTTTACACCTTTTTACATTGTACGACATCATACGAATGGTTTTATACGGCATGCTGTTCTGCGTTATGCGAAGCGTTGCGAATTTATTCTCCTGACCGGAGAAATGCACCATTGCACTGCGGATGTCAAGTTCGGGATTCTCCTTTACTTTCAGCGTTATCGTGTACTTGCCAGAAACGCCTTGCAACGGGGTTACACTTAACCACGACTCGCCTCCGGTAACTTTTGCCAACCATTTTCCCTCTGCGGTCAGTGTTACGATATACTCTCCCTGCTGCCGAGGGATATTTATGATTGATTGCGACAATGATATCTGAGCTCTTATTGCTTTTTGCTTTACCATAAGCGGTAGTTGCTTCACTTCTCCAGAAGCATTGTCTGTGTAAGAGAGCATAAGTTTGCTCTCCCGCAACTCCGCCATTTCGTTTCGAGTCATGGTTATGACGATTGTGCCGTTGCCCTCGCCACTTGCAGGTGCTACGCTTATCCAGTCGTCGGCTTCGGGAACTGTTATTTTCCACTCCGTGTTGGAAGATAAATCTACCGAAGTTTCTAAAACCGTCGCATCCACAATTATTTCGTTTTTAGAGAATGATATTTTGGATATGGACGCATTTTGCTTTACCGTAAGTGGTAGTTGCTTCGCTTCTCCAGAAGTATTGTCTGTGTAAGAGAGCATAAGTTTGCTCTCCCGCAACTCCGCCATTTCGTTTCGGGTCATGGTTATGACGATTGTGCCGTCGCCCTTACCACTTGCAGGTACTACGCTTATCCAGTCGTCGGCTTCGGGAACTGTTATTTTCCACTCTGTATCGGAAGATAAGTCTACCGAGGTTTCTAAAACCGTCGCATCCACAATTATTTCGTTTTTAGAGAATGACACTTTGGATGTGGACGCATTTTGCTTTACCGTAATTACCTTCTTCGCTGTAAAGCATTCGAGTGTAACGGTAGCGGAGCGCGAAAATCCCTCGTTGTTTTTTTTGACTGTTATGAGTACTGCTTTTCCTGCTTTGGCGACTTTGCACCATGAGGCATCCGTTTGTGCGGTCCATGAGCCGGAAGCCGTAACGCCAATGCTGCAAGTGTTTTCTTCACCTGAAAGGACTATTTGTGCCTGCTCGACCGAGATACTTGCTTTTTGTTCTTTACCTTCGTCATCTGTGCACGATATGGATAGCAGCACAAGGCAAATAAGGTTCAATGCTTTAATTAGCTTTATCATTTTGCTTATTTTAAAAGATAAAATCAATACTTTCTAATTAATATACTCTTTTCATTGTCCCCTAAAGCATACGCTCATGCTGCGCTTACAGCGAAAGCACCCAAACTTCACAGCTTAAGTGCTTCCTTATCATTTGAGAAATAATTTCATTAATGTTTTGGTTTAGATATCAATTATCTATTATTGTATTTCTAACTTGAAATACTAAGGTTTTTATATTTTAAGCGCATTTTTTTATTCGGGGGCAAGGTTGATTATTTCCCCTCGCCTTTATTCAATTCCTTCAAAAGTCCCTTACCCGGTTTAAACTTTACGCTTCTTCGGAAAGGAATAACGCAGGAAACCCCGCTTTTCGGATTACGCCCTATACGTTCGGTCTGCTCCCACAAGTAATAAGTTCCAAAATCTTTCAATACAAGATGATTGTCTTCATTTAAGACTTTTGACAGTTCATCGTTAAACGCATCAAGTAAGGATACTATCGCTTTTGGAGGCAAAGACAAACGGGCTGAAAGGCGTTTGACAAATTCTGTTTTGTTCATTTTAACATGCTCTTTTTATTCTTGGATACAACGAACTTGCCTTCCGTAAGCACGGTGATAATGATCCACTATTGCATTTTCATTCTCGAACTGAACATGATATGCATATATCATATTTAATGGAACCGAAGATGTCCAATAATAGCCAAATCTACCGAAATAGTAAGCAACACCATTATAGCCTCGACGAGCACCAGCAGCAGGTAAAACTAAATTCTGTCCGCTTTCTACACCGGAGATAGACAATATGCCGTTATTGAATTCCTTAGCAACAGAAGTATTCCCGATACCAATAGCTTCCCATTCCGACTTTGTAGGAACACGCCAACCTTCGGGGCAAGGATCAGATGCCGTTTTAACAGGATTATCTTCTGTTCCACTATTCCATAATTTCTGATACCAAATATCTAAATACACCATATTTTCAGCTGATGGATTGTCTTTCCCTTTCTCAAACAATAACCAGTTACCTTGAGTATTTATATCTGAATCTCTTGAGAATATAAATCTACCATCCCATTGACTAATGCTACTTAAATAATCTTCACCTGTAGGAATGACACTCTCTTTATAGTTTTCTCTATCTAGTACACTTTGTTCATTTGTAGTTGTGAAAGCAGCCTTACGTCCCCACTGAAATATATTACCACAAGATTTTGTGATATCACCACCTGTAGTAGCTACAGATGTAGGTATCTCTGTCGCACCAACATTAACAGGAGCCCAAAAGACTTTTTCTCCTGCAACTGTTGCCATCATAATAGGCTGAAATCCTGTACCTGCATAATCAGGACGGCTCTGAATAGTGATTGTTTCTGTGTCTTCCGGATTACTGACGTCACTGATTGTTACACGTATATCCAACGGTACCTTTACACTTTGTACTGGCACATTTACCTCCATTATAATCCTATTGTCTACCGGAGCACCTACAACCAATATATCGTTCAATTTTCCTTCGCCACCAATTGATTTTGCCTGTTTGTCATAAAGTGCAATTACTTTGGACTCTACGGTGTTTATTCCTTCTGCATCAAAATATAGAGTTCCAGAACCTGTTGCATCTGTGATGTCCAATATTTTAGTAGCAGCATCCCATGTAATACCGGTTCCTGCCAATGCCGATGCATTGAAGTTCACTAAAGCGATTTCAGACTTCATCCATTTGGCATAAAGGGTTATATCACCGGTGACCGGAGTATTAAAATCATATACTGTAACTTTTTCCGGATCGGAATACCAACCCCTAAACTTAAAGCCTAATTTTTGAGGATTAGCCGGCATGATCAGTTTCTCATTGGCTTTGACAGAAGCAGGGTCCATTGTATTACCTCCATCCGTATCAAATGTCACAGTATATACAGCTTCACCCGGATTGGACCAACGGGCATACAAGGTGATGTTGTCATTTACCACATCCGTACCGAATTCCCATGCGCTTGTATAAGCAGCATCTTTATACCAACCTAAGAAGTTACAATCTTCCTTAGTCGGGTCAGTCGGTTTTAGCAGCTTTTCGCCCTTATTGACGGTCAAGGGGGCCACCTCGCTTCCTCCCTGTGCGTCAAAGGTTACGACACAAGCCTGAGCCGCTTCAACCCATTTCGCATACAGCGTTACATTACTCATTACCGTTTCCTTGTCAAAATCCCAGACTGTTGTACATCCGGCTTCTTTGTACCAACCGGAGAAAATGTAATTTTCTTTTGTCGGGTCTTGAGGTTTCATTACTTTTTGTCCTTCCACTACTTTCAAGGCATCAATGTTACTTCCTCCCTGAGTGTTGAACGTTACAATATACTCTGAGATGACAGGGTCATCTTTTTTACAGCCTACGACGATTACCATCATAAGCAACATTAAAGTAATTAATTTTCTCATGATTTAAAATAATTTAGTTTGTTGATTAATGAATATAAAGTATACATAATACAATATCATTTTTCATTATTCATTGTATATGCACATGAATAACACTTCTTAAATCAGGGCATAACACAGCTTTTACATGTAGCATAAGAACTACATATGCAGTATATAGTTTACCATTTAATACCCCTTACTCCCTTTAGTTTGTTACTACAATATTTATAAATTCCCTTTAGTTAATACAAGTTATCAAAACGACTTAGTCCTATCAGAACTTTTATCAAATAAAACTATTATCGTTGATTATCAATATAAATAGATACGCAAATAGAATTAAATATTTGATATTACAGTATAAATAAATATCTTATACGTATCATAACACAGGTTAATACAAGACGTTAAATGTGGAATTTATAGTAAATAATGCCGTTAAATTGTTTGGATTTAGAAAATATCATATATCTTTGCAACATGAATTAACAAACAGGAGATTAGTTCTGATAGAACTATGGAAATAAGCCCTAAATTAAGTATCCAACAAGTCTCATAAAAAACACTTGAATATCAAAAACAGCAGGTAAACAACTTCATTTTTTATTCAGAATCGATATTTACTTTCACTATCATTTTAAACCTATATTTATTCGCAGGAAGAATAAAACAATCATAATATGTCGAGGTAAGGTTACATCGTCCTTAGAAGCCACGTGTATTATTGTTGCTTACCAGTATATCCGCTAAAAGTACATGTAAAACAAAGTATGCACGACAAGATAAATATTCGTGAATTTTAACACTAAAAAAGAGTAAAGTTGTATACTTTTGTATCAATAAATCAATAAGAATAAAAAAATGGAAGAATTTGTTCAAGTACTTAAGAGCTGGAAAGACTTTTCCGGCCGGGCAAGACGTAGGGAATATTGGATGTTCATATTATTCCTCGTCATTTTTAGTATCGTTGCATCTATCATTGATGCGATATTAGGAACAGTATGTCTGTTTAGTGGTATACTATGCCTTGTGGCTATCGTACCGAGTATTGCTGTTGCTGTGAGAAGAATGCATGATATAGGGAAAAGCGGGTATTGGTATTTCATAAATTTTATTCCTGTTATCGGTGGCTTGTGGTTTTTATATTTGACTATTCAAGAAGGACAAGCAGAAGCGAACCAATATGGCATAAACCCAAAAATGCCTGACCAAAATCAATTATAAACATATAAAGGGCTGTTTAACTTTCCGGGTGCACTTCAATTTAAGGTTCACTTCAAAGTTGGACAGCCTCTTTTATGCTTTTTTTCTAATTCAAACAGTAACGGTTATCTAATCTAATTATTCTTACGATACTCGGTCGGGGTAACACCATGAATTTGCTTAAAAGCCGTACTAAAATAACGGGCACTGGAAAAGCCGGTACGGTCTGCTATTTCCTGAATACTTATATCTTTTCGAGTAATAAGTAAACGCGCGGCCTCAACCATACGGTACTTAATAATATAATCACCGATTGAAATATCCGACAAATGGCTGAATTTACTATAAAGCGTCGTACGGCTCATCGCCATTGCAGAAGCAATAAAAGTCACACTCAGATTAGGATTACCCAGATTTTCGCTGATCAGTCCATTTAGCTTCTGCATGAATTGTTCGTCAGCATTACTAACTGCATCCTCCTTAGGAGAAAACAGACGGCCGGACTCCTGATAACGGGAACGGAGCAAGTCACGATGTTTCAATATATTTCGAAAAATCACCAATAAGGAATCTACGTCAAACGGTTTTGCCAAATACACATCTGCTCCGGATTTATACCCTTGCAAGGTACTGCTTCCGTCCGCCCTGGCTGTCAATAAAACCACTGGAATATGACTGACAGCCAAATCATTTTTAATCCGGCTGCAAAGTTCAAACCCATCCATACGGGGCATCATTACATCACTGACAACGATATCCGGCTGGTATTGTCCGAGTAAATGCCAGGCTTTCTCTCCATTTTCCGCCACATATACCTGCTTAAACTCTGCCTGCAAAACACTGGACAGATAGTTACGCAATTCCGGTTCATCCTCTGCCACCAATAAAGTATATTTATTTAGCGGAAAATCGAGTGATGCAGGAGGAAGTTCATCTTCAGTCCCAAAAGAAACATCCTGTTTTCCTCCACCTTTCGCTCCCATAGCCGTGGAAACGGAGGCCTGAACCAAGGGTAAATCAAAATAAAAGGTAGCGCCATGCTCTTCATTATTATAAGCACTGATACTTCCCCCATGCAATTCCACAAGTTTCCGGACATATGCCAGCCCTATGCCACTTCCCTTTCGGTCATGCTCACCCTGGTAGTAACAGGAGAAAAGACGGTTCATATCCACATTATCCAGGCCGATGCCCTGATCGGAAAGAGAAATGCGCACACTTGTTTCCATACGTTCCGTAGAAATAACCAATTGGGAATCCGAATCACTGAATTTTATCGCATTCATCAATAAATTGGATAAAATGACACGACACTTGGATGCATCGAAAGGAACAGTTTCCACTGAGGGGTCTAATTGGAAATCCAAAGAAATGCCCCGAGCCTGAAATTCCAGGGCAAAATCATCAGTTACCGACCGTAACCAATCATTGAGATTGTAAAAACGGATATACATAACATCGCCGTTCGTATCCGATTTCTGAGCATCAAGTACCAGATCGACAATTTCCCGCATCCTGCGGGCCTGCAAAAGTAAGCCATCTAACAACCGGAACAAACCTTTGTCCACCACTTGCCCGGATTTCAACAAGCGTTTGAGCGGAGCATAAATCAAAGTCAACGGTGTACGTAATTCATGGCTGATATTAACCATAAAGCGTACTTTCTCTTCATAGAACTTACGTTCCTGCTCTTTTATAGCCAAATCCAACTTCCTCTCCTTCCTTTTCAACATCAACCAAACAATCCATCCGCCAATCAGAAGAACCATCAAGATTACTGTCACTATAAACCATGTTCGCCGCCATAAAGGCGGAACCACATCGACCGTTAATAATTTTAACGGAATACTCCAGTCTCCATTTTTCTTGCTATATGAAACCCACAATTCATAATTGCCTGGAGGAAGGGCAGGAAATGCAAACGAATGGCTGGAAGTTTCCAATAAATCCTCCCGGTCTCCCCGGATGGAAAAACGAAACAGTTTCTTTCGCATCAAATCGTTTTCCTTCACAATCACATTCAATCCTAAAGAGGTATAGTCCCAAGGGATAGCAATGACAGGTTCGCCGGAGAAACCATCCGGACGGATAGGGGAACCATTCAAGGTGAGATTAATCAGGCTGACAGAACAGTCCTTTTCTTTCTGAAAATCCTGATCCGGACGTATCCTGACCACGCCTTCAACTCCCGACATATAAATATCACCCGAAGAAGCCACTAATGCAGATTGTGGTAAAAACTCCTGTGTAAAAACTCCATCAGACTCTCCGAAAACAATAATACGATTTTCATGCGGAACATACACATACAGTCCTTCATGGGTACTTAGCCAAAGACGGTCGCGGCTGTCGAAAGAAAGAGACGTAATTCCGGAGAAACGCTCCGTATCTACAGTATCCAATTTGTGCAAGGTATGGTCATAGATATATAATCCGGAAGAAGTACCCAGCCAGAAACGTTTATCCTTGCTTTGCCTCACCGATGTTATTGTACCGGTCTTCTCTCCGGATAAAAACACTGGACGCAATTGCCGTTCCGGCAAATCCAACACATACATTCCCTTGGAAGAACTAATATAACACGAATCCCCCTGTATAAACCGGGGTGCCGGAAAATCATCCGGTATCATTTCTTCCGGGAAAAATTCAAATTGCTGTTTTCGTTGATTATATACGAAGAAACGATCATCAGACAAAAGACAGAAACGTTCCTCATCCGCACGATATAAACGTACCGAGTTCCCGAGCAGGAACAAGTCATTTTGCGCATCTCCCCAATTCAAATGAAACTCCCGGCATTCTCCGGTTACTCTATTTAAACGATAGAGCCCAACACCAAATAAAGATAGTAGTAAATCCGAATTATTATAAGGTATAATAGAAACTATTTTCATTCCCGAAGTATGGGGATATTTCCGGAATGTTTCTTTTTGAGGGTCAAATAAATTCAATCCCTCACCATCTGTTCCCATCCAGATTTTCCCATCAGGATCTTCATACATGGATGTAACCGACTGAAAACTTAACCCGTAAGAAGCTCCTGGAGGGGCATCCCGGTAGGTAGTCATAAAAACAGGTTTAATCCCTATCAGACCACCGCGAATACTACCGGCCCATATATTATCTTCATCATCACTGTAAAGGCAAGCAAAAGAGTTTACAGGGAGAGAATGATTATCACCCGGAAGATGCATAATCGCCTTCACGGACTTTTCCTTATAATTATAAATATTAATACCGCCTCCGTCTGTAGCCAGCCACAGTTCACCATCCTTTTCGCGCATATCCTGCACAACATTGTGGGTTAATGTTTCCGGAGCTTTCAAATGCTCCACCAACCTGCCGTCATGTTCATAACAGAAAACGCCCTTGTTGTAAACTGCCACCCAGATTCTCCCGGATGAATCCAAATATACGGATGGTATATGTTTCTCATGAATAAACGGTACACGTATCATCTCTCCCGTATCAGGATAATACCACCAAAGACCATTTCCGTAAAAAGAGACTAAAACCTTTCTTTCTTCTTCATCGTACAAAAAAGCATAATTTGGAAAAGATGCAGACATTTTTTCTTTTAACGGACATCTGACAATCTTCTTTTCTGCATAAGAATAACAAAAAATTCCCTGTTTGCCTAAAAAACAAATTCCTTCCGGCATAAGGAAACAACAAGTCACCACAAGTGGCTCGTTATCGATTTCCTGACGAACAAATTGCCGGGTGTTACGATCGAAACAGGCTAATCCACAACTTGTCCCTACCCAGATATTTTCTTCTGCATCCTCTTCCAAAAATACAATTTCATTATAGGGAAGAGAATACGGATTATTTTTTTCTTCTTTATAAACAGTTATTTTTTCCCTGTCAAAACGGTTTAGTCCGAACCGGGTTCCAATCCACATAACTCCCCTGTTATCTACCAATACACATTGTACGGAAGATTGCGACAATCCGTTTTGTAAAGATATTTGTTTAAAATAATACCGGGGTAAAGCATAAAGACGCCCCGTAAATAATACAAAAAATAGTAGCAGATTCAATCGTAAATATGTCCCTAACACTTGCATAACCCTAAATACCCATTGTTCGACAAAAATACAAAATCGTCCGAAAAACAAGCTACAGAAGAGATAAAAAACAATATCTGAATTTTCTCGGACGATATCGAACATGAAATAATATACCTAAAATATAGTTTTGCAACAGAAAAAATAAACGAGATGAATATTTCTAAAAATTATTTTTTATGTTACTCAGAGTAAGTATATATTCTATTTTTTTGGTACTGGTACTTATGAGATATATCTTACCAAACGAAAGGCCGGAAATTATCCCTTTTCCCCAACAGAGTGTTTCTGATAAAGGTGATTTTAGATTTAAGAAATCCACACTTATCAGTGTTGAAAATAAAAGACAATGGATAATAGCAAAAGAGCTAACCGACTTATTTAATACTGCCGCCGGATTTACTCCGGAAATAGCCATAAAAGAAAAATATGCAGACATCCTATTCCAAACAGATACCAAACTGCCGGAAGAGCATTATAAACTGAACATAAGCCCGTCTTGTATTTTGGTGGAAGCATCCGGAGAAAAAGGATTCTTCTATGCCATACAGACCTTACGTTTTCTACTTCCTCCGGCAATAAACAGCCGAACTCCGGTAAAAAACGTCCAATGGAATGTCCCTGGAATGACAATACAAGACGGTCCCCAACACAGTAAACGAACAATAGTGCTACATACACCATTCCATCTTATTCCGGAAAACAACCTCAAAGAACTTATAAACTATATGGCTATGTTGAAAATCAATGAGCTTCATTTTATACAGAAACCTCATGAAACAACATCTGAAGATTCACAAAGATTAAAAAAGATGAATCTGTATGCCAAATCCAAAAAAATCACAATTTCAAGCGGAACGATACAATCTGAGAACATCGCATCAAATCTCCCTTTTCACATGGAACGCCTTATGACACAAACAGACTTTTTTGAAATAAAGGAATGTAAACAACAATTATTCCGTCAACTGGCCTCCATTGCAGAAAAATGTTGGTCGTATCCACTATGCACAGACAAAACAGATGAATTCAGCAAAAGATTAAACATTCTGGCATTACATATGGATTGATAAATTGAAAACACAGATAACTCTATTCAAATTACCGTGACTAGTCTAAATTGCCATTCCCTTAACCAGGCTAGTCACTTTCCTTTTTTATTACTCTTTCAAAAAGGTAGCAAATAACCATTATTCCTCGGTAAAAGGAAATGGATTTCCATGACAATTGCAAAACACAAAACAGTTGTCTCAAAGCATAATATTTTCTAAATAAAGAAAGCAACGGATTTTGGAGTTCATAGTTATGGTTTTCCAAAATCATAACTATGAAGTTATTCTTCCCTATTCGTTTATTTTTGTAATTTGGAACAATAACTTATCAGAGTCCTATAAGTTTTACTACCTAAACTCCTTTCCGGCAAACTAAAAGTTAATGGTTTGAAAAAAAACTCCCTGTTTTTATAAACATGACTGCTTGATATTTCAAGTTTTCTTCGTTTCTTTACCGCCGCAAATCAAATAACATCCGGAAAATCAACGAAGCTCTTCCGTTTTGATGCATAAAAAGGACTAATTAAAAAAATATCTTACTAATACCAATTATTTCAAAAATGAAACGTATCGTTTTTTTAGACTATGTACGCGTATTTGCATGCTTCCTCGTTATGGTTGTCCATGCCAGTGAAAATTTTTACGGCGCTGCCGGATCTACCGATATGGCGGGACCGCAATCCTATCTTGCCAGTGAAGCTGACCGGTTATGGGTGGCTTTGTACGACGGCTTCTCACGCATGGCAGTGCCCCTGTTTATGATTGTCTCCGCTTTCCTGCTTGTTCCAATGAAAAAAGAGCAGACAACCTGGCAATTCTATCGCCAGCGCTTTACCCGAATCCTGCCACCGTTTTTTATATTTATGGTACTATACAGCACATTACCTATGTTGTGGGGACAGATAGATGGAGAAACGTCATTAAAGGATTTATCGCGAATCTTCCTGAATTTCCCTACGCTCGCAGGACACCTATGGTTCATGTATCCCCTGATCAGTCTTTATCTCTTCATTCCTATGATTTCTCCATGGCTGAGTAAAGCTACGGCAAAAGAAGAACTGTTCTTTATAGGGTTGTTCCTGTTATCGACATGTATGCCGTATCTCAACCGATGGTCGGGTGAAGTATGGGGACAATGTTTTTGGAACGAATACCACATGCTATGGTACTTCTCCGGCTACTTGGGATATCTCGTATTAGCGCATTACATACGTGTGCACCTGACATGGGACCGCTCCAAACGTCTCGCAATAGGGACCGCTTTAATGGTTATCGGGGCAGCATCGACCATCTATTCGTTCTATGTCCAGGCTATTCCCGGAGAAATTCTTACCACACCTGTAATAGAAATAGGATGGGCTTTCTGTACAATCAACTGTGTAATTCTTACTGCAGGCACATTCCTTATGTTTACATGTATAAGCCGCCCGAAAGCACCACAGCTCATCACAGAAATGTCAAAACTCAGTTATGGTATGTACCTTATGCACATATTCTGGCTCGGACTATGGACAACTGTATTCAAGCACACACTTGAATTACCTACCGTTGCCGCCATACCATGTATTGCAGTGAGTACATTTATCTGCTGTTTCATAACGACAAAGATTATCTCGTACATACCGGGCAGTAAGTGGATAATAGGATAAAAAGATTATGGCACCAGCAATAATTCATAGTCTGCCACATCCAACCGGAGTCCGAACTTTATCCCTACTTTTTCAAAAAGGGATACTTGTTTAAAGCCGAGTTTTAAATGTAAGGTATTGCTTGCTTCGTTACCACTGGTAATACAAGCTATCAAGGCGTGATAACCGTTTTTGCGACATTCGTCAATCAATGCGGTCATCAATTGTTTGCCTATCCCCTTTTTTTGGTACAGGGGAGAAAGGTAAATGGTTGTTTCCAACGTATATTTATAAGCGGCTTTTTCCTTCCATGCATGAGCATAACAATAGCCTGCAACAATACCGTCCATCTCGTAAACTAAATAGGGATAATGGGAAGATATGCCGGCTATACGGGAGCGCATATCATCCTCGGACACGGGTTCTGTATCGAATGTTGCTACACTATTTACAACATATTCGTTATAAATGTCTGTAATAGACTTTGTATCTCCTAATTTTACAGGTCTGATCATGGTTGATTTTTTTGATATACAAAAATACAATATATAAATTATTCGATTTGAAGAATACACATTAAATAAATATATCCTGAAAATCCGTAATCGTTTATCAAATCTGAACAAAGAAACAGGGTCCGGATATATTATCCGAACCCTGCTATTCTTTATTTACACAAAATCGTGGGCTATAGCTTAATTGCTACGTTTGTGCCCTTTACGCTTCTGAGGAACATTTTGTTTTTCCTGATACTGTTTGTACTGTTCGTCCGTTAGTATCTTCTTCAATTGTTCGTCCCGGTCATTGCGAAGGGTTTTCATTTGCTCACGCATTTTCTGACGGTCAGCTTCTACGGCTTTACGTTCCTGCATCATCTTTTCTCTGAATTCTGTATTTATTTTACGGAATTCAGCAGCTTGTTTCTCATCAAGCTTCAACTCTGTTATCATTTTCTCGCAACGTTGTGTAGGATCTCCTCCCCTTTTACCACGTTGATCTTTCTGCGCAAACACAGAAACCGTACTAATTAAAATAACCAAAAACAATCCTATTACCTTCTTCATAAAACTAATACATAAAATATAATTGTTCAACATTTCTATTTATGAAGCGCTTCATTATAATAGACAATATCGGGGAGAAAAGGTTTAAAGAAAAGTATAAAAAAAAACTCCATATTCCTTCGGGATATGGAGTTTCAACCTCAGCTTAAACACTTCTGAGACTAACCTAAATACGATTTGAGGAGCTTGCTACGCGTTCCTTGTCTTAATCTTCTGATTGCTTTTTCCTTGATCTGGCGGACACGCTCTCTTGTGAGGCCAAATTTGTCGCCAATCTCTTCCAATGTCATTTCCTGACAGCCAATACCGAAAAACATTTTGATAATCTCACATTCTCTTTCGGTCAATGTAGCAAGTGCTCGATCAATTTCTTTAGCCAATGACTCGTTCATTAACGACCGGTCTGCAATAGGAGCATCATCGTTAACAAGCACATCCAAAAGGCTGTTGTCTTCACCTTCCACAAACGGAGCATCCACAGAGATATGTCTTCCCGATACTTTCAGCGTATCTGAAATCTTATCTACCGGAATATCCAGTTCATCTGCAAGTTCTTCGGGAGAAGGCCTACGTTCGTTTTCCTGTTCGAATTTGGAAAAGGCTTTGCTGATTTTATTCAGTGAACCTACCTGATTCAATGGAAGACGGACTATTCTGGACTGCTCTGCCAAAGCCTGCAAAATGGATTGGCGAATCCACCAAACTGCATAAGAAATAAACTTAAATCCTCTGGTTTCATCGAATTTCTCGGCTGCTTTAATCAACCCCAGGTTGCCTTCGTTAATAAGGTCCGGCAAACTTAATCCCTGGTTCTGATATTGCTTAGCCACAGATACAACGAAACGCAGGTTGGCTCTGGTTAATTTTTCCAATGCTCTCCGGTCGCCTCTTTTGATAGCCTGTGCCAATTCTACTTCTTCTTCAACTGTGATAAGATCTTCACGACCTATTTCCTGAAGATATTTATCAAGTGAAGCGCTTTCGCGATTGGTAATGGACTTTGTGATCTTTAACTGTCTCATCCAATAATTTTATATCGAAAAAAATATAGGGTGCAAAGATAACATTTTTTTATAGCTCAAATTGGCCGAGTGCACCCTACACCCGACCAATTATAAACCTTTAACAATCTTCCTGCCTAATCCGGCAAATATAACTTTATTTATTATTCAGCCAGGTCTATTGCGTATACTTTTGTTCGCCCGTTAGGGTAAAATCCTTTTACTACCAGGTATTGATCTTCAGAGCCTCCCTTCAATATTTTTTCAACCAGTTTTTCCAGTTGTTCAGGGGTGGAAATCTTCTGATCATTAGCTATCATGATGATAAATCCTTTCTGGATTCCTGCATCTCTCAGCTTACCTTTCAGTAATCCGGTTACCTCTATACCATAACTAACACCTAAGTCACGTTTTTGTTGTGCAGAAAGAGCTTTAAATGCAGCACCGAGTACATCAGCGCTATCAGCAGCACTTCCTTTTACAACGGAAGTATTACCTTGTGCATTGCGCAATTCTACTGTAAATTTCTTATCGCTACCATTGCGGTTTACGGTTACTTCCACCTTGTCGCCAGGACGATATTTATTGATCTGTTCCTGCAATGCATTAGCAGTTCTGACTTTCACTCCGTTTACAGCCGTAATCACGTCACCTTTTTCAAGACCGGCTTCTTTTGCTGTACTACGGTCTGCAAAATCTGCAACACAAGCACCTTCGGATACTTTAATCTTAGATTTCAATGCTGTCAACTCATCCTTCAATGCACTTGACAAATTCGGATAGGCAAGTTGGTCGGCAATATCGGCTACAGACATAATCTGAACGCCTAACATAGCACGCTGTACGGTTCCGTACTGTTTCAAGTCGCTTGCTACTTTTCCGGCAATACTGATAGGTACGGCAAATGAATATCCGGCAAAGTTTCCTGTTTCAGAATAGATCGCGGTATTGATACCTACCAGTTCTCCTTTTGTATTTACCAATGCACCACCACTATTGCCCGGGTTTACCGCTGCATCTGTCTGGATAAAGGATTCGATTTTACTTCTGTCGGAACCCATAGATATGCCACGACCTTTTGCACTTACTATACCGGCAGTTACGGTCGATGTCAGGTTGAACGGATTACCAACAGCCAATACCCACTCGCCTACTTTCAGTTTTTCCGAATCACCAAACGGAATTGTAGGCAGGTCTTTTGCATCGATCTTAATCAGGGCGATATCCGTTGCCGGATCCGTTCCGATTAATTTAGCGGCAAACTTACGGTTGTCGTTCAATGTTACTTCCAGCTCGTCGGCCCCGTCAATCACATGGTTATTTGTAATGATAAAACCATCGGTCGAGATGATAACACCTGAACCTGCACCAACACGAGGTTGGGGTTGAGGACGCTGGAAACCTCCTCCACGACCACCGAATCCGAAGAAGTATTCGAACGGATCCACATATTGCCTACCACCGCCATCGTTGCCGCCATTATCAGCATATTGTTTAGCGTTAGTCGTAGCTTTGATGTGAACTACTCCATGTACTGTACTCTCTGCTGCAGTCGTGAAATCTGTATTCTCAGCAGCCACGGCATTCATTCCAGTATAACGAAGCGGTTGGTTAAACACATTACCTGTACCGGAAGTAACAGAAACCGGCTGATTTTTATTGAACAGATAAGCACTTGTTCCAATTGCCGCTCCAGAACTGATAGCAGCGACGAGGACTATTCCAAGTACATTTTTCCACATTTTCTTCATACTCGTTTTATTTAATCAAACATTTAAATTTAACATTTTTCTTTCGACAAAGAAAGTTCAAAAAACGTGCGATTATTCTCTTTTGAGGTATTTTTTTATCTCTTTTAACTGCCTTAAATCAAGGCTTAACGACGCTTAACAGTACTGTGTATTACAAAGTACCTTTTTAACAATCCTGATGCTGTCAAAAGGTCACACAGTCATTTATATAACAGCAAGAACGGCAGAAAGTTCCGATACCCTAAGAGACTCAATATCTACCCGACTGACATTTTTACAAAGGGTATATCAGCGGTACGGCAGACATACCAATCCTCGTAAGAAAACCGGAGATATTCTATAAAAAATAGACTGAGATAGAAGAAGATGGTTTAATCAGGCTGCTGTTTTCTTTTTTTCCACAGCTGCCAGCTATTAAAAAGATTTTGCCACAGGACGTATGACCCGGGAGCAACAGATGAAAGCGGGTCCAGATAAGTATATGCCATCCAGATGGCGAGTACGGTGTTTTTCTGTCCTAATGCCTGACCGGCACTGATACGGTCATAATATTTACCACCAATACGTTTACCCAGATAAAACTGGATGACACAAGTTATAAAACCAGCCAAGGCAAGCGATACCTCTACGCCAATCGATGCGTCGCTGGTCATCAATGATTTTACGGTCTGCGCCATTACAATAGCCAAAGCAACACCCCATAAATAAAAGGCGAGGTCAGGGAAACCCAATAAAAAGCGGTGTATCCGGGGAAAATACTGGCGTAAAATGCAAGCCAGAATGAAAGGGAAAAGCAATAAAGGGAATACTTTTCCGAGGATTTTCAAGAAAGCAGTAACAAATGTTATATCGGCATGCGGCTCCACTAATGGAAAAATTAAGGGTACAGCTATTGCTGCCAAAATATTCGAAAGCAAAGTATAGGAGGTCAAACTGGAGGCACTTCCACCCAATTTACCGGTAATAACAGCCGCAGCAGTAGCCGTAGGACAAATCAGGCAAACCATAGCCCCTTCAAAAACTTCCCGGTAAGCAGCTCCCATTTGAAAAAATATCAGGACGGAAGCCAATACGGACGAAGCAAAGAGCTGAAACAGTAGTAGCCAGCCATGCCATTCGCGCGGCATCAAATCATGAGGCTCTACTTTACAAAAAGTAAGTAATAACTGTGCGAATATCAGGAAAGGGGTAAGATACGCGACCAGCGTCTTCATAAATGGTTTTGTCGGCTCCAGAAATGTGAAGTTGGCAAAAATAAAATATCCTAATGCACCTGCCAGCATAGCGACCGGCAATGTCCAATTCTTCAAAAACCTCAACAACATACCACTTGTTTTTTATGCTGCAAACTTACAAAACATCTTGTAGTTTCAGGCATATAACAACTCAAAATCAGGTGTGTTTATCAGCTTTAGCTATAAACCCATAACAATATCCCATAAATCTTTGGCAAAACGTTCATATGTTTCGCGGGTTATCTGTCCTTTTGTTGTCAAAATAACCAAGCTGTGTCCCTGATAATTATCCCGGTAAGGGGGATGAATATGCTCATAGGGATTGGAATAAAAGCCATTCTGTTCATAAAAATGCAGACGGTTGGCCGAAACAGCATCTGTGACAGGGTCTATTTCCAACAAAAGCGGCTTTTCCATACTTGCCTTCAGGAGATTCAAGACAGTTCCACCATACCCTTTACCCCTCAACTCCGGAGCTATGGCAAAATGCTCTATGTACAAATATTCATCAAACTCCCAATACGCAATAAATCCGATAAAGGTTTCCTCTTCCACATAAACATCCAAATGATAATTCTGAAAAGAAAAGGCTTTTAGCTGATGTTCATCCGTTCTTTGCTCAAAAATAGGAAAACTATTCTGATATAAATTTTTGAACGCTATGTAAAAGGGTGATGATTCGTTTATTCTAATCTGCTTCATAATAAAACAAGTCATAAAAAAGGGCTTCAACCAGATTCTATCCGACTGAAGCCCTTTCCATATTTAAATATAAATTTTATTTACGGAATGGAGCTTTTACAACCTGAGCTTTCAGGTTTTTATTACGCACTTTGATAAATATTTCCGTGCCGGCTTTTGCTAATTCAGGTTTTACATACCCCATGCCGATGCCTTTTTTCAAAACAGGAGACATAGTTCCGGATGTAACAACACCAATCTGGTTGCCTTCTGCATCCACGATTTCATAACCATGACGGGGGATACCTTTTTCTACCAACTCGAATGCACATAATTTACGTGTAACACCTTCTTTTTTCTGGCGTTCCAATTCTGCACGGTTTGTAAAGTTTTTACCTTCGGCAAATTTAGTAATCCAACCTAACCCGGCTTCGATAGGAGAAGTTGTATCATCCAAATCGTTACCATACAAGCAGAAGCCCATTTCCAGACGCAAAGTGTCGCGTGCTCCTAAACCAATCGGTTTGATACCTTCCGGTTTACCTGCTTCGAAAATTGCATTCCAGATTGTCATAGCATCATCCAGATAGAAATATAATTCAAAACCACCGGCACCTGTATAACCAGTATTGGATATAATTACATTCTTACAACCGGCGAATTCGCCTGTTACAAACGAATAATAAGGTATGGAAGATAAATCAACCGGAGTAAGACGCTGCAATACTTCTATTGCTTTCGGTCCCTGGATTGCAAGCTGAGCCGTACGGTCCGAAGAGTTTTCCAATTCTGCCCCTACAGTGTTATGGCTTACACACCATTCCCAGTCTTTAGCAATATTTCCGGCATTTACAACCAGCAAATATTTTTCCGGCTCATAATGATAAACCAATAAGTCGTCTACAATCCCGCCTTTTTCATTCGGGAAACAGGTATATTGAGCCTTACCTATTGCTAATGTTGAAGCATCGTTTGAAGTAATGCTCTGGATAAAAGCCAGTGCATTCGGACCTTTTACCCAAAATTCACCCATGTGGGACACATCAAATACACCGACACCATTCACTACTGTCATGTGTTCATCTATAATACCGGTATACTCTATAGGCATATTATAACCGGCAAATTCATGCATCTTAGCACCCAGTGCAATGTGCACATCGGTAAACGGAGTTGTTTTCATGTTATTTATTATTTAAGATTTATGAGCCAGCAGCTCTGTTATTTTTATAATTGTTTCCATACTTTTTTCCAATGAACGAACCGGTAGGAATTCATACCGTCCATGGAAATTCAAACCTCCTGCAAAAATATTAGGACAAGGAAGTCCCATGAACGACAAGCGTGCACCATCCGTTCCACCACGTATCGGTTTCACCAAAGGTGTAACTCCTACGGCTTTCATTGCATCGAAAGCAAGATCCACTATATATTTTTGGGGTTCTACTATCTCACGCATATTATAATACTGATCGCGAATTTCCAGGGTGGTACTGCCCGGATGCATCTCATTCATCCGCTTTACAAAAGAACGAAGTAATTCCTTCTTCTCCTCAAACAAAGAACGTTCATGGTCGCGGACGATATATGACAGGGAGGCTTCCTCTACTGTCCCACTCATATTTGTCAGATGGAAGAAACCTTCATATCCGGCTGTGTGCTCCGGCCGTTGTGCCACCGGCAACCAGGAAGCAAATTCCACAGCCAGCAACGAAGCATTCTGCATTTTATTCTTAGCATAACCCGGATGTACATTCAATCCCTTAAATAGGATTTTGGCTCCGGCAGCATTGAAGTTTTCAAATTCAAGTTCGCCAATCTGCCCGCCATCAATAGTATAAGCAAATTCACAACCGAATTTTTCCACATCAAAATGGTCTGCACCCGCACCAATCTCCTCGTCGGGAGTAAAACCTATACGGATTTTTCCATGTTCTATTTCCGGATGATCCTTCAGATACTTCATCGCGGCAATAATAGCAGCAACACCGGCTTTATCGTCAGCACCCAATAATGTACGTCCATCCGTAACAATAATATCTTGCTCCTTGTAGTCGTTCAGTTCGGGGAACATTAGCGGAGAAAGAATAATTTTCTCCTCAGCGGATAATACAATATCCCCTCCTTTATAATTAACAATACGCGGTTTCACATCCTTCCCGGACATATCCGGGCTTGTATCCAAATGGGCAATGAAACCGATTGCAGGAACCTGCTTTTGAGTATTGGCTGGCAATGTAGCCATCAGATAACTATTGTTATCGAGAGTTATATCTTCCAGACCGATTTCTTCCAGTTCTTTTACTAATGCTTCAGCAAAAACACGCTGCCCCGGAGTACTGGGGGTTGTACCTGTAGTCTCGCTCGATTGAGTTTCGAACGTTACATACTTTAAAAACCTATCTATTACAGTCATAAGCGTTTATCTTTTATTACAAGCCATAAAGATAGCATTATTTTTTAAAAACATCCTGAACCGTTATAGCAATGTGTGCAAACACATTCTTTCGGAAGACCGATAGATTCGATTAAATCTTCCACCGTATTAAATTTCAATGTTGTAATATTCAATTTCTTACGAATATGCTCCACCAATTCCTTATATTGCTCGGAATTTGTTTCTGCATATTTATCCAAGTCTTTGGAGTCGTCGCCTTCCAATTCTTTCACCACACGACGGGCAATCAGTTCCAAATCAGATTTAGAAGCTGAAAAGCCTAAGAACGGGCATGAAAATAAAATCGGAGGACATCCGATACGCATGTGTACTTCCTTCGCTCCATAACCGTAAAGAATATTTACATTATCACGAAGCTGGGTTCCACGTACAATGGAGTCATCACAGAAAATAACCCGTTTATTACGTAAAAGGGTACGGTTCGGAATCAGTTTCATTTTGGCAACCAAATCGCGGACAGCCTGGTTGGATGGAGTAAAACTACGTGGCCATGTCGGTGTATATTTCACGATAGCACGACGGTAAGGAATCCCTTTGCCCTCTGCATATCCCAAAGCCATACCAATACCGGAATCAGGTATACCTGATACATAGTCAGCTTCCACCTTATCTTTCTTTGCCATAGCCATACCACTGGCATAACGGGCTGCATCCACATTTACCCCTTCATACTCTGATACCGGATAACCGTAATACACCCAAAGGAAAGAACAAATCTGCATTTTCTTATTGGGCTTGCGGAGTTGTGTCATTTTTTCGGCTTCAAGCAGCACTATCTCCCCTGGCCCAACGTTGTATTCCAGTTCAAAACCTAAATTCGGGAAACTGCTTGGTTCACTGGATGCTGCATAAGCTCCCTCCTTCTTTCCGATCAGCACCGGAGTACGACCATACTTATCACGGGCTGCAATAATGCCGTTTTCAGTAAGCAGCAGCATAGAACAGGAACCTTTAATCTTTTCATACACATGCTCGATTCCTTCTACAAAAGTATTTTTCTGAGAGATAAGGAGAGCTATCAATTCTGTCTGGTTTATCTGCCCCGAACTAAGTTCTGAAAAATGGCAACCATTATCAAGCAGTTCTTTTTCCAGTTCTTTCAGATTGTTCACTTTTGCAACGGAAACCAATGCATATTTGCCCAGGTGGGAATTAATAAAAATCGGTTGCGGGTCGGTATCGCTAATAATACCTATGCCTGAACTACCTTTAAACTTCTCCAACTCGCTTTCAAAGCGTGTACGGAAATAAGAATTTTCAAGATTATGGATTGAACGGTTGAAGATGCCTTCGTGCAGAGTTGCCATACCGCCTCTGCGGGTTCCAAGATGAGAATTGTAGTCTGTGCCGTAAAAAAGATCAGTTGCACAAGCTGACTTAGAAATAGTTCCGAAAAAACCACCCATTGTTATAGTGTTTTTTAAATTTGAATTAGGCCACAAAGGTACAAGATTATTTAAATACTTCCTTTTTCTTTCTCAAGAAAAGTACATATCCAATCATCTGAATTATCAAAGGGAGGCGGTTAATGATTTCCAAAGCGTGTCATCCGGAACAGGAGCGATAATTTCTACCGGATTTTTAGAAACCGGATGAATGAATGCTGCACTATGGGCATGCAGGCTTATCCCCCCGTCTTTATTAGAACGGTCGAAGCCATATTTTAAATCTCCTTTAATAGGACATCCCATTTTAGCAAGCTGACAGCGTATCTGATGATGCCTGCCTGTTTTCAAATCTATTTCCAGTAAATAATAACGGTCCGAACGGGCTATTACCTTATAATGAAGAATTGCTTTTTTTGAGTTGGGGCATTCCGTATCATACGCATAACTTTTATTCTGTTTTTCATTACGGACAAGCCAGTTTACCAACTCTCCTTCCGGGGCGGGAGGATTATTTTTAACTATCGCCCAATAGGTTTTCTTTACTTCGCCCAAACGAAACATATCATTCAGACGTGCAAGTGCCTTACTGGTTTTGGCAAATATCACAACACCGCTTACCGGGCGATCCAAACGGTGCGCAACACCGACAAATACATTGCCGGGTTTTGAATACTTCTCTTTCAGCCATGTTTTAAGCATGTCCGAAAGAGGAGTATCACCGGTTTTATCTCCTTGTACAATCTCGCTGTTATTTTTATTAACCGCTATGATATGATTGTCTTCGTAGATAACTTCCATATATAAAAATTACATATTCATACCACCATCAACCTGGATCACCTGACCGGACACATACGCAGACATATCGGAAGCCAGGAATGTAGCGATATTAGCCACATCTTCAGGCGTACCACCACGACGCAAAGGAATTTTCTTAGCCCATTCGGCTTTTACTTCTTCCGGCAGAACAGCTGTCATTTCAGTAAGAATAAATCCCGGAGCAATCGCATTTGCACGGATACCACGTGAACCCAACTCCTGAGCTACAGACTTAGCCAAGCCAATCATACCAGCTTTGGATGCAGAATAGTTACTCTGTCCTGCATTACCATGTACACCTACAACAGATGACATATTGATAATGCTACCTGAACGCTGTTTCATCATTACAGGTGTACAAGCATGGATGAAGTTAAATGCAGATTTCAGATTGACAGTAAGAACAGCATCCCACTGACCTTCATTCATACGCATCATTAAACCGTCTTTTGTGATACCGGCATTGTTTACCAGAATATCTACACGACCAAAATCTTTTACGATTTCAGCAACAACTGTATGTGTTTCTTCGAAATTCGCTGCATTAGAAGCATATCCTTTGGCCTTAACCCCTAAAGCTTCAATTTCTTTCTGAGTAGCCAAACCATTTTCGTCGATAACCAGGTCTGTAAATGCAATATTTGCACCTTCAGCCGCAAACTTTAATGCGATAGCCTTACCAATACCACGAGCAGCACCGGTTACAATGGCAACTTTACCTTCCAATAATTTCATGATAAATCTTTTTTATTTCAATATTTAATCAAACAGGCTCCTGCCGAATAACCACCACCAAACACGGTGATAGCAATCAAGTCGCCCTTTTTAAAGATATGATCGTTTTGAGCATATACCAAAGCAGAACTCACAGAACCGGTATTTCCTAATTCTTCGATATTATGAAGAAACTTCTCATCCGGCAAATTTAACTGTTTTGCGATATTGGACATAATACGCATATTCGCCTGGTGACCGATAAAATAAGTCAGATCATCCAAGGTATACTCGTTTTTTTCCAATAAATAAACCACATTTTTCGGCATATAGGTACAAGCCTGAATAAACACATCACGCCCCTCCGGCATCATAATACCTCCATCACGGGGACGAAGCTGTACAGCCTCCGGTCCTTTACCCAAATGACCAAGTCCTTGTGTAAAGATTTCCAGAACTTCCTTGTCGTTCTCAGTCACGCGTTCTTTGGAAATAAAAAATGCAGCTGCCGCATCACCCCACAGGTGACCTGCTTTAGGATCGGTTTCGTTATAATAAGCCGAATTCTTATCTGCGGAAAGAATTAATGCCTTTGAAGCTTTTCCCATGGCAAAATAACCTTCCACAACCTCCAGAGCATTCAGGAAAGAAGAACAGGCGGAAGAAAGGTAAAGAGCCTTTGCATTCGTGATATTAAATTCATGTTGAGCCACATGAGCCGCTGTAGCTACCGTATCGAACGGCGAATAAGATGCAGAAATAATCAGATCGACTTCTGTAATATCGTAAGGCAATTTAGGAAGGGCATTACGAACGGCATCCAAACTCATCGTTGTTACTGATTCTTCCGGTTTTGCCTTCGACCGTGTACGAATCCCAGTACGTTGTTCTATCCACTCGCTTGTCAATCCGTTCAATTCCAAAAAGTGTTGGTTATGTACCCGCTCTTCGGGAACATAAAACCCTGTTGCATTAATAAACATCCTTGGTTTTACTTTATCTTTATACCGTTGAATATCAAATTCATTACATTATCTCTTCGCTTTATCCGCTGGCTGATATTATCCCCCATTATACCCCGAATATAGGGCACTTCCAACCCTTTCAGGGCATGGTGAAGCACAACTGCAGTAATATCCGCATCGGGCATGGCAAAAACACCTTCTTTCACACCGGCCTCCAGAATACCTTTCAACAATTCCGTTTCGCGGATGTCAAAATTCTTACGGACCTTCTCCACTCTCCATATATCGCGGAAAAAATTCGCACGTAATGTCCCGTTGCGAAATACCAGAGCCTTAATGGCATCTAACCGTGCATAAATAAATAAGATTAATTTTTCGTCTGCAGGCAAATCCTTTGATGCCACATCTTGCAGCATTTTATATAACTTATCCAGTTCGGATTCCACAACAGCAAGATAAATCTCATTCTTGCTTTTGAAATACGTATATAATGTACGCCTTCCCTTTTTAGATGCCTGTGCAATATCATTCATTGTTGTATTATCCACCCCCATGCGGGCAAACAATTGTCTAGCCACATCAATCAACATCTCACGTGTTTTTGAAACTACCACAGGCATTGTATTGCACATTTTGATTAAAACTGTGCGCAAAGTACCTAAAAAAGATTGTATTTACCAAGTATATTAAAAAAAACTTGCAATAAATTTGTTTCGTAAGGTAATAGTTGTACCTTTGCACACGCAATCGAATAACGATTGAAATACATCGCGGAGTGGAGCAGTGGTAGCTCGTTGGGCTCATAACCCAAAGGTCGTAAGTTCGAGTCTTGCCTCCGCAACTAAAGAAGGTTGTTCTATTTTGAACAGCCTTTTTTTGTTCCCTCAAATCCAATACTCCTAAGATTGGCATATCTCTAATAATATTCATCAAGACTTATCTCTCCCACATATTTATACTAAACATTGTTTAGCTATAATTAAACAATGAACAAACAAGCCCGGCATATTTGTTGTTATTATGTATACATATAAGAATCAACGGATAGTAGACTTAATAACATAGTTAATATGGCTTACATAGATTATTACAAAATTCTCGGATTGGAAAAAAGCGCCTCTCAAGAAGAGGTCAAAAAGGCTTATAAAAAGCTGGCACGCAAATACCATCCGGACTTGAATCCCAATGACTCGGAAGCCCACCACAAATTTCAGGAAATAAATGAAGCAAACGAAGTGTTGAGCGACCCGGAAAAACGAAAGAAGTACGACCAATATGGCGAACACTGGAAACATGCCGATGAATTTGAAGCCCAACAACAACACCGACAATATCAGAACAGCCAAAGTGGCAGTACTTTCTGGAGTTCATCCGGAGAGGGTAGTGAATTCTCCGACTTCTTCGAACAAATGTTCGGAGGCGGCGCAAGAAGCAGCCAGAGCAGCAGAGGCAGCTATAGCTTCCGCGGACAAGATTACACGACAGAATTACAGGTATCCTTGACAGATGCAGCAAAAACCCACAAACAGATCATTACTGTAAACGGAAAAAACCTGCGTATCACTATTCCTGCCGGTATAGCAGACGGGCAAACTATCAAACTGAAAGGACAAGGCGGTCCCGGTGTCAACGGAGGACCAGCCGGCGATCTATATATAACTTTCAGCATTCCGGAAGACAGCCGCTTCAAACGGGTTGGTGATGATTTGTATGTAACCGCTCCATTAAACCTCTATGCTGCCATACTCGGCGGAGAACAAATCATAGAAACAATGGACGGCAAGGTAAAACTCAATGTAAAACCGGGAACCCAAAACGGAAGCAAAATCCGGCTGAAAGGCAAAGGTTTCCCCGTATATAAAAAGGAAGGGACATTCGGCGACTTAATCGTCACCTATTCGATTGAGATACCGACAAACCTGACGGACAAACAGAAAGAATTGTTCCGCGAAATACAGAGTCTTAATTAAAAAAACAGGATGTTATGCAAACAGATTTAATTATAGTCAGTGAATACTGCCGGATATGCCATATCGAGCCATCATTCCTTTATACATTGGAAAAAGGAGGACTGATAGAAATTGACATCATAGAAGGTGAAAGCTATCTTCCTGCATCCCAACTGTACGACGTGGAAAGATATACGCGCCTGTATTATGATTTATCCATCAATGTAGAAGGCATCGATGCTATACACCATCTATTGGAACGTATCAAATCCATGCAGAAAGAAATCGACCTGCTAAAGAATCAACTCAGATTATACGAAAATGACCAGATAGACATAGACGAGTTATAAATACAAACAACTGATTATCAGTAACTCCACTCAAATCACTCAAATTATATCCAAGTTATTCCTTTAATTATTTGGATTATTCAATTATTCTCCATACTTTTGCACTCGCAATTGGGGAACAATTGAATACATCGCGGAGTGGAGCAGTGGTAGCTCGTTGGGCTCATAACCCAAAGGTCGTAAGTTCGAGTCTTGCCTCCGCAACAAATTAAAGAAAAGCCTTCAGTTTACACTGAAGGCTTTTCTTTTTTAAGGTCAACCTACCCTGCATCCATACCGTTTCCTACATAAACAAGTGTAGCCTTTCCAAATTATGGCACTGTCTTATTTTAACATATATCTTACCGAAAGAAACAGATCAAATTCACTATTTCGGAAATTTCCAGGGAGTTCGATAACTCGGTTTAATCAGCTTGTTCGCTTCTTTATTATTGAATGATTTATTTATGTCATCATAGGCAAGGACATCCCCTACCCGCACGGAAATATTTCCCAAATGAGCATACTTGGCACACAAACTACCATTATCAATCGTACATGCCGTATCAAAATTCCGCGACTTCACACAATTGATAAAGTTGGTTACATGGTCTTTATGGTCACGATAATCAGGTAAAGAGGTCACAGCCTCCGCCCTGTCTTTCTCTGGTATCACCTCCCAACTTTCACGATTGGCTACCAGCGTACCATTCGTTCCTTTGAATGCCAATCCATAATTACGACCGTAAGACCCCGTTTCAGTACCGGCAATATTCGACCATTGGATAATAAAGTCATCAAACTCATAAACAACCGTTAAGGTATCGAATGTTTCGGGACTGTTTTTTGGAAAAGCCCACTTACCGCCGGACCCCAAAATACGTTTGGGCATCCCCTTTACATTCATACCCCACAAAGCCATATCCAGCAGATGAACACCCCAATCCGTCAACAATCCTCCTCCATAATCCCAGAACATACGCCAGGAACCATGAAAACGGGCCTCATTAAAAGAACGCTTCGGGGCCGGTCCCAGCCACATATCAAAATCGACTCCTGCCGGTACAGGACTATCCGGTACCGGTAGAGAAAGTGCACCGTAGTTAAAATTAGCCCAAACTTCCACTCTTGAAATCTTGCCCAGCTTACCCGTGTCTATATACCGTTTCATTTCGTGCCAATGGTTTCCACTGCGTTGCTGTTGTCCCACCTGAATCACTTTATTGTATTTTTTAGCGGCGGCAACCATTGCATCACACTCTGCAATCGAATTAGCCAATGGCTTCTCCACATAAACATCTTTTCCGGCAGCACAAGCATCTATCAGTTGCAGGCAATGCCAATGGTCGGGCGTTCCGATTATCACGGCATCCAGGTCTTTCATATCCAACATTTTCCTGTAATCACCAAATAATTCCGGCTTATTACCGCGAAGCTTGGCAACTTCTCCTGCTTTATCCTCCAATATATTTTTATCTATATCGCATAAAGCCACACAATCCACATCTTTATGAATCAAAAAATCGGAAAGATTCGCCCATCCCATATTCCGGCAACCTATCAAACCAACTCTCAGCCGGTCGTTAGCACCAAGTACCTGAGCATACATTTTACTTTCACTTAATAAAGAAGGCATCACCAAACCTGCCGTAGCTATAGCGGCAGATTTTCTAAAAAAAACACGTCGTGTCGTCATATTATAATGTATTAGATTTAACTCGTTCAAAATTAACTTTTTCAAATAGAACCCAATGCTAAAAAATCTTATAAGATGCTGCTGCAAACAGATTTTAACCGATTATTACCAGCAACCTCCGGTATCTATTTTTTGCTTATATTTGTTTCATAAATAAATCGTATGAAACAGATTGAACTTATATTAAGCCGCCACGGGGAAACAGAGGAAAACAAACAGCGCATCTTACAGGGACAAATGCCCGGCCACCTATCCGAAACAGGAAAAGAGCAAGCCGAGCAATTGGCCGACCTGTTAGAAAATGAACCGATAGACATAATTATTTGCAGTGACCTGGCAAGAAGTTATGATACAGCTATGGCTGTAGCACGGCGGAAAGGAATGAAGCCGATAGCCACCCCCCTGCTCCGTGAAATGGATTGGGGCATCTATACGGGCAAAATTGCCCATGAACTGGATTTCAACAGTTTGCCCGAAAGTGTGGAAAGCACTGAAGCACAATACAAAAGAGCCGGAGATTTTATTGACTTCCTGAAAAAAGAATTTCCCGGAAAGCACATCCTGGCAATCGGCCACGGAGGGTTTAACCGTGCTATTATCACCCGACTGGAAAATATGCTTCCCGAGAAAATCTTAAAATTGCCGATTATGAAGAATACAGCTTGTATACGTTATACGATTCCTACATAGGGAAGACTTTCATCAGCGTATCTGTATCGTGCAATTATCAAGGCTATCGATAATAGCCAGGCTTTCCACACGTGCATTTGCTTCATTTAAAAGCGTACGCCCGTTCTGGAAAGCTTTTTCAATGATAAATCCCATGCCTTCCAGCGTAGCTCCTGCTTGTTTAACCAGGTCGAGAACTCCCATAGCTGCGTTTCCAAAAGCAAGGAAATCATCGATAAAAAGGATACGGTCGTCCGGAGTAAGGAAATTATTACTGATACAAACCGTATAATCACGGTCTTTGGTAAACGAATGAACTACGGTAGACAGCATATTTTCCATGGTCTTCGGTTGCTTCTTTTTGATAAAAACAACCGGCAGATGCATGATATATCCAACCATAATGGCAGGAGCAATCCCACTTGCTTCGATAGTCACAATCTTATTGATATTTGCATCCCTGTACCGGTAGATAAATTCTTCCGCTACCTTATATAAAAGCATCGGGTCCATTTGATGATTGATAAAGCTGTCCACTTTCAAAATACCACCCGGATAGCATTTGCCATCCTGTAAAATACGCTGTTTGAGTAATTCCATATGATTTATTCTGTTATGTCTTCTTTGACGTGTATTAATAAATTAGAAAGAATAGCAACCAATCCGCCGGTTGTTATGCCTGAAGAAAAAATACCCTTGATAGCATCCGGAGCCGCGTTCAGAATATCCGGCATCAGCTCTACCCCTAGTCCCAAAGAAAGACTTGCCGCCAACACCAGAGTTGCTTTACGGTTGATATGCTGTGAAGCGATAATACGAATACCAGCCGCTGCTACTGTTCCAAACATCAGCAATGTAGCTCCACCCAACACCGGGTCCGGCATCAGTGAAAATACAACTCCGACAATAGGAAACAGTCCCAATAAGACCAGCATACCGGCTATATAGTAGCCAACATACCGGCTTGCCACTCCGGTTAATTGGATAATCCCGTTATTTTGTGCAAAGATAGAATTCGGGAATGAATTGAATATACCGGCAAGCATCGAATTCGTGCCGTCAGCCAACACCCCTCCGGATACGCGTTTCAAATAACTGTTTCCTTCTATCGACTTACCCGAAATCATGGAATTAGCAGTCACATCTCCTGTTGCTTCAATAGCTGTAATCAGATAGACTAACCCCACAGCAATGAAAGAAGAAATATTCCAGTCGAAACCATATTTGAACGGTACCGGAATATTGAATCCCATCAAACTTTGGGAAGAAGCAGCCGACATATCGACCATTCCTAAGCTATAGGCAAGAATATATCCGATACAAAGCCCGAGAACAATAGAACTCATTCGCAAATATTTATTCTTGCTACGGTTAAAAAACAGCACACTTAAAAACACAGCACCAGCCACACTTAAATTCTCAAAACTGCCAAAAGTACCTTTATCCATCGCCCCATAGCCACCGCCACAAGATACGACTCCTACTTTGATCAGACTCAGTCCGATAAGCAACACCACTATACCGGAAACCAACGGTGTGATAACAGAACGCAGGTATTTAAACGTGCGGCTAATTATCATCTCTACCGGCGCAGCCGTAATACAAGCTCCGAATATCAGAGATAACCCTCCGATTTGCCCGATTGCAATAATGGGACCGATAAAAGAAAAGCTGGTTCCCTGTATACAAAGTAATTTAGCTCCTATCGGTCCAACACTTCTACATTGGATAAATGTAGAAACACCGGAAACAAAAAGTGCCATCGATACAAGAAAGCCAGTTGTTTCCAAATCCAGTTTCAGCGCACCGGCTATAATCAGAGGCGGCGTGATGATCGCCACAAAAATAGCCAGAAGATGTTGTAAGGCCGCAAACAGAGCATCTTTGAATGGAGGACGATCATCTATTCCATAAATCAAATCCGTTTTTATTGACACTTCTGCTACGCTTTCTTCTTCCGAACCTTGTATCATACCTGTTTTCTATTATTTGTTTATCAATTTAAGATATTGCCGTTTTTGTCTATTGTTCAAAATTATAAATCCAGTTCCTGCACTGTTTCGCCTTTTGTATTGAGCACACGCAATTTCAAATCCTTGCCCTTTTTCTGTAATACCATTACTGTTGCGCCATCCATACGGTATCCTCCTCCGACTATTACCGGATAATTATTTCCTGCCGAATCTTTCGGTAAATAGGCATAGCTGTGAGTATGCGCGTTCAGGCACACATTGAACGGAGCCTTTGATAACAAGCCACCCCATAAATCCAGACAGGGATTATATTCATCCGTATTTCCATAAACCGGTACATGATGAATTAAAACACGTTTATTCGATTTCTTAAATGCTTTGGATGCCAATTCTTCCTTCAGGAAACCTACTTGCGCCTGACGTAAATCGGTAAAATCATTCAAACCATAATATACCCAATGACTGTCCGGTTTGTCTTCCCCGCAATCCAACATTACAATACGAGTATCTCCCCAATTGAATGCGCCATATGTCTTACCTCCTACATAATCGAATAAATCGCGCAGACCGATAGAGTAAGCATTACGGATTTCATGGTTTCCACGTAAATAAAATACCGGAACATCTGCCGCATCCACTGTTTCATTTAATTCACTGAGGAAACGGGTAGCCTGTTCATGGTCTGCCGGATCGTCGATACAATCGCCATTAAAAACAACAAAGTCATATTTCAAATCTTTTACTTGCTTATATAGTGCCTGCAAAGTTTCGGAATGCTTGTGTAAATCATTAAAAATGATCGCTGTAAAATCAGTATCTGAAGCTGCAGGAAGCGTGAATGTATGAAATTCGGAAACTGCCGTTTCACCAAATATTTTCTTATAAGCCTGATAAAGCATAATTTCTTCGGAGCAGACACGGTAATAATATGTTTTACCCGGTTCCAGATTCTCTATACGGACTTTATGTTGCATATTATTGCAAATAACCTGTCCGTTTACCAGCGTCCGGGCTTTTGTCAAATGTTCTTTATCTGTTCCGTATTCCACCCAACTATAGGCCGGTACGGTAGTTTGCCACATAACCGTAATTCCATCTCCTACCGGATTTTGCAAATAAGGCTCCGTATGGAATATTTTAGAAGCAGGCTGCTTGAAAATAATATCGGTTACTATCGGACGATGGTCTGAAGCTGCCGGTTCGTCCAGTACTTTGGAAGAGATACGCGTAAAGGCTGTAGAGTCTTTTGCATAAGCTGCTATATAATCAATCGTTTCATCCGGTTTATCTGCCGGAAAGGTAAACTGTTTGGTATCTGTCAAAATTATAAACTTATCCTGCAAGGCACGAATAAACTCCGAATCCGGATGTGCATTCATATCTCCTGCTATGAACAATGGTTTATTCGCTATTGCAGCCTCTTTTAAAAGGATGGGAAGAGACAACATACGGTCTTCTTCCGTCAGCGACAAATGGGTACAACAATAGATATACTTTTCAAATTCCACAATCAATAAAGTACGGGCTTCCTCCCTGCCGGGCAAAGCAACAGTATGAAAATTTACCGGTTTTTCTTTACTCAGCATACCGATACCATACTTCCCGCCATCATAATGGATTGCCGGAGCATAAACCCGATGCA
Organism: Parabacteroides sp.; assembly: GCA_019417325.1. Classification (GTDB taxonomy): domain Bacteria; phylum Bacteroidota; class Bacteroidia; order Bacteroidales; family Tannerellaceae; genus Parabacteroides. Next base: position 57,050 of record DXVO01000014.1, on the reverse strand, counting down.
TCAAGGTACGTTCAGCCAGTTCACGTAAAACATCAATTCCACCACTACGTCCCGTTACACTGTCTATTTCCTGCAATGCAACCACATCCGGACAAGCTTTATTAATTACATCCGCCGTCCGTTCAAAATCAGACAGATCATCCATTCCCCTACCATTACGAATATTGTAACTCATGATACGCAGGGTATTTTTCTCCCTGGCACTCTTGTTCTTGGAATAAATATTCCCCCCCGGCAACAATAAGGTAAAAATCATTGCCAGTAAAAATACCTGTTTCATATCGCTATTTTCTTCTGATTAATAGAGGGCAAAAATAGTAAAAAAGGAGGAAATGATTAATTTTGCGCGAACTTTTCAGAACAAAAGCTTATGCAAATAAAAACTTCCCGGATTATCATCATATTGGTAGCCACTGCATTCTTTATGGAATTTCTGGATGCAACAGCTATCACAACAGCCCTTCCGCAAATGGCGGCATCGTTTAATACAGATAGCGGAAGTATGAGTTTGGGGATTACAGCCTATATGATGGCACTTGCCGTTTTTATCCCGGTAAGCGGTTGGGTTGCAGACAGGTTCGGAATGCGGAGCGTATTTTTATCGGCGGTAACAGGTTTCATCATTTCTTCTGTTCTTTGTTCTTTCAGCCAGAATCTTACGCAGTTTACAGTAGCCCGTATCCTGCAAGGAATAGCAGGGGCGATGATGGTTCCCGTAGGGCGTCTTGCCGTTTTACGTACTTGCAGGAAAAGCGAACTGGTGAATGCCATTGCCTATATTACCTGGCCCGGATTGGTTGCACCCATCATAGGTCCTCCATTAGGCGGATTCCTGACAACTTATTTTTCCTGGCAATGGATTTTCTATCTAAACATACCTTTCGGACTGCTTGTAGCCTTCTGTACATACAAATACATGCCGAACGAAAGCAGTGAAGAAAAAAGGGCATTGGATATTCCGGGTTTCCTTCTGAGCGGCGGCGCATTGGCAGGAATCATGTACAGCCTGGAGTTACTTGGATCCGGTAAACATGAATATATGCTGGCAATAATTTTATTACTGATAAGTTTGTTTATGCTAAAGCTAAATTCCAGCCACGCCTTACGCAGTAATAATCCTTTAATTGATTATTCCGTATTACACATACGAACTTATTCGGTCACCATTTTCTACGGAGCTTTGTCGATGATGGTCATCGGAGCTGCGCCTTTCCTACTACCGCTGATGTTTCAGGAAGGACTTGGGATGAACCCTTTCGAGTCCGGACTTATTTTCCTTGCACTGATGACAGGCAACCTGGTGATAAAACCTGCAACCATATGGATTACCCACCGCTGGGGATTCAAATATGTTTTAATCGTCAACTGCACATTATTATCCATTTCAACTGCGGTTTGTGCACTCTTTACCCCTGATACCTCCCACTTTTTTATCATTTTCAATTTATTCCTGATGGGCTGTTTCCGGTCCATGCAGTTCAGTAGCCTGAATACACTTGCTTTTGCTGATGTTCCTGCCCGGCAAATGAGTTCGGCTAACACACTATTCAGTACGATGCAACAGGTTTCTGCAGGTATGGGGATTGCCCTGGGAGCTTTAGTGCTCCGATTATCAGGATTAATAAATAATGAAACAGGAGGTACGACTCTCGATAATTACAGGGAAACACTGTTCGTTATCGGTATATTCGGTTTTCTCTCATTAATAGGCTTTATTAAAATGAACGCAAGCGACGGGTATACGGTCAGCGGATTCAAGAAGCCTTAAAATTCATATTACATCCTATGTACTTTAGTCTACACAGGATGTAATATTTTTAATTAAAACTAAATCAGAATATCTCTTTGAGTGTCTGCCCGATCGCAGCAATATCTTCATCTGATGTATCCCATGAAGTCACAAGACGTGCCTCATCCGCTCCTTCGTTCCACATATAGAAGAAATACTTTTCCTGCAATTTCTTTCTCTGCTCGGCAGGAATCGTAAAGAAGAGCTGGTTGGATTCTATCTTTTGTGTAAATTTGATTTGCGGATATTGTTTCAACACATCCACCAGTTTAAGAGCCATATGATTTGCTTTCTGCGCATTTTCCTGCCAAAGATTATTTTCAAGATAAGGAATAAACTGGCAGGAAAGATAACGGAGCTTTGAAGCCAACTGGGCTGACTGTTTCCTGTAATATTGAAGGTTCTCAGTAATTTCAGGATGGAAAGAAATAACAGCCTCTCCCATCATCATCCCGTTTTTAGTACCGCCGAAGCTAAGAATATCCACTCCGGCATCCACAGTAACTTCCTTCATGGAACAATTCAGGTACACACATGCGTTGGCCAGGCGGGCACCATCCATATGCAGATACATATTATAAGAATGAAGTAAATCTGCTATTGCTTTCACTTCTTCTATCGTATACACTGTACCTAATTCGGAAACTTGGGAGATATAAACAACTTTCGGCTGCGAATGATGGCAAAAACCGAAATTGTGAAGATGCGGGCGAATCAGCTCAGGTGTAAGCTTCCCATTCCGGGTAGCAATAGAAACCACCGCACACCCTGTCATCCTTGCCGGGGCTCCGCATTCATCCACATTTATATGAGCCGTTTCAGCACATAATATACTATTAAACGGGCGAGTAACAGCCTGCAACGCCACTGAATTTGCACCGGTTCCGTTAAAAACAAAAAAAGGCGATGCTTCATCACCAAACACTTCTTTTATCTTAGCTGTAGCAGCCTCCGTCCAGGGATCGTCTCCATAGCCTACCGCATGGTTATCATTAGCCTTTATCACAGCTTCTAAAACCAGAGGATGCACCCCTGAATTGTTATCACTTGCAAAACTTCTCATTGTTTTTCGAATTTTGCGCCAAAAATAACGATTTATTCTTTAACAATCTTGTATTTACAAAACTAAAAAAAGCGGAAATATCCTTCCGGACATTCCCGCTTTTTCGTATTATATAATTTTTAATAAAGGTTCATCCCTGATGAAAATCTTTCAAAACTTTTTGTAACTCTTGACGAGCAAAGAATATACGGCTCTTTACCGTACCCAGAGGTACACATAGTTTATCAGCTATTTCATTATACTTATAACCACTCAGAAACATTGAAAACGGAATCTTAAGTTCATCATTCAGACTGTTAATCGCTTTCGTTATTTCCTTGATTTGATAAGCTCCGTCAGGAGAATCAAAACCCGAGTCATTTACAATATCCAAATTGTATAAATCAACGCCTTGATCGACTACTGTTTGTGTGCGTACAATCTTATGATAATTGTTTATAAAGATATTGCGCATTACGGTCAAGACCCAGCCCTTAAAATTAATGTTATCAACAAACTTTTCTTGATTATCTAAAACTTTGAGAGTTGTATCTTGCATCAAATCCTGCGCATCATCCCGATTCGCTGTGAGCATTAAAGCAAAATTCATCATATTTTCTTGCATGCTCAATAATTTTTTCTGAAATTGCAAAGCATTCATACTAAGTTGTTTTTTATGAAGGTTAATACCGGTTAATATCTTTCATTTTTCAGTTGAAGGACATCACAAATGTAGCAAGAATATTTTAATTTCTACCTTGTTTGAGGATTATTAATATTAAAAATCGTAACTTAATATATTTATAACAAATCAAACTGAAAATGAGCGACATTTACAAGTTTTCGAACGGTCATAATTACAGAATTTACAACAACAAGTTATAATTTGAAATCAAGTACATTTATTATAAAGAAAAAGTAACATGACAAAACAACACGCATTCCTCCCTATGATCATGATGCTACTGCTAACCTCTTTTATGTCAGTAGCAAAAGACCAGCCTTTAGTTTACAAGATAAATATACAAAAAGAGATAGACAACACAACACGAATCTATCTGCGTAACGGATTATCGGAAGCCGATTCGCTGAAAGCCGATGCCATATTAATCCATCTAAACACATATGGCGGACAGGTAGATGCAGCCGACTCCATGCGTACTGCAATTTTATATAATCCTATCCCTGTTTATATATTCATTGACAATAATGCCGCTTCGGCTGGAGCACTTATCTCTATCGCCAGCAAAAAGATCTATATGAGAAAAGGAGCGAATATTGGGGCTGCAACAGTCGTAAACCAGACAGGTAGTGCCATGCCCGACAAATACCAATCCTATATGCGGTCGATGATGCGTTCTACTGCCGAAGCTCATGGAAAGGACACGATTATACAAGGAAGGGATACAATCTACAAGTGGATACGCGATCCGAAAATTGCCGAAGCGATGGTCGACGAACGCGTTGTAATACCGAACCTGGTCGATACGGGAAAAGTACTGACCCTTACAGCCGAAGAAGCCCTGAAATGGGGATATTGCGATGGCATAGCCGAAACGCCGGACGAAGTTATTACCAAATATATCGGATACAAAGATTATCAAATGAAAACCTACCAGCCAAGCTGGTACGATGACATGAAAGGCTTTTTAATGAGCCCTGTCCTCCAATCCCTGCTTATTATCATTATTATAGGAGGTATTTATTTTGAAATGCAGACTCCGGGATTAGGATTTCCGTCGGCTGCCGCCTTAATAGCCGCAATTCTTTATTTTGCACCTCTGTACCTCGACGGGCTTGCGGCAAACTGGGAAATTTTAATTTTCATCATTGGCGTCCTGTTGATTGCGGCAGAAATATTCGTCATACCCGGTTTCGGAGTGGCGGGCATAAGCGGCATAGTCCTGGTGGTTGGCGGGTTAACCATGAGTTTGCTGGACAACAAGGATTTTGATTTCGAACAGGTTAGCGGGAAAGATTTAGGCGAAGCAGTCTTCATCGTATTAATCGGCCTGGTTCTCGGTTTCGTACTGGTCATATGGCTTTCCAATAAGATAGGACACCGGGGTATCTTCCGGAAAGTCGCATTGAACAAGGACCTTGAAGATGCGATTTCAAGTCCCGACCTATCTTCATTAATAGGAAAAGAAGGCATAGCGGCAACCGTATTGCGCCTTTCCGGTAAAGTGATTATAGACGGAGAATTCTACGACGCCGTATCCGAGTCCGGATTTATCGAGAAAGGGGAAAAAATCAGAGTTATCCGTTTTGAAAACGCACAAGTGTATGTCGAGGGGGAATAAAGCCCCCTCTCAGGTTTACGACGCTTCCGGAACCCGCTTATACAGAATGCGCTTGTCAACAACAACATATTGCAAGGCATTGATTGCAAGCAGGTCGCTCAATATACTACGCGCCACATAATGATTGATTCTGCCGACACGGCAAAACTGGCTGATATTGATAAACGGATGATTTTCCAGATAAGCAAACAGGCTTTCCACCGGTTTGCTTATTTTCAGGAGCGTCCCGGCTTGTTTATGTTTCTTTTGCCAGGCAAGTACCAATACATCATTCGCTAATATATTTTCGTCCGCTACACGGATATACGCCTTATATTTATCGTCTTTATCAGGAGCAGAATGCGGTTTATCCGGACTGGGAGCTATATAAACCTCCAGGACAGTTTTACCGTTTATATCCCAACGGGTTGCTTCGAACGGGACTTCCGGACGGGTATACATTTTCGAAGCTGCCTCTATCATATAATATTCTTCTTCACTGCGGACACCGGATATATTTCCATTATCTTTCACACCTATCAGCAAACGGCCGCCATCCGTATTGGCAAATGCACTTAAAGTACGGGCAATCTTCTTACTGTCGCTCACTTCAAACTTAAAATCCAGTTGTTGGTGTTCTCCCTGCTCTATCAACGCTTCTATCGGATGTTTCTTCTTCATTTTGGCAGATTGTTTGTCGGACAAAATTAAAATAAATACATAACTTTGCCAACAGAAAAACAACGAAAGCATGTCTCAGATACCTACACTCATCTCGGATTTGGCAGTGATTCTGATTTCTGCCGGACTGGTCACTTTGCTTTTCAAGAAACTAAAGCAACCGGTTGTCCTCGGGTATATTGTAGCCGGTATCCTTGCCGGCCCCTCCATTGAACAAATACCAACAGTAACAGACGTCGAAAGTATCCGGATCTGGGCGGATATAGGTGTTATATTCCTCCTGTTTGCTTTAGGACTCGATTTCAGTTTCAAGAAACTAATGAAAGTAGGCGGTACAGCCGTTATCGGAGCCATCACGGTTGTGATTGGAATGATGACGTTCGGGTACAGCATCGGACTCCTGCTGGGCTGGGGACATATGAACAGCATCTTTCTCGGAGGAATGCTCTCCATGTCTTCCACTACCATCATTTTTAAGGCATTCGACGACTTGGGCTTACGAAACCAACGCTTTGCCGGGGTTGTCTTCGGCATATTGGTTGTCGAAGACCTTTTCGCCGTTTTACTGATGGTATTGCTTTCCACTCTGGCTGTCAGTAAACATGTAGAAGGCATGGAATTGCTGAACAGTGTGGTTAAACTCGGAGTATTCCTGCTTTTCTGCTTCGTGATAGGCATTTACCTTATCCCCTCTTTCCTCAAGAAAGCAAAGAAGTTGCTGAATGACGAGACATTGCTGATTGTCAGCCTCGGTCTATGCCTGGGAATGGTTATGATTGCGACAAAAGCCGGTTTCTCATCGGCATTGGGAGCTTTCGTCATGGGGTCTATCCTTGCAGAAACAATTGAGGCGGAGCATATAGACCACCTGATTAAACCGGTGAAAGACTTGTTCGGAGCTATTTTCTTCGTCTCCGTCGGCATGTTAATAGACCCGGCATTGCTCTGGCAATATAAGATTCCGATTTTAATCCTGACCGTTGTCGTAATGGCAGGGCAAATCATATTTGCAAGTTTCGGGGTACTCCTATCCGGTCAATCCCTTAAAGTTTCCATACAGTCCGGTTTCTCACTGGCTCAAATCGGAGAATTTGCCTTTATCATCGCATCATTAGGACTGACACTTGGCGTAACCAGCAACTTCCTGTATCCGATTGTTGTTGCGGTATCTGTCATCACCACATTCTTTACTCCTTATATGATACGGGTAGCAGAACCTGCATTCCGGATTGCCGACCGTATTATTCCGGTATCGTGGAGAAAGTTTATCGAACGGTACTCATCCGGTTCCAATACCATCCGGCAAAAAAGTGCCTGGAATAAGTTACTGAAAGCCCTCCTCCGCATTGTCGGTACCTATACTGCCGTTACCCTGGTGCTGATATTTATCTGGCTTCAATTCATCTCGCCTGTCATCACGAAGGAAATACATGGCATCCAAGGGAATATTCTATCGCTTTTTATCATATTGCTACTTATTGCACCGATGCTGCGTGCCATTATGATGAAAAAGAATCATTCCATAGAATTCCAGCAATTATGGCAGGACAATAAATACAACCGGGGCCCTCTGGTTTCTTTGATTATATTACGTATTATTTTATGTATCGGGCTTGTGATGCTGCCCGTTGCCAAACTATTGAATATCGCCGCCGGCATTATGCTGGCTATCGCAGGTTCGGTAATCGCCATTGTAATTTTTTCCAAGCGGCTAAAAAAACAGTCTATCCTTATGGAGCGCCATTTCTTCACCAACCTGACGGCACGCGAACTGGAAAAAGAGAAGAATGCCCCTATTAACCAACGTTTTGCCAACCATATGCTGGAACGTGACCTTCACCTTGCCGACTTTGAAGTAAAGCAAAATTCACCCAGTATGGGGAAAACGCTGAAGGAACTTAATTTCCGGCAAAAATGCAATGTAAATGTAGTCACAATCATCCGGGGAAACCGGCGTATCAATATCCCCGGAGGTTCGGAACGGTTATATCCCTTCGATAAACTGGTTGTAGTAGGTGCTGACAGCGACCTGGAACATTTCCGCAAATATCTTGAAGAACGGTATAGAAGCCAGCAACTGTCCATTCAGGAATCCAAAGAGGTAAACATCGAGCAGTTCTTTATTGCAGAAGGTTCACATCTGATTGGACGGACCATTCTGGAATCCGGAATCAGAGATAAGGCTGCCTGCCTCGTTATCGGTATAGAAAGAGGCACTACCTCCATCAAAAATCCCGAGCCGACCACCGTATTCCTGGAAGGTGATATTGTCTGGATTGTAGGCGAACATGAAAAAGTGCTCCGGCTGAGCGAAGGCAAACCTGTAACTAATTAAATACATATAAAAGATGAAATTCATAGGAATAATACCGGCACGTTATGCGTCCACCCGTTTTCCGGGTAAACCTCTTGCCGATATGGCGGGAAAACCGATGATACAACGCGTCTACGAGCAAGTAAGCAATGTACTGGATGCCGTATGTGTTGCAACCGATGACAGCCGCATAGAGGCTACGGTGAAGGCTTTCGGGGGGAATGTCGTAATGACATCCGACCAACACCGCAGTGGAACGGACCGTTGCTACGAAGCGTACACTAAAGTAGGAAACGGATATGATGTGGTAGTAAACATACAGGGAGACGAACCGTTTATACAACCGGAACAAATCGAAACAATAAAAGCTTGTTTTACGGATGACAGCATAAAGATTGCCACATTGGTAAAACCATTCAGCCCGGACGGAGATTTTGAGACTACATTGTTTAACCCTAACTCCCCGAAAGTCGTATTGAATAAAAACAATGAAGCGATGTACTTCAGTCGCTCTGTCATTCCATACATGAGAGGGAAAAATCATACCGAATGGCTGCCGAACCATACCTATTATAAACACATCGGTTTATATGCCTATCACGCCGATACACTAAAAGAAATAACCCAACTACCCCAATCTCCACTGGAGTTGACCGAAAGCCTTGAGCAGCTCCGCTGGCTTGAAAACGGATACAAAATCAAAGTGGGCATTACCGACCTCGAAACAATCGGTATCGACACTCCGGAAGATATGGAAAAGGCACTCGCTTTCCTCCGGTTAAATAAGTAATATTTTTATTCCATAAAAAAAGGAGAAATTACCCGAACGAGTAATTTCTCCTTTTTTGTTTATGCGTATCAAACAGTTGTTATTATCTGTTCTTTTTCTGCTGTTTTTGTTTTTCCAACTGAGCCTGTTGTGCTTTCTGGGCTTCTTCCAGACGTTTCATAAAGCTGGACTTCTTCTGAGGCTTCTTCTTGTTCGCTTCCAGTTTAGCCAACAACTTATCTTCGTTGATTGTATAACGGAAGATTAAAGTCTGCACAATGGTAATCAAAGTCGAAATGAAGTAATAGTAAGTCAAACCGGATGCATACTGGTTAAAGAATACCAACATCATCACCGGCATCAGATACATCATCGCCTTCATACCCGGCATCTGCTGCTGACCCGTATTGGTCTGGTCCATATTAAACTTCGTATAGACAATATTCGTAATGGTCATCAACAAACAGAACAAACTGATGTGGTTACCAAAATACGGAGTGATAATAGGAATATAGGTATTCCAGCTTACTATAGCATCATAGGTAGACAAGTCGTGTGCCCATAAGAAACTCTGGTGGCGCAACTCGATTGCCGAAGGGAAGAACATGAACAATGCAATCAAAATAGGCATTTGCAACAACATAGGGACACAACCCGACATCGGGCTGGCTCCTGCGCGGCTATACAATTCCATCGTTGCACGCTGACGCTCCACAGCCTTGTCCTGTCCCGGATATTTAGCATTGAGTTCTTCCACCTGAGGGCGCAATACACGCATCTTGGCAGACGACATATACGATTTGTAAGTCAGCGGGAACAAAATCAATTTTACAATTACCGTAAGAAGAAAAATCAACAAACCGTAACTATGGATAAACTGTCCCAGGAAATTAAACAAAGGAATTACAAAGAACTGGTTTACCCAACGGAAAATACCCCATCCCAGCGGAACGATCTTTTCCAGGTCGAGCTGATTTTCTTTGGAAATGCCTTCATCAAAAGACTTCAATAAGGAGAACTGGTTAGGACCGAAATAAAAACGCAGGTTTGTTGCCTCGTTCCCTTTCAGGTCGAAAGGTACAGAGGTCGTTGTTTTGTAATCCTTCAGGAAAGGACTGTCTTCCGGCATCATTTTCGAATCCAATGTAGTAGATTCAAAGCCTTCGTTGCCGGCAATCAGGATTGAAGAGAAATACATATCCTTGTAAGCCACCCACTTCAAACGGTTTGAAACCTGCTTGCTGTCGTTTTTCGTCTCACTCAGATATTCCACATCGTCAGCCATGAACTTATAATAAATCGTGGCATAACGGTCTTCAAACTTACGTCCTTTTTCCTGCTGGGTGATTTTCTGCTGCCAAGACAAATCCAGAGAAGTTGTTCCCGGAGATAATACACCGTTCAATCCGGTACCTTTGATGGTATATTCTACCATGTAATTGTCCGGCTTTACTGTATAGATAAAATCCAGATGACTGCCTTCTCCTGTGTTCAGGCGCATGGTCACACTATTCGGGTCGGAACCTTTTACCGGAGTAAAATACAATTCACTGGTATTGACTACACGATTATTCGCAGTAACTAATGTAAAATCAAACTTCGAATCGTTTTCGTCAAACAGAACCAGGGGTTCTTCCTTATAATTATCATATTCTTTCAGACGGACATAACTAATCCGTCCACCTTTATTGCTTACACGGATTTCAAGCAAATTATTTTCCAGGACGGTTGAACCATCCTCGCCTGCCATTGCTTCGGCAAAAACGCCGAAATTAGTCTGCAAGCGGGCAACCCGTACCGAATCAGGCAGGTTCTCCAGAGAATCATCCATTTTTGCAGCCGCACTTTCTTCTTTCTTTAGCTCAAGCTGCCTTGCCAGTTCCACCTGTGCAAGCGAATCCTGCATCCGGCGCTGTGCTTCCACCTGTTCCGGAGTAGGTTTATTCAACCAGGTAAACGCAATTAATACTACTCCAATAAGCAGAAAACCTATTATTGTATTTTTATCCATCTAAAATTATTATTTTTTATTTTCAACTGCAGCTTTTACGAAGCTCACAAAAAGCGGGTTAGGATTTACTACGGTACTGTTATATTCCGGATGGAACTGAACACCGACAAACCATTTCAATTCAGGTATTTCCACGACTTCTACCAGACCAGTTTCCGGATTCTCACCCGTACATTTCATGCCGGCAGCTTCGAATTGGGATTTATATTCGCTATTAAACTCAAAACGATGGCGATGACGTTCCTGTATGTGTTCTTTTCCATAGGCCTGATAAGCTTTGGAACCTTTCTGCAACACACAATCATAAGCACCCAAACGCATCGAACCGCCCATATTGGTAATATTCTTCTGTTCTTCCATCAAGTCTATCACCTTATAAGGAGTGTTCGGTTCCATCTCCGTAGAGTTTGCGTCTGCCATACCCAATACGTCGCGGGCATATTCGATTACCATACATTGCATACCCAAGCAAATACCCAGGCAAGGTACATCATGTTCGCGGGCATATTTCAAAGCGGCAAACTTACCGTCGATACCTCTCTGTCCGAATCCGGGAGCAATCAGGATGCCATCCATATCTTTCAGCAGTTCTGCGGCATTGCCGTCATTCAGCTTTTCGGAATGGAATAAATGCAAATCCAACGTATGGTCATTATAGATAGCAGCCTGCAACAATGATTCGTCTATTGACTTATAAGCATCCTGCAACTCTACATATTTACCGACCAAACCTATTTTCACGGTTTCCGTTGCATCCGATTTCTTTTTCAGAAACTCGCGCCACGGCTTCATTTCCGGAGTAGGGCCTATTTCCAGACCCATCTTCTTCAGGATTGTAATATCCATATTCTGACGTTGCAGTACCAGCGGCACTTCATAGATTGTAGGTACGTCGACAGACTGAACAACAGCATCCTCCGCCACGTTACAGAACAATGCCACTTTACGGAGCAAATCGTTGCTCAACAAGTGTTCCGTACGCAATACCAGGACATCCGGCTGTATACCCAATTCCTGCAATTGCTTTACCGAATGCTGTGTCGGTTTTGTTTTATATTCTTTTGCGGCTGCAATGTAAGGAACGTAAGTAAGATGCACACAAATACAGTTCTTTCCAAGCTCCCATTTCAACTGGCGGACACTTTCTATAAAAGGCAAAGACTCGATGTCGCCAACGGTCCCACCGATTTCGGTAATCACAAAATCAAATTTGTATTTGCTTCCCAGCAATTTTACATTACGTTTGATTTCATCGGTAATATGAGGAACCACCTGTACTGTCTTACCCAGATAGTCGCCCTTACGTTCTTTATTGATTACACTTTGATAAATACGCCCGGTAGTAATATTATTTGCCCGGGTTGTCGGAACGTTCAGAAAACGTTCATAATGTCCTAAGTCCAAATCCGCTTCATGTCCGTCTACGGTTACATAACATTCCCCATGCTCATACGGGTTCAACGTACCCGGATCAATATTAATATAGGGGTCAAACTTCTGAATGGTAACTTTATAACCTCTTGCCTGAAGTAATTTACCTAATGATGCTGCGATAATCCCCTTACCTAAAGAAGAGACTACGCCGCCCGTAACGAAGATGTACTTTGTATCTGCCACGATAGTAATATTTTAATTATCTGTAATTACACTCTTACATTTCAAAACTGCAAAGTTAGTTATTTTCATCCACATGACAAGGGCTACCCGGTATTTTCCTTTCCATACGGATTTACCGGATCATAGTTATGATTTTTGAAATTCATAGTTATGATTTGGAAAAACCATAACTATGAATATACAGATAAGGCATAACCCCGCATGTACAAAAACAGCTCCCGAAAGAGTGCATTTCAAAACATAGGTGTTTTGAGTTTAAAACATATATGTTTCGAATGCAAAACACCTATGTTTTGAAAACAGGGGTTGCATCCCTGATGAGTGTTCACCTTTTTTATCATCCAAGAGGGTTCCGAACCGGTCAGATTCTCACTGAAAGATTGGTTATCTCATACTTTTTAGCTATTTTTGCGACGGATATATTTAATTCATGTAAAAAGATACTATGTTTGCTAAAAGATCATTTTTAGGATTATTTATTATACTGTTATTCTGTAACCGAACAGGTGCACAAGATATTCAAATTATCGATAACGAACAGCTTAATAAGCAAGCTGTAGTGGAACAGGCCGACACACTCATTCGTGTAGAATTAGACCCGGAAGAACTGGAGAAGATTCCGGATCTCCGGACTGAATTCGAAAAACAGAACAGAGCCTATACGACTCCTGCAACTCCAAGTAAAAATTTACTGCGTTTTTTAAAGAAAAATGAAGAAGCATCCCTATCCCCCGAGGCTTTGTATTGGGTAAACTGGGTACGCGATCCTTCCAGCAAATTCGACGAAAATGTTACGTTCCAGGATACAATGATTGTCAATCCGTTATTCATCCCTATCTATTTCAAAGGAGGGTTGTTTGCCAAAGACCTGCAACTCTATGATCCGGACTTCCTTGAAAAACAAAATGATAAATATTCCGTATTCAAACCGGATACGACATTGTTCCAGAATTATAAAATAGACCGCCAACTGGAAGACATAGCATATAACTATGTGCGTTTGAATTATCCGCAGTATTTCCGTTATTCCGAACGGGATCTGCCAAGCGACATCGTACAGACACATTTCATCAAGAAAACGACTTACGAACCAGAATTAATCAAAGTAAACAATGATGCCGACTTCAGCGATGTAACCGGACCTGCCAAGTTTATTCCGGAAAGACGCTACTGGATTTCACATTTCGAGAGTGCAATCCAATTGGCACAAAACTATATATCTCCCAACTGGCATAAGGGAGGCGTGAGCACATGGAACCTGACAAACCGCGAATATTTTGCTTACAATTATAATAAAGACAAAATTCAGTTTGTCAACGAACTGGAAATAAAAACGAATGTTTTCACTGCTCCGAAAGATACATTACACGACTATAAGGTGGGTGACGACATGTTGCGTATCCACAGCAACTTCGGGTATAGAGCCTTCAACAAATGGTATTATACTTTCGATGCTACATTCCAGACCCAGTTATTCAAAAACTATCAGGAGAACTCCATGCAGAAACAAGCGGCATTCCTTTCTCCGTTCAGTGTCAACTTAGGTCTCGGTATGAAATACGACCTGGATAAAAAATTCACCAAACGTCATAAAAGCCTGACATTATCCGTCAACCTGGCTCCTATCTCATATACATATATGTATAGTGTGGACAAAGAAATTGACTTGGGTCGCCACGGTTTCAAAAAAGACCCTGAAACTGGAGAATTTGCTCATAAACTGAGCCAGTTCGGTTCGACTATCAATGCTACAACAAATTTCCAGATTAACCGGAACATAAGCTGGTATTCACGTTTCTATTATTTTACAAGTTATGACCGGGGATTAGGAGAATTTGAAAATAGAGTAACCTTAGCAATCAGCAGGTTTTTCTCTACCAATATATCACTCAACATCCGTTTTGACGATGCAGTAGATAAAAAGCCTGATTTCGACAGCTATTTCCAGATCAACGAATTATTGAGCTTCGGCTTTAATTACAAATGGTAAGATTGACTTGAGGTTTTTTCATAATAAACTTTGTTAATCCTGTCATAATATCCAAATATTACTTACTTTTGCCCCTGTTTTGCAATGTCGAGATTACAAATATGAGCGAAAGTATCAGTCATAACGGAATTATAGAAAAGATCGACAGTGGAACGGTCTACGTCAGAATTATCCAGCAATCTGCTTGCTCCGGATGTCATGCCAAAAGCATGTGTGCGGCATCCGAAAGCAAAGAAAAGATTATTGAAGTTCCTGACAATTCCGGAAAATTTCATGTGAATGAAGAAGTACAACTTTGCGGTCAGAGCTCGCTTGGCTTAAAGGCTGTATTTCTTGCTTTTGTTCTACCGCTCATTATTGTGGTCGGGGCAATTGCAGTAGGTACAAGTATGCAATGGGAAGAAACCACAAGCGGGTTAACCGGATTACTGCTCTTAATTCCTTATTATTGCATATTATACTTTTTACGCGATAAACTAAAAAAACAATTTATATTCACCTTAAAGAAACTTAATCATTAAAATATCATGATTTTAATAGCGGTTATTTCATTAGGAGCAATCGGAGCAATCGGAGCGGTTTTCTTATATGCTGCGTCCAAAAAATTTGAAGTATACGAAGACCCACGTATCGCACAGGTCCAGGAGGCATTGCCTGGAGCGAACTGCGGAGGTTGCGGTTATCCCGGATGCGGAGGGTTCGCCGCTGCTTGTGTAAAAGCCGATAGCCTCGAAGGCTTGCTTTGTCCGGTAGGAGGCTCCCCTGTCATGAGTACGGTTGCATCTATATTAGGAAAAGAAGCTACAAGTGCAGAGCCTATGGTTGCTGTTGTCCGTTGCAACGGAACCTGCGAAGTTCGTCCACGTACCAACAAATATGACGGTGTACAAAGTTGCAGTATCGCATCCACTTTATATGGGGGCGAAACCGGATGCACATTCGGTTGTTTAGGTTACGGGGACTGTGTTACGGTTTGTAACTTCGATGCCATTCATATCAACCCGGCTACAGGAATCGCAGAAGTTGAAGAAGAGAAATGTACTTCATGCGGCGCTTGCGTAAAAGCTTGTCCGAAAAACATTATCGAGTTGCGCAAAAAAGGTCCTAAATCCCGTCGTATTTTCGTTAGCTGCGTAAATAAAGACAAAGGAGCCATCGCTAAAAAAGCATGTGCCAACGCATGTATCGGTTGTGGAAAATGCGTGAAAGAATGTCCGTTCGAAGCCATTACTTTAGAAAACAATCTCGCTTATATAGACTATACAAAATGCCGCTTATGCCGTAAATGTGTAGCCGTATGCCCGACCGGAGCAATCCATGAGCTGAACTTCCCTCCCCGGAAAGAAGCCGCCCCGGCAGCAGATACCAATAAAGTGAAAGAAAAAGAAATCTAAAATAAAATCTAATAGTATGTTAAGGACATTTCGTATCGGAGGTATACATCCGCCCGAAAATAAATTGTCTGCCGGTAAGAAAATTACCGTATTGGCTGCTCCCCGGCAGGTAATCGTACCGCTTAGCCAACATATCGGAGCTCCAGCCCAAGCAGTAGTCAAAAAGGGTGATCCGGTGAAGGTTGGAACGCTTCTCGCCAAAGCAGGAGGTTTCGTTTCCGCTAACATTCACTCATCGGTATCCGGTAAAGTAAATAAGATAGATAATGCTCTCGATGCAAGTGGTTACAGACGACCGGCTATTTATATAGATGTAGAGGGCGACGAATGGGAAGAAACTATCGACCGTAGCGGAACATTAGTAAAAGAATGTACGCTGTCATCCAAAGAAATCGTTGATAAAGTTGCGGCAGCCGGTATTGTCGGCTTAGGCGGAGCTACATTCCCTACACAAATCAAGTTGACTCCTCCTCCGGGAAATAAGGCAGAAATCGTAATCATCAATGCGGTAGAGTGCGAACCCTACCTGACATCCGACCACTCCCTGATGATGGAAAAAGGGGAAGAAATCCTGGTTGGCGTCACCCTTTTGATGAAGGCTGTAAATGTAAACAAAGCCGTCATAGGCATTGAAAACAACAAGCCGGATGCGATTGCGCTTATGCAAAAACTGGTAACCGGATATAAAGGCATAGAAGTGATGCCGTTGAAGGTACAATATCCGCAAGGAGGCGAAAAGCAATTAATCGATGCGGTTATCCGCCGGCAGGTGAAGAGTGGCGCACTTCCTATTTCAGCCGGAGCGGTTGTGCAGAACGTAGGTACTGCATTTGCCGTATATGAAGCCGTTCAAAAGAACAAACCTTTGTTTGAACGTGTCGTTACGGTTACAGGCAAAGCGGTTTCCGCCCCTTCCAACTTCCTCGTACGTATGGGAACACCGATAAGTGCATTGATTGAAGCTGCCGGTGGCCTCCCTGAAAACACAGGTAAAATCATTGGCGGAGGTCCGATGATGGGTAAAGCTTTGATTTCCGCAGAGGTACCCGTAACCAAAGGTAGTTCCGGCGTATTGCTCCTGACTAAAGAAGAATCCGTTCGTAAACCGATACACGACTGTATCCGTTGTGCCAAATGTGTAAACGTCTGCCCGATGGGTCTGAACCCTACCCTGCTGATGAATGCCACAGAGTTTAAAGAATGGGATCTTGCTGAGAAGAATTATATTACCGACTGTATCGAATGCGGTTCCTGCAGTTATACATGTCCGGCAAACCGTCCGTTACTGGACTACATCCGGTCGGGTAAAGGTAAAGTAATGGGTATCATACGTGCCCGTAAGTCATAAAACAAGAGCAATATGGAAAATAATTTATATGTATCGCCCTCGCCCCACATCCATGGAGGCGACAGCATAAGCAAAAATATGTATGGTGTACTGATTGCCCTTGTACCGGCTTTCCTTGTATCACTCTACTTTTTCGGATTGGGAGCATTAATCGTTACGGTTGTTTCCGTATTTTTCTGCGTACTGTTCGAATACCTGATTCAAAAGTTCCTGATGAAAAAGGAACCTACTATATGCGACGGTTCGGCTATCCTGACAGGTGTGCTGCTGGCGTTTAACCTGCCGTCTAACCTGCCGATCTGGATTATTATGATTGGAGCGTTGGCTGCTATCGGTATCGGCAAAATGTCATTCGGCGGATTAGGAAACAACATTTTCAACCCGGCATTAACAGGACGTATCTTCCTGTTAATCTCTTTCCCGGCGCAAATGACAACTTGGCCATTGGTCGATGCAACCAGTGCTTTTCCGATGACTTATACGGATGCACAGACAGGAGCAACAGTCCTTTCCCTTATGAATGAAGGAGTAACCCAATTGCCGAGCTACACAGATATGCTGCTTGGACGTATGGGTGGCAGCTTAGGTGAAGTTAGTGCGATAGCCCTTATCCTGGGTCTGTTCTATATGCTATGGAAAAAGATTATTACCTGGCATATCCCGGTATCCATCATCGCTACGGTATTCGTATTCACAGGTATCATGCATTTGGTAAATCCTGTTCAATATGCAAACCCGTTCGTACATCTGTTATCCGGAGGTTTGATGCTGGGTGCTATCTTTATGGCAACCGATTATGTAACTTCTCCGATGAGTAAGAACGGTATGCTGGTTTACGGTGTAGGTATCGGTATCCTGACAACAGTTATCCGCCTGTTCGGTTCTTATCCTGAAGGTATGTCATTCGCTATCTTCATCATGAATGGAGTAACTCCGCTAATCAACAGTTATATGAAACCTAAACATTTCGGAGGAAAATAAGCATGGCAAAATTGAAATCGTCATTACTCAATATGTTCCTTTCGCTCACCATTATCTGTTTGGTAGCAGGAGCGATATTAGCCGGAGTAAACATGTATACATCCGGCCCGATTGCAGCCACCAAAGCAGCCGCTCTGGAACAGGCTATAAAGGAAGTTACCCCTGAATTTGACAATAAACCGACTGAAGAAGCTTATATGGCAGTCACCGCAGACGGTGATTCTCTGAAAATTTATCCGGCAACCAAAGGCGGGGAATTCGTCGGTGCCGCTGTAGAAAGCAATACGAAAAAAGGCTTTAGCGGAGAAATCAGAGTTATCGTAGGTTTCGACGTAAACGGCAAACTGCTGAATTATTCGGTTTTGCAACATGCCGAAACACCCGGACTTGGCGCTAAAATGCAGGAATGGTTCCGCATGGATAAAAACCAGCAGAACGTCTTAGGCAAAAACCTGGCTGACGGTCCGCTGAAAGTAACTAAAGACGGAGGCGATGTAGATGCGATTACAGCCGCTACAATTACCAGCCGTGCATTCCTGGATGCTGTAAACCGCGCTTACAGTGCTTATGCTGCATCTGATGCACATACTGGAGCCACTCAATCATCATCCCCTAACACCGAAGAAGAAGGAGGTAACAACAATGAGTAATCTGAAAGTATTAATGAACGGTATCATTACCGAAAACCCGACATTCGTATTATTGCTGGGTATGTGTCCTACTTTAGGTACGACCTCTTCAGCACTGAACGGTATGAGTATGGGACTTGCCACTGCGTTCGTATTAATCTGTTCCAATATGGTTATCGCAGCATTGAAGAATCTAATACCCGATATGGTGCGTATCCCTGCCTACATTGTGATAATCGCTACTTTCGTAACCGTTGTCCAAATGTGTATGGAAGCATTCGTTCCTGCCTTATATGCCAGCCTCGGGTTATTTATTCCGCTGATTGTTGTAAACTGTATCGTATTAGGACGTGCAGAGGCTTTTGCTGCAAAGAACGGTATTATTCCTTCTGCATTCGACGGATTGGGTATGGGACTGGGTTTCACCATGGCTCTTACCTTGCTGGGTGCCGTGCGCGAACTTCTGGGAACCGGCAAATTATTCAGTTTCACATTGATGCCGGAACAATACGGTTCTTTAATTTTCGTACTGGCTCCGGGAGCATTTATCGCTCTGGGGTATCTGATTGCAATTGTAAACAAACTGCGTAAAGCATAAAAAGAAACGATATGGAATATATACTTATATTTATTGCCGCCGTATTTGTAAACAATGTCGTACTGGCACAATTCCTGGGTATCTGTCCGTTTTTAGGCGTATCCAAGAAAGTTGAAACAGCAGCCGGTATGGGTGCAGCCGTTACTTTTGTTTTGACAATTGCAACAATCGTTACTTTCCTGGTTCAGAAATATGTACTGGATGTTTTCGATTTAGGATTTATGCAAACAATCAGTTTTATCCTGATTATTGCCGCATTGGTTCAGATGGTAGAAATCATATTAAAGAAGGTATCCCCGGCCCTTTATCAGGCACTTGGCGTATTCCTTCCCTTGATTACCACCAACTGCTGTATCTTGGGTGTTGCGATTCTGGTTATCCAGAAAGAATATAATTTATTAGAATCTGTAGTATATGCAATCTCGACAGCTATTGGATTTGCGTTAGCTTTGATTATCTTTGCAGGTGTCAGGGAACAATTAGCACTGACTCATGTCCCCGAAGGCATGAAAGGTACTCCTATTGCTCTTATCACAGCCGGTTTGCTGGCTATGGCATTTATGGGATTTTCCGGAATTGTATAATCTTACTATTCTAAATAAACACGAAAATGAAACAGAAAATTTTAGTAGCCGGAGGTACAGGTTACATCGGCTCACACACCACAGTCGAATTGCAGAATGCAGGTTACGATGTTGTTATTATCGACGACCTGTCAAACTCCAATATTGAAGTATTAGACGGTATAGAACGTATTACTGGCATCCGTCCCGAATTCATCCAACTGGATTTGAAAGATAAAGAAGGTACTCGTGAGGCATTGAAAGCTCATCCGGGCATCAAAGGGATTATCCTTTTTGCTGCAAGCAAAGCTGTAGGTGAATCTGTTCAGCAACCTCTGAAATATTACCGCAATAATATTGTCACGCTGGTCAACCTGCTTGAACTTATGCCGGAATCCGGTATTGAAGGTATCGTATTCTCTTCTTCATGTACGGTATATGGCCAGCCGGCTCCGGAAGATCTGCCTGTAACGGAAAATGCACCGATTAAACCGGCTACTTCTCCTTACGGAAATACAAAGCAGATCAACGAAGAAATTATCCGCGATACAATCCATGCCGGAGTGCCTTTCAAGAGCATTATCCTGCGTTACTTCAATCCGATCGGAGCACATCCTACGGCCGAAATCGGGGAATTACCCAACGGTGTACCTCAGAACCTGATTCCTTACCTGACACAGACAGCAATGGGTATCCGCAAGGAATTAAGCGTATTCGGAGACGATTATGATACCCCTGACGGTTCTTGTATCCGCGACTATATCAATGTTGTGGACTTGGCGAAAGCGCACGTAATCGCTATGGACCGTATGTTGAATGGAAAATCAGCAGCTAATGTTGAAATATTCAATCTGGGTACCGGCAATGGCGTTTCGGTTCTGGAATTGATAAACACATTCGAAAAAGCTACCGGCGTAAAAGTTCCCTATAAGATTGTAGGACGTCGCGAAGGTGATATTGAAAAAGTTTGGGCGAATCCGGAACATGCCAACAAAGTGTTGGGCTGGAAAGCTACGGAAACGTTGGAAGATACACTTGCTTCTGCATGGAAATGGCAGGAAAAACTGCGCGAACGCGGTATTATGTAACCGGCTATTCCATTTTCATCATAAAAAAAGAGATTGCTTAAATAAGCAATCTCTTTTTTTATGATATACCAATAACGTATTCTTTATTTATCGACAGCAGGCAAGGGCAATGTAAACCAGAAAGTGGCTCCCTTTCCTTCTTCAGACACTACTCCTATCTCCCCTCCCAATTGTTTGATAATTGTTTTACTGATAGTAAGTCCTAATCCTGTTCCCTGCTGATAACTATCTAACTTTACAAAACGGTCGAAGATTGTTTTTTGTCTTTCTTTTGAGATACCCATTCCTGTATCTTCAACAGATACATACACTTCGGTACTCTGTACGACATAGCCAATCGTAATGCTTCCTTTCTTCGTAAACTTGATTGCATTTGTCAGAAAATTGGAAAGTACCTGCTCGATACGCCGCCCGTCGGTATACAAAATCACCGAAGGATGTTCTGGAACAAAAATCATTTTTACCTCTGGTGTCACTTCTAAGGCATGCATCGAATACACATCCATACATATTTGTTTTAAATCGATATCTGTAGAAATATAATCGAACTTGCCTGCTTCTATTTTGGATATATCCAATATATCATCTATCAATTGCAACAAAAGCGTATTGTTTTTATTTATAATAGAAATAAACTCCTGTTGCTCTTCTCTATTAGCAGCATCCGGCAGTAAAGAAGAAAAACCGACAATGGCATTCAGAGGTGTCCTGATTTCATGGCTCATATTCGCAAGGAATGCTGATTTCATTTTATCAGCCTCACGTGCCTTTATCAATTCTATTTCATTCTCCCTGTCCCGTGTAATATCCCATATCATGGATATAAGCAGAGGGGAATTGCCTTCGACAAGGCTATCGATCTTGACGCGAATAATATTTACAATCTTCGATTTTCCATCCGGTGTTTTATAGTCTACGGCATACTGGACGTTTTGCCCGTTTTTGATAGCACATAAATCCTGTTCGCGAATGCGCTCGACACTTTCTTTGTCTGTGAACAAATCAAAATCGTTCTTACCTAATACAGCACCGGTTGTTAATCCCATAAAATGCTCGGCAGCCGAGTTAAAATAGAGAAAACGGAAATCTTTCTCTATCTCTTTCACAACCACAACCACCGGTATATTATCCAGAATAGCACGCATCAGATTGTTCAGGAAATCCACACGCTGCCTGCTTTGTACAAAAGTACTCGCATCGCGGGAAATAACGACTACCTCGTTCTCCGCATAAGGAATAATACGGCAAAAGAAATATTTTATATTCCCGTTTTTTAAGTGAATGGAAAAAGAAATATTTTGCTCTTTTTGAACTTCAATAGTCTTTTTTATAGCTGAATGAAAAGAACTCACAACATCAGGTTTCAGCCAATCACTAACGAACGAACCCTTCAACACTTCCGGAGATTTCAATAAATTTTCCACGGAACCGGCGTACACATCTATAATCCTCCCGTCTTCCGTCATTGTCATAACAGCATCTTGCGTTGCATTGAGTATATTCCGGTATTTATTTTCCAATTGGTATATTTTATCCTGGAGGTTCTTTTGCTCCGTAACATCTGATAAATAATATACAATATGGCTGGGGGTTCCGTCTTCATTATATTTGTAGGGCTGGACATTTGCTTCCACCCAAATAACCTCGTCACCAAACAGGCGCCTGTACCGAATGCTATAACTGCTAATCTCTCCCTTGATAAGACGGATAAAATGGTCGTAAAATACATGCTGCCGGTCTTCCGGATAGATGGTGTTCAGAAAATCTTCTTTTTTCCGGAAGGGTTCTATTTTTAAGCGGGAATTTTTACCTCCATATATATTCAATTCATAATCGAGATGAATAATATCATTTTTTACATCATATTCCCATATTAAAGAATCTCCGACATTAACGGCAGCTTTAAGTATAGCCAGTTTTTCCTGAGACTGATAATCTCGCTGCATCTTCTCCAAATCTTCATATACATGATGGCTCTGTTCTTTTTCAAGCTCCAGAGTTTCCAGACGTTTTATTAGTTCTTCGCGAGATAAATCAATATATTTTTCCATTAACCGCACTTTTTGGGTGTCTCTTCTATACTACAAACAAAAGTAATAAAATACAAGAACATTCCAGCTAATAAATCAAATGAAAATCCATACGAATCAACACTTTTCAAGCATACACCCTTCATATTGGAAATCTCTTTGGATAGTCCTCGAGTTTTTGGGAAAGCTTTCTGAGGTGAGTGGGGAAGAATAAAGAATACACTAAAGATAAGATATGGAGTCCACTTAAGACTACGTTAAGATTTCACAAATATATAAAGATATTACTACATATTAACACTATAATCCTTTGATTATTAATGCTTATTGTTTATAGAAAAATTTCAAAATCGTGAGGATTTATGAATCTCAACAACTTTCACGGCATGAAATTTATTAAGATATCCTAATTTTTAACGTAGTCTTAAGTGAACTGCCGATTTTATAATCCATCCGATTAGATAGTAATCAGAGGTAAATAGATTTTTGACGCGGATGCCGCGAAAAACGCGGATTAAAGATTACGGGAATAGGGTAATAACAAACACAAACAATAAATATCTATGAAGATGAAAACAGAACTACAAGGTCTATGTCCCTCTATCAGACCGGTACAGGCACTCGCGGCAAGTATATATCTGCTTGCTGCTGTGCTGTTTGCCTCCTGTACGGCAGAGGTGGACAAAACAGACCGCTCTACAGAAAAGGCGGGCAGTGCTAACAAACGTGAGGTACTTCTTTCCTTTAAGAACAAACTCTCAGTGAAAACAACCAAGGCGGAGACTAAAGCAGATGCTCTCATTGCCACCGAAGCGGAGAATGAAATTACAACTCTGGATATCTATGTATTCGGAGCAAAAGCAGAAGGTGACGCCTATACTTTCCGCGAACGGTTCTCCTATCGACAGGACGGTTCGGCACTTCCGGCAGGAGCGAAAGAACTCAATCTTACACCAAGTACGGATAATGCAACCACTACCGCATTGCTGGAACTGCAAAAAGGCTTATTCGTTCGCCTTTATTGTATTGCCAATCAAACAGACTTGATTAATCCGGTCGATGGAAATATAGTAGCAGATACTTATTTTACTCCGCTTACTTACGATATAGAAACGGGACTCCTGACAGATGGTATCCCAACCGAGCTACAATTTCAGAAATTCCATTCCCCACTACTGACCAATGACTCCCCGGCATTAGGCTTACCCCTCCCAATGACTGGCGCACAAACGACTCCTATCGATTTAACAGACTTCGGTTCCTCGGCACGTGTACAGGTAGGTTTTAAATTGACTCGTACAATGGCACGCTTCGATGTAAGCAATATAGAGGCTGACTCTAAATTCCATCTGGAATCTATCTCTATGGGTAACGGACGGAGAGGAACCACCTTCTTTCCGGTTAAGGTATATGGTGCAACTCCTGCTGTAGACGGGGAGTTAATTACTTATCCGGCACGTGCTTTTGAAGGGGATAAAGCAAATACAGGCTTGCAGGTATCCGCTTTCTACAGTTATCCAAGTTTGTTGGAAGATGAAGGTTACCTGATTCTGAACGGTACTTATCAGGTAAACCTGACGGAGAAGAAAGAGGTAACTTATCAGATTCCTTTCAAGCAACAAACTGCCGATGGAGGCTCGGTTGAATTGGAAATCAACCCCAATCATCGGTATACTATCGGTATCACTAAGGCAGACGAATACAGTTTGGATTTCTCTCTGGATGTGAACGAATGGGATGAAGGAGGTTATTTGGACGAGTACGACCCATCCGGAAACAGCAATACACTCGCACTGTCGGTTATTATACCGGACGATATGAAAGACAGGGTAGACTACACGGTAGAAAACCGTACCGTTGCCATAGAAGCCCAAGGAGGGTTCTCTTTTGATGTACTGGTTAGTAATAACATGCCACTGGATGTTACAAAGAATTATACAGGAAGCGCCGCCGCACAAGACTGCGACTGGCTGGAAATAAGTGCCCCTACAGAAATAACCAAAGCATCAATAGACGGCTATCGCTATACCATCTCTGTGAAATCAGGGTATGACAAGGAAACCTATCCGAAGGCGGTTTTCCGCTTTACAGACAGAACAACCGGAGACGAAAGCATTCTGCGGGTTACACAAGCACCACCCATGTCCGTTATTATTCCTGAGGATATGAACGGCAAAGTCGCCTATACGGAAACAAGCCGTACAGTGGGTATCGAAGCTACGGACAATTACCGCTTTAATGTACTGATTAACAGCAAAACTCCCCTTACCATGAGTAAAGAGTATGCCGGAGGATCGGAAATGCAGCAATACGACTGGCTGGATGTAAACGAACTGCCTGAATTGGCAAAGGCAACCGTAGAAGGTAAAAGTTATGCCATTTCAGTGAAACCGGGCTATGAGAAAGAGGTATATCCCGAGGTCATTGTCCACTTTACCGATACGGAAGCCGGATTCGACAATGTGCTTTATGTTAAACCACTTCCGGCAATGCCGGTTCTGAGTTCCGCAGCAACTGTAGCCCTCCATGCTGAAGCAAATTACTCGGTTCCTTCTTTTACCATTACTGGGAAGAGTGTGGGCGGTTCCAAAATCTCCGGTCCAGACTGGCTGACTTATGAAACGACAAGCAGCAGTACCAATCTTTTTTCTTACACCGTAAAGTTAGACCCATCGAAAAGCAGTTTCCCCACATCGGTTCCCGGCGAACAAACCATCCGTGTAATAAACAGTGGGGATGAAACCAAAGCTGTAGAGGTAAAGGTCAGCTTTACCGAAGAAAAAGCGTGGTTGGCAACTGATCTTGCAAACTATGATGAAAAAACATCGGACGGTTACCGGGTAGGAACAAACGGAAAAACGATGACAGTATCTTTCTATGGCATGTTTACCGCTCCTGCATTATCTTCAAGTATTACATATGATAGTAAATATTGTACTACATCAAACGGAGGGAAATCATGGTTGGGAAATATCACATACAAAGAAACAAAGATTGAAAACAACCGACGCAAATATATTTATAACATAGTTGTGGGTAATTCAAGCGGAACGGATGCCGCTTACCAGCTTCATAAAGCAACGATGGATGTCAAACAGAATGGTACGACACTCAAATCTTACACCATCTGGCGGGGCGCTTCTTGTATAGGTTATCCGATGGGAAGCTCCAGTGCATCTCTTTATTATACTGCCATCAAGAAAGGTTCTTATTATTGGGCTCCCGTTAATTGCGGGGCAAGCCGTGTGGCAATAGCTAATGATGGAAAGGATAAAATAGTAGCCGGAACCGGTAATCTCTACCAGTGGGGGCGTCAGGATTATACGAACCATGACGGTTCCTCAGCATCCGGCCCTACGAGTAATTCCAGACCCAATAATAATGTTTTTTATACAGCACCCAATAGCCCTAACAATTGGTTAAACACTCAAAATAATACTTTATGGAACGGTAGCTTCAAAGGGGTAAACGACCCTTGCCCTCCGGGATATCGTGTACCGACTATCGATGAATTAAAATCTATAGGGAATGCGACCACTTGGGATGGAAGCGGTGGTTTATTCAAAGTAAATGCAAATAGTGGTTACCCTCAACTCATTTTACCTGTTGCAGGCTGTCGGGTCTACGGTAACGGTTTGACCTACAATCTGGGTACCGGCTACTATTGGTCGTCAGCTGGTAGTTCAAACGCCAGTGGCGTACGATTCAGCAGTGTAACGTTGAGCCTGTTCGCGGACGTCAAGGCGTACGGCTTCTCTGTTCGCTGTTTACAAGAATAAAAGAGGTTGGCGAATCAGCTAAGGCTGATCTTCGATTCCAACCACATTCGATACATTCGATTTACCTCTCGATGGTATCCAGTAGCAGGATGCAGTGCTGTAAAACAGCTCTGCTCACAAGCGAAAGCAGAAAACAGCACCGCATTACCTCGCCGTACCAATACAGAGGCATCAAACCATCAGTTGAATGGAGTCCTTCACGACGAAGTAATTATCAACATCTCTTTTCGTAATATAGAATTGGATGGCTATAAGGTTCTATAAAATAAAAAAGCTATCTTATTTTTGAAAGATAGCTTTTTTATTTTATCCGAATCGTTTAATCCAATTTATGTATCACAAGCCCGGAACGAAGTTTCGGTTCGAACCAGGTTGTTTTAGGAGGCATAATATTACCGGTATCAGCGATATCCATCAACTGTTTCATTGTTACAGGATAGAGAGCCAAAGCAACTTTCATCTCGCCACTATCCACTCGCCGTTTCAGTTCACCCAAACCGCGGATACCTCCAACGAAATCAATACGCTTGTCGGAACGAAGGTCTTTAATGCCTAAAACTTCATCCAATATCAAATTAGAAGAAATGGTAACATCCAGTACGCCTATCGGATCATTATCATTGTAAGTTCCTTCTTTAGCAGTCAGAGAATACCATTTCCCGCCCAAATAAAGAGAGAAATTATGAAGACCTGCAGGTTGATAAATATCGGTTCCTTTTTCTTCCACAACAAAATTCTTTGCTAATCTGGCAAGGAATTCTTCTTCGGACAGACCGTTCAAATCCTTTACCACCCGGTTATAATCGATAATCGTCAATTGGTTTGCCGGGAAACAAACAGCCATGAAATAGTTATATTCTTCGTCACCACGATGGTTCGGATTCTGGCTGGCTTTTTCAGCACCAACCAAAGCGGCTGCAGCCGAACGATGATGTCCATCTGCTATGTAAAGGGCAGACATTCCTTCAAATAATTCGGTAATACGGGCAATATCCGCATCTTCGTCTATAATCCAGAAGGTATGTCCGAAACCGTCGTCTTTTGCCACGAAATCATATTCAGGTTTACGCGCGGTATATTTAGCAACAATTTTATCCAATTCAGCATTGTCGGGATAAGCAAAGAAGACAGGCTCTATATTCGCATTATTTACACGCACATGTTTCATACGGTCTTCTTCCTTATCACGGCGAGTCAATTCATGTTTCTTGATTGTGCCGTTTGTATAATCGGGAACGTATGCACCGACAACCAGACCAAACTGTGTCTTGCCGTTCATTGTTTGTGCATAAACATAGTAACATTCTTTCTTATCCTGCACCAGCCAGCTCTTTTCCTGGAACATTTGGAAGTTCTCAGCAGCTTTCAGATAAACAGCAGGATCATGCTCATCGGTTCCAACCGGGAAATCAATTTCCGGCTTTATGATATGGTATAATGATTTTTCATTTCCTTTGGCTTCTTCGCGGGCTTCTTCTGAGTTTAAAACATCATAAGGACGAGAAACTACTTGTTCTACTAAATCTTTCGGAGGGCGGACACCCTTAAAAGGTTTTATTTTTGCCATAACTATTCTGTGTTTTTTATGTTACTAATTTAAAAGGAAGTCCGTAGAAACACAATGAATTACAAGGGGTATTTCTACGGACTATGACAAAAGGTATTGTATCGCTTATTTATTTACACGGAACTTTTCGATACCTTCTTTCAGGAAGCCTTCAATCTGTTTAGCGGCAGCAATACCTGCATTAATATTAGCTTCTGCAGTTTGTGCACCCATCTTTTTCGGTGTAGAGAAATAACGGCCGGCAAATTTAGAGGCAAACTCTTCGTTAGCAGCAGGCATAATATCTGTTACATATTTCAGGTCTGCACGTTCTTCCATCAACTTAATCAATTCCGCTTCATTGATTACCTCTTTACGAGCGGTATTAACTAAAACACCACCTTTAGGCATCTTATTTACCAAAGCATAATCGATAGAGTTCTTTGTTTCGGCAGTAGCCGGAATATGCAAAGAAATTACATTACAAGTTGAATATAGCTCTTCTGCAGAAGCGACTGCTTTCACTCCATCTTTTTCGATTACTTCTTTCGGGCAGAAAGCATCGAACGCATAAATTTCCATTCCGAAACCTTTTGCAATACGAGCAACATTACGCCCTACGTTTCCGTAAGCATGGATACCCAATTTCTTCCCCATCAATTCCGTACCGGAAGTTCCGTTATAGAAATTACGGACAGCCATTACCATCATACCGAAAGCTAATTCCGCAACGGCATTGGAATTTTGTCCCGGAGTATTCATTACGCATACATTATGTGCTGTAGCGGCTGCCAAATCTACATTATCGTAACCGGCACCTGCACGAACAACTATTTTTAATTGCTTTGCTGCATCCAATACTTCTGCATCTATAATATCGCTACGGATAATAATAGCATCCACATTTTTCACTGCATCCAGCAATTCTGCTTTTGATGTATATTTTTCAAGAAGAACAAGTTCATCACCTGCACCTTCCACTACTTCGCGGATACCTTTCACAGCTATCGGAGCAAAAGGTTTATCTGTTGCAACTAATACTTTTGCCATAATCAATGATTCTTTTCAAATTCTTTCATACATGCAATCAAAGCTTCTACGCTGCTCTTCGGCATTGCGTTATACAGAGAAGCACGGAAACCACCAACAGAACGGTGACCTTTGATACCTACCATACCGGCAGCTGCTGCAAATTTGCTAAATTCGTCTTCCAGTTCCTTATATTCGTCATTCATAATGAAACATACATTCATAATAGAACGGTCTTCCGGAGCCACTGTACCTTTAAACAATTTGTTACGATCGATTTCATCATACAGGATAGCTGCATTTTCTTTATCTTTCTTTTCCATAGCAGCGATACCACCCTGTTCCTTATACCATTTCAATGTCTGTAAAGCAGAATAGATAGGCAATACAGGAGGTGTATTGAACATAGAATCTTTCTTAATATGCGTGTTGTAGTTCAGCATAGTAGGTATAGGACGGTCTACATGTCCAAGAGCATCCACACGTACGATAGCCAATGTTACACCAGCAGGAGCCAAGTTTTTCTGTGCTCCGGCATAGATAATATCATATTTGGAAATATCGATCGGACGAGAGAATATGTCAGAAGACATATCAGCTACCAAACGCTGTTTTACATCCGGATCATTACGCATTTCAGTTCCATAAATTGTATTGTTGGAAGTAAAATGGAAATAATCAGAATCTTCAGCGATTGAATATCCTTTAGGAATATAAGTATAGTTTGCATCTTTAGAGGAAGCAACGACTTCTACTTCTCCAAATAATTTAGCTTCTTTAATCGCATTGGATGCCCATGTACCAGTATCCAGATAAGATGCTTTTTTATTCAACAAGTTATAAGGAACCATACAGAACTGCATACTTGCACCACCACCCATAAATACGACTTCATAACCAGCCGGTACGTCCAGCAACTCTTTAATCAACGCACGCGCTTCATCATTGACGGCAACAAATTCTTTTCCTCTGTGAGAAACTTCAAGAATTGACAACCCTGTTCCTGCAAAATTTTCAACTGCTGCTGCAGTATTCTTAATTGTGAACTCACTCAGGATAGAGGGACCTGCAGAAAAATTGTGCTTCTTCATACCAATGTCTTTTTTAATGTTATATAATTTAAGTAACGCATTTTTCAAAAAAGTGCGGCTAATGTACGGATTTAATTAATAAAGCAAAGCCTTAAAATGGAAAATTCTTATCAAAAAGCTATCTTTTTGCTTATTTTTATAACTTTTTATCCACAAGTAGAGCTTTTCCGTGTCAGTTAATACCGATCACCCCATAAACGTTTCATTTGCTCGAT
Source organism: Parabacteroides sp. (assembly GCA_019417325.1). Classification (GTDB taxonomy): domain Bacteria; phylum Bacteroidota; class Bacteroidia; order Bacteroidales; family Tannerellaceae; genus Parabacteroides. Next base: position 26,264 of record DXVO01000014.1, on the reverse strand, counting down.
CAGCTTCTGTTCTGACGGATTTTCCTGTCCTTTCCATAACCGTTTATTCAAAATCTCTTTTGGAAGAAAATCTTGTTTGACAAAATGATTTTCATAATCGTGGGCATACTTATAGTCTTTTCCGTAGTTCAACTCCGCCATTAGTTTTGTGGGAGCATTACGCAAATGCAGAGGGACAGGCAGGTTTCCTGTACGCTCTACCAGATCCAAGGCCTCATTTATTGCCATATAAGCCGAATTACTTTTAGGACTACAAGCCAGATAAACTGTTGTTTCTGCTAAAATAATCCGCCCTTCAGGCCAACCGATTTTTTTCAAAGCTTCAAAACAAGCATTTGCAAGCAAAAGAGCATTCGGATTCGCTAATCCGATATCTTCAGATGCTGAAATAACCAAACGACGAGCTATAAACTCGGGATCTTCTCCTCCTGCCACCATCCGGGCCAGCCAATAAATGGCAGCATCCGGGTCACTACCCCGTATAGATTTGATAAATGCCGATATAATGTCATAATGCATCTCTCCGCCTTTATCATACGCCGCAGGATTTTCCTGCAAACGCTCTACAACTTTTTCGTCCGTTATTTCAATCTTATCATATTCTTCTTCAGCAGCCACTACAAGTTCCAATATATTCAGCAACTTTCTCGCATCCCCTCCGGAATAGCGCAGCATGGCGTCTGTTTCTTTCAATATTATATTCTTCTCCTTAAGAAGAATGTCTTCTGTAACTGCCTTGTGCAATAAAGTCAATAAATCATTTTTATCCAACGACTTCAACACATATACCTGGCAACGTGATAACAAGGGACGGATCACTTCAAATGAAGGATTCTCTGTCGTCGCTCCGATTAATGTAACCACCCCCGTCTCTACGGCATTCAACAATGAATCTTGTTGTGATTTACTAAAACGGTGAATTTCATCGATAAACAGGATTGGAGATACAGTATTGAAAAAGCGGTTACTTTTTGCTTTTTCTATCACCTCACGGACATCCTTTACTCCCGAACTAATTGCACTCAATGTATAAAACGAAGCTTCCAGCTTATTTGAAATGATTTGTGCCAAAGTTGTCTTTCCAACTCCCGGAGGTCCCCATAATATAAAAGAAGGAACACGACCGGCATCTATCATCTTTCTAAGAACAGCTCCCTGTCCTACCAGATGCTTCTGCCCGATATAGTCATCCAACGTCTTCGGACGTAATCTCTCTGCTAACGGTTGATTCATCATGCAGACAAAAGTCGTATATTTTATTTACTTTTCAAAATATAATTCGTGTAAAATTTATGGGCATTTTTAATGTTTGATAGCAGTTTTTTATAGCAAAAAGACAGACACAACCCACTTATACATTAGTATGAAGCATATTCAAATTTCATTTTGTCAAAACCACAATCACTTATATCCTTTCAAATAACTATAATCAGCCTCGCCGAAAAGGTCTTCTCCGGCGCTTTCCGGCGAGCCAGAAATTTTACCACTTCACTCTGATATTCTCTAAATCACGTACAACCGTCATATCCATAATATTACTATAAATTTCTGTAGTACGCACACTTTTATGTCCTAACAACTTCTGTACGGTCGTAATATTGGCCCCATTATATAATAGTAATGTTGCATTTGTATGACGGGCCGTGTGAAAAGATACCTTTTTATCTATGCCGGCTACAATACAAATTCGTTTCAATTGTTTATTGATATTAGAATTTGAGGAAAGCGGGACATTAAATAATGTCTTCTTATTATTCCTTATATATTGCTCATAAATAACCCGCGCTTTACCATCAAATAGCAAAAACAAAGGAAGCCGTACACTGACATCGGTTTTAACGGATGAATAAATCAACCAAAGCTTATCATCTATCATATGGAAATTTTCACGCGTTATGCTTACAATATCAGAAAAACGAAGCCCAGTATAACAGCTAAACAAAAACATATCCAAAGCTCTCCTCAATGTTGAGCGAAGCCTCTGACTTATAGACTCTAACTGGTCTAACTCTTCCGGCGTAAGATGACCTCTTTTACTTTCCATATATTTAATCTTATACTTACGGAAAGGATATCTTTGTAATTCAAACAAGTCCTTGTTGATAGCCAGATTTACATAGCGTTTCAAATGTTTCATATGTTTGGCTATCGTATTCCTATGATACTTGTGCATTAAAAGATAATATTCAAAATCGCAGAGGAAGTTAAAGGTCAAATCATCAAAAGTTACTTCCCTCTTATAAGAAGACAACACCTGCAAAGTAGACAAATGATTTTTCAAGGTTGACTCCTTTAAGTTGGAATGGGCAATTTCCCTATGCATAAATTCGGTGAAAGAAATCATATCATCACCAGACGACTTATCTTTTAATCCTCTCAAAGAGAACAATTTTCCACTTTGAACCATTTCCAACTCCTTACGTTCCAGATTTGAAACATAGTCTGAAAGATATTGATTCAATGAATCCATATTTGGATGATTCTTTACCATCCGCCTTTTGCTATCCCACTGACAAGGTTTTACATACACCTTTGTTGAGAAATACTTTTTTTGCCTGTTCAGGTAGGCCTCCACCTGAATCAAAGCTTTTCCATCTGCGTTCAATAGCTTCTTCCTATTGAACACTAAGTTGTAAATAACTTTTTCCATGATACATTTAATTTCTGAATGAGAACACGAAGGAACAATAATATGTTCTTTATTTTATACAAGACAAACAAAAAGTTTGTTACAGCCCAAGAGGACCATATTCATTCTTCTTATACACAAGCCTATTCAAATCTTAGATTTATACACATTTTCCGGAGGCACAACAATGAATAATAAAAGACTGTGATTTTTCCGATTTTTTCATTGGTGATAACTTTTTAAAGAATCTTTCATCTTCTATATATAACTGAAAAAGAAGCTATAAGACTATACACACATTCATTTACAAAAAAAGCCAACTAATCGATTTCGAATTAGTTGGCTTTCATATATGGAAATACTAAATATTGCTATTTAATAGCCTGGATTCTGCTGTTTTGCGATATTGGGGTTCGCATCTGTTTCAGTTACAGGTATCGGCAAGATAGCGCGGAAGTATGTCCGGTTGAATTTCTGCGACTCGGCATTCAATGAATAATGGAAGCCTTTGTCCGCATCACTCGTGTAGCGGACAATTGTTTCATTATTTCTCATTGCATCAAAGAAGCGGTGTCCTTCACCTACGAATTCTTTGCGCCGCTCAAGTATAACACGGCTGAGTGTCGCATCAGCATCGGCAATAGTTGCAGCATCTGGATTTGCACGTTTTACAATCGCATTCAAATATTTAGCAGCAACATCATTCTTATTTTGTTTTGCCGCAGCCTCCGCAGCATTCAGATAGACTTCAGACAAGCGGATAACCGGTAAATTGTTTAAACGCATATCTCCTGACTTATCAGCCGGAAATTTGTTTACGAACACTTTGGCTTCACCGAATTTCTTAATTAAATCTTTATCCTTAACTGCTTTTAATATAATTTCATTACGAACATCCTTCGGATCTTTTCCAAGCATATCACTGAAAGACTTCGTTACGATAGCGTCTGCATATCCGTTTTCATTATATAAGTAAGCAATACCTTCACGGTCTGCCCAGTCGTCAGAGCTTTCGTTGATAATTTCGAATATCATTTCGTTGGCATGAGCACCGTTGTCTTTGTTCCATGCATCCACATACTCTTCATTTTTCCACAGTTCATATCCGGAATGTTCAATTACATCTTCTGCCAGTTCCAACGCTTCTTTATTTTTACCCATATACAGGTAAACACGAGACAACAAAGATTTAGCGGTCCATACATTGAAATAACCTTTACTCTTCTTCGTTTCCATATAGTTGCTGTTGATAGCATCCGTCAAGTCTTTTACTACTTGAGTATAAACTTCAGCAACCGTATTACGGGTTGGCAACTCATCACTATCCAGTCTTTTAGTCATAACCGGAACGCCCAACGAAGCACCATTGTCTGCTGTATAGGGCATAGCATAAATACGGACAAGGTCAAAATGCACCAATGCACGTACAGCTTTTGCTTCTGCATAAATTTTGCCTACCTGTGCCTCGGTAGCATCCGTAACCTGCTTATTATCGATAGATTCAATCAGGCCGTTTGCACGACGGATTACATTATAAGGAACATTCCACATATTAGGTGCATCGTCTGCCGTATATCTCATTTCATAACAGGCAGAAGAACGCATTCCCTGATCTCTTGCCTGCATATCATCTCCACGTACATCCCCATAATAAAACATACGCGCTGCATAATAAGAATTGAAAGTCGAGTTACCCTGCAAACCGTCATACATTCCATAGTAAGCAGTCAAAGCATCATTATAATTTGTTATAGACTCCGAAGTCTCCACTCCATCCGATGGCTTCAGGTCCAGCCAGCTATTTCCACAAGCCGTAAGTGTAAACATAGCCAGTGCAACAGAGATAGATTTATATATCTTTTTCATATTACTCTAAATTGATTATTTAAAATTAGAAACCAAGTTCAATACCAAATGTAACCGTTCTCAAAGCCGGTGTTTCAAATGTAACAAGACCGTTTACCGGACCTTCCGGATCAACATACAGGTCTTTTGATTTCCATGTCAACAGGTTGTTTCCGGAAATATACGCTCTCAGTTTATCAATACCAGCTCTTCTGGTCCATTCCTGAGGCATTGTAAATCCGACTGTCATATTTTTCAGACGTAAGTGGTTCGTTGACATCATCCATCGTGAAGAAACAATATTTTTGTTTCCTTCAGCGAACTGCGGCAATTTAGCGTCATCTCCCGGTTTCTGCCAGGTATCTTCTATTTTATAATAAGAAGGAATATTTCCCAGATAATGGTAAGTACCCCCGTTGCTTTGTAACCAGGAAGCTTTATCAAAGGCATGTCCGCCTAAAGAATAAGTCAGGGTAAAATTGAAGTCGATAAACTTCCATCCGATATAGTTGGTTAAACCACCCTGAAGTTTGGGGTCGGCATTACCGACAATCACTTTATCAGCCTTTGCCGAGTTAGTAGTTGTTTCACGGCTTCCGTCTTTATTGATATAGTATAACTCCTTACCAGTTTGCGAATCTACACCTGCATATTCATAAGCATAGAAAGAGTTATAAGTTTCTCCTACTTTATGAATCAAAATACCGTCGATAACCTGGTCTTGTTCGCCATCCAATTTTGTCAACGTATTTTTATTGTGTCCCAGATTCAAAGAAGTAGTCCAGGTCAGGTTCTTATTCTGGATGTTTGTTGATTTGATTTCCAATTCAAAACCACGGTTTCTCATAGAACCCACATTCAACAATTTATTAGCTTTCGCTTTACTGTCTAAAATACCCAGCACTGCAGAAATCGGTTTATACATAATCAAATCCTTGGTATCACGATTATACCATTCCGCAGCAATCGAAATACGGTTAAACAGTGTTACATCCAAACCGACATTCAGGGCATGGTTCTTTTCCCACTTCAAATTACCATTAAAGAAAGAAGATTCGGCAGAACCACCAAAACCATTATAATTGTAACCATATTGGTATAAGCCCATATAAGCATAATAATCTTCCGGCTGTGTTCCGTTCAAACCATAAGAAGCACGCAGTTTAGCATCACTGATCACATGCGACACAGATTCCATAAAGCCTTCCTGAGAAAAACGCCAAGAACCGGATACAGACCAGAAATCACCCCAACGGCTATCGCGAGCTAAACGTGAACTACCATCACGACGGTAGCTGGCACTTGCATAATATTTATTTTCAAAGTCATAATTGATACGTCCAAGGTAAGAAACCATACGGTATCCCTTAACCAAACTTGAGGCACGGGTCAAACCTGCATTTGCAATCTCTTCCATATAAGAAGGATACTGGGAACCGTTTGAATAGGTATAATCCAATTGGTAATCTTCCGTTTCATATCCCAATAAGATATCCAGGTTATGCTTTTCGGCGATAGTCTTATTATAAGTCAACTGTGTTTGCGTATTCAGTTTACTACGGTTTGACATATAACGTTGGAAAACACCTTTTGCAGTACGTCCGTCATTTGAACGGGGATCCCACCAAACGCGGTTATTACTCTGGTTAAAGTCATAACTGATTATTTCCTTCACATTCAGGTTGTCCCAGATATTCCAGGTGGCAGAGACTGTTCCCAGAAAACGGTTTACTTTATTCTTGTTATAGTTGTAAGTTGCTGTCTGAAGAGGATTCGCTCCATTCAACGCAGGGAAGTTTGTAGACCAGGTTCCATCTTCATTATACGGGAATGTAGAAGGTGATGCAGTCATAGACAAACACATAATCGGACTGGAGAAACTTGTACCTTCACTATTTACATCCTGAGTAGACAATGAATACAAGGTGTTAGCTTCCAAAGTAACACGCCCTGCTTTATGAGTAAGGTTTGCACGTCCTGTTACACGTTCATAACCAGACTGTAAAGTAATACCGTTCTGTTTTGTATAAGAAAGAGAAGAATAAAATCTTGTTTTATCATTACCACCCTGTGCATTTACTTCATAATTCTGGTGAGAACCATTACGGAACAAGACGTCTTTCCAATCTGTGTAACCACTCCAGGGAACAGCTGCATAATTATCAATTTTACTATCGGCATAAGCAAGCGCATCCGCTTCATTTTTACCTTCATTTAATGCACTGTTTTTCAGGCCCAAATACAAAATATCACGTCTATCATTTCCATTTAAAGTCGGACGGTAATTGATTGCCATATTAGAGAAACCCCAGTCTGCTTTAGCAGTAAATTTAGTCTTTCCTGCGGTACCTTTTTTAGTAGTAATAACAATTACACCATTCGCTGCACGCGAACCGTAAAGAGATGCCGCAGCAGCATCTTTAATAACAGTCATCGACTCTATATCATTGCTGTTCAATGAAGAAAGCATACTGTTACCTGCATCATCATAAGAGAAACTATTATTGTTTCCAGTCATCATAGGAACACCGTCGATTACATACAACGGTTCATTACCTGCATTGATTGAACCCATACCACGAATACGGACAGATTCCACTGCACCCGGCTGTCCGGAAGTAGAAGTAATCTGTACACCAGACACGGCACCAGCCAACTTAGATTGTACACTTAAAGAGGGAACATCCTGCAACTTTTCAGTAGAAACACTTGATGCAGCACCCGTAAATGAAGACTTCTTGAAATTACCATAACCTGTTACGACAACTTCATCAAGCACCTCTACATCAGGCTTTAATGAAACATTCAATGTTGGTTTTACAGCTAATTCCTGGGATATCATTCCAACATAAGAAAAGACCAGGGTCTTCGCAGAACTTGGTACATCCAAAGAAAATGCACCATCAATATCCGTAACTGTACCCACAGTAGTTCCTTTCACCACAATGGATGCTCCAATAACCGGCTCATTATCCTCAGCAGAGATAACAGTCCCTGTTACCTTCATAGTCTGAGCTGTAGCCATGCCAATACTTATCAGTAGGCAAAACAAAAGATAAGTCAACCTTTTCATAGACACACTTTTATATTTAACTTATAAATAACAAATTCTTTTAATTTAAAACTTCCAACACAAGATTTATTACTAAAATAACAATAAGGGTCGACAAATGTAAAATAAATTTATTATAACACCAAAAAATCTAATCTCAATTTGTGATTTTAACATAAAAACAAAGAGAAAAATCCATTCATTCCTCTGATTTACAATGCTTATGTAAATAAGCATTTTGTATGAGTGAAAGTTTAAAATTATCTATTTTTTTACGATGGATATTTATCGTATATTAGATGCAGCTATGATATTCAACATTGGAGAGTACTTTCTGAGTAGAAAAGAAATAGCTCTTTTTATCAGTATTCAACCGTTAATTATGTAGTTATCACCACATTTATTCCATTTTTAGCAGGTAGCTTATTTATTAATATTCCCTATGTGTTTTTTCTTTATATCCATTGATTTTCAATAATTAAACGACCAGACATCTACAAATCTTTAATTTAATTAATCCGTTGATTTTCAATAGATAATATATGGTACCAAGTTCTGCGAAGACTATGGTAATCTCCTATGTCGGAATGGAAACTCAAGAACTGCCCATTAAACCAGTGTTAAATGTAAAGCTGTCTGCTTCTTCTCAAGCGTTGGAAGAAATTGTGGTTACTGGATATGGTGTAACTAAAAAAGCGGCTTTTACAGGAGCTGCCACAACAATCGCTGCATCTTCTATTACCAAATTGAATGATTCCAATCCTATCAAGGCATTGGAGGGCTCTGTTCCCGGATTGCAAATGAACATCGGCTCAGGACAACCGGGTGCACCAGCTAATATTTTCATTCGTGGCAAGAACTCTTTCAATTCAGGAACACAGCCACTATACATCATCGATGGTGTTGCTTTCAATGCAGACCCGGTCGGCGTACGTGCAACGGAAGGACAAACGATGAGTCCACTTTCCACCCTGAATGCATCCGATATCGAAAGCATGACTGTCCTGAAAGATGCAACAGCCACATCCATTTACGGTGCACGTGCTGCAAATGGCGTTATCGTTATCAATACAAAGAAAGGAAAGGGCGGCAAAACATCTGTCAACTTCCATGCAAAAGTTGGTATGGAAATGATGCCAGATATGGCTTCCAGCTATAAACCTGTAAATGCCGATAAATATAGAACACTCTCTGTTGAAGCATTAATGAACGACTATAACCGGTATGGAGAAACCGGAAAAGTTGCTGCACTACAGACTAAATATGGAGTGGACTTTCCTTACACCAATGAGGGCATGTCTAACCTGTTGGACTGGTATGTCGGTGCAGAAAAAGACTGCGATACAAACTGGTTGAAAGAAGTAACCCGCAACGGTTTAATCCAGGAATACGGTATCGATGTCCAGGGTGGAGCTTCAGCAGAAACTGCTCCCCGCTTCTTTATCTCATTAAACTTCTTCGACAACAAATCTATTGTAAAAGGAAAAGATTTGAGCCGCTATTCCATGCGTTTCAACTTCGAACAGGCACCTTCCAAAATTATCAAATATGGTATAAATACGAACTTGTCTTACACCATCAGCAACATGGGAGCCGGCGGAGGTTACTACTCCGACCCGATTACACAAGCATATATGCAATCGCCCCTGAATCCGGTTAAGGATAAAAACGGCGACTGGAACTTTAATACCATCAACGAATACAATCCGGTTGCACAACGTAGTGAATTAGGCGATAAAAGTACGGCCAAACAATATCGTGCCATCATCTCTCCTTATCTGCAAATCAATTTCAACAAGAACTTCTTCTTCTTGTCACGTGCCGGAGCCGATTTGTATTTCGTAGACGAGTTCGGTTACTGGTCATTCCTGCAACCTCAGGGCAAAGACATGAGGGGTATGGGTGAAAACAACTATTCAACACGTATGTTGCTTAGTATAACCAATACATTGAACTATATCAATACGTTCAATGAAAAGCATAACTTAAACGTTATGGTTGGACAGGAAGGACAGCGAACCAACCTGAAAGAAGCCTACCTGGCAGCATCTAATTATGCTGTAAACTATCTGAATGAAGTGAGTACAGCTGCTGTCCCCGGCAGCGCAAGCACTTATAAGTATAACCTGCTATTAGCATCATTCTTCCTAAATGCCGAATATGATTACGAAAATACATACTACCTGTCCGGTAGTTTCCGTTATGATGCATCTTCACGATTCGGTAAGAATCACAGATGGGCTCCTTTCTGGTCTGTTGGCGCTAAATATAGAATTTCAAATGCTAAATTTATGGAGCCTGCCAAAGAGTGGTTGAACAACCTGACCCTCCGTGCCAGCTACGGTACGTCCGGTAACCAGGAAGTAGGCGATGTAAAATATTATGCAGCTTCTTCATGGTATACTTCCCGCGATTTGTATGAATTCGGATACAACTATAACAAATTGCCGGGTAGCGGACGTATGCAAGCCGGTAACCCGAACCTGAAATGGGAACAGACTGCAAAGTTTAACGTAGGTGTTGATTTCTCATTCTTCGACCGTTTCACTATTGAAGCCGATTACTATAACCATATGACTAAAGACATGGTATTTGCCGTGCCCATCTCTATGGTAACCGGTCTGGCAAGTTACTATCAGAACATTGGAAAACTACAGAACCAGGGATTCGAAGTATCGGCCAATGCAATACTGATTAACAATAAGGACTTCAACTGGAATGTCACGCTGACGGGTTCTAAGAACTATAATAAAGTAAAACAGCTCAGCAACAATAACCCGATTGAAACGGCAACAACCATCACCGAGCCGGGACGTCCTCTGTATACTTTCAAAATGAAAGAATGGGCCGGCGTCGACCCTGAAACAGGCGACGGCTTATGGTATAAGAACGAAACAGGTGACGAAACAACCAGCGACTATAATGCTGCTAAGAAAAGATACGTAGGAACAGCCAATCCAAAGTTCCAGGGCTCTTTCACCAACAATATGAAATGGAACGGTTTCGACTTCTCATTCCAGCTAAACTTCTCGGTAGGTGCTAAGATATATGGTAACAACCTGCGTTATGATGAACAGGTAGGCGGCGGCTTCGGTCAGAACTTCACCGAATATGTATATGAAAACCGTTGGCAGAAACCGGGCGATATCGCTAAGGTTCCCCAATTGTTTTTCGATGACGGCCGTGCGGTAAACCAAGCATCCAGCCGCTTCCTGATGGATGGCAGCTATCTGAAACTGCGTACTGTTTCCGTAGGATATACATTCCCTAAATCGATGATTCGCAAAATGTTTATGAACAACCTGCGTGTCTATGCAAGTGCAGACAATTTATTCACGATTAAGGCTAAGGATTACAGAGGATTCGACCCGTCAAGTATCGATGCCGACGGTGTACAATGGTGGAACTTCCCCGTACCCCGTAACTTCGTCATCGGATTAAATGTCGGCTTCTAATTTATAAAGCGATAAGGGCTGTTTTCAAAACATATATGATTCGATTGCAAAACATATATGTTTTAAAGACAAAGCATATATGTTTTGAATACAGCCCATACATACTGATTTTTTAATATATCAATCCAGCATTAAATAAAATGACTTTTAGTATGAAAAAGATATTCAATAGTATTTTGGCAATAGCTGTCACCCTGGGTCTGGCTTCCTGCAATTTTGACCAGAAGACCTACCAGGCTATTCCGACAGAAGACGCATACGCCTCTGTGGCAGATGTGCAAAATGCATTAAACGGAACTTACAATGCATTCGGCAGTTACCGCTTTTATGGAAACTATGTAGTGGCAATCGGAGACATGGCTGCCGATATTTCTACAGCCAGCTCTTCTTCCGGACATTTCGTTTCAGTCAACAACTACCAGATTACCGATACGGAAAGCACACTGAAACTTGCCTGGGAATATGGTTTCAAGGTAGTAGACCGCTCCGTCCGTTTAATCAATGGTGCCAACAAGCTTATCGCCTCCAATAATAAATTGACGGAAAGTGAAGTTGCCAACCTGAATTTGTATATCGCACAGGCATATGCACTTCGTGCCGTTACTAATTTTTGTCTGGTCAATATATTCGGCCTGCCTTATCAGGTAGGAGGAGCGAATGCACAATTGGGTTTGCCCCTGTTGGAAAAAGAACCGCTCGAACCTTTTGTGAAAATCAATCGGGCGACTGTGGCACAGACTTACGAACAGATTACAGCCGATATCACGACAGCAAAATCCTATATGGAAAAAGCATCAACGGTAAAAGGCTCGATAAACCAATTCTATTTGAATGAAGCAGCCATCTATGCTCTGGATGCAAGGGTAAACCTCTTTATGGGAAAATATGATGCAGCCAAAACAGCCGCGCAGAAAGCAATAAACCTGAGAGCCTCGGGGGATGTTTCCAACGATATATATGTTTCCATGTGGGCGAATGTTGCCATCACGGATGAAGATATTTTCACTATTGCCAAATCGAATGACGACAACTTGTCTTCAAACTCATTGAATACGTTGTATGGTTCTTATGGCGGTAAGCTTACTCTTCACGTTTCTAATTTATTAGATTCAACGGATATACGTAGAAATTTAATTACAAAAGATTTACGCCCATTAAAATTTAATGGTATTCCATCGGCACAGGCAGTCAGTAATATCCCGGTATTCAGGAAATCGGAAATGTACCTGATTATAGCAGAAGCGGAAGCACAGGCTAATAATATTACAGCTTCCCAAAATGCACTGTTCTACACGGCAAAAAGAAATGAAGCTATAAAAAATCCGACAGACTTGCCTTCCAGCAAAGATGAGTTATTGACATTTATCTCGAAAGAGAATATCCGCGAGTTCTTTGAAGAAGGACACAGATGGTATAATGCCCGTCGCACCGGCGAGAAAATTACCCCTAACGTAGCTGGAGTCACCGGTTATAATGTTGCAGCATTTGTTTATCCGATACCAGCCGACGAAATTAATGCCGGTTTCTGTACCGAACAGAATCCAAATTGGTCCGACGCATTACCTAAAGCCAAAAAGTAACCGTAAAAGCAAACGCTTCCACAGAATAACCAATCCATATAAAAACAGAAAAGCCCTCCATTTGCTCTTGCCGAGCTTTTGGAGGGCTTCCGCTATCTATCAAATTTATATTCGTATATCTTACAATAGCTTTTATTCCCGGCAACCGAACAGTTATGAGCCGCTTCCTCCCATTATATCCAGCAGTTCATTAGTAATGGCTTGCTGGCGGGTTTTATTGTATTGTAAAGTAAGCTGCTGAATCAAATCGTTGGCATTATCATTGGCGGTCTGCATAGCCATCATACGCGCGGCATACTCAGATGTTGTCGTATCAAGCAATGTCGTATAAACATTCAGATTAAGCAGTTTAGGAAACAATAATGCCTGCAACTGTTCCGGAGAAGGTTCAAGCAAATACTCTGTCGAAACAGCATCCGCTATCCCCTGCTCTGCCAAAGAAAGAGGCAGGAATGTTTTATCAATCAGTACCTGCGAAGCCATACTTTTAAAATGGTGATATAAGAACTCCACACGGTCTACTTGCCTGGAAGAAAACAACTCCATCAAATGATTAGACAGCAATACAGCATGCTCATAAGAAAGCTGCTTTTCTGCCAAGTGGATAAAATCGCTTTCAACCGGATAGCTAGCCTTTTGAATCTCATCCGCAATCTTTTTACCTACCGGATAAAGACGAACTGCAATACCTGACGCTTTATAGGCAAGTAAACGGACAGAAAGTTCTTTCCATATATTCGCATTGAATGTACCGCATAATCCGCTGCTTGAAGAAAAAACAACAATAGCAACCTGTTTCACCTCACGCTGTTCCGTATAAGGGGAATCCCAATCGCATCCTGCTGTAAGAAGTCCATTCAAAATGACGGATAATGCATTTGCATACATGAGAGTCTGTTCAGTTACAGTTTGCGTATGATGCAGTTTGGCAGAAGATACCATCTTCATGGCAGATGTTATCTTTTGCGTGTTCCTGATAGACGCAATCCGAACTTTTATTTCCTTCAGTGATGCCATACTTCCTTATTTATATGTTTCAGCTAAGCGAAATGCTGTTTCTTCCAGTATTTTACAGATTTCATCATTGATAACTCCTGATTTCAGAACCTCCAAGACGTCTCTCCGATGGGAAGTTTCCAATGCTTGCAAATATTCCTTCTCAAACTCATGCACTTTATCCAAAGGAACATCTTTCAGGAGTCCCCGGGTTGCACAATACAAGATGGCTATCTGACGTTCTACAGGCATCGGACTATATTGGGGCTGTATAAGCAAACGTGTATTTTTCTGCCCTTTGTCGATAGTGAAAGCCGTAACAGCATCCATCTCTCCGCCGAATTTGGTAAACGATTCGAGTTCACGGAACTGTGCCTGGTCTATCTTTAATGTACCGGCAACTTTCTTCATTGCTTTCAATTGGGCATTTCCGCCTACACGGGAAACAGAGATACCAACATTAATAGCCGGACGAACACCCTGGTTGAATAAATCGGTTTCAAGGAAAATCTGTCCATCCGTAATAGAAATCACATTCGTAGGAATATAAGCAGAAACATCTCCTGCTTGTGTCTCGATAATAGGCAAAGCGGTTAACGAACCGCCTCCTGTCACTTTATCTTTCATGCTATCCGGCAAATCATTCATCTGACGGGCTACTTCCGGTTGATTGATTATCTTTGCTGCACGCTCCAACAAACGGGAATGCAGATAAAATATATCTCCCGGATATGCCTCACGTCCGGAAGGACGACGCAAAATCAAAGATACTTCGCGGTAAGCAACCGCCTGTTTCGACAAGTCGTCGTATACAACCAAAGCATGACGCCCGCTATCACGGAAATATTCTCCGATAGCAGCTCCGGCAAAAGGTGCAAAATACTGCATAGCAGCCGGGTCCGAAGCAGTTGCACTGACAACCGTGGTATAGTCCATCGCTCCTTTCTCCTGCAACGTATTTACTAATGCGGCCACCGTCGAACCCTTCTGTCCGATAGCGACATAAATACAATAAACAGGATTTCCTGCTTCATAATTACTACGTTGGTTAATAATGGTATCAATAGCGATAGAAGTTTTACCTGTTTGACGGTCGCCGATAATAAGTTCGCGTTGTCCACGTCCGATAGGAATCATCGCATCGACGGCTTTGATACCAGTTTGCAAAGGTTCATTAACCGGCTGACGGAAGATAATACCCGGAGCTTTACGTTCAAGCGGCATCTCACAGGTTTCACCAGTAATTTCACCTTTTCCATCGATTGGATTTCCTAAGGGGTCTATTACCCTGCCAATTATATTCTCACTTACATTGATAGAAGCGATACGGCAGGTTCGTTTCACAGTGTCTCCTTCCTTGACCAGGTCTGTCGGACCTAACAGCACTGCACCCACATTATCCTCTTCAAGATTCATTACGATTGCTTCTACCCCACTATCAAACTGTAACAATTCATTTGCCTCGGCATTGTCGAGACCATAAATTCGTGCTACACCATCACTCACCTGAAGCACCGTACCTACTTCTTCCAGCTTGATACTGGTATTGATACCTTCCAATTGCTCCCGCAGGATGGCAGAAACCTCACTTACTTTTATCTGTTCTGTCATTTTGTTTCTTTTTTATCTGTTTTCGAGTAGCCGGCTACGGATATGCTGTAACTGTGCCTTATAACTGGCTTCTATCCGGTAATTGCCGATACGCAACCGGAAGCCACCTATTAACTCCGGTTTTACAAAACCAGTGAATTCGATGGAACTTCCTGTCTCTTCCTTTAATTTCTTTTCGAGATGTTCCCTTACCTTTTCGTCTACCGGAACCGCCGTGCTAAACTGTACACGGATAATCTTTTTATCCTCCCGGTATAGATGAATATAAGTGTAAGAAATAAAAGGCAGATAGCTTTCACGTTTATGTCCCAGCACCAAATTGATAAAGCGTGTGTACAAATCGCACACATCAATACCACCAGCGGATATAAGCAACTGAAGTTTTTCTTTTGCCGGAATGATGGGATTGCTTAATGCTACCCGCAATTCCGGCTCCAAAGAAAAGCTATCTACCAGCATTTTCATATCATCATACACCCGGTCTTCCTGCCCCTTCTCTTTAGCTGTCGAAAAAAGAGCTTTAGCATACCGGGATGAGATTGTTCCTATATCCATATTTTATGATTTACTAAACGACACCTCATCAAGCAGCCGATCTATCATAATTTGCTGTTCTTTATCACGACTGATTTTCTCTTTCAAAACCTTCTCTGCGATAGCAATGGAAAGGTCTGTTATCTCTGCACGCACTTCACGAATAGCTCTGTCTTTCTCTTCGCGTATATGACGAGTTGCCTCTTCCATTTGCAGACGGGCTTCGGCTATAGCTTTTTGCCTTGCTTCACCGATAATCTGCTCTTTCTCAACCAGAGCTTCCCGAAGAATGGCATTTTGTTTTTCCTTGGCTTCCGCCAGCATCTTCTCTCCTTCCACCCGGATATTGGCAAGCTGTTCGTTTGCTTGGCGTGCCGTTTCCAGCGAACTGTCGATGTAAGCTTTCCGCTGTTCTACTGCCTTAATGATAACAGGAAAGCCATACTTGGAAAGAATGACAAAAACAATCCCGAACGAGAGAATCATCCAGAACAGAAGCCCTGAATCTGGTGTTAATAACGACATAGACGATTACTTTTATTGGAACAATGCCAAGAAACACACTACAATCGCAAACAGAGCGACTCCTTCAACCAATGCACCCATAATCAACATGGAAGTACGGATTTCTCCGGCGGCTGACGGCTGACGTCCGATTGCTTCAACTGCGCCTTTACCAATCAATCCGATTCCTATACCGGCACCGATTGCGGCAAAACCTGCTCCAATTGTTGCTCCCATTTTTGCAATACCCATTCCGGCTGCTGCTTGTAATAAAATAGTTGATAACATAGTGTTTAACTTTTAATTAATAACATTTTAAACTTGATATAATATTGCTACTCCCTCACCTTCGCCAGTCCGATATAATTGGCTGAAAGCAAAGTAAAAATATAGGCTTGTAAACAAGCTACCAGTATCTCCAGGCAGTTCATAAACGTGCAGAATACAACCGAAACAATTGTCATTCCGAAGTTTACAGCCAATCCCATGGAGGTAGTGATGAAAATCAAACACGTAAGTGCTAAAATGATGGTATGTCCAGCCATGATATTGGCAAACAGACGAATCATCAAGGCAAACGGTTTTGTAAATACACCAAAAAACTCAACAAACGGCATGATAGGAACCGGCAGTTTCAAGTAAATAGGTGCATTGGGCCAGAATACTTCTTTCCAGTAAGTCCGTGTTGCAAATACATTCACAGCAATAAAAGTTCCGGCAGCAAGGACTAACGTTACTGCTATATTACCTGTGATATTTGCTCCTCCCGGAAAAATTGGGATCAAGCCCATCAGGTTGTTTATCAGAATAAAGAAAAAAGCTGTCAACAGAAACGAAGAAAACGGCTTGTATTCCTTACCAATTCCTTCTTTAATAACATTCTCTTGTATATAAGAAACAGTCATCTCCATTAATCCGACTAATCCTCCCGGCGCTTCATCCGGATGTTTTTTATACCAACGAGCCGTATACAGCACAAGAAACAGTAAAAGGGAACAACTGATAAATAACCCCCAAACATTTTTAGTAAGGGATAAATCCAAAGGTCTGACTTCTTCCCCTTTGCTATTCTTCTCTACAACTTTACCTGCATGTTCTCCTTCTGTTGCGATATAATAGTTATGGTGCGTATTACCATGATGCAGATGTGAAGAAAAGAACATATCCCATCCCCGCTCCTCACTCTTCACCAGAATAGGAAGTGAGATTGCAATCTCTTTTCCATTCCATTCCGTGATATGCCAGGTATAAGCATCCTGGATGTGAGAAAAGACGATGTCCTGTACATCTATATTTCTTTCTTCGGTAACTGCATGAGATGGAGCCCAAAAACAAAGCCACATCAACAGGGTAACCCAAAACATCCGGTTATTCTTGATCTTGTTCATCTTGTTCTTGTTTCTCTCTTTTCATCCTCTTCTTCTCAAACAAATAGATCGTGTATGTTTCCAGTCCGAGATAAATAAAATAAAACAGCATCAGTGTAAAACCGAATGTCTTCAAATGATCTCCAATCAAAGAAGCATACAACCACATAAATACGAGTGCAAGTGTAAACTTGCAAAAACGTACCAACATATACATAGTAACAGTCACATCCCCTTTTTTTCTTTTTGCCTTGTCGAGAACAATGGTCATTGCCATCGCCATCACCCAATAAAAAATGGGGATAGAGGGAAACCACTCAAAATAATACTCAGGCCAAATGGTATATAATAATCCTCCCAGAGAAATACCGATAACCGCATTAATAAATGTGATTAACCCCATTAACCTCAGACTTAATCTGCTACTCATTCTATTTATGTATTTTATTCGATACAAACAGTCAGGACATTATCCTTTACTTCCACAAAACCACTTTGTATCGGGAGTTTCCGATGTTTTCCACTCACTTCGTAGCGGACTGTCCCTTCCTGTAAAACTGCAATAAGAGGAGCATGATTAGGAAGGACATCAAATGAGCCGCCCATTCCCGGAAAAGATACACTTCCGACCTCTCCCTCAAACCGAATGCCTTCCGGCGATACAATTTTTAGTTTCATATCTCTTAATTTGCTTGTTCTGCAAGCCGTTTACCTTTTTCAATCACCTCCTCTATGGTTCCCACATTCAAGAATGCCTGTTCGGGGATATTATCAGTTTCACCATCCATAATCATCTGAAAACCTCGAATCGTATCTTCGATAGAAACCATAACTCCCGGAATACCAGTAAACTGTTCTGCCACAGCAAATGGTTGGGAAAGGAAACGCTGTACACGACGTGCACGATTGACTGTCAAACGGTCTTCATCAGACAACTCTTCCATCCCAAGAATGGAAATAATATCTTGCAGTTCTTTGTTCCGCTGCAAAATTTGCTTTACCCGCTGAGCTGTTTCATAATGCTCGTTACCCACAATTAAGGGGTCAAGGATACGGGATGTAGACTCCAAAGGGTCTACTGCCGGATAAATACCCAACTCGGTAATCTTACGGCTTAGAACAGTAGTTGCATCCAAATGAGTAAAAGTCGTTGCGGGAGCAGGGTCCGTCAAATCATCGGCAGGAACATAAACAGCCTGGACAGAAGTAATGGAACCTTTCTTTGTTGAAGTAATACGTTCCTGCATAGCACCCATCTCCGTAGCCAATGTCGGTTGATATCCAACAGCAGAAGGCATACGCCCCAACAGCGCGGAGACTTCCGAACCAGCCTGAGTAAAACGGAAGATATTATCAATAAAAAATAGAATGTCCCTGGTTTCTCCTTCTGCAGACAAGTCTCTGAACGACTCTGCAATTGTTAACCCAGATAAGGCAACCGAGGAACGTGCTCCGGGGGGTTCATTCATCTGACCGAATACCAATGTAGCCTGCGATTTAGTTAATTCGTCATAATCAATCTTAGACAAATCCCAATGACCGGCTTCCATACTTTTCTTAAACTCTTCACCATAACGAATAACTCCGGATTGAATCATCTCACGCAATAAGTCATTTCCTTCACGTGTACGTTCTCCTACACCGGCAAAGACAGAAAATCCGTTGTTCTTTTTGGCGATGTTGTTGATTAATTCCATAATCAAAACAGTCTTGCCAACACCTGCCCCACCAAGAAGTCCTATTTTTCCTCCCTTAGAATAAGGTTCCAACAAATCTATCACCTTAATCCCGGTATACAAAACTTCACGGCTTGTTGTTAATTCATCAAATTTCGGAGGTTCACGATGAATTGGGAGAGCACCTTTTTTGTCAAGTTCAGGCATTCCATCGATCGGATTTCCAGTCACATTCATCAAACGTCCTTTTACCTGATCGCCAACCGGCATGGTTATGGATGAGCCATATGATATAGCCTCCATTCCTCTTTTCAGCCCGTCTGTCGTATCCATAGCTACGGTGCGGACTGTATTTTCCCCAATGTGTTGTTGGACCTCAACAATCAATCTTTTCCCATTAGGGCGGGTTATCTCCATCGCGTCGTGAATACGGGGAAGTACTACATTTTCTTCTTTTTCATCATCATTAAAGTGAATATCCACGACCGGACCGATAACCTGTGAGATATAACCTTTTATTTCTCCCATACTTGTTAACCTTACAATTATTCTTCGCCCGCAATATTACGAATTATGAATTTCAATTCTTCAAAAATATTACTTTTTGAAACTTTTTGCACTTAGTTAAATATTCAATCATTTTTATACTATTCCGAAACGAACCAATCAATTCAGAAAATTGACCAAAATTCAACAAAAGGCTGTTTTCATAAACCTTAGTAAAAGAGGGGTGTAAGTAAAAAACACAATTATTTTTTCAAACAACAGGTTAAATATTTCACTTTGTTAAAGAAAAAGAATATTTACCGTTTTTTTCTTGTCTAAGCTTAGTTAAACTTAACATCAATACCTTTATCTTCTTTTGCCTTCAGGCTAAGGATACGTTCTCTTACTTTTACTTTATCTTTAATAAATTCGGGTATATTATAAGACTTCATGGATAAGCTGTAATAATCAGGGTCTTTCTGAGGCAACAAAAATGGTTTTCCCGCTTTTCCTTCTTCATTTACATAAGCAAAATAGGGACGGGTATATAAACCATCAATACGGCGGCTACTGAACACAAACCAACGGCTATTGCTACTCCAGGAATGATAACTTTCTACATCGTCACTGTTTACTTCATCCAATAAACGGCTTTCCTTTTTCTGCAAATCAAACAGATACAAATCTGCATCTTTATGCCAAATAGAAAAATTCCCATATCCCGAGAGTGTACATAACAGATAACGACCATCCGGAGATACACGTGGGAAAGAAATACTCTTTCCTCCCGTATCTACATTATATAATGTATCCACTTCGATTCCGAAGCTACGGGTATCCGGATTAAACGACACTGAACATAAATTATATTTCAATTTATTATATGACTCCGGCATGGACTGTGCATCGGCCGAGCAAAAATAAAGAGTCTTTCCATCCGGAGAGAACGTTGGGAACGTTTCAAATGAATGGGAAGAAAATAACACTGGTGCTGTTACAATTTCGTGCTTTTCTACATCATAAACCACGACATCTGATGCTTCATCATATACTTCTATACGGTTTTTATCATTCAAGTGAAATGCTTGTTTGGTATTATTCACTGAAAATGCCACATATCTGCCGGATGGATGCCAGGACGGATAAACCAAAGAGGATATTGTTTGGTCTGTCTTTGTATTCAGCTTCTCTATCTTATCACCATTCACTAAAATAGTTCCCGGCAACTTTTCACGCATATGAAATAACATCTTATCAGGATTCTGCATGCAGAAGGAATGGCAATTCATGCAATTATTATGGGTAGACTTATTCTCTATAATAACACTTTGAGTATACCCTTCCAGACAACGTTGATAAATACCCATCTGATTCCATAAAACATAACCTGGATCAATCAAACGGTATGCCAGATAAGAATCCATGGGTTCTTTGGCTACAAAGAAAAAGAAAGGAGCATAACCAACCCACTCTTCTCCTCTTTTTACTGCAACAGTTACAGTTACTTTATTTCCGACGGCCGTCTCCAACAATTTTTTCCATTTGGATACAGGTATGATAAATTTTCCATCTTTTGCCTCAACTTCAAAACGGTTCTCTCCTACAACAAAAAAGGCATAAGCTTCCTTTGCACCTGCCGTAAGGGTAAAATTCAACGGGGCTATATTTGATGGTATTGTAACCCCTGCATAATCTGGAAATATCGAAGGTTGTTCCTCTACTGTCTTATCAATATGAACTGTTTCTGAACAAGCAGTCCAGACAAACAATAAACATATATATAAAATGTATTTCTTCATATCCCCCACGATTTATTTAAACATAAAATAATACCAATATGTATTACCAAATGACCGGTTTAATAATCCAGGCAATGAGGCCGGATTATTCTTATTAGCCAATACCGCTTGCTTATATTCAGTAAAGCGACGGACAATTCCATCGGAGACATTAAACCTTTTCCAGTAATCTGTTTCTTTTTCAGACAAAGTGATAACTGCCTCCTGGAATGACACAGGAAGTAGAGGAAGTACATCCGTTCCATAGTAGGTTTCTATCAGGTTTTTAAAGCCCTGCATATCTTTGGATAACAAATAATAGCCTCCTAAATATTCTATTGCAGCTTTATTTGAAGGATTCGTTTCTGCCAGCAATCTTAAATCAGCATCAAAACTACGAACATGTGCCAGTTTACAATCTTTCGGTAAAGTTTTCCGGTAAACACCTAAAAGAGGGTCTTTTTCTATCGCTGCATCATTGTATAAAAATTTTCGCTGCTTTTGCGCCCAATCCTTATAATAAAACGTCCGTTCCAATACTAATATATATTTCTCTGCCACAGGGTAGGCACCATAAATCAGGTTGGTCTGGATAAGGCGCTTCAATAAGCGGGGATTACCATAGCCTATAGAGCTGACATAGCCTTCAAATGCCATCTCCTGAGCAGGAGCGACATAACTCATTGCAAAATAAATATCACTTAATAAAGAAGAGACCTGTTCCGATTTATTCCATCCAACCATTATTCCTTGAGGTCCCTTCTGATCGAAATCAAACATTTTATCGGCAAGTTCTCCTTTCTCTGCTAATGCCATATTCAAATAACATAAATATAAAAAATTAGTAAGCTTGCCTTTACATGCTTCCACTATATTATCCCATTGTTCCGTACGGGCATAATAATCGAGTTCCTTTAATTTAATTGATTTCCGGTCGGAAAACTCCGGAATACCCCAATATAACAACCCTCCAAGTACGAGTAATTGCCCTATCCAAAGTACCGCTCTCTTTTTTAAAGGCCAATCAAACTTCTTATTTTTTAATCCAAAAGCGACCAACAGAATAATAGGTAAACAAATCCAAGAATAATAAATTACATTTTTAGGCATCAGGTTCCGATGGTAATAGGCATCAGGTAAAAATGTAAAACGATATTCGCCTATCCAGGAAAAATAAACACCACAGATACCTAACAGAAGAACCTCTGTACAGATAAATAGACTTAAATACCCCCTCGGCGTTCGGGATAATAATTCGTAAATCACAACCAATACGGCGAACAGTAAACTTACCGAACCGGCACCCCAAAACAATAAAAAAGAGAGTATCACCCCTATGACAAGCCGATATATATACTTATTTACAGAGACATAAAACCATAAAGCAAGTAGCATACAATCATATGCCACCGTACCGAATATCCTATAATTAAAATCAAAATGGATAAACAGCAAACATACGACCGGCAACAACGGCAATAGAAATATTTCCACAGATGGAATAATACGGGATACAACTCTTCCTGTAACGAAACCAGCAAAAACAAGCAATGCAGACACTATAGCCGGTCCGGCATATGGCAAGATGAAGAACTGCATCACATATTCTGAAAGCAATAATGCAAAACCTCCCGGCCGGACAATTTTTTCAGCCCCATAAAACCATGAATATTGAAATAACTGGCTTTGTTCTATATAGAAAAAATGATATTGAAAGCCCTTTTGTAAAAAGACAAACAATATACAAAAAAGAACAAGCCAAAATGATATTATTTTATATTTCATGGTATCCATCCTATGATTGATTTTACGAGTGCTTGACTAACTCGAAGCGTTTATCCACAGAAGAAGGAAGCTCATGCGGATAATGCGTTACATAAATCAACGTTTTACCCGGACGGGAACAGAATTGCTCAATAATACATGCGGCTTTCTTCTTATTGTTTACATCCAGACCATGCAAAGGTTCATCCAATATAATCAAATCCGGATCTTTCACAAAAGCACGTGCCAACAAAGCCAACCGTTGTTCTCCGGAAGAAAGCGTCAGGAAAGAACGTTCTTTCAAATCCCCAATACCAAAAACCTCCATCCAGGCTATAGCCATCCGCTCCTGCTCTTCGGTACACTTCCGGTATAAGCCAATAGAATCAAAAAAGCCGGAACCCACAATATTCAGAGTCGGCACATTCTCCATATAATACAAATGCATCTCTGGAGAAACATACCCGATACGTTTCTTTATATCCCAGATACTTTCTCCTGAGCCCCGTTTCTTATCAAACAGATAGAGGGTGTTGGCATATGACTGAGGATTATCTGCATATACCAAACTTAACAGTGTAGATTTTCCTGCTCCATTCGGACCAAACAAAGCCCATTTCTCACCATTCCTTACTTCCCAATCCAAGTCTTTCAGGATAGTACGGCTTCCATATCTTATGGAAACATGCTCCATCCGAAAAGTCACTTCGTGCGCTGATGGTTCTTTTCCTTTTTCAACAGGAAGCAAGATTGTTTTAAAACTCTTATGTACGGATTTATCTTCTGAAGGAAACAATAGTGTAATCAATGCTGTATTTGCAAGGAACGCCTCTCGTGTACAAGAAGGAAAACATTCTCTATCTTTTACGGGCAATACATGCGTAACCATCTCAGGTATATCATCCGGATTAGATAGCAGTAATACAACTTGCACTCCCCTCAATTTTGCCATCTGTTGCAACATATCGACCAATAGATTCCGCGACGGAGCATCCAAACCGATAAACGGATTATCCAGTATTAAGATACGCGGATGTTTTAAGAGCGTCCGAACTATCAGGAATTTACGAAGCTCCCCGCTGGAAAGGAATATCAGTTTTTTAGGAAGTAAATCTTCTATACCAAAAAGCGATAAAAGACCTTTGCAACTATCTGTTTCCGTATCTCCATTCAGAATTTCTTCGACAGTAGGAATATCGTCCGTTTCTGTTGAGTTCCAACGTTGTTGATAATATGAGTTACGGCAATCTGCTAACGAATAAATATCTTTAAAGGCAATGCTTTTCACAAGTTCACTGACTTTTCCCTCACACCCAAACAAAACTTGCCCTTCCTTAAAAGCAAATTTACGTTGCATAATATCGGCAATCAATGTTTTACCTGCACCATTCGGTCCAATAACCGCCCATTGTTGCCCTTCTTCTATTTTCCAATTAAGTGGAGTCTGGAAACGCAGTTCCGGCAAACGGGTTACTACATCCTGTATTTGTACCGTTATTTTCTTATTTTCCATGTTCTTTAAAAGACACAGGTTCCCATCCCTTTGTGTATTTCTGAAGCCTGTGTAATTATTACCTGTTTTACACCTGCATCTATTGCTTGAAATGAATTTTCTAATTTAGGAATCATTCCTCCCTGTATAACTCCATCTTCTACATATTGCTTAAAAGCTTCACGATTTATTTCAGGGATTACACTTTCGTCATCATTTTCATTCCTAAGAACACCTTTCTTTTCAAAACAGAACATCAAGGTAACATCAAAATGCTTTGCCAAAGCTTTTGCGGCTTCCCCTGCTATTGTATCAGCGTTCGTATTAAGCATATGTCCCTGTTTATCATGTGTAAGAGGAGCCAGAACCGGGACAATTCCCTGATGGATTAATGTCGCTAATAAATCAGCATTTACTTCTTTCACATCGCCAACGAAACCATAATCTACTTCTGCTACCGGACGTTTTTCTGATCGCATCAGATTCATATCCGCTCCGGTCAATCCTAATGCATTTACGCCAAGAGCCTGCAAACCTGCTACTATATTTTTGTTGACAAGTCCGCCATAAACCATGGTAACAACCTTGAGAGTTTCCGCATCCGTAATCCGGCGTCCGTTTACCATTCGGCTTTCAATGCCTAACTGCGCTGCTAACTTTGTTGCAGAACGACCACCACCATGTACCAATACTTTAAAACCTTCAATCTGAGAAAAATCTTGTAACAAACGACAAAGAGTGTCTTCCTCTTCTACAATCTTCCCTCCTACTTTGATTAAGGTCAGCTTTTCCATTTTTATTTTTTTCTTTTAATTTTCCGCACCAAAGGTACTAAAAAAGAAAAGATTTATATACTTTTGCAAAACCAAAAGCGGAAGTAGCTCAGTTGGTAGAGCATTAGCTTCCCAAGCTAAGGGTCGCGGGTTCGAGTCCCGTTTTCCGCTCAATTGAAAATCAAGCACTTAAATTACAAAGTAAGTGCTTTTTTCATGTCCTTTTCGCTATTTCAATCGGAAATAATGGGGTATTTTAGGCTATTTTGTTATATTTGTATGCAAATGTTGAGCTATAGCAACCGTAAAACTATACCTTGATATCATAATAACTGAGTTTTCCCGCCCAGATAGCATCGGTGTGAATATGCCGTCAAAACGATAGAAATCGATTTGAACAATCAAGAATCCAAGCAGTCAGATAAACAATCCCTGTCCGGTTCTGAGGGTTTACAGGTCAAGAAAAAGAATTTATCCGATCATACGTATGAAGAGGTAAAAGAGAATGTGAAGAAGGATAATCGCCCAGTTCCGAAGTGGTGGTTCTTTGTGGTCGGAGGCGTTATTACTGCTCTACTTACATGGCATGCGCAAAAAAAGAAATAGTATTCATATATTAATTGTAAAGTTTGTTATTGTGCCGCTCTGCCTGTGAAGACGGGGCAGTATTTAGGTTTCTAAATGTATATTATTATTAATTTCACCTTAGTCCTATAAGAACT
>DXVO01000013.1 GCA_019417325.1 Parabacteroides sp. | reverse complement strand
CTGCATTCTTGCTGTATTATCATCAACCTTGCTTTTTCTTGCTGCGTTTACTTTAATAATTGCGAATACGCTGTTTCACATTTTCGAGTAAAGCCTCTTTATAGAAACTCAATTCTTGCAAATGAAAACATCCTTCTCCGAACAATTTACTTAGATTGGGCTTATAATAATATTTAGTGTCCAAACCGGATAGTATTAATACATGCTGATCGGTATTTAAACGAACTGTTACTGTGTCGTCTAAAATAGCCGGGACCGTATCTGTTCGCCAATTTAACGGATTTATACAAACTGAATTTCCAGAGAGAATAGAGGGAATGGCATTTTCTGAAGCTACGCTATTGTAACATATCGTAACACCTGTATCTGCCACTCCTGTAGCAGGTTTTATGTTTTTATACGTTTGAAGTTCTTTCTCTGAAATAGTAAAGCCTATTACATAAGCTGCCACCATTCTTTTTTGTACATCTTCGGGTAGAATCTTCAATAATTCGATAACGGCTTTCCCTCCTTGGCTAAAACCTGCCAGAATGAAAGGGCGACCGTTATTTTTATGTTGAATATAATAAGAAAAAGCATCTTTTACATCATCCATGGCTGCCGGAAAACGTTCGTTTACGACTTGTTCGCCTTCCATCCAGGAGTCGAAAGTAAGTTGCCGGTAATAAGGAGCGAAAAAATTGCAACTGTCTGCAAAAATAGATTCGGCTAATACATAAGATGCTTTCATTAATCGGCGTTGCCTTTCATCCGTTACATCTGCATAGTGTTGCACAACCCCGTTTTGGTCTGTCCAGTCACGTATGCAAGTTGGCAATACATAAAAAACATCGACAAGTGTATTGTCTGTTTCCCGAGAACTTTGAAACCAATAGGAGACATCTCCATAACGGGATGTTTTATCGGATGCCTTACTGTTAGAGCAAATGGCTAACAATAAGAAAAATAAAAGAATGGATGTCCTCATAACTGTTTATCAGAACTGTTCAAGTACCTGAATCCTTTTTTCAATAGGAGGATGGGTGGCGAAAAGTCCACTCAGTCCGCTTAATGCACTGCTAGCTTGTTTGCCCGGATGTTGGATAAAGAGTTGTGCCACATCTTCGCGCTGTACGGCTTCAATATCCGGATCGGCGGATATTTTACGCAATGCACTAGCCAAAGCCAGTGGGTTCTTGGTCATTTCTGCAGAACCGGCATCAGCAAGATATTCCCGTTTTCGGGAGATTGCAAACCGCATTAATATCGAGAAAAAATAACCGATAGCCGAGATTATCATAATAAGCACTAATATCAGTGCCGTGTTATTTTTATCGTCTCTTCTGCTACGGGAAAGACTAGAATAATAGACCGAACGCATCGCCATTTGTGAAATCATGGCAAAGATTCCAACGAACACAATGGAAATAATGAGCAGGCGGACATCATGGTTGCGTATATGGGAAAGTTCGTGTGCAATCACGGCTTCCAGTTCCTGGTCATCCAGTTTCTCTATAATCCCTTTGGAAAGAGTCACAGTATATGTCCGTTTATTTATTCCGCTGGCAAATGCATTCAGTGAATCATCATTGATAATGTTGATTTGTGGCATTGCCATCCCTTGGCTCATACATAGGTTTTCCACAAGGTTATATACCCGTTTATTATCTTTTCTGTTTAAAGGCTCTGAGCCTGTGGCAGAATTGATGATGCTTGTATTGGCAAAATAAGCGATGATGAACCAGATAAGCACTCCACCTATTACATAAGGAACAATATGAACGAACATTTCTGTAGAATAAGCCAGCAGTTGAGGAGTAGTCACTCCGTCATCATTATAAGCCAGCATATTCAGCAAAAAACAGAATAGATATGTCAACCCTATGATTAGACAAGGAAATAAAAGCAGCAGAAACAATGATTTAATATTGTTTCTGCTCTGCTGGGTTTGAATACCAACGTACTCCATACCTTAGAATTTGATTTTGGGAGCTTCTTCCAATGTGGCACGTTGTTCTCCCAGGTCGAACATTACTTCTTTATGGAAACCGAACATGCCTGCAATCAGATTGGACGGGAATGTCTGTACGGCATTGTTCAGCTCTTTCGTAGCGGAATTGAAATAACGGCGGACTGCTGATAGTTTATTTTCCAAATCAGCAATTTCTTCCTGCAATTGGAGGAAGTTCTGGTTAGCTTTCAGGTCCGGATATGCTTCCAGCGTTATTTTCAGTCCGGAAAGGGCAGATGTCAATACGTTTTCTGCAGCAATCTTTTCATCGATAGTTTTTGCGCTCATGGCACCGTTACGAGCATTGATAACCCTTTCCAGTGTTTCTTTTTCGTGTGAAGCGTATCCTTTTACCGTTTCTACCAGTTGAGGAATGAGGTCGTGGCGCTGTTTGAGCTGTACATCGATGTCGGCAAACGCATTTTCACGATTGTTGCGTAGCTTAACCAGTGAGTTGTAAAGGGAGATAATCCAGAATACAAGGATTACGATGACTGCTATTAGAATAATGGTTGTTGTACTCATAGTTTTTGATATTTTGTTTGTTAATAAATTACTTAATCTATACATACTAACTATAGGTGGTTTTATCCACTTCAGTGACTGTCATTAATGACTGCCATATGTAAATGCAAACATACAAAAAATATTTTTCACAGTGAAAAAACAGGAAGATATGATGGAAGCTCCTGCATTATGGTTTTTCGGATTCATAGTTATGGTTTTTCCAATTCATAGTTATGATTTCAAAAAATGATAACTATGAGCATCTGGAAGGAATCTGCTTTTAATGGGGAGGAAACAGAAACAACGGCTGATGATTGTTTGTGCAGGAAAAAGAGATATATTTGTACTTTTAATCGATTTTGTTAATTCAATATTTAAAATAATGGGAAAACAACAACAATCCCGGCGATTACTGTCGTTGGATGCCTTGAGAGGGTTTGACATGTTCTTTATTATGGGAGGAGCTTCCCTTTTTGTTGCGCTGGCAACTTTATTTCCGAATTCTTTTTTTCAGGCGATAGCCCATCAAATGCACCATGTGGAGTGGAATGGCTTAACCCATCATGATACGATATTTCCGTTGTTTCTTTTCATCGCCGGTATCTCGTTTCCGTTTTCTTTGCAAAAGCAGCGGGAGCAGGGGAAGAAAGACACCGAAATTTATAAAAAGATTATACGCCGTGGATTAACACTTGTTCTTTTGGGTTTTATTTATAATGGATTGTTGAATTTTGATTTCGGACATCAACGTTATGCCAGTGTGCTGGGACGTATTGGCTTAGCATGGATGTTTGGCGCTTTGATTTTTGTGAATACCCGTACTATTACGCGAATCTGGATAACAACGGCTATTCTGGTCGGATACTGGTTGCTGCTGGCTTTTGTTCCGGCGCCGGATGGCAATGGGGCAGGAGTGTTTACGATGGAAGGCTCTTTGGTAGGTTATATCGACCGTTTGTTGCTTCCGGGACGTCTGCATCTTACCATACATGATCCGGAAGGAATCTTTTCGACAGTGCCGGCTATCGGAACGGCTTTGCTGGGTATGTTTACCGGCGAATTTATCAAGTTGCAGAAAGATGGGTTGACAGATAAAAAGAAAGCCGGTTACCTGGTAGTTGCCGGGGGCGTTTTATTAGTTGTAGGTTTGCTTTGGGGACTCATTTTCCCGATTAACAAGAATTTATGGACAAGCTCGTTCGTTTGTGTCGTAGGGGCATATTCCATATGGATGTTTGCTCTGTTTTTCTATATTGTGGATGTGCTTAATTTCCGTAAATGGACATTGTTCTTTACTGTAATCGGAACGAATTCCATTACAATTTATTTGGCGCAGCGATTTATTGATTTTACTTATACTTCGGACGCTTTGTTTGGCGGAATAGCCGGATTGGTTCCGGAAGCCGCACAACCGTTGATTGGTTCGATGGGCTATATTGCCGTTTGTTGGGGCTTTATTTATTTCTTATATCGCCAGAAGATTTTCCTGAAAGTATAGGTTATGGAGCAAGCAACTACTTATAAACGACTGGAATCGTTGGATGTATTGCGAGGTTTCGACCTCTTTTGTCTGGTGGCATTGGAAGGTATTCTACACCCGTTAGGACATGCCATTGATGCCCCATGGTATAACTCTTTTCTATGGTGGTTTTCCCATGTGCAATGGGAAGGCTTTTCATCCTGGGATTTAGTTATGCCTCTCTTCATGTTCATGGCTGGTGTTTCTATGCCGTTTGCATTATCCCGTTATAAGGCAATGCCGGATAAGATGGCTGTATATCGCCGTATCGGGAAACGCGTATTGTTGCTCTGGATATTCGGAATGATGTGTCAGGGTAATTTATTAGGACTTGACCCGGACCGTATTTATTTATATTCCAATACACTTCAATCCATAGCAATGGGGTATTTGATTGCCGTCTTGCTATTCCTGCATGTGCGTCCGGCAATACAGATTGCTACGGCTGTCGTGTTGTTGTTGGTCTATTGGGGAGCTATGCAGTTCATATCTGTGGATGGTTTTGGCGGTGGCAATTATACGCCGGATGGAAATCTTGCCGAATGGATAGACCGTGTTGTGTTAGGACGCTTTCGTGATGGAGCTGTTGTACAAGACGGGCAGGTTGTATTTTGGGAAAGTTACCGTTATACCTGGATATTGAGTAGCCTGAACTTTGGCGTGACTGTCTTAACCGGTCTTTTTGCCGGACAAATATTAAAGAGTGACAGGGCACAAAAGCGTAAATGGCAACTTCTTTTAATCATAGGTGCTATTCTGGTTGCTGCAGGCTGGTTGTGGGGATTGCAGTTGCCGGTTATCAAGAAGATATGGACGAGTTCGATGGTTCTGGTAAGTAGCGGATATTGCTTTTTGTTGATGGGGCTGTTCTATTATTGGATCGATTACAAAGGACATCGCCGGAATATAACATGGCTGAAGGTCTACGGGATGAATTCTATCGTAGCCTATATATTGGCTAATGTGATTAGTTTCAGATGTATAGGAACTTCCTTGTTTCATGGATTAGAACAATATATAGGAATTTATTATCCGGTGTTGATAGCAGTGTCGAATGCATTGATTATTTATGTAATTTTGTGGCTGCTTTATAAACGTAACATATTTCTAAAAGTTTAAGACACGTAAATAAAAATGGAATCAATCAAACAGATATACCGGATAGGTCACGGACCTTCCAGTAGCCACACTATGGGACCGATGCGTGCCGCTCAGATGTTTCTGGAACGAAACCGCGGTGCAGTACGTTTCAATGTAACCTTATATGGAAGTCTTGCCGCAACGGGAAAAGGCCACATGACGGATGCTGCGATTCTTGAAGTGCTGACCCCTGTAGCAAAAACCGATATCACCTGGGAACCGAAAATATTTCTTCCATTTCATCCGAACGGAATGTTATTCGAATCATTTGATGAAAGCGGAGAAGTACTCGATAGCTGGACTGTCTATAGTATTGGTGGTGGTACACTTGCCAATGATAGTTTTAATGAACTGACTACAGCGCGCGTGTATGAAATGCGAACGATCAAAGATATACAGGCTTGGTGTGAAAAGACAGGACATTCTTACTGGGAATATGTAGAGCAGTGCGAAGGTCCGGAAATATGGGACTATCTGGCAGAAGTATGGGAGGTGATGCAACAGGCTGTTCGCAACGGATTGGAAGCAGAAGGTATCCTGCCTGGAGGTTTAGGACTTCGCCGGAAAGCATCGGATTATATGATACGTGCCAAAGGATATGGTAATAGTATTAAAAGCCGGGGGATGGTCTATGCTTATGCATTGGCAGTATCTGAAGAAAATGCAAGTGGAGGAAATATCGTGACGGCTCCTACTTGCGGTTCCTGCGGGGTAATGCCGGCTGTACTTTTTCATTTGAAGGAATCCCGTGATTTTCGTGATTCCCGTATTTTACGTGCATTGGCTACTGCCGGATTATTTGGAAATGTGGTTCGTACAAATGCTTCCGTATCCGGTGCAGAAGTGGGCTGCCAAGGTGAAGTAGGCGTGGCATGTGCTATGGCTGCGGCTGCTGCCAGTCAACTATTCGGTGGAACTCCTGCCCAGATTGAATATGCCGCAGAAATGGGATTGGAACATCACTTGGGATTAACTTGCGACCCGGTATGCGGATTGGTACAGATTCCGTGTATCGAACGTAATGCGTTTGCTGCCGCCCGTGCACTGGATGCCAATACGTTCTCGAACTTCTCCGATGGCAAACATCGTGTAAGTTTCGACCAGGTTGTGGAAGTAATGCGCCAGACCGGTAACGACCTGCCCAGCCTTTATAAGGAAACATCCGAAGGAGGATTGGCAAAAATGGAACGATAAAAACAGGAATCTCTTTTATATTTGACGTTATTTTAGATATGTATTTGGAGTTAATAAAATAAATGTATTATGAAAGAGTATTCAATAGATAAATTTTTTGCATCCGAGGAATTGAAAGAAGAATTTCTTCTCTTCCAAAAGATGACGGCAGAACAAAGGGAGGCTTTTGGTAAAGCAAATAAAGCCAAAGTCGCTTCTTTGTCTGAAGATGAAAAGCGGGAGTATTATAAACAAATGGCATATGGACTGCAAGTTTTGAAAGATGAAGCAGAAGAGCTTTCTGGCTCAGTTTACACCGGAAGAGAGACGAAAACTGGCAGAGGCATTGCTTGATATCAGCAAGAAAATACAAGAAACCGCATTAAAAATAGCTTAATTCTTAATTCATAGTAAATGAAACATTTTATTCTTTGTGCAGCTTTGGCAGGCGGCGTGTTGATGTCCTGCCAATCTAAGAAAGCGTCGGAAGAGGTTGCTACAAGCGGCAACCCTGTATTTGAAGGATGGTATGCCGATCCGGAAGGCATTATCTACGATGATACATATTGGATTTACCCGACGCGGAGTGACTTATATGAAAAGCAGACTTTTTTTGATTGCTTCTCTTCCAAGGATTTGGTAAACTGGACAAAACATGAAGCTATCCTGGATACGGCTGCTGTAAAGTGGGCGAAAATAGCCATGTGGGCGCCTTCTGTTATCAGCAAGGATGGAAAGTACTATCTCTTCTTCGGTGCAAACGATGTACATGAAGGCGAAATAGGTGGTATCGGCGTTGCTGTGAGCGACCGCCCTGAAGGTCCTTATAAAGACTTGCTGGGAAAACCGCTTATCAACGAAATTGTAAATGGTGCACAGCCTATCGACCAGTTTGTCTTCAAAGATGACGATGGCCGTTATTATATGTATTATGGCGGTTGGGGACACTGTAATGTCGTTCTTTTGAACGATGACTTTACCGGCTTGCTTCCTTTTGAAGACGGAACTATTTATAAAGAAGTAACACCAGCCAGCTATGTGGAAGGACCGTTCATGCTTAAAAAGAATGGTAAATACTATTTCATGTGGAGTGAAGGCGGCTGGGGTGGTCCCGACTATTCTGTAGCTTATGCTATTTCAGATTCTCCTTTCGGCCCGTTCGAACGTATCGCTAAGATTCTTGAGCAGGATCCGGAGGTAGCAACAAGTGCCGGACACCATTCTGTGCTTCATGCACCGGGCTCGGAAGATTATTACATTGTATATCATCGCCGTCCGTTGGGTGATAAAGCACGCGACCATCGTGCAACTTGTATCGATAAAATGACGTTTGATGAAAATGGGTTTATTAACCCTGTAAAGATGACCTTCGAAGGCGTCCCCGCTCAGACAATAAAGAAATAAGCAGTATTTCCTGCTAAAAGATATTAAAATAGAGGTACATGTATTGTATCTCTATTTTTTTTTCTACTTTTGACACATGTGTCAGACACTATAGACAAAACATTTAATAATATATATCAGTATGAGTACAGAAGAACTTCAGGACATGGAATGCCGCATTATCGAAGCCGCTAAAACAGTCTTTGTGCGGAAAGGATATGAGGCAACCAAAATGGGGGATATAGCAGCCGAAGTCGGTATCAGCCGTACGGCGATGCACTATTATTTCCGGACAAAGGAAATGTTGTTCGATGCCATATTCGGCCAGTTAATAGGCGTATTATTACCCAATATCACAATCATTGTGGATGAACCGACTACCTGTCTGGAGAAAATACCTAAAATCGTCGATTTATATGTATCGATGCTACAGGCGAACCCCTCATTCCCCATTTTTGTTATAAATGAATTCAACCGGGACCCGGAGCATTTGTATCGTACAGTGGTGAAAGATTCGTCACGTATCCTGCCGTTGATGAAGTTCAGAAAGCAAATGGAGGAAGAAATGGAGAAAGGGCTATTGAAGAAGATGCCTCCCGTTTATGCAGCTTCGACTTTGATTGGTCTGGTTGTTTTTCCTATGTTGGTACGGCATCCGTTAACCACTGTGTTTTTAAATGGAGACGATAAGCGCTTCGATTCATTCATTGAAGAACGGAAAGTTTTTATTACGGATATGATGACTCGTTTACTTACCCCTGATAAATAAGTAAAAACCAATTAATAATTAAGATGAATATGAAACGTTCAATCTTTACAGTCCGGATAATGGCCGCCTGTACTTTGATGCTTCTTTTTCTCCAGCCGGAGAAAGTAAAGGGGCAGGAAGTGCTCACTTTATCCGAATGCTATGAATGGGCACATGCCAATTATCCGTTGATACATCAGCATAAGCTGATAGAGCAAACGGAGCAATACAATCTTTCCAATGCAACTAAAGGATGGCTTCCCCAGTTATCCGTCAGTGCAAAGGCTACGTACCAGAGTGATGTGACGAAACTCCCATTTGATTCGGAAAAACTGTCTGCTATCCTGCCAGGTGTGGAAATACCGACATTGAATAAAGACCAGTACCAGGTAGTAGCCGAAGTAAACCAGACCATCTGGGATGGAGGTACAATCCGCTCTACCCGTCAGTTGACACAAGCGCAGGCAGTAGCCGACCGGGAGCAATTGGAAAGCGATTTATATGCTTTGGACGACCGTGTGAACCAGTTGTATTTCGGTTGCCTTTTGCAGGATGAGCTATTGCGCCAGAATGTCTTGTTGCAGAAAGAACTGCAAATAAACATTGACCGGATTGCCGCAATGATAGACAACGGAGTTGCCAACCAGTCGGATTTGGAAAGTATGCAGGTCGAACTGTTGAATGCCCGTCAGAAAGAAATCGAACTGAAAGCCGGTCGTAAAGCCTACGGTCAGATGCTGGCAGTCCTGATAGGCAAACCGTATACCGAGCAACAGACATTGCAAATACCCGCATTGCCGGGAACTTCGTTGTCCGGTACAATCAACCGTCCGGAACTGCGTGCTTTGGATGCCAAGAGCAATATGCTTGAAATACAGAATAAGCAGGTGACTGCCGGACTTATGCCCCGTATCGGTGCATTTATACAAGGCGGTTACGGACGTCCGGGACTGAATATGCTGGAGAATAGCTTCGAGCCTTTCTATATAGCCGGTGTCCGTCTCTCCTGGAATATGGGAAAACTCTATACTTTGAAGAACGACCGGAGGAAGATTGAAACCAACCGTCAAGCGGTGGAAGTACAACGGGAAACATTTCTGTTTAATACCCGCCTCCAATTATTACAGCAGAATACGGAAATACGCAAGATAACCGATTTGATGAAAAAGGATGAAGAAATTATCCGGCTTCGTACCAGTATTAAGAATGCGGCGGAAGCTAAACTTGCCAATGGAGTTATTTCCGTTACCGACCTGATACGTGAAATCAATTCCGAAGATATGGCAAAACAGACGGCGGCAGCCCACCGTATCCAGCAACTGCAAGCCATCTATAATTATATGTATACAACAAACGAAAAAGAATAAATAAGGGTTGCTTTCAAAACATAGGTGTTTTGCGTTTAAAACATATATGCTTTGAAATCAAAACACCTATGTTTTGAAAACGAAATAAAAGAACTTAAATAATAGCTTATGAAACGATTTATTTTACATACAATCAGTTTATCTGTCCTTTTCCTGTTTTCCTGTAGCGGAAACAAGAATGATTTCGATGCCACCGGCGCATTTGAGTCGACCGAAGTATTAGTATCTTCCGAAGCAAACGGTAAAATCATGGAATTAAACCTTACCGAAGGCGACTGGTTGAAAGCCGGGGATGCAATCGGTTTTGTGGACAGTACGCAACTCTATTTGCGGAAAATGCAATTGGCTGCCGGTTTACGTTCTGTCGATGTCCGCAAACCGGATATCCGCAAACAGATAGCGGCCCTCGAACAACAAATAGCCGTGGCACGTAGCGAGCAGCAACGTATGGAGAACCTTGTGAAAGCGAAAGCCGGCAATCAAAAGCAGGTGGACGATATCGTCAATAACATCAAGGTACTTCAAAAACAATTGGATGCCCAGTATTCTACCCTGAATAAAACAACGGGAGGAGCCGATGCCGAAGCGGAAGGTATCCAATACCAGATTATGCAATTGGACGACCAACTGCAAAAGAGCCGTATCGTAAACCCTGTAACCGGAACCGTGTTGGTTAAATATGCCGAGGCGGGAGAAGTAACGGCTGCCGGCAAGCCTTTATATAAGATAGCCGACGTAGACCTGCTGTATCTTCGTGCCTATGTAACAGCCGACCAGTTGTCCCAATTGAAACTGAACCAGCAAGTACGTGTATTTGCCGATTATGGAGAAAAGGAACGCCGGGAATATCCGGGAACGATTACCTGGATTTCCGATAAATCCGAGTTTACCCCCAAAGGAATCCAGACAAAGGATGAAAGAGCCAATCTGGTATATGCCATCAAGATAGCCGTAAAGAATGACGGGTATCTGAAAATCGGTCAATACGGTGAAACTGTTTTCCAATGAATAATGTA
The DNA here is from genome assembly GCA_019417325.1 of Parabacteroides sp. Taxonomy (GTDB): domain Bacteria; phylum Bacteroidota; class Bacteroidia; order Bacteroidales; family Tannerellaceae; genus Parabacteroides. Next base: position 18,802 of record DXVO01000013.1, on the reverse strand, counting down.
GTCATTCAACATATCAGTAAGAGCTACGGTAATATCCCGGCATTACAGGATATTACCCTGGATATCCGACCGGGTGAACTGTTCGGGTTAATCGGACCGGATGGGGCGGGGAAGACTTCCCTGTTCCGTATCCTGACCACCCTCTTGCTTGCCGATAGCGGAACTGCTTCGGTCTGTGGTTTGGATGTGGTCCATGGCTATAAAGAAATTCGTAACCGGGTGGGCTATATGCCGGGACGTTTCTCCCTGTACCAGGACTTGACGGTAGAAGAAAACCTGAACTTCTTTGCAACCGTGTTCAATACGACTGTGGAGGAAAATTACGACCTGGTACGGGATATCTATGTCCAGATCGAACCGTTCAAGAAGAGGAAAGCCGGCAAACTGTCCGGAGGTATGAAGCAGAAATTAGCTTTGAGCTGTGCCTTGATACATCGTCCGGAAGTGCTATTTCTGGATGAACCGACCACAGGCGTCGACCCTGTATCCCGTGTAGAGTTTTGGGATATGCTGGACCGCTTAAAGAAAGAAGGCATCACCATACTGGTTTCTACCCCTTATATGGATGAAGCTTCACGTTGCGACCGGATCGCCCTGATGCGTTCGGGACAATGCTTGTTGGTAAACACGCCGGATGGTGTTCGTTCCACTTTTTCCAGGCCTCTTTTTGCAGTACGCGCTTCTTCCATGTATAAGCTGCTTATCGATTTGCGGGCATATCCGGGAACCTATTCTTGTTATGCTTTCGGGGATGCGCACCATCTGGCATTGAAAGATACGAGTGGTGATATTTCCGGTTTGAAGCAGTTTATCAGGGATAAAGGATATCCGGATTTGCAGATAGAGCGGATAGCACCTTCCGTAGAAGATTGTTTCATGGCGTTATAACATAAACAATAGTAATTATGAATGTAATAGAAGTAAAGAACCTGACAAAACGCTTCGGAACCTTTACTGCCGTCGACCATATCAGTTTTGAAGTAGGCGAAGGCGAGGTATTCGGTTTTCTCGGAGCCAACGGAGCCGGGAAGACGACAGCTATGCGTATGCTTTGCGGCCTGTCTGTTCCGACATCGGGCGAAGCACATGTTGCCGGGTTCAACGTATATAAGGAAACCGAACAAATCAAGCAGCATATTGGATATATGAGCCAGAAGTTTTCTTTGTACGGCGACCTGAAAGTCTGGGAAAATATTCGTTTATATGGCGGTATTTACGGGTTGCCGGAAAAGAAACTAAAGGAAAAAACCGACGAGTTGCTCCATGTGCTCGGACTGGAGGGTGAACGGAATACGCTTGTCGATGCCCTGCCTTTAGGATGGAAGCAGAAGTTGTCGTTCTCGGTTGCCGTTATCCACGAACCGCGTGTCGTCTTTTTGGATGAACCGACGGGAGGGGTCGATCCTGTTACCCGGCGTCAGTTCTGGGAACTGATTTACCAGGCTGCCGAGCGTGGAATTACCGTATTTGTCACGACCCACTATATGGATGAAGCCGAGTATTGCGACCGCGTTTCTATTATGGTAGACGGGAAGATTGAGGCATTGGATAGCCCCAGCGCTCTGAAAACAACATTTAAAGCTCAAAACATGGACGATGTATTTCATGCTTTGGCACGTAAAGCAACAAGAGGAGAATAGAAATATGAAACAATTCCTGTCGTTTGTAAAAAAAGAATTTCTTCATATATTCCGCGATGTGCGGACGATGATGATCTTACTGGGGATGCCGGTTATCCTGATTATATTGTTCGGATATGCTATTACAACCGAAATAAGAAGTGTGCCGGTTGCTATCTTGGACCAGAGCCGTGATGAAGTGACTTCAAAAATGATAGAACGTATCAGTGCCAGCGAGTATTTCGACTTTTATCAGATGGTCGATAATGAAGAGGAAGCCCAGCATTTATTCCGGCAGGGTAAGATAAAACTTGCTATTATATTCCCTGCGGATTATGCCTCTTCGTCCGGGGCTTCCGTACAGTTACTGGCAGATGCGACAGACCCGAATGAGGCAACCCAGTTGGTCTCTTATGCTTCCGCTATTATCAACCAGTGGAAAGCCGAACAGATGGTCGGGAAATCCGCATCTATCGCCGCTTCCGGTGTTTCTCCTGTTGTCCACCTGCTTTATAACCCTTTGATGAAAGGAGCATATAACTTTGTACCCGGGGTGATGGGATTGATTCTGATATTGATTTGTGCGATGATGACCTCTGTTGGGATTGTAAAGGAGAAAGAGATGGGGACGATGGAAGTCCTATTGGTATCTCCCATAAAACCTATCTATATTATTCTGGCAAAAGCAACTCCCTATTTGCTGCTGAGCATGGTGAATATTGCCACCATCCTCACACTTTCCTACTTCCTTCTGGAGGTACCGATAGCTGGAAGCCTGGCTTTGCTTGTTTTTGTCTCGGTTTTGTATGCCCTGGTCTCGCTTTGTCTCGGATTACTGATTTCTACAATAGCCGATACGCAGAAGGCTGCAATGTTAATCAGCGCGATGGCATTGATGCTGCCGGTGATGCTGTTGAGCGGTATGGTGTTTCCTATAGAGAACATGCCGGTTGTCCTGCAATGGTTTTCGCATATAGTACCAGCCAAATGGTATATTGTAGCAGTGAAGGATATTATGATTAAAGGGCTGGGTATCGAGTTCGTTTTGAAAGAAATCGGTATTCTTAGCCTGATGGTTATCGTATTAGTGGCATTGAGTGTGAAACGTTTCAAAATCCGTTTATAATAAAGGCTTATGAGAACATTACGATATTTGCTCGAAAAAGAGTTCAAACAGATTAAGCGGGACCGTTTCCTGCCCCGTATTATCTTTTTTATACCTTTGATGCAGTTGCTTATCCTGCCTTTGGCTGCTAATTTTGAAATGAAGAATATCAACCTGAGCATTGTGGATAACGACCATTCCGAACTTTCTCAGCAATTGGTGAGAAAAGTGCTTTCTTCCGGTTATTTCCGCCTTTCAGACGTCTCATCCCAATATGACGAAGCATTAACAACCATCGAAGATAATTCTTCTGATGTTATACTTGAAATACCGGTAGCCTTTGAAAAGGACCTGGGCAAGTACGGACAAGCGGATGTCCTGATAGCCTCCAATACCGTAAATGGGACTAAAGGGGGAATGGGTAGTTCATATCTATCTTCCATTATCCAGGACTTTAATCGCGAGAAGGGGTTCGGGCCGGATATGGAACAAACCGGTATCCGTTCCAGTAATCTGTTTAATCCCCATTTGGATTATAAAAGTAATATGGTGCCGGGGATTCTTGCATTCCTGATGACTATTATCGGGGGATTCCTTTCCGCATTGAATATCGTGAGCGAAAAGGAGAAGGGGACGATAGAACAGATGAATGTAACCCCGGTATCCAAGTCTTTGTTCTTACTGTCGAAGTTGATACCTTTTTGGATAATCGGCCTTATACTTCTGACTATCGGTGTCGTTATTGCATGGCTGGTTTATGGCTTGTTCCCGATAGGTAATACAGGCATTATCTATTTGTTCGCAGCGGTTTATCTGGTAGCGTTTACAGGTTTTGGCCTGGCAATATCGTCTATCTCGTCCACGCAGCAACAAGCGATGTTTACGGCATTCTTTTTCTTCATTATATTTATGCTGTTATCCGGTTTCTTTACCCCAATCAGCAGTATGCCGGAATGGGCGCAAACACTGACTTTGTTTAATCCGTTGCGCTATTTCGTCGAAGTGATGCGTATGGTGTATATGAAAGGAAGTGCCCTGGCAGACCTTTCCGTGCATTTTATAATCATAAGTTTCTTTGCTGTCTTTTTTAATGTGCTGGCGGTGGTCAGTTACCGGAAAAAAGGATAACTGTATTCTTGCATTTTTTAAGAATAGATATTGCAAATTGAAGACGTCCGGGAGGTTAAAATCTAACATCCCGGACGTTTTCTATTAGTGGATATGGGCTGTTTTCCATTAAATACGTTGTAAACCGTAAATTACCAAGCCTTCTTCTTGCGTATATCCACAAAGCCATTAATTTTGTGTGTGTTTTATTATACAGACTTTACATTTACAACCGTAGATACGGGTAACTATAAAAGAAGATACCATGACGAGGGAAAAGATGATGGAACTCTGGAAAAAAGAGTTCGAGAATAGTTATTATCAGTGGAATCTGACTCCACAAGTGTATGAATATTTAGATGAAAAGACAGATCGTCTGGTAGGTTCCGGAACTGTAGGCAGCAAATATTATGCCTATTATGAGGATTGGCTCGTAAGAGAACTGGATGGCGAGAATGCCGAACTGGCACGACGCATGTTGGTGGTTATTTCCAAGATACGTACGAACGGCCTGATCAGCTCCTTCTATAATGCGGGAGAGGTGAAGGTTTGTCTGCGCATCGGCTACGACTTCGAGTCGATATTGAAACAGGGAATCATACGCCATGGTTCCAACATCAAGCCTTCCGTTCTTTATCAGGTTGCCGAGCTGATGGCAGAATACTGTCCTAACGAGTCTGTGGAGTTTGCCGACCAACTGCTGACAGATAAATTCGCAGCGTGGAAAAAGCAAAATGCAGATTTCGGTTTGGCCCTTTATATCGCAGTCGTGATGCTGAAAAAAGATGCTACCGGGTATAGCCGTTATCTGCCGGCATTGGTTTCGGCGGTAGAGAAAGGCGGGGATTATGTTTTGTACATGCTGTATAAAGGATATGCCCTCTCACCGGAACTCAAAGATATTTTATTGCAACGCATACAGACTAAAGCCTCGATCGTGCGTAGTTTGAATTTCATGATGGAGAAACCAGAGGTCCCGGCTTTGCTAAAAGATATAGGCGCTCCCATGTGGCCTTATTATTACCTGGTGGCAACGGATGTTTATTCAAGTATCGACCGGGCTTCCGCTCTTCTCAAATTATACAATGAAGATAAGCAGACGTATCTGGATACCTGTTCCCATCTGTTTGAAGACCGTGGTTCGTGGGATGCAGCCTACGGATTATTCATGCTGGCAGTCCTGATGAAACATGGCGAAGGGGAATCGATGCGGCTTGCCGCCGAGAAAGTGATTCTTAGCACCATGGTGCGTCTGCTTAATGAATACAACAATAACGGTAACCAGAACCGTTTTACGGCAGAGGAAATAATGGATGAACATACCACAGCAGACGAATGGAGAACTAAACTGTCGGTTATCAGTTCTCTCAGTTGGGGACGTTCAAGAATCGCTGTCGGGGCATTCGGTTTATTGTATGAATATATCCCTCTGGCAAAACGTTTTATAGATATCCTGTTGCTACAGCCTAAGAAAGCAATCAACATGAATAATGTCTCCTGTGTAATCGCCCAGCTTGTGAGTGCCCGGAAAGACTGGTTGCATGTACCGGCACGCGAAAGCATACAAATGCTGTTGAATGCCAATAACGAGTTTACAATGAAACAGGTATTTAAAGCCTACAGCTATTTTTCTTCGGCATTGGACGGAGCCTTGTCGCGCGAGGATGTAATGGAACACGAACCAATGGCGTTGGATTTGCTTACAAGCGGCGAACTGAGCATCGAGGAAACGATCGAATGGCTGAAATTCATTTATGCAACTTGTGAAATAAAAGAGTACCAGCCTTTGATCGGCCTGCTCTCCAATAAATCCAAGATGCTCCGTAAAGAAGCAGAAGCCTTGATTGCCGATAATGAAGAATCTGTGCGTCCTACTCTGGAAAAGCAATTCCCCAAACTCAAAGGCGATGCTCTGGCAGCCGCTAAACGTTTGCTGAAGCGCTGGGACAACGAGCGTAAGTTCGGAGCAGGCTTTACCTTTACCAATGAAACGGTTATCGAATATTGTACGGACAATAATGATAAGGACAATGCGAAATATATCTCCTGGATACCGGAGAATATGATGACCGATGTCCGTTTTGCCGACCTTTCCGAAACAGTTCCGGCCGTAGTCATTCAATATATCCTGTCCGAATATATGAGTCTGGAAGAACCTTATAAGATAAAAGCATGCGATATGGTAGTCGCCCAGCTTCATCCGCAGGATTTCCAGGCGGCACTCGAAAATATCTATCAGTTCTGGAAGGATAACGGAGCCGAAGCAAAGAAGAAGATGGTCATGGTTCCCTATTGCATCTATGCTTCCGATACCCAGATTCTGGCATTGAAGAACCAGTTGCGCGACTGGGCGGATGCTTCCCGTGGAGCTATTGCCGCATTTGTAGTGAATGCCATAGCCATGAACGGTGGCAGTGTCGCTTTGATGATGATAGACGGAATGTCTGTCAAATTCCCGAACAACCAGGTAAAGAATGCAGCAAAGGCAGCCTTCTCATTCGCTGCCAAAGCCCTGGAAATACCGGAAGACGAACTTTCGGATAAGATTGTCCCCACTTTGGGATTCAATAAGGAAGGGGAGAAAGAATTGGATTATGGTCCGCGCACCTTTAAAATAACCCTGATGCCGGACTTCTCACTTTCTATCTTCGACAACGACAAGCAGAAGACAATCAAATCCATGCCTGTTCCCGGTGCAAACGACGATACGGTAAAAGCAACAGCAGCGAAAAAAGAGTTCTCCGAGCTGAAAAAGCAGATGAAGGCAACCGTGCAAACCCAGACAAACCGTTTGGAAAAGGTATTAATGAACGGTCGCCGCTGGACCGTAGATGCCTGGAATACGCTGTTTGTGGAAAATCCTATCATGCACCGCTTTGCCACCGGTTTGGTTTGGGGAGTATACGATGGAGACACATTGGTGGAAGCCTTCCGTTATATGGATGACGGGACATTCAATACCGTGGATGAGGATGAATACGAATTACCGGAAAAAGCAAGCATCACATTGGTGCATCCGATAGATTTGTCTGCTGAGACATTGGCCCGGTGGAAAGAGCAGTTGGACGATTATGAAGTCGTGCAACCTTTACCTCAATTGACAGCACCGGTTGTTACATTGGATAGCAGCGACCGCAATGGAAAGAGAATCATACGGTATAACGGTATTGTCGCCTTGTCGGGCAAGATTGCAGGAATGGCGAAGAAGTACAATATGGTACGTGGCGAAGTATTGGATGCCGGAAGTTATACCTGTTTCCATTGGGTGGATAAGTGCCTGAATGTGGCTGCCCAGTTGAACTTCGAATATATGTATATGGGACAGGAATACAACGATACGGTAACCTTGGGAGAAGTCCTGTTCTATCGTCTGGGTGAAGACCAGTTGACTGATGACGAACCGAAAGACAATGTATTGCTGGATGTTTCAGACGTTCCGTCCCGTTTCGTAAGTAGTGTGCTGGGTGTATTCGACCAATTAAAAAGTGAATAAGCAAACATGAACGATAAAGTACAGAAACCTTTGATGGAGATGCGGTATGCCGACGAGCTTGCCGCACTCCGCAAACAAGATGCCGGAGCTTCCCGGCCTGCCAACTGGCAGTTATCCCCGCGTGCTGTCCGCGCTTTTATCTTAGGACAGAAAGAACCGATAGAACTGGATGGCAAACAGGTACGTATTACCCCTAAATTCTTTGGCGATGACGCCTTGGTGGAGCGTTCCATCATTACACTGGCGGGAAACCGCGGTTTGATGCTGGTTGGCGAACCGGGAACAGCAAAGACAATGCTTAGCGAATTACTCTCGGCAGCCATTTGCGGTATCAGTACGAATACCGTACAGGGTACGGCGGGAACCAGCGAAGATAATATCAAATACTCTTGGAATTATGCGTTGTTGTTGGCGAAAGGTCCGGTAAAGGAAGCACTCGTCCCGTCTCCTGTTTATATAGGAATGAAAAAGGGGCTTATCACCCGCTTTGAAGAAATCACCCGTTGTCCTCTGGAAATACAGGATAGCCTGATTAGTATTATGAGCGACCGCGTCCTGAATATCCCGGAACTGGGAGAGGAAGGATTGCTGTTTGCTTCGAGCGGCTTCAACGTAATCGCAACAGCCAATACCCGCGACAAGGGTATCAACGAAATGAGTAGTGCTTTGAAGCGCCGTTTCAATTTCGAAACCGTCGAACCGGTGCGGAGCGTAAGCCTGGAAAGCAAGATTATCACCGACCAGTGCAGCAATATGCTTGCCGCAAACGGGCTCGATATGCCGGTTCAGGAGGAGGTCGTGGATATTCTGGCTTCCACATTCAATGAATTGCGTAGCGGTACCTCATTCGAGAAAGCCAAGATACAGAAACTCTCCGGAGTGATGAGTACGGCGGAAGCTGTTTCGGTGTACTACCAGTCGGCCCTCGATGCTTATTATTATGGCGATGGAACCGTAAGTATGCGTTCGCTGGTTCAAAACCTGATGGGAGCCGTAATGAAGGAGAATAAAGACGACTTGCCTAAATTGAAAGACTATTTTAACGGAGTGGTGAAGCTGAAAGCCGAACGAAACGGAGGAAGATGGAAGGAATACTACGAGAACCGGACTTATCTGAAATAGAGAAGCTGTTCGAGCAAAGTTACAAGGCGGAAAACCCGGTGGTGTACTTTCCCGTGCGTCACCATTCGCCTGCCTGTGCTCTCCATCTGCGGCGAACGATTGAAGCCTATATGCCGGACTTGGTACTGATAGAAGGCCCATCCGACTCGGAACAATTGCTCCCTTATATCGCCGACAGCAGTTCCGTTCCCCCGTTTTGCATCTATTACAGTTATGACGACAAAGAGGGAAAGGTAGACGAAGAGCGGGAAAAATACCGTGCCTATTATCCCTTTCTTGCTTATTCGCCCGAACTGGTGGCAATCCGGGAGGCTGCGGCGCGTAAGGTCCCCGTCCGTTTTATCGACATGCCCTATGCCCTTCGTCTGATTAATAAGGTGAAAGGAGAGGAGGCGGAAACCCAGTATTATTATAACGAAGACAAGGAGTATGAAGTGAACCTTTATACATCCCGTATCGCGGCGCGTGCCGGATGCCGTACCTTTTCCGAGTTTTGGGAATCCCATTATGAATTGCAGGCGGAACAGTCCGATACCCGTTCCTTTGTGCGGAATGTCTTTTATTTAGGTTGCTTCATGCGTCTGGCTACTCCGGCAACGGAACAGTCGTTCCGGGAAGACCGCCAGCGCGAAATCTATATGGCAACGGAAATACGAAACGCTCTGCCGCATTATAAACGTATTCTGGTAGTAACGGGCGCTTTCCATATCTGCGGGCTTATGGAGTCGGTTGCTTCCGGTGAAAAACAGTCGTTGGTTTCCTGCAATAAGGAACTGGTGGCTTCTTACCTGATGCCATATACGTTCCGTGAAGCCGACAGTAAGAGCGGTTATGCAGCCGGAATGCCATTCCCCGCCTTTTATCAGGCAATCTGGGAGAAGATGGAGAAGGGGGAGAAAGACGTTTACAATTCGGTGGTACTGGATTATATCATCAAGACGGCACGTTTTGCTCGCAAGACCCAGAGTATCTCTTTGCCCGACGAAATCAACGCCTTGAATATGGCACGTTCGTTGTCATGCCTGCGGGGAAAGAAAACGGTCGGTGTATATGAATTGCTGGACGGCATCCGGAGTTGTTTTGTCAAAGGGGATGTGAACGCAACAGCCACTTTTGAAGTGGACTTCCTGCACCGTCTGCTTTCCGGTATGGGAGCGGGAAAGATTATGGCAGGCGATTGTATTCCTCCCGTAGTACGCGAGTTCCGTGCCTTATGTGCGCAGCACCGTCTGAAAACATCTACTGTGGAGCGTCAGGAAGTCACGCTCGATATTATAAAGAATCCGGCGCATTACCGGAAAAGCCGTTTTCTCCATCAACTGTTGTTTCTTGAAACGGAGTTTTGTATCCTGCAATCCGGTCCCGATTATGTGAACCGGAAAGATAAGAACCTGGTACGTGAAATCTGGGTATGCCGTTACAGCACGCAGGTGGAAACCCGCCTGATAGACCTTTCCGTCTATGGGGCTACCCTGTCGCAAGTCTGTGCTTCCCTGATAGAACGGAACTTCAAGGACAGCATGACCGCCGGGGAATTGGGTAAACTTCTGATTTCCGTCCAGGTGATGGGTGTGGAAGGTTTCTATTTACAGTATGAAGACAAGCTCCGGCAAGTGATTCTGAACGAGAAAAACTTTGTAAGCCTCTGTCAGTTGATAAGCAGTATCCGTTATCTGGCGCATATGCAACGGCTGATGGATGGCGATGTGGTACCCGCCTTGCCGGGATTGGCGCGCCTTGCTTTTAAAGAGGCCCTCGAACTGATACCGCTGGTATGCCAGGTAAACGAAGACGAAGAACAGGAAGTATGCGAGCAGATGCGTAACCTGTACAACCTGACACTGGAAACGGACCTCTGGTTCGACAATGCCGCATTCTCCGCAGAGGTGGATAAAGCCTTGCAGGATGGCTTCTGCAACAGCCGCTTCTACGGTCTTTGCCTTGCCATCCGGTATAAGGAAGGCGAGGTGGAACAGGCTGTTTTCTGCGACCGGATATCCACCTATCTTGAAAGCAGTATCGGACAACCGGAACAAGCCGCATCCTTTGTCTGCGGTGTTTTCCTGGTGGCGCGTGATGTCCTTTTTATGGATACCCGGATACTGGGAGCCATCGAACAGGTCGTTATCGGAGCCGGCAACGAGCAGTTCCTTACCATCCTGCCGAACCTGCGTTATGCCTTTACCAACTTCCTCCCGATGGAGTTAGACCGGTTGGGCAAAGTGATAGCCGAGCAACATCATGTGTCGGAATCCTCCCTTTCGGGAAGCCTTGTCGCTTCTGCGGGGGAAATACAACAGGGTATGCGTCTCGACGCGCTTGCTGCCGATGCGCTTAACGAATGGAACTTATAAGAAAATGGACGAACAACAAATCATAAACCGCTGGCGGCTGATACTGGGCGAATTTGCCGGGGAGAATCTTCCGCTGAATCCGGAAGATGCCGAAATGGATGCCGCCCTCGGTTTCCTGTACAACCGCGAATATGGCAAAGACCAGGGGATGCGTATCGAAGGGCAACGTGGGGGAAGGGGAGCCTCGATGCTGAGTGTCCCCGCCTGGCTGAAGCAGGTGAAACGGCTGTTCCCCCAGAAGACCGTCGAGATTATGCAGAAGCAGGCGCTCGACAAATACAATCTCACCCAGTTGCTTACCGACGAGTCGGTACTCCGGCAGTTGGAACCCAATATCGGCTTGCTGAAAAATATCCTTGCCTTTCATAATATGATGCCGAACAACGTAAAGAAGTTGGCCTATACGATTGTGAACGATGTGGTGAAAGAGATCGAAAAGAAACTGGAGATAAAGGTGAAACGAACCTTTTACGGGCGTAAGCTCCCGATGTCCAATTCCCACTACAAGATATTCCGTAACTTCGATTTCAAGCAGACCATACGCAAGAATCTGAAAAACTACAGCCCCGAATACGGTACGGTTATCCCGGAACGGTTGTTCTTCAACCAGAACGTGCGCCGTTATAATCCGTGGCATATCATTATACTGGTGGACGAAAGCGGAAGTATGACCGACTCGGTTATCTATACCGCCGTTATGGCGTCCATTTTTGCCCGCCTGCCGTTCCTTTCCATCAAACTGGTTATTTTCGATACCTCCATTGTCGATTTGAGCGAGCATACGGACGACCCGGTCGGTATCCTGATGAAGGTTCAGTTGGGAGGAGGAACCGATATACACCGGGCTTTGGAGTATGGGAAGAAACTGATTACTGCACCCCAGAAAACGATAGTCGTTTTGGTCAGCGACCTGTACGACGGAGCCAGCTATCATTTTATGTACCGCTCGTGCCGGGACATACTCGAAGCCGGTAGCCGGTTGTTTGTGCTGCCCGCCCTCGATTATTCCAGTATGCCCTGTTATGATAAAAATGCAGCCCGTACCCTTGCCAATATGGGGGCGGATGTAGCTGCCATAACCCCTGAAGAATTAGCAGAATGGATCGGAAAAATCATATCATAGCTACCGGGGATTGCCATCCTTTAGCAGAGCAGTTCATCCCTTTTGCCGATGAAGCGTTTCTGGTGACGCTGGCAAATAAAGGACTTTATAAACGTGCCCTGAAAGACCTGGAAGCCGTCGAGCAGATAGATATTGCCGTGTCGGGCGAATGTCTGGAAGTGAAATGGGAAGATGTAGTTGTCCGTTTGCTGCCGGATGTGGCACAGAGCGCCTGTAGCTGTCCCTCGAAAACAGTCTGCAAGCATATCCTGATGGCTATCCTTTTGGTGGCGGACTATGCCGCATCGGCAGAGAGCAGTGCGGGAAAAGAGGAAACACAGCCGGAAACGGAAGAGGCACCTCCCGTAGCCGAACCTTGGAAAGCCTTAAAGGAAGCGGATATAGCACAGCTTCGCAAACAAGCCGGGAAGAAATTGTTTGAAGACACGCTCCGGCTGATACAGGATGGCTGGACTGCCGACTTTGTGGAAGGCAATATGCTGGAAGCCACCATCAACACCGAAAACGTGACGGTCTATTTCCCTAAAGAAGACAGCCTGAACCGTGCCGTTTGCAAATGCGGGAGCAATGGTTTGTGTAAACATAAGCTAATAGCCATCCTTTCCTATCTGAGCAATCAGGGAAAACTCTCCGGCTCGTCCGACGAACCGACAGCTCTTTCATTGATTACGGAAGATACCGGGCGGTTGCTGGAAGCGGCGGATGCGTTTGTAACGGGAATACTCGATAAAGGATTAATCAACTGTGGGGAGAATGAGGTTGAAGCGGCCATCCAGTTTTCTGTCAAGATGGAGACTTCCGGGATTGGGAATCTGGCGCGCATGTTCCGTTCCCTCTCATCCGATATCGAGAATCTGGCAGGCAAGCATGTCGGATTCAGCCCGCTTACCACATTTGCCACCTTGTCGCGGTTGCATAATACGATGAGGCTTGTTTTGCGTAACGCACAGAATACGGCGCTTATCAGCCGATTGATAGAAAGTACCCGTTCGGATTACTATACGACTCCTGTAGGGCATTTTACCGCATTGGGAGGGTATCCGTGGCAAACCCGTTCCGGCTATTTCGGCATAACCGCCTATTTCTTTTATCATGAGAAACAAAGTATCTGTACCTATACCGTCAGTCTGGCGGGGTATTACGAGCAGACGCAGGAACTGATGTCTGCCGAAAACCTGCGGCGGCAGTTTGTAAAGAACGAGCATTGGGGGGACAATTTGTCCTTGTCGGTACTGTCCCGTTCTTCCTTTACGCTTCGTAATTTCAAGATGAACCGGCAGAACCGTCTGTCGTCTTCCGCCCAGACACTTTGTGAAATAACGGGCACGGTAGACCATGCTTCCATACAATCGTTTTCGGAAATAGCTTCTTTGTTTGACTTGTCGGACGGGACGGCAGGCAACGGGTATGATTATTTTAGCAAAAGGCAGCCGGAACAGTTGGTGCTTGTTCCTTTCGAGCGTCTGGGTTGGGTAACGTTTAACCGCACGGAACAGAAACTTACCTTTACGATGGAGAAAGAGAATGAAGAACCGGTAGCCGACGGTGTATTGGATTTTAACGAGATGAACGAGCTTGCCATCCGTGTGCTTGAAACGATGGGGAAACATGTCGATTGCAAGCCCCGCTATATGGTTTGCCGTAAGAATGCGGGCGGCTTGGTTCCTGTTTCTATCATAGGGGAGAAGGGGGTAGAGAATTTTTACTTTTAAATAACGCGTATATACAATGATACTGGATAATCTTTTGAAAGAGTTGGAACTCCTTTTGTCGGATATTGCCTTTGCCGGGGTTCGCAATGTATTGCCGGTCACTTTGCAGAAAATGGAAGAACTGAAACATTGGATGAAGGAACTGGGAATGTCCGAAGGCATGCGCCGGATAGACGCATTCGCCGCTTCTGTCCGCAAATATCAGGCGGGAGAAGGCACGACGGAAGCGGCGGTGTCCTGTTTATGTGCGTTGGAATGCTATCAGAAGACGGTTTCCGGTTTGCAGAATTTATAGTTGGATAATTATGGAGCAGAAACATTATGTTTCTGCTCCATAATTATCGGCTCTCTCCATAATGTAACAGAAATGTAACATCTTTTCTCATTCCAAACTGCGGGTTTTACCTATATTTGTCCCCTTAACTACAAGAAGTAAAAACCCTTTTTCTGCTATGGAATATATTCAGTTTATTATCGATTTTATCATGCACATCGATGTGCATCTGGCTGAGTTGGTGTCGGTGTATGGCGTTTGGATTTATGCAATTCTTTTCCTGATAATCTTTTGCGAGACGGGGTTGGTGGTGACTCCTTTCCTGCCGGGCGATTCCCTGTTGTTTGTTGCCGGTGCGCTGGCGGCTTTGCCGGGCAATCCGATGAATGTGCATTTGATAGTACTGAGCCTGATTATTGCCGCTATCATAGGGGATGCTTCCAACTATCTGATAGGGAGGTTTTTCGGCGAGAAGCTGTTCAGTAATCCGAAATCGAGGATATTCAAACAAAGTTATCTGGAAAAGACACATCATTTCTATGAGAAGCATGGAGGAAAGACGATTATTATTGCCCGCTTTGTCCCGATAGTACGTACGTTTGCGCCTTTTGTGGCAGGTATGGGACATATGAGCTACCGCCATTTTGCGGCGTTCAATGTGGTAGGGGGGATTTTGTGGGTTGCTTTGTTCTCGTATGCCGGTTTCTTTTTTGGAGGGCTGGATATTGTGCAGAAAAACCTGAAACTGCTGATTGTCCTGATCATCGTTATCTCTATTATTCCTGCGGTTGTCGAGGTGTTGCGGAATAAATATGCAACCGTGCGGGTACGGCGGAAGTAGGAAAAAGATATTATTTATATTGTGTTTATTTGCTGAAGCCGTGTCAGAGCCTAATCTGACACGGCTTCAGTGTATAATCTGAGGGTGCTTCAGTGTCCCGTCTGACACCGCTTCAGCGCCTCGCCTGAAGGAGCTTCAGATTAGGCGCTGACGTATCTCCCTCAAAAGGTGGGTTTAGAGTTCTCCCGGTTTGTCGCCGTCGCTGGGTACGGAGAGGAGCAGGGGATATTGGTAGGAGCGGGGTTCTTTAACCGTTCCGCCACGTCCGTACTGGGTGGTTACTTTTACATAGTAGTCGCCTTCCGGCAGGGTATAGGGAACCATGACTACCAGTTTCGAAGGCAGGTTGTCTACCAGTACCTCGGCTTTTATGGGTGTTCCGTCGGCTGTTGTGGGAACAAAGTAGAAGCCGTTGCTTGCGTTGTCGCCAAAGATACGGAGGTTGGTTCCTTCCACGATAATCGGCATACCGGTGATAAGGGTTTCCGTGCCGTCTACGGCATTAGTTACCTTGCCGATAACCGGGCCTGTTTTGGCGGCTCCGTTGATAACTACTTTGGTTTGTTGCAGCATGTCGCGCAGGACTTTGCCGGAGGTGTAACTTACGGTTAATGTGTGTTTCTGCGGGTCGAAGTTTTCGGTTTCACCGTCGAAGCCTCCCTTTATCTGGGGGATATATTGCCCTACGCCATCCACTACACACTTCCCTTCGGCTATGGCGATGGATTTCTCCTCGTCTGCCATGCGGAGGATATTCTCGATGGTTTCCGGACGGTATTCGGTACGTTTCTTCACGATACGACTTGCAATATCTGCATTGCGTACTGTCCCTGTAATTTTGGGCTTGGCGCTGAAATCGCCTTCTTTCTCGGTAAGCGGATTGTCGTACAAGTCCGCGTATAAAAGTAAATCTGACATAATAATGATGTTTATTTGTGCCTGCTACCGTTGTTTGGTGGGGCAGCAGGCGGGTTATGTATAAATAATGAATCAGACGAATCGAATTCGGTCGGCAATCGAAGAGTAGCCTTAGCTAATTCGCCGGCCTTTAATCTTCTTGGATACACCGAACGGAGAAGCCGAGCGCCCTGAAGTTTATGGACTCGTTCAACGTAGCACTGTCGAAGTGCACGTTGCTGGCGCCCATACCATCCAACAGAATCGACGACGACCAGTAGTAGCCGTTGGAACCCTGAAAGTTGGACGAACTGACATCGTGGCGCCGATAGCCCGCAGCAGGCAAAACGATCTGGGGGTAGCCACTATCTCCATCTACGTTAAATAAACCACCGCTGCCATCCCAAGTGGTTGCTTTCCCTATAGATTTTAATTCATCGATAGTAGGCACACGGTATCCCGGAGGACAAGGGTCGTTTGTCCCTTTACTACTACCGTTCCACAAAGTGTTATTTTGAATGTTTAACCAGTCCCAAGGTTCGTTGGGCGCTGTATAAAATGTATTATCATTGGGTCTGGAATTACCTATAGGACCGGATGCTGTAGAACCACCATGATTCGTGGCATCCTGACGCCCCCACTGGTAGAGATTGCCAGTCCCTTCTACTTTTTCGTTTTTCCCATCATTAGCTATTGCCACGCGGGTAGCACCGCAATTGATGGGAGCCCAATAATAAGAACCTTTCCTGATAGCTGTATAATAAAGAGAAGCACTGGAGCTCCCCATCGGATAACCCACATAAGAAGCACCACGCCAGAGAGTATAAGATTTAACAGTTGTGCTATTCTGTTTGATATTCATTACTGCCTTGTGAAGCTGGTAAGCGGCATCCGTTCCACTTGAACCAGCCACTTCTATGTTGTAAGTGTATTTGCGGCGGTTGTTAACAACCTCTGTTTTTAACAGTTTGGAACTGTTTAGCCAGGTATCACCACCGTTCTTTGAGGAACAATAAGTGCCATCGTAAGATGCTGATAATTCAGGGGCTACAAACATCCCGTAGAAGGATACTGTCATCGTTTTTCCTATTGTTTTCACACGGTATCCGTCCGATGTCTTTTCATCAAAATTTGCAAGGTCTTCCACCAACCATGCATCCGCCTCGGTAAAACTAACCGTTACTTCGGTAGTCTTGCTTGCATCTGCCTTGTTCTTAATCGTGATGGTCTGTGCAGAAGGTAATGCATCAGGGAAGTTCGCTTTAGAAGGATTCAGTTCGATGACATAAGAGAAATTTATTTTATCTGAGCTTGTTGTTTTATAAGTCAGCCACTCGGGACCTTCTATAGTGGAACCGCCGATGCTTTTTCCAGTTATTACCAGGGTCGGTATCTTATTGTTTGCTTCGGTATGAAGCGTTACGGTAGCCGGAGAAGTCAGAAAAGGTTCTCCCGGGGCGGCTTCCACTATCACAATATTTTCATTCCCGTCCATCCCATTAGTAAAGCGAAGGACGGCTTTCGGATAATCATCCTTATCGTAACCGGCTTTAACGGATACTGCATATTGATAACCTGAAACGGCAGCTTTGGTAACAGGGGTCGCTGCGCTTACTTCCAGCCAGTCGTATTGCTGGGCTGCCACACTGCCGGAATAGGTTTTCTGCAGCTTGGGTTCACTGCCGGTTCCTACTTCAACTGTAAAGCCATCTCCGGCATTCAAGGTACTCATCGTTACAATACGGGTGGTTACATCATAACTTATCTTATCTTTTAGAGCATCAGAAATAGTAATGGTGGTACCTGAGCCGTTAGTGCCTGCATTCGGGTCGTACTCGTCTATGCTGCCGCCTTCATCCCATTCGGCTACATCAAGTGTAAAGTTCAGGCTGTATTCGTTTGCTTTGGTGATACCGATGGTATACCGGTGGTTGGGGTTGATTTCGAGTTCAACCGAGCCTCCATCAGCGGTTTGTTGCTTGAAAGGAACCTTATAAGTTACTTCTTTCTTCTCCGTTAGGTTTACTTGGTAGGTACCGTTCAGAATCAGGTAGCCCTCATCTTCCAACAAACAGGGATAACTGTAGAAAGCCGATACCTGCAAGCCCATATTTGCCTTATTTCCTTCAAAAGCACTTGCCGGGTAAGTAATTAGCTCCCCGTCTACAGCAGGGGTAGCGCCATATACCTTAGCAGGGAAGAAAGTAGTTCCCCTCCGTCCATTTCCCATCGAGATAGACTCCAGATGGAATTTAGAGTCAGCTTCTATATTGCTTACATCGAAGCGTGCCATTGTACGGGTTAGTTTGAAGCCTACCTGTACACGTGCTGAGGAACCGAAGTCTGTCAAATCAATAGGTGTAGTTTGTGCGCCTGTCATCGGGAGGGGTAAGGCTAATGCCGGAGAGGCATTCGTTAGCAATGAGGAATGGTATTTCTGAAACTGTAGCTCAGTAGGTATACCGTCTGTCAGGAGTCCTGTTTCTATATCATAAATAAGTGGAGTGAAATCGGTATCTGCTACCGGATTTCCATCGACCGGATTAATTAAATCTGTTTGATTGGCAATACAATAAAGGTGAACAAATAAACCCTTTTGCAGTTCCAACAGTGCGGTAGTAGTGGCATTATCCGTACTTGGTGTAAGGTTGAGTTCCTTTGCTCCTGCCGGAAGTGCCGACCCGTCCTGCCGGTAAGCAAACCGTTCGCGGAAGGTATAGGTATCGCCTTCTGCTTTAGCTCCGAATACGTATACGTCCAGTGTAGCGATTTCATTCTCTGCTTCGGTGGCAATGGAAGCATCAGCCTTAGTTTCCGCCTTGGTTGTTTTCACGGTGAGTTTGTTCTTAAAGGAAAGTAATACCTCACGTTTGTTCCCGTTATCCATCTCCCCTACGGATGTGCGGTCTGTCTTGTCTGCCTCAGCCGTACAGGAGGCAAGCAGCATAGAAGCCAGCAAGTAGATGCTTGCCATGAAAGCCTGTTTCTTTGTTTTCATCTTCATATATTTATTGTTTGTATTTGTTATTACCCTATTCCTGTTGTCTTTAATCTGCGTTTTTCGCGTAATCCGCGTCAAAAACAAATTCGCCTCTGATAATTATCCAATAGGCTTTCAAAAGATATAATTCCGAGTCCATCAAAGACTACGTTAA
>DXVO01000012.1 GCA_019417325.1 Parabacteroides sp. | reverse complement strand
TTCGTATATAGTGAAATGGATAAATGCGGAATGAAGAACGAGGTACGCGGATGACGCGGATTGAGCAGATTAAAACGGATAAGAATTATTTTTAAATTAAAAAAATCCGTTCCAATCCGCCCTATCCGCGTCATCCGTAAACCTGGTTCTTCATTCCATACTGCTTAAGCGTATTCTAGGAAATATAAAAGGCGGCCACGTAATGGGACCGCCTTTTGCTACATATTTTGGACGAAGATTATTCGTAGAATACTGCTGTGCCAGCGGCTGTAACCATTAGCATGCTTCCGCTTGCGCCTACAGTTTCATAATCCAAATCAACTGCAATTACTGCATTTGCTCCCATGCGGGCGGCTTGTTCACTCATTTCTTTCAGGGCCGTTTCTTTTGCTTCACGTAATACTCCTTCATAAGCATTGGCACGACCGCCTACTATGTCGCGAATACCGGCAAACAGGTCTTTGAATACATTGGCCCCAATGATCGTTTCACCGGAAACAATACCGAAGTACTTGATTATGTCCTTTCCCTCTATGGTGTTAGTAGTTGTTAATAACATGATTGTTTTTAATTATGTGTGTTACTCATTATAAATTCTAGTTTGCCGCCTTTTATAATATCTTTATGACTGATAAAAGGAGTATCCAGTACTTTTCCATTGAGTTTTATCTCTTTTACATATTTATTGGCGGCACTGTTATTCTTGACGATAATTTCAAAGATTCCGTCTTTTGCTCCATCTTTTACATGAATAAGGGCACGGTCTACCATCGGTCTTCCTAATGTATACATTGGTATACCCGGACATACCTGATAGAAGCCCAAGGCACTCATTACATACCATGCCGACATTTGTCCGCAATCTTCGTTTCCAATGATACCGTCCGGTTCATTTGTATAGAAGTTTTGCATAATCTGATCTAAACGTTCCTGACCTTTCCAGGGTGAATCCGTCCAGTTGTACAGATAGGCCATATGATGGCTCGGTTCATTCCCATGTGCATATTGACCGATTAGTCCGGTAATATCGCCGGAAGCTTCAGCCCCGTCAATATGAGAAGAAGTCGTGAAAAGCGTATCCAGGCGTGTTTCAAGCTCTTTTTTTCCTCCGATAGCACCGATGAAGTTGTCCATGTCGTGTGGAGCAAAGAAACTCCATTGGAAAGCGTTTCCTTCGGTATAATCGCTCTTCATATGTGAGGAATAACGGGGATTGAAAGGTGTGCGGAATGAACCGTCTCCCATAACCGGACGCATCATCTTGGTTTCCGGATCCAGATAGCGTTTCCAGTAAGAACCTTTAGCTGCATATTCTTTTGCTAATGCTTCGTTTCCTGCTTTTTTTGCGATTTCAGAGATACACCAGTCTTCATAAGCCATTTCTACTCCCCAGGATACAGACTCCGGAACAGAGTCGGCTGGTACGAATCCATACTTTTCTTTATAATATGGATGAAGGGTTATCAGGTCGAGTTCGCGCGTTCCTTTGAATTTTTCAGCCAGGTCTTCACGATATACGGAAGAACGTGCGCCGGCTTCTGCCCATAAGTTCAAGTCGTCGTCAGCCAGATCTTTGCTTACTAAATCAGCCAGAACGGCTGTAGCCGGATAACCGACCATACAGCCTGTATAACTGGATGCCAGCGGCCATTTGGGAAGAATACCTCCTTCTTTATAACCTTGTACCAGTACATTTCCCCAGTCTGTAGCTCTTTGCGGTTCGATGATTGTCATCAAAGGCTGGAGAGCACGGAAAGTATCCCAAAGAGAGAAAACAGAATAGTTTACGTAGCCGGGAGCTGCCTGATGAACTTTTTTATCCATACCTAAATAACGTCCGTCTATATCCTGGTAGGCATAAGGCGCAATCATAGTATGGTATAATGCTGTATAAAAGTTCACCATTACTTTGGGATCGGACGTTTCAATCTGGATGGCATTTAAAGCTTTATTCCATATATGTGAAGATTCGGTGCGGGTTGCTTCAAAATCCCATCCGGGTAATTCTGCCATTAAATTCTTTTCTGCTCCTTCCGGATCAACCATGGAAAGTGCCACTTTTGCGTATAGAGGCTTTGTGCTTTCTGCAAATTTGTAGTGGAATTTCAAATCCTCAGGAGTATTCATACGAAGGAACAGGGAATCTTTCCGTAGTTTTCCTCCTACATATTGGTATAATGTTTCGATCGGTTCTGAGAAGGTGATACGATAGGATACGGCATGGAAATGAGCCCATCCCTGTGTATGCACTGTTCCTTCTACAGTAGAATCGTTTACAAACAGATATTCGTTGTTCACGATTTTATGTCCCCAGTTCGGTTGCAATACATGTCCTAAATCCAGCATGACACGGCGTTCTTTGGGATTATCATAGGTATATTTATGAAATCCTACACGGTCGGTACTGGTCAGTTCCACATTAATTCCGAAATTGTCGAGACGAACGGCATAGTAACCGGGAGCAGCCTTTTCTGTTTCTTTTTTGAATGTGGCTACCGGCTTGATGGAATCTTCACCGGAGAAAGGTAATAATGCCACGTCTCCCAAGTCTCCGATACCGGTACCCGACAAATGGGTATGGCTGAACGCATATATCCGGTTATCATCATAGTGGTACCCACTACTGGCATCCCATCCCATGATATGTGTATCCGGACTGACCTGTACCATTGCAAAAGGACGGGTCGCTCCCGGAAATGTGTGTCCGTGAAATCCGGTTCCGATAAAAGGGTTGACATACTGTACTTCGTCGAGTAGCTGGTCTTGTTTTGGCGACTGGCTACATGCTGCTAATAAGCAGAGCAGTGCCCCCTGAAAAAATAAAATCGTTTTGTTCATATATAAAAATTAGAATAACAAGCGTTTAAAAAGAGAATGAAGCAAATATAGAGAAAAAACATTGGAAAATTGCAACCTGTGGATACTTGTTTGCGTCTATTAAAATAAAAGCGATGAGAACGGATGATTTTATAAAACGAATACTGCCATTAAAAGATAATCTATATCGCATAGCTTTCCGGATAACGGGAGATACGGATTTATCGAAGCAAATAGTGGAGGATGCTTTATTGAAGGTTTGGAGCCAGCGGGATACATGGATAGTTATAGAAGATTTGCCTTCTTACTGTTTGATGGTAACCCGGAATATGGCTTTACAGAATGTCTGTGTCCGTCAAACTATTTGTGAGCAATTTGCTGTTGGCAAATGATTTTAGAAAGGGAAGGAAGATGGATTGTGACCGGATATATATGTTATTGAATAAATATTGGGGCTGCTCTACTTCTATAGATGAAGAACGCGAATTACGCCATTTTTTTACAAATAATGAGATACCTCCCGAATTACGCCCTTATAAAGCCTGGTTTTCAACTCCGGAAGCCGAAAAACTACCCTTGCTGGGCGATGAATTCGACCGGAAGATCCTGAAGCGGATTACTGGAATGAAGAAAAAACGCCACTGCCGTTTGATATTATGGGTTTGCCTTATATTGGCTTTTCTTTGTTTGTCGGTGTTTATTCTATATTTATACTCCTTTTTTTATTGCGGGTAATTACTATCTTTGAACTTTTAAATCTAGTTTAAATTTCTGTATTTATGAAAAAGAACATGAGAAGAGTGCTCTATGCACTTGTATGTCTGATTATGTGTACGGTGATGTATGCGCAGAGCAAAAGTCCGGTATTGAGAGGTGAGTGGAGTTTCTCGGCTCCGGATGCGCCTTATGGATATCAATCCGGTACATTAAAGTTCACAGAGAAAGAAGGTAAATTAACAGCTGTAGTTGTTATTAGTGGCTCTGAACTTACAATCAGCAATATAGAAAAAGAAGGTGATGGTTATGCATGTAGTTTTTCTGTGGAAGGAACTCCTGTGAGCATGACTTTCAAGCAGGATAATAATAAACTGGTAGGAACGGCTGATGTGGATGGTTCTTCTATCCAGGTTGAGTTTACTAAAGTGTCGAAGAAAAAATAAAATAAAACGATGTTTACCGTTATTGGAATTATGTTTGGAGGTATAGCTCTCGGCTATATCTTGCGGCGTGTAGAATTATTACAGAAGATAGGAAAGCCTATTTCTTATACGATTTTACTTCTCCTTTTCTTATTGGGTATATCTGTAGGTGCAAACAAGGAAATAGTAAATAATTTGGCTACATTGGGCGGGCAAGCTTTTTTGATTGCTTCTGCCGGGACGGCAGGAAGTATATTGGCTGCATGGGCAGTTTATAACCTTTTTTTTAAAGAAAGGAGTGAGAAACAATGAAAGGTAGTCTTATTGTAGTCGCTTTTTTTGCATTGGGGTGTATTTTAGGCTGGAGTGAAATGCTTCCCAGCGTAATTATTGAAAATGACATTACGGTTTATGTATTATACCTATTGATGTTCCAGGTCGGGCTGAGTATAGGTAGTGATAAAAAGCTGAAGGAGATCCTGACTAGCATACGTCCTAAATTACTGTTGGTCCCTCTTGCTACAATTGTAGGAACATTAGTTGCATCGGCTATTGTCGGACTGTTTATCAGCCGATGGAGTGTGACGGACTGTTTGGCAGTGGGAAGTGGTTTTGCTTATTACTCTTTATCTTCTATCCTGATTACGGAATTGAAAGCTTCATCGCTTGGCGTACAAATGGCAGCAGAATTAGGAACGATAGCTTTGATGGCCAATATAATTCGTGAAATTATAGCATTGCTCGGAGCTCCGTTATTTGTGAAATATTTTGGAAGACTATCTCCCATTTGTGCGGGAGGGGCAACGACAATGGATACGACATTGCCGATCATCACCCGTTATTCAGGAAAGGATTTAGTATTCGTTTCAATTTTTCATGGAATAATAGTGGACTTTACTGTTCCTTTTTTTGTCTCTTTCTTCTGCTCATTCTGACGGAGGAATATAAAATGTTCCTGTTGGGAGAGACGTAAGAAAACAAGTAAGGCTGCAAACGCATGAACTTTATATTCATATTTACAGCCTTACTTCTATATTTGCTTATCTTTTATTCAGCTCTGAATCCAATGATTTCACGTATTTCACGTAATGTCCTGGAAGCACTTTCACGGGCTTTTTCAGCACCCATGTGAGCTACTTTTGCCATGTATTCATCATTGGAGCGAATGTCCAGTATACGTTCACGTATTGGAGCACAGAACTTATTGATATCTTCGGCCAGTTGCTTTTTCATGTCGCCATAGCGGATTTCGCAGTTGTTATATTTTTCGTTGAAGAAATCATAGGTATCTTTTGTAGACACAATTTCCATCATTGTGAACAGGTTGGCAATCGGCTCCGGCTTTGCACTGTTTGGTTCTGTAGGACCAGCATCCGTAACTGCTTTCATTACCTTTTTCTTGATAGCCTTTTCGTCATCAACCAGGTAGATTGCATTACCTTCGCTCTTTCCCATTTTGCCCGATCCGTCCAGTCCTGGAACTTTCACAGCTTTATTAGATAAATGGAAAGATGCAGGTTCCGGG
The DNA here is from genome assembly GCA_019417325.1 of Parabacteroides sp. Taxonomy (GTDB): domain Bacteria; phylum Bacteroidota; class Bacteroidia; order Bacteroidales; family Tannerellaceae; genus Parabacteroides. The sequence goes on along the minus strand of DXVO01000012.1, from coordinate 29,420 downwards.
AAGAATTCAACACCATATGTAGCATTAAAACGACGTGCAAAGCGGCGTGCCATTTCCATATTCTGCTCCTGGTCTTTCCCTACAGGGACTTTTACTGCTTTGTGAATGATAATGTCGGCAGCCATTAAGGTAGGATAAGTCAATAAACCTGCACTTACACTGTGCTTATTGTTTTCATTAAAGATTTCCTTCTCCATCTCCCCATCATTTCCGGTAGCATCGATATGCAACTGTTTACGGGCTTTTTCCTTGAAAGAGGTAGTACGCATCAATTCTCCGATACCAGCATTCATGTTCAGATACAGGTATAATTCAGCCACTTCACGCACATCGCTTTGAATGTAAATCGTAGCTTTTTCCGGATCAATGCCACAAGCTAGATATTCAGCCAGGATTGTCTTTGCACTATTACGGATATTATCGGGATGTGGATGGGTAGTTAACGAATGCCAATCGGCAATAAAGTAATAGCAATTATATTCATTCTGCATTTGCAGAAAACTTTTTACTGCACCGAAGTAATTCCCCAGGTGCAAATTACCGGTTGGGCGAATGCCACTTACTACTGTTTCCATTCTTTATTTACTTTTTTATTTCAAATGGATACAAAGATAGTAAGAATCTCTTTAGGCGACTGAGAATTATCCGGGATTTGTCAATAAAATGTCAGCGAAAAGAGATTTTCAGAGCTTATACAATACCTACCTTTAACTATCTGCAGGGTATAGGTTTGTTATTCAAACTTTGTATTTGTAGACTGTGCATCTCTTTTTGATAATATTAAGAGTTTTGGATAAAAATAATGTTTAGTAGACGTTTTTGGCTAAAGGGTATTTTTTGTTCTATTATTATTTGAAGGATGGTCAAGCTGTTGAATTATTGTGCTTTTAGAGAATATTTATTAATGGTTTAACCCTCAAAAAAAATTTGAAATGAACAAATTGTTTGATTTTTTACAATTATTGTTGTTGTCAACAAGTGGCATGTTACTCCTTTGTATAATCTTTGCTATTAATCCTGATATTTATCATGGGGAAGCTATAGGGAGAATCTGTTGGTTTCATTATGCATCCGTTGCTTTTGCCGGAAGTTTATTATTTATGGAATTAACGAGTAGAAAACGTGTTTTTATCTTTTCTTTGCCTGATGTTCTTGTTTTATTGTTGTTGGGAATCGTCCTTGTTACTTATGATAAACAGCTTAATATTCAACCGGACAAACTGATTTTTATATCCCAACTGGTTGCCTTGTGGTTTATGTTGCGTATTTCTTTACAACGGTATCCGGAATTACGGATATTTTTTGTTTCAATTGCTCTTTTTTTCGGTACCGTTTGTGCGATATCCTATATCAGATTATATTTTGGGAATTTTTCCGATCATCCTATATTGAAATTGTTGGATGGAGCCGTACCGTTGGAGTTATCTACAGGATACATAACAGTAATGCTTCCTATTTCTTTGAATATGTTTTTGCGCTTTAGGAATTGTAAAAAATTATCTTGTTGGGAGTCCCGTACATTTTTGTTTTATCTGGCTTGTGTCGGATTTATTTCAATATCCGTAGCTCTTTGTCTGAGAATGAATCTCTCGGTTTTGATTGTTTCTGCAGTTTCATGCTGTTGGGTTTGTTGGATGAGGATGATTGGTTTGACAAAGACGAAGGAAGCAATACATAAATATCGTAAATTATTTGTCGTAGCTTCTCTAATGATGTTGCTTTTTATAGCAGCCGGTTTGCTACTATCTGCTGTTTCTTTTCATTCCGGGGCAGTACAGAAGCATTTGTTAATATGGAATGTAACAACGAATGTGATTATTAAACATCCTTTCTTAGGGACTGGCCTGGGTAGTTTCCCTTCTGTTTATGCAAAAGCACAAGCAGATTATTTTACTTCGGGGATTGCTTCTGATGCCGAATGTGGAATAGGCATGTGCCCGGATTACCCTTATAATGATTATTTACTGATGGGTGTGGAAATTGGAGTGGTAGGGTTATTACTTTTCATGTTATGGCTCGCGTTTTCTGTTTATTACGGAATCAAACATAACCGGATTGGCTGCACCGGAGGGGTTATTGCCTTGGTTGTGTTTGCTTTATATTCTTATCCGCTGCAATTACCCACATTATGTGTGTTGCTTATTTTTCTTACAACCATGTGCGTAACGAAAAAGGGGAGTTCTTTTCAAGGTTTAAAAAGTCTTCCTTATATTGGAATTCTGATAGCAATTGTTTCATGTGCTATTTTTTATGCCCAGAAAGATTCGGTACATATCTACAAAGAATGGAAAAATTCCCGGGATTTATATCTTGCCAATCATTATGAGTTAGCGGCATATAGGTATGAGAAATTGTATTTTTCCTTATATCACAGACCTGATTTTTTATATGAAGGGGCAACCTGTTTTAATAAAGTGGGTAAGTATTCAACGGCTGTCGTATGGTTGGAAAGAGCGATGCAACTGAGTGCAAATCCTCAGATTTATTATGCCATGGCTATGAATGATGAAGCCCTTGGCAATTATGAAGATGCGGAATTTTACCTGGAAAAAATCACTCAAATTCTTCCTGGGCACTGCCGTGGATATTTAATGTTAGTTCACTTATATGCAAATGCTTCTTTTTATCATCCGGATAAACTGAAAAAAGCAGCTTCTTGTGCACTCCGTTTGTCTTCTTTACAAAAAGAACATGCGGGTGAAATAAAGAGGGAAGTTTATAAAATATTATCGGATAAACAACTCAGGCTTGAATAACACTTTTTGAAAAAAAGAAAAAGTCAATATTACAGAATATCTGCAATGTTGTAAGCTCTGTAATATTGACTTTTATATCCTTGAATATGAGGTGCTATTTGTTTCTGAAGGAGAATTCACATCCGCAGTATTGCTGGTTGTAAAACTGATATTCCGCAATAATTTCTTTTCTGCGTTCGCTCAGTCCTCCTTTTCTCCAGTTCTGCTCCCAGAAAAGAGTCCCAGGATATAGATTTGCGGCTTTTTTGCCTGCTTCGCATATTTGCTCGAGGTTCTTCCATCGGGAAGAAGCCAATGTGGTAGTAAATAGGGAGAAACCATTTTCACTTGCATAGCATGCGGTTTTTTTCAGCCGGTAGAAAAAACATTCCAAACATCTTTTGCCCCGTTCCGGTTCCTTCTCCATTCCTTTGGTGATTTCACGCCATGCCAAATGGTCGTAGTCTGCATCGATAAAATCGAGTTGCAGGCTTTCCACATAACGCTGGTTCTCTGCTTTTCGAATTTTATATTCTTCTTCAGGGAATATATTCGGATTAAAGTAGAAAATCGTAGGACGGATACTGTTCGTCAGCAAGCATTCGATGATTGCTGACGAACAGGGTGCACAACAAGCGTGCAATAAAACTTTATTTTCTCCGTTCGGGGTATGAACTTCCAACATTCTTATTTTTGTTTTACTGTTTGGAGCATCACCTTTACTGCTTCTTCCAATTGATGGTCTTCACCTTTCAACTGTGATTCCGGTGTATTGTAAATTTCAACATCCGGTTGCAGTTCATGGTTCTCCAGATAATTTCCCTGCATATCCATTACACCTACCTGGGGAATACCGAATACGATTGTCGGGTCAATCTGAGTTTCCCACCATACCGCAGTCATGGTGCCGGGAACAGGTGTTCCGATTAGTTTTCCGATACCCAGTGTTTTGTAAACAAACGGGAAGCCATGGGCATTTGAGTAGTTATCTTCGCAAACCAATACACATGAAGGTTTAAGCCATTTATTGAATGGGTCGCTTCCGATATACTGTCCTCTCGGCATGAAACGTTCGTATTCTTTTCCGCTCAGTAAAGTAGCCAGGTCATCATGCAACCATCCTCCACCGTTGTGGCGTGTATCCACGATAACAGCTTCTTTATTACGGCAACGTCCTAATAATTCGGAATAAACATCACGGAAACTTTCACTGTTCATTCCTCTTACATGTACATAACCGATTTTTCCTCCGGATAGTTTCTCTACCATCAAGCGTTTTTGTTCAATCCAGCGTTTATAAAGCAGGTTGGATTGCGTACCGTAAGTGATTGGTTTCACTTGTTCGTCGAAACGTTGTTTTGTGGTAGGGTCATATATGGATAATAGGATTTTCTTATCAGCTTTTCCGCTTAGCAATGGATAATAATCTTCTCCGGCCTTGATCGGTGTACCATCTATTTTTTCGATGATGCAGCCTGCTTTAATCTTACTATCGGCTTGCGTAAGAGGACCTTGTTCTATGATTTCTGCAATTTTCAGACCATCACCGGAATAGTTATTGTCATAGAAAGCTCCTAAACAAGCAGTTGCCGGAGCCGTGGAGGCTGGACGGTAGCGGGCTCCTGTATGTGAACCGTTTAGTTCTCCCAGCATTTCAGAAAGCATTTCCTGGAAATCATAGTTGTTGTTGATGTGCGGAAGGAAACGGGCATATGCTGTTTTGTAACCAGCCCAGTCTATGCCGTGTAAAGTCGGATCATAGAACTTATCTAATACCTGGCGCCATGTATGATTGAATATATATTCACGTTCTTTTGCCGGGCGATAAGAGAATTCGGCTTTGAAGCCGATAGGCTTGTCTTTGCTGTCTTTTACGTCGATTTTCTTTAATTGCCCTCTGGAGATAAGGAAAAGGTTTTCTCCCTTTTTATCAGTGAACATATTTCCTCCACCAACTCCTTTTATCAATATTTTGGTAGATTTTTCCTTGAAATTCTGTTCCCATAAATCATAACCGCTTTCAAAAGCAGCACAGTAATAAAGTTTGTCGCCTTTCGATGTCAGGACTGCATCTCCCAAGAAAGAGGAGTTGACTGTAAGACGCATGATTCTGTTTTTGCGGTTTGCCAGATCGAATTTCAGAGGTTCGACAGGCTTATCCTCTTTATCTTCTGTCTTTTTGTCATCTTTCTTCTTGTCTTTTTTATCTTTAGAGTTTTCGTCTTTTTTATCCGTATCTTTATTCTTTTCTTCATCTTCAATCAAGGCTTGCTCTTCTTTGGAAAGGCGGAATTTGTCATAGGCTTCTCCGTCAAAGAACATGATATACATGTCTCTTTCCGCACCCCAGCTACCATGGCTACGGTATCCGGCACGGTCGGACGACCAGATCATCGCTTTTCCATCCAATACCCATTTAGCATTGCCATCAGAGTAGCCGCTCTCTGTCAGGTTCGTCACATCGCCACTGCCGTCTGCTTTGATCAATGCAATATCGGAATTATTCCAACCTCCTATGGCGATATAAGTTGCCAGAATCCATTTACTGTCGGGAGACCATTGGTAAGACTGGTCTCCATCGGAATATGAATAGTTGTATTTGCCATCCAGAACTGTACGGACATCTTTACTCTTTAGGTTGATTACCCGTAGTGTTGTCCGGTTTTCCAGGAATGCAACCTCTTTCCCATCCGGAGAATACAACGGTTGAAAAGACGTTTGACCGCTTACAACCAGAGGCTCTTCTTTTATTTCCTGTGCGTAAGTAAAGTATTTGTCATCCTTGCGTACAAGGCTGGATTGGTAAATCCCCCATGTGTCGCCTCTTTCGGCTGAATAAACCAGTGATTTGCCGTCGGGGCTGAAATCCAGGTCTCGTTCTTGCTGCGGAGTATTTGTAATCTGACGGGTCGTTTCGAAATCGGTAGAGGTTACATAAACATCTCCCCGGACGATGAAAGCGACTTCTTTTCCACTTGGCGAAACTGCTATATCGGTAGCGCCGCTGGTTTTTAGCTGGCTGATTAAGTCGTTTTCCACTTTATCGGCGATGATGTGGATATTAACTTTTGCCGGTTGACCACCTTCTTTCAATGTATAAATTTCCCCATTATATCCATAGCAAAGTTTTCCGTTATTGTCGGAAGAAAGGAAGCGGACTGGATGTGTAGTATGCTGTGTTATCTGACGGATGTTTTTTCCGGTCAGGTCATTTTTGAAAACATTGAAACTACCTTTTTCTTCACTCAAATAGTAGAAAGAGTTACCATCGGGAGCCCATACCGGATTCCGGTCTTCACCCCGGAAAGTTGTAATTTTCTTGAATGAACGTTCGTTCCCGAGTGAGCATAGCCATATGTCACGTGTGATAGAGGATTGATGATGTTTACGCCAGGGGTCTTCATATCCTTTGATATCCTGGTATAATAATTTATCCCCCTGCTTGTTTAAAGCCAGGCTTTGCATTGCATAAGAGGAATACAGTATCGGGCGCCCGCCATCCAGGCTTATCTGGTAAATTTGTGCAAAGGTTCCGGAAGGGAACTGGCTGTCTTTAACATCCTGTTGGATAGAAGCCGTATAAAGAATATGATTATTATCTGTAAATGTCTCCGGATATTCGTTTGCGGAATGAGTTGTCAGTTGCTTGGGAACGCCTCCGTCCTTATCCATCACATAAATATCAAAATTCCCGGTACGGTCGGATGCGAAAGCTATTTTGCTTCCATCGGGAGACCAGACAGGCTGTGTGTCGTGAGCCGGATGGGTTGTCAACTGGGTAGCTTTGCCACCATTAGTCGGAACGGTGTAAATATCGCCTTTATAAGTAAAGGCAATTGTTTCTCCGTTTGGCGATATTGCCGGATAGCGCATCCATAAAGGATTATCTTCGGCAAAAACGTTTGTAGTAACAAACAATGCAGAGGTTAAAATAAATAAGAACTTCATCTCGTGTGTTTTTTGGATGTAAATATACGTTATTTTGTGTGTAGGAAAGTCTAAAGGTAAGATTTAATAGTAGAAATATGCAATTTCATGAGAAAAAGTTCGGATTTTTCACTGAAGTGTAGTTGTATCGTAGTATTCGAACGGTTTAATAGTTCTATATAATGAATATAAATCGGAGGAAAAATAAATGATTATTATGTGGAATAAGTTGGTTTTGAATGCACGGGTTTATTTTTTTTCTTATGAAAAAGAAGGGACATTTAAATAGATGTGAAAATATCTTTTTATATTTGCCTGTGCATAAGTGATAAAGCGTTATTGTTTGTGTGAAATTTAATAGTTTAAAAGCTGCTGAATAAATTATCCTTTTTAACAGAAATCTCGAAAGTTTCAAGCAATTGGTGGATAATGAATGAGAAGTATGCTCATGTTTTCTTGTTGTGCGGAAGTGAATTTCTTGCATTTGTGCAATCAAGATAAAAAAGCGTGAGACTGCTGTTTATACACCGATTGCAGGTATTCGAGAACCTCTGTTAAAGTGTATCAGCAGTTCCCACGCTTCTTTTATAACTTATACCGCCCGGAATTTGTTGAGATAATAATTATATTATTGAAAATATGAGATATGGAACAACCTTTATCTATTGCAAATTTTCAAAGAGAGTATATTCTTTTTTTGAAAAAGGAACTTAAACCTGCCAATATAACAGAACTTTGCTGGCAAATACGTCCCTATGTAGTATTATATCAAATAGGGTTTACCGGGACTGCCTTGTCTTTTTCTGACCGCGATATGATTCCTTTTTCAGAAGTAATAGACTTTTGGATAAAGAGGGGAATGCTGGTAATATTGTTGAAAAATGGGACTTTATGCCTTTTATCTGATACAACTAATAAGATTCGCTATATCCGTATAGGTGATCCGGAGTACTATGCCAGGACCGGGTTAATACGGCCCCGATGGTTGACCGTATTTGATAATATCCAGCTTTTTTGGTGGGAAACAAAGGAATATATTAATAAGGCTCTGTTGAGTTAATACTTTTTTTATCTTTGCCTGTAGACTAAATGGCATTAATCATGGGCAAAAAACTTATTCTTTCCTTATTAGCATTAGCAAGTGTCCCGGCTTTATTGATGGCAGCCGATGAGGCACGCTTGCTGCGTTTTCCAGCAACAAATGGTACGGATATCGTATTTTCGTATGCTGGAGATTTGTATAAAGTACCTGCTTCTGGTGGAGAGGCACAACGGCTCACTTCCCATGTGGGCTATGAGATGTTTCCCCGGTTCTCTCCTGATGGCAAAACGATTGCATTTACCGGGCAGTATGATGGGAATACCGAAGTGTATACGATTCCTTCCGAAGGTGGAGAGCCTTTGCGGATCACTTATACCGCAACCAATCAGCGGGATGATTTAGGCGACCGTATGGGACCGAATAATATCGTAATGACTTGGAGTCCCGATGGTACCAACATTGTATATCGTAATCGTATCAGCAGTGGTTTTTCCGGTAAATTGTATACAGTAAACAAAGAAGGCGGTCTTTCGGAAGTTATACCTCTTCCCGAAGGAGGTTTCTGTAGTTATTCACCTGATGGTAAACAGTTGGCATACAACCGTGTGATGCGGGAATTTCGTACCTGGAAATACTATAAAGGCGGTATGGCGGATGATGTATGGATTTACAACCCTGAAAAGAAAACCGTGGAAAATATTACCGACAATCCTGCACAGGATATTGTCCCGATGTGGATAGGTGATGAAATCTTCTTTATATCCGACAGGGACCGGGTGATGAATATTTTCGTTTATAACACAAAGACAAAACAGACATCCAAAGTAACCGATTTTAAAGAGTTCGATGTCAAATTCCCGAGCGCAAACGGTAACACGATCGTTTTCGAGAACGGTGGTTATATCTACAAGATGGATGCAAAAAGCAAGAAGCCGGAGAAAGTGAATATTACACTGACTTCTGATAACATCTATGCACGTAGCGCCATCAAAAACGGAAGCGGATACCTTACTGCCGCAAGTATTTCTCCGGATGGAGAGCGTATCGTTGTAACAGCACGGGGTGAAGTATTCAACCTTCCAACGGAAAAAGGCGTAACGAAGAACATTACCCGTTCTCCCGGGGCGCACGACCGGGCTGCAAAATGGTCGCCGGATGGAAAGTATATTGCTTATATCTCCGACGGAACAGGTGAAACCGAACTTTATCTGCAGGATGCAACCGGAGGCGAACCGATACAGCTTACAAAAAATAATGATACCTATATCCGTAATCTGAAATGGAGTCCCGATTCAAAGAAAATTGCCTACACCGACCGTAAGAACCGCTTGAATCTGCTGGATGTCGCTTCAAAACACGTCACTACTGTTTTGCAAGACCCTATGGGAGAGCCTCGCGACGTAGCCTTCTCGCCGGACAACAACTGGTTGACTTATACCCGTACGGGAGATAATACATTTAGTATTGTATATGTATACAATTTGAATGATAAAAAAGAATATGCAATTACCGATAAATGGTATGAGTCATCTTCCCCTGTATTCAGTACAGACGGAAAATATCTGATATTCGCTTCTTTCCGCGATTTTAATCCGACCTATGGTTCATTGGAATGGAACCATGTATATAACAATATGGGAGGTGTTTATCTGGCTTTATTGTCGAAAGATACACCGTCTCCTTTTATGGAAAAGGACGCAGAGGTGGCAATGAGCCAAAAGGAAGAACCGGCTAAGGATTCTGCAAAGAAAAAAGAGGATGTTAAGAAGGAGGGCGACGTTCCGGCTGTGAAGATTGACATAGATGGAATTAACGACCGGATTATACAGCTTCCGTTGAACGGTTCATATTATACGAATTTCTATTCCGATGGTAAAAAAGTATACTATTGGGGGCGTGGAGGAACGAATGTATTCGATTTGGAAAAACAGGAGGAAACAAATGTGGCTCCGGGGGCTTTCATGACTGTGACCCCGGGTAGCAAGAAAGCGTTGTTCTCTAAAGGAAGCCTGTTGTATGTAGTGGATATACCTTCCGGAAAAGTGGATTTAAGTAAGCCTGTCAACTTGTCTAATATGCAGATTACGGTAGACTATCCGCAGGAATGGGCACAGATATTTGATGAGGCATGGCGTGCTTACCGCGATGGTTTCTATGTCTCTAATATGCATGGCGTCGATTGGAAAGCGATTAAGGCAAAATATGCCGCCTTGTTGCCATCTGTCAAAACCCGGTTGGATTTGAACTATGTAATCGGTGAGATGATTGGTGAGTTGAACTGTGGACATGCTTATGTTAACCCCGGCGAAACCGAGCGTCCCGAACGTGTGGAGACTGGTCTGTTAGGAGCAGAAATTTCTCGCGACAAGAGTGGTTTCTTCCGTCTGGAAAAAATACTTCCGGGTGCTTCCTGGAGTAAAGAACTTCGTTCTCCGCTTACCGAACCCGGTATAGAAGCAAAGGCGGGTGATTTCATTGTAGCTATCGATGGCGTTCCGACAAATACGGTAAAAGATATGTATTCGCTGTTAGTCGGAAAAGCAAATGTCCCGACAGAGATTTCATTGAATAGTAAGCCTCAGTTGGCAGGTGCGCACAAAGTGGTAATAAGCCCGCTTGCAGAAGAATATGCTTTGTATCATTATAATTGGGTACAGGATAATATTAAGAAAGTGGATAAGGCTTCCAATGGCAGAATCGGATATATTTATATTCCGGATATGGGACCGGAAGGTCTAAATGAGTTTGCCCGTTATTTCTATCCGCAGTTGGACAAGGAAGGTCTGATTATCGATGACCGGGCGAACGGTGGAGGCAATGTTTCCCCAATGATACTTGAACGTCTGTCCCGTGAACCTTATCGCTTGACGATGAGCCGTACTTCAGCCCGTATCGGAACAGTACCTGATGCGGTACAGGTAGGACCGAAAGTTTGTCTGATTAATAAATATTCGGCATCGGATGGCGACCTGTTCCCGTGGGGATTCCGTGCGCTTGGCTTAGGAAAGTTGATAGGAACCCGTACTTGGGGTGGCATTGTCGGTATCAGTGGCTCACTGCCTTATATGGATGGTACGGATATCCGTGTTCCGTTCTTTACAAGCTATGACCCGAAAACCGGACAATGGATTATCGAAAATCATGGTGTAGACCCGGATATTCTGATTGATAACGATCCGATAAAAGAATGGAATGGGGAAGATCAGCAGCTAAACAAAGCGATAGAAGAGGTAATGAAAGAACTTCAGAATCGTAAACCGTTGCCAAAGGTTCCCGCTCCGAGAGATTTTAGTAAATAAATAGTTTGGTGCTCAAAAATAATTGCCGGATGCAGATTGTATGATTCTGTATCCGGCAATTGTCTTTAGAAGTATATCCTTTTCTTAATCGGTTTTATTTGTTCTGGATACAGCGTACGTTGTTTTTATCGGATTCTCCAATTTCTCTTAATCTGTATGTATTATCACCATCCGTGGCTATATAGTAATATGGATCTGAAGTCCATATATAACCTCTATTTGTTATTAGTTGAACATTTGTCTTTGCTTGATTATCTACATAAGGGATTCCTATACCTGTTTGGGAAGAACGTGCTATATCTTTCATTTCTGCTAATGAAGGAATTTTCCATCCGGACGGACATTCACCCTTTTCGGAAAATAGACAAATTCCTTTTGCAACCTCCGGGGCTACCCAGTAATTTTTACTTTTTCCTATTACGGCTTGTGGTGTGGTTGTACTACCCGGATATATAGGCGTTGTCTGTTGTACATAAAATTGTTTGTTTCCTCCGGGAGTATAATCATTCGTTATTGTATTCAGAGTAGCCGAAGTCGGTGTGGAAAAATAGGAATCAGCATTCTTTCTATAGAATTGGAGGGTAGAAGTAGCTACGCCTGTATTTGGGTCTATATTTTCTGTGATACTTGGTTGTTGCATCCAGCTTGCCACAGCTATTTTTCCCTGAATAGATTTGGGAGATTTTACCGTAATTCTAAAATAGGCATTGGATATGGGGAAGAAGGTAACATATGGCTTGGCATTATTGATATTATCCACTGTTGTGTACGAAGATTGGGAGGCTACAAAATTGGATAGAACAATATTTTTATTAATCGAGTAGACAGTGAATGTTTTTGAGACCGTATGATCGAATTTGTCCTTTATCGTGAGGACTGCACTTTCTCCTGTTGCCGCATTGTCTTTCACATAGAAAGTAAATGTTTCCGTATTGTTAGAAGTTGTTGTTTTATCCAAAGTTAACCAAGCGGGAACACCTTCTATATCACAACCATTGAGAGCGAAAACCGATAGTGTAACCTGGTCGGAGGTATTGTTATAAAGGCGCATACGGTTGTTTGTTGTATCGTAGTTTCCCCCATTTGAAACTGTTGCGGCAGATTGGTGCAAACTCATGGCTGTTTCTACTTTTACGGTAATCGGCAGTTTTTTGTCATTATTCTTTGTATTGATAATATCGAAGGTATATCCATCAGTCAGTTGCTTTGTGGCTGGGAAAGACATTTCATCCGCATTCAACGTAAATTTGATGTTACCGGAAGCCTCGCTCAAACCATCTTTATCTCTTTCCAACCAGGCGGGAATATTGCTTCCATCAGCGTTAACTAAAGTGCATCCTCCGGTAGAAATGATGTTTAGTGTAACAGATGTTTTACCCGATGTTTCATCTTTATATAGAGTGATTGTCCCAGTACTTTTTTCAAATTTACAGAAGGGAGAAGCGGATATCATTTTAGCTACCGGGATTGCTACCGGGCGGATAATCAACAGGTTTTCGTCTCCTGTTGCCTTGTCGATAAAGCGAAGGTATGCAACAGGGAAATCATTCCCTTTATATTCTGCATTGCGGGATACCATGTAGGTAGATTCTTGTGATGCTGTACGGGTAGGTGTTGAGGTTACGGTTAGCCATGGAGCCGTAGTCACTTTCTTTTCATACGTGAGCGAATAATCCGTCCCAGAGTTAGAGGCGGTTTTGATGGAGAATGTTGTCCCGTCGGTTATTGCCATATTGACAATCCGTGTATCCGGGTCATAGTCCCCATCGGCCGCTTCGATGTACACTTCAAAAGGAACAGAACTTGCTTCCGGGTTGTATTCGTCGATATCTCCATTATCTGTCCAGTCGTCTACGTCCAGCGTAAAATCCAGATGGTATTCGTCAGCTTTGGTGATACCAATGGTGTAGCGGTGGTTAGAGTTGATTGCCAGCTCTGTGTATCCCCCGTCTGCATTGGTTTGTTTGAAAGGAATTTGATAGGTCACGTCTTTTGTTTCCGTTTTATTTATCAGGTAAGTCCCTTTCAAAATCAGGAATCCTTTATCTTCCGGCAGATTTGGGTAACAGTAAAAGGCTGACACTTGTAGCCCCTCATTCGCTTTGTCCCCTTTAAAAGCGTGTGAAGGGTAGGTTATTAACTCACCGTCTTTGGCTACCGCATCGCCATATGCCTTAACAGGGAAAAAGGTCGTTCCTTTTCGTCCGTTCCCCATAGAAATGGATTCCAAATGAAAGCGCGATTCGGTTTCGATGTTGCTTATATCAAAACGGGCCATCGTACGAGTCAGTTTAAAACCTACTTGTATACGGGTGGAAGAGCCGGGGTCTGTCAAGTCGATAGGAGTCGTTTGTGCACCGGTCATGGGAAGAGGCAGGCCTAACGCCTCAGAGGCTTCTGTCAGTAAGGGTGAATGAAGCTGTCTGAACTGTTCTTCATTGGGAGTACCCTCGTTGAGGGTGCTTGTTGCCATATCATAAGTTAACGGGTCAAAATAAGCATCCGTTACCGGGTTGCCGTCATCCGGATTAATCAGTTCTGTTTGGTTGGCAAGGCAGTAAAGGCGGACAAACAGACCTTTCTGTAATTCCAGCAAAGCGGTAGTAGTGGTATTGTCCGTACCAGGAGTGAGGTTTAGTTCCTTTGCTCCACGGGGAATGGACGAACCGTCTTGCCGGTACGAGAAGCGTTCACGGAAAGTATAAGTGCTTCCTTCTTCCTTTGCTCCGAAAACGTAGACATCGAGTGTGGCGATTTCATTCTCCGTTTCGGTAGCGATTGCTTTGGTTTCTGTCTTCGTCTCTGATTTTGTAGATTTCACGGAGAGTTTGTTCTTGAAAGAAAGAAGGACTTCCCGCTTATTTGTACTATCCGCTTTTTCCGAAGATGAACGGTCCGTTTTATCCGACTCTGCTGTACAAGCTCCCAATAACAGAGTTAGCATGCATATGCTTGTTGCTAATCCTTTGGAAAATAACCGGATGAGTGTTTGATAATGTAGTTTTGTTTTCATATATCTGAGTGTATTTATAAGCTGTTTGTTTTTATACGGCTATCTTATAAAACTTAGGGTTTCCGTTTCTTTTTTGTGAATTGGTGTACTTCTGAATTTGATTGGAAGAATACCCGCTGTTTCTAATTGTATTGTTGTCATAATAATGTATTAATTTAGTTCTCCAGAGACTATGAAAAATACTTACATTAATAAATGGAATGTGATGCCCTGAAAGCTGTTGTTTCTTATCGTATTTCGGGGAAACGTATTCTTTATGCTAACTTTATTGTCTGAATATTAGTTGTTTATGTGTTGATGTTATCGGTTATTTATTCATATATTTGTACGAATTATTAACATAGTTTCTGGAGAACTAAGTTGATTGTAGTGTTGAATATTGTACCTGTAAATGTTTTTTCAAAAGCAGGTAGATCGTTTCTGTTTTATCAGGTTTCGTATATCTCCATGCCATTGGGATGTAAATCGTATCGATTATTAACACTTTATTTTTTCTGTTCAGTGCTTTGTCGTGTATTTTTGTCCGGAGTTCCTTTTAACACATTGAATTTTTAATCATGGAACGTTTTGCAGCGATAGATTTTGAAACAGCAAATGGGAAACGCAGCAGTATCTGTAGTTTGGGTATTGCTATTGTAGAAGACAACCGGATAATAGATTCTATTTACAGCCTGGTACGTCCTTTTCCTAATTATTATACCCAATGGACAACAGCCATACATGGCTTGACACCGGAGGATACGAACTTTGCTCCCGATTTTGAAGAAGTATGGGCGAAGATTGCACCCCAATTGGCCGATATCCCTTTGGTGGCACATAACAGTCCTTTTGATGAAGGATGCCTGAAAGCCGCCCATCAGGTATATGACCTGGCTTATCCCAAGTATCCGTTTTATTGTACCTGCCGCTTATCCCGGCGCATGTATCCTTTCCTTGTGAACCATCAGTTGCAAACCGTAGCCGCCCATTGTGGGTACGACTTGGCAAACCACCATCATGCGATGGCGGATGCCTATGCTTGTGCACATATAGCCGTAACTATGATGCGTGAAAAAGGAGTGGAGCGGCTTGAAGACCTATTGAAGAAATAAAGGGGGATTTCTATTCTCCCGCTCTTTTCCCTGCAATTTTATTTACGATAACGGCAATGGCGCCATCACCGGTTACATTGCATGCTGTACCGAAACTGTCCATGGCGATGTAAAGGGCAATCATCAAAGCCTGTAGCGTTTCATTGAACCCCAGCATACTTTCCAATACACCCAGTGCAGCCATTATTGCTCCTCCTGGAACTCCCGGGGCAGCAACCATAGTAATGCCCAGCATCATAATAAAACCTAAGATGGGTACGAATGAAACCGGCTCTCCTGTCATATACATGATGGCAAGTGCGCAGGCGAGGATTTTCATCATACTTCCTGCCAGGTGGATTGTAGCACAAAGCGGTATAACGAATATGGCGATATTTTCCCGGACCCCGTTTTTAATACTTTGTGCAAGCGTTACCGGGATGGTAGCGGCGGAAGACTGTGTACCGAGTGCGGTGGCATATGCCGGTAACATGTTTTTCAGTAGGCGGAGTGGATTTTTACCTCCTATACTTCCCGCGATGGTAAATTGGATTAACAGCAATAAAACATGTAATACGAAGATAACAATGATAACTTTCAGGAACATTGAAATTACTCCCATAACTTGTCCGCTTACCGTCATATTCAAAAAGATACCGAAAATGTGAATTGGAAGCAATGGGATGATAACAGCCTCAATCAAGTTGGTAATAATCATTCTGAAATCAGAAAAACTGTCCTTTAACGTCGTTCTGTCGATGTAAGATAACCCTAATCCTATTGTGAATGATAACAGAAGAGCTGTCATCACATCCATCAATGGAGGCATATTGACCACGAAGTAAGGAGTGAGCATGAAGTTTTCCGGGTTCTCCATTGAAACCAGTTCCGTATTTGCCGGCAGAATATGTGGGAAAACATTGGAACAACTGAAATAAGTGAACAATCCCGAGAAGATAGTAGAGCCATAAGCAAGTAGAGCCGTTATGGCAAGCAACCTGCCTGCCCCTTTCCCTAATTCCGCAATGGCAGGGGTCACCAGTCCCAAGATAATGAGCGGAATGGCAAATGTTAGAAAATTACCAAACAGCGAATTAAAAGTAACAAAAATACGTGCTATTCCATTAGGCAAAAACTGACCGAACAGGATACCGGCAGCAATAGCGATGACTACTTTAGTCAGCAGGGAGATTTTGAGCTTCTTCATTTGTTTTTTTGATTTTGTACCCGAGAGCGGCGATTGTAATACTCATGAGCGGGCTTATTAGATTAAAGAAACAATATGGTAAATAAGTGAGAGTTGCTACTCCTAAAATAGTGGCTTGTGTCATACCACATGAGTTCCAGGGAACAAGGACAGAAGTTACTGTCACGGCATCTTCGGTTGTACGGCTCAACAGGCGGTTCTCGTAGCCTTGTTTTTTAAATACGTCTTTGAACATGTTCCCAGTCAGGATAATGGATATATATTGGTCGGCGGTCGTGAGGTTGAAGAATATACCTGATAAGGCCGTTGAGGCAACCAAGCCGACTCTGTTTTTCATGAAACGGAGGAATACGGAAGTAATGCTTCCCAGCATGCCACCTGCAGCCATTGCTCCTCCGAAACACATCGCGCAGATAATCAACCAGACCGTATTCAACATACCACCCATTCCACGTGTGGCAACCAGATTATCCAATTGGGGATTGCCGGTTTGAACATTTGTCCCTCCATAGAAAGTCATCATCAATCCTTTAAAGTTCGACTGGATGTCCTGTATCGGCAGGCCAGAGATTTCCTGTAGCAAATGAGGCTGGAAAATTAAAGCAAAAATTCCTGCCAAAGCCGTGGAAAGGAACAGGGTGATAATGGAAGGGACCCTTTTGGCAATTAATATGCCGGTAACAATGGGTACGATAAGCATCCAGGGAGTGATATGAAATGTATCTTTCAACGATGAGGCGAATTGTGCGATTTGTTCCGTATCGGATGTTTCGTGCGACAGACCGGCAATCGTAAATATAACCAATGTAATCAGAAAAGAAGGAATGGTCGTAATCAGCATGTATCGGATATGTACGAATAGCGGGGTGTCTGTTACGGATGATGCCATAACGGTTGTGTCCGATAATGGCGATATTTTATCCCCGAAATAAGCGCCGGAAATGATAGCCCCGGCTATCCAACCGTGGTCAAAACCTTGTGCCTCTCCAATCCCTAACAGAGCAATGCCAATCGTGGCAATCGTAGTCCATGAACTCCCTGTCATTACAGAAATGATGGCACATATGATACAGGTGGAGGCCAGAAAGAAACTGGGGTGGATGATTTGCATGCCGTAGTAAATAAGCGTGGGAACCACGCCGCTTATCATCCAGCTTCCAGATAAGGCACCGATAATCAGTAATATGACTAATGCAACTCCAACACTGGAGATGTTGTTCATCATCGCCAACTCGATAGTTTTCCACTTGATTTTACTGTATCCCATTGCTATCAGGCAACAGATAGCGGTAGAAGTGAGCAGGACAATCTGGCTTCCTCCATTCAATGCATTACTGCCGAAGGTATGGATTGTTACAAATAGAAGCGATACCAGAACAAGTATTGGTACCAATGATAATAGTGGAGAAGGAATCTTTGTTGGATGATTACCCATTATTTTAGCATTAATCGATTATTCGATTGCAAACATAATGAAAAAAAGAAGATTTGCATAGTGTCTGTTTCTTTTCACATCATATTTTGTCAAAAGTCTTTTAGTGTGAATTCGATTAGAATAGGATTACTGTCAAGTGTGAGTTTTTTTAATTCAGATAGTTGTTCCTGAGAGATAAAAGAAGAGCTCTTTTCATCTAATTGTACATCTATAGCTGACATATACCCAATAATTTTATTTCCTCTCCTCCCTAATGTTTTGATGTACCCTCCGAGTAGGTCGTTTATTGGTTTACCTTCCAATATGTGACCATTGTTTTTATTATAATAGGCATCGGCATAAGATTCAAAACCGAAATTATATGAAAATTTAAGTATATTTGGTGTCTCAACAACATCCCGAGCATACCATACTACCTTTGGATGAGTTTTAATGTATTGTTCTGCATCAGTACCTGATATTTGATCTAAATCTATAGGTGATTTATTTTTACCTAAATCAATGACATATAGAGGATCTATATGGCCTTCGTGTATAGAATATATAGTATCACTAAATGCATAATGGCATGTGATTTTACCATTTTCTTGTTCTGTAAAAGGGATTCGAGTACTAAAACTCATATATGCTTGATTGGGCTTGTGTTGTAAAGCATCTTGTGATTTGAACCATGTTTTCTTTTCTCCTTCAGCCGTAAACATCGTGATGTTTCCTGTTAAAAATCCATCCATAATATGGGAATTATTATCTTTGCCTGTATAAAAATAGATATTTCCACTTTTTTCTATACAAAAATCGCTGAATGCTAAACTGTATGGTCTATTACCTATATATTTGCCTGTATAATTATATCTATAGAATGAATTGTTATTTGTCAACCATATTTCTTTGTTTGCTTTGTCTAAAGCAAAAGCATATGGATAATGAACTTCGCCAGGGCCTTGTCCTTTCTTTGCAGGTTGACAACTGAAAAAACCTTTTTCGTTGAAAATATATACAAGAAGATCTTGGTTATTTTGGATAAAATAAAAGCCTTCATCATACTCAAGTTTTCTAATATCATTTAGAAGAACTTGCTCGGTCGTTTCTAAAAGTATGATATTAATAGAGTCAATAATGTCCGATAAAAATATTAAATTCTCTTTGTTTGGATTTAATTTAATTGTAGTTAACTCATTTTTAGAGACTTTCTCTGTGCATGAAAAAATGTTTAAAGGTAATAATATACATAACGTGTAAAATGTAATTGTTTTAATCATAATAGATGATTTTATATAGTAAGGGTAAATTTATTTTGATTTTAACTGTACAAAGTTAGATAAAATATTATAGTGTAATGTTTTATCAATGGGAATTTAGGCAATATATATAACTTTATTTATATTTCTATATGAATCGATTATTTGATTGTAAACATAATGATAAGAGAGACGCTATTCGGAACGAATGGTAAGAGAATCGTTCGAAATAGCGTCTTTTTGTAAGGCTGTATATGATTATGCCTTTAACAATCCGTGTATTACTTTTTTAGTGTGACAGGCCCTACCAATCCGGCAGGCAGCAATTCACTCTCGGCATTCCATCTGCAAACAGTAGCGGATGTATGTTGTTTGCTGTTGGGTTGTTTATCTCCTACCAGACGGTTCCACCAGGAATTTACAACATCTATTTTAATCTCGTTGCGGCCTTTTGTAAGCAGGTCGGAAACCTCTATGCAATAAGGATATCTCCAAAGATATGGCAGTTTATGCCCGTTGATTGTGACCTGTGCCATTGCTTCTACTTTTCCCAGATCAATCCATACGGGCGACGTTGGTTCCTCATTGTATTCGAATGCGTTTGAATATGTAGCTGTTCCCGTATAGTATTTAATAGAAGGATTGTCAAAGGTGGTCAGGTCTTTTAATTCCGGCATGACAATACTTTTAATCGTATCGTTTGTTGCCTCGAATTCCACCTTCCAATTACCTCCAATCGTTTGTATGGTAGTCTTTTCAGGGAAGTTCGGAATGTTTTTCTTCTCTTTTATTCCTCTACGGAATATGATAAACCAGGAATCAGACTTGTCGAATTCAAGGGGAATATAGGTAAAACCGTTCTCTTCCCTGAACTCGTACAGGTCGCGCTTTTCTCCGGTGACAGCATTCCATAGTTCAGGCTGTTTTCCGGTTACTCTGAAACCGAATTCGCCTTTGTTTTTATCGTCTTTTTGATTGGTAATAAAGTAAGCATCCGAATTGCCTGTGCTTCTGTGCGTGAACAAGAATCCTTCCGGCATGACCATATCCGGTTTCAGCTTCAATAATTCCGCCGCCTGGTCGATATCCATATTGGAAAGGACCATTCCTTTGCCATATTTGTGCACATTTTCACCGTTCCCCCATAATTCATCCGCTAAGGAAACAACCCTGTTATCCGCTGCCGGATAATCTTTACCGCTGGGAGAGGACAGAGGCTTAGGACCCAGAACCACTAATCCGTTTTTAACCAGTTCTGCAATCTTTTCCAGCATTTCCGGACGCATGGTCTGTTGATTGGGTAAAACAAGCAGCCTGTAGGACATGCCGGATTTCAAAATCAATCTACCGTCTTTTACGTCTGCATATTTATGTAATACTTCACTGTTAATGAAATCATAATCATAACCATTAGGCAGGGACGGGTTTTTCTCTCCTGTCATTTTCGGAGCGTCTTCGCCAATGAAGTATGCCACATCAGCCACATGCTTTCCTGCCTGTAAAATACCTGTGGATCTTTGCACATAATCGAAATAGGAGCCTGAATGTGGGAACCAGTTGCTATGCCGGTTGAAATCCATGCCGAACCATGCATTAATACCCGGTTTTTCTTCATAGGCCTGATGGATGTATACATGCAATACGAAATGATTTATACCTTCTGTCCACGACCAATCTCCCATTTTCTTCATATCCCGTGGGGTCAGGTTGAACGACCAGGCGGAGGTAAAGGCTTCGGCAGAAGTAAAAGGTTTCCCGTAGGTATTGGCCGCAGATGAGGCACACCTGCATTCTACAGCACCCAGGCTGGGATCACTTATCCAGAATTCTCCACCTACATCGTGGCTGGCTCCGCCATAGTTTAAAAACTCAGCTGGGAATCCCCAGTGCCCGTAGTTTTCCAGCCAAAGGCGTAATCCGTTTTCTTCGCATTTTTCACGCAGTCCTCCGACATAATCGATTGCTATACGGTCGGCAACCAACCGACGCAGATCCCACAAAAAACGGTCGGAGCGGTCTGCACTTTCTACAATACGCCCGGTCAGTACCGGCAGCCATGGGTAAGGGCTGTATCCATATTCTTTTTCAAAAAGTTCACCGAAGCCATCGGTCCATGTTTCCGAACCTTGTTCATAGCTGTCGGCAACAACATGCCTGAAACCTTTACGTTTTTCAGCCGGAATACGGCGGATAATTTCACCAACATAAGCATCGAAGTGTTTGGAAGCAGCCGCCTTGCTCATTTTATCTATTTCATAGCCTGTACTTTCAGGAGATGCCGGAGCATTTTGTGTTCCGGTAAGCGCCATTCCTGTTCGTAAAATAATCCATTCCCCAGTCGGAGCATCCCATCTTAAAACGCCTTTTTCATCTACATTGCCAGTGATATCTATAATTGCATCGGCACTTATTTTCAGTTCTTCATTTTCCGGTTCAGCCGACTTATCCCACATATACGTATCTGCTTTTACCTGAGGAATATCGCTTAATCGTCCTAATTGTTTCTCTACGAAATGAGATAATCTGGCAGCTCCGGATATTTCTATTTCCCCGATATGTCCGCCCTGATAACCATCTATAATGATTCTGAAATCGGAGGCTGTAACCGCATCAAAACTTTCTGTTGCCGGTCCGAAAGTCATACCCCCCATATTGGCATCCAGCCTTGTACGGGCCACATCGCGTTGGGCGATGGTTTTGTAATCCCCGTCTTCTTGCTTGATTTGTAATTTGAAGCTGGCTCCAATACCGCTTTCTACCGGAATTAATTCAATGCTGCGTGCAGTATAAGGCTCTTTGGTATGGATATCGATGGTAACAGGATATTTGTTGGCATGAAAAGCCGTAGTTCTGTTTCCATCGAACATTGCTTTTACGCCTGCTTCTGCAGTATGTATTTCCGCAATGGCGGTAGTAATATGCCCTTGGTCGTTTTTGGGAGCGGGAAAAGCCTGTACGGATACCTGTTGAAAGAAGTCGGTTGGTTGTTCCAGCTTCATTTCCACTTTCTTACCTCCTGCAATTTTTGTCTCCGACGAGGTCAGATACCGCATGGCTTCTTCCGGTTTTACCCAAGGACCTCCCGACATACTCCAACCCGGTCCGTTGAACATACCGACTTTAATACCAAGTCTGTCAGCTTCTCTGATAGCATGTTCGACACAACCCCACCACTCCTCACTGAGTACTTTTACTTTTCCCCAAGGATTTCCGGGGTCGACAACATTACCAATAAGCGCTTCCCCGATGCCGACTTTAGCCATTGTTTCCAAATCGCGGGTAATCCCCTCTTTGGATATATTATCATTTATCCAGTACCAATACACCCAGGGCTTCGTGGATTCGGGAGGATTATCAAACGCTTCTTCAAAGACTGTGTCGTTTTCTACTTTGCAAGCATTAAAAAAAGCGCTTGTCAATACGATGAGTAATATAAAAAATACATTCTTCATTCTGTTCATTTTAGTATTTGATTAAAAATAAATTCCGAAATATAAAGTGATATCTATATTCCGGAATTTAACTATTAATGAGAAAGAACTATTTCAGATAGCCGTCATTCTGTGTCAGATTCTTGTTTCGTTCCATTTCCTGGAATGGAATAGGATATAACAGGTATCCAGGTTTGATGTCGTAAGTGTTAGCAGGTAATCCGACATCTTCTTTCTTAATGTATTTGCCATAAGCAGTCATAACTTCAACTGCTTTGCCGGTTCTGACCAGGTCAAACCAACGATGGTTTTCAAAAGCAAGTTCCAATCTTCTCTCATTCGCAACAACATCAGCGGTAACAACGCCTTTGTATGCTTCTAAACCGGCTCTTTCGCGGACACGGTTTAAATAAGGGATTGCATCGTTCGGTTTTCCCTGTTCTACAGCGCACTCTGCTAATAGTAACAAGACATCCGAATATCTGTATACTGGCCAGTTATCATCCATATTGCGAAGTTTAGCATGGGGGTGTTGATATTTCCGGATAAAAGGAATTGCAGTCTTATAGTTTGCAATTTGGGGATCTCCTACATAAAACCATGCGTCAATTTTGTTAAGCATTGTATTTTCGCTGCCAACAGCTATTCCTATAGATACGTCTCGACGCTTGTCTCCATCTTTGAAAAGACCTATAGTCTCAGATGTGGGTACATTCCAGCCTGAATTTTCTACTAAATTACTTCCTTGTACTCCTGTTACAATGTCTGCATTCGCTGTTCTCGGAAGAAAAATGTAAAGCCAGCTACTTTGTTGTCCCTGATCACCTTGCTGGTATTGGATTGAGAAAATATGTTCTTTTCCATTTTTTTTGCCTGTATCAAATACATCTGCAAATTCATTTTCAAGATCATACCCCATTTTCGTAACCTCCAGTAATTGTTTTTCAGCCTCTACGTAATCACGATTCGGCTTTGTCATCAGGACATAAGCATACAATGTCTTCGCAGCTCCTTGAGTAGCTGATCCGTCCTGAGGGAAACTTACCGGTTTCAAATTGGTGATAGCTTCTTTTACATCTGCAATTATCTGTGTGTAGACTTCATCTACAGAAGAACGTGGCAAATCGTTATTTTCTGCATTTGTTACTTCATGCAGTTGTAAAGGCACTCCTCCATAATACTGGACCAGTTGGAAATAAACGAATGCTCTGATGAATTTGGCTTGTCCCAGTATTTTCTTTTTGAAATCTTCCGGAAATTCCATTTTTTCAATTCTATCTATCACTGTATTCGTCTTAGAGATACTTGTATAGCAGGATTTCCACATGTCACGTACATACGTGTTTTCTATAGCTACTAAGAAATCCGCTATATTTTCTTTATCAGTCGTAGGATATCCTCTTCCGGCTTCATATCTGGTATAATGCGTATTATCGGATCGCATTTCCGACATAGCCCAACCTTTATCATTATAAAGTTCACGTAAACTGGCATATGCGTTATTTATGGCTTGTGTGAAATGATCTTCAGTTTTAAAGAAATTACCTTCTGTGGAAGAACTCTGTGGTGGAATATCAAGAAAACTACTGGAACATCCGGTATTTAACAGTGCTGCGGCAAAGCATATTATAAATATTTTTTTCATGTCTAAAACTTTTTATCTAATACAACTTAAAATGTAATATTACAGCCAATCGTAAATGTTCTTGGGATAGGATAGTTGGTCCTGTCTATACCCAATCCTCTCCAACTTAAGCTACTGCTACTGCTTGCTTCCGGGTTGGTTCCTGGATACGCTTTTATTATTGCCAGGTTCTGTCCGGAAATATAAGGCCGTATTTTTGATATGTATGCATTCTTTTTAATAGGTATATTATATCCTAATGTTACGTTCCGAAGGGATAGATAGGAGGCATCAAATACCATTCCTGTGTGATAACTGCGGAAAAGTTCTGTTGAAGGTCCATAGGTACGGGGTATTTTGCCATTACCCGGGTTTTCTTCTGACCTCCAACGATCTTTTACATCTCTCGAGACATTGAACACGCCATCGAGATTCCAACAGTTTTCATAGATTCCGGCAACTACATCACCTCCGATTTGTCCCTGTAAAAAGATACTTAAGTCAAAGTTTTTCCAAGAAAACTCATTGGTAATACCAAATAATACACTGGGATTCGGATCTGCAATTTTAACGCGGTCATAGATATCGATCACACCATCATGGTTTGTATCTTTCATTCGTGCTGATCCGACAACAGATGTTACATGCTTGGGCTGCGAATCAAATTCCTCCTGTGTCATATAAACGCCATCAAATACATATCCCATGATTATACCGATCGGTTCGCCTACCTCTAACCGGTTCCAGTCTTCTGCAACATCATATCCGCCAATAGGCACATTATTTGGGCCAAGGGCTTTTACCTCGTTTCTCGGGATTGTCAGATTAAGATTTGTTTTCCATTTGAATTTACCGATAAGGTTCCTGGATTCTATTGACATTTCATGTCCCCAAGCACGGAATTTACCGATATTGGCTTTAATATTATCGAAGCCGGTGGACCAGGGCATATCTATTTGATAGAGCATACCATCCGTAAACTTATTATAGAAATCGTATGTCATGAAGATCCGGTCGTTCAGGAAACCTAATTCTAAACCGATATCCCATTGATTTGTCTCTTCCCATGTTAAATCACTATTACCGATGGCTGTAATACCTTTACCGGGAACCAATGTGTTGCCTAAAACATAGTTACCAACTCCTACTGTAGACCAGTGGTCATAGTTACCGATATTGTAATTACCTGTGACGCCATAGCTCGCTTTAATCTTCGCATAATTCATTACATTGTTTACGTGGCTCATGAAAGATTCATCCGAGAAAACCCAACCGGCAGAAACAGAAGGGAATGTTGCCCAACGATTATTTACGCCAAACCGTGAACAGCCGTCACGACGAATATTTGCCTGTAGGAAATACCGATCTTTAAAATTATAATTTACACGTCCGATTATTGAAGCTAAAGCCCATTCGTCAATGCCTGCATTTCCTCCTTTGGTAGCAGCAGCGTTTATCCAGGGGATATCATCGTCTCCGAAATCAGTACCATTAAGATTACCGTATTCATTGACAAATTTCTGGGCAGAATAACCAGCCATAAGGTCAAATTTATGGTCGCCGATTTCTTTAGCATATGTCAGCAGGTTTTCTGCTGTCCATGTATAATATTGTTCTGAATTATGTTGGCTATATGCTTTGTTAGGCGGAGCCTGAACCCAAGACCCTTGTGAAGTAGATGGAGTCCATTCCCTGAAACGACGGGAACCCAAATCGGCACTGAACTGGAATTTATATTTTATTCCGGCATAAATATCCACGTCTGCAAAAGCATTCGCCAGGATTGTATATATCCGGTAATTATTGAGTCTTTCATTTGCATAACGTTTCCAGTTGGGCTGTCCGAACATTCCCGGTGAATTGATTGCGATAGTAAGATCTCCGTTTTCATCATAAGGACTTACACAAGGATCGGCAGAAAGAGATGCGCTCAATATTTGCCGTTGACCGTCGGTGTTTGCATTCGTGTAATTTTGAACCATCGGTGCGATATTCAGCCCCAAACGTATCTTATCGTTTACCTGATACTCGTTATTCGCTCTTAATGTGAAACGTTCAAAATTGGAATTTACAACCAAGCCTTCCTGTTTGAAATAACCGAGAGAAATATTCGTACTGAATTTATCTTTGCTGGCACTTACATTCAATGTATAGTTTTGTATGGTGGCAGCAGAGCGTGTCACTTCATCATACCAGTTTGTCCCTTTTCCATATTGTTCCGGATGCTGATACATTTCAGGTACTCCATCGGTATAGCCCTCATATTTGGCTTTATCTTCATACCATTCTTTCTTATATTGTGCAAATTCTCTTGCATCCATCATATCGAAATTATCAAAATCACTTAGGCCTTTAAGTGTCTGAACCCCGAAATATGTATTTAAAGAAACTTCCGTACGTCCTTGTTTGGCTCTCTTTGTTGTGATAAGCACAACGCCATTAGCGGCTCTTGAACCATAAAGGGAAGATGCTGCCGCATCTTTCAGGACTGTGAAACTTTCAATGTCATCCGGATTTAAATTATTCAAACCTGTTGATATAGGCATTCCGTCAACAACTATCAGGGGTTGGCTGGAATTATTAATGGATGCTGCACCGCGGATTCTGAATGCCATTCCCTGGCCGGGAATACCAGACTGCTGGACAACTTGCACGCCAGGAATTTGTCCTTGAACTTTCTGAGAAAGTTGTGCAACCGGCATATCGGCAAAATCATCAGCTTTCATTGTACTTACAGCTCCCGTCAATTCTCTTTTCTTCTGTGTACCATAACTTACAACAACGATTTCGTCCAGCTTTTGACTGTCTTCCTTTAATGTCACAGCGTATTGGTTGGAGCTGCTAACCTTTGTTTCATAAGACAAATAGCCGATAAAGGATATTTCAAGTATATCTCCTTCCGAAACTTCCAACGAGAATTTACCATCCGGATCGGTTATAGTTCCGTTAGTTGTACCTTTGATCACCACATTGGCTCCGATCACAGGGATACCTGCGGCATCGACAACTGTTCCTTTTATGATTTTTCCTTTTTGGCTTGTTATTGTATTTGTTTTATCTTCTTTACGGCTCAATATGATTTGTCTGTCGCTTACTTTATAATCAATATCAGTTCCGTCGAATAAAGAGTGTAAAATTGTTTCAATGCTATTATCGTTAACTGAAACAGAAACTTTACGGTCTACGTTTACCAGTTTGCTATTGTATAAAAAATAGAAATCAGACTTTTCTTCAATCTTATTCAATACTTCTTCTACTGTGGCGTTTTTCATTTTCAGAGATACCAGTGTCGATTGAGAATATAATGTTTCAGCGTTAGCTTGAAACAAAAAGCCTGCGAGAAAGAGAGAAGCGATTCGCATACGCATTGGAATTTTTGGTAATAAGTCAAAATTTGGCTTAAAACTTTCTTGTTTTGACAAATTCTTCATAATTTCACATTATCTAAATTGATTAGATTTATAAAAAAACTTAGTTAGATGATTACCATTCGTCAGGTGAGATTTTCGGATTGGTAATGAATTTGGAATAAGCGGGGAAATGTAGTCAGCATTTTCCCGTTTTTGTTGTTACGTTTTCATGTTCATAATCTATTTTTTTTAAGTTAACAAATAATTAATCTCAGTTCGCATTTGTATATTAGACGTACTACCTTTCAAACCCCCTATGAAAAAAAGTGATTTTTTTATTTTAATGACCGTATAATGACTGTTCGCCTTGAATATGAATAGTCATCGCCTTGTTCAGGCTCTATGATCCGGCATTTGATTGGTGCTGTCTTTTCCAATAATTGTAGTATGTTGCTTAATGACTCGGTAGTAAATGTTGCGGAGTATTCATAATCGTATATTTCTTTTCCCTCCAATTTTATGTCAACGTTGAAATGGCGGGATAAACGTCGAATAATTTCTTTCATACTTGCCCTGCGGAAAACCATTTTCCCGTCTTTCCATGAAGTTGTAACTAATAAATTGGCTTGAGAAATATCCATCTGGTTGGTTTGTTTGTTAAATGTGACTTGTTGCCCCGGATGTAAGGCTCTAAAAGAGGGTTGATTGATTTCTGATACGTCAATATGGCCTTTCGCTAAAGTTGTTTCAATTTTTTCATCTTCTTCATATGCGTTGATATTGAACTCCGTACCATATGCGCTGATAACCAGTTTGCCGGGGAGGACAACGTTAAACCGGTTTTCTTTATCGGCGGATACTTTGAAATAGGCTTCCCCGGATAATGATACATTTCTTTCTTTTCCGGTAAATCTTTTTGGGAAGGAGAGGCGGGAGCCGGAATTCAACCAGACCTCGGAACCGTCTGATAATGTTACTTTGGATACCAACCCGTAAGCGGAAGTAACTTCTAATTGTTCAATGGGTCTATTATTCCATTCATTTAAGGTGCTGTATAGAATGTAACTTGTAATCAGTGCGGGTATTAATAATATGGCAGCACAGGTACGAAGCACTTTCCATGTGTTATTTTTATAATTTTCGAGCGAGAGCCGCCGGGCTATTTTTTTCCAGTGTATAGCAGGATCGATTTGTTTTTGTAGATTCAGATCGGCAGTCTTTTGAAGGATGAAGCGTAAATCATCAACTTCTTTTTTTAATTCAGGAGAAGTTTGTATTAAATGTTCAAAAGCCTCCTTTTCTTCTGATGACAAACGATTTTCCAGATAAGCTATAATATGTTCTGTATTTATTTCCACTTTTATGATTTTTAAATTAGACGTGCAGGTGTATAGATTACCCTATGTTAAAATGCATTAATATAAGAAGAGCAAAAGGAGAGGTAGATAATCTTTAAGTTCTACTCTTAGATGTTTTAATGCTTTTGTCATATGGGCTTCTACTGTTTTTATGGAAATATTGTGTTCAATGGCAATTTCGTTGTAGGTTTTTCCTTCAAATCTATTTTTCTCGAAAACACTTCGGACATTTTCCGGTAGTTTGGATAATGCCACATTTAGCATTTGTTCCAATTCTATGGTGGTATAGATATCTTCAGATGAATAACTTTGGATTGCCATTGCATTTTTCTGTTGCCAATCCAATTCCGATTCTTTTTTTCTAAGATGATCTATACAACTGTTTTTTACACTGGTAATGAGAAAGTTCCGGCAAGAGGTGTTAATTTCTATGTTTTTTCTGTTTTTCCATATTTTAAAAAAGGTCTCTTGTACAATGTCTTTACATGTTTCCCAATTTTCTATGTATCGGTGAGCAAAGACACATAAAGGTGAGAAGAATTGAAAAAAAAGAGTACGAAATGCTGTTTCGTCATCTTTAAGAGCAATCCTCCAAAATAAACTATCAATCAAATTAATCTCTCTCTCCTCCGTTTTGTCCATCACAATAGAACTCCTCTCCCTTTGTTTTGTATGTAGTTCTTGAAGAACT
>DXVO01000011.1 GCA_019417325.1 Parabacteroides sp. | reverse complement strand
TCCTGGGGTTCGAA
Source organism: Parabacteroides sp. (assembly GCA_019417325.1). Taxonomy (GTDB): domain Bacteria; phylum Bacteroidota; class Bacteroidia; order Bacteroidales; family Tannerellaceae; genus Parabacteroides. Next base: position 21,759 of record DXVO01000011.1, on the reverse strand, counting down.
TCCCTATCTTTCCGCAAAGAAGCCATTGGAAATAAAATTTTCCAGTGGCTTTTTTAAAAAGAGAAACAACCGGAAAGGAGAGATGCTCGAGTGGTTGAAGAGGCACGCCTGGAAAGCGTGTAAACCCCTAAAGGGTTTCGCGGGTTCGAATCCCGCTCTCTCCGCAAAGTGTGCTAAAAGGTGTTTATGATGTGTGTAGACTAGAACAGGTACCAAACTGTTTTAGTCTTTATTATTTTGTATTATAGAGAAGTTCATTGCAGAATTTGGTAATGGACTCGTCAATATCCGGACGAAGCTTGTCCAGGATTTTTTCCCAGTCTTTAATGGTTCCATCGCAATTATCAGAGATGCATTTTATGCAATAAAAGGGGATGTTATGACTGTCAGCATAATTTGCTATCGCATAAGCTTCCATTTCAAAGATATATTTTTTGTCTTGAAGTTTTTTATAAAGTTCAGAAGATATATCAATGAACTGGTCGCTTGTCAGTACACCTTCGGCATGAGGGTAATTTTTAAATAAGTCCATTGATAATATTCCGTTTGAATAAACGGTAGTGTGTTTTTCAAAGTCTTTGTCTATATATGTGTCTCCTTGAAGAATTTTATCAGGAATAACAATTGAACCAATAGGGAAGTGAGGTGAACCGCATGTCCCGATGTTTAGTATGATATATCGGGACTTGTCTATTTGTGAGGAATCAAAATAGTAGCTTAGTGTCATTAAAGCATTTAGTTTTCCGATTCCAGTATAAAGTACCTCTATTCTACTATCAGTGGGAACATAATTACTTTCGTTTTTGTCGGCAATTATGACCAGTATTTTGCTCTGTTCTCTTGTTGCTTCTTTAGTGCAACTTAAGAGAACAGGTATTAAAATAATGAAAAGTAAATTCTTCATGATGGGGTAATATCTTTAAAGGTTAAAGTTTCATTAAGGTCTTTATTGCTAGATTTTACTGCGGCAAGCAGCCCAATGGAAGATTACCTGCTTATTTTTAAAATCTTTATGAGCACGAAAATAAGCATAGATAGAACTTAAACTGTTTCCTCTCGCGTACATCCTGCTTATATCATTCAGATTATCATCAGCGGAATTAGTCGTGTAGGGGAAGATAACAATATCTTCGTTGTTGTTATTTTGATACACTTTCAATATCTGTCTGGAGCTATTGAGGTTAATCTCCGGAAGTTCTTTATCAAACCCAGCGATTTTGTAATCGCAGGTATTACCCATATCTACGCTTTCAAACTTTGTGGCATAAATATAATGTTCTTTGTTGGTACCGGTTTGGTTTACGGTATCCTGTCCCAAAGCTATGTTAGGAATAATATCCATATTTAAAACTTTTCCTTCTCCAACATAGAAATTTATTGCACTCAAATCTTCTGTGGTTACTCTATTTGTCATATAACCATGCCCTGTAATAAAAACATTTACAATTTGGGAAATGATGTTCTTTTTCTCTGTCAGGCTCTCCGTACTCCGGCTGACATAGATATGCATCATATTTCCATCATTGTATTCGTCCCATTCTAATTCAAGGCTATTTTTAGTCAGGTTTAATATATTCATATCCCATGCATCCGAATTGTCGACATATACGGCATGTATAACTTTCTCTGCCGGATTATAGATGTATGTACAATAATCTATTTTGTTATCCTTATCATCCAATGCTTTGAGAGTATAGAAGTGGGTATTGTCTATAATCACATATTTGAATTCATCAAAATCTTTGATCTCCTGTCCTTTGTAAAGGACTTTGTCTACATGCCATATTCCTATTAAAGTTAAGTTCTCATTTTTGTCATCATTAGATTTGTGACATGCTACAAGACCTACACAGAATAGAATCAGCAATAAAGTCTTACCTAAAAAATTAAAATTTTTCATTGTCTCTAAAGTTTAAAAATAAATTGGTTTTTAAGAAAACACAGGGTTTATTGAATAAAAATAATCGGTATACAAAAACTTCAGGCAAATGTAATAATATTTTTTAGAAATAAAAGAGTTATTATATTCTGTAAATCAGTTGTATAAGTGTAATGGTTGTGAGGGCTTTAATTTTCAGTAGGTCAAGAATAGAAATATTGTTTCCAAAATCATAGTTATGAATAGGTGAAAACATAACTATGATTATTTGGAACCGGTATCTTATGTCGTGTTATATTAAGCTTAGAACGGGAAGAGCAGGGGCAAAACCAAAATCATGACAATTCCCATAATAATTTGCAGAGGCAATCCTACCTTTACGTAATCCATAAATGTATATTGTCCGGCAGGCATTACCAATGCGTTGGGTGGGGTTGAGAAAGGAGAGGCGAAACACATGCTGGCTCCCAATGTTACGGCAAAAAGGAATGGATAAGGGCTTACCCCTATCTGCTGGGCGCTTTGCAGGGCAATGGGAGCGAGCAGTACGGCTGTTGCCGTATTGCTGATAAACATTGTCATTAGAGAGGTTGTGAAGTAAATGCCTGCCATCAGTGCCAAAGGGCCATAAACACCTAATCCGCTAACCAGTGTATTTGAGATGTATTCCGAAGCTCCTGTTTTCTCCAAAGCTAAGGACATAGGAAGCATGGCGGCTATCAATACGATACTTTCCCAGTTTATCGTTTTGTAAGCAGCCTCTACATTTCGGAAACATCCGGTTAATATCATTAAAATTCCAGCTATCATAACGGCCGTAACCGGCGCAATAGGGATAAAGTCGAATACCATCATGGCTATCATCAACAACATAATTGCGGCAGCTATAGGGGCTTTATAATCTAAAGTAACCTTTGCTGCTTCATCCAGTGGCTGTCCTAAAACAACCCAATCGGAGTCATCTTTGCTTAGGCGGGCTATATTGCTCCAGGTTCCTTGTACCAGCAGAACATCTCCATTATGTATACTTTGGGAGCCCAGGTCTTGTAATAGGTATTCTTGTTTACGACGGATGCCCAGGATATTTACATTAAATTTATCCCGGAAACCGGCTTCCTTAATAGTTTTGTTAATAAGGCTTGAGGAAGGCATTAGGACAATTTCGGCAATGCCGATGTCGTAAAACTCCAAGGAATTGTCTGTATTGTTTGCTTCTTCCGTTGTATGTTCGTCCAGGATATTTAACCGGAAATCTTCTGAAAATTGTTCTATCTGGTTGAACTTACCGGAAATATACAAAATATCGTTTGTTTGCAATATCGTATCTGGTGCTGCAAGTTTCTGGGTAATGGTTTTCAGAAAACGATGCTGGGAAGCATTTCCTCGCCTAACTTCTAAAATATTTAAACCATATTTACGTCGTATATCTAAATCACTAATAGTTTTCCCTTGCAGATGGGAAGTCGGTATTACTTGCAGGCGAAACAGGTTATTAGAAATGCCATATTCTTTAACCAGTTGCTTTAATGATTTTCCGGAAAGGGAATTTTCTGAATTATTTTCCCCCTTTTTAGACAGGAACCATTTGCTGAGAGGCATTAATACCAATGTTCCGACACTTACACAAATAAGGCCAACCGGAAGAAAAGAGAAAAAAGATAGAGGTTGGAAACCTGCAGAGGTCAATGTGTTTTGTATTACAAGGTTAGGAGGGGTACCGATAAGCGTCATCATCCCTCCCATACTGCTGGCAAAGGCAAGTGGCATCAATAGCCGGCTTGGATTCATTCCGGCACTGACTGCCAGGCTGACTACAATAGGAAGCATAAGTGCCACTGTTCCTGTATTACTGACGAAAGCCCCGATCGCTGAAGTAACTAACATTATCAGTAAAAAAAGCCTGAGTTCGCTTTTGCTGGCAAGCTTCAGGATACGGCTGCTGATCATCTTTGCCAATCCGGTCTGGAAAATAGCTCCTCCTACAACAAACAGACCTACCATCATAATTACAACAGAGTTGGAGAATCCGGATAAGGCTTCCTCTGGCGTTAGTATATGAAATACCAGTAAAGCAATTAAAGCACAAAGTGCCACAATATCAGAACGGAGTTTGCCATTTACGAAAAATATGGCAGAAAGAACAAGGATAATAATTGTTGTCAGCATAGTACTTTAGCTACTTATTCGAGTTGTGTGATATTAAAGATTTGTAGATGGAAACATATCCCTCCCTTATCATAAACAAAATAACAGGTAATTTGGTTTCCAACATGATGCAACGATTTAGCAGATTTATCATTTTGTCCGGTTTTCTGAACAAATTAAAATGTTTTAATGCTTCAGAGTCTTTCATAAGATGTTAAAATTATTATCTTTGTAGACAAACGTAAATAATAGAGATTATAACCCTCTTAAACTTATTGCTTATGATTAGAAGATTACTTTCGTATGATAATTCCCAGTTACTCAAAGTTTTTAACCACGATTTCCCACAGTTAGCGATTATGGCGGAAGAAAGTGAGAATGCAGAGCTTTTTGGAGAAGCTTTACGTTCTTATGTCTCATCCCGTGGCCGCGAAAGTGGTGAAGGCGACAATACAGGGAATACCGCTGCGAAATGTATTCTTCAATTGATTGAGTATAACAATATGACAGTTTCCGAACTGTCTACCGGGGAAGATTTGCCGATAGGAACAATCAGTTATTTATGGAAGTTCCTTACTGGAAAGCTTACGGACGACGTTTCCCCGGATTTGTTCGTCGATTTGTACAAACAATTTGAATTACTGGAAAAACCAGTGGAGATAAAACCGGACCGTGCGATACTGAAACGGCAAATGAACCGTTGGCCTACCGGATTGGACGAAGAAGTTATAGCGATACGGACATTCAACAAAGAACGTATTGTTTCGGGATTAATCCGTAAAATAGAACGCCGGCACGCGCCTTCTTCCAGATATCAGTTTACACCGGAAATGTCGTATGAAGAAAAATACTTTAAGGTAAAAGAGTGGTGGGAAACTGCACGTTTCCATTTGGCTATGGCAATCAAAAGTCCTACGGAATTGAATTATTTCCTGGGTGGTTCTTTGTCGGAAGAGATGATGGATTTATTGATGCAGGCAAAGAAAAAAGGGATGCCTTTCTTTGTTACTCCTTATTATTTGTCTTTATTGAACACGAATTCCGTAGGATATGATGATTCGGCAATCCGTTCTTATATCCTGTATTCAAATGAGTTGGTAGAGACATACGGCACGATTAAAGCCTGGGAGAAAGAAGATATTGTTGTTCCGGGTCATCCGAATGCAGCCGGCTGGTTATTGCCGGACGGGCATAACATCCATCGCCGTTATCCGGAGGTCGCTATTCTGATACCGGATTCTATGGGACGTGCTTGTGGAGGTTTATGTGCCTCTTGCCAACGGATGTATGATTTTCAGAGCGAACATCTGAATTTCGATTTTGAAGCATTGAAACCGAAAGAATCCTGGGATAAGAAGCTTCGCCGTCTGATGCGGTATTTTGAAGAAGATGCCCAGTTAAGGGATATTCTGATAACCGGTGGAGATGCGTTGATGAGCCAGAATGCTACTTTACGTAATATATTGGATGCCGTGTATAAGATGGCAGTCCGTAAACGGAAAGCAAACGAGAATCGTCCCGATGGGGAAAAATATGCCGAATTGCAACGGGTTCGTTTAGGTTCGCGACTGCCTGCATATCTGCCGCTTCGTGTGACGGATGAATTGATAAATATCCTTCGGGAATTTAAAGAAAAAGCCTCTTTGGTAGGGGTCAACCAATTTATTGTACAAACTCATTTCCAATCTCCATTGGAAGTTACGCCGGAAGCTAAACGGGCGATTGAAGCTATTCTTTCGGCTGGTTGGATTGTTACCAATCAATTAGTGTATAATGTGGCTGCTTCCCGTCGTGGACATACAGCCAAATTAAGGAAGGTTCTGAATTCAATAGGTGTGATTTGCTATTATACATTCTCTGTAAAAGGATTTAAAGAGAATTATGCTGTCTTTACCCCGAATAGCCGTTCTTTACAGGAGCAGCAGGAAGAAAAAGTATTTGGTGTAGTTCCCAAAAATAAACAGAAAGAATTATACCGTCTGGTTCGTCATGAACGTCCGTTGGGAAAGAAACTGATGGGCTTCTTAAAGGAAAACCAATTACTGTTTGCTTCCACCGACCGGAATGTCCTGAACCTGCCGGCTATTGGCAAAAGTATGACCTTTACTACAATAGGCATTACTTCGGAAGGAAAACGTGTCCTGAAGTTCGAACATGATACAGGGCGTCATCATAGCCCTATAATTAACCAGATAGGGGAAGTCTATATTGTAGAAAATAAATCTATCACAGCCTACTTAAAGCAATTGCAGGAAATGGGAGAAGATGTGAGGGAATATGCTACGATCTGGCATTATACCGATGGAGAAACCGAACCCCGTTTCAGCCTGTATGAATATGCCGAATATCCGTTCCACATCACAGAAAAGATGACAAATCTTGAATTGGAAAGCGACTAAAAGTGTATCTTTGTTTCGCTAAACCAAGATGAGATGATACAAAACGAACGAGAAATACGACATGAGCATGTGTTACAGGCTGTTCGTCAAATGATGACAGCAGCACGTACTGCTCCGAAAGGAAAAGGCATCGACATTATAGAGATGGCGATGGTTACGGATAACGATATCCGCCTGCTCTCCGAAAAGCTGGTTGAAATGGCAGGTGAAACAGGATTGAAATTCTTTTTACGCGATGCCGATAATATTTTGCAGGCGGAAGCCATCCTGATTATCGGTACACGTCAGCAGGCACAAGGATTGAATTGTGCCCATTGCGGTTTTGCCACTTGCGTGGAGAAGCCGCAGGAAGTTCCCTGCACCATTAATTCCGTCGATTTGGGCATAGCTATCGGTTCTGCCTGCGCTACGGCTTCCGATTTGCGGTTGGATACCCGGGTTATGTTTAGTGCCGGACTTGCAGCCCAGAATTTGGGTTGGTTGGGAGAATGCAAATCAGTCATGGCGATTCCGGTGAGTGCCTCATCTAAAAATCCTTTCTTTGACCGTAAACCGAAAGAACAGAAATCATGATAAAGTTTAATAATAAGCTGGAACTTCGTTATTATTTTAACGATAAATCCAACTATATGGATGCAATGGTAAAGCATCGTTGCGAGAAAGAAGTGCTTGCCATGATACGTACCCTGGCAGATATGCTGGATGTGAAGATGACCGTTCACAGTGAACCATACGGACAAGAAGGTTTTAAGGAAATATGGGCGGTGGCAGGCGAAAGTACCCGTTCCATTTCTATTGTATTGAATTTGTTTATGCAGGTATTTACCCGCCAGTCTTTGTTATTGGGTGGACAGCCTGTGGCAGACCGTACAGCTGCGGATGAGGAAAAGATGCAGAAAGAAATAGCATTGCTGCGTCGTAACCTCAAACTGAAATCTCCGGATGCGCTTATTCCCCGTGAGCTGATAGAACTGCTTAGCTCTATGCCCAAGTTCTGTAAATATAAATCAAACTTCTATGAAGCATTGCGCGGCTATCCGAAAGTGACGAAGATAACCTGTCGCGAGCTGAATGAAAATAACCGTAGCCGTTCCGGTTCTCTGGAGGTAAAGCGGGAGCAGTTTGATTATTATATCCTCCGTTCAGATGATTTACCGCCAGTAAAAGATAATAAAGCAACGATTGAAATCATCTCTCCTGTATTGAAAGACAGCCGCTACCGTTGGAAAGGCATCTATAATAAAGGTGGGGAGACTATCGATTTCTATATGAATGATGAGGATTTCAAGAAACAGATGTTCGATGAAAAGGTATCCTTTACAAGTGGTATGTGCATCGACTGTGTATTGGAGATAGAGCGTAAACTAAGCGAATTGGGTGAAACAGTCAACGTAAGTTATACGGTGAAGACCGTTATCCGTACCCGTTTCGATAAAATGGAAATCATTACTCCGCAAGGAAAGCGCCATTTGCGTAAACTGGAAGCGGAAAAGAAACAGCTTACCCTCGATTTGTTCGGGTAAAGCGTATGGAAATAAGATAATATGGCGAAAACGAAAACAGTTTATGTCTGCTCCAACTGCGGAGCGGACTCTCCCAAATGGATTGGAAAATGTCCGAGTTGCGGCGAGTGGAACACCTATGTGGAAGAAGTGGTAGCTAAAGAATCCGCTTCCAAACGCCCTGTTGTTTCCGGCTTGGCGGACAGGAACACTAAAGTACGCCCTGTCCTGCTGCGTGATATTACTTCGGAAGAAGAAGCACGTATCGATTTGCAGGATAACGAACTGAACCGTGTATTGGGAGGCGGACTGGTGAAAGGTTCGTTGGTTCTGATAGGTGGGGAGCCGGGTATCGGTAAATCCACGTTGGTATTGCAAACTGTTCTGGGACTGAATAACCTGAAAACGCTCTATGTCTCAGGTGAAGAAAGCAGCCGCCAGCTTAAACTGCGTGCCGACCGTTTGACACATCAGAATCCGAACTGTTTTATCTTGTGCGAAACCAATCTGGAACAGATATTCGTACAGGCTCAGAACGTACAGCCGGATTTGCTTATTATCGATTCTATCCAGACTATCTTTACAGAAATCGTGGAATCATCTCCCGGAAGTGTATCGCAGGTAAGGGAGTGTAGTGCCGCTATCCTGAAGTATGCGAAGGAAACGGGAACTCCGGTTCTCCTAATCGGACATATCAATAAAGAGGGCAGTATTGCGGGGCCGAAAGTGCTCGAACATATTGTTGATACCGTTCTACAGTTTGAGGGCGACCAACATTATATGTACCGTATCCTCCGCAGTATCAAGAACCGTTTCGGGAGTACAGCAGAATTAGGTATTTACGAGATGCGCCAGGACGGTCTTCGGGAAGTGAGCAATCCTTCGGAACTTTTGCTGACTCAAAACCATGAAGGGCTGAGTGGTGTGGCAATTGCCGCAGCAATCGAAGGTATCCGCCCGTTTCTTATCGAGACGCAGGCGTTGGTCAGCTCGGCTGTTTACGGAACTCCGCAGCGTAGCGCTACGGGTTTCGACCTGAGGAGGATGAATATGTTATTGGCCGTCCTTGAAAAGCGTGCAGGCTTCAAACTCATCCAAAAGGACGTCTTTCTGAATATAGCCGGAGGGTTAAAAGTAAACGACCCAGCTATCGACCTTGCTGTAATCAGTGCGGTGCTTTCATCCAGTCTGGATATAAGTATCGAGCCGGGTATCAGTATGTGCGGCGAAGTAGGGCTTTCCGGCGAAATCCGTCCTGTAAACCGTATCGAACAGCGCATTCTTGAAGCAGAGAAACTGGGATTCTCCCGTATTATTATCCCTCATAACAATCTGAAAGGGTTCGACCCGGCTAAATGTAAAATACAAATCGTACAGGTAAAGAAAGTGGAAGAAGCCTTCCGCCATTTGTTCGGTTAAAATCATTCTCCAAATTACTATTCTCCATGATACAAGAATTACAACTCCGTGTTCTTCCGGAAGAAGCAGCAAATGAACAGTCTTTGAAACAGGTTGCCGCCCGTGAAACCGGTACGCCTCTTCAACATATCCATGCTGTCCGCCTGTTGAAACGTTCGATAGATGCCCGCCAGCGGACTATTTATGTAAATGTGAAACTGCGTGTTTTTATTGATGAGATGCCGGAAGAGGCTGAATATACATCCGTGGAATACAAGGATGTGTCAGGAGGGAAATCGGTCGTTGTAGTTGGTGCCGGACCCGGTGGGCTTTTTGCCGCTTTGCGTCTGATAGAGCTGGGGCTTCGTCCTGTTGTTATCGAACGGGGTAAGAATGTGCGCGAACGAAAGAAAGACATCGCCCTGATTAGTCGCGAACATAAAGTGGACAGTGAGTCGAATTACAGTTTCGGGGAAGGGGGAGCCGGAGCTTATTCCGATGGAAAGTTATATACCCGTAGTAAGAAACGGGGTTCTGTAGATAAAATATTAAATATATTCTGCCAGCACGGTGCCAGTACATCCATTCTGATAGATGCCCATCCGCATATCGGTACGGATAAGTTACCCCGTGTAATCGAGAATATCCGCGAACAGATTATTCGTTGTGGGGGAGAAGTGCATTTCGAAACCCGCATGGATGCTCTGGTTATAAAGAATGAAGAAGTAATCGGTATTGAAACGAATACCGGAAAGACGTTTTATGGTCCGGTTATCCTTGCTACCGGGCATTCGGCACGCGATGTATACCGTTACCTGTATCAGCAACAAATTCCGGTCGAAGCGAAAGGGATAGCAGTAGGTGTCCGTCTGGAACATCCCCAGGAACTTATCGACCAGATACAATATCATCGTCGCGAAGGACGGGGTAAATATCTTCCTGCTGCCGAATATAGCTTTGTAACGCAGGCTGCCGGACGCGGGGTGTATTCTTTCTGCATGTGCCCCGGTGGTTTTGTTGTTCCTGCGGCAAGTGGACCGAAACAGGTGGTGGTGAACGGTATGTCTCCTTCCAACCGTGGTTCCCGTTGGGCGAATTCGGGTATGGTAGTGGAGATACGTCCGGAGGATTTTCCTTCTCTGTTGGAACATGAAGTATTGAAAACAGAGACAGGCGAACCTGTAAAGGCAGATTCCCCATTGGCATTAATGGCTTTTCAGGAACGATTGGAAGAGTTGTGTTGGCTGAATGGAAATATGCGTCAAACAGCCCCGGCACAGCGGATGGCTGATTTTATCAATAAAAAGAACTCTTTTGATTTGCCCGAGTCATCCTATACTCCGGGCTTATTGGCTTCCCCTTTGCATTTTTGGATGCCCGGGTTTGTTACGGGTCGTTTGCGTGAAGGTTTCCGCTATTTCGGTAAAGTATCCAAGGGTTTCCTGACGAATGAGGCGCTAATGATTGGAGTTGAAACCCGTACCTCTTCGCCAGTTCGTATCCTACGTGATAAGGAGAGCTTGCAGCATATTACGATTAAAGGACTTTTTCCATGTGGCGAAGGAGCCGGTTATGCAGGCGGCATAGTGTCTGCCGCTATTGATGGCGAGCGTTGTGCTGAGAGTGTGGCTGTTATGATTGGGTGAAAATGGGAAGGACTTAGTTCAAAAGAAACTAAGTTAATAATGAAACAAATATAGAGATTAAAGGACATAAAACAATAGTATATGTCTTAATTTATATGGGCTTGGGGAATTAATGATTATTCTCCAAGCCTTTTGCTTTAAATGAATGGGTGAAAGAGGGTATTAATGAACTAAGATTATTTTAAAAAGATCAGCGGGAGATTGTTCTATGATTTAAATAGGGTGTATTTGCTAATACTACAATGCTTTTGGGGTAAAACCCTTGTTCCTATGGATTTTAATTGTTGATTTTACTGAAAGATTGATTTAATCAACCTTTCAAGTATGTATGATATTCTTTTCTTACCATAGTTTCTTTTGAACTATAACTATGGTAACAACAGTATCCCAAATAAGATGTATTGTAAATAAACTGGTTGTGAATAAAGTAACCGGATGGAAGGATGGTTTTCTGCTAAATATTAGTAGTTTATCCTGCTATGCATTCAGAAACATGTACCGTTTTACAGTAGCAGGTTACAATAAACTTTCACTAAGCCGGTTAGAGAATATCTATAGTGACTTAAAGGTTCAAATAAAGGATAAGATCTACTCTGTTTCTACCATAAAATCGGGTCTTTTAAGAAACTTCCCTAATCTTTATAATCCCTTTATTAAATCAAAAGTGTGGCTTGTCTCAGCCGGCAATAATGTTACCAATCATAGCCTTTCACGTATGATGTGGATGCGGGGATTGAAAAACAAACCGGTTGTTGTAGATGTCATGAAAGAAACATTCTTTGCAATTTCGGAAGCTACTGAAATGGTTACTCAAATAATCTTTTTTATACGATGCCCGTATATGTGCGCATATGGGTATCGTATATGTCCACATACGACAGTCGTATACGCTCGCATACGGGTGGCATATATAAATTCATCTATAAACTTTTAGTATTATGAAAACAGTTAAATTATTTACAGCTTTATTATTGGCTATGATTTGTATCAGTTTATCTTCTTGCAATAAAGATAAGGATAACGAAGATAATGATGGTTCTGCTTTAGTAGGAACATGGGCATGGCTCTCTGAAACAAATTCAGAAGAATATTGGGTGGTGTTTAAAGCAAACGGAACCGGATATACCTGGGATTCTTATAAAGGGGAGATAAGCCCGAAGGAATATTTTTCATATAGTTTTAATGAAAAGTCTTCTATGTTGTTAATCACGTATGATGAGGTTGATACGGAGTATGAAGATGAGAATTCGGAGACTGTGGAAGTTCTTACTTTAACGGATAAGAAATTAGTATTGGATTTTGAAGATGGTAGTTTGACGTTTTACAGACAATAGTGGACCGAGCCCAATAGTCTTAGCATTTCCAGATAGTTGAATATGAAAGAGCGAACTTATCTTCAAGATAAGTTCGCTCTTTGGGTGTTTATTGTATCTTTATCACTTTGATATCTTAACAAAAGAAAACTGCCACTTCACATATGAAAATAGTATTGCCTACTTATAGTCCTTCCAATTTTTCCCGAATATCATCTTCTGATGGGAGTATATTTTTATCTATAGGAATCAGATTCTTTAATTCATATTTAGATATACTTATTGGTTCATGGCTTTTTTCTACAGTCCATTGAGCTACTAGATCATTTTTTTCTTTACAAATAAGTAGGCCAATAGTTTCATTATCTTCCTCTTCTTTTATTAAATGATTGACTGCTGAACAATAAAAGTTAAGTTTGCTGACAAATTCTGACTCGAACTTTACAACTTTCAATTCTATAACAATATATCTGCGCAGTTTTATATGATAGAATAATAGGTCGCAGAAGTATTCGTCCCCGTTCACTTCCAGCCGGACTTGTCTGCCGACAAAAGCAAAACCATTACCGAGCTCAAGTAAAAAACGGGAAATATTTTCTTCCAAGGCGGTTTGCAATTCCCGTTCTTTATAGTCTTCATGTAGAGCTAAGAAGTCAAAATTATATGGATCTTTCAATATCTCTTTGGCGTAGTCACTATGGACATCTGGTAATGTCTGCTGAAAATTATTAATTGATTTACCTTGGGATTCGTATAGTTTGGTATCTATCATATTGAGTAAAACGGCTCTGCTCCAACCATTCTCTAAAATCTATTGTATATAAAAGAATGATTTTTCTAAATTCCATTTTTTATCTAATATGTAGCGGATATGTCCCCAAGGGATACGACAAACAGAGTCTTTTATAATTTGTGCCACAGTTTGTGGCGTAATTGACATTTGGGGGGCGAGCTGCAATTTAGCCACAAGCTGTGGCGTAAATGTATCTATCTGGGAAAAAGTAGAATACATTTGTACCATATATTGAAGATTTCTTACAGAAAAGCCCCTCATATTAGGGAAAGAGGTAGATAAATCATGGCTCATGCGTTTGTATAATCCACTACCCCAAACAACGTTTGCTTTCCGCTTAATTATATCTTCTCCTATAAACCAGTATAAACGAATCATTTCTTCATTTACACTAATTGCTGCCTTCAATTGCATTTGTCCGACCTTTCGTTTTAAATCGGTAAGCCATTGAATATACTCTTTCTCTAATACGATATTATTAGCCATATGTAGAATTTTAGATGTATAGTTGTTATCTAATTATGGCGAATTCGACATAATTAAGATGTTTTGGTTGTAGCGCAAAGATAGTAATACCTTATTTATATTTATGAATTAACCGGCATTATCTTGATTCTTCCGCTTTCCACCACAAACCGTTCGTCATGGTCGGCAAGAAACCGGATTACAGTAATACATTTGTCCATAGGAAAGGGGAGCGTCTCTGTGATCTCTTTAATGTCTTTAGCTTCATCTGTCAGGTTTGCCAATAGCGCGTCGCGAATTGCGTTAAAGTCTTTGTTGCTTAATCCTGAATCATTTTTGGCAAGACAAGTATCGCAACATCCGCAATCTTCCGCATCCTTTTCTCCAAAATAGGTGACAAGCATACGGCTGCGGCATAACCTTTCCTCATTGATGTAATCCAGGACACAGGTAATCCGTTTTTCAAAACGCTCTTTCCGTTCTTCATACGCAGAGCGGGGAATGACAACATATTTAGTCTCTTCCCGGGTTCGCCTGTAGATGACGAGCGGTGTTTTCTTCTGAGGAATATAATTTACTATCCGGAATTTAGATAAACCTACCAGAATATCGTATAGCTCCTGTTGGCTGATGCCGGCGCGTGTAGCAATAACCCCTTCGTTTATGTAGACATAATCGGCAAATAGTCCGGTATAGGAACGAAGGATAACCTGTATAACTTCATCCGTCTTTTTATCCTGATTCCTGTAACGGTACAATTCGTCGCGGGTAGCATTAAACATCAGGCGTGAGGCATTATCCTGCTCTTCCGTATATTCAATGTAACCCGCCAATTCCAGAATCTTAAGGGCGTGATGCGCTTGTAAGAGCGAGAATTTATAGGCCGAACAGAAATCAGCCAATGAAAAGTCGTGAACCGTATCCAGTCCGAATCCTACCGCTATCTGGTAATAGTTACCCAATGCCTCGTATACACGTTTGATAAAGTCTTTATCCGGGAACTCGTCGGAAAGCCGCTTTTTAAGTTTTGCACAATCCCCATCCGAACAGAGAGCTACGGCATATGCCTTTTGTTCATCCCTTCCTGCACGTCCTGCCTCCTGATAATATTCTTCCAGCGACCCCGGCATATCGATATGGACAACCAGACGTACATCCGGTTTGTCTATACCCATCCCAAAGGCATTGGTGGAAACAATCACACGGCATTCGTTTTCTTTCCAGCGTTTCTGGCGAAGGCTCTTTTCCTCGCGGTTCAACCCGGCATGGAAATAATCGGCGGAAATACCCGCCTGTTGAAGAGCTACAGCTATTTCCTTTGTGCGTTTCCGGTTGCGGACATATACGATAGCTGTACCGGGCACTTTTCCCAAGATGTAAGTCAGCGTTTCTATTTTATCTTCCGTATGCCGTACGATGTAAGCGAGATTCTTACGAATGAAGCTTTTTCTGAAAACATTCTTTTCTTTGAAATGCAATCGTTCCTGTATATCATCCACCACTTCCTGCGTTGCAGTAGCGGTAAGAGCCAGCACGGGAATGCCAGGCAGTAGTTCCCTGATATCGGCAATACTGAAATAGGAGGGACGGAAGTCGTACCCCCATTGCGAAATACAATGGCTCTCGTCTACTACCAACAGGCAGACGTTCATTGCTTGCAATTTGGTCTGGAATATCTCTGTGCCTAATCGCTCCGGCGATACATACAGGAATTTGTAATTACCGAAGATGCAGTTTTCAAGCTGGGTGATAATCTCCTGTCTGCCCATCCCGGAATATACAGCCGTTGCTTTAATGCCGAGACGACGCAAGTTATCCACCTGGTCGCGCATTAAGGCAATTAAAGGGGTAACGACAATGCAAATACCCTCCATCGACAATGCCGGAACCTGGAAGGTAATGGATTTACCTCCACCTGTAGGCATAAGCCCAAGCGTATCTTTTCCCGCGCAGACAGAATGGATAATATCTTCCTGCAGGGGGCGAAAAGCCGGGTATCCCCAATACTTTTCTAATATCTCATGATAGATATCCACTTTTGTCCTTCACATCTCTTCTTCTTTAATATCCTTAATCATCAATTGGATGGAAGTATTCCCGTTGTAGGTATTCTCCTCGATGGTGTAACAGATATTAAAGGGTTTCATAGTTTTAATATGTGTATTATGCTTGTGCATGCCGAAGGCGATGCCATGAATAGGCGTATTCGACTTGTCGTCTATCATTTCCAGTTTGATGTGTTCCAAGTCTTTGCCTACCAATTTGCTGGTACCATAGTCTTTAACTCCTAATGAACAGAAGATGGGTTTTTGGTTATCAGGTCCGAAGGGACTCATTTTCTTCAGTTCGTTTACAAATTTGGAGTTGATATCCTGCAGGTCCAATATTGCGTCTATATCGATTTGCGGAATCATTTGTTCCGGGATGATTTCATCGGCAGCCAGTTTGAGGAAACGGTCGATAAAGGCATCCAGGTTTTCTTCTTTCAGGGATAATCCGGCCGCATAGGTATGTCCACCGAAGTTCTCCAGCAGGTCCCGGCAATTTTCAATCGCTTTGTATATGTCAAAGCCGGTGATGGAGCGTGCCGAGCCGGTAATCAGTTCGGACGATTTGGTCAGTACCACTGCCGGACGGTAATATTTCTCAGTCAGGCGGGAAGCGACGATACCGATAACGCCTTTATGCCAGCCTTGGTTGTACACCACAATGGCTTTACGGTCTTCCATGTTCTCGAAATCATCGATAATGGCATTGGCTTCGTCGGTAATCTTCTTATCCAGTTCGCGGCGTTCGTCGTTGTACTGGTTGATGCTTTCGCTCTTTTCACGTGCTACATCCACATCTTTGGCGAGCAACAGTTCAACAGCTTCTTTTCCATTCATCATGCGCCCGGAAGCATTGATACGGGGACCTATCTTGAATACGATGTCGCTGATAGTAATCTCTTTTCCCGTCAGCCCGCAAATATCGATGATACCTTTTAGGCCCAGGCTCGGATTACTGTTCAGTTGTTTAAGCCCGTAATGGGCGAGGATACGGTTTTCACCCGTAATCGGTACAATATCCGAAGCAATGCTGACAGCTGTCAGGTCAAGCAGCTTTTCCAAATCGGAAAAGGGGAAATTATTGCTTTTGGCAAACGCCTGCATAAACTTGAAACCGACTCCGCAACCTGATAAGTGTTCATACGGATATTTCGAGTCTGTACGTTTGGCATCCAGTACGGCTACGGCCGCCGGCAACGTATCATCCGGCATATGGTGGTCGCAAATAATAAAGTCGATACCTAACTCTTTGGCATACTCAATCTTTTCGATTGCTTTGATGCCGCAGTCCAGCGAGATAATCAGCGTGATGCCATTTTCTTTTGCATAGTTAATGCCTTTGTAAGAAATGCCATATCCTTCGTCATACCGGTCCGGAATGTAATAATCCAGTGTAGATGAATAAGGACGCAAATACTTGAAAACCAATGAAACGGCTGTAGTCCCGTCTACATCGTAGTCGCCATACACCAAAATCTTTTCTTTATTACCCAGTGCTTTGTTTAGCCGCTGAACAGCCTTGTCCATATCCGGCATAAGGAACGGATCGTGCAGGTCGTTCAGATTGGGTTTAAAGAATTTCTTAACCTCTTCTACAGAAGTAAGCCCTCTTTGAACAAGCAAAAGACAGATAACCGGGCTTAATCCCAGTCCGGCAACCAGCTCATCTCTTTTATGTAACTCTTCTTTTGTAGGGGTTTGAAAGTTCCATTTGTTTGTCATTATATATTGTTTTTTTCTTTTTTATCTCTCTCGGGATGAGATATGCCATAAATAATTACATTCATAACCTTATAATCATGTAACCGATAACCTTAAAATCCATAAGCATTATGCGATGCGGCACTCTCATTTCAATCCGTAAAGTTAGAAATTATAAATGGATATTCAACTATGAAATATGTATGTTTATTCTAATTATTATATGTTTTCGTCTCCTCACAATTTCAAATTCTTTCTGTTTTCTTATTTAAATCCATGAATGATTTGTACATTTGCCTCGTTATTGGAAAACAAATGATAGAAGATATTAAAAAAGCTTGTGAAGTCCTCCGTGCCGGAGGATTGATACTTTATCCTACTGATACAATTTGGGGGATAGGTTGTGATGCGACTAACGAAGAAGCTGTAAAGAAGGTGTATGAGTTGAAGAAGCGGTCGGATAATAAAGCAATGTTGGTTCTAACCGATTCGCCGGTTAAACTGGAAACCTATGTTTCTGAAATTCCGGATATCGCATGGGATTTGATTGAAGTGGCAGATAAACCCCTTACCATTATTTATTCCAATGCGAAGAATCTGGCAAATAACTTGTTAGGTGAAGATGGCAGTGTAGGTATACGTGTTACAAACGAAGAATTTTCCCGTAAACTATGTGAATCATTCCGTAAGCCTTTGGTTTCTACATCAGCTAATGTGAGTGGTGAATCATCTCCTGCAAACTTCTCTGAAATATCGGAAGAAGTTAAAAATGGAGTGGATTATATAGTCGGATATCGTCAGAACGATATGCAGAAGGCAAGCCCTTCCAATATTATTAAGTTGGGTGCCGGAGGACTGGTGCAGATTATCAGATAGCGATTTCTGTTTTTGTTGACAGTTGACATTTGATAGTTGACAGTTAAAAACAGGTTGTAGGAAGTGGATTTTACAACCGGATAAGGTATAAAAAGAAAGAATGGCGAAGGAAGGTTTATTTTATAGGCTCCTGCTGTGGCGGGACAAACATATTAAGGAGAGAAATTTCATTTTAATCATCAGTTTTCTGGTGGGAATATGTACGGCAGCCGCCGGTATCATATTGAAACATTTGATTCATCTCATTCAACATTTATTGACAAACAACTTTAACCAGGATGGAGCAAACTATCAGTTGCTGCTTTATCCGGTTATCGGTATTTTATTGGCAGGCTTATTCGTTAAATATATTGTAAGAGATGATATAAGTCATGGTGTAACCAAAATCCTTTATGCTATCTCACAACGTAAAAGCCGTATCAAACCTCATAATACCTGGAGTTCTATTGTAGCAAGTTCTGTAACCATCGGTTTTGGTGGGTCAGTCGGGGCGGAGGCTCCTATTGTATTGACCGGAGCTGCAATCGGTTCCAATCTGGGGCGTCTGTTTAAGATGGAACAGAAAACATTGATGTTGCTGGTTGGTTGTGGTGCAGCCGGGGCGATTGCCGGTATATTTAAAGCTCCTATTGCCGGGCTGGTATTTGTTGTGGAAGTGTTGATGTTGGATTTGACAATGACATCTGTACTACCTCTGCTCATCTCTTCTGTTACGGCAGCTACTGTTTCTTATGTTTTTACAGGAACAGATGCTATGTTTAAATTTTCGCAGACCGAAGTATTTGAGATTGCCCGTATTCCATATGTATTATTATTAGGTGTTTTCTGTGGTCTGGTATCCCTTTATTTTACAAAAGTGATGAACAGAATAGAGGGTATGTACCGTAATTTAGGTATCTACTGGAAGAAATTTGTAGTAGGCGGTTTGATGCTAAGTATCCTGATATTCCTTTTTCCGCCTCTCTATGGTGAAGGTTATGATACGATAGGTTCATTGCTGAACGGACAATTCGGACATATAATGGATCAGAGTTTGTTTTATGACCTGAACGGAACATATTGGGGGGTACAGATTTTCCTTGTGCTGATACTTCTTACTAAAGTATTTGCCTCCAGTGCTACGAATGCCGGAGGTGGTTGTGGTGGTATATTTGCACCGAGTTTGTATTTAGGATGTATCGCTGGTTTTGTATTTGCCCATGCTTCAAACTATTTCCCGTTTACAATGTATGTGTCGGAAAAGAATTTTGCTTTGTTGGGGATGGCAGGGGTGATGTCCGGTGTTATGCATGCTCCGCTAACCGGAGTCTTTTTGATAGCAGAACTTACCGGGGGATATGACTTGTTCCTTCCGTTGATGATCGTATCCATCAGTTCTTACATAACAATTAAAATGTTCTTGCCTCACAGTATTTATTCAATGCGTCTGGCGCAAAAAGGCGAATTGATGACCCATCATAAGGACCGTGCCGTATTGACCTTGTTAAATACGGATGCAGTTATTGAACGGGATTTCCTGACAGTATCTCCTGATATGTCATTGGGGGATATGGTAAAGGTTATAGCCAAGAGTGGTCGTAATTCGTTTCCGGTTATCGATGATAAAGGTATTTTGCTGGGAATTGTATTGTTAGATAATATCCGGAACATTATGTTCCGTCCGGAGTTATATAATCGGTTTCATGTTTCCAAATTTATGGTATCGGCTCCGGCAAAGGTGAAGATTGGTACATCGATGGAGCAGATTATGCGTACTTTCGACGATACGAAAGCATGGAATTTGCCTGTGGTTGACGAAGAAGGTCGTTATGTTGGTTTTATGTCGAAATCGAAGATATTTAATTCATACCGCAAAGTATTGGTAGAAAACTTTTCAGGAGATTAAAGATGATGAAAAAAGAAGATTTGCGAATAGTGTATATGGGTACTCCCGACTTTGCAGTCGAGAGTTTACGTGCCTTGGTAGAAGGAGGTTATAATATTGTAGGTGTCGTAACAATGCCGGATAAGCCGGTGGGACGCCATGGAAGTGTTCTTCAGGCAAGCCCGGTTAAACAATATGCCTTGTCGCAAGGACTTCCAGTTCTTCAGCCGGAGAAGTTGAAGGATGAAACATTCCTTTCCGGCCTTCGTGCCCTGAATGCCGATTTGCAAATTGTTGTAGCTTTCCGTATGTTACCGGAGGCCGTATGGAATATGCCTCGTTTGGGAACATTTAATTTGCATGCCTCTTTATTGCCTCAATACCGGGGAGCTGCTCCTATCAATTGGGCTGTTATCAATGGCGATACGGAAACCGGAGCTACCACCTTTTTCCTTACACATGAAATCGATACAGGTAAAATTATCCGCCAGAAACATCTTCCTATAGCAGAGACGGATGATGTAGAAAAAGTACATGATGCTCTAATGGTAATGGGCGCCGGTTTGGTTCTTGAAACTGTCGATTTATTATTGGAAGGTAAGGCCGATGCCATTCCTCAGGAAGAGTTTTATAAAGATCCTTCCGAACTTCGTCCTGCTCCGAAGATATTTAAGGATACCTGCCGTATCAACTGGAATCAGCCGGTTAAACGTATCTACGATTTTATTCGTGGTTTGTCTCCATATCCTGCAGCATGGACGGAACTTGTTTCTCCGGAAGGAATCCGTTCTGTCTTAAAAATTTACCAATCAGAGAAGCATATAGTAGCCCATGATAAACCTGTAGGTTCTATTTTGACAGATAAGAAAAGTTATATAGATGTAGCTGTAGAAGACGGTTTTTTACGCTTGTTGTCTGTACAGTTGGCAGGAAAGAAGCGACTAGCCGTAACCGAGTTCTTAAATGGTTTCAAGCAAATTGGTGAATATCGGGTAGATTTGTCTAACCAGGGGTAATAAACAACCTCAATATATTATATTCCCCTTTTTTTGTAGGGAGAGTGTTCCATAGATGGAGTACCCTCCCTTTTTTTGTTATGAAAATCTTTCTCTTTTTTTATGCTTAGCATTATATGTTATTAACGGATAAAGCAGGATGTGAAATAATGTAAGTGTAAATTTGTCTTTTTCTTGTACGCATTGTTTTGTAAATCATCCCGTCGATTTTATAAAACTTCCCGTTCTTTTGTATATTTCATCCTTTAGAAAAATACTTTTGATGAATGTCCTTGTTTCTTCTTATAGATATTGTTCTTCCTTTTTATATATATTGTTTTTGTGTTTGATAGTTGTCGAAAGAATATTAGATAGGTTACTTTTCTGTGAAACATTCTAAGATATTAAACAAAGAATACTGCAAATATGGTAATTTAAAGGGTAGATGCAAAATGTAATTGGTAAATATTTTGTCGCTGATCTGATTTTAATTAACAAATATAGTCTGTAAAAAATTGGTTATTAGAAAATTAAATTTCTGTTGTTGTAAATTAGCTTAAAATTAGATATTAAAGATTATTCTTTGGACTATAGGGAATTATAATCATTTTGGGCAATTGTTGTGTGTTTTTTATATTGCGATTTGCTGTATATCGATTGATGTGTATGGAGTATGTTATTTTTTAAAATGACTAAAAAAACGTTCGTTTATTTTAGTCATTGCAAAGGTATGTA
>DXVO01000010.1 GCA_019417325.1 Parabacteroides sp. | reverse complement strand
TCTGAGCAGCACCAGTAACCATGTTCTTTACATAGTCGGCGTGACCCGGACAGTCTACGTGAGCGTAGTGACGATTTGCAGTCGAATACTCAACGTGAGAAGTGTTAATAGTAATACCTCTTTCTTTTTCTTCAGGAGCGTTATCGATAGAGTCGAATGAACGCAGTTCTGAAAGACCTTTCTTTGCCAATACTGTTGTAATAGCAGCTGTCAAAGTAGTTTTACCGTGGTCTACGTGACCAATCGTACCAATGTTAACATGTGGTTTCGATCTGTCAAATTTCTCTTTTGCCATAACTTAATTGTTCTTTATTTGATTAATGATCATGTTCTAAAAATATCATTGAGCCGGTGCCGAGACTTGAACTCGGGACCTCTTCCTTACCAAGGAAGTGCTCTACCGCTGAGCTACACAGGCAATAAAAAGAGCGGAAGACGGGGCTCAAACCCGCGACCCTCAGCTTGGAAGGCTAATGCTCTATCAACTGAGCTACTTCCGCAATTTCAAACGAACCAATCCAGCTCATGAATTGTTTCACTCTTGTGGGCAGTGATGGATTCGAACCACCGAAGGCGAAAGCCAGCTGAGTTACAGTCAGCCCCATTTGGCCACTCTGGTAACTGCCCTTCTTAATTTTCAATTCTTTCGAGCCTCTTGTCGGATTCGAACCAACGACCCCGAGATTACAAATCACGTGCTCTGGCCAACTGAGCTAAAGAGGCGAGCCTGCTTCAAAAAACAGCCGTTTCGTCACCAAGGCGAAACGGCTGCAAATTTAGGCATTATTTCTTACATACCAAATTTATCTACCGTTTTTTTTATTTGGCTCTGATTTTTTCCTTGAATTTAATCAACTGTTTCTGCAATGCTTCTACGCATTCGTCCACAGATTCTTCAAAAGTATCATTTACCTTTTCAGCAAAACAATCTCCATTTTTAATAATCAACCGGATTGCAGCTTCTTTATTCTTTGCAGATTCAGGCTTTACAACCTTTAAACTAACCTCTGCCGATAGAATACCGTCAAAATATTGTTCTAACTTAGCTACTTTCTTCTGAATAAACGCTTCTAATTGATCTGTTGCGTCAAAATGGATTGCTTGAATTCTAACGTCCATAATTAACCTCCTTCTTTTTGTGCTCTTGGATGAGCATGATACACTTTTTTTAATTCCTCAAAGGTTGTATGTGTATAAATACTGGTGGAAGCCAGACTACTGTGTCCCAATAACTCTTTCACAGCATTTAACTCCGCTCCATTATTCAACATACTTGTTGCAAATGAATGTCGTAAAACGTGAGGACTGCATTTTGCCAATGTAGGAATTTCCGAAAGTTTCTTTTTTACTACCGCATAAAGAATACCCACCGAAATTTGCTCCCCGTTCTTCTTTACAAAGAACCATTCGCTTCCTGCTCCAACTTCACGATTCCGGACTTCAGTGTATGCAAGCATCAAGTTTTTTAATCTTTCTGCAAAAGGGATCAATCGCTGCTTGTTTCGTTTACCTGTTACCTTAATTTGTAAAGCATCATAATCTATATCCGTTTTTTTCAAACCGACAAGCTCAGAACGCCGTATACCGGTATCATATAACATTTCCAGCATCAACCGATCTCTCACACCCTCAAAATCCTCATCAAATCCATCCCCATCCAACAAAACTTCCATATCCTTTTCTTTTACGAAAGCAGGCAACGGCTTTTTTGTCTTAGGACCGGCTACAAACCTTAATGGATTCACAGAAACGAGTCCCTGCTTCATAAGGAATTTAAAAAAAGATTTCAAAGAACTTAATTTCCGGTTAACCGATACAGGAGAAATTTTCTCATCCAATAAAAAAATAATCCAATTTCTTACAATATCCGTATCAATTTCTTCCGGCACAAATATGCCTTCTTTTTTCTCTTTTACAAAATCTTCAAACTGTTGCAGATCTTTCGAATAGGCCTGCACTGTATAATTGGAATAATTCCTTTCATACCGAAGATAATCTAAAAACGAATCAATCAACATATTCACGTTGCATCAACTTTTATGCAACGAAAATAGGAATAAGAATTCAATAAAACAAGTCAGGTAGACAGATTTTGTTTTTTTATTCTTCTACCTGTTGCAAATGCTGAACATAGACAGCGCGCATAGTTTGCTTTCTTTTTGATACAGATGGTTTTTCGAATGCCTGACGGCTTCTCAGTTCTTTTACAACACCTGTCTTCTCAAAC
Organism: Parabacteroides sp.; assembly: GCA_019417325.1. GTDB lineage: Bacteria > Bacteroidota > Bacteroidia > Bacteroidales > Tannerellaceae > Parabacteroides. The sequence continues at coordinate 76,214 of DXVO01000010.1, read as the reverse complement.
TTTCTTTTGAATTTCTTCAGCGCTTTTTCAATGTTTTCGCCTTCTTTTAATGGAACTACGATCATAATTTAATTTATTATTATTGTTTAATTACTATATCCACAAATTGGGCAGCAAAATTACTGATTGTTTCGTTATTAGCAAAACTTTCCGGCTTTTTTTTAGCTTGTGGTTCAAACTCTTCCTGGCAAACTCTCTTCATAGGGAGGATAATGAATGCCTTTTTCTGTGATAATTGCCGTTATTAGCTCATGGGAAGTAACATCAAATGCTGGATTATATACATTTATTCCTTCCGGAGCCATTCTTTGGGTATACCACTGCTTTGTAACCTCATCTGGATTACGTTCTTCTATTACAATAGAATTTCCGTCAGGACATTTCATGTCAATAGTCGATGTTGGTCCCAACACATAAAAAGGGATTCTGTAATAACGTGCCAGAATAGCAACACCTGAGGTTCCTATCTTATTGGCGACATCCCCATTTGCGGCTATCCGGTCACAGCCTACCACAACAGCCCGTACCCAACCTTTCTGCATAACGGACGAAGCCATATTATCACAAATCAAAGTTACATCTACTCCGGCTTTATTTAATTCATAAGCTGTCAAGCGGGCTCCTTGTAACAATGGACGGGTTTCATCCGTATACACTTTAAAATGATACCCCCTCTCTTCTCCCAAATAGATCGGAGCCAATGCTGTACCATATTCCGATACGGCAAGATGACCGGCATTGCAATGGGTCAAAATTCCAATACCCGGTTTCAGTAATGAAAGGCAATTCTCCCCTATCCGGCGACATGCTACGGCATCTTCCTCGCGGATAGCTTCCGACTCCTTTCGCAACAGTTCTTTTATCTGCACAACGCGTTCCTGTCGATGTGTTATCAGCACGCGCTCCATGCGGTTTAAAGCAGCAACAAGATTTACCGCTGTCGGACGTGCTCCTGCCAGATAATCTTTTATCCTGCTAAATTCCTTATGAAAATCGATAACCGAATCTGTTTCTATCCGTCGACAACCTATATAAATACCATAAGCTGCAGCAATACCGATAGCAGGTGCTCCGCGTACTTTTAATTTATAAATGGCATCCCACACATCTTCCGGCGTAAGAAGCCTTACATATACTTCCTTACCCGGCAACTGAGTCTGGTCCAGAATAATTACGGCATCGGATTCGTCACTCAAACGGACTGTTTTCAAAGAGGTTATATGATTCATTTGTCATGTATGTTTCAACTATAATAAGCGATTGCAAAAATAATAACATTCCCCGGTTGTCAGTACAAGTACATTAATATATTATACATTGCAAAAATCCGAGGACTCAAAAACAAATCAAGCCCCTAATACTTTTATCCCGTCATAAGTATGATTTTCCCGATTCATAACTATGTTTTTTCTAATTCATAACTATGAATCGGGAAAATCATACTTATACGAAAGAATACCTACAAAGCATTTCCAAGCTGTACTTTCATTGTTTTTTGTGTTAGATACGGATGGCAAATAATATTTAAACAAGCATTATTCCTAATCGATATTTACTATTTTTGCAAAGTAACGTTGACTAAAAAACAGAATACAATGAAAACGAACATTTCTGAAAGAATTATAGCGCTACGGGAAGAAATGGCAAAACAGAACATCGATGCCTATATCATCCCGACTTCCGATCCGCATATGAGTGAGTATCCCGCCGATTGCTGGAAATACCGCGAATGGATTTCCGGTTTCAACGGGTCGGCAGGAACGGTTGTTATCACAGCCAACAAAGCCGGCTTATGGACAGACTCCCGCTATTTCCTGCAAGCGGCAAGCCAGTTGGAAGGAAGCGGTATCGAGTTATATAAGATATTGCCGGAAACACCGACCATCCCGGATTTTTTGCTCCATGAACTGAGCGAAGGACTGACCGTAGGATTAAACGGTGAAACTTACAGCGCAGCCGACGCACGCGTGCTTAAACTCAAATTGAAGAAAAAAGGCATCCTGCTGAAAACAGACCTAAGCCTGATTGACCCGATTTGGAAAGACCGTCCGGCAATCCCCGATGCTCCGTTGTTTGAAATGCCGATCGAATTGAGCGGACAATCCACAGAAGACAAACTGATTGCCATCAACGACAAAGTACACGAAGCCGGAGCCGATTGCACTATCCTCTCCGCATTGGATGAAGTTGCATGGACATTCAATATCCGTGGCACGGATGTAACCTACAATCCGGTTGTTATCAGCTATGCCTTCATTTCCGAAAAAGAAAGCGTGCTCTTTATCAATCCCAAAAAGTTGACGACAGAAGTTATCGAACGCCTGAAACACGAAGGTGTGAAACTGGCAGACTATTCCATGTTATATACTTACCTCTCCCGCCTGCCGGAAGATACTGTCGTATTCCTCGATGGGAACAAAACGAATGTGGCTATCTACAATGCCCTCCCGGCAAGTTGTACGGTGATTGAAGATATATCTCCAGCAAACCACCTGAAGAGTATCAAGAACGAAACCGAAATCAAAGGTTTCCGGAATGCTGTGGAGAAAGACGGAGTAGCCCTGACCAAGTTCTTCTACTGGCTGGAAAAGGAACTGGCAGCCGGCGAAAAAGTCACAGAGCTTAGCGCGGCCTTCAAACTAACGGAACTGCGTGCCGAACAGCCACTATATATCATGAACAGTTTCGGCAGTATATCCAGTTACGGACCGAATGCCGCTGTAGTTCACTACAGCCCGACACCGGAAACCGACACCGAACTGAAACGCGAAAGCCTTTACCTGTTAGACTCCGGCGCCCAATACATGGACGGAACCACCGACGTGACCCGTACAATTGCCCTCGGCGAACCGACCGAACAGATGAAAAAGGATTTCACCCGTGCCCTGAAAGGAACGATCAGCATTGCCAAATGCAAATTCCCTGCCGGAATACGCGGTTGCCTGATTGATGCTTTTGCACGAAAAGCCTTATGGGATGCCGGAATCAACTATTTGCACGGAACCTGCCACGGTATCGGGCATTGCCTGAATGTACATGAAGGTCCGCAAAGTATCCGAATGGAAGAAAACCCGGTTGTACTGAAACCCGGAATGGTGATGAGTGACGAACCGGCCATGTACCGTGCCGGAGAATACGGCATCCGTACGGAAAACATGATTGTTGTCCGTGAAGACAGCGAAACAGAATTCGGTAAATTCCTCAGTTTCGAGACAATCACGCTTTGTTATATAGATACCAGCCTGGTTATCGCCTCCATGCTTTCGGTACGCGAACTTGCCTGGCTGAACAAATATCATCAGATGGTCTATGAGAAACTAAGCCCATACCTCGACGAAGAGGAAAAAGCGTGGTTAAAACATAAAACAGCAGAAATCTAAAACAGTTGACAACTATAAACTTATGGCAATAATAAAATCAGTAAGAGGCTTTACCCCGAAAATCGGTAAAGACACATTCCTGGCAGACAATGCCTGCATCATTGGAGATGTTGAAATTGGAGAGGGTTGCAGTATTTGGTTCGGAACCGTGCTGCGCGGTGATGTAAACTCCATCCGTATCGGTAACGGAGTAAACATACAAGACGGTTCCGTATTACATACCCTATACGAAAAGTCGACCATCGAGATTGGCGATGACGTTTCCGTAGGCCATAACGTAACGATTCACGGCGCTAAAATATGCAACGGCGCTTTAATCGGTATGGGCTCGGTCGTATTGGACCATGCAGTCATCGGAGAAGGTGCCATCATAGCAGCCGGCTCCGTGGTACTTAGCAAAACAATTGTGGAACCGGGCAGTATCTATGCCGGCGTTCCTGCTAAATTCGTAAAGAAGGTAGACCCGGAACAAGCGAAGGAAATCAACCAGAAGATTGCTAAGAATTACCACATGTACGCTTCCTGGTACAAAGAAGAAGAAAAAGGAGAACAATAAATGAAAAAAACAGGATGGGCAATACTGTTGGTAGTTTGCTGCATTGGAGGGTATCTGGCATTACCCTCCAATTACTACCTTCGCCAGACACTAATCCACTTATTCCCGAAGATTGACCAATATCCGATATTTGAAAACCGGATCGTAAAAGCAGGCGACCCTGCCCCCTGGAAAGAGGCAGCAGTTTTTAACACATTATCCCTGCCGGAAAAGTATGTTTCCGAATTTGAGGACTACAGCACGGTTGCTTATGTCATCATAAAAGACAGTGCCCTTCTTTTCGAACAATACTGGGACGGCTACTCGTCCTCTTCCCACAGTAATTCGTTTTCGATGGCTAAAAGCATTATTTCGCTTGCCACCGGATGTGCCATCGACGATGGTTTTATTAAGAGCGTAGACCAGCCGGTCAGCGACTTCTTCCCTGAATTTGCCGGATACAACGGAAAACCGCTCACCATCCGCCATCTGCTGACGATGAGTGCCGGCTTCGACTTTCAGGAGGCTTATGCTTCGCCCTTCTCCCCCACAACCAAACTTTATTACGGGAACGACCTGGCTGAAATCGCTTTCGGCATGAAAGAAATCAAAGAGCCGGGGGTCGAATTCATTTACCAGAGCGGTGTAACCCAACTACTGGCTTTTCTGGTGGAGAAAGCGATCGGGGAAGACATCTGCTCCTACGTTTCCCGGAAACTATGGACTCCCATGCAGGCAGAAGAAAACGCCTTGTGGAGCCTCGATAAAAAAGACGGAATGGAAAAAGCCTATTGCTGTTTCAACAGTAATGCCCGCGACTTTGCCCGTTTCGGACAGTTGATATTAAATAAAGGAAGCTGGAACGGCAAACAACTGGTTTCCGAAAGCTACCTGAAAGAGGCTACCACTCCGGACAGCAGCTTGCATGATCCTAAAACGGATGAACCGAACCGTCAATACGGTTTCCAATACTGGGTACTGACCTACAAAGGACAGGATATTCCCTATATGCGGGGACTTTACGGGCAATATATATTTGCCATCCCCTATAAAAACGCGGTTGTTGTCCGCTTAGGCAACAAACAAAGTAAAGAACTTGTCGGCAGCCAGAACATGACCGAAGATATGCTGTTATGGCTGGATGCGGCAATGGATATCATACACAACGCTGAATCGAATACAAACTAAATCGAGCAATACAAATGAGCAAAAGTATCTTACTATCTTTATCGCTGGCAACACTTACGTTGCTTTCATGTGGAAACAAGCAGGCATCGAAAGAGCAGGCTATCAGTTATCCGGAACAGTTCCCCTTTAATCCTCCGACGTATGTTTGTTACAAAGCACCGGGGCAAATCAAAGTGGACGGCATACTGTCGCCCGGAGAATGGGATGCTATCCCCTGGACTTCCGACTTCGTAGACATTGAAGGCGACAAGCGTCCGAAGCCCTACCTGAACACAAGGGCTAAAATGGCATACGATGAAAAAGGAATGTACTTTGCCGCCCTTCTGGAAGAGCCGCATGTATGGGCAACATTAATGCAGCACGATACCGTTATCTATTATGATAATGACTTTGAAATCTTCCTGAATCCGACCAACGACACGCACAACTATCTGGAATACGAAATCAATGCAAAAGGTACGGATTGGGACCTTTTCCTGAGCAGACCGTACCGGGATAATCCGCAAGTACTGAACAACCTGGAACTTGCCGGAATGCAATCGGCTGTCCATATAAACGGAACGCTCAACAATCCGAACGACATCGACCAATCATGGAGTGTGGAAGTGTTCATGCCGTGGACTGCCATCTACGAAGTAATGCGCGGGAAAGGGAAACCGGAAGCCGGAGAACAGATGCGCGTCAACTTCTCCCGTGTACAGTGGACTACCGAAGTACAGAACGGGCAATACGTTAAAGTTCCCATCAAGGGAGAGGATAAAATACGCGAATACAACTGGGTATGGGCGCCTACCGGAGTTATCAACATCCATATGCCGGAATATTGGGGATATGTACAATTTTCCGATAAAGTGGCAGGAACCGGCGAAACGCCTTTCGTGACAAACCCTGCCGAAGAAGTGAAATGGCTGCTGCGCAACCTGTATTACCGCCAGAATCTGTATGCTGCAACATTCGGACAGTATGCCACTATGGTAGACGAATTAAAGCCGGAGGAGATTTGTACGCCCGAACAGGCTAAACAAATCCGCTTGCACACAACTCCGTCCATGTACGAAATCAGTATGCCTGCACCCGACGGAACCCTCTGGCACATCCGGCAAGACGGATGGGTATGGAAGTAATCCGCCCATAAGAATCAGTCATTCGCAGCCAATCCATGGAAATTCACGCCCGGCATTTGTATATGTCGGGCGACTTTACGTAATTTGTGCCCGTAATTCTTTAGTAACAGAATAATAAATTATGGATAAAAAACATCAGTATCAGGGATTAACCAAACAACAAGTGGATGAAAACAGGCGTTTGTATGGTGAAAACGTACTCACCCCTCCCAAGAAGGCCTCTTTATGGAGTCAGTTCCTCGAAAAATTCGACGACCCTATCATTCGCATCTTATTAGTTGCATGGTTACTGTCCATGATAATTGCCGGCGTGCATTGCTGGGGACCGGAAGCTAAAGGCTTTACCGCATTCCTCGAACCTATCGGTATCTTCTTTGCTATCATGCTGGCTTCCTGTGTGGGCTTCTTCTTTGAAATGAAAGCCAACAAAGCCTTCGACGTACTGAACACGGTCAATGATGACACAATGGTCAAAGTGATACGGGAAGGCAACATTTGCCAGGTTCCTAAAAAAGAGGTGGTCGTTGGCGACATCGTGGTACTGGAAACCGGCGAAGAAGTTCCCGCCGACGGACATTTGCTCGAGGCCATTTCCCTGCAAATCAACGAATCTACACTGACAGGCGAACCCATCATCAGCAAAACGACAAACGAGGCTGATTTTGATGACGAAGCAACCTATCCGTCGAACGTCGTAATGCGCGGCACAACCGTTGTAGACGGACACGGTATCATAGAAGTGGAAAAAGTGGGCGACGCCACCGGATACGGAAAAGTGTATGAAGGCTCTCAGATTGATAACAATATCGATACCCCGCTGCAAATCCAGTTGGCAGGATTGGCGAAAATTATCAGCAGAGCCGGATATACCATCGCAGCAGTAACATTCATCGCCCTGTTGGCAAAGCTCCTGCTCACTTCATCCGGCATGCCGGTGATGGATTTGATTTCCCATATCCTGAATATCTTTATGGTGGCCGTTACCCTGATTGTGGTTTCCGTGCCGGAAGGCTTGCCTATGAGTGTGACGCTGAGTCTTGCCCTTAGCATGAACCGTATGTTGAAAACCAACAATCTGGTACGCAAAATGCATGCCTGCGAGACTATGGGGGCTACAACGGTTATCTGTACGGATAAAACCGGAACCCTGACACAAAACCAGATGCAGGTACACGAAACAAACTTCTATAACCTGAAAGACCAGCAGTTAGGCGACGACGAATTAAGCAATCTGATAAAAGAAGGTATCTCCGTCAACTCCACTGCATATCTCGACTTCTCGGAAGAGAAGGTAAAGACCTTAGGCAACCCGACCGAAGCCGCCCTGCTCCTTTGGTTAAACAGCCAGCACCAGAACTATCTGGATTTAAGGGAAGACGCTCCGGTACTGGACCAGTTGACCTTCTCGACAGAACGTAAATATATGGCAACACTTGTACAATCTTCCCTGCTGGGTAAGAAAGTGCTGTATGTGAAAGGTGCGCCGGAAATCGTGCTTGCCAACAGCCAGCGTGTTGCTACAGACAATACATACAAACCTGTAGATGTTTGCAAAGCCGCCATAGAACAGCAATTGCTGAACTATCAGAACCAGGCGATGCGTACACTGGGCTTTGCTTACCAGATTGTAGAAGAAGGGGAAGATACGGCATTCTTTATGAATGGCCGCCTGCACAATACCAACCTGACTTATTTGGGTGTTGTTGCTATCTCCGACCCGGTTCGTGCAGATGTACCGGCAGCCGTACAAAACTGTCTGAATGCAGGCATAGACGTGAAAATCGTTACCGGCGATACACCGGGTACTGCCAAGGAAATCGGACGCCAAATCGGTATCTGGAAAGCAGAAGATACAGACCGTAATATCATCACGGGTCCCGGTTTTGAGGCCTTAACAGACGAAGAGGCTTTGGACCGCGTGCTGGATTTAAAAATCATGTGCCGTGCACGTCCTACAGATAAGCAACGCCTTGTTCAGCTTCTTCAACAGAAAGAAGCGGTTGTGGCTGTTACCGGCGACGGAACAAACGACGCTCCGGCATTAAAAGCCGCTCAGGTAGGTCTTTCTATGGGCGACGGTACCTCTGTTGCAAAAGAAGCTAGTGACATTACGATTATCGATAACTCATTCAGCAGCATTACCCGTGCGGTTATGTGGGGACGTTCCTTGTATCGTAATATCCAGAAGTTCCTGCTCTTCCAGCTTACCATCAATGTGGCGGCATGTCTGATTGTATTGATGGGTTCATTGTTGGGAACCGAGTCGCCGCTTACCATCACGCAAATGCTTTGGGTGAACCTGATTATGGATACGTTTGCCGCCGGGGCACTTGCCTCGCTTCCTCCAAATGAACGGGTGATGAAAGACAGACCCCGCCGAAGCGGTAAGGATGGAGACTTTATCATCACACGTCCGATGGCATACAATATATTCGGAGTAGGATTTGCTTTTGTCGCAGTCTTAATGGGACTATTGTTCTATTTCCATGCACAAAGCGGTTTGACTCCGCATGATTTATCCTGGTTCTTCAGCTTCTTTGTCATGTTGCAGTTCTGGAATATGTTCAACGCAAAAGCATTTATGGAAGGACGTTCAGCCTTTGCCAACCTGAAAGAAAGCAAGAGCTTCCTGTTCGTGGCACTGATTATTGTAATCGGACAATACCTGATTGTTACATTCGGCGGTCCGATGTTCAGCGTAATTCCTCTTTCCTTAAAAGATTGGGGCATCATAATCGGTTCCACATCGCTGGTTTTGTGGATTGGCGAATTAGGACGGCTAATCAGCAGAATGAAGAAATAAACGACGCAAACTGATATTTTCTATTGTAGGATTTGCCTGCCAAGAAAAAAGATGTACATTTGCGTTTGAATATGACCTCCCACGCTTCCCGTTAGAACAGCGCACCCGGGGAGGTCTTCGAGTTTAAAACCAAAATCTTAACAAAAATGCTTGAAGAATCAAATAACAAAATACCGTATACGAAAAAGCCTTTGTCAATCAAAATACAAATTACCAAACTTGAAAAAAGAGGATTAATTATCGATGATGAAAATTTAGCAAGCAACTACCTATCTAATATTAGTTATTATCGTCTACGGGCATATACTTATCCATTCCAAAATAATGATGACATAGAAGCAGACCATATATTCGTCAAAAAAGATATACACTTTAAAGACATTATCGATTTATACTGCTTCGACAGACGTTTACGTTCTTTAATATTCAACGCCATTGAAAAAATTGAAGTCGCTATCCGAACCAAAATAATTCAAATATACAGTGAGTCTACAGGAGAAAGCCATTGGTACGAACATGAAGAGTTCTTTAAAGACGACTACTATCTGATAAACAAGCTCGACAAAGAAACCGGAAAAACGAAACAAGAAGAAATCTTTTTATACAATAGCTTATTGGATGATATTTCACGTGAAATAGACCGAAGTTATGAAGATTTTATTAAACATTATAATAGTAAATACAATGAACCGGATAGCCCACCTGCATGGATGGCACTGGAAGTTATTTCCTTCGGTACATTAAGCCGTTTATATGAGCTACTAAAGAAAGATGATAATAAAAAGCTCATCGCAAAAAAGTTCGGATTAAATAAAATAGATATTATGGAGAACTGGATGCATGCATTATCTAATTTACGAAATTGTTGTGCACACCATAGTCGCATCTGGAATCGCCGTTTTATTGTCAATATGCAACTTCCTACCAATACAGACAATCTGTTTTTAGACAGAGATACTATTTCCACAACCAAACGAAATAAATTATTTGCATATCTCTGTAGTATCAAATATCTTTTAGATATAATTAGCCCCAAGAATGATTTCCACAAAAACTTAAAGACTTTAATTGAGAATGGTGGCAACTTATTATCATTAAAAGATATGGGATTCCCTAATAATTGGAACTATCTTGGGGTATGGAGAGAACAATAAACTTATCCGACAGCATAAAAAACGGATTACACAATGCATGGCAAAACATTTGTGTAATCCGTTTGCCGTTTATATCCGGCTCTTCTAAAGATTTTGGCATTCCTAAACCATTCAAACTCGTTCCTAAAACCATAATACACCATAGTTCCGGTAAAACTATGTTAATTATTAGGGCAAATGTATGAATAAACCGTGAATCTCAAAACGACTTAAATACTTAAAATTCAAAGCCTAACACTTCAGCAACTGTTCAGTCACCTTGAAAACTTTAGAGAAACAACATCTTTCGTTAATTCATAATAATTCTAAAAACAGTTGGTTCTGACCTCAAATGGGATAATTCCGTACTCAGTTTTACCGGAACTAAATTAAACTCATTACTATGGCAACGACAGAACCCAAAAAACGGAGTATCGCAGGTAAATTAGTAGCAAACAAGTTAACCGAACGGGAAGATGATTTCACATTCAACGTAACCTATCTTGCAAACCGCACAGTCAAAGACCTTTGCCGCCTCGCAGCAAATGCAGGCAGTAAATTTTCAGCCAGCGAACTGGAAAGTGCTTACAACGATTTAATGGCACAGGCACGCAACGAACTCTACTCTGCCTCAACGGTAGAATTTGGGTTCTCAAATAACTCCCTTGGTGTGGACGGTTCCTTTATCGGTCCCAAGGCACAGTTCGACTCTGCATTGAATAATGTCACACTTCGTTGTTCGCCACGGAGTGAGTTTAAAAACGACTTGAAAAGCATATCCGTTATCGTCAGTGCTGTAGAGGAAGCTCTACCTACCATTATCAAAGTAAACGATACGACAACAGGCAGCGTAAACAACAGAATTACAGCGGGTGGCGGTCTGACAGGCGAAGGATACCGTACTAAAATAGCCGGAACCGGAAATGTCACTATCGGCTTCTTTTTTATCAACGATTCTACTAAGGTCGAAACCGCAGTTCCTGAGACATCATTAATGCGAAACGAACCTTCCAATTTCTCCTTTATCATACCGCAATTGCCGGACGGCGACTACTATCTGGAGGTAGCAACACAGTACGGCGGAAACAGCAAACAACTACTCAAAGAAGTACGCCGCAACCGCTTTCCGTATCCCCTGCATGTGGGAGAAATAAGCGATGGCGACAAACCGGAAGAACTTTAATCTTTATACGAGGGTCGTATATGTCCACATACGGTGACCGTATGCGAACGTATACGATACCCATATGCGAGCACATACGACAACCGTATGCGAGCGTATACGGTCATCGTATAAAATCCTACAGAAAACTTAAATACACTCAGATATGAAAACAAAACAACAAAGTCTATGTTCCCCCTACAGGCTTGTACAGGCACTCGTGGTAAGCACCTATATGCTTACCGCCGTGCTGCTTGTATCCTGTACATCGGAAGTGGACAAAACAGAACGGACATCAACAGGCAGCAGTGGAAACAAGCGGGAAGTACTTCTTTCCTTCAAGAACAAACTCACAGTCAAAACACCTCAATCGGAAACAAAGGCTGATGTACCTATTGCAACCGAAGAAGAAAACGAAATCTCCACTCTGGATATTTACGTATTCGCATCTCCGGATGAAGCGGGCACTTATACCTTTCGCGAACGGTTCTCTTATCGCCAAGACGGGTCGGCACTTCCGGCGGGAGCAAAAGAACTAAACCTGACTTCGGGTACGGACAACGCCACTACCACCGCACTGTTAGAACTTCAAAAAGGGCTCTTTGTCCGCCTGTATTGTCTTGCCAACCAGACAGAGTTGATAAATCCGGACGATAGCAATCCGGTAGCCGACGCCTACTTCGTCCCGCTTACTCATGATATCGAAACAGGTGTCCTGACAGATGGTATCCCTACCGAAAAACAATTTCAGAAATACCATTCCCCACTATTAACCAATGCCTCGGAGGCATTGGGCTTGCCTCTTCCGATGGCCGGCGCACAAACAACCCCTATCGATTTGACAGACTTTAGTTCTTCCGCCCGCGTACAGATAGGCTTTAAGCTAAGCCGTACAATGGCACGTTTCGACATAAGCAATAAAGAAGCAGAATCCAAATTCCATTTGGAAACCATCTCTATGGGAAACGGAAGGCGAGGAACCACATTCTTCCCTATCCATATTTACGGAGATGCCACAGCAAACGACGGAGAACTGATAACCTATCCGGCAAAGGACTTCGAAGGAGACAAAGCAAATGCAGGGCTGCAAACATCCGCATTCTATTGCTATCCGAGCCTGCTGGCAGACAAGGGGTATCTAATTCTTAGCGGAACTTACCAAATAAACAAAACGGAAACGAAAAACGTATCATATCAAATTCCCTTCACCCAGCCAACGGCTGATGGCGGCTCCGTTGCACTCGAAATCAACCACAACCATCGGTATACTGTCGGCATCACCAAAGCGGACGAATATCACCTGGACTTTACGCTGGATGTCGCAGATTGGGGTGACGGCGGCAATGTAGATGATTACAGCCCATCCGGAAACGGTAATCCTATGCCACTGTCGGTCATCATACCGGACGATATGAAAGACAGGGTCGACTATACGGAAGAAACCAGTACCGTTGCCATAGAAGCCCAAGGAGGGTTCTCTTTTGATGTACTGGTTAGTAATAACATGCCACTGGATGTTACAAAGAATTATACAGGAAGCGCCGCCGCACAAGACTGCGACTGGCTGGAAATAAGTGCCCCTACAGAAATAACCAAAGCATCAATAGACGGCTATCGCTATACCATCTCTGTGAAATCAGGGTATGACAAGGAAACCTATCCGAAGGCGGTTTTCCGCTTTACAGACAGAACAACCGGAGACGAAAGCATTCTGCGGGTTACACAAGCACCACCCATGTCCGTTATTATTCCTGAGGATATGAACGGCAAAGTCGCCTATACGGAAACAAGCCGGACGGTGGGTATCGAAGTCACGGACAATTACCGTTTTAATGTACTGATCAACAGCAAGGCTCCCCTTACCATGAGTAAAGAGTATGCCGGAGGCTCGGAAATGCAGCAGTACGACTGGATCGATGTAAGCGAACTGCCTGAATTGACCAAGGCTACCGTAGAAGGAAAAAGCTATGCTGTTTCAGTGAAACCGGGTTATGACAAAGACCTTTGTCCTGATGCAATTATTCACTTTACCGATACGGAAGCCGGATTCGACAACGTGCTTTACGTAAAGCCACTCCCGACAATGCCGATTCTGACTTCGTCGGAGACTGTTGCCGTACATGCCGCAGCAGACAACGCAGCCCTATCCTTCACCATTGCAGGAAAGAGTGTGGGCAGTTCCAAAATCTCCGGTCCAGACTGGCTGACTTATGAAACGACAAGCAGCAGTACCAATCTTTTTTCTTATACCGTAAAGTTAGACCCATCGAAAAGCAGTTTCCCCACATCGGTTCCTGGCGAACAAACCATCCGCATAATAAACAGTGGGGATGAAACCAAGGTCGTAGGGGTAAAGGTCAGCTTTACCGAAGAAAAAGCGTGGTTGGCAACCGACCTTGCAAACTATGATGAAAAGACATCGGACGGTTACCGGGTTGGGACAAACGGAAAAACGATGACCATATCTTTCTATGGCATGTTTACCGCTCCTACATTATCTTCAAGTATCACATACGATAGTAAATATTGTACTACATCAAACGGAGGGAAATCCTGGTTGGGAAATATTACACACAAAGAAACAAAGATTGAAAACAACCGACGTAAATATATTTATAACATAGTTGTGGGTAATTCAAGCGGAACGGATGCCGCTTACCAGCTTCATAAAGCAATGATGGATGTCAAACAGAATGGTACGACACTCAAATCCTACACAATCTGGAGAGGTGCCTCTTACTATGGTTATCCGACAAACGGAGGTACAGTACCCTATTATGCAGCCATAAAAAAAGGCAGCTCTTATTGGGCACCCATAAACTGTGGAGCAAAGCGTATAGCAGTATCCGGAGATGCTACAAATTCAAGTCTAAACGTAGATGGATGCGGCTATCTGTATCAATGGGGACGTCGGGATGGATTAACGCTTCAAAGCCCCACTGTCACTGGCCCGATAAGCACTTCTACTCCGGGTAACAACAATTTCTATACCGGCATACCTTCCAATAATTACGATTGGCTTTCTCCCAAAAACGACCGGCTATGGAATGGTACGACAAAAGGTGTAAACGACCCTTGCCCTGAAGGCTATCGTGTCCCGGCAACTTCCGAATTATCCTCCCTTGAAAGAGGTTCCGTGTTTAACAAGCCTTTATTAACGATAAGTGCCGACAAGGATTATCCATCGTTGATTTTTCCTGCCGCAGGCGGACGTGGTTACAGTGGAGGATCGGCTGGCGAACAAAGTGTCTGGGGTCGCTACTGGTCGTCGTCTGCGGCGGGAAATACATCACATCATATATCCTTCAATAGTACTACACTAGATTCCAATGCTGGGTACCAGCGAGTGTATAGCTTCTCAGTCAGGTGTGTCCGCGAATAAATCCGATTCTACCGGTATATCCGGCACCTTACACCGCTCTATAAACAAAACGGGAACATGGACTAAAAAGCCACATGCTCCCGTTTTATTTATCAGCCGTTTGTTTATTTCACCAAATCCATTTCCTCCAATAAATAGCCTGCTCCGGCATACTTATCTATTAAGAAGAGAACGTAACGAATATCGACGATGATACTGCGCTGGTAATCCGGCAGGTATTGGATATCGCCACCTACTCCTTCCCAGTTACGGTCGAAGTTGATACCTATCAGTTCTCCATTGCCGTTCATTACCGGGCTACCGGAGTTTCCGCCCGTAGAATGGGTCGTTGCACAGAAAGCTACCGGCATCTTGCCATTAGGCGTGCCATAACGGCCAAAGTCTTTCGCGGTATAAAGTTCTTTCAAACGTGCAGGAACCACAAATTCCCAATTGGTAGAATCTTCTTTTTCCATGACACCATCCAAAGTTGTCTGGTAACCATAATAATCGCAATCGCGCGGACTATAGCCTTTTACCTGTCCGTAAGTCAGACGCAGGGAGAAGTTCGCATCCGGGAAATTAGCCTTATCACCATACATGGCAAGCAATCCCTTTACATAAGTACGGTGTGCAATGGCATATCCGGCATCAAAACCTTTCAGCGAAGCATCCAAAGCATTCTTTTCATCCTGTACTGATTTCGCAAACTGTATCATCGGGTCGTTTTCCAATGCCTTAACGGTAGGACGCGCTTTAAACTTATTGAAGTTATCTTCGCTGCCATAGATGGATTTATCGAACAGGTAATCCACAAAACGGTCTACATCCCCTTTGAACTTCTTATCTATCAGGGCAAAATAAGCCGGTTGCTTTTTAGGTGTAATCAAACGGCGGTACTCTTTCAGCATTACTTTGGCAATCTTCTTGTCTACCTCGGGAGAATAATCCTTATTGGCAAAACGGTGATATGCCATATCCAACAGGCGAACCTGTTTCTCTTTCTCGCTTTTGTCTTTACCTTTCAAAGCATCGAGAACAGACTGTACATCAGTCGGGACTCTGCTGAATTCGATTCCTCGCAGAATCGCTTCATCCAGCATCCAGCTACGGAAACGGAGGTCTTTGCGGTCTGAAACGATTTGCTCCAATGTCAGCAAGGCTTCCTGATAATTCGGTTCGCAAACTTTTTTAGACCAAGCAATTAATCTGTCCTGTTCCTCTTTCTTTACTTGTTCAAAATTACGCTTGTTGATAGCCCAGTTGCTACCGATTGCATTTTTATACGCGTTGGTCGAACCAGCATACTTGCTGGAATACTGGATACGTACAGATGGGTCTTTCAGCATTTCTTCCAGCATCACCTTCTGACGCAAATCGCGGATATTGATACGCACGGCATTGTCTATATCGCGGCGTTCGGCTACTTCCCAGGAAGTATAATATTTGTTTGTCCGTCCGGGGAAACCCATCATCATGGCATAATCGTCTTCCTGAACGCCGTTGATAGAGATTTTGAACCAGCGTTTCGGACGCAACGGTACATTCTTATCTGAATATTCAGCCGGGTTGCCGTTGACATCGGCATATACACGGAATACGGAGAAGTCACCCGTATGGCGCGGCCACATCCAGTTGTCCGTATCGGCACCGAATTTACCGATAGATGAAGGAGGAGCACCTACCAAACGGATATCCGAATAGATTTTCTTTGTGAACATGTAGTACACATTACCGCCGTAGAAGGCTTTGATTTCCACTTCCGTTCCGGGATTATCCTGCAGGAACTTTTCGCCGACTTTCTCTTTGGCAAGACCGTTCAGGTATTTAGGGGAAAGGAACTTCATGCTGTTCGGGTCGGTATCCTTTTCCAGTTCTTTCTTTACATAATCCGTCACGTCTTCTATCTTGTCGATAAATGTAACGGTAAGCCCCGGATTAGGCAGTTCCTCGGTACGGGATTTCGCCCAGAAGCCATCTGTCAGGTAGTCGTGTTCCAACGAGCTATGCTGTTGTATCTGGCTGTAGCCGCAATGGTGATTGGTAAGGAGCAGACCGTCCGGAGAAACGATTTCGCCCGTACAGCCGCCGCCGAATATAACCACAGCATCTTTCAGGGACGCCGAATCGGGACTGTAAATATCATAATCCTGCAATTTCAATCCTAAAGCCTGCATCTCAGGCAGTTTCTGCTGTTTTAACAAGGGTAACAGCCACATTCCCTCATCTGCTACAGCCGGTAATCCCAGGATAACGGCAGCAAGGGTTATAATCAGTTTTTTCTTCATGGTGTTTATCATTATTTTGTTTTTAAATCATTTCCATTCGCAGTATGGATGCTTAGTCAGCATTGAGTTGTAATACCGGCGGTCGCCACTCACTTCTTCGCCCAACCATTCCGGCTTGTCGAATGCCTCATCTTCCGAGGTCAATTCGATTTCTGCCATAACCAGCCCTTCGTTTGCCCCGTGGAATACATCCACTTCCCACAAATGCCCTCCATGAGGGACTAAGTGACGGACTTTATCGATGGCTCCGGGTTCACAAAGCGCCAATAGCTTTTCTGCATCGGCAAGTGATATTTCCTGTTCGAACTCATAACGGCTCAGGCCTTTATCGTTAGAGGGGCCTTTAATCGTCAGGAAACCTTCCTCTCCGCGGATACGGATACGGACAGTCCGCCCCGGTTGGGAACAGATGTATCCCTGCACAATACGCTGTGCACTAGATACTTCCCGGCTAAAATCGCCACGGACCAGAAATTTCCGTTCTATTTCCGTTGCCATCTTCTACTTTATAGTAACCATGGTTGCACCAAAGCCGTATTCCCTGAAGGAAGCATCCTGATAGTAATGCTGTTTATAGCGGGTTTTCAATTCCTTTTCTATCGTTTTCCGAAGCACGCCATCTCCCTTACCATGGATAAAGACAATTTTCTGCCCTTTATTTCCGGCATATTTAGCGAGTATTTCATGGAACTTATCCAACTGGTAGGTCAGCATATCTGCATTGCTCAATCCGTTTGTATTATCCAGTAACTGGTTGATATGGAGGTCTACTTCCAGAATCGGGCTATCCGCTTTTTTCTTTACAATATTCTGTGGAGCACGGCGTTCTTCCCGGGCTTTCTGATACATAGCTTCCTGCAATTCAGTAGCGGAAACCAACAGTTCTTTTTCCGGGACATCCTGACGGACGATAGGATAGAGTAATGCGTCTTCTTCAAAATAATCGTTCTCCATAAAGCAATGCTGTTTATAGAACTTGACCGTATCGATACGCAATTCTACGGAAACGGCATTCTTCAACATGAACGGTTTATCTTTCTTATAGGCGATAAGCTGGATACATATCCGTTCGAGTTCATTCAGGGTTTCCTTTTCAAACTCTTCCATGAATATTTTGGTGTTCGGCTCTATGACTCCGCTATAACGGACTATCCAACTATTATTCTGCCGGCTCATATAATTGAACATCAGGTAATAATTGCTGTCGTTTACGAAATAAGCCTCATAGCCGCTATCCTGTACTACTTTCGACAGGTCGAGGGGAAGATAAGCCAGATAGACGTTCAGGCGTTCGCCTTCAACGGTTTCTTCTACTTTTTCCTCTACCGGTTCCGGTTTCTTCGGTTGCGCTACAGACTGCGTAACGACCTCCGGTTTTGGCTTATTCGAGCTACGTACCTGCACGCCGCCTTCTTCCACAACCACACATTCGCGAAGCAATGCCGGTACTTCAAAACCGTCTTCATCTTCAACCAACACCTGGTCTTTTCCCTTAAAACTGCGAACAATGCCACCGCCGGTAGTATTGAGGAAACGTATCTTATCTCCTATTTTGATATTACTCATAATTCTTTGGCTTTTAATTAACGTACAAAAATAGAGAAAAAGAAATTCCTGTCCAAAAGAGGTCCGTCTTTATGAAAAGTTTACAGATTCGCCCAACCCTTACGGCGACCGACAGGAATAAATTCGTACTTTTGCAGCCGGACTGGCAAAATGCCCTATATATTATCGAATGATCATGGTTACAGCTACTCAACAAATACGCATCGAAGAGTTTGATTATCCGTTGCCCGAGGAACGGATCGCCAAATTTCCTCTGCCCAAACGGGATGAATCCAAACTGCTTCTTTACCGCAACGGAACGGTCAGTGAAAGCATTTTCAAGAATATAACCGATTACCTGCCGGAAGGCTCCCTGATGGTATTTAACAACACACGGGTGATTCAGGCTCGCTTGCTGTTCAAAAAGCAGACCGGCGCACAAATAGAAGTATTCTGCCTCGAACCGGTAGAACCTCACGACTATGCACTTGTCTTCCAACAGACGGAACGTTGTAGCTGGACTTGCCTGGTCGGAAACCTGAAGAAATGGAAAGAGGGTGTACTGAGCAGGGAGATTGCCATCAATGGCGAAACGGTTGTTTTGAGTGCCGAGAAAAAGAAAACCTGTGGAGACAGCCATCTGATTGAATTTAGTTGGAACCATCCGACTTATACTTTTGCCGATATTCTGGATGCGGCAGGTATTTTACCTATCCCGCCTTATCTTCACCGGGAGACTGAAAAAAGCGACCTGCAAACCTATCAAACGGTTTATTCCAAGATAAAAGGGTCTGTTGCAGCACCGACAGCAGGACTCCACTTTACCCCGGAAGTACTGGCAGACCTCGATGCAAAAGGTTTCGGCCGGGAAGAAGTAACCTTGCATGTTGGTGCCGGGACGTTCAAGCCTGTTAAAAGCGATACCATAGAGGGTCACGAGATGCACACTGAATTTATCTCCGTACGTCGCAGTTCCATCCAACGGGTAAAAGAGAATATCGGAAAAATCATTGCCGTTGGCACCACCTCGGTCCGCACACTGGAAAGCCTTTATTATATAGGTGTCACATTAGCTGATAATCCGGATGCGACAGCCGATGATCTGGTTGTCAAACAATGGATGCCATATGAAGAAAAGAATAACCGGCTGACTCCGGAAGAGGCGTTACAGAATATTCTGGACTATCTGGACCGCCACCACACAGAGACATTAATAACAGCCACCCAGATAATTATAGCTCCGGGCTATACATTCAAGATTGTACGGGGTATCGTAACCAACTTCCACCAGCCCAAAAGCACTTTACTGCTTCTGATTTCCGCCTTTGTAGACGGTAACTGGAAACGTATTTACGACTATGCCTTATCGCATGATTTCCGGTTCCTGAGTTATGGGGATAGTTCGCTACTTTTATAGGGGCAGGTACTAACAAAATAAAGGGAGGGGCTGTCCAAAGTCTACTTCTTACTTTTTAAACTATAAGTAGTAGCAAAAGGCTTTCTTGGCTAGTTCATACGCCTTTTTCAATCCTCATTCATCAAATAGTATATTAATAATTTTTCTTTAGCGGTAACACCTTCATCAAAAAGAAGTAGAATATCCAGTTTTTATTAAAATTGGATATTCAATAATAGCCAAATGAATAATAAGTGAATAGATATTATACTTTTTACAACCTACCGACTAATTAGTACCAAATTCTATAAAAGTCTGAGACAAAACCTGTAGACCCTTCTAAACATATTTTTTCATTATATATCCAATATTACTCTCGCTGAAAATTGTTATAAAACAACATTATGCTACTAAACAAAACCGTTTCTTTATCTTTCTTCAAAAAGGCAGAAAAAATAAAATGTTGAATATTGATTCTTATATCATGGATATTGAGACTATACGACTCTGTTATTAAAAAGCATCTGTATAATTAAAAACAGGAATCTATGGAATTATTGTTTGAAGTTTTTTACAACCATCGACTCACAGTCAAATCGCATAAAATCACCATAATAATATTGGGTGCCAAAGTAGTAAAACAGTTATAAAACCAATCTACAATTTCAAAACCGGAACAGCAAAACAACAAATTAACCAATATTAACTTCACCAGAATGAACATTTAAAACTATTACACGTTTTTATATAAACATCATTACAAAATAACCACAATTATAAAAAAGAATCTATTCTCTATTATAAAGCTAGTGCCCTTTGTAATACCACGCCTATTTTATGTTAATATTATAATACATAAAAAACAATCAGTAAGATAGGTATATATAACAAGAAATCATTAAGTTCATATCCAAATTGGATAATTTCCTTTCTAATTATTAGAGATGAGTAGTAAAAAGAAGTTAACTGTATATAAAGAAATTAAATCCTTGAATCTAAAAATAGAAATAAATGAAAGAGTTGAGTGTAAATAATAATAGAAAAGCCAGAAATAGAATAGAATGTCTATTATTGATTTTAGCGTGTATTGCAGTCTATTATTCGATTCTCAGAAATGAATTATTAGATTTTTGGGACGACCAGTGGGTAGTCATGAATGTATATACGGAAAGCGGCTTTACATGGGAAAATCTCATTCACATATTGACTCGTTTTTATCATGGACAATATGCACCTTTCAATGAATATCTATATCTTGTTTTGTATTCATTCTGGAAATATGAACCTTTTCCTTATCATTTGGCAAGTTTGATATTGCATAGTTGCAATGCTCTATTGGCTTATTTCCTTTTTAAGCGAATGTTATCAGGTTGCGGTCGAATGAATCAAGATTGGGTACGGCCTGTCAGTTTTTTGACAGCTTTCCTGTTTGCTATCCATCCTTTTAACGTTGAATCGGTCGCATGGATGAGTGCCTCTAAAGTTTTGGTTTATGCCTTCTTCTATTTGTCGGCAACTTATGTTTATTTATTATATTTGGAGAAACAAAAACTCATTTATTACTTCGCAACACTATTACTTTATATCTGTTCCTTTTTGGGAAAAGAACAAGCTGTAACTTTTCCAGTATGGATATTGCTGATTCATTGGCTATATGGACATCAATTATTTGATTGGAATACTTGGAAAAAGGTATTGCCTTTCTTCTTTCTCTCTTTTCTGTTTGGAGTGGTAACACTTTTATCTCAATCGGCTTTCGGTGTTGATAGTGTGGCTAAAGGAGAAAATTATCCATTTTGGCAACGCTGTGTATATGCTTGTTATGCCTTTACTGAATATTTGTATAAATGTTTTTTCCCATATAAATTGTCGTATCTCTATCCGTTTCCGTCAGTTATTGGAGAACCTCTGCCTACCTGGCTGTTGGTTTATCCATTGCTTGTAGGAACAATAGTTGTTTCTTTTTGGAACCATTTGATACGTTGGCCTCTGCTTTTCGGGATATTATTTTTTCTGATACATATCGGAATTACGTTACATCTGATACCCTTGTCTCGTTTTGCGGTGGTGGCAGATCGTTATGTTTATATAGCTTCTTTAGGCATAATGTTTTTGTTATCTATGTTGTACGTTTATGTGTACCATACCTGTTTCCATTTACGATATATAGGATATGTCATTTTAGTCAGTTTTGTCCTGTATATGGGAATATATGCCAATCGTAGAACTTACGTTTGGCATGACACAAATACACTAAAGCATGAATTAAGACAAACCCTAAGATTACGAGAAAATTTTTCAGAAGGGAAATGAGATATGAAAAAACGTTTTATCAACCTTCTAAAAAACTTTTTCCGAAGGTCTTGTCAGAAAGGACCGAATATCAGCATGTACAAGAAAAAATTAATTATTAAAAACATTAAAAAGATAATTTAAAATGAAAAATTTTGGATATTTTACAATAGGTCTCTTTGCATTATTAGCAACAATAGGTCTGAATTTGCAACATGCAGCAAATGATTACGGAGTATTGAATAACAAACTTCATGTGGAAGTGCTGGCACAATCTAATAATAGCGGTGGTGGTGGAAATAATAGCGGTGGATTCACAATAATTTGTAATAATGGGGATTATGGTGCTTGTCAATACTGTAGACGTAATTCTATATATAACCCCAATTATGGATGGGGATACACATATGAGTGTCAAAAGACAGGAGATCCAGAAGATTGGTGTTCAAGTGGATGCAACAGCAATGGTGGGGGGAGCTTTTCGGGATCGTATTAAATAAAAATGGAGGCATATAGTCATATGCTTATGTGCCTCCTTAAAACAATAATAAAATGAAGTATATAATATCGCTATTATTAATTCCATTATTTTTAATAACCTGCACAAAACCGAATAAGGAGATAAACGAAAATTGCTATCGGATCAATCTGGATACACCTCAAGACCAGGTCTCTTTTTTCGATATATTCGAGTGGATAGAAGTGATACCTTTGGAAGTGACAAACCATTCTTTATTGTATCGCATTGATAAAATAGATTATTATAAGGGATATTTTTATATTCTTGATAAAAGATCGAAAACCGTATTCCGATTTGATAAAGATGGTCGATATTGCGATAAATTATCACGTGTAGGCAATGGTTCTGGTGAGTATACGGATTTGTCCGATTTCTTAATAAACGGATACACAAATCAAATAGAATTACTTTCTTCTTATGGCGGGATATATATCTATGATATGGATTTCAAGTTTGTAAAGCAACTCAAAGTATCAGAAGCCGGACTATACACTGTTCATCACTTTGCAGTGATAGATCATGACCAGAGGGCTTTTTACAGTACATATAAACCTTTCAGATTGAAAACCTATTCTGCATTTCAGCATAAAATGCTCTGTGAATATTACGAAAAACCTATATTTTGGGCCCGGAAATCAATATTAAATGGTCCATTTCAATTCGATCATGAGAATGGTATCACTTATTTCATGCAGACCTATGATTACAATTTGTATGAAATAACTTCAGATACTTTTCTTGTAAAACATACCTGGGATTTTGGAAAACATAACTATTCTTTATCGGAATTACCCCCTGATTGGTCGATAGAAGAGTATGATTTTTATTTTGAGGAATTAACAAAAAAAAAGAAAGTATTTTACTTCTTGGCAAATATTGAAAACTCATCTTATGCAATAGCTCAGTTTCCATATACTCATAAGGATTCACTCATGAATGTTGTGTATGAAAAAAAAAGCCATCGCTACAAAAAATTTCAACATTTTAACGAAGGATTTAAGTTCCCTTTTTATCCCAAGTTTAAGAATGATTCTTTAATAATAATTTCATCGTTATTTTTATCATTACCTTATTATTTAAATGACTCAATCAAAGAACTTAGCAGTATAAAAAAAATAGATTTGGAAGATGAAGATTATTGTTTGTTGATATATAAAATACGAAATAACATATTTGATTAGGAAGTTATATGCGTAAGATAAAAATTTCAGCAATATTATCTTTGCTTGGAGTTACGATATTCTTATTTTATTTGAATACGGATAAGATCAGAAATAATAAATCGGGCAATGATATTTATTTAATAGGAGATACAACATCCGTATATTTTCCATTGTGGAAAATTAATGATAGACTCTCGGATTATCTTGGTTTACTAGATAGCCCTATACTCTGTTTCAGGATTAAAGATACAGATTGTCATTCTTGTATTGACAAAGGGTTAGAAGCACTTCATTTATCCAATATAGATAGTCAGAAAATAAAAATATTAGGAGCTTATCGAAGTCAAAAAAGTTTGGAACGATTTTTATCTATCAAGAATATAGAATACGAATCATTTATTACAAATCATGATTGTTTTTCTGATTGGGAAATAGAGAAAAGTCAAATGCCATATTATTTTGTAATATATCCAGATATGAAAGTTTCAAATTTTTTTATCCCTGATAAAAATGATATTTTGTTAACTAAGCAATATTTAAACAAAGTATCCGATATTGAATTTAATAATAATTAATATTTATACTTCTATATAGAATGTCAATTTATTAAAAACTTATAATATGTTTTTTCTGAAAATATGGATCGAATTTATACATCTGTGGGTATTTGTTTATATGTTTTAGTCGTAGTCGTAATACTTCGTGTTTGTATTGTCGAACCTTGTAAAGTTTCTTCGAACAGTATGGAAAATATGATTGAAGCTGATGAATGGTTATGGATCAATAAAGTTTCTTATGGCGCAGTATTACCTAAGCGTTGGGCAGATATCCCATTAATTAATGTTTTTACTTGGATATATTCTTTACGCAAGGCAGATGAATGGAACGATTGGGGATACCATCGTTTGCCGAAAATTGCCAATCCTAAACGTTCAGACATTGTTGTGTTTCGTGATCCTGAAAATCAGTATTTTTTATTAGTTAAGCGTTTAATTGCCCAACCTGGCGATCAAATTGAAATCCGAAACGGCCATTTGATATTGAATAATTCTCCACTAAAAGATCCATTGACAGTGTCACCAACTTTAGAAAAAGACACATTGCTTATGGCCGGATATCCAAAGGGGACAGCTTGGAATGTCCATAATTACGGGCCAATCATTATTCCAGGAAAAGGCATGGTATTGGAATTAAACGACAATGCCTATGAGTATTTGTGGTTAGTCATACAAAGAGAAGGACATGAAATTATCCGGATAGATGGCCAAATTTGGTTAGATGGTAAAATTATTACCTCCTACTCTTTTGAAAAAAATTACTATTTTATGTTAGGTGATAATCGGGGAAATTCTAAAGATAGTCGTTTTTGGGGATTTGTTTGCGAAGAGGATATAATTGGTAAGGGAATGAAATCCAATCTTTTATCATGGATAATGAATATTTTCCGTAAACAATAGCTAAAACACAACCTCGATTGAATAATACTATTTTGAGTTTAGGGATAGATTTTTAAATGATAAAGAAGAAAGACTAGTTATTTATATAATATATTAAAAAAATTAATTATCACAATTATGAAAAAGAAAAATCTATTATCTATTATGGTATTAATGTTCATTGTCATATCATGTTTGTTAACTGTTAATATTGTATCACAGAACAAGACTGTCATCAGTCAGGTAAGTAAATGTGACAATGGAGAAATACTAATTTCAGACCCCAATTTGGATAAAATCTGGAAATCATCTTTTAAATATGCGATTATCATACCAAAGGAAGCCTCCATTAAAAGCTATACTGAAGTTATGGAAGTATTGGAAAATGGATCTATCTATAATAGAAATAATACAATCGTAATTTGTCCTCAGCAGGAAGAAACGCATGCCAAAGAGATTGCCGGTTCTTTTACGATCTTTGTTTCCAATATTATCAAACCACAGACACTTCAAAAGATAGATTTTTATTCAGCCCAAAAAGAAAGGCAAGGCAGTAATAACTATCTATTGAAAATAATAGAAAATTAATACGTCCGCCCTCAAGACTGTCGGCTATTTTCATTTCTAGACCTCACTTATTCGTATTTATATTTTACTCTTTCATAATAAAAGAGACAACAAGCCGTTTTTAATAGAAAACAGCAACGAAATTCTCCATGAAACGATTTTCTATTTTTATCGGATGTATACTTTTTTCTCTTTCGGCATGCCAATCCTATCGGTTGAATAAGGCCGATAGGAAAATGAAATCAGGTGAATATTATGAGGCCTCCCTCCTTTTCAAAAAGATATATGCCAAAGCCTCTCCTCATAAACGAACTTTCCGAAGCTCTATTGCCTATAAATTAGGAGATTGCTACCGGCTGGCAAACAGAACACAACAAGCCATTCATGCTTATCGTCAAGCGCTCAGATATAATACATCAGATAATTGCATCCTGTTGTATTTGGCGCAGATGTACCAGAAGAATGGCCAATATAAAGATGCCATTAACTATTACAACCGTTATCTCCTATCCGATACCTGTAGCCAACTGGCAAAAAACGGTATCACCGGCAGCAAAAAGGCCCCGGACTGGCTACAGCATCCAACCCGCCATATTGTCAATAAGATTAGTAAAACCGATTCTATTCCCCAAACGGGATATGCCACATCCCTCTCTGATGAAAAATATATGTACTTCTCTACCGATACACTGAAAGGATATGGAGGAAAAGATTTATTCCGGGTACATATCACAGGAAATCATATTGGGACAATCGAAAATCTCGGCCCCTCTATCAATACGGAAGGTGATGAAATAGACCCTTATATATGTAGAGACAGAACTCTTTATTTTTCATCGAATGGTCATCCGGGATTGGGTGGACTGGATATTTTCAAAGCAACTCCTACTCCATCGGGAAAATGGCTAATTAAAAATTTAAAGTCTCCCGTAAACTCTCCGGGGGATGATTTCAATATACTATTTACAGAGAAGGGTGAAAAGGCGGGCTTTTTCAACTCCAACCGGAATAATAAACGGGGACAAACAAATACGTATTCTTTTAAATTATCCCCAATCAACATTTATATAGAAGGCATCGTTAAGGATATCAATGAAATCCCGATAGACAGTGTAACAATCCGTATCGTAGGGGAAGACGGATTAAACAAGAAAATAAAGACAGAAAAAGCAGGCCATTTCCGAACCCGGTTGGCACATAACACAGAATATATTATGATGGCAAGTGCTTCAGGTCACTTGAATCAGAGCTTTGCTTTAAAGACAGATCCTGAAGAAGAAAGCGAAACTTACATTGTTGATTTTTATCTGTCTCCGGTTGATACTCCGATTGTGATAGAAAACATTTTCTATGATTTTAACCAGGCTGTTTTTCGTCCGGATTCAAAAAAAGCCCTGGATGAAATACTCAAATTATTAAATGACAATCCCGACATAAGCATTGAAATCGGGGCGCATACAGATGAGAAAGGGACAAAGCAATACAATGAACAACTATCACAAAATCGCGCATTAGCTGTTGCAAACTATCTGGCTACAGCAGGAATCAACTCCGAACGGCTCAAGACAAAAGGATATGGAAAAAATAAACCTGTAATTATCAATAGTAAAACGGCCAATAAGTTTAAGTTTCTAAAAGAGGGTGATACGTTGACTAATACTTTTATAAAACGATTAACTCACAAAGAACAAGAATTGGCGAATCAAATAAACCGCCGCACAGAAATTAAAATAATCAAAAATGATAACGGCTCCTTATAAATTATTCCGAACGGCTTATCGTTAATATTTCAGAGAAAGAAATGGGCCATTCTATCGCATTCATCAATACTTCAAAAGCAACCCGGTGATTCAATGTTACGGCTTCGCACTCTGAATAAATATCACAAACAGTAAGTGCCAATAACATTTTCTTATTATAGTGCATACTCTTCAATACAACCAGAGCGGATAGTACGGAGCAAGAACGTGCATCTTTAAAATCTTCATCCGTCAAACCGGTTTTATCCTGTAAAGCGGGATAGTGACGACTATCGGTTAAAGAAACAACCTCTTTTACATCGCTCATAACATCCAGCAATATACAGCAAATGGCGATACGTTCATTTTTTACTACATTCATAATCAAACATTACCTCACTATTCCCCTTAGTTCGGTGCTTATTTATTAAAAAGCGTGGGAACTGTAATCTATTATTAGGAACTGAGGTATCGCCAAACACCCATCGAACAAATAACAAACAACAGCCCACGCTCTATTATATACCTGTATATATACCTGGTATATATAACAAGCGTGAGCGTTTAGTTGTCTATTATCTCTGTTCGACATGAAACTTGGCGATTTTCAGTTCCAAAGATAATATCTTAAACGCTTAACGTTATCAATATAACACACAGCCTGAACTTCAAATTCCGGCTGTAAATATGTATGATGCAAATATATGGAAAATCAACGAAACATATTGTTTGCAAAGAAACATTAACAAATCCGAATTCATAAATTCTTCGTACGAACCGGGAACCTCCATCTAGTTTCAAAAATAATTTCATGTTTGAAACTTTTTGTTTCATAACTTGGAACTTTTAGTTTCATCGGCTGAAACTTTTTGTTTCATGCTGATGAAACTTTTCTTTTATCGGTTGGAATTTGAAAACACATCCGGTATAGTTCTGAAAAAGCGTAGGATTGTCTTTACTTTACTATAAATGCAAACGACGCAGAATATGGCAAATTTGCATATCCTGCGTCGTCTATAAAAAAATAAGCTTTTAAAATTTCTCTATAAAGGCTGTATTATTCAACAGTAAACTTATACATACATTCACTGAAATATTTTTCACCCGGACGAAGAACTACACTTGGGAATGTAGGTTGGTTGGGAGAATCCGGATAATGTTGTGTTTCCAGACAGAGAGCACCACGATGCGGATACTTCACACCATGTTTACCCACATCATTGCCATCCATAAAGTTTCCTGCATAGAACTGTACACCCGGTTCATTGGTATATACTTCCAAAGCGATACCACTAACCGGTGAATAGGCTTTTGCAGCCAGGGTTTTAATATCGTTGTTTGTATTTAATACCCAGTTATGGTCGTAACCGCGTCCCTTAACCAACTGATCGAAATCATCATTGATATGAGCACCTACCAGTATCGGTTGACGCAAATCCATCGGAGTTCCGTCTACGGATGCAAGTTCAGAAGTAGGAATCAATGTACTATCTACCGGAGTATAACGATCGGCATTAATCATAATCTGATGATCCAGAATCTGGGAACCCGGCATACCGGACAAATTGAAATAGCTATGGTTGGTCAGGTTTACAATTGTAGGTTTGTCGGTTGTAGCCTCATACTTAATATCAACGGCATTATCATCCGTTAATGTATAAGTCACTTTCATATTCAGATTTCCAGGAAAACCCGCTTCACCGTCTTTAGAAAGATATGTCAGTTCCAAAGTCTGGTCATTCAATTGTTTCGCATCCCATACACGTGTATGATAGCCCAACGGGCCTCCATGCAGGCAGTGGCCGTTATTATTTTGAGGAAGCTGGTATTCAGTACCATCCAAGGTAAAACGACCGTTTGCGATACGGTTACCATAACGTCCGATTAAACCACCGTAGTTATTATCCGGGAAATCCACATATTGTTTAATGTTATCATACCCCAACACAACATCAGTCATTTTTCCATTCTTATCGGGTACCATCACTGACACCAGACGTCCACCCCAGTTTGTAATACAGGCTTCTGCTCCTTTCTGGTTCTTTAACACATACAAGGCAGTAGGTTTACCTTCCACTTCCGATACAAAGTTTGCCGGAGTCAGACCGGAAAGTGTAGTTTCCTCTTTTTTCTCACTGCATGACAACAATATACACATTGCCATAACAGCCATACATAGTCTCTTCATTTCGATATTAAAATTAAATATTATTTTGCAGGCAAATATACGTTTTTACAGGCAAAACTTAATAACATTCTTTGATAATGTTCAAAAATGTCAGGTAAAAGGCAGCTCCAAAATTTACGGCTATTGCTTTATACAAATCACTTTCGTACTTTTGCATGTTACTATCAAAGTTCAAAAATGAAACAATACTTAGAACTGCTTGAGCGTGTGCTCCATGAAGGAGTGAAAAAAGAAGACCGTACAGGAACCGGTACATTGAGTGTATTTGGACATCAGATGCGCTTCAATATGGAAGATGGTTTTCCATTGCTTACCACAAAAAAGCTACATTTAAAATCCATTATATACGAATTATTGTGGTTTTTACAAGGGAATACTAACGCAAAATACCTACAGGAACACGGAGTTCGTATCTGGAATGAATGGGCAGATGCTGATGGTAATCTCGGACATATCTACGGCTACCAATGGCGTTCGTGGCCCGACTACAAAGGAGGATCAATCGACCAAATCAGTGAAGCTGTAGATACAATAAAACACAATCCGGATTCGCGTCGTATCATTGTTAGTGCTTGGAATGTGGGTGATTTGGATAATATGAATCTGCCCCCATGCCATGCTTTCTTCCAGTTTTATGTAGCCAATGGCCGATTGAGCCTGCAAATGTACCAACGTAGCGCCGACATATTTCTTGGAGTGCCTTTCAACATTGCTTCTTATGCTTTGTTATTACAAATGATGGCACAGGTAACAGGTCTCAAAGCCGGGGATTTCGTCCACACGCTGGGAGACGCACATATTTATACGAACCATTTGGAACAAGTCAAATTGCAACTTTCCCGTGAACCGCGTTCTCTTCCGGCAATGGAAATAAATCCGGACGTAAAAAGTATCTTCGACTTCAAATATGAAGATTTCAATTTAACGGGTTATGACCCGCATCCTCATATCAAAGGCGATGTTGCCGTATAATAAAACAATAACAATCGAACTTATAAAGTTCTATTAAATCGATAAGTTATGAATAATATTTCAATTGTAGCAGCTATTTCTGACAACAATGCAATTGGTAAAAATGTGCAGTTGTTGTGGCGTATGCCGGCAGATTTGAAACGTTTTAAGGATTTGACTACCGGTCATGCCGTTATCATGGGTCGTAAAACTTTCGAATCATTGCCCAAGGGTGCTTTACCCAACCGGAAGAATATTGTGCTGACAACCTTACCGGAAGCAGGTTTCGTTAATTGCTTTGCATGCGAATCCATGCACGATGCATTAGATATCTGCGAAAAAGAAGAAAAAATATTTATTATCGGCGGCGCTCTCGTTTACAGACAAGGATTAAGTCTTGCCGATACGATGTATCTTACTCGCGTACATCATGAGTTTAAAGATGCGGATTCATTCTTTCCGGTAGTAAACTGGGATTTATGGGAAGAGGTGGAACGTCAGGAATTTCCTGCAGACGCTAATAATCCGTATCCATACACATTCCTTACTTATGTACGGAAAAAGTAAGATTTACCTCTAATTAACAACAAATTTACAACTTTTTGCTCTTTCTTTGTATCTAACAGTAAAGACGGTTTTACAAATTTGATTTACCGATTTGCAAAACCTTCATTCAGGATGATTGTTTTACAAGTAAACCCCAATAGATATGAAGATAAGAGCATTTGTTGTTTTAATACTTGTAGCATGCGGGATACTCGCCACCGCATTCTATGTGAACGCTAACCGGGTATCCGCCGGAGAAAAAGCGATAATAGAAGCCATTCAGACAAGAAACACACCGTTGTTAATCCAGTCGCTTATCAAACAAATGAATGAGCAGATGGAGAAAGATACCGAGTCTCTCCCCGAATTGATAAAAGAAGTTGAAAAGTACACCCAAGCATGTACTGATTCTACAGGCGTGGCAGTCCTGCACTCGATGATTGCCCAGATGTATGATTCTTACTATAACAATAATCGCTGGAAAATCAACCAACGAACAAATCTGGAAGGATATGTTCCGGAAGATATACGCGAATGGACTACCAATCTGTTCCAGGATAAAATCAAAAGCGAATTAACAGCCTCTTTACAGCCTGCCGGTCTATTGCAGGAAACACCGGTAAGCCGATTTGATGCCGTCCTCACAAAAGGAAAAGACTCGCCGGAACTTCGCCCTACCTTATATGATTTCCTGGCTTTCCGTGCAATAAACATACAACCGTCGGCCGAATGGTATAACGCCCTTCTGGCTTTCCGCCGTACCCAGACAAATACAAAAGCGCTTGTAATGGATGAATTGGATTGGTTCAATTTTTACTATTCAGATAAACCCGCCCAGTCTTCCGAATATTTGTCGAAATTAGACAGTTTATTCAAGCAATACGAAAAAGAACCGTTTGCAGCAGAAATATGTATTGCCCGTTTGCAAGTCCTGCAAAGTCAATCCTATAGAGGGACTCCCGAACAAAACGACTCCATCAAAGGGCTTATCTATTCTACCTGTAAAGAATGTATTGCCCGCTATCCGAAATACGAACGGATAAGCAGTGTCAAGAACATGTTGACTTCATTAGAAAATCCCCAACTGAGAACACAGGCCGGGCACAATATTTATCCGGGCAAAAATCTCTCTATCCAGATACAATACCAAAATACCCCTAAACTGATTGTACGCATATATCAAAGCCTCCGTCAGCCGGAACTGGCATGGAAGAATTATCCTAAAAACCAAAAACAACGGGGTAAACTACTGAAAGAGACAGTCTACAATCTACCTTTAAAAAACAGTTACACACAGAACGATACCACCTTGACAATCCCGATGGAACAATTAGGATTGTATGAATACACGGTATCGACACCTGATAACAACCTTGAAACCAGTGCACGTTTCAGCGTCAGCCGCTTGGGTATCCTTACGCGGGGACAAAACAATGGAACTACCGATGTGCTGGTTACAGACGTTGAAAGCGGTAAACCTATAGAAGGTGCAAATGTTACTTATTATAAGACAAATACCCAAGGTAACCCGGTAGCTCTCGGACATGTTAAAACCGACCAGTATGGTCTTGCCATACTTCCTGCAAAGCAACGGTTTGAGGCCGTGCGTCCAACTTTCCGCGAAGATACCATGGCAGTTCTTACCTCTGTCTATCCAGCAGGAACCTATCGTCCGCAGGAAAAAGAACAGATTGAATTATCCCTGTTCACTGACCGTGGATTATATCGCCCCGGACAAACCGTATTCTTCAAAGGCATCGCGTATGTAAAAGACACGGACAATCCGCATGTAGTAGCCAACCGCACATTTTCAGTAAGCCTGCGCGATGCGAACTATCAGGAAGTAGCCAATAAGAAACTTACAACCGACCAGTTCGGTTCGTTCAACGGAGAATTTACAATTCCTCAATCCGTTTTGAGTGGTTCTTTCTCAATCA
The DNA here is from genome assembly GCA_019417325.1 of Parabacteroides sp. Lineage (GTDB taxonomy): Bacteria > Bacteroidota > Bacteroidia > Bacteroidales > Tannerellaceae > Parabacteroides. The sequence goes on along the minus strand of DXVO01000010.1, from coordinate 42,960 downwards.
CATCCGACAGAGGACAAACGAATATACAGGTTGAAGAATATAAACGTCCGACTTTCCAGATTACTATCAATCCAGAGGAAAACGAGGTATTCTTCGGAAAACCCGTAAAAATAGAAGGTTCAGCCAAAACATTCTCAGGAGTGGCATTGCAAACCGGTGAAATCAAATGGCAAATATCCAAACGTCCGTTCTGGTTACGTTTGTACATGCCTTATTTTTCTGATTTCGGACAAGTGGCAAGCGGCACAACAACAGTTGATGAAAAAGGCAATTTCTCTTTTTCTTTTGTCCCAGAACGAATGAAAAATGATTTCGGACGTCCTGTATTCCAAACCTATGAAGTTACAGCAACATTAACCGACAGTAAAGGGGAAACCCAGGAAGCGCAATACACGTTCTCCGTTGGAGATTCCGGAATCTTATTGACCATCCGCTCCGAACAACAAATGGAGCGCGATTCGGCTACAGCCAATGTTTCGGCATTCACCATAAACGGAAAAGAAATATCGACTAACGGTACCTACAAAATATATGCTTTGGATGAAAAAGCACAGGAAAAATCTGTCTATGGAATTGAACGGTTCAAGATAAAGATGGAAGTGGCTTCCGGTAACTTCTCAACCGGACAAGCTATCCCCAACTCAGTATTCCGTACACTGGTATCCGGACGCTACCGCCTGGAAGTGAAAGCGGCAGATCAAAATGGAAAAGAAATAACAACCGATACCGATTTCATTCTGTATGATAAAAAAGACAAACGTCCTCCTGTATTCATGCATACCTGGCTAATCAAAGAAAAGACAACTTGCCTGCCGGGTGAAGATGCAGAATTTATATTCGGTACATCCGATAAACAAGCCTATATTTTATACGAAATATATGATGCTAACAGGAAATGTATCGAGCGGAAACGATTTGAAATGAGCGATGAAAACCGGACATTCCGCATTCCGTTCAAAGAAAGCGACGGCAATGGATTCACTGTATTACTCACTTTCGTCAAAGCAGGTGAAACCTATACGGAACAAATACAGGTTACCCGCCAGTTCCCAAACCGGAAGCTGACTATCCGCCCGGAAACTTTCCGCGACCATTTACTACCGGGTAGCAAGGAAAATTGGAAATTCCGTATCACCAATGCAGATTCTATGGCTGTCTCGGCACAAGTCCTGGCAAGTATGTATGATGCTTCCCTCGACCAGATTATGCCATTTGGCTGGTCATTCGTGCCGCAACGTTATATCAACATATGGGCTCCGGGCTTCAATCCGGGAAGTGCATTCACTACATATACCCAATATGACAATGTCGATATAAAATATCTAAAGGTTATTCAATTCCAGTACGACCAATTGAACTGGCTGGATGTGCTTAATTCTTCCAGACTTTATTCAAATGGACCTTACGGAATGATGATGAAGTCTGCCAGAGGTGTTTCCGCCTATGCAGATGCTGCTCCTATGGTAGAAAATGCAGTTGCTGTAGAGGATGCAGTCCTTCAGGAAAATACAGTGGCCAATATCATTGCAGAAGAAGAAATTGCTCCGGCTAACCGTCAGATACAACTACGTGAAAACTTTGCAGAAACAGCATTCTTCTATCCGGCATTAGTTACTGATGCGGAAGGAAATGTTTCTTTCGATTTCACCATGCCCGAAAGTAATACGACATGGAAGTTACAACTGCTGGCACAAACGGAAGATCTGAAATACGGATACCTCTCCGAAAAAGTCATTACCAGCAAACCATTGATGGTAGTGCCTAACCTGCCACGTTTCATGCGCCAGGGAGATGAAGTATCTATCAGTACACAAATAATCAACCAGTCCGATAAAGCAATCACAGGCAGGGTTACCTTGGAATTACTTGACCCGGCAACGGAACAACCGGTTGTATGCCTGAGTAAATCTCAAAAACCGTTTGATTTAACCGCCGGAAACACGACGACCGTATCATGGACACTTCCTGTCCCGACAACAACAGACCTTGTAATCTGTCGTATTGTAGCAGATTCAGAAAATGGCAGTGACGGGGAACAACATTTTATACCTGTCCTTTCCGATAAAATCTTAATTACGGAAAGCACCCCGTTCTTCCTGATGGGACAAGGCGAACAGGCCATACAGTTGCCATCAGCCAAACCCCAGTCCGGCAGAACCCCGTTCCGCATGACACTGGAACTGACAGCCAATCCGGTTTGGTATGCCGTACAGGCATTACCGACTATTACCCAACCGGATAATGAGAATATTATCTCCTGGTTTGCTGCTTATTACAGCAATACATTGGCCAGCTACATAGCAAACAGCCATCCACGGATACAAAAAGTCATCAATCAATGGAAAGCCCAGGGAGGTACAGCTTCTACCCTGCTATCCAATCTTGAAAAGAACGAGGAGTTGAAGAACATGCTGTTGCAGGAAACGCCCTGGGTACTGGAAGCTGATAATGAAACGGAACAGAAACAACGCTTATCTCTTTTGTTCGACCTGAACCGTGCATCCCAACAAAGAACTGCCGCTTTGGAACAACTGCTCAAACAACAAACACCGGACGGAGGTTGGAGTTGGTTTAAAGGCATGTATCCAAGCCGCGAAATTACATTGTATATTCTGAACGGCATGGCTCAACTTACCCGGTTGAATGCCATTGAATACAACCAGCAGGAAAAAGAAATGCAGATAAAGGCTCTGAACTTCCTGGATAAACAAATCCAACAGGATTATGAACAGTTGACTGCAAATACGAAAGACTGGCAGAAGACTCTCATATCTCCCTTACAACTGAACTATCTGTTTGTCCGCAGTTCTTACCGTGACATTCCTGAATTGGGAGAGGCTCGCGAAGCGATCCGCTTCTACGCAGCAAGAGCAGAAAAAGAATGGAATAAGCAATCCTTATACGGTAAAGGTGAAACGGCTCTATTGATGCTTCGTAATGGCAAGAAAGACGTGGCAAATTCCATTCTCGCCTGGTTGCGTAAAACAGCGACCACTTCTACTGAAAAAGGCATGTATTGGGCAAACAACCGAAGAGATAATAATTTCTTTATTTCCCCGCTCGACACACATTGCCTGTTAATGTCCGTATTCAATGAACTTTCTCCGAACACTCAGGAAACAGACCGGATGAAACAATGGCTGCTCAACCAGAAACGTACCCAGAACTGGGAATCTGTTCCGGCAACAGTCAATGCCATCTACGCCCTGCTCCTAACCGGAAGTGACTGGTTGAATACCAACAATGCTTGCACGGTAAAATGGGGGAATAATACGTATAGTACAAATGAAGGAGAAGCTGCTACCGGATATTTGAAGGTCGTATTACCTGAAAAAAATAAAAACTCCGTAGGAAATACAATCTCCGTCCATAAAGAAGGCAGTGCACCGGCATGGGGAGCTGTCTACGACCAGTATTTCGAAAAAATCAACCAGGTACAAAAACAGAAGGGCGTACTGAATGTGGAAAAGAAATTGTTCATTGAAACAAACAACGGTTCCGAACGCCAGTTACGTCCGGTTTCCCCGGAACAACCGCTTCGCATTGGCGACAAAGTAGTGGTACGCCTGACTATCCGTACAGACAGGGAAATGGATTATGTATTCCTGAAAGATTTACGTGCCGGATGTTTCGAACCGGCTACGCAAATTTCAGGTTCTACATGGCGTGATGGTGCCTGGTATTACCAGTCGCCGACAGATGTTTCGGAAAATTTCTTCTTCAACAGTCTGCCGGAAGGCACATATGTACTGGAATATTCCGTATACGTATCGCGTGAAGGACAGTATTCCGGCGGTATCAGTACAATCCAGTGCCTTTATGCACCTGAGTTTGTTTCACATACGGAGGGAAGCGAAATTACTGTAAACTGAAAATAACAAAACATAAATCCTTTTTTCAGTATTAATAGCTATCTTTGCAAGTGATGAACTGAAAACTAACAAAGCCTGTTCTATATAAAAGAATGGGCTTTTTATAATACCCATCAAGTAAACAGCTAACATAAATAGAAAAAGATGAAACAGATTATTTTTATTTTCATGGCTATCTTATTAGCAACAGGAATGGCTACGGCACAACAAAAGGCCATCATTTCGGTAGATAACACTTCCCACGATTTCGGAGTTATTAAAGAAGCGGACGGAAAAGTAGCACATACATTCAAAATAACCAATACAGGCGATGCGCCATTGGTCCTTACACGTGTCATTGCCTCTTGCGGATGTACAACTCCGGAATGGACAAAAGAACCGATTGCTCCGGGAAAGACCGGTGAAGTAAAAATTACTTACGACCCTAAAGACAGACCGGGTCCATTTACCAAATCCATATCTGTCTACAGCAACGGAAAAACCGGCAGTTACATTCTGACTATCCGGGGAGATGTTCAATAATTTATTAGGAAAGTAAAAGCAGTATATGCCCGATTTTAAGAAACTACTTATAATTCTGACCAGTATATTGTTTTCTATAAGCAATATACCGGCGCAGAATAATGCCCAAATAAGTGCTGATGAGCTAGTCTACAACTTTGGCACAATAGCTGAGACTGACGGACTTGCCAGCCATACATTTATAATTAAAAATACAGGTAACAGTCCTTTGGTTCTTACCCGGATTACTGCATCCTGTGGCTGTACCCAGCCAGAATGGACAAAAGAACCGATAGCCCCCGGGAAAACAGGGGATGTAAAGGTTACTTATAATCCCAAAGGTCGCCCCGGACCGTTCTACAAAACAATCTCTATTTATAGTAACGGCAAAAGGGGCAGCTATACGCTTGCCATAAAAGGAAATGTAACACCGAAACCCACCCAACCTGTATTCGTTTATCCATACAGTATCGGAGACTTAAAACTGGAGAAAAAGAAAATTGTTTATAACAGCATCCGGACGGATGAAGTACTGGGAGAAAAAATTAATATCACAAACGATGGTAAAACCTCTTTTGCCATCCATATAGGTAAAGCACCTCACTATCTCACCGTACAAATGCAACCGTCTACACTTGCTCCGGAAGAAAAAGGCAAAATCACACTCCTTTTCAATGCCAAAGAGGTGAAGAGAAAAGGACGCATCATTTCAGAAATCCCTATCACGGTAGAAAGTATCGGCGAGAAAAAACATAAGACAGACCATCTGTTTATTGCAGCTAATATCATCGACAATTTCAGTAAATTATCCACCGCGGACAAAGCGAAAGCTCCCGTTGCACAATTATCGGGGACATTGCTTGACTTTGGTAAATTACCAACCAAAGGAAACGGTCTTCCACTGATTGGTGGAAAAGTTACCGGAACAATCGATATTACAAATACCGGAAAGTCTCCACTTATTATCTACAGTGCGACCTGTGATGACGAGCGGTTGAATATCTCCGGAGGGAAAAAAGAAATAAAACCAGGCGCTACAGCCACCTTTAAAGTGAGCCTGCGCCCGAAAGAAATAAAAACAAATCTGGAAACCCTTGTCCATTTCGTAAGCAACGATCCGAACGGTCCGGTACGTATGGTTAAGGTAACCGCTGAAAAATAAATACACATCCATATGGAACATCCGGAAAACGACGATCTATACAAAGGTTTAAAGGTCAACAAGGGTGTGACGGACATGCCAACCGTAAACCCGTACCTGAAGAAACGTCTTCAACGTAAAGAATACACCCCTTCCGAATTTGTAGAAGGGATATTGAAAGGGAACATTACCATCCTCAGCCAGGCTGTAACCTTGGTGGAAAGTTCCAGATACGAACACCAGCAGATAGCGCAGGAAATCATTGAAAAATGCCTGCCTCATGCCGGAAAATCCGTACGTATCGGCATTACCGGCGTACCGGGAGCAGGAAAAAGTACGTCTATCGATGTGTTTGGTATGCACCTTATCAACGAAGGACGCAAGTTGGCCGTATTAGCTATCGACCCAAGCAGCGAACGCTCCAAAGGGAGTATCTTAGGAGATAAAACCCGTATGGAAGCCCTTTCACGCGAGAAAAATGCGTTTATCCGTCCTTCGCCATCAGCAGGATCCCTGGGAGGAGTGGCACGTAAAACCCGTGAAACCATCGTGCTTTGTGAAGCTGCCGGATTCGATACAGTATTCGTTGAGACTGTAGGGGTCGGTCAAAGTGAAACAGCCGTTCATTCGATGGTCGATTTCTTCCTGCTTATCCAACTTGCCGGAACAGGGGACGAATTGCAAGGTATCAAACGCGGTATTATGGAAATGGCAGACGGCATTATCATCAATAAAGCGGATGGAGACAATATCGACAAGGCAAATCTGGCTGCCGCCCAGTTTAGAAATGCCCTTCACCTTTTCCCACCCGCAGACTCCGGCTGGTTCCCCAAAGTATTAACGTATTCCGGATATTATAATCTGGGTATTAAGGAAATCTGGGATATGGTAGGCGAATATATGGAGTTCACCAAAAAGAACGGTTACTTCAATCATAAACGTAACGAACAGGCGAAATACTGGATGTATGAAAGCATCAACGATACATTACGTGAGACATTCTATCACAATCCGGCTGTCGAAAGCATGTTAAGCGCAACCGAAAAGCAAGTGCTTAATAATGAAATAAGCTCCTTCGTTGCCGCCAAGCGGATGATGGATTTGTTCCTCAACAACCTCTCGAAATAATTGACAGTTGACAAGTGACAGTTGACAGTTTTTTCGGCTTTCAGCCGATTATATATCGGGCGCGAAGCTAATTGTCAACTGTCACTTGTCAACTGTCACCTATAACATCCGTTCTATATTGTAAAGGCGATACGCCTTTATGTTTTTTGAAAAACTTTCCAAAGGAGGACTGGTCTGAGAAATTCAGCATATCGGATATTTGCTGGATAGTAAAATCCGGATTTCTCAAATAAATTTCTGCTTCACGCATCAATGCTTCGGCAATCCATTTATTTACTGTTTTTCCACTAAAGCTTTTCAAGATACGAGATAAGTATTCCGGAGTAATACATAACTCACGGGCATAGAAAGTAACGGAATGCTCTTCCTTACAATGATTGTTCAACAATTGGATAAACAAGAACAATAATAGATCTTTGTTCGACGGGTTCAGATTCACCTGCTCCCGGTTCGCCTGGTAAATAATATTATTCATTTCCAAGCAGAAGCCCCTCAATTCATTTAAAACAAGGTCCCGTTGCCAGGCATGTTTCGTACGGTCTATATTCTGTTCGATACGGTGAAAGCAATTCTCCAGTAATTCCCCATCCTCCTCGCTCAATTTCAATACCGGACGGCTAAGCCGGGACGCAATATAGGCAGCCGGCATACGGCGGCTGTTCAACATTATTTCTCCAAATAAATTCCGCTCGATAATCAGATGGTAACCCAGAAAATCCGAAGAGAAATGCATGCCTCTGATAACATGCAAATCCATAATATCAAGTAAAAAGTTATCCGATAAATGATAGGTCGTATTATCTATCGTGACGTCCACTTCCCCGCTGCGAACCAGGAATATCGAAAACGCATCCAGGCGGATAGCCATATCTTCGCTTATTTTAGGCTTCTTAGCCCCATTACCCTTAAGCTCTAACAGAAATAATTTGTCCTGATAAGATTTTCCATCCAGATTAAGACGAAGGAAATCTTCTATACTCACATGCAACACCTGTTCTTCCATCAATCTTTTTCAAATTTGAACCAAAGATAAACCTTTTTACCATACTTAAAACAAGAGTTCAAATTTGGAACAATTATATCCAATTTGCAACCACCTCAAAATAGGAATAAACTCTGACATTTGCAGCGGTTATTAGTTAAGGCAGCAAAGAGTAAAAGTAACAAACGATTCTCATTCTAACACCCACTAATTGAGGTTTAGGTTTTGGAACAGTCCAACTGCCGGGTTTATAGAATAAAACAGCAAAAAGATGAAAAAAGAATTAATTGCCAGATGCTTAGGTAGCATCGGGGTAGGGATTTTGTGTATTATCGCCAGTTCTTGTAAAGAACAACCAGCCATGACGGCAAGTAATGAGTACAAAGTGCTAAAAGTATCAACCGCTAACAAGTCGTTAAGCAGTGCCTATTCTGCAACCATACGTGGACGGCAGGATATCGACATTTACCCGCAGGTATCCGGTTTTATCACCCGGCTGTGTGTAGAAGAAGGACAGGAAGTAAAAAAAGGACAACTATTGTTCATTATCGACCAGGTTCCTTATCAGGCAGCCTTACAAACGGCTACCGCCAATGTTGAAGCAGCCCAGGCAGCCTTGAATACGGCAAAACTTACATTCGACAGTAAAAAAGAACTGCATGCCCAGAATGTTGTTTCCGCTTTCGACTTACAGACAGCCGAAAACTCCTGGTTGAGTGCCAAAGCCCAACTGGCACAAATGAAAGCACAGGAACTGAATGCCCGCAACAACCTCTCTTACACGGAAGTTAAAAGTCCGTCCAACGGAGTTGTCGGGACCCTACCTTATCGTGTAGGTGCATTAGTCAGTGCCAATTTGCCCCAACCGCTTACTACCGTTTCCGACAATTCGGATATGTATGTTTATTTCTCTATGACGGAAAACCAACTATTGGCACTTACCCGCCGGTACGGTTCAAAAGCGAAAGCGCTAGCCGAAATGCCTGCAATCGAACTACAGTTAAACGACAAATCCAGTTATCCGGAAAAAGGGAAAATAGAAACCATCAGCGGAGTTATCGACCGGAATACCGGAACCGTGAGCCTGCGTGCCGTATTCCCGAATAAAGAAGGTTTATTGTATAGCGGAAGTTCCGGTAATGTTATTATTCCGACAGAGCGTGAAAACAGCATTGTCATCCCGCAAGCTGCCACTTACGAAATCCAGGACAAAGTATATGCTTTTAAAGTCGTAGACGGAAAAGCTACCTCCACACAAATTAAAGTCACCCGTGTAAACGGCGGCAAAGAATATATTGTGGAAGAAGGGCTGGCTCCGGGAGATGTCATTGTAGCAGAAGGCGTAGGCTTGTTGCGTGAAGGTACCCCCATACAGGCTAAACAGACAACCGTATCCAACAACTAACAGACAAAAGGAAAAGAAATCATGAAACTAAGAACTTTTATAGAGCGTCCCATCCTTTCCGCAGTTATCTCTATCACGATAGTTGTGGCAGGACTTATCGGGTTGTTCACCCTGCCGGTCGAACAATATCCGGACATCGCCCCTCCTACTATCCAGGTAAGCACGACTTACTTCGGAGCCAGTGCGGAGACCTTGCAGAAAAGTGTTATCGCCCCGTTGGAAGAAGCTATCAACGGTGTGGAAAACATGACCTATATGACCTCTACGGCTACCAATGCCGGAACAGTCGATATCACAGTTTACTTCAAGCAGGGAACCGACCCGGATATGGCTGCCGTAAACGTGCAGAACCGTGTATCCAAAGCAACCGGACAGTTACCGGCAGAAGTAACGCAGGTGGGTGTGACTACCTCCAAACGGCAAACCAGTATCCTGCAAATGTTCTCCCTACACAGTCCGAACAATACATACGACGACAATTTCCTTGCCAACTATATCAACATCAACCTGAAGCCTGCGATTCTCCGTATCTCCGGCGTAGGCGATATGATGGTTATGGGAGGCAGCTACAGTATGCGTATCTGGATGAAACCGGATATTATGGCACAGTATAAACTGATTCCGTCGGATGTGACATCAGCCCTTGCCGAACAAAACATCGAAGCGGCAACCGGTTCTTTCGGTGAGAACTCGGATGAAACCTACCAGTATACAATGAAATATACCGGGCGTTTGATGACCCCCGAAGAGTTCGGGGAAATCGTTATCCGCTCCACCGAAGACGGAGAAGTACTGAAACTGAAAGAGATTGCAGATGTAGAATTGGGAAAAGACAGCTACGCCTACAAAGGCGGTATGGACGGCCATAACTCCATCTCCTGTATGATATTCCAGACAGCAGGTTCCAACGCAACAGAAGTAAACCAAAACATCGACAAACTGCTGGAAGAAGCGAAAAAAGAGTTACCCAAAGACGTGGAAATCGACCAGATGATGAGTTCCAACGACTTCCTGTTTGCTTCCATCCACGAGGTTGTTAAAACACTGCTTGAAGCCATCCTGCTGGTAATCCTGGTGGTCTATTTCTTCTTGCAGGACTTCCGCTCTACGATTATCCCTTCTGTAAGTATTGTTGTTTCGCTAATCGGAACATTCGCATTCATGACTATCGCCGGATTCAGTATCAACCTGATTACCTTATTTGCCTTAGTCCTTGTAATCGGTACGGTGGTGGACGATGCGATTGTCGTTGTCGAGGCGGTGCAGGCCCGATTCGACGTTGGATACAGGTCGTCTTATATGGCAAGTATCGATGCGATGAAAGGGCTATCCTCTGCAATTATCTCTACCTCTTTAGTATTTATGGCGGTGTTTATCCCTGTCTCTTTCATGAGTGGGACATCCGGTACTTTCTATACCCAGTTCGGTCTGACGATGGCGGTTGCCGTAGGTATTTCCACCATCAACGCATTAACACTGAGCCCGGCATTATGTGCACTGATATTAAAACCTTATATTAACGAAGACGGTACACAAAAGAATAATTTTGCTGCCCGTTTCCGTAAGGCTTTCAATGCGGCATTCAACTCTATGATTGAAAAATACAAAACAGGTGTACTTTTCTTCATCAAACGCAAATGGCTGGTCTGGTCACTTCTGGCATGTTCCATCGCCGCTCTTGCCGTATTGATGAATACCACCAAGACCGGTTTGGTTCCGGATGAAGACCAAGGCGTATTATTCGTAAATGTCAGTACCGCAGCCGGAAGTTCCTTAAAGACGACCGATGATATTATGGTACAGATAGAGCAACGCCTGGAAGGTATTCCACAAGTGAAACACATCCAGAAAGTCAGCGGTTACGGCTTGCTGGCAGGACAGGGTAACTCTTTCGGTATGCTGATTATCAAACTGAAACCGTGGGACGAACGTACCAACGAGGAAGACCATGTACAAGCTGTCATCGGACAAGTATACGGCAGGACGGCCGACATCAAAGATGCAAGTATCTTCGCTATCTCTCCGGGTATGATTCCGGGATATGGTATGGGTAATGCACTGGAACTGCATATGCAGGACAAATCGGATAGCGATATAGGCACATTCTTCAACACCACCCAGCAATACCTGGGAGCATTGAACCAGCGTCCTGAAATCTCGATGGCTTATTCAACCTTCGATATCCGTTATCCGCAATGGACTGTCAAAGTGGATGCCGCCCAATGCAAACGTGCCGGAATCACTCCGAATGCCGTACTTAGCACACTGTCCGGATATTACGGAGGACAATATGTTTCCGACTTCAACCGTTTCTCCAAGGTATATAAAGTAATGATACAGGCAGACCCTCAATACCGTTTGGACGAAACCTCACTGAACAATACGTTTGTACGGATGGCAAATGGCGAAATGGCGCCTCTCAGTCAGTTTGTTTCTCTTACACGCAGCTATGGTGCAGAAAGCCTGAGCCGTTTCAATATGTACAACTCCATTGCCGTAAATGCCATGCCGGCTCCCGGATACAGTACGGGTGATGCAATCAAAGCGGTTAAGGAAACAGCCGAGCAGGCACTTCCCAAAGGATATGGTTACGACTTCGGCGGTATCACCCGCGAAGAAAACCAACAAAGCAATACGACGCTGATCATCTTTGCCATCTGTATCCTGATGATTTACTTAATCCTGAGTGCGCTTTACGAAAGCTTCTTAATCCCGTTTGCCGTAATCCTTTCTGTTCCGTTCGGATTGATGGGTAGTTTCGTGTTTGCCAAATTAATGGGGCTGGAAAACAATATCTATCTGCAAACCGGGTTGATTATGCTTATCGGGTTGTTGGCTAAGACAGCCATCCTGCTGACTGAATATGCCTCCGAACGCCGTGCCGCAGGAATGAGCCTGACCTCCGCTGCCTTATCCGCAGCCAAAGCCCGTCTGCGTCCTATCCTGATGACGGCGCTGACCATGGTATTCGGTTTGCTTCCGCTGATGGTGGCAACCGGTGTAGGTGCCAACGGTAACAGTTCATTAGGAACCGGAGCCGTAGGCGGTATGTTGATTGGTACGCTTGCCTTATTATTTATCGTGCCGACTTTATTCATCGTATTCCAATATTTACAGGAAAAAGTTCGTCCGATACAATTCGAACCTACACACGACTGGCAGATACAAGAGGAAGTAGTAACTGAAACCGTCGAGAGACAACAATATCTCGACAGCAAAAAGAAAGAGGAATAAATATGAACTATAAAAATACATTTTTACTAACCGTCGCAGCCTTCTCACTGAGTGGCTGCGGCATCTACACCTCCTATAAGCCGGCAACGGATGTCCCGGAAAACTTATACAGGGAGGAAGTAGCGGAAACCGATACTTCCGGCATCGGAGCACTTGCCTGGCAGGAACTCTTTACCGACCCGCAGTTGCAAGCGCTGATAGAGGAAGGATTGGAAAATAACACAGACTTACGCACCGCCCATCTACGGGTACAGGAAGCCGAGGCGGCTTTAATGACCTCTCGCTTGGCTTATCTCCCGGCATTATCCCTCACTCCGCAGGGGACAATCAGCAGTTTTGATGGAAGCAAAGCATCCAAAAGCTACCAGTTGCCGGTTTCCGCCAGTTGGGAAATCGACATATTCGGTAAACTGACTAATGCGAAACGCAGTGCGAAAGCCGCTCTCGAAGAAACAAAATCCTATAGGCAGGCCGTCCGGACACAACTAATTTCCACAATAGCCAATACCTACTATACACTTTTATTACTCGATAAACAACTTGCCATTAGTGAACGGACGGCTGCCCTTTGGCAAGAAAACGTACGAGCCATGTACGCAATGAAAAAAGCAGGCTTAAGCAATGAAGCTGCCGTATCTCAGGCTGAGGCCAATTGCCTTTCCGTAGAAGCCTCCCTCCTGACGCTTCGCCAACAAATCAACGAAGCGGAGAACAGCCTCTCCACGGTACTCGGCAAAACACCTCAGGCAATCGAACGGGGTACGCTCGATAACCAGGCTTTTCCTCAGACATTGACAACAGGAATACCTTTGGATTTATTGAAGAACCGTCCGGATGTACAACAGGCTGAATACGCGCTTGCACAAGCCTTTTACGGGGTAAACAAGGCACGCAGTTCTTTCTATCCCAACATCACCCTGAGCGGTTCTGTAGGATGGACGAACAGCGGTGGCGGCATCATTTCGAACCCGGGAGCCTTATTGCTACAGGCCATCGGCTCATTGACACAACCGTTATTCAATAAAGGTGCGAATATCGCCAACCTGAAAATAGCCAAGGCACAGCAGGAAGAAGCGACTCTTGCTTTCCATCAAAGTTTGCTGAATGCAGGAAGCGAAGTAAACAATGCGCTAAAACAATGGCAAACGGCACGTGCACGTATCACGTTAGATGAAAAACAGGTCACATCCCTGCAAACCGCTGTAAGAAGCACGCAATTGTTAATGGACCACGGAACTACTACCTATTTAGAGGTATTGACAGCTCAACAATCTTTGCTACAAGCCCAGTTAAGTATGGAGGCTGACCGGTTTGATGAAATACAAGGTGTTATCAGCTTATACCATGCCGTAGGGGGTGGCGCTACCGAAGAATAAACGCTTTTTCTAAAATAGTATTTAGAAAGGGGCTGTCAAACTGAGATATACTTCAGTCAGGCAGCCCCTTCGTCTTTATATTTTCTACTATTTAGCCAATCTGTCTCTTTAGCTATGACATCGGCGCTCCAAAATACTAATCACTTTTTCAAACCCCATTGCACAGAGGTCTATATTTACAGGCGGTGAAGTCTATTACGGCTCGATACGCTGGAAAGAATCCGTTGAGTCCAATTAAGACTACGTTAAAAATTAGGATATCTTAATAAATCTCATGCCGTGAAAGTTGTTGAGATTCATAAATCTTCACGATTTTGAGGATTTTCTATACGTAATAAGCATTAATAATCAAAGGCTTATGGTATTAATATGTAGTAATATCTTTATATATTTGTCAATCTTAACGTAGTCTTAATTGAACTACCTGTTTTATTTTTTATAAACCATTCGATTGGATAGTTGTCAGACACGGATTGATTTTTGACGCGGATGAAAGAGAACAGGAACAGGGTAATAACAAATACAAACGATTAAATATATGAAGATGAAAACGAAACTACAAGGTCTATGTCCCTCTATCAGACCGGTACAGGCACTCGCGGCAAGTATGTATATGCTTGCCACCGTGCTGCTCGCTTCCTGTACGGCAGAAGCAGACAAGACAGACCGCACATCCACAGGTGGAGCAGGCAGTGAAAACAAACGTGAAGTACTTCTTTCCTTTAAGAACAAACTCGCAGTAGCCACAACTAAATCGGAAACAAAAGCCGATGTACCCATTGCAACTAAGGAAGAAAACGAAATCTCCACACTGGATATTTACGTGTTCGCATCTACTAACGAAGCAGGCACTTATACGTATCGTGAACGCTTTGCCTACCGTCCCGAAGGTATAGCTTTGCCGGCAGGAGCCAATAAACTGAACCTTGCTGTGGGTGCGGACAATGCGACCACCACCGCCCTGCTTGAACTCCAAAAAGGTATGTTCGTACGTCTTTACTGCCTTGCCAACCAAACAGACTTGGTGAATCCGGCAGGCGATAAGATAGAAGATACCTATTTCCTTCCACTCGAATACGATATAACCACTGGTAATTTATCTGAAGGGACGCCCTCCGAAACAGACTTTCAGAAACTTCATTCCCCACTGCTTGCGGTGACTGACGCAGCTTTAAGCCTGCCCCTTCCGATGGTCGGTTCGCAAACCGTGCCTATCGACCTGACTGATTTTGACTCTTCCGCGCGCGTACAGACCGGGTTTAAGTTGACACGCACGATGGCCCGCTTTGATGTGAGCAATATAGAGACAGACTCCCGCTTCCATCTGGAATCCATCTCGATGGGTAACGGACGGAAGGGAGTCTCTTTCTTTCCTGTCAAAGTATACGGCGCATCTCCTGCAGCAGACGGCGATTTGATAACTTATCCTGAACGTGCTTTTGAAGGCGATAAAGCCAATGACGGTTTGCAGGTATCCGCTTTTTACAGTTATCCCAGTCTTTTGAAAGATGACGGTTACCTGATTCTGAAAGGTACCTATCAGGTAAACCAAACGGAAACAACGGACGTAACCTACCAGATTCATTTTGTACAGCCTACAGCCGACGGCGGCTCGGTTGCCCTTGAAATCAATAATAACCACCGGTATACCATCGGCATTACAAAAGCCGATGAATACAAATTAGACTTCACTTTGGATGTAGAAGAATGGGATGAAGGCGGCGATATCGACGGCCTTGACCCAACCGCCGGTTCGGGTAATTTCATATTCGACCCGGACGGTATAGCCGATGCAGCCACCTCTTACGATGCCGATACGAAAACGGTATCGATGTTCCTTGCTGCCGATAGTAAGTTTTCTCTTTCCACCACTGCCACTTCCACCATGTCGCATACGCTCCGGTATGCCAAGAAAAATTACGACTGGCTGGAAATAAAGGAAGAACCCATAACAAAGGCAGCATCATCTACCATCTCCGGTACGGAACATAAGTTTATCATCTCAATGAAGTCTGGTTATACAGGAGGCGTTTATCCCCGCGGCATCATCCGTTTTATCGACGATGCCACCGGAAAGGGCAATACGCTTCTTGTTGAAGCACTGTCTTTTGTCCCTGGACTTGCCCAGTCCACCTCTGATGGCACAAGCAGCTTTGCGGATAATAAGCTGATATTAAAAGCCGTTTCGTCTGTTGAGATTCCCTCTGTTACGCTTTCAGTAGATTGTAAAGGCGGCAGTAAATTGGTAGACCTACCCGAATGGATGACTGTCGATAAAACGGAAAGCGATTTGGATACGGACACTTACAAGTTTGAGGTAAAAGTGGACAAAGCCGGTTTCCCTACCGCCAATCCGGGCGAAATGACGTTTAAATTCCATCATAAGTTAGACGGCTTGAAAGAAATCTCTGTCACTTTATCTATAGTAGATGAACCGACATTTGGTAATCCAACATGTACAATAAGCGACTTTGAATCGAAAACAGTTGAAAGCCGTAATGCCGTACGCGTAGGTACTGAGGGAGGCACTGTCACCATTAATGCAAACTCCCTGTTCGAGCCTTCTGTAGCAACATCTGGTTATGCCGCATTCGGCGGAGACTTGTCGTGGTTTACTCCTGAGGTTCAGGCTCCGACTGCCGGTAGTGGAAACCGCCGTGTTTTTGCTTTAAAAGTCGTGGTTCCGGAGACAAGTGGCGATGATAAACTTTATCAGGCGAATAAAGCCGCGCTGAAAATTCAAAGTGGAAATACCGCAATAAAAGAATATGACCTCTACCGTAGTGCGAATACCGTAACTTATCCGGTCAGTGATACCAAGCGTTATACGGCAGTGCAGATGAAGGGAACAGGCAGTACGACTTATTGGGCTCCTGTGAATGTGGGTGCAACCGAGATACCGACCACCGTCCCTACCGGTTCTTCTACTGCCGGTGGCACCAATGACCTTACAACAACTTGCGGTCTATTATTCCAGTGGGGCCGTAAATACGGCTTTACGAATACGAATAACAGTGATGTCACTAATGATGAAAAGTTTGATGGTAAAACAGACCCGTTAGGTTTCCCAACCGGTGAGGGTGCTCTTGCCGATATGAGCCCTTGGGATAAAAAATTTATCATAGCCCCTTCCTCTTCTCCAACCCAGTATAACTGGTTGCGTTTCGAGGCCGGTGCGGATAATCCGTCAAGCAGTAGTATGGTAGCATCTGCTTGGTATCAGAAGTTATGGAACCTTGATGAGGTAGCTAATTCTACAGCCGATGCGACAAAGACCGCCCGTAAAACCCCTTCTGACCCTTGTCCTGAAGGTTGGCGTGTACCTACCATGGCTGAATGGGCGGCAATAGGCGCAGGTAATAGCAGTATTATAAAAACATGGGATTCAACGACCCACCTAATGGAAGTTCCTTCCGAGAAGGGCCCTACATTAATTTTGCCTGCTGCGGGTCTTCGGTACTACGTTGACGGTTTGTCCAGCAGTCAGGGTTCCGGCGGCTACTACTGGTCGTCGTCGGTTCCGTCCGGTAGTACGTACGCTCGCTACGTGGCCTTCGCCGGTGCTACGTTGGGCCGGAACACGAACGGCAGGGCGGGCGGCTTCTCCGTTCGATGTCTCCAAGAATAAAAAAGGTCGGCGAATTAACTAAGGCTGATCTTCGATTGCCGACCGCATTCGATTTATTTAATTTACCTCCCCAGAGGTGTTCAATAGCAGGATGCAGTGCTGCAAAACAGCTCCGCCCACAGGCAAAGGCAGAAAACAGCACTGTATTTTCTCTCCGTACCAGTACGAAAGCGGTACGCAGCACTGTTTGGGGCTTCCGTATCGGTACGGAAGCACAAAACAGTGATGTAAAATCGTTTCGTATCAGTACGGAGGCATTAAACAGCAATGTAAAACGTATCCGTACCGATACGGAAGCCCCAAACAGTGCTGCAAAACCGTTCCGTACCAATACGGAGGCATCAAACAGTGCTGTATCCTACTTTCGTACCGGTACGGAAACATTTTCAATGACATAATAAACATTTAAAACATGATTCACATGGCTAAAATTCAAAAATTTCCCAAATCAAGATTACGCAACAACGAATTGCTGGCGGCAGGACGTGCCATCGAACTGCAAATCCAAACAGCAGGAGTATCCGCATTAGGCGTAACCGCCCCTTTTGAAAGTTTTCAAAAAGCCCTGCAAGATTACGACGACAGTCTGGTCAAACTCTCCAAAAGTGCATTGACCTCAGAAATGGGTAGCGCCGACAAAAAGCGCGACGCTACGCAATCCGCTATCCTCGACCAGATACGTACTTTTGCCAACCATTTCGATACCGACAAACAAACGGCTGCCAAACGGTTGATTCCCTTTGCCGATAAATATAAAAACACCACCCGCCTCAGCTTCAACGACCAGACCGGTATGACGGAAAACTTTATACAGGCAGCCGAATCGGATGTGATGAAAGCGGATTTCGCCACCCTCGGCCTGACCGCATGGATTAGCGAACTCAAAAAAGCAAATGCCGAATGCGCCGCGCTCTCCGATGCCCGCCGCATGGAATCCGGCCAGCGCAACACCCCGCAGAAATCCGAAGAAACCCGCCCGGCATTCGATGCCGCCTACGAAACCCTGGCGGAAGCCCTCAACGCCCTTGCTTTGGTGAACGGTGAAACCAAATATCTGGAGCTTTTCACCTGGTGGAATGCCATGATAGACGAATTCCGTGTTTCCGCCTCCTTACGTCATGGAAAAGGCAAAGGCGGCAAAACCGACAGCGGCAGCAGCAACCGACCCAATCCGGACGCCGAAGGTGGCAGCGATGGGGACAAGCCGGAGGAACTGTGAATTAGTTGACAATTGACAGGTGACAGTTGGGCTTCGCGTCCGGTATACAAATCGGCAGAAAGCCGAAATAACTGTCAACTGTCACTTGTCAACTGTCAACTAAATAGTTATAATTAGCTATTTCCCATCAATTTCTTTCTGCCTATTTTTGCAGCCTAAAACAAGACGTATGCAGCAAATAATAGAATTAGCTAAAAGGAACCAGGAAAAAGCATGGGAAGTGATCCGCCGGACAGATGTAATAAATATCTGGCAATCCGTCGGGGCTGAAATCAATCTGGTAGGTTCGTTAAAGACCGGACTGCTGATGAAGCACCGGGACATCGATTTTCATATTTATTCCTCTCCCCTTACGCTGGCGGATAGCTTTCAGGCGATGGCTAAACTGGCGGAAAACACATCCATTAAGAAGATAGAATGCACCAATCTGCTTCACACCATCGAGGCTTGTGTGGAATGGCATGTCTGGTATCAGGATGCAGAAGGCGAACTCTGGCAAATGGATATGATACATATCCGGAAAGGCTCCCGGTATGACAGGTATTTTGAACATGTGGCAGAACGTATTTCCGCAGTGCTAACCGAAGAGACAAGAAATACAATCCTCCAACTTAAATATGAAACGCCTGAAACGGAAAAGATTATGGGAGTTGAATATTATCAGGCGGTTCTTCAGGATGGTGTACGCGATTATGCGGAATTTAAGGCATGGAGGGAAGCACATCCGGTAACGGGGGTTTTGGAGTGGATACCGTGATTCAGGTGACAGTTGACAGGTGACAGTTGACAGGTGACAGTTAATGGGGCAATAAGCCTAATTGCTGTGCCCGGTTGATGGCTTCTATTGCATTTTGAACGCCTAATTTATGCAGTAGGTGCTGGCGGTGGATATGTACCGTATGGATACTGATGCCAAGCTTACCGGCGATTTCCTTGCTTAGGAATCCTTGCCGGATAAGTTGCAAGACCACTAATTCCCGCTGTGTTAACTGGATTTCAGGGACGGATGATAAGGCGGGAGAGAACATGTCTCCATTCCGTAGGTTCAGTACGGTACAATCAACAGATGCGGACTCTTTCTGGCTGGGGGCGATATCCATATTCCCTATGATAAGCCAGGCTTTCCCATTACGGTCTTGCTCCAATACCTGATGTTTACTGACTACCCGCACATACTGTTGCTTGGCATTACGTACACGGAAAGTATACATATTACAATAGTCATTCCTTTGCCCGGAAGGCAGGCTATAAATGAACCTGCCCAGATTGACTTGCAGCATTTCCAGTTGTTGCCTGTCGTCCGGATGGATTCGCGATTCCAGATAATCCCCTTGCTTCTCCAACGTAGCTATCTTATGGCTGTCATACCCCAATAAGTCCACAAAGTTTGCAGAGGCAAAAGCATAGTTGCATTTACAGACATCGACAACAAAGGTGCAGCTCCGGGTTAATTCCGACATTTGCCGGAGCATGGTTTTATCACGCTCCCAAACACCGTAATCCACATCCGAAGCCGACAAATGTTGCTTCGACCACAACTCTTCCCTGGTTATATCAATTACTTTCATGCAGTATAAATAAACATTCGTATTCCGTTAATTAGCGCAGCACAAAAGTAGTCACTTTTTTTAATGGTTTACTCCTTCGAACAAGTCCCGGTTATCCCGCGAGCTTTGCGAACTCCGTTTGAAGTTATTGAAGGTATAGCTTACGGTTAATGTGACAACCGGATCTTTCGGCCGGATATGGGTAATGGATTCCAGATTTGCCGTTATAATATCACTCCGGTAACGGGCGGAATTGAATATATCCCGGAAGGATAAGGTGCCTTGCAGGTTCGGACTAAACAATTGCTGGCGGATAGCCAGATTGACAAACCAAAAGGAGTCCGAACGTCCCTGAGTGGTAACAGACGGACCTACGAAGTTTCCATCCAACTGGATACGGGTATTCTTATTAATACGAAACAGGTTGTTGACGGTAATATCATAATTGGTACTGGTTTCCTTCTTTCCTCCTGAATTCAGATGGTTCACCACCTTGTAATAGTAAACGCTTCCGTTTACATTCAGGTTCCACCATTTATTTACGGTAAACTGCCCGCTTAGTTCTATACCCAACGCATGGTCGTTGCCGACATTTGCCATTGAATCCAGAGTCACGCCTGCCTGATACGGGACACGCAAGCGTTCGATTTTATCTTTACGCGCCCTGTAAAACAAGCTGGATTGAAAAACTTGTTCACCGAAAGTCTTTTTATAATTCAATTCATAGGAATGTATATATTCCGGGCGTATATCCGGATTGCCGATTTCCGCTGTATAGTAATCACGGTAAGTAATATAAGGTTCCATATAGAAAAGTTCCGGACGGTTTGTACGGTACGAATAGGCAAAAGTCAATTTCTGTTCATGGGGCAGTGTATAGCCGATATGTACAGAGGGGAATACTTCAAAACGGTTTACCGTGCGGTCTGCCCCTTTAATGGAACTGCGCAATACCTGATGCGTATGTTCGCCTCTGACACCGACCTGTGCATCGAAGGCTTTATAGCTGTCGCTTCCCAACAGGTAAACGGAATGAATGCCCCGTTGAAAATAGAACGTATTATAAATATCATCACGCCAGTAAAACTCTCTTTTTGCTGGGTCCCAGAATTGCATACTGTAATCGCCGTCTTCCAGATAAGAATGATACTGGTAACCGCTTTCCACATGTCCCGTCTTACTATACGGATAATTGTAACCGATATTCCCCCTCACCGTCCAACGGATTTCGTCCTCCCAGGCACGATGTCCCTGCTGCCGTTGGTTCTCTTTGTCGAAAAGGTCGCTTTGGAAATATTCAAGGGGATTTCCCTCGTATCCCAGCATAAAGCTACCGGTAAGCTGATGCCCTTCCTCATTAAATTTATGCGTAAAGCCCGCTTTTCCGATATTGACGGTCGAATGCAGGTCGAAGTCATCCAGACTGTTATGCTCCGATTTTACGGATTTGCCGTCTGCATCCGTACGAACCTCCATATAATCCAGGTTTCCATCCCGGGTAAACTTATCATATACGATTTGCAATTCTGCATTTATCGACGTTTTAGGAGAAAAAGCATAATCGATTCCTCCCCGTAAACCATAATGGTAATTTTTGCCTTTTCTCGGACCATTGGAAATGGAAGTGGTGGTTATATGATCGACAATCGTCGTCTTTTCCTGTTCAAAATCACTCTTTCGGATCGGTTGGTTCCAATGTCCGGCGAAATGCCACTGAAGTTTATTCAATTGCTGGGAGATAAGAAAGTCTACGCCGTTGGACAGCGCCGTACTGCCATAGATATTAGCCATGCCATTGATGCCCTCGCGTTTATTCTTCTTCGTAATAATATTAATCATCCCTACTTCACCATCCGTATCATAACGGGCCGAAGGTGTAGTGACAATCTCTACATTCTCTATCTGCCCGGCGGGTATCTGTTGCAAGGCCTGGGTACCCGAATAAAAACTGGGCTTTCCATCGATATATACTTTAAAGCCGCTACTTCCCCTGAATGTCACTTCGCCATCTACTCCTACCCGGATGGAAGGCGTGTTCTCCAGAATATCGACCGCCGTTCCCCCGCTTCCCATCAGGTTATTGGACGAATCGATAATCTTCTTATCCAGTTTATAAACAATTTGTCGTTTTGTTCCTTCCACGACAACTTCCGTAAGGCCGACTTCTAATGGTTGCAGTTCGATAATTCCTACATCCAACAAAGGTTCGGAAGAACGGAGACGAATCATATCTTGTGTATATACATCATACCCGATTAGCCGTACCACCAATGAATATTCCCCATCTCCAATATCCGACAACAAGAAACTGCCATTAGCTTCCGACAAGACAGAGGAAACAGCTATTGTCCCCCCTTTTTTTAATAAGATAACATCTGCTAACTCTATCGGATTGCCTGTTCCTTTTTCCCGGATTATCCCTTTTAGCCGCGGAGAAACGGCAAAGAGGGTATTGAAACTACAAACAAAAAGAATTAGAATTAAAGTACTTTTCATAACTGCTGATTTATAATTGTCCTGCAAAGCTAACCAAGGACTATCTATCTGAAGTAAAGGTTATTTTATATCTAACAGGCGTGTCATGAAAAGAGATGGATTTGTCGTAATCTGACACAGTAAAGAGAAGGAATAAAGCTATATTTGTCCATGATTTCATTTTTGAATATGAAAAAAGGGAAGAAAACATGTATCTGTTTTCTGGTATCCTTCCTTCTTTTGCAAATTGCCGTTCCTGCAAAAGGCTTCAACTTGCGGAAAATAAACAATGCCGAGAATCTTTCCAGCAGCAACATTCTTTCATTCCATCAGGATGAAAAAGGATTCGTATGGATTGGGACAGGCCGGGGCATAGATATGTATGACGGCAAGCAAGTCGTAAAATATAGCCCGGAACATACTGAGAACTTTTTCACCGGTAGCCGAATCAACCGGATAGAACAAACAGGGGACAAACAGGTATGGATTCAGACCTACCACGGATTACATAAGATTGACCTCAGAACTTCCGCTATCGAATCGTTCGATATGTTCAACAGGATTGCTTTTCTGGAGAAAGACAAACAGGATAATATTTTTCTTATACAAGGCAATAACAGCATTTATTACAAATCAAAAAAACAAACACAGTTCGAGCAGAAATTCATTCCTGCATTGAGGGCGAATGATGTTGCGGACTTTTTCATTGACAATTCCAACAGATTGTGGATCGTCCGGAAGAACGGCAATTGTTCTTCTTTTTCCTTACACACAAACGGACAAGGCGATATTGACTTTATTCCCATGCCCGACTACAAGCATCCGGCAGGTATCCTCTATTGTACAAATGACAACAATCATACCTTATATTTCGTAGACGAAACTTATACACTTTATGAATATGATACCACGACTCAAAGCATTCTTTTTATTTGCGACCTGAAAACATCCCTGCCCGGAAAAGAAAACATTTCGTCACTACTAAAATTTCATGAGGACTACTTCATTGGTTCTAAGACGGATGGTTTATTTCTGCTTAGAAAGAACAACAAGGAATATGCCCTTGAGAAGGTAGATATACCGGGAGAAGTCAATTGTTTATATAGAGACCGGTTTCAGGATATTGTATGGATTGGAACTTCCGGGCATGGGGCCTATACTTACTCCATCGATTTATACTCCATTACTTCCGCTTGCCTGAATGATTTCACACTGAATATGCATCAGCCTATAAATGCGTTATTTGTAGACAGGGAAAATACATTATGGCTGGGTAGCAAGGGAGATGGCATCCTGCGGATTTTCGATTTCCTGCCGGATAAAAGTATAAAAGACCACCAAATGAAATTAGTTACGGCTTCCAATAGCCTGTTACCGGATAATACAATCCTCTCTTTTGCAGAAAGCAGGCAAGGCAATGTCTGGATTGGCAGTGAACAGGGACTTAGTTATTTCAAGCTCAAAGACAACAAAGTTATTCCTGTGCCTTTATCGTTTGAAAAGAACACGATTGAATCTGTATCGGATATATACGAACAGGACTCCCTGTTATGGATTTCCACAATCGGGATGGGTATTATAAAAGCTAAACTCGAATGGCAGAAGGACAAACCCACAGTAACCGCCCTAAAACAATTCATCGTAAAAAAAGAGGATGAACTTACAAACCTTTTCTATCATATATATCCGGAAAATGACTCCATCCTGTGGTGTATGAATAAAGGGGAAGGCATTTTCAGATTGAACAGCGTTACGTCTGAATTTGAAAATATACGTTTTGGAGGAAATACAATCAATGAAACCAACGTTATCCAAAAAGATGCTTTTGGAAATTATCTGATCGGGACTAATTACGGACTGGTAAAGTATCATACAGGAGATTATAAGGTTCTGAATGATGCCAATGGATTCCCGAATAATAGTATCTACGGCATTCAGCCTAATTCTCATTTCGGTTACTGGTTAAGTACCAACCGGGGACTTCTTTTATATCATGCCGAAAACGAATCGTTCCGGACTTACGACCAGCACAATGGCCTATCCGTTCTGGAATTTAGCGAAGGTGCATCATTTAAAGACGAAAAGAGCCATACAATCCTCTTTGGAGGCAGTAATGGATTTGTCGCCATACGGAAAAACTATTTTGATGAAGGGCAACATTATATGCCTCCTGTTTACTTTACGACAATAACCATACAGGATAAACAGTTCCCAATCGAAAGAATCCTTTCCCGGAAAGGAGACGATACGTTTCTAAAATTAGCTCACGACCAAAACTCTTTCACCCTTTCCTTTGCTGCGACAGACCACTTGAACGGAAACGGATATACCTATTATTACAAATTAAACGGGGATAAAAATAGATGGACAGACAACGGAAACTCCAATGCCATATCGTTTGCGGATTTCCATCCGGGCAATTATAAATTATATGTGAAGTATTACAATCATGTATTGGGAAAGGAAAGTTATATCTATAAAATCAATATTCGGATATCCCCTCCCTGGTATGCCTCTCTATGGGCTTACTGCATCTATATAGCTTTGGCGCTGGCAGGTATACTGTTAATCGCCCAAATACTGATTGTCCGCAACAAAAAGAAAAAGGCCGGGCAGTTGCAAAAGATAGAACAAAAGCATAAAGAAGAAATCTACGAATCCAAGCTCCGTTTTTTCACAAACATATCCCATGAATTTTGTACGCCCCTGACGCTTATTTACGGTCCCTGCAACCGCCTGATGGAACAGAAAAACCTGACCGGCTCCGTCAAAAAGTACACATCCATAATCAAGCAAAATGCGGAAAGGCTCAATTCATTGATTCAAGACCTGATTGAGTTCAATAAGATTGAATCCGGATATAAACAACCGGTAATCCTGCCTATTGATATGACAACGGTTGCCGGTAAGCTGGCTGAGTCATTCACAGAAGTTGCAGAATCCCGTAAAATCGGATTTGAAAAAGAAATAGCGCCTTTCCTGAAATGGAATTCGGACAAAGATTTTATCGTAACCATTCTCCTAAACCTCTTGTCGAATGCGTTTAAATACACGGACAACGAAAAAAGAGTAAGATTAGCAATTCATATTGCACAAGACCACCTCTACATTACCGTTTCCAACACGGGCAAAGGCATAGCCGGAAAAGATATCCCTACCCTGTTCGACCGGTTTCACATTTTACAAAGTTTCGAACAACATGATACCTCTTTCTGGTCACGAAACGGATTGGGACTTGCCATCTCCTACAATATGGTTCATTTATTAAAGGGAACCATCGAAGTGGAGAGTATTCCGGATGAATGGACACATTTCAGAGTGAAATTACCTTATCTCGAACCATCTTCTGTAGAAACAGAAAGAGAAGAGGCTATTTTATTGCCGGATTACAAACCGGGACAAAATACCACATTGCAAATCCCGGAATGTACGATGGATGAACTAAAACCGACGCTTCTGATTGTGGATGATGAAGCGGAAATACGGTGGCTTATCTTTGATATATTCAGAGAGGATTATAATGTATTGACCAGTTCCAGCCCGGCTGAAGCCCTGGAACTATTAAAAGAGGTTCATCCTGACCTTATCATTAGTGATGTTATTATGCCTGGTATGGATGGCCTGACTTTCTCACGGCTGGTAAAATCGGATGAAACAACAGCCCATATCCCTTTCATCTTGCTGTCTGCCAAACGGGAGATTGAAGGGCAAACCGAAGGATTGGATGCAGGAGCGGAACTTTATATAACCAAGCCTTTTAATGTAGAATACTTAAAATCATCCGTACGCCGCTTGCTGGAAAGAAAAGAACACCTAAGGGAATATTTCTCTTCACCACTGAGTTCGTATACCTTAGAAAACGGCAAACTCTCCCATAAAGAGCACAGGAAGTTCATCAATGATATTCTAAAGATTATAAATAAGAATATCAGGAACAAAGACTTGTCTGCCCAACTGATAGCAGAAAAGATGAATATGGGACTTCGCACTTTTTACCGCAAACTGGAAGAAGTGGAAAACACATCACTCTCCGAGCTAATTAATAACAGCCGGTTAATAAAAGCTACGGACTTGCTTATAAAAACGAAACTGACGATCGATGAGATCGTTTTCCAATCCGGTTTTACAAACCGCTCCTCCTTTTACCGGGCATTTTCAAAAAAATATAGCTGTACCCCCACAGAATACAGGAAGCAGCATAACATCAATCATTACGAATCAGCGGATTAATGATAAGGCGCCCAAATTCTATTTTTTTTATGAAATCTCTTGACTCGTACCTTAGGGCAGGATTTATCTTTGCATCATAAACCAACTGCGCAGGAGTTTATGAAAAGTAAAATGAAATTTAAAATCGGAGAATTTTCCAAACTTTGTCAGGTGACAGTCAAAACACTCCGTCATTATGAGGAGATAGGGCTACTGATCCCTATTGAAGTGGATGAGTGGACCGGCTATCGGTATTACGATATCAACCAGCTTCGGCGGATGAACCGGATTGTCTATCTGAAACAGTTAGGATTTAGCCTTGAGGAAATTACCGAATTGTTCGAAGAAGGCAAAGAATGTCCCGGCACCGAACAAATAAAGGAAAAAGTCGAACGTTGCAAGAATGATATGGCACATTTGATGTGGCGACAGACCGAACTGGCAAAGTTGGAAACCCTGCTCCAAAAACAAGAAAACGTTATGGAAAAAGTATTTGAAAAATCGCTTCCGTCAAGAATTTTTGCAACACACCGTCGTAAAATAGAGTCATACCTGGAATTATTCCACCTCTGCCCCAATATCATCGGTCCGGAAATGTACCGTTTAGGTTGCGAGTGTCCTGCTCCTGAATATTGCTTCACGGTTGAATATAATGATGAATATGGTGTCGATATCGACATCGAATATTTTGAAGCGGTAGCAGAACGCAAAGAAGACTCTGAACTGATTAAATTCAAAGAACTGCCGGAAGTTCCCGTAGCTCTTTGCATCAACCATTATGGCGCTTACGAAAAAATGCCGGAAACTTTTGCGGAACTATATGCCTATGCGGAAGCAAACGGTTATGAAGTAAGCGAGCGACCCCGTTTCTGCTACATCGATGGTATCTGGAACAAAGAATCAGAAAATGAATGGCTGACAGAAATTCAATTACCGGTAAAATAAAAAGAACCGTGGAATCGTATCTTCAATGCTTATTTTCCTACATTTGCACGGTAAAATATAAATAAACCTGTATTGTTCAACAAATGAAATGTCAACTCTGTATATAGCTACGCTCAATGAATAACCTTTCCCGATAGAGTTATTCAGCTATTTGACAAATAACGATTATTTGCCACAGAGATTTTATATCCTTTTATTTATGGATTTATGAGATAGCACACTGTTTCCCGACAGTGTGCTGTAGCATTCTATTATACAGTTGAACAATGAATTATACATACAAACAAATATGGCTCATCAACTTTCCGGTCATGATGAGCATCTTAATGGAACAACTTATCAATATTACCGACGCCCTCTTTTTAGGTCATGTCGGAGAAGTTGAATTAGGAGCGTCCGCTATTGCCGGAATTTATTATTTGGCTATCTACATGCTTGGTTTCGGGTTTTGCATCGGATTACAGGTGATGATAGCCCGCAGGAACGGGGAACAGAAATATAAAGAAACAGGCAAGACCTTTTTCCAAGGGGTATTCTTTTTAAGCGGGCTTGCTATCTTTCTCTGTCTATTCATCCTTTCGGTTTCTCCGCTTATTTTACGGCTATTAATAACTTCTCCTGAGATTTATCAAGCGGTAATCCGGTATCTGGACTGGCGTAGTTTCGGACTATTGTTTTCATTTCCTTTTCTGGCTATCCGTTCCTTTTTGGTTGGGATTACGCAAACTAAGGCGTTATCGTGGGCTGCGGTTACCGCCGTACTGATAAACATACCCCTCAACTACTTTTTAATATTTACCCTTAATCTGGGGATTTCCGGTTCTGCAATGGCTTCCTCACTGGCGGAAATGGGGTCTTTCGGTATACTCTGTTTCTATTTATGGACGAAAATAGATAAGGATACATACGGTTTGAAATGGGTATATGATGGCAACTTACAGGGAAAGGTGTTTCGTTTATCGGTATGGAGTATGCTTCACGCCTTTATCAGTGTTGCCCCCTGGTTTCTGTTTTTTGTTGCGATTGAACATTTGGGAAAAACAGAATTGGCTATATCCAATATTACCAGAAGTGTATCTGCCATGTTCTTTGTTATAGCTAATTCTTTTGCGGTCACAACCGGTTCGCTGGTTAGTAACGCGATTGGAGCCGGAGAAAAAGAGGCGGTTTTCCCTATCTGCCGGAAGATTCTGAAATTGGGTTATCTCATTGGATTTCCATTAGTAGGTATTGCTTTATTGGGAAATCAATGGATTATTGGATTCTATACGAATAATGAGCTGTTGATACGGCAGGCTTTTATTCCCTTTGTCGTCATGTTGTTGAATTACACCTTCGCACTCCCCGGTTATGTATATCTGAATGCAGTTGGCGGTACAGGCAAAACGAGAACAACATTTATCTTTCAGGTTACAACGACAGTTGTCTACTTGATTTATCTTTATTGGCTAAGCTGCTATACAAAAGCTCCTTTAGCGGTCTATATGACTGCCGAATACCTTTTTGTAATTCTACTGGCAGCACAGTCGCTTATTTATTTAAAAAGAAAACAATAGTAAATACAGGAGTTATGATGACAAAAATATATCCACGTACAGGTGATAAACAGACGGTTTACCTGAAAGCAGTAGTGAAAGACCCTCAAATTGAAATCGGAGATTATACGATTTATAATGATTTCGTCTCAAACCCGTTGCTCTTTGAAAAAAATAATGTACTCTATCACTATCCTATCCATAAGGAACGATTAATAATTGGAAAGTTTTGCTCCATTGCTTGCGGTACTAAGTTTTTATTCAATTGTGCCAATCACTCTTTGGAATCTTTATCGACTTATACATTTCCCTTATTCTATGAGGAATGGGAACTGGACAAAGCGGATATTACTTCAGCTTGGGATAACAAAGGGAACATCATCATAGGCAATGACGTCTGGATCGGTTATGAAGCTGTAATTATGGCAGGAGTCCATATAGGGGACGGCGCAATCATAGCCGCCCGTGCCGTTGTCACAAAAGATGTTCCCCCTTATACGATTGTAGGTGGTACGCCTGCCAAAGAAATACGAAAACGGTTTGACAGGGATGTAATAGAACAATTGTTGAAATTGAAATGGTGGGATTGGCCGATTGAAAAAATACGGGAATACTTGCCTTTTCTGACAAAGGGGAAGTTGACAGGATTATGTACAGGAATTTAAAGATCGATATTTATATTCTTATCAAATAAAGGGGTATCTTTGAATTGTAACGATTTTACATCCGGAAGTGAACTATTCGTTGCAAAAAATAACCGAGTCAAATGAGATAAATATATGACTAAAAATGCAATTGAATCAAAATCGAAAATGTGGAACTTGTGGCACGGCTGCCATAAACTAAGTGCCGGTTGTGCGAATTGCTACGTCTATCGGGGCGATTCGAAACGAGGCATCGATAGTAGTGTCGTTTCCAAAACCAAGAACTTTGATTTGCCCATACAAAAAAAGCGAAACGGAGAATACAAAATTCCTCCGGAATCATTGGTCTACACTTGTTTTACATCCGACTTCTTCCTTGAAGATGCCGATTCATGGCGAGCGGAGGCATGGAATATGATACGAACCCGGAGCGACTTACGTTTTATGATGATAACGAAACGCATCGACCGGTTGCACATATGCCTGCCCGATGATTGGGGTGACGGATACGAGCATGTCACAATCTGCTGTACTATTGAGAATCAGGACAGAGCGGATTACCGCCTCCCCATCTACAAAGCCGCTCCAATAAAACATAAAATTGTTATCTGTGAACCGATCTTAGAGCGAATCGATCTTACTTCGTACGATATTGGTTCATGGGTTGAACAGGTTGTTGCCGGAGGAGAATCGGGCTACGATGCCCGTCCTTGTAATTTCGATTGGATTATGGAGTTGCATAATATATGTGTGGAACAGAATGTCTCGTTCTGGTTCAAGCAGACCGGAGCCCAATTTATCAAAGAAGGAAAATTGTATCCTATCAACCGCTGGCTACAACATTCACAAGCCCGAAAAGCGGGGATTAACTTTAATGCGAAATAACCGGATATATGGAAACAAAATTTATCACCCTAAACAAGGAAAATATTGAAAAGGAACATATTTGCTGTGCCTTTTCCGATAAAAAATGCAAAGACAGCTACATGTTGAAAAAAGAATGGCTGAAAAATGAGTTTGATAATGGATATATATTCAGGCGATTGGACGAACGCGCCAAAGTTTTTATCGAATATGTACCTGCCGAAAATGCATGGATTCCTGTCAATGCTCCCAATTATCTGATGATAAATTGTCTTTGGGTATCGGGGCAATTTAAAGGAAAAGGTTATGCAAAAGCATTGCTTCAAACAGCTATTGACGATGCAAAGCAGCAGAGAAAATACGGTTTGGTAACTGTAGTGGGGACAAAGAAATTTCATTTCATGAGTGATGGAAAATGGCTTATCGGGCAAGGCTTCGAAACAGTTCAAACACTCCCTTATGGATTCAGTCTGCTTGCACTGAAATTAAATCCGGATACAGAAAACCCGTCATTCAATGAAGCGACTTTAAGTGGAGAATGTCCCGATAAAGAAGATATCGTTGTCTATTATTCCAATCGGTGCCCGTTTACCGAATATCATATTCAAAATTCATTGCAAGAAACAGTTCTAAAAAGGAATCTTTCGTTAAAGATAATCAAACTTACAACAATGGAAGAAG
Source organism: Parabacteroides sp. (assembly GCA_019417325.1). Taxonomy (GTDB): domain Bacteria; phylum Bacteroidota; class Bacteroidia; order Bacteroidales; family Tannerellaceae; genus Parabacteroides. Next base: position 11,574 of record DXVO01000010.1, on the reverse strand, counting down.
CAAAAGCTGCCCCAACTCCGGCAACCATATTCAGCTTGTATCACAAAGGAAAGTTCGTTACCACCGATCTTAGTGTTTGCATGGATAGCCGATTTGATAAAGTGTTTCGGGATCACATTTAAGGTCTGCCTTGAATATACAGTCTTTAGATTCCAATAGTATATAAGCAAACATATTATCCAACACTTTTAGTAGTTTTCATCTCTTCTCGTCAAATTATAAAGCTATTGTATTATTCACAAATGACGGATAATAAACCGTTCAATTATACAAGTTATAGATGAAAAAGCCGAAGAAAAGAATATATTCATCCTTTTTTCGGCATAAATTCAATAAGTAAAAGAATCTTTACTTAAGGTCCCTCACGCAACGTACGTATCCTTTTTTGTCATTAATAAGCCTATCTTTATCACCTCCCCACTGTGTGTCCACAGTCGTGACAAACCTGAGATAACCATCAAAATACATCTGATAGCCGGCACTAAATGACCTTGCTCCGTTCATATCCCGTTTGGAAAATCCTGTCCGAGAGTGGATAACTTGTCCTTCTTTCATACTCAAAGAAGATAAATTCCCTCCAAAATCATAGACTTTAGGCTTCTCACGGTCATCCCAGTCAAACAGACTTCCAGCCATTATCATCAGTTCGGCTTCATTGGGCAGGCGCCATGTCCCCAAATCGCCCTTATCCAGATTCTGATAATAATAAGCACACGGGGAGTTTCCTTTCTCTATATCGATCATCAAGGTAGTCCAGGTTTCGTAGTAATATTCACTACTCCTGTTCGGATTATTCAAATTTTTCGGCTTGTCTATTGTATTGGCTATATATTTGGCAACTTCGAACCCTTTCTGATAAATCGTATTAATCTGTGAGGTCTCGTTATGTGCCGGAAGTTCATAAATAGCCCTTGCAGCCCTGGTAGTATTGGATGGTAAATTGTCAGCCCTGAAAATCAGATACTCATCCTCTGTCCATTTGTTAACCAATGTCTTACTCAATTCCTTATTTATTTCATCAAGATGGTAACTATGATCCTCCGAAGTTTCCAAGATTCCCAGATCCCTGATCAGCCTCACATCCGAATAAGGAGTTCTTTCTCCAGGACTTGCTGTTTTCTGGTAATCAAAATTATATAAAGGAGTCATACTATGCGATTCTTCTACAAAGATAATGGCATTAGGGCTATTCAATGTCAAGTTAGTACTTCCCATGAAAGCTCTTGAGGTGAATAATGCTGTAGCATTATCCGACGGAGCGTGCCCGACAAGCCTGCTCTTTAACGGCAATACCCGTTCTCCCACATACAACATGTTTGTTTCACAAACAGAAGGAATATACCATTGCATTTCATTTGCTTGCATCTGTCCGTCACGGTTGTTGTCTCTGTTTCTCAAGAACGGGGTGAAGCAGGCATATGTAGCATGATAATTCTTCATAGCCAGGTTAGTGTGATCTTTACTTAGTGTCAACTCCGCATTATTGACCTTTGTCATAACTTGCCATAAAGTTTTCTCTTTTCCTCTCAACATTGGATCAGGCATTATATTATCAGTTTCATCTAATCCTCCGGTACGTCTGCTCATCAAAAACCATGTGTTTGCCCAACCATTGGAATAGGATTGATTATAAAAAGCATCCGGTTCACTGGGAGCTCTTACCGACCAATCCAAATCAGGGGTTTCATTCACATTCTCCACACCCCAAACACGCATGCCGTCAGGACAGCTGACAAATACCGTCTTTATGGACATCTGGCGGATCGAGACAATGGCCTGGTGATACCGTGACTGTCCGTCGGGGGAGATTTCATGTGAGGTGTTCACCAGCAGGTCGAAGGTTCGATCCCCGGCATTGGCAAAGGTCTTCCACAGATCCTTGTCCTGGGGGGCGTTCTCCTGCATGGGATCTCGCTCATAGAAATACTCGTTGGCGTAAACCGTCACCTTACAAAGTCCCGTAGTGGCGTTGAACACATAGTCGGGTTCAGTCATCAATCTGTAAAGGAACTCCTCCAGTGAGAGCAGGTACGCCCCCGTATCGGAATAATACTTCATCGTCTCGTCCCCGTTGTCAGAGAGCGTGCTCGGATGGATATAGAATGCAAGCCAGCCCGTATCGGCCTTCTTATCCCCGGAGGGAACGTAGCCGTTGTCCTTCAGCTGTTCCAGTTCCACTTTCGTGTAAGAGACAATCTTGTCACAGAACGGCGTACGCACGGCAAAGGAGATCATGGCGTCGTCTTTCAGGCTTCCGTCCGTATTGAAGATGGCCAGTTCGTCCTTATTGAAACGCATCAGTCCCTGTTCGTAGTGGCAGTCAAAACTGAATGACCGGTGGGCGTCATACACCAGTCCCTCCACTCCGGGGGCGAGCTCCTCCTCAGCGTCCTTGTCGGACTGCGCCTCCACCACCAGGTCGTTCATACCCTTGATGGTCACATTATAGGTATAATGCACGTTGCGTTCGATGTCATAGTCATTGACCGGATCGTCGGTGGCCGTATAGCCCAGATAAATCCGGTAGGTCACCCTCCCGAAACGTTCCATGGCGGTATTGTCCACTGTCAGATCCTGACGCAACTCCCCGCTGAACTCTATGTAGGGAGCCAGGTCAGGGGCGTATTCCGTCTCCCCGTTTTTCAGGTTAGGCTTGTCAGTCGCGCCTGCAACGGGGGACTTCAGCTGCTTCTGCCGCAGGTCATATCCTTTCCGGTCCGCATCATAGCCGGGAGAGGTGGGAAGGATCATTTTTTTTGCAACCTTGCGGTTCTCGGGCATATAGAATGAAGTGGTGACGTTATCGGCATCCCCCTCGAAGTGGAACTCGTCCGATGTCCAGTAGGAATCCGTATCCGTTCCGCCCGCATCCCACGAGGCGCTCTGGTCGGTCCCCTTCGCGTGTTCCGCAAGAAATGTCGTTCCCGCCACATTGCCGAGCCTGTACGTTCCGGGATCGAAAGTGAGCCCCTCGGCCGTTTTCAGGTTGACCGTGATTTTGGCTTCGGAGCGTTTCAGGGATACCTCGACCTGTCTTGTTGCCGTGGAAACCGTGACGGCCTTGGTTACCGACATCAACAAGTTCCCGTTCGGGCGGAACAGAGTACGGGCGGTCATGGCCGCCTTTATTTTATCCACGTCGGAAAGTTTGCCGATTCCCTCCAGGATATCCGGCTCCACATTGAACAGGCCGTCACCGTCCGACTTGTAGTTCGCGAGGAGGAACAGTGTCTTCTCCCCGGTGGTGAGGCTTATGTTTTTCAGAAGTCCCATGCTCGTGGGGGCGTCACCGTCAGCCTCGCCCGTGGACGCCTCAAGATCGCTTGCCGCCTGGTAAAGATCACTCCTGGGGTACTCACGTGAAAATTCCACGTTCCCCGAGGCGTTGAAAATCCACAGGTAAAGGTCGTAGATTTTCCTCTCCTCGCTTTCCAGCAGGGCGGAGCGTGTCTTGGCCGTGTTGACTGCCGTACCCACGTTTATATCCACCGTGGTGGGTATTCCCTCCACCACACCGCTCCTTTGAAAGAGCTCGTCATCCGTGCAGCCGACAAGGACGGGCAGTAACAACAGGATGCGGCAAATTGTTTTCAGTTTATATCGTTTCATAAATAATAAAATTTGTCATGACAATTCTCGTGTACATCATTGGAACGGAGGGAAATCCACCGTCTTGCTGTTCCAGGACTCGACCCGGTAAATAATCTCCCGGTCCGAGGATTCCGGCAGGAGAATGAAAACCTTGTAATCCCGGTTCGGATAGACAGGACCGGAATACACCCCGGGAGAGCTCTCCTCACCAACATCAAGCAGGAAAGTCCTTGTCCTGCCCTGTGAAGTGTCACCTCCTGTATAATACTCCACTGTCAGCTGTATCTTCGGGTGGGGCTGTCCCTTATGCCAGGAATTGGCTTCCGGAATATACGGGGCCAGATACTGGGGAAGGAAGAACTGCTCGTATTTCTGGGCGTCCATTTTCGTATAGTCAACCTTTCCGTCAGCATTGAAGGGGGCCTCGTATATGGTCAGCTGCGTTTCACTCTTTATTCCGTAGGAATACGTGCCCGTGTGCTCCGTGTTCTTTCCCGTTCCCGGTGTGGAGCCTGCAAGCAGGGAAACGTCCGAGTCATTCTCCCTGAAGGAGGGGGACATCAGTACCGGAAAGTTCAGCAAGGCAATCCTTTTATAATCATACATGATCCGGTCAAAGGGGGCAATGCTTGCGATGTATATCCTGACACGGGAGAAATCACGGAACAGCGGGATTGTGATATCCTGTACCTGCTCCCCGGAAGCGGGCTGGACGGTCGTGGTCAGCTTTCCCGAAAGCATGCCCATATGCAGCCTGTTCGATATTCCGGGAGCGTCTTCCCAGGCCACCATGGAAGTTGTTGTCCAGTCTATGATCTTCTCATCCGACGGGGAAGGAGTCACGCCATCGTACGGGTTGTCCACCGGTATGCCGAGACTGCCGTCATCCTGCTCCTTGATGATGGCAGGGAATGCGGCTCCGACAATATCCTCCCTGTCCACCTCTTCCATACCTTCCCCGAGGAAATCCCATGGAATCGCGTTCTGCAGGATTCCTCCGGGAGTATAATAGGGCAGATCCTTTCCCGTCTGGTTGGGGGCATAGAAAGCGTAGAATTCACTCTCGCCCTTGGGGATGCGTACCTTGGTCTGGTATTCCCCTTCCGCGTTACCGGAACTGAAAGGAAGCAGGCGGCTGTACACATACCGGTTCTGCTCCTTGTTGAAAACCATAAGCGCTATCCTGGGCTGAGCGGGAGCCTGGGGAAACAGCGTGCCGGTCTTATACCAGTTGGCGGGATCGGATGAATAGTTGTCCAGCATAACACTCCCGCCGGATTCAACACCCCTGGTTGATAGATTCAGTCTGACCGTCACGGCATCCTCATCGGAAAACTGTTCCAGAATAGGCTCCCCGTTCTGGCAGGATACCGGAATGAAGCAAAGGACCAGTGACACCGTTATCATAGAGTACCTCACAGCCTTCATCATACGAATATATTTAATATCTTTCAACATAATATTAATCAATCAGTTATGGGAACCACATCAACAGCTTCCCATGGTTTTACACTTATACTCAGAGAGAGGGGATTCTGGCGGAAATACAGCGGCAGGACAGCCTCCTGACGCCCCGTTATCCGTATCTGCTCGGGATATTGCGCGATATATTGCGCCACATCTACGGTACAAAGGACTTTTTCTCCTTGCATAAGGCGGATCGTTAACGGATCCCCGTCCTCGAAGCGCAGGGTATTGAAGTCAAGCACAAAACGGTCGTTTTTCCCGCCCGCGGTGAACGCGAGATCGAAAGATGTTTTCCCGACACGCTGTCCGGAAAAGGAGAAACGGGCGGAGGGTGATTCCAGTGTCAGACAGAATCCCTCTCCCTTGTTCTGTTCAAACCAAGTTTGTGAATTATTATCCTCGTCGGAAAGAACTACCGCATGGATTTTCACGTGCTGGGAATAAAGTCTTACCACATCACGGGACTCGTTCATAACTTTGGAGGTGATGGATGTCTCACCCAAGTACAGCCTGTCAAACGTGCCGGATGCCTGTCCGTCCTTCTCCATCAGTTCGGGACGGGAAACCGACGCCCTCTTGCAGCCGTCCTCAACAGCTATGCCCGTTTCTTTCAAGGCGTTGCCTACGGCCACCACTTTATAATCTCCTTCCGGGAGTGTGACCTCCAGCGGCGAAAGCAGGCGTTCCCCATCCAGATGGTGTCTTTCTACAAGAACCTCGTCCTTGGCGTCAAAAATAAAGACGTCAACGCCATCCACATATTCCCGCAGATGTTCCTGATTGTCATCAGCCAGATAGGAAAAGACAATCGTGTTGCCAAGACAGCCGCTCAAATCGTCATATACCCGGTCGCAGGCGGTCACGAGGTATAAAGTGAGCAGCAGACCCAGCCTGGTGGATATATATCTTATGTTCATACTTTACACAAATTATTATAAATCAGTACAGATTATTTTCCCGGAAGAGAAGATGCGTGTTCCTTCCGGGAGTAATAAAAAAGGGAGAGGATAATCTTTCCCCTCCCCGAGAGTGCGGGGCGGATTCCTGTACCGGCCCTTTAAGGGCGGCACCGGAGAACTGCCCGGCAGTTGGCTATTACTCTCTCTCTATCTATCAGTCAAGGATGGGGAAGACGTTCACAGCAGTCCAGGCCTGCACCTCAACACGGACAATCACATTCACATTCTCGTCTTCCAGATCTTCCTGGCCGCCCGGTTCGGGAGTCACCCCTTCAGGAATGGTCGGATCTGTATCCACGAGTATACCCTGTCCGTTGTTCAATGTACTAAGATTCAAGTTGATCAGGTAGCCGCCCTTGCCGGCCGGGACATCAGTTGTACCGTCTGTCGCACCTTCTGTCTTCGCGTAACCGGAGATGACCACAAAACGTCTGTCGGCGGATACGCCATCGTCACCTGTCTTGAAGACGAAGGCAAGCTTGGGCGCATTGTTGTCTTTTCCGTAACCGGTAATGCCGTTTACAAAGAAATTGAACGCTGCGGCCTTTGCACCCTGTTCGAAATCGAAGCCCGCTGCATTGAAATAGGATGCCACGTCCGACAGGTCAGTCTGGCCGTCCGGTTTGAATGTACCGCTGGCAAAGTCATATCTGTCACTCGCATAAGTCTTGGCCCAGAACCAGTTTGCCTCTTCTTCCACTGTAAGTGCAGGAATAGAAAGCGTTCTGCTGAAACGGTTCATCAGGATACCCTGGTTTGCGGTGGTCACTTCGACAACCTGCAACCATTCACTCAGGTTGGCTTGCTGGGTAATGTCGGACTTGCCGTCCCATGTCTGGCCGTTGAAACCGTTGGCATCAGCCTTGAAAGCCGCCCACGCTTCGGCGCTGCTCTTTCCCTTGTTTTCATCCTTGGCCAGCCAAGCCGTGCACCACTGTTCAGCCTCCTTCTTTTTCCCGTCTTTCCAGGTAACCTTGACAAATTTGGTTCCAGTCACCTGGAAGCGGTTCATGCTGGCGGTTAATGTAAGTTCCGCTTTTTTTACAGTACGCTTGTCGTCCTGGGGACTGACACCATAAGGTTCAGCGCCAACGGTGGCAAGTGTTTCAGAACCGGCATAAATCACTTCATTAATTTGGGCTTTCAGCTGTTGTTTGCTGATTTCAGCAACAGTCTTGCCCTCACCGTCAACCAACGCTCCCTGAGGGTTAGCAATAACAAGTGCCTTTGTCGCACCCTTGTCCACGTCAAGGAATTTATAGCCTCCTGTCGTTTCAGCAGCTCCCACTGGAGTTGTCGAGGTCAGCTTGGTAAAATCATCGGAACCCTTTGCAAATTCCTTCGCTAAGACAATATTATCTCCATTTAACAAGTATACATGCAGTTTTTCAACCGTTGCCGGATCACCGTTGTTGGCTATGTTCTGTAGGTCACCCATGGCGGCACGTGTACTTGGATCGGGTAATACCACTGACATTACCACATCAACCGGCTGGTTGCCACTCTCCGGTACGATCGGATTTTCTTCATTGTTACATGCAGCAAACAACGCAAGCGAAGCCACTGCAAAATACTTCATCACTTTCATGATTTGAATTGTTTTTTAATTTAAATTACTAATACTATATATGTCTGAGTTACATCTGTATCCCTTGATTATTTTCTCATCCTTCGGCTATTCGGGAAATTTTTGTTTGGAGGCCCCGCCTACACCGGCTTTCTTCAGCAATTCTTCCGCCTTCCTCCAATCACCCTTCATATTATAGGCGACGGCCATGGGGAAAAGGGCACGACCATCATTTTTTACCGGTTCCAACACCCGCAACGCACCGTCCGCATCCTTCCCGTACTTCAACAGGGCGTTGGCATAGTTAAGGATTGCCACGGCATCATCCGGGAACTGCCCGTAGGCCCTCTTGTACACCGGAAGAGGAGTCTCTCCTTGGGAAGCGTACAATTCGGCTAGCTGGTACATCTCGTGCTGGCTGAGACATTCGGGGCTCGTCTCAAAAATTCCCTGGAGTTCCTCTACTGTATAGGGTCTCACGTCAAAGCTGAGACTGAAAGTCGTACGTCGCAGGGACGGGTAAAGCTCTTTCAGGAGGACGTGATAGCTCCTGCCGTTATCCAGAGCGCGAATAGCCGCCTCACATTCCGTGTCACGTTGGTTATGTTCGATGACAAAAAGGATCTCCCCTTTGTTAGCGAGAGTGGAGCTGCTGACCGCCGTCTTAAGGCCCTCCCAGTCCTCCCCGACACCTTCGGTACGATAAACCGGTGCTTTCTTCAAGGCGGGATATTGGCTGGAAATATATTCTGAAAGGGTTTGAGTTCGTCGTTGTGCGAGGGACTTGTTGTAGTCGAAACCTCCTTCAGGAGAGGCATAGCCTTTTATATTCACCTCTTTGAGTTCCACACCCTGAATGTTTAGGTTCTCCGAAAGGAACTCCTTCAGTCTGTCAAGTTCCTGAGCGTTGCCCGCAAACTGTTCTTGCAGGTCGTGGCGTGCCACGGGAAAAGCCACCTTACAGTCAAAGGAACCCTTGTTGCACTTGACCAGTACCTTCTCCGGTTCAATAAAATTGTAGACATAATCCTTCTCCCCAAAAAGGGGGATGCCAGCTTGAAAGGCGATCTCCTCGCTCTCGTTCGTGCCGCACTCGGCACAGCCATACGACACCTCCCTAACGACAAGATGCCCGTCCGCCATCCACCGCTCAAAGAGGACGCTCCTTTTCACCGTCAGGCCCGAACTTTTTAGCTCCTTGACGGAGTGGACCTCACAGGCTCCCGGGTCACCGGGTTTCAAGTTGCCTAACGTCTTGCGGCGCTTGATCACCTTGTACCTCCTCTTACCCGACACGCATACCGGTTCCAGACGGACGCTATCGCGCCCGTCCGCTGAAATATAAACGGGAAACAGGTAAGCGACTTCTTGGCTCTCAAGTCCTGCCAGAAGAGAGACACTGAAAATAATATCCAGCACGTCTCCACCCGCGTCACGTTCCACACGACTGTTTGAATAATCCCAGCGCGAGGTACCCAACGTTGATAAAATGTCCTGAGCGGAAGACAACAAGGGAAACATTCCCAAGCAGCCAATGATAAGGATTTGCTTTTTATAATATTGTAACGGTTTCATTGATATTACTTTTTTTAGCGTGATAAAATAAAAAATGTCTCTGCGGGATGCAGGGGTTATTTCAACATGTAAATGATTGAAATGGCGACCCTGGTGGGACCAATGTAGTCCGCGTCTCCCTTGCCAAGCGTCTGGCCGCAGGTGGTACACTTGTACTTCTCATAACGCGTGTGTACGTAACCGATACCCAGGGAGGCCTCGATATTGAAACGGTTGGATAGGACCCACTGGTAACCGACGCTCAACCCGCCTCCCCAGAAATAACCCTCGTAACGGTGATCCTTCATTTTTCCATCCCTTTTTTCAAGAACGAAGGGAACATCGATACCCCCGATATTCATCTGGCCGCCATGAGCATGCAATCCAAAGAACCAACCGTTGAAAACGTCACACGTCCAATAACGGAGTTCGGGCTGTACCAGCCAGTGGCTGAACTTCTTTGTCTTGTACCGAGGGGAGGTGGCATCTTTCGTATAAAAGAAAAAATTCATACCCACCTGAGTGTCAAGAGTCCATTTCCTCCCCATCGAGAACTCAAGGGAAAGATTCGGAGTCTTCAGGGCGTCATACGCCAGATTATTTTTTATCGCCACCTTCTGCGCGAAGGAATGGGAACAAAAAAATAAAAAGAAAAGAAAAATAGATCTCTTCATACTAAAGATTTTTGTCATTTTTATTAATACTCTGCATCTCTTTTTTGATGCTGCAAAGTTACTCTGCCACTCTTGTAGCCATGTTATATAAAAAAGACATAAATTAATAGATTAGTGACTATTTTAGAAAAAATCCGTCCTGTACAGGACGGCCTTACAGTTTCTATACCGGAGGCTGACTGATTAAAGACTTTTCCTTCATGCTTGCTTTTTGCCTAAAAGAATCCATATAACTTAACATTGTATTAAAAAAGTCAGGTGCTCATTGTACGGTCAGGTTTTATCTTTTTTGCTTTCCACCCTCAACTCTGTCGGAGTCAAACCGAACAGCCTTTTGCAATAACAGGTCAGATGAGCAGGAGAGCTGAATCCAAATTCCATGGCTATCTCCCGGAAGGCGACATCCGGATCGCAGACTTTCTCACGAATGATTTCGGCCTTCCGTTCCTGCATCCACTGATAGGGACTCTGGTTAAAGCAGTCCTGGAACTTGCGGTTGAAAGAACGTTCCGACATACAGCACAGACCGGCAAATTCTTTCACGGATTTCACTTTCCGATAATTTTCCAGAACAAAAGCCTCAAATTTTCTTCCTATTCCAGACGTTCCGGAAAAGAAGGAGGCGAGTTCCGATTTGGTATACCCCCCCCTCAGCAGAAGCATTATTTCCTGTTGTTTAAGAATATGCATATGCCTGCACAACAATCCCGCATCCAGATAAAAAAACAGCTGCCTTAAAACATGCAATAACGATTTACGAATTAGAAGAACACTGTTACTTCCCTCCCTCATCTTTTCACGGGAAATGGAATCAAAAAACATCTTATCACAAGCCGTAATCTGTTTGTTCCAAAATAATACAAGACATTCTGCCGGCACGATACATTCGATCCGGTTTTTCTCCCGTTGTGGTATAAGAAGCATCCTGTTTCTAAGAAGGGAAATATGATGTTCGTGTCCTATATCAACCGACAGTTCTCCCTTCAACAGAAATAAAATACAAAAACAGCTGTCGTTATCAACCTGACCGCAGTCTTGGGCTGCCAGTTTGTATCGGGTAAATCCACTTTCAAAATCAAGCTGATAATTAAAGCAGGAGCGATGCTCGGACAAATAAAGTAGTTTCATGTTGTATCTTTAATAGTTCTATTTTGAAACGCAACAAGTAACATGTTTGTTTTTTACAAAAAAGACAGATATTTACAAATAACAGACAATCTTGTTCTGCGATAATAAAAGCCGCACGCCCTTACCTGTTTGTATTAGAAGTTCATTTTCTTGATATCCTATGATTTAATTTATCTTTCGTAATATATATTATTGTCTTATAAATGGATCCGCCTCTTTTAATTACACTCAACAAATCATCCCCAAAAAACGAAGTGATCTATAGATTTTCCACAAACCATAGATCACTTCGTTTTCAGGTATATGTCAAATGCACGGATGAACTCAGGTGTCAACTCATGGAACATACTCTAAAAATTAATCTTTAAAGTTACTGAATCATACAGAATAGCAAGAATAAAACAATAAGATAATCAACAACTTACAGCACAATTCGTAAACATTTCTTTCGAGACTAAAATTACCTACGATTTAGCACAGCGGAAGTGCGTAATTTTACCAAAAATATGGGGATTAGGGGGGAAAAGAAAATCCCTGAAATATTTAATTTCAGGGATTTATCAAATTTGTATTCTTTTAAAAGTGGTGCCACCAGGAATCGAACCTTTTGCTTCGGTTTATTCTAACTCCTTGA
>DXVO01000001.1 GCA_019417325.1 Parabacteroides sp. | reverse complement strand
CATCCGCCCTATCCGCGTTATCCGTAAACCTGGTTCTTCGTATCATCTGAGTATATTATTCATGTATTTCTTTCCGATTATTGCAGGTTTATTTGCTGTCTAGGATTTCTTTCCTATCTTTGTATTCGCTGTCTGTTTTCTTGTATTGTATTGAGCAGATAGCGCTTGAATACTACGTTTTCGGTGATTGTTCTTATAATATGAATATTGATTATTAGGAACGGTTTTTCTGGAGATATAATGGAATGGCATAGATAATAAAAAATAACTGTAAAGGTATTGCATTTGTGTTTAGTTTTTTCGTACCTTTGCAAGGTTTTTACACTAAAAGGCTTTGGGAAAATTTAATTTATATAATGTAGATTTGAAAAATCTCACTTCAGGAGTACACGAATTCGAGTACTTATTGGAGAATAAGTTTTTTGTGGACATCGACGGAGATCAAGTCCAGAAGGGTAAAGTGAAAGTAAATCTTACTGTAAAAAGGACCTCTTCGATGTTTGAAATGAACTTTCGTATAGAAGGAGTGGTTATGGTTCCATGTGACAGATGTCTGGATGATATGGAAATTCCAGTTGAAACCAATAATCGTCTGATTGTAAAGTTTGGAAAGGAATACGCTGAAGAAAGCGATGAGATTGTAATTATACCGGAAGATGAAGGTGCTATTAATATCGCATGGTTCTTGTATGAGTTTATTGCATTAGCTATTCCAATGAAACATGTTCATGCTCCGGGAAAATGTAATAAGGCAATGTCTTCTAAATTGAAGAAACATTCGACAAGAAGTACGGAAGACGGAGATGATGAATTCGAAGATAGTGGTGATGAAGATATTGCTATCGACGAAGATGTAAATGTAATGACCGATCCGCGTTGGGATGGTCTGAAAGGTTTAATAGAGAATGATAACAATTAAATAAATTAAAACATGGCACATCCTAAAAGAAGACAAGGTAAGACAAGAACAGCGAAGAGAAGAACTCATGACAAAGCTGTAGCACCTACAATGGCTATCTGCCCTAACTGTGGTGCATGGCATATCTATCACACTGTATGTGGTGAATGCGGCTATTACAGAGGTAAGTTAGCTATCGAAAAAGAAGCTGCAGTCTGAGTTTATCATCACTGAGTTAGTCTTGGTAAATCAAAGAATAGCCCTAAAATTTCTTTTTAGGGCTTTTTTTTAATTAGGAATAGTCCTATCTATTTTTTTAAGTTATGGATAAAATTAATGCGGTTATAACGGGGGTTGGCGGATATGTTCCGGAAGATGTGTTGACAAACGAAGATATTTCGAAAATGGTCGATACAACGGACGAATGGATCATGACGCGTGTAGGCATAAAAGAACGTCGTATATTGAAAGGAGAAGGTAAAGGTACTTCTTACATGGGTATACGTGCAGTAAATCAACTGCTTGAAAAGACAAAAGTCAAACCGGAAGAAATTGAAGTGATTTTGACAGCAACAACAACTGCTGATCATCATTTTCCAACAACTTCTTCTATTATTGCTTATCATACCGGGTGTAAAAATGCAATGACTTTTGATGTACAAGGTGCTTGTGCCGGCTTTTTATATGCATTGGAAACTGGAGCCAACTATATTCGTTCCGGGCGCTATTCGAAAGTAATAGTCGTAGCCGGAGATAAAATGACCGCTATTACAGATTATACGGACCGTTCTACCTGTCCGTTGTTCGGAGATGCTTGTGGCGCCGTTTTACTTGAACCTACAACAGAAAACTTTGGTGTGATGGATACGATCCTGCGTACGGATGGTGTCGGTTACTCACATTTGATTATGAAATCCGGAGGTTCGGCTTATCCTCCCAGTCATGAAACAGTCGATAATCGTGAACATTTTGTTTTCCAGGATGGAAAATATGTGTTCAAATATGCTGTATCCTATATGGCGGATGTGGCTGCCGAAATTGCGGAACGTAATCAGTTAACACATGATGATATTGCTTGGATTGTCCCTCATCAGGCTAATTTGCGTATTATAGATGCAACAGCCAAACGTCTGGGTGTGGATATGGACAAGGTAATGATTAATATTCAGAAATATGGCAATACCAGTGCCGGAACAATTCCTATCTGTCTTTGGGAGTGGGAGAAGCAATTGAAAAAAGGGGATAACCTGATTCTTGCTGCTTTTGGTGCCGGATTTACCTGGGGTGCAATTTATCTTAAATGGGGTTATGATGGAGAACAAGCATAAATCCGGATTTGTTAATATTGTCGGTAATCCGAACGTTGGAAAATCTACGCTGATGAACCGTTTGGTAGGGGAACGTATCTCTATCATCACCTCGAAAGCGCAGACCACCCGCCATCGCATTATGGGGATTGTGAATACCGATGATATGCAGATTGTGTATTCAGACACGCCGGGGGTACTGCAACCGAATTACAAGTTGCAGGAATCCATGCTTAACTTTTCACAGTCGGCATTAGGTGATGCCGATGTGCTCTTATACGTAACCGATGTCGTTGAGACAATCGATAAGAATGAAGAATTTCTTCTGCGTGTGCAGAAAATGGAGTGTCCTGTCTTGTTGCTGATAAACAAGATTGATACGACTACCCAGCCGGAACTGGAAAAACTGGTTGCCAACTGGAAGGAACTTCTTCCGAAAGCCGAAATCATTCCGATTTCAGCTTTATCGAACTTCAATATAGATTATGTAAAGCGTAGGGTGGAAGATTTGATGCCCGAATCGCCTCCCTATTTTGAAAAAGATGCGTTGACAGACAAACCCGCCCGCTTCTTCGTGACAGAGATTATCCGTGAGAAAATACTTTTGTATTATCAGAAGGAAATTCCCTATGCAGTGGAAGTCGTTGTGGAGCTGTTCAAGGAAGATGCGGATATGATACATATCAAAGCGCTCATCATTGTGGAACGCGATTCCCAGAAGGGAATTATTATCGGGCACCGCGGGCAGGCTCTTAAAAAGGTAGGAGCTATGTCCCGTAAAGATATAGAACGTTTCTTCGATAAAAAGGTATTCCTGGAAATGTTTGTCAAGGTTGAAAAAGACTGGCGCAACAGGGATAACATACTGAAGAATTTCGGATATCAGTTGGATTAGAGCCCAGGCTCTTAAAATGAATTGTAGTTTATGGGAAATATTGTTGCAATAGTTGGTAGGCCCAACGTAGGTAAGTCCACTCTTTTTAATCGTCTTACTCAATCCCGTCAGGCGATTGTGAATGAGGAGGCAGGTACAACTCGCGACCGCCAGTATGGCAAAGTAGAGTGGACGGGTAAAGAATTTTCGCTGATAGATACAGGCGGATGGGTAGTAAACTCGGAAGATATTTTCGAAGGAGAAATCAATAAGCAGGTACAGGTTGCATTGGAAGAAGCCGACGTAATTTTATTTGTTGTCGATGTGATGAGTGGTATTACTGATTTGGATAATGAAGTTGCTAAAATCCTTCGCCGTACAGAAAAGCCTGTGGTTATAGTTGCTAATAAAGCGGACAACTTCGACCTTCACCCGGCTTCTGCCGAATTCTATGGATTTGGTTTAGGGGACCCGTTCTGCGTTTCGGCTATCAATGGTTCTTGTTCCGGTGATTTGTTGGACAAGATTGTAGAGTTGTTGCCGGAAGATAAACAGGAAATAGTAGAGGAAGAGATTCCCCGCATTGCTATTATTGGTCGTCCGAATGCTGGTAAATCATCTTTGATTAATGCTTTTATCGGAGAAGACCGCCATATTGTAACAGATATTGCCGGTACGACACGTGATTCTATTTATACAAAATATAATAAATTCGGTCTTAATTTCTATCTGGTAGATACGGCTGGTATCCGTAAAAAAGGAAAAGTGAATGAAGACCTGGAATATTATTCGGTTATCCGCTCCATCCGGGCAATTGAAAATTCGGATGTTTGTGTGCTGATGCTGGATGCGACCCGCGGTATCGAAAGTCAGGATTTGAATATCTTCTCGCTGGTGCAGAAAAATAAGAAAGGATTGGTAGTCTGTGTGAACAAATGGGATTTGGTAGAAGATAAGAGCCAGAAGGTGATTGATACGTTTACGAATGCCATTCGCGAACGGTTGGCTCCGTTTACGGATTTCCCGATTTTGTTTATTTCGGCATTGACCAAGCAACGTATCCTGAAAGTATTGGAGACAGCCGAAGCGGTTTACAAGAACCGCCAGCGTCGTGTCCCGACTGCCAAGCTGAATGAAATCATGCTGCCGATTATCGAAAATTATCCGCCGCCAGCATGGAAAGGCAAATACATCAAGATTAAATATATCACCCAGTTGCCGGCAGGAGCTGTCCCTTCATTTGTTTTCTTCTGTAACTTGCCTCAATGGATAAAGGAACCGTATAAACGTTTCCTTGAAAACAAGATTCGTGAGAACTGGGAATTTACGGGAACTCCGGTTAATATATTTATCAGGGAAAAATAGGAATTGTAAATCTTAAGATATGCCTTTGTTTTCAATGCTTTTAGATTTGTATTGAGGCATGCAAAGGTAGGATGTAGTGATGCAATACATCTTCGCAAACAGTCGGAGATAGGTTGCATCACTGTTTTTTTGTTTCGGAGTCCTCCCGATGAATAAGAAATATGTATTCGGCTGTCGTTTTCCTATGTATTGTTTTTCATTGAAACAAAAATAGATATTATTTTTTATTTCGTCAAAACTCAGAATCTCCTCCTAGCCACTCCGTAAAGAACCTGTCGTAAACCAGAAACTTGTTTCTTTCCCTGATAACAAATGGATTATTCAGTATAGTCATACAAGAGTCTTTATTGGAAAAAATTGACGCGGATAGACGTGAAAAACGCGGATCAAAACATGAGTGTATAAATTATATATATACAAATTGTTTTGATCCGCGAAATCCGCGTCAAGAATTAATCTCCGCGTCTTGTATCCGATAATCCGCCTCTTACAGCGTATTCAGCAACTTATTCAATTCATTTACCATCTCTGCCGCCGTCTGTTGTGTTTCGGCCAAGCCTTCCGGAGTGAATTTGGCAACTGCTTTGTTCAGCTTTTCCAGTTTGCTTTTAGCACCTTTTGCTGTCAATTCTTCGCGGAGGATGCGTACTTTCTCGCAGTCTTGGATGCCTTCAACCAGACGTTCGAAACGGATACTGCTTCTCGGGCCCGGATAGATGCTGTAGGTATCGCCGGCTGCCCATGTGCGGAAACGGGAGTCGCGGAGCGGGTCGGCAGTCCAGCTGTTTACGGCCCAACGCAGGTAACCGTCGTAACCTCCGGCAACGGCGTGCAATACAGTCCAAGGGGCTTCGGCCGGGTCGGAAAATGTGAATGTGTTAGGGAAGGCTTCTGCGCAGCATGTGTAAACAGTACTGATTTGTCCAGCCTTCTCGCGGGCAGCCTTTACGTCAGCCGGGAACTGGTGACCGTATGGGATACTCAGGTAATACAAGTCGGATTGGATTTCAGGATGGTAGTTTCCTGCCAAAGTAATTTTAAATTCAGGATCAGCCTGTTTAATCACTTTGATGGCTTCGCGCATGGCTTCCATAGGACGTTCGTCCATTGAAATGGCTGTCTTTTCAAACCAGCCTTTTTCACGCAGGTGACGGGAGAAATCTTTCAGGAAAGTACCCCAGTATTCAGCATATTCGGCATCACCCGGCTTGGCATTGATAAATTGTACACGGTTGGTAGCCTGGTCGTAATAGTCGAAAGTCAATGCCCACGGAATCATCGTATAGCAACTGATTAAATCTTTGATGCCTATTTCATTCATCATAAATTCAACCCATTTGTCGAATACCGTATAATCATATTCCCATGTGCCGTCGATTTTCTTCATGCGGAACACCATGCTGTCGAAATGGTCTTCGGTTTGTCCTGCCCATGGTTTGTGCATGATGCTGGCGGTGATTGCACGCTGTCCGGCATTGGCAAGCATTTTCATGATGGGGCGCATAGCATCGAAATGCGCTTTGCTCCATAAAGGAACTTGGTAATAGCGGGCTACGGAATATGGGTTCTGCCATAAGTCCAAATGGAATTTCCAGTCTTTCGGTTCCGGCAGTGTACGGTTCAATACATCGATTTCCACTTGCAGGTTCATCGGCTGGAAATTCTTGCCTGAAACAGTCAGTGTACCTTTATATTTTCCGGGGCGGGCATCGAACGGAACCCATACATTCATCCATATCGGTTGAGTGGTACGGGCTTGGATGTCGTGAATCTTTACAATATCCAAAACGTCGGCAACAACGGAAGAATCCCATTCCGCTTTGTTTTCACGATGTCCGCAACCGCCTTTGCGGTCTTTGTTCAACTCGTCGGTCATCACATAGCGTACGAAATTAGTAGTGACAGCAGAAGACGGGATAACGGCACTGCCGTTTTTCAGGTCGCTGACTGTGATGGTTGCTCCTTCCAGATTTTCTTTTGTCCATAATACGGCTTGGGCATTTATCCGTTCGCCTTTCCATGCTTTGGATTGCAGGCGGGAGGTTTTCGCCACTTCCGGTACGTTCAGTTTCTTATAACGGATGTCGGTGGAACCCCAGCTAAGTTGCACAGGTTTTGCTTGTTTGTCCCAGACAGCTTCACTATCATGTGGTTTTGTGTCTGTCAGTTCCTGATAGTCACCCAACGGGTATTTTTCAGCTTGTTGTGCCATGCAAACGGGAGCGAATGCTAACAGGGCGCATAGGATAATAGCGTTTTTCATGTATAAATATGTTTTTTGATTGAGCGGATAAAGATAATAAAAATTTCCTGTTATGCCTGTAATCCGAGGGATATTGAGTAACTTGCGGCCCAAATTCAATCCAACATTTAAACATGAAAGATTTTCTCCGCGTATTAAGGCGTTTTGTGCCTCCTTATAAGAAATTTATGGTATGGAATGTGATATTTAATGTCCTGTCCGCCATCTTAAACCTCTTCTCTTTTGCCTTGATAATTCCCATCTTGAATGTCTTGTTTAAAATCAGTGATGAGACCTATTCTTATATGGATTGGACATTCAATCCCTTGTCGTTTGAAGCCTGGAAAGCAACCCCGGAATTATTGAAGAATAATTTTTTCTGGTTTGTTTCCGATATGATAGAAACACGTGGGGGCTCCTTTACGCTGATTATATTAGGCATTTTCCTTATCGTATCTACTTTCCTGAAGGTAGGAACCATGTATATGGCATTTTACACGATGATACCGATCCGCACCGGTGTAGTACGCGATATCCGTAACCAGATAAACCGCAAGATAACGGAATTGCCGCTGGGTTTCTTCTCAGAAGAGCGGAAAGGCGATATCATAGCGCGCGTATCCGGTGATGTAAACGAGATAGAGGCATCTATTATGAGTTCGCTGGATATGCTTTTCAAAAACCCGATTCTGATTCTTATTTATCTGATTGGGATGATTGCTATTAGTTGGCAATTGACCTTGTTTGTATTTATCCTGTTGCCGATTGCCGGTTATGTTATGGGACAGGTCGGAAAGAAATTGAAACGTAAATCTTTTGAAGGACAGCAACAGTGGGGCTATCTGATGAGCCAGATAGAGGAAACGCTTGGGGGGCTCCGTATCATCAAAGCATTTAATGCGGAGAAGAAAATACAGCAACGTTTTGAAAAAAGCAACGATATTTTCCGTCAACTGACCAACCGTATTTACCGCCGTCAACAGATGGCGCATCCGATGAGTGAGTTTCTTGGAACGGCAACGATAGCTATAGTCCTGTGGTATGGAGGTACGTTGATTTTAAGTAGCAACAGCCCGATAGATGCTTCAACGTTTATTTATTACCTGGTAATTTTCTACAGTATTATCAACCCGGCAAAGGACCTGAGTAAATCCGTATATGCTATCCAGAAGGGATTGGCATCCATGGAGCGTGTGGATAAAATATTACAGGCGGAAAGCAATATCAATAATCCGGCAAATCCGAAGCCGATAGCTCTGAACGAATGTATCCGCTATAATGATGTTTGGTTCAAATACCAGCATGACTGGATATTGAAAGGCATCAACTTGACTATTCCGAAAGGTAAAACCGTCGCATTGGTTGGGCAGTCTGGTTCAGGAAAGAGTACTCTTGTCGATTTGTTACCTCGTTTTTATGATGTGGATAAAGGCGGCATCACCATTGATGGAACAGATGTACGGGAGGCAACTCTTTACGATTTGCGCGGTTTGATGGGAAATGTGAACCAGGAAGCTATCCTGTTTAATGATACATTCTTCAATAATATATCCTTTGGAGTGGAAGGTGCCACTTTGGAACAGGTGCAGGAAGCTGCCCGCATTGCCAATGCACATGAGTTTATTATGGCAAGTGAAGAAGGGTACGATACCAATATCGGCGACCGTGGAGGAAAATTATCCGGTGGTCAACGCCAGCGTATCAGTATCGCCCGTGCTATTTTAAAGAATCCGCCAATCCTGATACTTGATGAAGCAACTTCCGCTCTCGATACGGAATCCGAACGTCTGGTACAGGAAGCTTTGGAAAATTTGATGCGTAACCGCACAACGATTGTGATTGCCCACCGTCTTTCAACGATTCGTAATGCAGATGAAATATGTGTGATGCATGAAGGCGAGATTGTAGAACGAGGACGTCATGATGAACTGTTGGAGCGAGACGGCTATTATAAGCGTCTGTGTGATATGCAGAGTTTCTGAAAATCTAAACTAAATAATGCCTATGAAAACTAAATTATCGGGTGTGGGACGGAAATGGTTCCCACTCTGTATGACTTTGTCCCTTTTATTCTTATGGGGATGTAATGTGCCGGAGATGAAATCCGGAAATGTATTGTCTTATTATTTTGATGCTCCGGCCCGGATTTGGGAAGAAACCTTTCCTTTGGGGAATGGGCGTTTGGGAATGATGCCGGATGGTGGCATCGACAGTGAGAAATTTGTTTTGAATGAAATATCCATGTGGTCCGGTAGCAAGCAGGTTACGGATAATCCCCAGGCTTTATATGCACTTCCTGCTATCCGTAAGTTCTTATTTGAAGGACGTAATGATGAAGCACAGGAACTGATGTATCAGACTTTTGTATGTAAAGGCCCCGGTAGCGGTGAAGGGCAGGGGGCTAAGGTTCCGTATGGGAGTTACCAATTGTTTGGAAACTTGCTGCTTAATTATGAATATCCTTCCGGCAAAGAGCCTGTTTCAGCTTACAATCGTACATTAAATCTGGATGAAGCTATCGCATCCGTTTCTTTCCGTAAGGGAAAGACTACTTTCAATCGTGAAGCTTTTACTTCTTTTTCCGATGACCTGGGCATTATCCATTTAATGGCAGACGTTGATAATTCTCTGAATTTTTCAGTAGGAATGAACCGTTCCGAACATTATAAAGTATTCACTGAAGGAAACGATTTGTTGATGCAAGGACGTTTATTCGATGGGGTGGATACAACCGAGATGAAAGGCATGCAATATGCTTCCCGTATACGGATACTTCTTCCGAAAGGCGGGAGGATTGTTACAAGTGATAGTACCGTTTCTGTAAAAAATGCGACGGAAGCAGTCCTGTTAGTGAGCATGGCTACCGATTATTTTGAAAAGGAGCCGGAAGTAAAGGTTCAGTCTTTGTTGGCAAAAGCTGAAAAGAAGGATTATGCTACGTTAAGAAAAGAACATATTGCGGCTTATCGTTCCTTGTTCGGGCGTGTGGAACTGAATCTGGGGCATACGGAAAGAGAGACTCTTCCAATGGATAAGCGGCTGGAAGCATTTAACAAGGATAAGAATGATCCCGGTTTGGCAGCCTTATATTTCCAGTTCGGACGTTATTTATTAATATCGTCTACGCGTGTCGGTTTATTACCACCCAATTTGCAGGGCTTATGGTGCAATACAATTAATACTCCCTGGAATGGTGATTATCATTTGAATATTAATCTGCAAATGAATCATTGGCCGGCAGAAGTAACCAATTTGTCCGAATTGCATCTTCCGTTAGCAGAATGGACTAAACAACAGGTGGCAAGCGGTGAACAGACTGCAAAGGCTTTTTATAATGCTCGTGGATGGGTAACGCATATTCTGGGTAATGTATGGGAATTTACTGCTCCCGGTGAACATCCTTCCTGGGGGGCGACCAATACTTCCGCCGCATGGTTGTGTGAACATTTATACATGCATTATTTATATACGTTGGACAAGGAATACCTAAAAGATGTATATCCGGTGATGAAAGGGGCTTCCCTCTTTTTTGTGGATATGCTGGTAAAAGACCCGCGTAACGGTTACTTGGTGACAGCTCCTACCACTTCTCCGGAAAATGCTTATAAATTGCCTAACGGTAAGGTCGCTTCTATCTGTGCCGGCTCGACAATGGACAACCAGATTTTACGTGAACTGTTCACTAATACAATAGATGCGGCAGCTATTCTGGGGATAGATTCAGCTTTTTCTGGAGAATTGGCTGTTAAAAGGGCAGGTTTGATGCCTACGACTATTGGTAAAGATGGACGTATCATGGAATGGTTGGAGCCGTATGAAGAAGTAGAGCCGCATCATCGACATGTTTCTCATTTGTATGGTTTGTATCCGGGAAATGAGATTTCAATGGAACAAACACCCCAACTTGCTGAGGCGGCACGTAAATCGTTGGAAGCACGTGGAGACCAAAGCACCGGATGGTCAATGGCATGGAAGATTAATTTCTGGGCGCGTTTACATAATGGTGACCATGGCTATAAACTACTTGGAGACTTATTGCGCCCATGTGTAGATAAGACAACGAACATGACAAATGGTGGTGGTACGTATCCGAATCTTTTTTGTGCGCATCCGCCTTTCCAGATTGATGGTAATTTGGGTGGTACGGCTGGTATTGCAGAGATGTTGGTTCAAAGCCAAACAGGTGCAATTGAATTGTTGCCTGCTTTGCCATCTGCATGGAAAGAAGGTAGTTTTAAAGGTTTGAAAGTACGTGGTGGAGGTGAAGTATCTGCCAAGTGGCAAGATAATCAATTGACGGAAGCAACCCTGAAAGCTCTTGTTCCCGGTACTTTCCGTATTAAATTGCCTGCTAATTCTGGAAACTTAAGTATACATATCGATCAAAAAGCCGTATCTCTACCGGTTGTGGACGGTATGCTGATGATAGATATGCAAACAGGTTCAGAATTACTGTTGCAATTCTGAACCTGCTTACGGGTGACAGGAAAATATTATCACCTGTCACCTGAATCAGTGATTTGTTCCTTCAAATAAATCATGATTTTCCGTACTTTGTTTTCCCTTAATTTTGAAGTTATTGAATGTGTAACTCAATGTCAAAGTTATTAAAGGATAATTCGGCCGGATATGGGTGATGGATTGTAAGTCCGAAGTTGTAATATTACTTACGTACCTTGCCGAATTGAAGACATCACGGAAGGCAAGTGTAGCAGTTAGCTTTCGATTCATTAATTGTTGCCGGACGGCAAGGTTTGCATACCAGAAAGCGTCCGTACGTCCCTGGGTGGTTACGGAAGGGCCTACAAAATTACCATCCAGTTGTATACGCGTATTTTTACCGATGTCAAACGAGTTGTTCCAAACAATGTCGTAGTTGGTACTCTTTTCGTTTTTACCATCCAGTTTATATTGGTTCTCTACTTTATAATGGTAAAGGCTTCCGTTTAAATTGATATTCCACCAACGCGTTACCTGCACTTGCCCGCTTAATTCTAATCCGGTAGAGTAGTCGTGTCCCACATTCGCCATAGAGTCTAGTGTGACGCCAGCCTGAAAAGGAACACGTAAACGTTCTATCTTATCTTTCCTGCTACGGTGGAAAAGTGTTGCAGACAGTGTATGTTCGCCAATATTCTTTTTATAATTCAGTTCAAAGGAGTTGATATATTCGGAGCGAATGTCCGGGTTCCCAATCTCTGCCGAGTAGAAATCACGGTAAGTTATATATGGCTCCATGAAAAAAAGTTCAGGACGTGTGATACGGCGTGAATAAGAGAATAGCAATTTATGCTCATTAGGGAAGTTGTATCCTAAATGGAAAGAAGGGAAAAACTCAAATTTGTTGTAAGTCCTGTCTTTTCCTTTTATAGAACTACGTAGTACACGGTGGGTATGTTCTCCACGAACACCAACTTGGAAATCGAATGCTTTGTAACTGTCTCCGATAATAGCATAGATAGAATTAATACCATGTTGGAAGTAGAAAGTATTATAAATATCATCTCTCCAATAGAATTCTTTTTTCTCCGGATTCCAGAATTGCATACTGTAGTCGCCGTCTTCCAGATAGGAGAAGTATTGGTAGCCCGTTTCTATATGTCCGGTTTTACTATAGGGATAGATGTAATCCAGATTCCCCCGGACAGTCCAACGATGTTCATCTTCCCACGCGCGGTGGCCTTGTTCACGCTCATTGTTTTTATTGTACAAGTCACTCTGGAAATATTCAAGCGCGTTGCCTCCGTATTTCAAATAGAAACTTGCTGATAATTCATGCCCCTTGTCATTAAACTTATGATTGGCACCTATGGTTCCTTGGAAATAGGTCTCATGTAAATCATAATCATCCCGGCTATAATAATCCCCGTTTCCTATGATATTATTATGGGTAGAACGGACTTCCGTATAATCGAGGTCTCCTTTTCGGGTACGTCCTCCGTAACCGCCTTGCAGGTCTGCATTTAATGTTGTGTGGGGAAGGGTATAGCTCCATCCTGCTTTTAATGAATAGTCGAAATTATTACTCTCACGGGGACCATTGGAATGTGAGGTTGTGGCAGTATCGGAAACAATCGTAGTTTTCTCCTGGTCGAAATGGCTTTTCCTCAGGCGGTCGCTCCAGTTTCCACCGATATACCAGCGGGAAGCTTTGTTTTGTTGTGCCAGTAGAAAGTCCACACCTCGGGACAGGAAAGTGCTTCCGGTTACGTTTACCATACCACTGAGACCGTGTTGACTATGTTTCTTTGTTATAATATTGATAATACCCACATCTCCCCCTGTATCATGGCGTGCAGATGGTGTGGTGATGATTTCTATATTTTCAATATGGCTGGATGGTATTTGTTCCAGTGCTTGTGTACCGCTGAAAACGCTAGGCTTCCCGTCTACATAAACCATAAAACCACTACTGCCGCGGAAAGTTACTTCCCCTTCGGCATTTACGCGGATAGAGGGTGTGTTTTCCAAAATATCAACAGCAGAACCGCCGCCTGCCAGTAGATTAGATGAGGCGCTGATTACTTTTTTGTCCAGTTTGTAAATGACTTGCTTTTTCTGGGCTACAATTTCAACTTCTGCTAACCCCACTTCAAGAGGTTTTAGAGTGATAATTCCCAAATCTATTGTTTGCCGTGAAGGAATAACTTCTATATCGGTTTTTGAATATAGGTCGTAACCAACTAAACGAATTAACAAGCTGTATGTTCCGTCTTTGATGTCTGGTATATTGAAACTTCCATCCATTTCAGGTAGGGCCTGATATATGGGATTGGTATTCCCTTGCCGGAAAAGGAATACATCTGCTGCATCTATGGGATTGTTATTACTTGCATCCACAATTTTTCCTTTAATACGGGAGATTGGGGTGGCTAAGACAAAACAAGAAAAAGACAAAAAGGTCAAGATGAGGTAAAAACAATTCTTCATTTTTTCATAACTTATTAACAAAGGCGTGAAGATAGTTCTTTTTGTTTTATTAATAAACTGTATAGGTTTTATTAACGAAAAGAGGCAATTCTGCTTTAAGTAGTTATCACTTGTTATTTGTCTTTAATATTATAGAAAAGGAGTATTTTAATGTTTTACTTAAATCTTAATATCTATGCGTAAGATTGTTATTCTATTGGGCTTTTTCGTGGGATTTATGACATCGTGTACGGATTTTACCGAACAGTTAGAAAAAGGGAAGGACATTGATGGTGATTTAACAACTAAGGCTTCTGTAACAGAAGTGAGTACAAATGAATGGATAGGCCTTTATCCAGATAATGCTATTTTATCTGAATTAACTCTTTTCGGGACTCATGACGCTGGAACATTTCGATTGGACTGTGGCCCTAAAAGTTCTGTAGCTCAATGTCAGGATCTAAATTTTAAAGAGCAATTAGAATGGGGAGTGCGTGTATTCGATTGCCGTTTAAGTGAAAATATGAATTTTTTTCATAGTGATATTTATTGTTATACAGATTGGAAAGAGTTTGCATCAACATGTATTTCATTTCTACAGGCTAATCCCAGGGAATTTGTAGTTGCAATGATAAAGGCAGAGAATGCGGAAGGACCGGGTACAGTTTATAATTCTACTTTTCAGAAGTATATAGATGAACTGGGGAGAAGTAACTTTATTTTTGACAAGAACTTATTAAATGAACCGATCTCCAATCTTAGAGGGAAAATAGTAATTGTAACTCGTGATTATAATAAAGGAGAATTAGGATATATTGAAGGTGCTCCACAAATAAACTGGCCGGATGATGCATGGCTGAAAAATCCGACATCTGAGGCCAATGGATGTATTCGTGTGGCAATAAGTGATCGTTATACAGCTTATCCGGAAACAAAGGTTAATCTGGTTAAAGAAGTGTTTCCGGAAATATTACCTACATTAAAAGATGATCCATCCCGATGGTTTATAGTTTTTACATCAGGATACGATTATTCCGGAAATCTTTGGATACCTAACCCCAGAGTTTATACATTAAAGTTTCGTAATCAAGGTTTAAGCGCAATGAAGGATAGAGCGTCTTATTTGCAAAGAGGTGGAACACTAATGATGGACTTTGTTAATTATTGGACAGATTTAAGAGATTTTGTTTTCAGTACAATAGTTCATGAATACTATAAAGATATTATTTATGTCAATGATATTGCTTTTCGTGTTCAAGACGGTGTGGCTACGGTAATGTGGCTTAGAGACTTGTCTGTAAAAAATATGGTTTTTCCAGAAGAAATACCCGGTCATGGAAAGATAACCATCATTAATATCAATGATAAAGCATTTGAAAATGCACAAATGGAATCATTAACAAGTTCAGTTCCGATAGGTACAGTTGGAGTATCTGCTTTCAAAAATTGTACGTCATTAAAAAATGTGGAAGGAGTTCAATTTGAGCATGAATTTAAGGAACGAGCTTTTGAATACTGCTCGAGCTTGACAAAAATTGTATTGAAAGAGAATTTTTATAAGGTTGGTTCACAGGCTTTTGTCGGTTGTACAAAATTGAATCTTTATTGTTATGCTAATCAACCTCCGTTGACAGGTGGTGTTTTGTTTGATACGAATAGTATGCCATTTTTGTATGTGCCATCTACAGCTTTATATACATATCAAAACAACAGTATATGGTCTAAATTATTTACTCCGGTGGATTATAGAATAAAAGCTATAGAATAAAAATCTCAGATTACCTGATATCTTGAGGAATGAAGGCGCGGATATATGGAATATTCAATTTTAGAATTCCATATATCCGCGTTAAATTTGTAGGATGTTTTAAAAGTCTTTCTTACGCAGAATGAAGTCTTTACCCAGATACTTTTCACGTACGATCTCGTTTTCCGCAAGCTGTTCGGCTGTTCCCTGGAACAATACTTTACCTTCAAACAGCAAGTAGGCACGGTCGCAGATACTTAATGTTTCATATACGTTGTGGTCCGTAATCAGGATACCGATATTTTTGTGTTTCAGTTTTGCTACGATACTTTGAATATCTTGCACAGCAATAGGGTCAACCCCGGCGAAAGGCTCGTCCAACATGATAAATTTAGGGTCTATGGCAAGACAACGGGCAATTTCGGCACGACGGCGTTCACCTCCGGACAACTGGTCTCCTAAATTCTTGCGTACTTTGTTCAAACCGAATTCGGAAATCAGGCTTTCCAGTTTTTCTTTTTGGTATTCAGTGGTAGTTTCCGTCATTTCCAACACAGAACGGATATTATCTTCAACAGTCATTTTACGGAAGATGGAAGCCTCCTGAGCCAAATATCCGATGCCATTCCGGGCCCGTTTATATACGGGGTACTTGGTTATTTCCATATTATTTAGGAATATCTTGCCTTCATTGGGAGTTACCAAACCGACAGTCATGTAGAATGTTGTAGTTTTACCAGCCCCATTAGGCCCAAGCAATCCCACAATTTCCCCTTGTTTCACATTGATGGAAACATGGTTAACTACGGTTCGTGTCTTGTATTTTTTTACCAAATCCTCTGTACGGAGGACCATTTGCTCTTCATCTGCCATATCTAAAAATCTTTGCACAAAGAAACGGAATTAATTTCTTCTGTACAAATACGCGTACAGCGAAAATAGGATAAGTACCGTTGTGAGCCATTTCCATCTATTGTTCCCTTTTTGTTTCTTCTGTTCTTTTTCTTTGTATGTTCCAGTCGTATTCTGTTGCTTTATGGCTATTGAATCGGTAACCGTTTTCTCTATGTTAGTCCGGATGGAGTCTTCCATGCACCATTTTTGTTTGGAGTAGATGACTTTTTCTAAATATTGTTTTCCGCTATCATTCGGTATGGAAAACGTAAGTTCCCTGATTGTTTCAGAACCCAGTCCTCGCGTCCATCGCTGATTTATTTGCAAAGAATTGTCCGACCGCACATGAAAAATGGAATCAGTTGTAAAACGGTACTTATATTCCATCTCTTTTTTATGGGATATGCAGCCGGATAATCCGCAAATAATAGCTATAAGATAAATGTGGTTTTTCATCGCATTAATACCTGGTGGCGGTTTATTCCATTATATTTCAGAGACAAATGGATGAACATTCTCTTTTGATACCAGATTGCCTGGTCGAAATCCAATCCGCTATCGAGTAAGTATTCCAATAAGCGTGGATTATTGAATGTGTAAATATCTACAGCTTCTCCCTTGCGATGTTGTGAACAAGGTACGCCTCTTACCAACCGGTTAAGTTCTTCTGACCGGTAACCGCTGGAAATGATAAGCGGATTATTTATATAAACCCGTAAAGGCTCCAGTAACCGGTTTACCAAATTACGGATGGCAGCCTGCGCTTCAATCGGAGGTGTATTGTCAATGCCTTGTTCTATCGCTATTGTGCTGTAAATAAATTCTTCCATATTAAAATGCTCACTGATTATCTCTTTCATCTTCTTTCGTTTTTAAATTTCTATTATCAATTTTCAGTTTGTATGAGTAGTCCACACCGAATAATGCTCCGGCAAATGTGCTGACTTCTCCGAAAGCCACTAATACGCTGTTATGGATTTCTCCGGCCGGTGCAATCCAGAAACCGGAGAAAATCAGGACAATCCCGCTCAGTACGAGCAGGATTGCCATTGTTAATTGAATCGTTACTTTTTTCATGCAGGAACGGTTTTCAATCATCCGTATCCGGTTCATTAAAGTTCGGACGGTTTATCCCCGTCACTTTCGCCCTCATTGGATTTCTCTACAGTGTTTCCCAAATGTGAAAATGTCAGCAGTTTTTTTGTCCCTTTTAAATCTGTACCGGGAGTAAAAACCAGGCGTGACGGCCAAACCATGCTCGCATTGAATTTTGTTTTATCCGTAACTCCTTCACTTCCTACCGTAAAACGGAAACTTCCAAATTCGCCCCATTGTACGATTTTTCCTTCCTGTAATTCCAGATCCATGAAAAAACTCAAGTTGTCCAATACCGCTTTCACATCTGCTGTAGAGATAGAACTTCGTGCTGCAATCAGTTTCCCTAAATATTTAAGGTCGACTATTCCTGTACTTTTCGACAATGCATAATACTTCTTTTCCGATTCTTTGTTACCCGGCTCCGACGGACGGAGCACCAATACATACCCTTGTGCCATAATTTAAATTGTTTTTAAGTTGCATCCCCGTTATTGGGAACAGCGCAAATGTATAGTGGGAGAAAACTGTTAAAAAAGCAGTGAGGTGGACTCTCTTCCAGTAAGAAATGTCTCTCTCTTATACAGCAAAAGTGAAAATTGTACTTTCTATGGTACGATTATTGGGTAAAAGTGTACTTTGTAAAGTGCAATTTGTTGTTTATACTGTCTTATTGTATTTTTTTGTCTATAATCAACAAATTGTTGTTGCTCTTTTTTATCAGGCGGATTAAATGGGTGGAATTTCTTAAACCGGTTTATTGGATTAGCCCTTTTTTACTATGTTTGTAGTAAAACATTGCATACCTCTTCTCAAGTATTTGGGTAGAGATATTTACTGTATATCCCTAATTAGTTTGAATGACTTGTTATGACAAAAGAAAGTAAAATAAAGTATTTTGAAAATCGGGAAGATTGGCGAAAGTGGTTGACTGACAACTTCGATACTGCCAATGAAATTTGGTTTGTATTCTCTAATAAGTCATCAGGTAAGAAAAGCATTTTATACAATGATGCGGTTGAAGAAGCCCTTTGTTTCGATTGGATTGACAGTACGATAAAATCACTTGATAACGAACATAAAATTCAGCGCTTCACCCCCAGAAACCCTAAAAGTACTTACTCGCAAGCCAATAAGGAAAGGCTTAAATGGCTATTGGAAAATAAAATGATACATCCAAAATTTGAGGATAAGATACAAACTGTTTTGTCTGAACCTTTTATTTTTCCAAACGATATTATTGACAAATTGAAAGAAGATAAAACAGTATGGAATAACTATCAACATTTTTCCGAATCATATAAACGCATCCGAATTGCATACATTGAAGCAGCGAGGATACGCCTTGAAGAATTTGAGAAGCGGTTAAACCACTTCATCAGAAAAACGAAAGAAAATAAAAAGATAACAGGATTTGGCGGGATTGAGAAATACTATTAAAACAAATATTATAGACACTGGTGTATCTCCGTACTCTAAATGGCATCAAGAAGAAGCAACAAAAAAGGCAAGAGTTGAATGATTGCACCTTCAGTAGTTCTATTATTGGTTAAAAAGGAACCGTGGAAGATGCAATTCTTTTATTCCATCTCATTGCTTTTCTCCAAAAGCTCGGCAAAATCGAATGAATCCATTCGTGAATATCGGATTTTATCTGCTAAGTATTTGATAGATAGGTTGGTGTTGAAGGTGAGTGATAAAGAAAAAGAAATATCCGTATAAGAGGGTTTAATATTTTTATGCGGTTGCATCCATAAATTAAGTACTTTCAGCAACAGATTTAACTCATCTATTTCATATAGAAACTTGCCGAGTAGCGTCTCCTTCCGTATGTAATCAACAAATTGTTGCCGCTCTTTTTTTATCAGGCGGATTAAAAATAGTTGGTATGCCGGTTCCAGCTCATTCCATTCAGCCAGGGCAATTCCATACGTCTGCTTACAAAAAATGCCTCTTTGTTCGAGAGGCATGCGTTCTAAAAATTCGTAATACTTTCTGACGGAAGGTTTGTGTCCGTCAAACAGCGCTATCAATAGTTCTTTCATAAAAATTCCGGGAGGGGGAAAATTTATCCCTCACGCCCGGAATGCCACTGTTACGGTCTCTTGAATCGCTTTTCCAGTGGCAGGAAGAGACGTTCTATCAAGCGTAAATCTTCTTATGTATTATGTGTTTGGACTTTGTTTCATCTGGTGTTGTTTATACTATTTATTGCCAAAAAATAGAATTTATTTTATCAATAATCGAATCTCTGTTGAATACAGAGTGTAAAAGCAAGGATGAGTTTGTTGATATGTCTTTCATTTTTTCTTCGGATAAATTGAGGAATGTCTTAAAACCATTAGCAATTTCATTCAGATCCGAAGGATGAGCTACAAATCCAATATGATATTTTTCAACTAATTTCTTGACTTCTCCTTTGAAAATGGCATAGATAGGTTTTTTTGTCGAGAGGTAAGTTTGGAATTTAGACGGAATAGTTATTTCATAAAGAGGTGTATCCTTTAAAGAAATAACCAAAACGTCGCTTGCCTCGTAATAATCAGCTATTTCGTTTAATGGTACCCGTCCTACAAAATTGATATTACAAATACCTTCTTTTACAACGAGCTCTTTTAATTCCGGTAAAAAAGAACCGTCTCCAATGATATTCAAATAAACTTCAGGATTGTCTTTTACAAAAACAGAAAACCCCCGTATGATATTCTCCAGATTTTGTACTTTACCGATATTGCCTGCAAAAGTGAAATTGAAACGACCCGGTAATTGTTGTTTTTGAAGAGGATGGTATTCAACCAGTGACCAATTCGGAACAAATTCAATAGTGGCTCCAGGTACATATTTGTGAATCCTATCAATGAATCCTTCACATGAAACCATAATATGGTCACAATTATCATATATCCATTTTACAAAACAATCTAAGAAAAAGCAAAGGAAACGAGTTTGTTTAAAACCATAAGCATATACTGTTTCCGGCCATAAATCCTGGGTCCATATTGTAACTTTGGCTTTGTAAAACTTTTTTAGAAAAATTCCGGCTGTAGCTAAAGTTAGTGGACCTGTTTGGTAAATGAATACTTTATCAAACTTATGTCCAATAAATAAAACTACCCAGCAGCTCCAAAAAACAAAGGAAAGATAGTTTAGAACTTTAATTAATATACTTTTTTCATATCCTTGTATGACGGGAAAACGGTGTATTTTTATGGAATTAAAATAAGTTGTTTGGTATATTTTATTTTTATATCCTTCATACACTTTCCCAAATGGATAAGAGGGAGTTCTTGTGAGAACTTCAAAACAGAAATTCTCTTTCTCCCATTCTTTTACTAAATCGTTGATGAGGAAGTCCTCAGGATAAAAGGCTTCACCAATAACTAATGTTTTCTTCTGTTTCATCAGAAATCAAAATATTGAGGATACAGTTCTCTTTTATCATTCATCCATTCAAACTGTTCTATCAACATCTCTTCATATCCGGGTACTCTATAGTCAAATCTTTTAGATTTAGCAATAGATTTATCTACTCCATTACCGTCGAATGGGTGAATTTTAATATCTTTCCGATTCCATATTTTCTTAAATAGGTGAAGTAAATCATACTTTGTAATTCCTATGCCATTACTTAATTGTATTAATCCAGTTTGATTTTGTGTTATGGCATAGTCAATAGCTTTGGCAAGTTCTAAAGTTGTGACACCTCCCCAAATAGCAGATTTAAAGCCATTGATTGTCCCTTTTTGTTGCATAAACCAATGGAACAAGCCTTCCCCCCCTATCTTTAATTCGGGTCCAATAATAGAGGTTCGGATCGTTAAATCTTTGTCATTGATGATTTCCCCAAGAGCTTTACTACGGCCATAAATGTCGTCAGCATCCTTAAAATCTGATTCTGTATAGTTCCCTTTTTTACCGGAAAATACGCAGTCTGTGCTTATATGAATCAATTTTGCTCCTATCTCATCCGATATTTTTTTTAATAAATGAGGGAAATAGGCATTAATTAAAATTGCATTATCCGGATGGTTTTTGGAACCGTTAATTAGGACACCAATACAATTGAGTATAAGGTCGGGCCTGATATTCTGTATTAGTTGTTGTACGGAATCTTTATTTGATACGTCGACAACAATACTATCATTTGTTAACTTTGTACGATATACCACATTCACTATATCATATTTACCTGTAGCTTGCAGGTAATAATAGGCAATATGTCCGGCCATACCTGTAGCGCCGAACAATAAAATTTTTTTCTTAGTCATAAATGAAAATAAGATATTAGATTTCTTTATGCCAGACCGTACGATTAATGTAATCGGTGTAGGAAAGAATGATTCGAACTACTTTTTTGGAAACATTGTCTGCTGCATAATCAGGGATAGAATGGATGTTGTTTTCTTTTTCTACATGTTGTGATGTAACAATGCCTATCGAGTCTATTATCCGTTTACATTTTAATCCAGTCATGATCAGCGTTCCTTCATCCATCCCTTCTGGCCGTTCGTGAGCTTGACGAATTGTAATAGCAGGAAAATGAAGAATAGACGATTCTTCTGTAATGGTGCCACTATCAGATATTACACAAAAAGCATTTTGCTGTAGTTTTATATATTCCAGAAATCCGAAAGGCTTCATAAATTCGATCATTGGATTTTTATTTACAAAACCAATTGTTTCTAATTTTTTACGGGTACGGGGATGAGTGGATACAATGACTTTTTTGTGATATTTTTCTACAATAGCTTGCAGAGAATCCAGTAAATCTGTAAAATTTTGTTCTGAATCTACATTTTCTTCCCGATGGGTACTTACTATAAAGTATTCACCTTTTTTCAATCCCTCTTTTTCAAGAATATTATTTTTTTCGATTTCGGGTAAATGATATAGCAGTACTTCTGTCATTGGTGAACCTGTTTTTATTACCGTTTCCGGTCGCAATCCTTCTGCCACCAGATACCGACGGGCATGTTCTGAAAGAGGCATGTTAATATCACTCAAGTGATCTACAATTTTTCGATTGATTTCTTCAGGAACTCTTTGGTCGAAGCAACGGTTACCAGCCTCCATATGGAAAATGGGAATTTTCCTCTTTTTTGCGGAAATAACGGAAAGACAGCTGTTTGTGTCCCCATAAAGTAACAAAGCGTCAGGTTTTATCTGCTCCATTAATTCATCAGATTTAAGAATTACATTAGCAATAGTTTCCGTTGCATTTTTTCCTGCTGCATTTAAGAAATAATCAGGTTTACGGATATGAAGCTCCTGAAAAAATATTTCATTCAGTTCATAATCGAAATTTTGACCAGTATGGACGATAATATGTTCAGTATACTTGTCTAGCTCTGCCATAACCCGACTTAATTTTATGATTTCCGGACGGGTTCCAACAATTGTCATTACTTTTAACATAACTATCTTTATTTATTTATTCACTTCTGATAATGCTGGCTTTGGCCTTCATTTCCAATCCCAAATCTTCCCGTATAAAGCGTAACTTCATCAATAACTCTTTCATGCCTTCAATATCTAACCGACGGGTGTTATGGCTATGATAGTCTTCTATTTTTGAGACTTCTTCGCTCCCTTTTGTGAAATATTTATCATAATTCAGATCACGAGTATCGCAAGGTATACGATAATAATTTCCTAAATCGATAGCACGAACCATTTCTTCGCGAGTCACTAAAGTTTCATATAGTTTTTCTCCATGACGTGTTCCTATGATTTTTATTTCACTACAACTGTGGTATATTTCTTTTAACGCTTGTGCTAATGTTGCTAAAGTAGCAGCAGGTGCTTTTTGTACAAAAAGGTCTCCGTTATGGGCATGTGTAAAAGCATATACAACTAAATCTACAGCATCATCCAAAGTCATCATGAAGCGAGTCATATTAGGATCTGTGATTGTTATAGGTTTGCCTTCCACCATCTGTTCTACCCATAGAGGAATAACAGAACCACGGCTGGCCATTACATTCCCATAGCGTGTACAGCAAATGGTTGTTTTTGCATTTTCCCCTAATTCACGTCCTTTAGCGACTGCGACTTTTTCCATTAGAGCTTTGCTCATCCCCATTGCATTAATCGGGTAGGCTGCTTTATCTGTAGAAAGTACGACCACACTTTTAACTTCGTGTTCAATAGCTGAACGTAACACATTTTCGGTCCCTTCAACATTTGTACGTACAGCTTCCAATGGAAAAAATTCACAGGAAGGAACCTGTTTCAATGCAGCAGCACTAAATACATAATCCACACCCGACATGGCAACATCAACAGAAGCCTTATCGCGAACATTACCTATATAATACTTTACTTTTGGATTTTGCAGTAAGTGCCGCATGTCATCTTGTTTCTTTTCATCTCGGGAAAAAATGCGTATTTCCTTAATGTCGGAATTAAGGAACCGACGTAAAACTGCATTACCGAAAGAACCTGTTCCACCGGTAATTAGAAGGACTTTATTTTTAAACATAGACATAATATTATTGCATTTTTTTGTAGATAGAATAAGGAAGCCTCATAAGTAATACAAATAAACGGCTTGGTAAGAGAAGTATAATAGAAAATAGATTTCTATATTTACCGGATTTATAGCATTCTTTATTTATTAAATCATAATAATATTTTATTTCTTTTCTGCTTTTTACATTATTCAATAAAAGAAGAGATGTGTTAAATCGCAACGAAGATAAATATTTGTTCATCAATCGTAAATCAATTTTATCACCCACTAAAATAGCATCTTTATATATATGTTCAATAATATATACCAAAGAGCCTATTTTATATTGAGGATTTACCGTTGTAGTTATCGAGTTAGCATGTATGTAGTATAAATAGGTTCTTTTATGTACCCCTACTATTTTCTTCGCTATCTTAGATAACTCATAAGACCATAGAATATCTTCATGTAGTAATCCATTTGTAAATTCAATTTTATTCTCTAATAAAAATTTTCTATTATAAAGTTTGTTACCTGCACTCACATTCCAATCTCTATTAAAAAAAGAATTTAATATATCCTTTTCATACAATTCATCAAATAATATATCCCGTATATGAAATGATGATTTAGTACCTTTCAGCTGTATGTTTGCAATCGTAAAATCCGCTCCGCTTTTAATTATAGTATTATAATGAAGTTCAATACAATCCGGTGTGATCTCATCATCTGAATCCATAAAGAAAATAAAATCTCCAGTAGCTTTATTTAAACCTGTATTACGGGCAGCTGACAATCCTCTATTTTCATTATGTTTATAAATGAAAACATCAGTTTTACGAATATGTTTATTCAGAATACCATATACGATATCCATACTTTTATCAGTACTACAATCGTCAATAAGAATATACTCAATCGAATTGAAAGTCTGGTTTAAAGAAGAAAGAATGGATTTTTCTACATAGGCAGATACATTATATATTGGGATTATAATGGAAACCTTGAACATGATATATAAGTATTTATGTTATTTCAGGAATGAATCTTAATTGTAGTTTTTATTTATATACTGACTGATAATAGAGATCTATTTTGTTTACAATTTCTATTATAGAATATTTCTGGGAAATTTGCTTAGAACAGTTTGCATAAAACTCTAATAATTTATTATCTAGATATAATTTTTCTATTTGTGTTGATAATTGTAAATCATTATGAACAGAAAAGAATAGTGCTCCAGAATCTCCAAACAAGTCTTTGAAATTTTGTATATCAGAGCAAATAACAGGTAATCCCATAGCCATCATTTCTATTAAAGCTACGCTAAATCCTTCATACTCAGATGGGAAAACGGCTAAATTACATTGAGATAGTATTTCTGGAATATTATCTATGTTTCCAAAAAAGCAAACTTTATCCTTAATTTTGCATTTCTGCGTATATTGGATAAGTTGATTTTTTAGATCACCATCACCAATAAACCAAAGTTCGATATTTTTATATTTCAAAGACAAATTAGCAAAAGATTTTAAAAGTGTAATATGATTTTTTCCATCTACTAATCGAGAGACATATACTAAAATGAATTTTTGTCTATTTTTGTCATACAAGGAGGGGGTAAATCGTTTTAAATCAACACCGTTTTCTATTATTCTAATATTATATTTTATGTGATTAAAAAAAGATCGAACATTTCGTTCTATTTCTTTTGATACGCATATTAAATTTGTAGACATTATTCTATAACAGATATCTTCTATCTTTAATTTAATAAAACTACCAATAGAGTTATTTGCATAATGTAATCCAGTCGTATGTATTGTGTGAAAATGATAAATTTTTCTTTTGAAAAAAAGCATTCCTAAAAATATGGGAAAAATATTATATTGATATATATGTGTATGAATAATTCCCGGTGAATATAATTGTAATACTTTGACTATATGGGGAAAATTGAATAGTAAAAACAATATATTAACAATCATATTATTATATTGCTTTAATGGTATAATGTGGATATTGACATCTTTTTTTATCTTATTTAATAATTCCAGATGATTATTTGTTAAGACTA
Source organism: Parabacteroides sp. (assembly GCA_019417325.1). Lineage (GTDB taxonomy): Bacteria > Bacteroidota > Bacteroidia > Bacteroidales > Tannerellaceae > Parabacteroides. Next base: position 287,514 of record DXVO01000001.1, on the reverse strand, counting down.
ATATGCCTACAGTATATTTTTCTCTAGATAAATTATTACAAAGACTAACAACAGAATTCTCTATGCCTCCTACACATAGGGACCTCACTACATACAATACTCGAACTTTTGAATTATTCAATCTCTATAAAATTTTGATATTCAACATTTATATAATTAACATCAATCTTCAGTAACTGAAATAAATTATTATACAATAATTCAGGAACATTTTGATAAGCAACTTGATATTCTGGAATAGCTGCTTTTTCTTTCAGTAATGCAACACCAGCAATGCATACAATTAGCACAAACAGTGATTGAAATACTATATTCAATTTATTAGACTTTGCCAATCCAACAATAGACATTAAGAATAGGGAAGAAAAGAATATTAAAACAGTCGTAAAGCGTGCAAACATAGTTATATTTGTAATATTAAAAATGACAAATGAAGCTAATAGCCAAATCCATATCTCTAAATGATATAGAATGTTATTGTTTTTTATATATTTTCTAACTGGAGGAAGTAGTTCTATAAATAGTAATATCATTTCAATAGCAATATATTGCATAAGCCAAATATTACTCCCCGTAGTAATACGTACTTCTCCTTCTGATAACTCTTCAAAAACATAATAATTAACTTTACTGGCTAATAAAAGACCAACTACACCACATGATGATAAAAAGTTCATTAAAAAAAACATTAATGGCTTGAAAAGAAAAAAACTAAATGCCAATATCAATGAAATATTACGGATTTTATTTCTTTCAAAAGAAATCGATATTATAAATAATATTACAATAAATAGCATGCTGAAATGGTTCGCTATAGACAATGCGAAAAATAAAAAAGAAGATTTTTTATTATTGCAAAAATAAGATATAAATCCCAAAATATACAAAGAAAATGCTATGGGAGTACGAACCCCACTAATAGACATAGGATGTATTGTAAAAAGATACATGGCTACTCCCATCAAAAATAAATTATTCCGATTTCTTATGTTGACTAAAAGCATCCATTTATCAAATACAAAAACTATTGAAAAAGATAGCATAAAAGAAACAAAGAAACCTACAATTTGAGCATTAGCCCCTGTTAGGCTGAGTAACCATAAGGTTAAAAGAGAAAGATCTCCTCGTAAAACAAAAAAGGGAACTGCTTCTATAAAGTCCATATTACGCATCATTTCATAATGATTATAAATATGAACAATGTCAATATGCAAATCATGTCTGCCATTAAAAACATAGCCATACAATCCCATACAAAGAGAAAAAAGTATTGCATAAAACATAAAGTCCCTTCTTTTAGATATTTGACAACAGGAAAATAGTAAAATACCAAAAGGCCAAATAAGAAAAATAAATATGGAAATTATTCTATTTCTAACAAGTAATGACATTTATTGTTTTATTTAATATAAGAAGTAGTTTTGTTTTAATAAAACTTAATAATTTCATGTATTTTACTGTGTTGTTTATCTTTTTGAAATCTTTTTTTGAAATAAAATGCAAAAGTATACGTTCTCTAAAATTAAAATTATTCAACGCATTTGCATCATATATATTATCATAATGACTACATATTATATTAGCATATTTTGGCGCAGCATACGTTAACATCAACTTAGTTTGCAGTTTGCATATATTTATTGAAATAGCATATTTGTTAATATCGGGATAATTATTTATTAAAAATGACTCTATCGTTTCTATAGATTTAAAAGCAGAATCAATAGATTTTGCAGTTAAGTTATTGCAATAAGAATATCTATTTTGCTGATAATAATATAGAGGATAAGAGACTGTGACTATTTTTTTTGAGTAAAATACTAAACGAGGGAGTGTTGAAAAATCCTCCATGAAGTTTATTCCAGGAGGTACTTTTATATCATGTTTTTCATAAAGAGATATTCTTATCAATTTATTACAAAGATAAGAAGGAATTCTTTTCTCTACCAATTGACTAACGAATGACAAAGGATTCGTTTTTGGTTTATAGCTAAGATATGTTTTATTATTTTCATCATAATACAAATAGAAATCAGCAGTAACAATATCAGCTTTATTCAAAACAGCTTCATTATATAATAGTTCAACTGCATTATTAACGATAAAATCATCGCTGTCAACATATAATACAAACTTTCCACGAGCAACAGATATTGCTTGATTTCGAACAAATCCTATTCCTAAATTATTTTCATTACAAATTATTTTTATAGAATCTTTTTTATTTGGATATTCAAGAATGATCTTTTTTAATATTTGTAAACTCTTATCTGGACTACAATCATCAATAAAAACATATTCAATGCTTTGAAATGTTTGTTCAAACAAAGAACGTACACAGCGTTCAATATAAGCTTCCACATTATAGATCGGAACAAGAATAGATACTTGGTATTTATATTTATCCATCAATTTATTTTTTTTGTGAACGATAAAGGAAATAGTGATGCATAAGAATAAATAAAATATGAGATAAGCAAGTAGCCTTCATGATTGATATTTTTATATTTATTTTTTTTATACGATTAAGCTTATTCTGCATCTGAAGTAATAGATTCCATTCTTTTCTAATACAAAATAGACGAAAACAAAACCATAAATGTTCAACCTTAAAGTGAAATTTTAAGATTTCATTTTCAGGGGTATATTTATTAATATAAAAATCAGCTATTTGAAACCCATCTGAATAATGAGCTAACTGCTTAGATACATCTAAATTGTGAGAAGCTGAATTATCAAGAACACGATAGACCCCACTTATGAAATCCATATACTTAACTTTTGAGTTTTTAGACAAATAAAGCCATAATGGATAATCACTCATTTTCCAATCATTATTATATACTAGAATTTCATTTATATACGAAAAATACAAGTCTTTACGAAAACATACAGATAAAGTTGGAATGGGATTATAATGCAATATATCTATAAAAGAAGTATATTTTCCTCCAAAAATATGTCCAAGTCTATTTTCACTCTGAAGATATTCTCTAACTTTAGTATATACTAATCCATAGTCCCTATTATCTTCTAAAAAATCAATTTGTTTTTGTAATTTCAAGGGATCAGTCCAATAATCATCACCTTCGCATAAAGCAATATATTTACCTCTTACTTTTTCTGAAAACAAATATGACCAAATATTTATACCCTTAGAATAAATATTTTCTTTTTGATATATATTTCTAAATAAGTTAGGATATATCTCTTCATATTCTTTTAAAATTTCACCTGTTGAATCATTAGACGCATCATCATGAATAATTATTTCTAATGGAAAACTTGTTTTCTGTAATAAAAAACCATCTATTGTTTGTCTTATAAATTTCTCATGATTATATGTGGTGCAAACTATACTGACTAATGGTGAATTTTTATTGCTGTTAGTCATGTCATGTGTACAATATTAATTTTCAAAAACATATTTCCATTGTGTAATAACCATATTTTTATCCAATAAATCAGAGATATATTGGTTGTTTTTTTGTTTCGTAATCGAACAAAAATTAGAAAATGTAATATATCCAATTTCATTACAATCGTAAATATCAACATGTTCTTTTAGTAACCCTTGATACATCACGCCTGTTTTAGATAAAAATATTTTTTTCTTCAGATATGACAAAGCTATTATATTCCCAAATGCGGCCTGATGCTCATAATCAAATATTGCAATATCAATATTATTCAATAATTCTATATATTTATTCCATGGTAAGAAATCAGTTATAACATTGATTTTTTCTTTTCCAAATAACTTTTCTGCATAAAAAATAACTTCATTCCTGTACTCTTCTATACCATAGGATAACACAAGAACAATACAAATATTCTCATTTTTATAATTCAATAATCTGTCTAACAATTTTTTATGTTGTAAAAATGGGATTGCACAATGACCAACCATTATATTTACTGTTGTCCTAGTTTTATTGTCATTATGAATAATACGATCAATGTCTTGACTAAAATAACCACATGGATATAATGCATTTATAATTTTAATATTTCCTCCAAATCTTTTTCTAATTTCTATTTCATCTGCTTTATATCCAGCAATAATTTGCCTAAAGCATCCAACTTTTTTATCTGCCAGGTAATTACAAATATATCTAGCACCTGTATATGAAAATATTTTTCCAATGAATGAAGGTGAATAATTTTTATTTCTATAAAGATCATGTCCCCAAATACACCAAGAGATTTTAGCTGCAACACTTTTTTTCAACAATAAAAGTTTACGACTATTTAAAAAAAGACTATGAAAAATTATAAATACAGTGTGTGTATTATATTTGTAAATAGTTGATAATGTAATAGACTGTTCAAATATTATATTTGAATATTTTTCCTTTAGTGATAGATAACAGTTTTTGTCAGAAAGGATAAATTGATGTTCATTTTCTCCATTAATATTTTCATTGATCAATTTTATTAATTCTCGGTTAAATATTGGAGAAGGAATTGGCATAAAATGCAAAAAGCGAATCATTATAAATTATTAAAAGATAATATTTTTTTATTTCTATTTTTTATTATTTGTACAGGTATACCTGCGGATATAGTCCAAGCTGGCAATGACTTATTTACTAATGACATAGCTCCAACAACAGCTCCTTCTTCTAAAGTAACGTCAGGAAAGACAATGCAGCCAGCTCCTATTTGAGAGTACTTCTTAAATAGGACTTTACCCCCTGTAACATGGGTATATTGGTCCGGATGGATTGGCCCTATCAGATAATTACCACTAAAATCATCCATAGCACTGAAAACTGTACTTCGTGGAGAAATCCCTGTATAATTTTCTAATTCAATACCTTTACTGCCGTATAGACCACAATAGGCAGAAATATGGATATGAGATCCTAATATAATATCACCTGATAAAATGCAAAAGTCATCTATTCGAACATTATCACCTATTATCATTTTTTCAATGCCATAGAAGGATGCATTCTTACTGATATGCACATTATGACCTATAGATTTAAAACCTAAATGAATTAATTCAAATTCAGAATAAAAAGATGTGGATTGTATCATAAATTTAAATCAAAGACAATATGAATTCCAGATCCTCAAGCGTTAATCCATGATGCATAGGCAAGCATAATACGGAATTAGCTATACGTGTTGCTACCGGTAAATTTGAAGCACCAGCAGAAGGTAGACCCCTATAAGTTGAAAACGAGCTTATCAAAGGATAAAAATAACGTCTACACAAAACATTATTTTTTTTCATTTTATAATAAAGAGCATCTCTACTTATTCCATATTTAGTTTCATCAATAAAAATTGGAAAATAAGAATAATTATGTCGTACACCTGTTATATCTTGCATATAACTAACTCCTTTTTTATTTTTTAATGCATTTCGATAATGGATAGCTATTTGTTGGCGCTTCTCTATAGCATCATCTACATATTTTAATTCTAACAACCCATAGGAAGATCGTACCTCATCCATTTTTGCATTGATACCAGGTGCTACCACCTCTGTTTCGCCTGCAAATCCAAAATTTCTTAAATAATCAATTCTTTGTTTTGTTTGTGCATCATGACATATCAAAGCGCCTCCTTCAATTGTATTATACGTTTTTGTTGCATGAAAGCTTAAAGTACTCATATCTCCAAAGCGAAGTATTGATTTACTATTTAAGGTGACACCAAAGGCGTGTGCCGCATCATAAATTATTTTTAATCCATATTTATCTGCAATGGCTTGTATACTTTCTACATCACACGGATTCCCATAAACATGAACAGGCATAATTGCTGTTGTTTTAGGAGTAATTGCTGCTTCTATTCTATTAGGATCTATATTCCCGGTTGAAGGATCCACATCTACAAAGACAGGTTGAATTCCGTTCCACCAAATAGAATGTGTAGTTGCAACAAAGCTATATGGAGTTGTTATAACCTCTCCTGTTATTCTCAATGCTTGTAAAGCTGCGATTAAGGGTAATGTCCCATTAGTAAATACAGAAATATATTCAATATCAAGGTATTCACATAATGCCTTCTCAAGCATTTGATGATAATAACCATTATTTGTTATCCATTTACGCTCCCAAATATCTTTTAAATAAGGTATGAATTCCTCTAAAGGAGGTAATAATGGTGAAGTTACAGTAATTTGTTTATCAGCTTTCATATTTATTTACGTTTTATAAGAAGATATAATTCTCTTAATTCTCTTGATTTTAATAAAACAGAAATAGTAAAATAGACTAATAACCCACTCAGAGATCCAAGAAAAAGTTTATATATAGGATTATCAAAATATAAAATAACCAAATGGACAAATACTCCCATTATAAGTGAGTATGTTAAAACTATTAGCAAATCTTTAATTTGCTGTAAAAAGCCAAAATCTAAAAGTTTATATGTGTAATATGAGTTGATGATTAATGCAAAGTATGAAGAGAAAACCAGACTATAACATATAGCAACTAATCCATATGGAATTGTAACTATAAGAATTACTACTCCTATGATTTTTTTTATAATTTGTAATTTCAAATATAAATCAGAACGTCCATATACTTCCAATAAATTTAAATTTATAGCATGTATAGGATACCACATGTATGACAAACACAAAATTTGTAGTAGCACAGCCGTATATTTCCACTCACTACCTAGTAATACCTCAATAAAAGGATAAGCAACCACAGTTAGTCCTATCATCAATGGAAAAATAATATATGCAACTAACCGGACAAATCTTCTATAACAAATTGTCAATTGTTTTTTATCTTTTTGCATCTGACTGAATATAGGGAATGTTACACGTTGTACAATACCCATGATATTTGTTGATGGAAATTGAGAAAAATTATCTGCACGAGTAAAATAGCCAACATCAGAAACAGAAAAGCACTTTCCTATAGTTATCGTGTAAAGATTCATATATACAACTTCTATTAATCCAGACATTAGCAATTTTGATCCAAATGAAAATAAGTTTCTAAAAGAAATCATAGAAAAAATAAATTGTGGGAACCAACGAGAAAATACCCATAACAAAACTGTATTTATGATGTTAAAAATTAGTCCTTGAAAAACTAATGCCCAAACGCCAAAATTTCTAAATGCTAATATTATACCTGCTATTCCAGAAATAAATACAGCTATAAATGAAGCTTTTGCTTGTGTCTTAAAATCTAGTCTTCTGGTCAAAATAGCTCTTTGTACTACAGATAAAGAATTTATAAAGATATTCAATGATATAACTTTTGTCAAAATGTCCAGTTTTTTATTTTCATAGAATATAGATATATAAGGTGCCAAAAAGAACAGTATAACAAAAAGAATAAAACCTATTCCTATATTAAAAAAGAATACTGTAGAATAGTCATCTTCACTACAATTTATTTTACGAATTAGTGCACTGGAAAATCCACTATCTACCAAAGACTGTGCAATCGCCATAAAAATAGCCAGCATACCAATCAAACCATAATCATTAGGCATTAATAATCGTGCCATAATAATCATGACAATAAATTGAAGACCCTGTGCTGAAAAACGTTCTATAGTACTCCAAATAATACCAGAGATAGCTTTACTTTTTAAAGACTCACTCACTTATTCTTATATAATAAATAAATACTTAATATAATTATATAAATATGCATAGATAGTAAAATCAAATGAGTATCTATAAATTATCACTATGAGTTCTCAAAGTACGAACTTTGTCCCACCATAAATTCAACCCAATCCATACTACTATATCGATTATAAGCATCATTGTATTATCTACCATTGAAACTAGAAAAATATTCACTCCACTAAATCCACATGAAAGCAATAGTATTATAATCATTGCCTTTCTTGGTGTAAATCCCATCGCTAGAAACTTATGATGAATATGATTTTTATCTGCTTCAAAAGGACTTTTCCCATTTCTGATACGTAACATTACCACACGAATTACATCAAATGAAGGAATTAGAAGTGTACTAAAAGCAATAACGATAGCTCCCGGAATATAAGATGACATATCCGGATTATTTTGGCTGTATTTAATAGCAAGAAAACTTAAAATATAACCTAACGTTAGACTCCCTGTATCCCCAATAAATATTTTCCGGGCACGCTCTTCGCTACCAAAAACATTATAATAAAAGAATGGGACAAGAACACCAACAGCACTAAAGGATAGTATACTATAAGTCCACAGTTTTTTATCAATAAATAGAAAACCAAAAACTAAAAGAGCCACACTACTTAAACCGGAAGCAAGACCATCAATGCCATCTATCAAATTAATAGCATTAGTTATAAAAACGACTGTTAATATAGTAAAAGGAATACCAAACCAAAGAGGAATAGTATAAATACCAAACAATCCGTAAAAGTCATTTATCCAAAGACCTGCTATAGGAAAGAAGCAGGCGCAAATAATTTGAATAATAAATTTCTGACGATAACGAACGCCCATAAGATCATCAGCAATACCGGTTAAATATAAAAGGACCATACCTGAGACTAAAAGTAGATATTCGGGTAAAATATATTTACCGTGTATAATTGGCACATTATATCCAATCAAGACACTGGATGCAAAAACAACGCAGCAAGAAAGTAATATTGTGGGAAAAAAAGCAACGCCTCCTAAGCGAGGAATAGCGTGCTTATGAATTTTTCGTTCATCCGGTATATCAAATAACTTCTTACGTAGTGATATCATCAAAATACGAGGAATGATAAATCTGGCTATGCAAACAGAAATAATAAAAGATATAATGATAAATATGATATCCACGTTAATTAAAGTTTACATGGTAAGTCGTTGTCTAATTTCTTTTTCATCTCGTCTTTTAGACTATTCCAAAAAATTCGTCCAATAAGTACCCAACTAATAGTAGATATAACAGCTAAAAAAATAAATAATAAAGCATATTTTTTCAACCCCATTCCAGATGGTGATATAGGGACAACGGCTGGTTCAACTACGGCAAAAACAGGCTTTTCTTCTTGTACTTTTGCCCTAGCTACTTGTAATTGATTAGCAACCTGACTATACACCTGATAAGTCAAATTCATATCATTCTGTAAACGTTCCTGTTCCGTACGCCCGCTTTGTAGAATAATATTATCATTAGCGTCAACATAATCTGCATATTTTTTTTGTGCAATATAGTATTCCTGCTGGCGATCTTTAAATAGTTTTTCTAGATAGGCACAATCTTCTTTTGCCTTAGATGTACGATAATTAATAATGTATTCTTGTAATTTTTGCACAACAGAATCTGCCACAATAGCTGTGACTTTTGGATCTTGTAAAGTCACAACGATACTAGTCATAGCTGTTTTCTTGTCAACAGAAGCCGTTACATTCTTTTTCAAAAATGTTATTTTCCAATTTTCTTCTTTAGTCAGTTCTATAGTTTTTCTTTTTATATTATTAGTTACCATCTCTTTATTTTTTCTTTTAAACCATGATCTCATTTTGCTAATAATGTTTCCTGGCATGCTGACAATATAGTTCCACCAAGGAACAGATAGTTTATTCAAATATGTACTTAGAGATACATTCTCCTCTTTATTGGAGGAAGATATCTGAATATCAAGAAGTTCTAATAAAAAAGGAGTGGAAGAAATAATGTCTGCAGAAAGAGATACATTTAATGCATCTGAACCCTCACTTGAAGTTATTCCGCTTCCTAAGAAAGATGCGGCAAGTCCTGCCAGACCATTATTGCCTTTAGAACTTCCCATTTCAGGGGAAAGAATTACTTGAACTGTATATTGTTTAGGAATACTCAATGCCACAATAATACCAAGGATTAGTCCTATTGCTGCTGCTTTATATAACGTTTTACGAATACTGAAAATTTTATACAGAATATTCACCAAATCGAGTTCTAACTCATTCTCTGTTGACTCGTCTAATTGGGTAATTTGTTCTTTATTTGCTTGCTTTCCTGTCATATAATCAATTCCTTATTTTATCAAATTCGCAATCGACGCAATCATCATCCCTAACGAACTAAATGAAGAGGCGAATCCCAATATTTCATTAATATTTGTCCTTCTCTTTGATTTGCTGGGAACAATAATCTCACATCCCGGTTCGATCTGTTTTTTACCATTTCCTTTAACTCTTGTGACTTGTCCATTCATATAAACAATGAATTTCTTGCCTTTTTTGGCATTGTCTGCATAGCCTCCTGCCTGGTTGATGTAGTAGTCGATATTTTCACCTTCCATAAAGGATACAGTGTTCGGAACCATCACTGCACCATCGATAGCAACGGTATTACTATATTTAGGGATAGATATGATATCGCCTTCGCGCAGTACGATGTCTGCCGTACTTCCCGGACGTGTTAGAGCTCTTTCCAAATCGATACCCACAGTAATCGTATCTTCAACCTGGATACCAAGAGAGTCCATCATGGCTTCTCCCAATTGCCTTCTCATTAGCTGGATGACATTTTCCATTCGTTTCTTTTCTCCGCTGTTGGCAATACGTGATAATTTAGCTCCGCGTAAATAAGCATAATTTGTTGCTCCACCCGCCTTTTTTACTAAATCGGAAATCCGTTCTTCCCGGCTGGTTAAGGCATAGGTTCCGCCAAAAAGAATTTCACCTTCCACGATTACGTTCTGTTGGGGTTGATAACCCGGGCTACGGCGTACATGTACTTCATCATAAGGTTGGAGAATGAATCCGGGTTGACCATCTATAACTAATCCGTCTTTCAGTGAAAAAGTGAACATCTGTCCGATCGTTTTGTCACTGGTTGTACTTTGCGGATTTTTGATTCTTCTTGATATGTCTACACGAACGGTAGATGCCGCTTCCAGTAAACCTCCTGCTTGTATAATAAGGTCTTCGAGCGTCATATTATCTGCATAAGGATACGATTCCGGATTTGCAACTTCACCATGAATGGTCACGTTTCCCCAATCTTCCAGATCGTGAATGCTGGAGATATGGAGACTGTCGTTTTTCATCAATGCGATATCCGGTGATGTTCCGTTTATGACTGTTTTCAGGTCGATAGGAAGAACTTCAGTCGTGAGATTTTCACGTTGGCGATAGAGAACAGCCCGGTTAAGGAATGCATCACCTGTTAATCCTTTTGCTTCGTCTATCAAAGCACGGACCGTATTCAGTGATTCGCTTAATTGGTAAATTCCCGGACGGTAAACCGCGCCGCGTATCTCCAGTTTATTCGTAAAACGGTTAAGAATCGCCTCGGCAGTTACAACATCCCCGTTCTTCATCGCATAGTTCCCGTAATCCGGCGCTTTAACTGTATTAACTTCATATTCCATACCGTTCTGGCGTATGATACATAGGGAGCCTGTATAAGAATCCGCATCAAACCCTCCGGCATATTGTATAAGGGTGGATAAAGATTCGTCCTTTTTCATTTCGTAACGCATTGGGCGTTTTACTTTCCCTTTTATTTTTACCAACGCTTCATAAGCGGGGACAATCACCACATCTCCTTCCTGCAAACGAATATCGTCTTGAGTATTCCCTTTCATAATGAAATCATATACATCCACATTAGCAATGTTTTTTCCATTCCTTACCAATTGTACATTTCTCAGGCTACCGATTTCGCTTACGCCTCCTGCACGGTAGAGCGCATGAAAAACAGTGGAAAAAGCAGAAAGAGCATACGTCCCCGGTTGGACAACTTCGCCCATTACATTAATTTGAATGGTACGTATATTTCCTAAGGTCAGGCGGATATCCGAACTTGGGTCGGAAGTGTCGCTAAGTCCGTTGTATATTTTGTTTAAAGCATTTTTTAGATATTCATTTGCTTCGGAAACAGTCAAACCGCTGAGGGATACCGGACCTATTTTTTGTATGTTAATAGTTCCGTCGGGGGAAATTTCTTCCCGTATGGTATTCTGGCTTGCCCCCCAAATGTCGATAATAACTTCATCTCCCGGACCCAGGCGGTAGTTTGGGGGAGTTGCTATGTTAAGGCTGGGTTCGAATGTCAGATTTTTAGTGTTGAAAATATTCCGTCCGAATACTTGATTCTCACGAATAGAATCCTGATATGCAAGTAAAAGTTTATCTTGTTCCTCGAATATGGAATCAGTCTCAGCATCTATATCCATTTCCATATCCGTCTCTACCTTGCTGCGTTTTCTCGATTGGTTAGTATCCGTGCCACTTGTCTTTGAAGTATTCGCATTCTTCTGCCGTTCATAGAGTTGCTTCACCCGCATGGCTTGTTCTTGGGTAACCCCTTTCTTGGCAAGTTCGGTAGTCAACTGTTTTTGGTCTTTACCCTGTTTGATGCCTTCTTTTACGTATAATAGAACTTGTTCGTCGCTAATGGTCTGTGCCTTCAACGGGCAACTGCCTAAAATCAGCATAAACAGAAGAAAACTAAAAAATCTTTGTATCATCGTTTATAAATCAAATATTTCAGTAAATCAGAGTTTTTCGTTAACCGGCTCTACATATCCCGCAGGCATGTCTACACAGGCACATCCCAGGATATTAAGCCGGACGGCAATTTTACTTTTTCCATCCATCGTAACAAGTTCCCCGGTAAGTCCGGTCAATGGGCCTTTGATTACACGAACCTGTTCTCCCCGTACCAGGGGATAACTGTTTATGCTGACAGTCTCTTCCGAGTAATCGAGCATAAAACGGAAGCGGTCCATTTGTTCGTCGGGAATGATTGCCGGTGCCTTTTCACCACGTAGAACCATATAGCGGCATATGGAGGAGAGGGTTAAGGCTTCCGTGCGTTCTTTAGGATCGGCATGGATAAAAACCATCATAGGAAGCAGTACGCAATCTATCCGTTTTTTCCGGTCGCTCCATTGGTGTATTTGTTGTTGGATGGGAACAAAACACTCGATTCCCATTTTGGCCAGATATCCGGCAACCTTCTTCTCATGGTGCATTTTGACAAATGCTACATACCAGCGTTTAGGGTGTGCTACGCCTTCCCCTGTCCCGTAATCGGTCCCGGCATTTGTTGATTCACTTCGCTGTAAAATCATAGGTCTGTTATTCCACAAATATCTGTTACTTCTTAGGTAACGGATGTTGTGTTTTCGTAGACTTATAAAAGAGAAAAGGAGATAAGTGCTGGAAAATATTACGTTGGAAGAATCTCGTCCGGCATTTAGAATAAAAGTTTTTTACTTATGGGATATAAAAATTATAGAGCATGAAATAAGAATTTTTCATGTTCAGCCACTCTTATGTTTTCTATTGTAGTTGGAAAAGTGAATTTTCTTTTTTATTGTTGAAATTTTTGTCTATCTTCGCAGCGATTTATTATCCGTTACCTAAGAAGTAACAGTAATGGTATTTATCTGATTATAAAGCTATTTTTGCTTGTTTTTCTCCATAATTCTTTACATAAGAAAAATTCAATTTATTCACTTTTGTTCGTTTTTCCAATTCGAAACTTTTTAGATAAATTTGCGTTGTTTTGATTGACTTATGCCCTAATGACTCGCTAATCATTTCTATCGGGACATTCCTGTATTTCGCTATCGTTGCCCAGGAATGCCGGAGTGAATAGGAGGTAACAGGCGAGCGTAGTTTTAACCGTTTAGTCAAACTTTTTAATTGATTGTTGAACCGGCGCAGGGCTGATTGGTATTCTATGTAGGAACCTTCTTCTTTCCGTTTATTTTTTCCGCTTAATATATGAAAAAGATAATCAGGGTAATCGGGATGGAGTTGTGGATGGTTGTTGCGCAGGATGGATATAAAGCCGGTTGCGGTGTCTAATATCTCCAAACTCATAGGTGTTCCTGTTTTGATACGGTTGTATTTTAACAGCCCTTGTTCCAGGTTCGATTTTTCCAGATGGACAAGGTCTGTAAAAGGCATGCCGCAGAATTGAAACAATAGATTGGCGATTGCCTGTGTACGGCGTAATTTATCGGATTCGGGATCCTTATATAATAATGTATGCAATTCGCTGACAGGGATCGCTTTTTTCTGGCGGGTATCGATACCTGTAAAAACGTCATGAAACAGCCTGTATACATAAGGTGCGCGACCGGCGTCTACACCCCGGTTATAAATACACCGCAACATACGCATATAGGTTGAGACTGTGTTTCGTTTTAACTGGCAAGTCACGAGATAATCGTTATAGCGTTTTAGATTTTCACGGGTGACTTGTTTGAATGATACTCCCGGAGTCCCGCAAAACAGGGTAAAGGAGCGGAGGGCATTTTTATAAACATGTGCTGTGGCGAAACGCCCTTCTTTTCGCAAATCTTCAATATAGTTATTTGCACATACTGTAAATCCGTTTTTCTTCATACTTTATTTTTGTATTAAGTTTTTATCTTTCAGATAATGCATAAATAGAACACTTTTATAACTTTAAGGGCTATGAATCTTCCCTAATTTTACAAAAAGGCTGGATATGGAAAAACACGGTTTTAAATATAGATGTCGACGGCTTCTTTCGCCTATTTGTATTCAATGAAATATATTTTTGACAGACATTGAAAATAAAAATGATAATTGTTGAATTTATTAATTACATCTATTATATTTGCTTTTTATAATTATCAAAAGAATATTTCATTAGGTACTTTTTCTGGAAAATAAGGGTCGAATTTAAAAAAGATAGGTATGAGTATAAAAATCGGTTGGTATAAAACTCCTGTTCCGGACGGAAAGGAAGATAAAGGCTTGTTGCATGCGCGTGTGGTTCCGCAAGGAACAGTAAATATGGAGATGATGTGTAAGTTCATATCTTCATCCAGCAGTTTTTCGTCGGCGGATGTAAAAGGTATTTTGGAAGCCTTAAATTTTTGGGTGGGCCTTCAGTTGGAAGAAGGAAAAATTGTCGACCTGGAAGGGCTGGGGCATTTTTCCCCGACATTGAAAACTACAGTTGTGCGCGATGATAAAGGTAGGGAAAAACTGGAAGCACGTGTCGACGGAGTGGCATTCAGATGTGCTACATCCTTAAAAAAACAGGTAAGGGAGGCAGACCTTGAAGTTGCCAAACGGGAAAAGAAAGAAGTTCCGGACTTGTTGGCCCGTAAAAAGAATATCCGTGAGTATGTACGTAAACATTTAAGTATTAATAGCACAATCTGCATGAAGCTAAATAATTGCAGCCGCTACCTTGCCTTGAAAGACCTTCAGGAGCTGGTGAAGGATGGCAAATTAGTAGAGACAGGCAACGGGAAACAAACGATGTATATCCGTCCTTATTAATTTACTTCGCTTTTTGCGGCTGTTTTTTCCGTAACAGCGGGTTGATGTTCCCCTTGGCGAAATTTAACGGATTGGCTGTTGGGAGATTTTACCGTTTCTGCAATTTCGTGCGGATTGATGGTTACTTTTCCTGATACTAATTGAGGCAGATTATAGGCCTTAAATAAATATTGATAAAAGTCCGGATGCTTTTGAGGGAGAATAAAAGGTTTACCTATTTCTCCCTTTTCATTGATATAGGCGATATAAGGGCGGTTATATACACCATCCAGCCTGCGGCTGCTGAATATGATCCATCGGCTGTTGGAGGACCAACTGGTATAACTTTCGGATTGATCCGTATTTAATGCTTCTGCCGAACGCAACTCCTTTGAATGAGTATCATATAAGAAAAGGTCGGAATTTTTATCCCAACTCAGGAAGCAACCACTGGAAGCCACGCTGCAAAGGATATATTGCCCGTTAGGGGATATGCTGGGTAATGATACTCCTTTCCCTTTTTGTGTCAGATTGACGAGTGTGTCAACTTGTGGGGAAAAAGTCCGGTTGTCAGCATCAAAACCTATACTGCACAATTGATATTTTACTTGCTCGAAGTTTTGGGGTAAACTATCTACGCGCGGACATGAACAAAAATAGAGTGTTTTTCCATCGGGTGAGAAGACCGGGAAGTTTTCCAACTGGTCTTTGGCTGATAGCAAAGGACTGGTATAAACTTCGTTCTTATCGATGTTGTATAAAACGATATCCGAATATAAGTCGTATACTTCTATTAATTTGTCATTTGCTTCAAAAAAAGACATTTGGGTATTATTTGTGGAAAATGCGATATCATTTCCAGACGGATGCCAATATGGATAAACGAAGTTTGAAATGGTATATTGGGTCTGAGTATCCAACTTTGTGATTTTTCCATCTTTGATTAAGAGGGTTCCGGGATTTGTTTTGCGCATATGCAAGACCATTTGATGAGGATCTCTTTGGTTGAAAGAATGACAGTTCATACAGTTGTGCCCTGTTTTATCATTAGAGATAATTTCTGTTTCAGAAAAGGAAGACAGGTTCCGTTGATAAATCCCCATTTGATTCCAGTTGGCATAAGTCGGTTCAATCAGGCGGTATACCAAATAATTGTCGATAGAGTCAGTTGGGACATACCAATGGAAGGATTTGTATTTTAGCCAATGGCCATTTTCCCGGTTATAAACAGATACGGTAATAGAGTCTCCTTTTGCAGCTCCCAAGAGCTGTTTCCATTTTTTTTCAGGTATATCGATATAATCAGATCCGGATATCGTGAATTGATAGCCTTTGGTCGAGAATACAACATGGTTGTTTCCTTCCGGCAGTATTCGGAAATTAAGGGGAGCAATATTGACAGGGATAGTCGCTTCCATATAATCGGGATAGATAGAGGGTAATTCATTTTGCTGGATAGCTCCGGAAGGTGCCTGGTTGCATCCGCTGGATAGAATAGCTCCTAAAAACAGTATTAAAATCCATTTGCCGGTATGTATGATGTGTCTCATTATATTATTATTTGTTAGAAGTCATTTTTATGTTGCATATAGAACCAGTAGGAATGTCCGAAAGTCTTTTTCAGTTCTTCCTTTATTTTTTGTTCGGATTGTCCGGATTGGTTGATTTGCAGATATTTGTAGAAGTCTGTTACTACGGCCTGCTGTATCCCCCACTTTTTTATTAATGTGTTGTCGCCGAGCATATAGGCATACATTAGTAAAAACTCCTGATATAAACGGGGTATATCATTGCCAATGCTATATGGTAATCCGGCTATGCAATGCAGGAAATTTTTATAGTCATTGGCCAATATATATTTGGCTAATAAAAAGTCGAGGACTTTCCGGTTGTAAGGATCTTCCTTCTGTTTGCAAGTTACATTATAAAGCATTTCTTTGGCAAGGAAAGAATCATTTTCCGTATACCGGTCAATTTTTGATTGTATTTCTTGCCGATAGTTGCTACCCTGTATCGCCTGTTCCATTTTTTCAGCTTGTTCCCTATAAAATAAGGTCTGTTTCAAAACTTGTACATATTTCATGCCGGCCTTGGCATTTCCACGGACAGTTTCCAATTCAGCCAGTCGCAGGTAGATGAAAGGAGAGGCAGATAATGGGGATTGTGTATTTGCCATAAACAGATAAGCGCGTGCGGCGTTATACATGTCTAAATGGTAGTAGGATTCACCTGTAAGGAACATCGGGAGATAACTGGATGTCCAAAATTCGTTGACTTCCGGACGTTGGGAGAAGTTCATCATTTTGTCCGGTAATAATCCTTGGTTTAGTAAAGCTATATTTACATAAGATACAAATACCTGATTATGGAACGGTTGTTTTTCTGCTATTTGTACTATTTGTTGCCAATCTTGCTTTTTCAGAAGATGATCCAGCCTATAGATGGTTTCTTCCCGCTGGTTTTTATTATATTGTAAAGCTACGATTGTGCCGATGAAAATACCAATAAAGAGAAGGCTTTCGGTCTTTTCCGGGTATTTTATACCGGAAAGGAGTTTTCCGGTACTTTTAGTTAATAAAATGAGTATTGCAGGAGTGAAAAGGAGCCACCAAAGTAAGTCCGGAATCGTATTCCCTTTGTAAAAAGCTGTACCAATCCATGTTTGATTCCAAGGTAATGGGATGAAATACTGTCGGACAACCAATGGAAGCACGAGAGAAAAAAGGAGAAGCACGGATATATATGGAATGTTTTTCTTTTCTTGTAGCAAATGACCCGCCAATAGTAGGAGAGTATAGGTTATCAATCCTCCACCGGTAATGGCGTACAGGATTGGTATAAAAAACAATGTTATCAGGTACTTATACCATTTATCCGGCAATAAGGTCGTCAACCAAACAAATAACATGGCTATTATTGTGGCAAGTAACCCTCCGGCCTGTGCATTTATATCCATAAAAAACAGTGTGAAGAGTGCAGGTAGAATCAAGCTAAACACAGTTCCGTTTTTTATGTGCCATGCTATCTCTATCTTTTTTTGAAGAAAGAATAAAAGAAATAGCAAAGAGGAGATGATTAAACCTGCCGCATGGTTGAATATATAAAACTGTGTAATAAAGGAACCAATGTAGTTGGCCAGTCCCCCCGGTCTTTCTATCAGAGTGAGGAAATAAAAGTTTGTAAACTGGAATATTTGTAATTGCTCAGTGTATAACAGATGGTAGTTATAAAAAAAGCAGAGGAAAATAGCAATATACAGGAAGAATGCTGCATATCCGTATTTCAGGAATACTGATTGTATAGGATGTCTTTTGTTTACCATGGATTCTCGAAGTCTTTTGCTGTAAACCGTTTATTACGTTCTGTAAATGATGTGGCGTTGTCTTTTTCCCTGCCAGCTGTAAACAAACGGTATAGTAATGCTACAGGGGTTAGGAGCAGGAAATAGACCGCACCTAATATGAGTGGTGAGCAAATCCGGTTTAGTAACATTCCGAATTTGCTCCATATGGAAAGGATCTGTTGAGCTATTTGTCGGATAACAGGCATATTTGTTCGTTTTAAAATAACGCATAAATGAAAGGAGCCAGAACCGTATTACCGGTAGCCAGTAGTAACATACCTATTAGCAATAGAAAAATAATCAATGGCATTAGCCACCATTTTTTTCTTTCCCGGAAAAACATGAATAAGTCTTTTATAAATTCCATATTATCTTTTGTATTGTGTTTTATCGAAAATCGTATTCCCTATCACTAAATAATTCATATCTGTCGCGATGAAGCAATCGAGCGCATCTTCAGGGGTACAGACTATTGGTTCTCCTCTTACATTGAAGCTGGTATTGATTAGCATGGGACATCCTGTTTGTTGTTTAAACGTTGTCAGAAGAGACCAGAATAACGGATTCGTTTTACGGTCGATGGTCTGTAAACGCGAAGAAAAATCAACGTGTGTAATCGATGGAAAATCAGATTTGGGAACACTAAGTTTTTCCATAACGGATAATTGGGTATAGTTGTCCGGAAGTGTTTTTTTATAATTGCCTTTAATATCCGTGGTGAGCAGCATATAATCCGATTCCGTAGGACTATCGAAATACAATGCCGCATCTTCTTTACATATGGCTGGGGCAAAAGGCCGAAAACTTTCCCTGAATTTAATCTTTACATTCACTTGTTGCTGCATCTCCGGATAACGTGGGTCTGCTAATATACTGCGGTTTCCTAAAGCTCTCGGACCAAATTCCATTCTCCCCTGAAACCAACCGATACAGTTTCCTTCTGATAGTCTTTTAGCTGTATAGTTACAGAGCAGTTCACTATTCTCGAAGGTCTGGAACGGTATATTTTTATCTTTTGCTATCCGGTGTACTTCTTCGTCTGTGTATTCCGGTCCTAAAAGGGCTCCTTGCATAGAGTCGAATGCCGGATTTTTTCGTTCGTTCCCAGCATAAATATAATAAGCGGCTAAGGCTGCCCCTAAAGCCCCTCCGGCATCTCCCGCGGCCGGTTGGATAAATAGGTTGTCGAATAATCCGGATTTGACTATTTTGCTATTAGCAACACAGTTCAGGGCAACTCCACCGGCGAGGCACAGGGATGAATATGGGGTTTGTTTGCGGGCTTCAGCTGTTAGTTTTAACAGGATTTCTTCCGTTATCATCTGAACTGCACATGCCAAGCTGCAATGGTTCGCTCCTAAAGCTGTTTCTGGTTCCCGGCGTGGAAAACCGAACAATTTTTCCCATTTTTTATTTTGCACCATTGTCAACCCTTTCTGATAATTGAAAAATTTCAGATTCAAGGTAATGGAACCATCCGGATGAATGGAAAGTAATCGGTCTTTTATCAACCGGACAAAATGGAGTGTCGTTTCTGACTGCCGGTCTCCGTAAGGAGCTAACCCCATTAATTTATATTCTCCGGAGTTCACCCGGAATCCGAGATAATAGGTAAAAGCAGAATAGAACAGGCCGACAGAGTCAGGGAAATGCATTTCTTTAATAATCCGGATTGTATTTTCATATCCGGCGGCAAGAGATAAAGTAGCCCATTCTCCAACACCGTCAATTGTCAGGATAGCCGCTTCTTTGTATGGAGATGCAAAAAAAGCGGACGCAGCATGTGCTAAATGATGTTCCGTAAAAAGCAGTCTGGTCTGTTGTTCATTGTAATCTCCCAGCTTATGCAATTCTTTCCTTAACATCCTCTTGAAAAACATTTTTTCTTTAATCCAGACAGGGATACCTTTCAAGAAGGGCAGGACGCCTTTTGGGGCATGCCGGTAGAAGGTTTCCAATATACGTTCAAACTTAAGGAATGGTTTGTCGTAAAATACAATAATATCAATGGATGATAGCGGAATGGAAGCCGCTTCCAAACAATAACGAATTGCTTGGCAAGGAAAAGATGCGTCATTTTTCTTTCTGGAAAAACGCTCTTCTTGTGCTGCTGCTATGATTGTTCCGTTTTTTATCAAAGCGGCAGCCGAATCGTGGTAATATGCTGATATCCCTAATATAAACATCTTGTTTCCTTATGATTGTATTACTTCTTGCAATATTTTGTTTCGATATAGTTCTGCTGCTTCCGTGTTGCCGATTCGCGTGTAAATCTGTTCGATTTTCCGGTAGATATCCGCAGATGGCATCTCTTTCAATTGCTTTTTATATTGGATAATTGCAGAGCAATATGCTTGTAGCTTTCTGAAGTTCATCGTTGTTTCATTATGAGAAATGGCATATTCCATGTATTGCAGGGCTATTTCCGGTTTGTCGAGGCGGAGAGCTGTGGATATAATTTCTTTAGCTCCGGAGAAACTTTTCTGCAGGAAGAAACTTTGCTGATAATAGGCTAATGCGTCTTCGTATTTATGCATGATTGTGCATAGATCGCCGGCTGAGGTTTGAAACTGTGTGTCATATTCATTATCTAACATGCGAACTTTCATTATGTCCAGGGCTAATGGATAATTTTTGACAGATAGAGCATATTGATAAAGAGCATCCATCGATTTATACCAGTTTTTTTCTTTAGCATACTGCATGGACAGTTTTTCAACAGGTGTTTCAATTTTAAACGTATCTATTCCTTTCTCATAAAAGGGAAATCCTTGTTTTAAACGGGCACAAGAATAAACTCCGACCAATGAATCGAATGCTAAAGCGGGGAAGGTGGTTAAACTACTATCCGATATAGTGTAGCTATTCATATTTCTAGAACGGAAAAAACCTGATACTTCCATTTCTTTTAAAAAGCTTTTAGCGATTAACCGGTGTCCTTCTATTGTTGGATGTACATGTTCCAATAGTAACTTATATCCGGGAATACCGTCTGTTGATGCATGCTGGAAATCAGTTTCCGAATTTACCTGATAGACATTATTGAACTGCCGGGATAATGATTCCACTACTTCATTGATTTCATCAGGAGCCCGAAACCTTAATCCGTCCTTTTGTTTGGCCTCGTTAAAGCGGGTTAGGGCTTGTTCTTTTTCTCCCAAGGCCAGTTTTACCTTTCCCCATAAATAGGCACAATCGGCGTTAGCAGGATCTTGGTCATAAAGACCTGCTAAGATTGAGTCGGCTGTTTTTGTTTGTCCGGAACTCAGTTTGGTACTGGCAAGCTCCAACTGTTTATAAAAAGAAAGAGAATCTGTTTTTCCTGATAACAAACTTCTGAATGGATATTGGTCTTTCAGGTTGGTTGCAACCGTAGACCAGAAGACGGGAATGTTATTTTTTTTTAAGATGGTTAACAGGTCTTGCATGTTTCTCTCAAATTGATAAATGCCTTTATAGAAGGTAGAACTTTGGTATTTTATGAGTTGGTCTTTTACCACATATTTCATTAAATTATCCGTCTTATTATCCGCTGATTTTTTGAAGGTATTACTCAAGTTTTCCAATAATTGTACGAGTTTAGTCTGCCGTAAGCGAATAATTGTACGTACTATCGCTGTATTTTTCCCAAATGTATTGGTTGAACTGACACCCAGGGCTCCATAATATTCATTGTGTCCTCCGTAAATGAGGATTGCATCCGGTTCGTATGCTGCCAGTCCTTTCCCAAAATCGTAGAAGGTGTATGAGTTGATGGCTGTTAAGGATAAGTTGATTATTTCTATATTCTTCTGCGGATTGTTTTTTTGCAATTCATATTTCAGCATTCGTTGAAAAGAGATATTGTTCGGATAGGGAAAACCGAGTGCGGCAGATTCTCCCAATACAAACATGCGAATTGTATTTATGTCTTTTTTCTTTTTGAAAAACTCTATGTTGCCGGTGGTTGCTTGAGAGCTTGTGAAATAACGCTTGCTTATATTTTTGTTCATATAAAGATACTTTCCATCCGGTGTTGTTAGGAAAATATCATCCAGATTAGTACCGTAATGTATATAACGTAGCCCTGCTTCGATGAGAAGTAAGAGAACAAAAGGAAGTAATAAGCTGAATAGTAACCAGTATAGAGTTTTTATTCTGTTCATTGTGTTTATCCGGTAAATTCTGATGACTGAGTTCTCCTTGAACTATAACCGTTCATTCTTGGATAAGCATAATATCTCGGCTTTGTTCCTGTATGAACAGCGCGAGGACCTGGATGATTACATTTCAGCTTACCGTCAATTTGCGATTGATGCTTTGGACCAGATTAATGCCGGTATGGACAAGAACAAGACAAATAACGGGGTGGAAAGTGAACTTGCGAATGTTTCTTTCGTCGGACGTATCAATTACGACTACATGAGTAAATATTTGTTTGAGTTTGCATTCAGGGAAGACGGTTCAGCCAAATTTCATAAAAATAACCGTTGGGGATTCTTCCCGAGTGTATCTGTTGGTTGGCGTATTTCAGAAGAAGCTTTTGTAAAAAACAATACTTCCATATTCGATAATTTGAAGTTGCGTGCATCATATGGTGTGATGGGGGACGACCAGGCTTTGGATAAAGATGGCAATCCGACAGTTAAGCCTTTCCAGTATCTTACAGGATATAATTATCCGGGAGGAACCAATTATATTTTTGGAAGTGATGTTATAAACAGTGTGATTACTAAAGGGTTGGCAAACCTGGATTATACCTGGCTTACTTCTAAAATTGTGAATGTGGGTATTGATGCTTCTTTATGGAACCGTATGTTGGAAGTCAACTTTGATGTATTTTATCGTAAAAGAGACGGGTTGATTGCTTATCGTTCAGGTTCTTTGCCTAATACTTTTGGAGCTTCTTTTCCACAGGAAAACTTGAATAGCGATGATTATCGCGGTTTTGAGTTGGTATTAGGGCATACTAATAAAGTCGGAGACTGGACTTATTCCGTAAAAGGAAACATGTCGTTCACTCGTGTAAAAGACCGTCATGTGGAGCAGGCTGATCCTATTAATTCTTATACGAATTGGAGAAATAATAAAACTGATAGATGGCAGAATATGGAATTCGGCTACAAATGCGTCGGTCAGTTCCAGAATCAAAATGAAATCAATACTTGGGCTGTTCAGGATGGAGCCGGTAACACAACACTTATGCCTGGCGATTTGATGTATGATGATTTCAATGGAGATGGTGTTATCAATGAATATGACCTTCAGCCGATTAGCCGTAGTAATACTCCGGAAATTTATTTTGGATTGGATCTGTCTGCTTCATGGAAAGGCTTTGACCTGTCTGTCTTAATGCAAGGAGCAGCCAATTACAATACGTATATGACAGGTATTATGGGAGCTGCTTTGTTTAATGGTTCCAGTGCTTTGGAATGCTTTATGGACAGATGGCATCGTTCGGATCCTTACAATCCTGATTCTGAGTGGATTCCAGGAAAATATCCATCAACTTATAACTCTGGGAAAACTTCTAATAACAGAATGTCCTCGTTCAATAGTATTAGTTCTTACTACTTGCGTGTAAAGAACTTGGAATTTGGATACACGTTCCCTAATAAATGGATGAGTAAAGTAGGCATCAGCAACTTACGGTTATATGTATCTGGTAATAACTTGCTGACTTTCGATAATCTGCCTTTTGGCGATCCGGAAGCTCCAAGTAGTGACCGTATCCTCTATCCGCAGTTGAGAATCTGGAATATAGGTGTTAATGTTTCTTTTTAATTGATTGAATATGAAAGGTTTAAAATCTTTAATAATAATAGCTGTTAGCGGATTATTAGCTTTTTCGTCCTGCATCAACGATTTTCTGGATAGAAAGCCATTGGATGTTATATCCGATGATGATGTGTGGGCAAATGAAAGTGCCATCCAGGCTTATATGGCAGGGATGTATGAAAAAATGTTTGTGGAACCTCATGGATGGTTGCTAAACTGGGGTACTTTAGGTCATTATACAGATGAATCTATGCGTAGTTATTCATGGGGGCATCCTTATACTCCAACTTTTCCGGATAGTTTTATGAGTGATTTTGATGGCTCCGGAGATTTTTGGTCAACCAGTTATAAAAACATACGCATTGTAAATGAATTTTTCCAGAAACTACCGACTTCCAGTGTATCGGAAGATTTAAAAAAGCGTTATGAAGCGGAAGCTCATTTTATTCGTGCTTTTTATTATTTCGGTCTGGCTAAACGTTTCGGAGGTGTTCCTTTGTTAAAAGAAGTTCAGGAATATTCCGGTGGTAATATTGAAGAGCTGAAAATTCCGAGAAATACAGAAGAAGAAACCTGGAATTTTATCGGTGACGAATGTGATTTAGCGATGAAAGATCTACCGGAGAGCTACCCGGCTACCGACCAGTTTCGTGCAACAAAATATGCTGCTGCCGCACTGAAATCACGTGCCATGTTGTATGCCGGTTCTATCAGTAAATATGGTAGTGTCCAGTTGAATGGTTTAGTGGGCATTTCTGCAGATAAAGCTGATGATTTCTTTGAAAAATCATTTGCTGCATCGGAAATTATTATCGGCTCAAAGAAGTTTGATTTATATGAAAAAAATGACGACAAAGCTACGAATTATCAAAACTTGTTCCTTGATAAAACATTACATGAAGAGGCTATTTATGTAAAAGCATATTCCGTACCGGATAAAGGACATAATTTTGATTATGCTATGGCTGCTCCTTCTTTCAAGATAGACTGGGGTACTAACACAAGTCCGACATTGGAATTGGTAGAAGCTTACGAATATGTAGACGGAACTCCTGGTACGTTGAAAACAGAAAATAATGGTAAAGCTATTTATTATGATAATGCAGACGATATCTTTAAAAATAAAGACCCGCGTTTCTTTGCTTCTGTTTTATATCCGAATTGCCCATGGCAGAATAGTGTTGTTGAAATCAGACGTGGTATAATTAACAGTGAGGGAAAGAAAATCGAAGCTACGGCATTTGCAGATAAGTTTCCGGAGGATCCAACTCTGACTACCAGTGGCAAAGATGGTTTGGTTATGCAGGGAGACTGTAGCCGTACCGGATTCTATATTAAAAAATTTATGGACCCGGCAAATCGTGTTGAACAAGATCGCTCGGAAACGAATTTTATGGTGTTCCGCTATGCTGAAACCTTGTTGAATTATGCAGAGGCTGCTGTCGAATTAGGGAAAGCTGATTTAGCTTTGCCTAAAATAAATGATGTTCGTAAACGTGCCGGAATCAAGCAAAAAACGGCTGTTACACTTGAGGATGTGCGGCATGAACGCCAGGTTGAGCTAGCATTTGAAAATTTGAGGTTCTGGGACCTGATACGTTGGAGAACTGCAACCAAAGTAATGAATAACACAACTTTCTCGGCTTTGATTCCCTGGTTGGACTATAAGACTAAGAAATATACTTTTGATAAAGGTCCAAATACGTTGCAATTGCCGAAAACATTCCTTGATAAAAACTATTATCAACCGATACCGGAGGTTAACAAGAACGACTTATTGATTCAAAACCCAGGTTTCTAATTGTTTAAAAAGAAATATATGCGAAAAATATTATTTTTAACCGTCGCCCTTTGCGGACTGGTGGGATTCCAGGCTTGTAGTTTGGATAATTATGATAAACCGTCCGCCTCTTTAACAGGGGCTTTAGTGGATTCGGAAACAAATGAGAATATGCCTTGCCAATATCAAAATGGTTCCAGAATCCGTGTCTATGAATTTTATAATGGACAATGGTCAAATCAACCAAATGATTTTTACACGAAGCAGGATGGTACGTTTACTAATAATGCTATCTTCCCCGGTAAATATCAGATTGTTGCAGAAGGACCGTTTGAAACACTGGATAAAGTAGAAGTGGAAATTTCCGGTACAACTGTATTGGAATTAAAAGTTATTCCTTTCCTTCGTATTTCAGCGAATGCAACTGCTACGGGAACATCTGTGAAAATGACTGCAAATATTGCACAATCAGCAGGTAAACATGCTATTAAAGCAGTTGAATTCTACTGTGGAAAAACACCCTATGTAGATAAGAATACAAATGATAAAAAGGAGGAAATTGATTTGTCTGGAATGACTGATGAGCAGATTATAGCATCAACATTGCAGGCTGAATTTACTGAATTAAAGAGTGGGAGTACTTTGTATTTCAGAGTAGGCGCTTTAGGTAATAATCCGGGAAACTATTATAATTACAGTAAAGTAATTGAAGTAACAATTCCTTGATTTGTTTTTTTGAGAGGGGGGATTTATATTCTCCCTCTTCGAATCATATTATTTTATACTTTTGTTGACTGAGTTCAAGGAGAACTGAAGTAAGTTTTGTTCGCTTGTGTAGTCTTTGCGATACAAATTGGATGGTGAATTTCCTGTAAATACTTTTTCGTATTTGTTATTGGGTTGATCATACGAATACAAATAAAACTCTTTTGCGAAGTTTTTATATTCTTCAACTTTAGTCAGATAAGAAAACATTACTTTGGCGGATAGACCGGGTACAAACGGCATATCGTATTTCAAAGAGAATGATCCGTTAAATAATTTTTTCTTTTCTTTCCGGTATCCGGATACGTCTGCATCTGCACGTGCCAATGGATTTTGGAAGTTGGTCAAACCATAATGCTCTCCTTCTTCATCATTTGCATATGGAGAAAATGTCGGAAGCATACGAGTGATACCATGTATGATATAGGTGTCTTCGTCGAATGGTGACATTTTATTTTCAACGTGTCCGCCTAATTGTACGTCTGCAGTTAAGTATTTTGCAATTTTGGCAGAAATATTGGAACGGAAGTTATAGCGGCTGAAGTTCAGGTCTTTTGTAGAATAAATGCCTTCCTGATCAAGATATCCGACAGATGCGAAATATTTGATGTCTTCACTACCACCATTGATATTGATGTTGTGTTGAGTCTGAGGCGCATTTTTGCGAGTCAGGATGTCTTTCCAGTTATAACTTCTGTAACCATCTTGTGTGCCTTCACGGAAAAGTGCCAGTTTTTCCGGTCCGTAAATAGGACTGTTGCCATGATTAATAGCATCTTCATCTACTAATTCTGCATATTGGGCAGCATTTACAACGTCAGGATAATTTGTAAAGCTCTGAAAGCCTACAGAACCATTGTAGGTAATTTTTGCTTTTCCTGCGGAACCTTTTTTAGTGGTGATTAATACAACACCATTACCAGCCTTCACGCCATAAATTGCAGCAGCAGCATCTTTCAATACGGAAATACTTTCGATTTCGTTCGGGTCAACCTGAAATCCCGGTTGCTCAATACCGTCTACCAGAATTAATGGTTTACCGAAACCACGAATATCTACAGAGGATTCTTGTCCCGGCATACCACCTGTGTTTTGGACACGTACACCGGGAAGGCGTCCTACCAAGGCATTACTGATATTCGCAACCGGAGCCTGTGTGATTTCGTCGGCACCAATAGCTGTAACAGCACCTGTAACAGTTACTTTCTTTTGTGTTCCGTAACCAACCACTACGACTTCTTCCAGTTTTTGAGTGTCTTCTTTTAGTGTAACTGTGATTTTAGATTTACCGGCAACATTTACTTCCATGCTGTTATAACCTATAAAAGAAACAACAAGTGTTGCATTGTTTGGAACATTTAAGCTGAACGCTCCGTCTAAGTCTGTCATAGTGCCATTTGTTGTGCCTTTTTGAACAACATTAGCACCGATGATGGGTTCGCCTGTCTCATCTAAAATAGTCCCTGTGATTTGGCGTGTCGCTTGTTGAGGCACAGGGGATGACGGCGTTTGTTCTGATACTTGTCCCAGCATTGTGCGATTTGCTGAAACTCCTGTGGGGACCGTTTGTACATCGGATGCCATAACTTGCGTCAGGCTGAAAGGAAGTAACAACGCGGTCATTTTCACAATTTTCATAGTCCTGCTCGATCTATAATTCGGGACTATTAACTGTTTCTCCATACATTAATAAATTACTAGATTACACACTGCGTTCTCTTTTTAGAGAACAATTTAAATACTGAAAGGAAATTAGGAGGAAAAGACACTTTTCACTCACTGGCTTTTTTCAACTACTGTTCATGGCTTGTCTTAAAGTTAACAAATAAATTACTCTCTTTTTGCGATATTGTGCGATTTGTTTAAAAATATCTTTGCAAAAATAAAAATATTTAGCAATATTGACAAACAAAATGCAAATAATTGAAAAATAAAATCATCTGATATGAATTTAACTCAATTGATTTGGACTACTACTGTAAAAGAGTGAATAGTTGTTTAATAGGAAGGAAATAGAGATTTCTCTATATATTATTTCATTTCTAACCAGAACTATCAAAAAATAAATGAACACTTGTTCCCGGATTTGCGTTATATTTGCAGGCTGTAAATTGAATAGTAATATATAAATAATGAATAAAGCATTACACAGTTTTGGAGAGTACGTCATGCTGATGGGAAAATGCATCTCTGTTCCTAACCGTTGGAGTATGTTCTTTAAGCAGTTGATAAAAGAGATCTATAAGCTGGGGGTAGACTCGCTTTGGATTGTGGTCATAATCTCTGTTTTTATCGGTACTGTTATTGCCATCCAGATCTCTTTGAATATCAGCTCTCCTTTGATTCCCAAATTCACAATCGGATATACTACGCGTGAAATTATTTTGTTGGAATTTTCATCTTCTATCATGTGTTTAATCCTTGCCGGAAAAGTAGGAAGTAACATTGCTTCCGAGATAGGAACGATGCGGGTAACGGAGCAGATAGATGCAATGGAGATTATGGGGGTTAACTCTGCTAACTTCCTGATTTTGCCTAAAATGGTAGGCCTGATGGTTTTTATTCCGGTGTTGGTTATTTTCAGTATGTTTACCGGGATATTAGGAGGTATCGGTGCCAGCCATTCTGCAGGGACAGGTATGACACCTTATTCATTTGAGTATGGTTTGCAGTTTTATTTTAATGAGTTTTATATCTGGTACTCAATTATCAAATCGGTTGTATACGCATTTATTATTTCTTCGATTGCAGCTTATTTCGGTTATAATGTGAAAGGTGGTGCGTTGGAAGTGGGTAAAGCGAGTACGAATGCAGTCGTGATGAGCAGTATTATGATTCTGCTTGCCGACGTGATTATGACACAGTTAATGCTTACTTAAAAAATGGTAGAAGTAAAACATATAATAAAGTCTTTTGAAGGAAGAACCGTATTGAAGGATATCAGTGCTGTGTTCGAGTCCGGAAAGACAAACCTTATTATTGGGCGAAGTGGCTCGGGTAAAACGGTTTTGATTAAGAATATTATAGGTTTGATGCGTCCGGATTCCGGGGAAATACTGTATGATGGACGGGATTTGACCTCGATGGGGAAGCATGACCTGAATATATTGCGTCGGGAAATGGGTATGTTGTTCCAGGGCTCCGCGTTGTTTGACAGTATGACGGTTTTGGAAAATGTGATGTTCCCATTGGATATGTTTTCTAAAAAAACAACGAAAGAACGTTTGATGCGTGCCCAATTCTGTCTGGAACGTGTTAATCTGGCTGAGGCGGGACATTTATTCCCTTCTGAAATCAGTGGAGGTATGATGAAACGTGCAGCAATTGCCCGTGCGATTGCTTTGAATCCGAAATATCTTTTCTGTGATGAGCCGAACTCTGGTCTGGACCCTAAAACGTCTCTTCTGATTGATGACTTGATTCATGATATTACAAGAGAGTATAATATGACCACGATTATTAATACGCATGATATGAACTCTGTGATTAATATCGGTGAGAATATTATCTTTATCAAAGAGGGTGTAAAGGAATGGCAGGGAACGAAGGATGAAGTAATCACATCTAATAATCAGGCATTGAATGACTTTATTTTTGCCTCAGACTTGTTCCGTAAGGTAAAAGAAGTTGAAATGGGAGAGATGCATGATAAGAAATAGCATTTGTAGCGTGTGCCGCTTAGTCTGTAAAGGAAAAATGTTACTAAGATGAAAAGGATAAAGGTAATATCGGGCATTTGGAGTATGTTTCCCAAACCGGATTGAGAGGCAGCTATGAAATGGAAATCACCGTGCATTTTGCTCCTGTGACAAAAGAAGATGTTCACATAACCGTAACGATAACCAATGTACAGGTTGCCGGAGGATGCTACAGAAGATAATTTTGATCCTGAATGGCATATGAAAAACGCTGAAAGCCGAATTGGCGACCTCTCTTTTCCAAGGAAAGACCAATCGTGGAGTATATCGCCCCAACAAAAAAAGTGTGTAATTTGCTTGTTTGTATGCTTTTTGTTTTTTCTTTTGCAAAAAGAATGAATGTTTCTTGTTTAATGGAGAACCCTTAATCTGATTTGAGCTAATTTGACTGTTAGGTTTGTTTTATAGCTCTGTTAAACATTACCCGTTAATAATTTATATTACATGAATCGGATAGGTTTATGTTTAGTCTATAAATTGAAATAATTATTCGGCCCTATTTTGATCAATTTTTGTTGGATGAGTTTTGAATACACGGAATAGTTATGAAGAAAAAATAATATGAAATCATTATTTGAAAAAATAGTAAGAAGATATATCGCGAGCCTATTGTTTATAATACTGTTGAACTCTTGCCGATATTCACAAAAAGATGTAAAGGTGTTTGTCTATAAGGATTTTGGAGGTTTTAATAGGATTGAGAAAGCTGCAACAGAAATAGATATTTCTGAAGCCAAGTCATTATCTTATAGAGATTATATTGATGATTTTGTAGATAGTGTTTATTTTTTACAACTATCATCAGAAGAACTGATAGGAGAAATAACAAGTCTTTGTATATTTGAAGATAGGATATTTATTTTAGATCAGTTTTTGGCAAAAAAAGTTTTTATATTTAATATGCAAGGGGGATTGATTCGCGCCATAGACAATCAAGGTGGAGGACCAAATGAATATTTGAGATTAGGCAGAATAAATGTTAATGAGGATTCTAAAGAACTTATAATAGCCGATGAAGGATATCCTAAATTTCTTCATTATAGCTTAGATGGAGAGTTGATTCGAAAAACTCAAACAGTTCCTGGATTTTTCTACTATCCAGGAATAGATGATTCTTTTTATAATTGTGTTGGGTATAAACAGATGAAAAGTGAAACAGGAGAGGAATATGCATTATTGCTATGTAAAGATACGTTAGTATTAAATGCTGGTTTTCCTTTTTATCCTACTCAGCAAGATGCTGTAGCCAGTAATCCATTTAATAAAAATGCTTTAGGAGAATTACTTTATATTCCATTTTTATGTGATACGGTTTATCATTTGTTTGATAATCAGTGTTATCAAGCGAAGTATGTGATAAATCAAACAAAGAGTTTATGGAATAAAAAGAATGAATCTTTATCAAATATAGATCATGCTGATCTCATTTTCGACAATAACTACACGAGTTTGGGTAGTGAGTTTTTTGAAAATAATGACTATTGTTGCTTTTTTGTAAATTTATCTTGTAAGGGAAAAATTCTTTTACGTCCTTATTATTATAATAAGGCAGAAAAGGAAACTTTCTATTTTGATTTTGAGAAGATATTTGATAAGACACGTCCTTTTAAGAATGGACTTTATGTAATCTCAAACCCACGATGTGTATATAAAGATTATTTTGTGTCATCATTTAACCCTATTCCTGTGTTGAATGATTCTGTGCTATTTAATAAACACTATTTGGAAATAATGAATGCAGCAGATGATAATACGAATCCTGCTTTGATCTTTTATAAATTTAATGGAAAATATAAATAAAATACGATATGATTCCTAATGTTGTTTGTTCGAATAAGCCCGAATCTGATGTAGACTTCATTAAGGCTTTAGAGGAATATATTCAATACTTTAACCATAAAAGGATTAAATTCCGGTTGAAAGGAAAGAGTCCGGTCTAATGCCGAACTCTTTCAAAATGTGATTAATAATTTACTGTCCAACTTTTGGGATATAGTTAATTTTGGGGTATATTATTCGGATAGAATTAATATCCGAATATTTCTTCTTTCGTCAGTTTCTGAACAGGACCGTATTTTTGTAGTCCTTTCAGGTCAAGGTCTTTTTCGTCACCTAATACACAGTACGTATACTTACGGTCTTTTACCCATTTTTCCTGGAATGCTTTGATTTCAGGGAGAGTCAATGTTTGTGCTTGTTCAAACAGTTCTTTCCGGCTATCGGTAGACTGTCCTAAATCCTGAGAATACAAATAAGACCAGAGTACACCTGATTTTGTGATACGTTCCGTACGCAAACGAGTGATAAGTGCATCTTTTGCCAGATTGAATGCTTTTTCCGATTCCGGCATATTGTTGATGATTTCATCAAATGCCTTCATTGCATCAATCATTTTATCATTTTGAGTAGCAATAAATGTACGGTATACATACGGGTATTTCAGCTTGGAAGGAGTAATCAGGAATGCTCCGGCAGAGTAAGCCAAACCGCGGGCTTCACGCATTTCCTGGAATACGATGGCATTCATACCTCCACCGAAGTATTCGTTATACATATTCAATGTCGGCTGGATAGCAGGGTCGAATTTTTCTCCACGGTTGGATACTGCTGAGAAATAAATTTGTTTTGCATCATATTGAGCAAGCAATACTTTATTTTCTTTGGTTTCCTGTTGCGTAAATTCAATACCAGCCGGAACCGGATTTAATTTTTCAGGTACATTATGATACTTCTGTATGATATCCAGTAAAGCCTGTGGCTTTTCCGGGCCGTAATATAAGATTTTGTGTTCGAAGGAATTGATCTTATGAATGCGGTCTACTAACTCTTGCGGGTCCATTTGCTGTAATTCAGCGGTTGTCAATACATTTGTTGCCGGAGATTTAGGTCCCCAGATAGCGTATTGGATTAATTGATTGAAGTTCTGCCCCTGATTTAATTTAGCATCAGACCGTTTTTTCAAGATATCGCCGGCCAGATTCGTATAAGCCTCCTTATTTACTTGGGCATCGGCTAAGATTTCTTCAAACAGCGCCATTGCTTTCGGCATATTTTCTTTCAGGCCTTCCAGCATCACATAGGTACGGTCTGATCCGGGGAATACACTGAAATAACAGGCTAACCGATAAAATTCTTCATTGATTTCTTTCAGGCTTTTCTTTGAAGTACCCAAATATTTCATGTATTCGAAAGCGGTTCCCATTGCTTTGTCGTTGTTGTTGCCCATATCGAACACATACATTAGAGAGAAGATATCGTTAGACGTATTTTCTTTGTAAAGAACAGGTATATTTGATTTTGCAGTTAACTTTTGCAAATCTTTATTGTAATCAAGGAATACCGGTTCGATCGGTGCAACTTTTGCAGTCTGTATATCTTTTAAGAATGTACTCGAGCTGTCGCGGTTCATTACAATAGGAGTAATTTGTGGCTTGTCGATTTTCTTTTCGTTCGGGTCTTTACCTTCTCTTTTATAAATAAGGGCATAGTTGTCGCCGAAGTATTTATTGGCAAAATCAACAATCTGTTGTTTTGTAACTTTACTCATACGATCCAGTGATGCAACTTCATCTTTCCAGTCTACACCATCAATGAAAGAAGAAACAAACATATCGGCACGTCCTCCATTCTGGTCCAGGCGGTACATTTGTCTCAGTTTATAGTTGTTGATTGACGCTTCGAGCAGGCCTTCATCGAAGTCTCCTTTTTTCAATTTTTCTATTTCAGCCAGGAATAAGTCTTTTACTTCGTCCAGTGTTTGTCCTTGCTTCGGACGTCCGCTCATTACAAAAGCATTATAATCGGACATGCCATAAGTTCCGGCATAGCAGCTTAATACTTTCTGTTGTTGAACTAAGTCCACATCCAATAAACCGGCTTTTCCATTGTTTACAATTTCTCCGGTCAACTCTAATAAATCCTGTTCCGGTGATGCTGCGCCAGGAAAACGCCAGCCTAATGTGACATTTTCAGCATCCAGTCCTAAAACTTCTTTGACAACCGGCGCTTTGATAGGCGATTCATGGGTAACCGGTAGTTTAGGCAGGTTTGGATTGGGTTTCATACCTCCGAAATACTTGTTGATAATTTCGATAGTTTGGTCAGGATCGAAATCTCCGGACATACAAATAGCCATGTTATTAGGTACATACCAAATATTATGATAATTTTTAATATTGGTAATGGACGGATTTTTCAGGTTTTCCTGAGTCCCTAATACGGTTTGTGTTCCATAAGGATGGTCGGGGAAGAGTGAACTTAATACTGCTTCATAAACTTTACGTCCGTCACTGGTTAATGACATATTTTTTTCTTCATATACCGTTTCCAGTTCGGTATGGAAGCCGCGGATTACGTTATTTTCGAAGCGGTCGGCTTGAATCTTTGCCCAGTTTTCCACCTGATTGGATGGGATATCCTCAATGTATACGGTTTGGTCGAAACCTGTATATGCATTGGTTCCGGTAGCACCGATAGCAGACATTAATTTGTCATACTCATTCGGTATCGACAGTTTGGATGCTTCATACGAAACACTATCTATCTGGTGGTAGATTGCTTTTCGCTCTGCTTCATCTGTTGTTTTCCGGTAGACCTCAAACAGTTGTTCGATTTGATCGAGCATAGGTTTTTCCTGTTCATAATTTTGTGTTCCGAACTGTTGGGTTCCTTTGAACATCAGGTGTTCGAAGTAGTGTGCCAGACCGGTAGTTTCTGCGGGGTCGTTTTTACCTCCGACACGAACCGCAATGAATGTTTGGATACGAGGCGTTTCTTTGTTTACTGTCATATACACCTTTAGACCGTTGTCGAGTGTGTAAATGCGGGCTTTCAGAGGATCATTAGGGACCGACTCATATTTAAACTGAGAGGTCTTTGCGCAGGCAGTCGCCAGTAATAGAATGACGGCTAACTGGATAAACTGGGTAATTTTACGCATAAGTTTTAGATTTAGATAAATAATATGTGCCAAATATAGAAAAATAAAGGCTGATTCAACTATTTAAATAAAGTTTTTATTCAGTTGACAGTTAACTAATGGTTATTGGCTGTTTGGAGCTTTTTTAACTGTTAGTCAATAAAAAAAGCAGGGCGTTACTTTTATTGAAGTGCGCCCTGCTTAAAGTTATACTTAGATTAAAAACACATTTTATATTTTTATTTACTCATTTGAATTCCAGAAAGGAGCTTGAACTAAAGTTGCATCTTTATCTATCTGATCCTGGAAGATAGGCATCCAATACTGTTTTTTCTGATAGGAGCGTAACAGGCATTTTGTGCGGACAAAGAATGAATTGCTTTTTGTTGCATCATCTGAATATTCCGTGCCGTTAAAGTTCATACCATAATCGTATCCATTCAGCAATTGTTCTCCTAATTTCCAGCGACGGATATCATGATAACGGATTCCTTCGCAACACAGTTCTACACGGCGTTCTTTCCGGATAAGTTCCCGTACGCTGGCTTGGTCATTTTTATACGGAATACGTTGAAAACCGTTGTTGTCGGTTCCTGTTCCATATTCAGGAATACCGGCACGTTCACGTATCTTGTTTAAGTAAGTGATAATGTCGGAATTTCCCGGCTCACATTCGTTTAGAGCTTCTGCATAGTTCAGGTATGCTTCTCCTAAACGGTATAAGATTCCCGGACGATAAGGACGTTTTCCGTCTCTGGGGATTGATTCCAAAGAGATCTTTTTCCGGTTCAGGTAGCCGTTTTGGGGTGCATCGTGTGTCGGACCGCCGTCTGCCTGGTTTGACATCATTTCCGTTGCCCGGTTTTCTTGATGGAACCAAGCGCCATTGTATAAAACGGTTAAGTAAAAACGGGGTTCACGGTTACTGTACATATTGAATGTATTCGGAGTTGTGATTTGTCCGGGTTTTACATTCGAAAATTTGCGGCATGGGTCCCAAGCTGTTTCACGGATTTCCGGTTCGGTGGAGAACCCTTTTTCCGTATAACCGGATGCTTCATTGATAATCGGAGAACCATCACTGTTGTATCCCAAGATAGGAGAGAGGCCGTTTTTCATAAAGAAAGCGTCTACTAAACTTTGGGTGACACCGTATCCTCCGTTACCTCCGCAACCGCGAGGTGTGGAATGCCCTTCCCAGTTGCCATAGTCACAATCCGGGCGGGCGAACAGGATTTCATTATTCCCTTCGGATGTTTTCTTTAAGTGCAGGTTGTAGCAGGACATGAACGGGTCAATTTTCCCGTTGATATATTCATAATATAATCCGTGTCCTGCCGCATGTGCTTTATCTATTAACAGTTTGCAAGCATCAGCCGCTTTTTTCCATTTGGTTGCATCGTAAGAGGTATTGAAACGTTCTTTACCATCATTGTTGACAATGCCTTTATACATTTCATTACCGTTGACCAATGGGCTTGCCGCGAATAATAGCATACGGGCACGCACCGCTAAACAAGCAATGGAGGTTGCACGTCCGAAAAAGGCTTCTTCCCATTTTGCCGGCAATTTATTAGACAAGTCCAGTAATTGCTTATCGAGCATATCTACCATATCGTCGAATGCCATCTGGCCGATGGACATTTCTTCTAATGGAGCATTAACATCTACAATATCTTCAAAATAAGGAACGGAACCATAGGCTTCTGTCATTGTCCAATAATAATAAGCTATCAGGAAACGGCATTCATTTCTCATTGTTTCGATGTCTTCTTCCGTAACTTTTTGTAACGGATTCGCATGTGCATTGTTTATTAAGATATAAGCAGCACGGATACGTTGTGGCAGATTTGCCCAGAAACCGGCATCCCAAGAAGAATTTGTGTAAAAATTCCCTGTACGGAAATTTAATAAGGAGCCGCCCCACCATTGAACCCAACGTTGTGAAGGAGTCATGTCATCCCCTACAATTTCCCAACCTATTTTGTTGGCATATCCCCAATAAGGATCGGGAATGCTGGAGTAGATATTGGCTAACCAGTCTTCCGTACGTGTTTTATCATTAAAGACCATTTCCAGTGTCAATTGGTCATCCGGTGCGTTATCGATAAAATCGGCACAACCGTTCAATGTCAGGCATACTGCTGAAATTCCTATATATTTCAATAAATTGATTGTTTTCATATGTGTCATTTTATGCTATTAGAAATTAACATCCAGTCCGAAAGAAACAGATTTCATAATCGGATACTTCATACCATTTCCTGTATCCAGTTCAGGATCCCACATTTTGAATTTAGAGAAGGTCAGTAAATTAGAACCTTTCAGGTACAGACGGAGTGATTTCACTCCGATTTTTCCCATCCATGTTTTTGGGAAGCGATAGCCTACTTCTATATCTTTCACACGCAACATGCTCATATTTCGTAGCCACCAAGTTGAATTTTTGGAGTTGTTTTCATTTTGTCCGTACGTCAGGCGCGGGTAGAAAACATCCTGGCTTGGATTATCCGGTGTCCACCGGTCCTGATAATTATCGTAAATATTATACATTGCTCCCATTGAACTGCCAGGCAGGAAACCGGAACCTCCGATAAATCTCCATGTATTACCATTACCCTGGAAGAATATGTTCACATCTACATTTTTGTA
The DNA here is from genome assembly GCA_019417325.1 of Parabacteroides sp. Classification (GTDB taxonomy): domain Bacteria; phylum Bacteroidota; class Bacteroidia; order Bacteroidales; family Tannerellaceae; genus Parabacteroides. Next base: position 249,420 of record DXVO01000001.1, on the reverse strand, counting down.
AGATGCATTCACGCCGAATCCATACACGATTTGGGGGTCGACTGTTCCTCCTAAAGGAACTTCATCCATGTCTGTTATTGCCCCGTCACCGTCGATGTCAATATATTTGATATCTCCCGGACGAACTTTCGAACTAAAAGTATGTGTCGGAATATCTTTCTTCAACGTACCTTCTTCTACATTTTCAAAATCAGCTTCTGTAAATAATCCATCAGCAACCAGACCGAATAACTGTCCGACAGGCAGACCTGTTCTTTGCCGGTTAGTCCCCATCACTCCGGGGGCTTCATCCTGTTCAACAATTTTATTTTTGGCATAAGTCAGCGTGCCCCGGAAACCGACATACAAGTCTTTGTTTATTTGTTTATTGTATGTGAGTGATAAATCAATACCTTGGTTGTCTACTTTTCCGAAGTTAGCCCATGGCGTGTTAATGAAGCCGGCAGCAGAGGGTATGGTATTTCTTTTCATAAAGATATCGCGGCGATGTTCCTGGAACCAATCGACTTGCAGGTCTAAAGCATTCCATAGGCCCAATTCCAAACCAACATCTATTTTCTCGACAGTTTCCCAAGTCAGGTTAGGAATACCAAAATCACCTTCGAAGCGACCGGTACGATGGTAATCGTTGTTTACGCCCCATTTGTATTGGTTGTCATCGCTACTATTAATGGTCGTGATATAGGCAAATCGGCGTCCTTCCAATTGGTCGTTACCAACTAACCCCCATGAACCTCTTAGTTTGATTTTAGAGAATGTATCTTTGAATTTTTCCATAAAGGGTTCTTCCGAGAATAAGTAACCGATAGCAACAGAGGGGAAGAATCCGAAGCGATAGCCTTTAGCAAAGTTTTCAGAACCGTTGTATCCGAAATTGAACTCTGCAATGTAGCGGTTTCCATATGTATAGGACGTTCTTCCTGCAATACCCATGCGGCGGAAAGGCACGATGCTGCCATCCTGGTAATCCCGTTGGTTGTACATAAACATGGCATCTACATTATGTTCTCCGAATTTCTGTGAATAGCTTAAATTACCTTCCAGGTAGGTGGCTTTATTTCCCCATTCTGTTTTTGAATCCGAGCCTAAGAACATTTGTCCGTAGTCTGCAATCGTAATATCCAGACTACCATCTTCTTTACGTTGAGTTGCCGGGTAATAATAGTCCGGACTTTTTGAACGGACCACACCGGATCTCATATAGCGGTCGAAAGAAAATATACCTTTGACTTTAAGTCCCGGGAGTAAGAATTTTAAATCTTGTTCCAACGAGAACAAGGACTCTATTTTTGCATTAGAATATGTGCTGAAACCATGTTGGGTTGCTCTGGACCACGGGTTTATACGGTTTTTCTCTTTAGGAATTTCTCCTGTGGAATAAATGGTTGGGTGAACAAACGGAGGTGTTTCAAAAGCGGCTCCTAATACATAGTCGGAGGCTCTTGTATCACCATCGTCAACCATACCGTTTGTTTCCTGCAGATAACCACCGATACTAATACGGGCAATTGTTGTTTTTGTGATGTTAACGTCCACATTTGAACGCATATTATATTTATTCAGCTTTGTAGACGAATCCCATGTCTGGCTTTTATCCCGTTCGAAAATACCGCGTTCGCCATAGTAAGAAGCTACTAATGCATAGCGTAAAATATCGCTACCTCCGGTAATTGTCAGGTTTGCCCGTTGGTTTGTGGCATGGTCTCTTGTTATGGCATCCAGCCAGTCTACGTTCGGATATAATTCCGGGTCTGCATTTGTACGGTATTTTTCAATTATTTCCGGGGAATAGACCTCGGAACCACCACCATCCAAAGATAATTCGTTCATTAATGAAAGATATTCTGTCGAACCGATGAATTTAGGCAGTTTGACCGGTTGGGTAAATCCTTGTTCATAATGTACATCCACAGAAGGTTTTCCTAATTTCCCTCGTTTGGTATTTACGATGATAACGCCATTTGCACCACGAACTCCGTATACGGCACTGGCGGCTGCATCTTTCAGTACGGAAAATGATTCGATTTCGGAAGGGTCCATATCATCTAATGAACGTTCGATGCCATCAACCAATATCAGTGGGCTTCTTCCTGCATTTTGAAAAGAGGAGATACCGCGAATCCAGAAATTGGAACCATCTACTCCCGGTTCTCCGGAACGTTGTACGGCAATTACACCGGCTAACTGACCGGCAAGGTTATTACTTAACGCACGTGTCGGGCTTTGTTGCAAGTAGCCAGGGTCTATTGTTGTGATAGAACCGACAATGGATTCCCTTTTCTGTGAACCGAACCCGACCACTACTACTTCATTTAAACCAGTAGAGACTTCTTTCAAATTGACATTGATATTGATTTGGTTTCCTACTTTTATCTCCTGAGACTCAAAACCAATGTAACTGAATGTTAGTGTGGAAGTTTTACTGGGAACACTTAAGAAATAGTTACCGTTAATATCGGTAGTGGCACCAATATTGGTTGCTTTAACAACAACATTCACACCAGGCAGGGGATTTCCTTGTTCATCCCAAACCGTACCGTTAATGTTAATTCCTTTTTGAGGCTGTTGTTGGTTTGCTACTGTGTTCGATAAGATGACCTGCCTGCCTTTTATTTCATAACGGATGCCTGTTTCTTGTGTAAGCAGTTCCATAATCGCTGAAATGTTTTTATTTTCAACTTGGATGGATACTTTTTTGTCGAGTGTTTTTAACAGATTGTTCGTGTAGATAAAAATAAACTCACTGTTCTTTTCGATATAGTTCATTACTTCTTTCACAGTTTTGTTCTCTATTCTGACTGTGAAACTTTTATCTTGTTCATAGGTATCATTCGCTGATGCATATAAAGGAATGGTAGAAAAAGATAAAAAAATACTAATTATTAAAAACAAAAAATCTTTTTTCCTTGGTATCCACCAAGGATTAATTTTCTTATTCATAACTTTACTTAGATTTTTGATTAATCACTGAAAATTTTTGATTGAAAAATCTCTACCGGAGGACATGGCAGTGTTCTCCGGTTTTTCATATGGAAAAAGTGCTATTTTCTATTCATGGTATAATTTTTTTAGATTAACAAATTAGGTTATCACTCTCTTTTTAAATGGATTATTCCGTTTTCTTCGCGCGTAGAAATAGGTATCATCGATTTAATGTTGTCTATAATTTCATCCAAATTCTCCCGCAGGTCTAACTTCCCGTATACTTGTTCGTTTGCCAACGATGAGTCACATTTGATGGGGGTTCCATATAGCAAACTCAGGCGCTCGGCAAGTTGCTGGAGGTGGTCTCCGTTTAAAATCATTATTCCGTCAATCCAGGCTCTGTAGTCTTTTGCATTTACCTGTTTTTTGCCGGTAATGTTGTTTTGTTCGAGCGATACGAGTTCATCCGGTTGCATTTGCATTGTTTGATTGTTCCGGTCTTTGATTTCTACTGCTCCGTTTACAAGAACGACCCGGCTGGCAGGCATTTGTTTATAGGCAAATACATCAAAGGAGGTACCCAGCACTTTTACATCGAACCCGTCTGTATTTACGTAAAAGGGGCGGTTTTTGTCGTGGGTTACTTCCAGATATACTTCACCTTCTACATAAATTTCTCGTTTCTTTTCATTGAAAACACGCGGATAGATAACTTTCGTTCCGGCGTTGACCCAGACTTTCGTTCCGTCTGATAATAAGAGTTGCGAACGCTTTCCTTTGGGGACAATCAACTGGTTATATAGTTCCTGGATTGTTGTTCCCTTTTGGGGTTGTTCTTTTTCCGGAGAGAGCTTTTCCGAGTTGACAGACACATTTCCTTCGGGGGTATAAGTGATTTGTGCATCTGTAGCTAATTGGTGTTTTTCTATGTCTGACATAACCAGAACGACTTCATCCGTCTCGTCGAATGAGGGCAATTCTATTTGGGATATAATATTCCTGATATTATCCTGTTGGGGGGAATGATTGATAAAGTGAATGGCCGCAACTAATATGGCTATGGAAGCGGCAATGGATGTAACTGTTATGTAGAATGTTTTTGATGTTTTTTTCTTTTCAGGTACCAATGGTTGCAGATTCATTTTTCCCTGTATCTTTCTAAGCGTTTGTTCGCGGATAGAATCTGTTATGCCTGATTCAATTTCCGGCGAGCAGTGCTCCCAGAAAAAATCCAGTTTTTTCTGTGTCTCCTTGTCGGCAGGTTGGAAAAGGTCTTTATCTGCTATGTTTTGTTTTTTCTTCATTCAGCCTTTCTATGGTACTACATAAAAAAGACGCAGATTAAAGAAAAATATCCTATTCGAAAAGATGATTTTTTTGAAAAAAATTATTTTTCGAGAACTTGTGATATAAGGCTTAGGGCTTTTGCGATATGTATGTTGATGGTTTTCACTGAGATATTTAAAATTTGGGCAATTTCTTTGTAAGGCGTTTTTTCTATTTTTGCCAACATGAAAACTTCTTTGCATTTGGGAGGAAGTGAAGAAATGGCCTGGTTGATTTTTTTTATTTCTTCTTCACTGATTATTGCATGGTCGGGGGATTGGACTAATGGTATATAGTAATCTTCTATTTCATCAAACGAGACGGTAGTGTCCGGATGTTCTTTCCGTAAATAGGAAATAGCTTTGTTTCTGACAATAATAAGCAGCCATGGTTTTATTTGTTGGATTTGATGAAGATTCCGGCGGTTGTTCCATACTTCCAGAAATACATCACTGACAATTTCCTCTGCTATTTCCCGGGTATTTACATATCCTAAAGCGAAATGATAGAGGTCTTTTGAGTACATATCCATAAAAGAACGGAAAGCACTCTGGTCTCCTTCTTCTATTTTTTGCACATAAAAACCTGCTTTAGGCATATGGTGATTTTCGATTTGCGTTTACCTTTAGACAACCAATATAAGGATGAATAAAAAAGGAAGTGGGTTGTCGTCCACACTTCGTAAGGTATCGCCAGAGACCTAAGCACACGCAAACAAACAACCCACTGGATATAGCAGTCGCTTGTGCCTTGTGTGCTGTCAAAACTGGCGATTTTAACGAAGTAAGGCACTTCCAAATATTAATATATTGTCCTATAGGACTGAGCAAATATACAATTTTTTTATTTTGAAATTTTAGTAAAGATAATTATTGTAATTAAAATAAAAAGGTCCCTGTTCTGATAAGGAATCAGACAGGAACCTTTATATATTCGAATTAATTATAAGTTAGTTTCTTATAATCCGAAAACCTTTTTTACTTTATCTACATAGTCCAGTTTTTCCCAAGTGAAAAGTTCTACTTCGCACATGGTTGGTTCCGGATTATAACGGGAAGTAAATGTTTTAGTAACGATCTGAGGAGTACGTCCCATATGGCCGTAGGAAGCTGTTTCCAGATAAATCGGATTACGTAATTTCAAACGTTCTTCAATTGCTTTCGGACGCATATCGAAAATATCCCAGATTTTCTCTGCAATTTCTCCATCTGTCATTTTCACATTGGAACGGCCAAATGTGTTTACGAAAATATTCATAGGTTTAGCTACGCCAATCGCATATGAGACTTGTACAAGCATTTCGTCGGCAACACCTGCTGCAACCATATTCTTTGCAATATGGCGGGCTGCATAAGCCGCAGAGCGGTCTACTTTGGAAGGATCTTTTCCTGAGAAAGCGCCACCGCCATGAGCACCTTTGCCACCGTAGGTATCAACAATAATTTTACGTCCTGTTAAACCAGTGTCCCCATGAGGACCTCCGATAACGAATTTGCCGGTCGGGTTTACATGGTAGATAATATTGTCATTGAATAATGCCTGTACATGAGCCGGATATTGTGCCTTTACGCGTGGAACCAGAATATTCTTAATGTCATCTGCAATTTTCTTCTGCATGGCGACGTCTGCTTCTTCCTGCGTAATACCTTTTGCGGTAATGAACTCATCATGCTGGGTTGAAACAACAATGGTATCGATGCGTAATGGTTTGCCATTATCATCGTATTCGATAGTAACCTGGCTTTTTGCATCCGGGCGGAGGTAAGGCATCAGGTCGTTTTCATTCTTGCGGATTTTAGCAAGTTCCCACAATAAACTATGAGAAAGGTCCAGTGCAAGAGGCATGTAGTTTTCTGTTTCGTTCGTTGCATAACCAAACATCATACCTTGGTCTCCGGCTCCCTGGTTGTAAGGGTCTTCACGTTCGACACCGCGGTTGATGTCGCCACTCTGTTCGTGGATTGACGAGAAAACGCCACAGGATTTAGCTTCAAACTGGTATTCACTTTTGGTATAACCGATTTTTTCGATTACGCCACGGGCTACTTCCTGCACATCTACGTATGCACTTGATTTAACTTCTCCAGCCAAGACAACCTGTCCGGTTGTAACAAGGGTTTCGCAAGCAACTTTCGAGTTCTTGTCGTAAGCAAGGAACTCATCCAGCAAAGCATCCGATATTTGATCGGCTACTTTATCGGGGTGCCCTTCGGACACCGATTCGGAGGTGAATAAATAACTCATTGTTTTTTTTGTTGACAGTTCGCAGTTGACAGTCGGCTCATCGGAAAGATAATGCCTAAAAATGGGCTGTCAATTTACAACTGACGGTTAATAATTAAAATAATGGATTGACGGGGGAAATTTGCTTGCCGGACGGCCATGAAAGATGAAGCTTGTTTTTAGCATTTTTTCCTGTGGTTGCAAGCAATACAAATCTATCCACATCAATTCGGATGCAAAGTTATAAATTAATTGATAATTCGAAGGTGAAACCGCTAATTATTTCTTTTTTTTAGAGTTGCGCAAGGCTTTTTTATACTTGAAACCTGCTTTGTATTTGGCCGAATCAGAGCCATGAGTCCCTTTAAGAAAATCGGAAAACTTTATTTTACGTTCACCGGTATTTTCATCTTTGGCTTTATTCTTAAAAACCATTCCTCCACCGGTCAAGATTTTTTCTATATCGTTCATATTTCTTCGTTTAGTTCAATAATACGTTTTTTTAATACAGGGTGTGTTATAAAAGGAGCTATCTCAGATAGAGGTTCCATCACAAATTTCCGTTTGTGCATTAAGGGGTGGGGTAACACCAATTCTTCAGATTGTAAAACAAGTTCGTCATACATTAATATATCAATGTCGATAACACGGTCATGATATGTCCCCTTGCTTTTTTTCGTACGCCCAAGTTCCCTTTCAAATTCTTGGGTCATATGAAGTAATTCAATAGGAGATAAGGTAGTCCTTATTTTAATGGCAGCATTCAGGAATTTATTGGAGGATTCAAATCCCCAGGGTTCTGTTTCGTAAAAGGAGGAAAGGGCGAGAACATCTCCCGCCCTTCTGGCTAACAGCGAAGCGGCTGTTATCATATTTTTCCGTTTGTTACCGATATTTGTCCCTAATCCCAGATATACGATAGCCATAAACTGTTTTTTTAAAGAATCAACATAGCATCACCATATGCTCCGAAGCGGTATTTTTCTTTCAGGGCAACCTCATATGCTTCCATAATCAGGTCATAGCCGCCAAAAGAAGCAGTCATCATCAATAGAGTGGAAAGGGGCATATGTAAATTTGTAATCATACTGGTCGCTACACTGAAGTCATAAGGCGGAAAAATAAATTTGTTTGTCCATCCTTCAAATTCTTTCAGGTGTCCATCTGTACTTACAGCTGTTTCAATTGCACGCATTACGGATGTACCGACTGCACAAATCTGTTGTCCTGCATCTTTACCTTTGTTTACGATGTCCACAACATCTGCATTTACAACCATTTGTTCGGAATCCATCTTGTGTTTGGTCAGGTCTTCCACATCTATTTCACGGAAATTACCCAAACCGGAATGAAGTGTCAGAAATGCAAATTTGCAGTCTTTTATTTCCAGACGTTTCATTAATTCACGGCTGAAATGCAGACCGGCTGCCGGAGCAACAACTGCACCTTCTTCTGCAGCAAAGATATTCTGATAACGTTCTTCATCTTCAGGTTCCACAGGACGATCGATATATTTGGGCAGTGGAGTTTCGCCTAAAGCATACAAAGCTTTTTTAAATTCATCATGGTTCCCGTCATACAGGAAACGTAGCGTACGACCACGGGAAGTTGTATTGTCTATTACTTCAGCAACCATTGAGTCGTCTTCCCCAAAATATAGTTTGTTGCCAATACGTATTTTACGTGCCGGATCAACCAATACATCCCATAAACGGAGGTCCGCATTTAACTCGCGCAAGAGAAAAACTTCGATGCGTGCACCTGTTTTTTCCTTATTTCCATACAGGCGGGCAGGAAATACTTTTGTGTTGTTGAAAATGAATACATCTTTTTCTCCGAAATAGTTCAACAGGTCTTTAAATACTTTATGTTCTATTTCTCCGGTTTTGCGGTTGATAACCATCAATCTGGCTTCGTCCCTGTTCTTTGCCGGCTGAAGAGCAATTAGCTCCTGCGGTAAATTAAATTTGAATTTAGAAAGCTTCATAATGCAACTTTATTTTATTTTTATCATTATACTGAATAATTAAACAGATTGCACATCTGTTTCTGTAGAAGGAATGACCTGGTCTAAAAATGTATCGATATCATCTGTCGACATACATTGTGCCAATGTAATACCTCCGATACGGGTACGTTCCAAGGCTGTCAGATGGGCTCCGGAATGCAATGCTACACCAATGTCGCGTGCCAGTGCCCGTATATAAGTACCTTTACTGCATACTACACGTATTTTGATCACAGGCAGGTTACATTCCAGTAATTCCATCTCATCAATTACCAGGGTTTTGGACTTCAATTCAACTTCTTCTCCTTTACGTGCCAGTTCATAAGCCCGCTTTCCTTCCACTTTACATGCCGAGAATACGGGTGGTATTTGCTGAATCGTTCCCACAAACGATTGCAATACTTTTTCAACTTCCTCGCGAGTGATATGTTCTGTCGGATATACTCCGTCTATTTCTTTTTCAAGATCAAAAGAAGGTGTTGTTTCTCCAAGTTTCAATGTGGCAACATATTCTTTTGTCTGATATTGGAATTCGTCTATCCTCTTAGTGGCTTTGCCGGTACATATAATCATGACTCCTGTTGCAAGCGGGTCTAATGTTCCGGCGTGCCCAACCTTGATTTTTTTTATTTTCAGCTTCCGCGACAGTTTGTAGCGGAATTTGTTTACCAAATCGAAGGAGGTCCACTTCAAAGGTTTATTAAAATATAGTACTTCTCCTGCTATAAAATCCATTCCCGTTATGATTAGGATAGTGCTTCCTTTTTTAATTAAACAATGTGCATGCTATTGTCACTAATCCTGCAATCGCACAATAAATGGCGAAATAAATAAGTTTGCCTTTTTTTACTATGTTAATCATCCATTTACAGGCGATACAACCGGAAATGAATGCTGCAAAAAATCCGACAATTAAAGAAAGTGCCGGTATATCTCCTGCAATAGCTTCACCTTTTATTGCTTTCATGATGTCTAACAGTGCTTCCCCTAAAATCGGAGGAATTACCATCAGGAAAGAAAACTGAGCTAATTGAGCCTTATTGTTTCCTAATAACAATCCTGTTGCAATGGTTGTTCCCGAGCGGGAAAGTCCCGGCATTACCGCACAAGCCTGGGATAAACCGATGATAAAAGCATCCTTTATCGAAATCTTATCTTTTTGGCGTGGTTTGGCATAGTAAGAAAAACTGAGTAATACAGCTGTCAGTAGTAGCATAATACCTACAACCAATAGTCCGGAACCAAAAATTGCTTCGACCTTATCTTTGAAGAAAACTCCGACAATACCAATAGGTATCATAGAAACCAAGATGTTAATGACATACCGGGTCGCATCGTTCATTTCAAATTTGAACAGTCCGCGGAAAATCCATTCGATTTCTTTCCACAAAATCACTAATGTACTAAACACTGTTGCTACGTGGACTACAATAGTGAATGCCAGATTTTCCTCTCCGTTTATGCCGAATAGAGCTGAGCCTATGGCCAAATGACCGCTACTGCTGACTGGCAGATATTCTGTGAGTCCCTGTACGATACCCAGTATCAGTGCTTCAAACCAACTCATTCCGTAGCTCCTTTATCTTTGCTGTTTTTTAATATACCGAAAATCATCAGGATAAAGCCGAACAATGCAACTGCGGGTGCAATAACGATTCGGCGGGCACTGAATATTTCCGGATTAAAACCTGTAGGGTCTTGAGAACCGCCACCACTCATCAACATGAAACCAATTGCTATGATTACGATAGAAACGGCAATCAGTATAAAATTCTCTTTTCCAAAAGCAAAATCTCTTTTAGCCATACACAATTATATATAATAAAGTTTATCAACACGCATTCTGAGGTATTTATTTACGGCAACGACTGTTGCCACTATTGATAAGATAATACCCATAGCCAATACGCCGGCATATAGGCAAATCAACGTTTTAATATCCAGTAATTGAATAAAACCGGACAATTCATTCTGTAAATAGTATAATGCCCCGGTAAGCAACAGTATTGCCAGGATAGAGGCAAAAATACCACTTACGACATTATACCAGACGAATGGCTTCCTGATGAATCCGGGGGTTGCTCCGACCAGTTTCATTGTATGAATCAGAAAACGTTTAGAATAAATCAACAATCGTATTGTATTACTGATTAGGACGAATGATATCGCCATAAGAATAACGGCAAGCCCGAGCAGGATGATACTAACACGTTTCATATTATCGTTTACCATCTGCATCATATCTTTGCGATAGAGCAGGTCGGATACCGTAGTATAATTTTTGATTTTTTTCTCGATAAGCTGGAGACTGTCCGGATTGGCGTATTCAGAGTGCAATTTTACTTCGATGGAAGCTTGAAGGGGATTGAAGCCAAGAAATGTTTCAGGGTTTTCTCCCAGTTCTTCCTCCAATTCTTTAGCGGCCTGTTCCTTGGAAATATATTCTGTCGATTTGATAAAAGGCATTGCATCAAGCGTTTTTTGCATTTTCTTGATATCCGCCTCTTTTTGGTTGTCTTTCAAAATAATGGAGAATGAAATATTCTCTTTTACATATACAGATAGCTTGTTTCCTAATAATCCCATCAAAAAAATGAGTCCCAAAAGAAAGAGTACCAATGAGATACTGATAATGGAAGTCAAACGAGAATTAAAAAAAGAAACAGCCCCTACCTTATTCTTTTCTGCCATTAGACGTAACCTTGATTATTATTGAATAAATCAAGGAGGCATGCATTAGAGAACATACCTCCCAATTTTTTTGCAAAAGAACGAATATTTTATGGAACAGCGGCTTCTTTATAATTCTTTAACTACTTGAATCCGCGTCTAATAAATGTGGGCTTAGGGTAATTGGAAGAAAAAGAACGGGTCGTCATCATTGGTAGACATCATGATAATCCTTTTATTTTTTTCATCCACCGAAAAGTATCCCCAATGGTCCAGTTTGTATTTTTTGACAGGGTTTCCATTCCAGTCAAATTGTTCTACATATATATAATGTTTTCCTTTACCGAAGTCCCGCATTACTTCCACAGGAGTACGTCCGCTGTACAGGCAATAAACGTAGTTGTCCTGTGCGCACATACCCCAATAGTGGGTGACATTTTGATCCAAGCCATCGGCCATTTTTAAAGAGCCGTCATTGAAATCTCCCTGTTGGAAATTTAATGTCCGGACTTCATTCGTCTCCATGTCTATGAACTTTAGTATCTTAAAATATTTATAAGCATAAACCATCCGCTTTTTCTTCGGATTGACACCAAAATCGCCAATATAGGTAAAAGGTGATTTCCGTTTAGGATTTAGTTGCAGGCTGAGTAATTCTTTTGTTATAACTGAATCTTTTTCTTTATAGACGCGGAAGATGCTCTTTCCTGTTTTACTGTCATCCGCATAAATAAAGTCTTCAGGTCCCAGGTTGACAATGTCCTGTTTGCTGCTCCAATATCCACCTTGTTTGGAGGTTGGAAAATGAAAATCCGGAGTGATATTTCCCTGTTTATCCAGTTTATAAAGCTGTTCGCGGGTGGATTCGAAAATGTAGGCATATAATGTGGTGTCCGGAGTTGGGATAATTGACGGATAGGCAAATTCATTCGCGCCATTCCCGCGAGGGGCAAGCGACTTCAGATGTACCATTTCCGGGTAATTGAAGATAAGAACTTGTCCGTCGCCTTGCTGGCGGGATAAATTGGATGTTATCAATTTATTTCCGCAAATAATCATATGGGGTTCTCCCGGTTTAAAGATGAAAGTATCGTTTGCTATATGTTCGCCTTTTAATTCGATAATACTTTCAAATGGATTTTTATTTTTTAGGAACACATCCCCGGCTTCTAAAGGAGGAAGCCGGGCTTCGGTTATAACAGTATCGGTTTTAACAGCAATTACCGATGATTCTGCTTTTTTATGCTGGCAGGAGGATGCTAAAAACACCCCGAAAACTATAAAAAGCGAGTAATATTTGCTCATAGTTTTTCATATTAGATTAATAGGCGTAAGATACGATAAATTATTTGTCTACGAAATATTCGTATATGTTTTAATCTAAAACTCCATTACTAATACAATCGAGTAGCGGATTCTACTTAGACACTGGTTCTGTCTTTTCAGGTGTGTTATTTAGAGTTTAAAATAACAAAAATTACAAAACCAGTGTCCGTATTCTGTCTCTTATCAGTCTTCAACAGGTTCTCCGAAAAGAGTGGCTGAGGAGGCGCGGTTGATGCGAACCTTTATAAATTGTCCGACATGATAATTCTTTTTATCGAAAATAACCACTTTGTTCTGGCTTGTACGGCCAAACAATTGTTCACGGGAACGCTTTGAAAAACCTTCAATCAGTACTTCAAAAGTTTTGCCTATATCCCGTTTGTTGCTTTCTTCGGAAAGTTGGTTTTGCAGGTCTATCATGCCCTGGAGGCGGCGTACTTTTTCTTTTTCAGATACCGTGTCCGGAAGATGTTTTGAGGCGTATGTACCCGGGCGTTCCGAATATTTGAAAAGGAAAGCGCTATCGTATCCGACTTCACGCATGAGTGAAAGCGTTTCTTGATAATCTTCTTCTGTTTCGGAATGGAAACCGCAGAATAAGTCGGTGGAAATAGCACAATCAGGAAGAATGCGGCGGATAGCGGCAATGCGGTCCAGGTACCATTCGCGGGTATACTTGCGATTCATGACATTCAGGATGCGCGAACTGCCCGACTGCGCCGGTAAATGAATCATCTTGCAAATGTTGTCGTGGGCTGCAATGACGTGTAAAGTGTCATCACTCATGTCTTTAGGGTGAGAAGTCGTAAAACGAATACGCATTTCCGGAACCTCTTCAGCTACTCGTGCCAACAGGATCGGGAATGAAATCTTTTCCCCCTCTTTTTCGAAGAGATATGAGTTTACATTTTGTCCTAGTAGGGTTATTTCCTTGAACCCTTTGTCGCGCATGTCTCGGATTTCATTTAGGATACTTTCGATATCCCGGCTGCGTTCACGTCCGCGGGTATAAGGAACAATACAATAGGTACAGAAATTATTACATCCGCGCATAATTGAAACAAAACCGGAAATATGGATGCCTCCTATTTTTAAAGGAATTACATCTTTGTAGGTTTCCTGGGTGGACAGTTCTACATTGATAGCCTTTTCACCATGTTCGACAGCACCGATCAAATTGGGTAAATCCATGTAGGAGTCGGGACCTACAACCAGGTCGACGTGATGCTCGTTAATTAATTCTTCTTTTACACGTTCAGCCATGCATCCTAATACTCCAACTATTAAGGATTTATTTTTTCTTTTTAACGATTGAAAATATTGGAGTCGGCTATAAATTTTTTGTTCTGCATTATCACGAACAGAGCAAGTATTTACAAAAATAGCATCGGCATTTTCAATTTTATCCGTCATAGAATAGCCATCCATTTGCATGATGGATGCTACTACTTCGCTGTCTGCTACGTTCATTTGGCAACCATAAGTTTCAATGAATAGCTTCTTTTCTGTGAACGCAGATTTTAAGTCCGCGTCATTTTCTTGAATAGTCATCTTGTAATAATTAATTATAGTTAAATAAGTATTTTTGTCAAAAATAATCCTTCAAACGTTTGCATAGTTCAAAACCGCCGGTTATATTTGCATACGAAAAACGTAAATTTTTTCATAGTTAAGGTTTTGGTTAAATCGAATAAGGGTGGCTGTGAAGTTACCCTTATTTACTTTTATATCGTTTATATCTTTCCTCTCTTTCACTTCTAAATAATTTTCTCTACATTTGGATGCAAAAATAATCAAAAGTTATGGATAATGCAGGTGATTGGCTTTATATTGTTTTTCTGGTAGTTGCAGGAATTAGTGGTTTGCTAAGTTCTAAGAAAAAGAAAAAACATCCTACGGAAGTGCTTGGGCAGCCCGGCAGAGAAATTGTAACAGAGCATGAAGATACTCCCCGGAAAGGTTTTTGGGAGTTATTGGAAGAAATGCAGCAGGAAAAAACGAAACCTGTACAACCTGTCGTTACCAATAAAAAGAAGCAGAAAACACCTAAAGCAGCTTCACCCGTATCATTTGAAAATATAAAGAATGCTCCTAAGGGAACATCTATTGTTCAACAACATATTATGGCTGATAATCCGTTAGATGATAGCTTGTTGGACAATATGGATTTTGATAATGCCACAGAATTACGAAAAGCGGTTATTTATAGCGAAATACTAAATCGTAAATATTAATCCGTTTCCTTTTTTTAATACCTTTGTGCCCGTTCTGATTAATGTTGATGTATTAACTTATTTAACAACAATATAATATCATGGCTTTAAAATTTATTACAGCTGAAGAGGCTGCTTCATTCGTACATCACGATGATAATGTAGGTTTTAGTGGATTTACTCCTGCTGGATGTCCTAAAGTTGTATCTGGAGCAATTGCAAGAAAAGCAATCGCAGAGCATGAAAAAGGTAATCCTTTCCAGATTGGTATGTTTACTGGTGCTTCAACTGGTGATAAACTGGACGGGGAACTGGCGCGTGCCAATGCTATCAAGTTCCGTACTCCGTATCAGTCAAATAAGGATCTACGTGCTTTGCTGAATGCACATGGCGCTCAGTATTTCGATATGCACCTTTCTGAATTGGCTCAGGATTTGCGTTATGGTTTTCTCGGTAAGGTAGACGTTGCAATCGTTGAGGCTGCCGATGTAACTGAAGACGGTGAAATCGTTCCTACCAGTGGTGTGGGTATCTTGCCTACTATTTGTCGTATGGCAGACCGTATCATTGTAGAATTGAACAGCCGCCATCCGAAAGAAATCCGTGGCATGCATGATATTTACGAACCGGCAGATCCTCCTTACCGTCGTGAAATTCCTATTTATACGCCTTCCGACCGTATCGGTAGCCCGTTTGTGAAAGTGGATCCGGCCAAGATTGTTGGTGTAGTCAGGACAGAAGAACCGAACGAAGGTGGTAAATTTACTCCGCTGGATGATGTAACAATGGCTATCGGACAGAATGTTGCCAACTTCCTGGTTTCTGAAATTCAGGCTGGCCGTCTGCCGAAAGAATTTGTTCCGTTGCAGAGTGGGGTAGGTAATGTTGCTAATGCAGTGCTTGGCTGTATGGGCGCCAATAAGGACATTCCTGCTTTCAATGTATATACCGAAGTTATCCAGGATGCTGTTATCAGTTTGATGAAAGAAGGCCGTGTTAAGTTTGCAAGCGGTTGTTCTCTGTCGGTCAGCAATGAAGTGATTCGTGAAATCTATGCTAATCTGGACTTCTTTAAGGATAAAATTTTATTGCGTCCGCAAGAAATCTCCAATAACCCGGAAGTGGCACGCCGCTTAGGTTTGATTGCTATCAATACAGCTCTGGAAGCTGATATATTCGGCAATATCAACTCGACTCACGTATCAGGAACCAAGATGATGAATGGTATCGGTGGCTCCGGCGACTTTACCCGTTCCGCTATGTTGTCCATCTTTACTACTCCTTCTACTGCCAAAGATGGTAAGATTAGCGCATTTGTTCCGATGGTTTCTCATCTCGACCACAGCGAACACTCGGTTAAGATAATTATTTCTGAATATGGTGTGGCTGATTTGCGTGGTAAGTCTCCGATACAACGTGCACGTTGCATCATTGAAAATTGCGTTCATCCGGACTACAGACCATTGTTGAATGAATATTTGGAAATGGGTATCAAGGGGCATACTCCTCAGAATTTGAAATGCAGCTTTGCATTCCATGAAGAGCTGGCTGCAAGTGGCGATATGCACAATGTCGATTGGAGTAAATATAATAAGTAATAATATACAACTATTATATACGAAAAAAGGTTGCTTAAATCATTTAGGCAGCCTTTTTTTGTGTTTTAGAATGTTGGTATTCGGTGTTATTTTGCAACATTTTGAAAGAATATGCCCTTTTTCGCTAACTTAAGAGATGTCTATAAAAGCTGTTTCAGGAAGAATCTGTCTCTTTTAGAGGTTAAACCGGGAGTATTTTTACACTATCCGGCACCTATTTCCATTTACTCTGAGGGTATTTTCAATTAGTAGCGGTACTAATTCCAACTATCTGCGGACCAAAAAACAATAATTTGCGCGTATAAAACACCTATATTTTGAAATCAAAGCATATATATTTTGAAATCAAAACATGTATGCTTCGTATTTAGATGTTATTGAGCAGAGATATGTCTCTGGAATGATAAGAAAACCAACCTTTATATAAATATCAAAAAGGATTATTGTTTCCCTTAGTTATAGCAATATGATTAGATGTGAATGCTCTCTTTGTTTAATTAGTAAGCATTCTGCTGTCAATGTCAATAAAGTGGAAAAGTTAAACTTTGCAAGAATGGCATATTTGTAAAGCGCCTTGAATTATCTCCGGTACAGGCGAAGCTGAGAATGGCAGTTTTGTCAAATTGACAAAAAGAAACTATGCCGTTTAGTGGGGTTGCTTTCCAATGTAAGCAAGAATGCCTCCATCCACATAAAGTATATGCCCGTTTACAAAATTAGAGGCATCGGAAGCAAGGAATACGACAGGGCCCTTTAAATCGTCAGTCGTTCCCCAGCGTGCAGCCGGTGTTTTGGAAACGATAAACGAGTCGAACGGATGGCGTGAGCCATCTGCTTGCGGTTTGCGTAGAGGGGCTGTTTGGGGAGTTGCGATATATCCTGGTCCGATACCATTGCACTGAATATTATATTCTCCATATTCTGCCGCGATATTTCGGGTAAGCATTTTCAACCCGCCTTTGGCTGAGGCATAGGCGGAAACAGTTTCACGCCCCAACTCGCTCATCATGGAGCAAATGTTGATAATCTTGCCGTGTCCCTTTTTTATCATGGAAGGAATCACTGCTTTGGATACAATGAAAGGAGCATTCAAATCGATATCCACCACTTCACGGAAGTCTTCGACACTCATCTCCGTCATGGGGATACGTTTGATAATTCCGGCATTGTTTACTAAAATATCGATGATGCCCAATTCTTTTTCAATATTGGCAACCATAGCCTTTACTTCATTTTCGCAGGTAACATCACAAATATATCCTTTCGCTTCGATTCCGAAAGCAGCATAATCGGCGAGTGCCTTTTTAAGATGTTCTTTCCGCCTGCAATTGAATGCGATTTTAGCTCCGGCTTCCGCCAATGCTTGTGCCATAGCAAAGCCAATTCCATAAGCTGCACCTGTTACAAGTGCCACTTTACCTTTTAAAGAGAAATCTACCATTGTTGTTTTTATATAATCAGGCCCTGACTTATTTTAAATCTGTAATTAAGGAAAAATCCTGGTCGCTGTAATCCAGGTTTTCTCCACCCATTCCCCAAATAAAAGTATAGTTATGGGTGGCAGCGGCACTGTGTATGGACCATTCGGGAGATAAAACGGCTTGCTCGCCTTTCATCCAGATGTGGCGTGTTTCATCTACTTCTCCCATAAAATGGCAGATAGCCTGGTCTTCCGGTATATCGAAATAAAAATAGGCCTCCATACGACGGTTGTGTACATGTGCAGGCATCGTATTCCATACACTGCCCGGTTTCAGTTCTGTCATGCCCATTTGTAACTGACAGGTAGAAAGAACCTGATTGACAATCATTTTGTTGATATTACGATCGTTCGATGTTTCCAATGCACCCATTGAAGCGACAATAGCATCGGATTTTGTTATTTTCTTATCCGGATAATTACAATGGGCTGTCGTTGAGTTAAAATAGAATTTAGCCGGGTTTTTAGTATCCTTGCTTTCAAATGTCACTTCGCGTTCACCGGAACCCAGATAAAGTGCTTCTTTAAAGCCAATCTCAAATGTGGTATCTTCTGCATTAACAATGCCGGGACCGCCTACGTTGAAAATACCTATTTCGCGGCGAGTGAGAAAGAAAGGTGCTTTCAGTGGGTCTATCGCTTCTAATTTCAAGCTTTCATCCACAGGCATAGCACCGCCTACAATCATACGGTCGTACATGGAATAAACCATATTCACCTCATTAGGGGTAAAAACATCTTCAATCAGAAAGTCGCGGCGGATGCGTTTGGTATCATATAGCCGGGCATCTTCAGGATGTGCGGCATAACGTAATTCGTAATTTGTTTTCATTATTCGGAAATTATTCGGTTTCCAACAAATATACAGGAATATTTTCAGACATGGTGGGATTCAAGGGAAAACTAATCCCTGTAACAAATTTGAAATATGAATGTAACACCTCATTCAATTACCTGTAACAGCTTCTTAATATCTATTTCGTTCCTTTGCAACAGAATAAAAATGATAAGCAACGTGAGAAAGTTTTTCGAGAAAATAGTAGAAGGAGGATTACTAATCAGCGGAAGTATCAGTAGCTTCACAATATTGCTGATTATCTTCTTCCTTTTTAAAGAAGCCGGAGGGTTATTCAATGCTCCTGCTGTGGAAGAGGGATATGTGCTGGCAGTGAACAATACCAACACAGTAGAGAACCTTTCCCCGGAAAAAATTATGGATGTTTTTGACGGAGAGGTTACAAACTGGAATGAAATAGGAGGAACAGACCAGGATATCCTTATATTTCGTTTTTCTGATTTAACAAATTATTTTTCAGAAGAAGAACTGGGTGATGAGTTTCAGTATGTTCCTCAAAAGATAAGTGAGTTAGTGGCCCGTGAACCTGGAATTATAGCCTTTTTCCCAAAACAGTATTTGTTGACGGATGATTTTCAGGGCAGGGTACTCCCTGATGAGAATATTACTCCGGGAGAATTTTTCGGAGGAACGAAATGGTATCCGACAGCAACTCCGGCACCGATATTCGGATTGATACCCTTGCTACTCGGAACGTTGCTGGTCAGTATCGGTGCTATTGCTTTATCACTTCCGTTCGGTTTGGCAGTTTCTATTTATCTGGCGGAGATTGCAAATAAGCGGACCCGGGATATGTTGAAGCCGATTATTGAATTGCTTGCAGGAATCCCTTCTGTTGTTTATGGTTTTTTCGGATTGGTAGTGATTGTGCCGCTTATTCAAAAAACATTGGATTTGCCGGTTGGAGAAACAGCTTTTGCTGGAAGTGTCGTTCTTGCTATAATGGCGCTTCCTACGATTATAACGGTAGCGGAAGATGCCATGCGTACAACACCGCGTGCTATGAAAGAGGCGAGTCTAGCCTTGGGGGCTACCCAATGGCAGACGATTTATAAAGTAATCATCCCGTATTCTATTTCCGGTATTACTTCAGCAGTTGTGTTAGGTATCGGGCGGGCTATCGGAGAGACGATGGCTGTTTTGATGGTAACCGGCAATGCTGCCGTGATACCGACCTCTTTCTTTGAACCTGTACGTACTATTCCGGCAACGATTGCTGCAGAGCTTGGTGAGGCTCCGGCTGGTGGTGCACATTATGAAGCCTTATTCCTCTTGGGAGCGGTTTTATTCCTTATCACTTTGTTGCTGAGTATCACAGTAGAATATATTTCATCCAAAAGAAAAATCTGATTAAATTATGGCACCTGTTCAAAAAGTAGGAAATATAGATACAAATAAGCGGATGTCCCAGAAAGTGGCATTTGGCTTCTTTACCTTCCTGAGTTATTTGGTTGTAGTTATTTTGTTTATAATCCTGGGCTTCATTATTATAAAAGGCGGAAGCGTTATCAGTTGGGACTTTCTGACTAAAGCGCCGGAAGAAGGGATGACTGCAGGCGGTATTTTCCCTGCAATTATCGGAACCTTTTATTTGATACTCGGCAGTAGCCTGATTAGTTTTCCAATAGGTATCATGAGTGGTATTTATATGAATGAGTATGCAACAAACGGGAAATTGGTACGTTTCATCCGTATAATGACAAACAACCTGAGCGGGGTACCGTCTGTCGTATTTGGCTTGTTCGGTATGTCTTTGTTTGTGAATGCGTTGGGATGGGGCGACTCTATCATTGCAGGTTCGTTTACGTTGGCTCTGATGTCTTTGCCGCTAATTATACGTACAACGGAAGAAGCATTGAAGAGCATAGATGATTCTTTCCGTCATGGTAGCCTTGCTCTGGGTGCGACTAAATTACAGACAATCCGGCGGGTAGTTTTACCGATGGCATTTCCGAATATCATCACAGGGCTAATTCTGTCTGTCGGGCGTGTGTCGGGAGAAACAGCACCTATCCTGTTTACGGTTGCGGCTTATTTCCTTCCCCAACTGCCGGGAAGTATTTTCGACCAGTGTATGGCATTGCCTTACCATTTGTATGTGATTTCAACCAGCGGAACGGATATCGAGGCTTCGCGTGGTATGGCTTACGGAACGGCTCTCGTGCTGATTGCAATCGTGCTGGTGGTTAATCTGCTTGCTAATGCGCTTCGCAGTTATTTCGCGAAAAAGGTAAAAATGAACTGAAACATCACAGGAACCTAATAAAAACATCATAAAGATAATAATGATAAATAGTATGATAAAGATTGATGCTCAAAATGTAGACTTCTATTATGGAGATTTCCATGCATTGAAAAATATCTCCATGGAAATAGAAGCGAACACCTCGGTCGCCTTTATCGGCCCGTCCGGTTGTGGCAAGTCTACATTTCTCCGTTTGTTTAACCGAATGAATGACCTCATCCCGGAAACACGTCTGGAAGGAAAAATCCTGATAGACGGAAGGGATATTTATGATAAAAGCGAGAAAGTAGACCAGCTTCGTAAAAATGTGGGAATGGTATTTCAGAAGCCGAACCCATTTCCAAAGACAATTTTTGAAAATGTAGCTTATGGTCTGCGGGTGAATGGAGTGAAAGACAACAGCTTTATTGAAGAAACAGTCGTGAAAACATTGAAGCAGGTAGTTCTTTGGGACGAAGTAAAAGATAAACTGAAAGATTCTGCTTTTGCTTTGTCCGGAGGCCAGCAACAACGTCTCTGTATTGCACGTGCCCTGGCTATTTCCCCTTCTATTTTATTGATGGACGAACCGACTTCGGCACTCGACCCGATTTCTACCGGGAAGATTGAGGATTTAATACATGAACTGAAAACAGAATACACAATTGTAATTGTTACACATAATATGCAGCAGGCAGCACGTGTAAGTGATAAAACCGGTTATTTTTATCTGGGTGAATTGATTGAATACGGGAATACCCGTAAAATATTTACTAATCCGGAAAAAGAGTCGACTCAAAATTATATAACGGGTCGTTTCGGATAGGAGATGTATAAGAGTAAATCACATCCGAAGTTATATTTTTTATAAACAGGAAAAGAATAAAAACAGAACAGATATGAAAGTTATAGAACAAGAAATAGTAGCGCTGAAGAATAGTATCAGCGAAATGTGGAGCCTTGTCCACCAACAGCTATATAATGCAGGTGAGGCGATGCTGACAGGAGATAAAGAGCTTGCTTATAAAGTTCTAAGCCGTGAACGTCGTGTGAATGCTTTTGAATTGAAGATAGATAGTGATTGTGAAGATATCATAGCTCTTTATGCTCCGGTAGCAATCGATTTACGTTTTGTCCTGGCAATGTATAAGATTAATACAAATCTGGAACGTTTGGGAGACTTTGCCGAAAGCATAGCTCGTTTTGCCGGAAATATGCCGGAAAGTGAACCACTAGACCCTGAATTGATACGGATGACACGTGTGGAAGAAATGCTGAAAGAGCTTTTAAGCATGATTTCTCTGACTCAGGATGCTTTTGAAAAGGAAAGTTCGGAAATAGCCTCCCGTATTTTCTTGAAAGATAACTTGATTGATGATATTAATCATAAATCATTACCTATTATTGCCCAATATATAGAAACTCATCCCGGTAGTGCACTTTCCGGTTTATATATGGCCGGTGTAATCCGTAAAATGGAACGTTTCGGAGACCATTGTACAAATATTGCAGAAGAATTAATTTTCTATCTGGATGCAAAGGTGATGAAACACGTGGGAAAAGCGGAAAAATAATCGACTGTCACTTGTCAACAGTTAGCTGCTTCGTCGGTTTTGCCGATGAGGCTAGCTCTTCTTTTATTTTTTTTGTACAGAAATAGAGTAGAATTAAAGTAATTACTGCTGCAATAGAGTAGGGTAGAAGGTGCTGTGAAGAAATATCTCCGGTAATAAACTCATTACTTCTGAGCTTTTCATCGGACATCCC
Organism: Parabacteroides sp.; assembly: GCA_019417325.1. Taxonomy (GTDB): domain Bacteria; phylum Bacteroidota; class Bacteroidia; order Bacteroidales; family Tannerellaceae; genus Parabacteroides. The sequence continues at coordinate 226,804 of DXVO01000001.1, read as the reverse complement.
TATTACAGCAAATGCGTTGTTAACAAAATGAGCGAATACAGGTATCCATATATTTCGGCTCCAGTAAAGTAAATAGCCGAAATAAGCTCCTAGCAACATGCGTGGCAGGAATCCGAAAAACTGTAAATGAAAAGCACTGAAAAGGAATGCTGCGCTCCAGATGACAATATGATGATTTTTTGTCCAACCTTCGATAATTCGTTGTAAAGCTCCTCTGAATAGAAATTCCTCTGTAATACCAGCCGTTACTGCTATTACAAGCAAATTAAATAGTACTATAGGTAACCGGTTATCTGAAATTAAAGAAAGTGTCAGTTTTTCGGCAAGGGCTTCCTGAGCTATCATCCACTGTTCTACTGGTGCCAGAAAATCAGGTAATACCATTTGTTTATTAAGAAGTCCTGTCAGGCTGATGGTGGGTGATAGCAGGAATACACAAACAAAAGTCAGTAGCAAAATATTTCCTTTGGGTATTTTTCGGATGGAAAGGTATTCTGCCGGATTATGGCTGCACGTATAGGCAATACCTACCGCCGGGAAAAGGAAAGTTCCGATAGCGGACAGAAACTGGACGATCCGCATCATATTGGGGTAATCGTTCAGATTAACAGATGCTCCATAGAATGCATAGAATAGTCCCAATGAAATGAAAGAAGAAATAATACTTCCTGCCAGAATAAACAGCAGTAAGACAATTAACTGAAATAAAGCCGGTTTTCCGGCGTATATACCTTTTATCTGCATACATATCAATATAAAAAACAATGCTCAAAGATAGACAGAAGTTTTTTATTATTAATTATCCAGGTCTTTCAGTTCGATTAATTTATTTACAATAGCGTATACAGTCAGACCGCTGGCACTGTGAACCTGTAATTTCCGGGCAATGTTACGGCGGTGGGTAATTACTGTATGAGTCGACAGGTAAAGGCGGTCTGCAATTTCCCGGTTAGTCATACCCTTTACAACACATATGACTATTTCTTTCTCTCTACTACTGAGAGTTTGCGAATCATCTTCTCCTTTTTCAATTTCAGGAACTTCATCTGCATTGAGCCGTTCCAGTTTATGTTTTACTTCATCAATGCTGTCGTATACGGATATTTGGTCATCATAGGGACGGAGAAGTATAGGGTCTGTAATTGTATATAAAAGGGCAAAACATTTCATATTAGGGCAGCTGCAACTTTCTTTCAGAGCGTGCAGGTTGAATGCTCCGGGAATGGAAGGATTAATGATCAGTATATCCGGTTTATAAATACACAGGCTCTCTGCAAGATTTTCCTTTACGGCTACTTCCGAGATTTGTATGCGGAAACCTGTCAGTCGTTTGAGGAGTGTTTCCAGTCCACAGCGGATGATGGCGGATGGTTCGGCAATCGTGATTTTAATATTCGTGGACATTGCTGTATTATTTATTATATGTTTTTTCTATCGCTAAAATGGCAGGAACAAAAAGATAGTCTTCTACCTGATTATGAGAAGCCAAATCTTGTTCGGTTGCGAAGATATCAAAGAGAACACTGTTTAGCAGATTACTATCCGGTCCCGGGTAATATTTGAGCAATAAGTTTTTTAATTCCGTGATTTTCATTTCTATCTGGTCGTGTCGCTTACGAAAGATGGATATATTGTATCTGGGGTCTTTTTCTCCTTTCAACAAGTTTTGTACGTATGGGAATACGGTTTTTTCTTCATATGACATGTGCTTGCGTACTTCTTCTGCATATTCATCAAAGAACTGTCGAATGACGTAAGCTACATCTTTAGGACAGTTTGTAATTGCATCTGTTAGTTTATGCCGTATATGAGGGAGACGGAAGTTTAGGAAATAATCGTGTGCATTGTGCAGATAAGTAATTAATGAGGTGATGGATATATCTTTATTTGTTCCGGTCGTATTTTCTCCTTTTATCAGAAAATTTACAACAGTCAGGAACGTTTGTGAATCGATACCGTTTTGGCGGCAAACATCCCCGATATTTTTTTCTCCAAATCCTAAATCAATTCCAAAGCGGCTCATTACTAAAACCATTGAATAGTTTTCGCATATCAGGTCACCCATTTTATCTGTTTCCCGGTATTGTCCGTTTTTCATGAATTTTAAATGTTTTAAAAAGGATGTACCAAAAGCCGTAGTAAAGAACGCTGATGATACATCCTTTTCTTGATTTATAATTAGATGGATTGGATGAACTTGACGATTGCGTCCCGTTCATCTTTGCTTAGCTTTCGGAATTTTTCTTTTGACCATTGAGCGTCTCCTCCATGCCACATAATCGCTTCGATTTCGTTGCGTGCACGCATATCGTGAAGGCGGTCACAAGCTCCGGTACAGATTATAGATAATCCGCGTCCCCATAAAGGAGTTGTACGGCACCATCCGGTACGGATGTCGTTTTTCATCTTTAACTGATGTTGGATAAGGTCACTGTATGGCCAGATCGTTTGATGAGGATATTTGGGTAACTTGCCTGCAACCAGCGGGTCACCGGAATAATTATCTTCTCCGGTTGTCCATGATGGGCGATGGCAGGAAGTACAACCGATTTCATAAAATAGTTGTTTCCCTTTTTTTACATCTTCATCGTGGAGGTTACGGGCTTTAGGTACGGCAACCCCTCTGTGCCAAATCATAAAGTTGATGTAATCTTCATCAGTCATCTCTGCTTCGTGAATGGCAAGTGTAGGATCCAGCATTTTATAGATTTCATCCGAGCTGGCGCCCAGTTTTTCTTGTATTTCCTGGTTTTCAGACATTGCTTTTGCCCAGGCTGCACTTGTATAGAGTTTCTTGCGGTCGGAGCGGTTTACATTTGTAATGTTCCAAATAGCATTAGCTCCCGGACCGTTTTGTAAAGTTCCACGTGAAAGGGCATAGGTAAAACGTCCCGGATGTGAAGTGCCGTCTGCTTCCTCAATAAGATTTACAAATTCTCCTCCTTTATATTTTGCCGGATTTAAGGCAAATCCCTGCGATTCAGCCTTCTGGTATTGTGCCAGTAATGAATCATCGGGGATAGCATCCAGCAATCCGGTACCATAAATGCCGATGGTCGATTCGAGCCTTACTTCATAGTTGGTAGGTTTCGGATTTGTATTTATGTAATTGGGATCGATGGTGACTTCCGGGTATATCAGGTTATAGGTTTCACCATCCGGGAACGTATTTCCATATTCGTCAGTATAGGACAGCCATTTGATATCGATACCTTCTTCTTCTATCGGAGGAAGGTAGGGGGATACGGCACGTGTTTGTGGCATACCGGTAAGTTCGGGAACATAAGCCTGAGTATCTTTGTCGTAAACAACCAATAAATAACCGTTTCCATATTCAGCTTTATACTGGTCTACCCGCTTGCCATGTCCATATCCCGGGTGACAATCCATACAGGAACTGCGGGTATAGGCTGGTCCTAATCCGTTGAATGGTTTGGTACTGGTATTAAACGGACGTTCGAAGAAAAATTCCCCGTATTTGAATTTCTCACTCATACCTGCTTGTTCAACAGCCGGGGTCGGATCTTCATATGCTGAGGCCGAACTGTTATCTGTGGTTCCTAATTCTCCTCCGGGAAGCCATTCGGCAGCACTGAACACTTCGTTTTCTTCTCCCGGTTTGGGTGTAGGAGTCGCGGAAGGGGTATCATCGCTACATGCAGTTATTGATAAGGCAGCCAGCCCCATCAATAATCTGTTGAAGATATTCTTTTCCATATAATATTATTCTTTTGCTAATTCTGCTTTTGCTGCTGTTAAAACATCATCGAGTGTCTTACAAGCATCCATTGCTTCCTGGCAGGAGGCATCTGTGTAATTTAATACAAAGGGAGCCTTCATAGCTTTGATTTTAGTCAGTGCGTTGGTAATAGCACTCGTTACTTTTTTATCCAAATCGGCATTTTCTTTTGCCAGATAATCGTGAAGGGATGATCCTCTTTCGTTTTCAACACCTCCCATGTAAGCATTTTCTATGCTTTTTATATTATCGTAGAAGTCGGTAATGGAGTTATGGCTGTAAGGTGATTCGATGTAAGTTTTGTCTGCACCGGTATGGGGTTTGCCGATTTTAGAGGCTCCGACTTCATCGGCAATCGTTTTACAACCATCGATAATTTGTTGTGCAGCAGCAGTCCATGTTTTATATGTACTACCTGCCTGACCGGCATTTAGCATATTGTCTCCATAAGAATATTCGCCTCCGTTTACAGTGACACGTTCTTCCAAATCATCAACCACTTTGCTGTATCTTCCGGCTGTTGTTCCGTTTTCTCCAGCCCAAGCTGCTTCCAGTTGAAAGCATTTATTGCGAAGGTCGCCAGATACAGCAACAGCGTAAGTCATCTCGTTGTCGGTAATTTCAGTTGCAGGCTTAGGCTGTCCGTTTTTAAAGATGATGTATTCGATGCCGTGGAAGCCTAATAATTCCGGTCCCAGTTTTGCTCCGGCCCATTTATCACCGTCTTCGGTTGCCATAAATTCAAGATGTTCCTGATTTTTCAGCTCGTTAAGCAGGATTGTAACATCCAAAGGCCATGAATCAATGTGTGGGTCGATTCCAAAGTCGGTAGCTGCGCCAAACAGAAAAGCTTCACTTAATTCCCATTGGGCGCGGGCATCCAGGAAAATGTCACATGTGGATTTTACGTTTGCATCTGTTTTGTTTTCTTTCAGGGCCTGCAATCTTTCTACTAAGGCATCCGTTTTGTCGGCAAGCGATTTGTAAGTAGTGATTACCGTATGATTAACAAACTGGGTTGTTATAGCCTGGAATGCTTTATCTTTTTCGGTATCAATGCCATCCGAACCAGAGCCATTGTCATCTTTACAAGAACTGAAATTAAAAGCAAGCATGGTACTCAAAACCATGTACGTAGAAACTTTGAAAAACTTTTTCATACTAATTATTAAATTAATGAGATTATAGATTACATATTATTTAATGAAATATCCGGCATATGCCACGCCAATAGAGAATGAAGGTTCATTATTATATTGGCTTTTCAGGAAGCGTTCGGAATATTCTGCTTTAATTACAATTTCCTTGATGGGGAAGTAGTTCAAACCGACTGCAATGCGATGGCGTTCTGTCCAGGGGTAATCTTGGTATCCGCTTGTCGCAGGTTTGTATGCGTCATAATATTCATAACGTCCGAATAGATAGAGTTTTTGTTCTTTTTCACGCAGTTTGGATATCTGGGAAAAGATATTGTAACCGCCTTCTATACCTCCACATAATGCCTGTTTTCCTACTAATGTGCGGGAATATGGAGTGGTACTGGACTGGCTACGGTTGAAGTCGCTGATTTTGTCGGCATCACCTAAATGTCCGTAATCGAAATTTCCCCGTACCAACCAGTTGTGTCCGGAGTAATCAAAGTCAATAGCACCAATGATTACTTCCCCTTTTACGTTTTTATATTTTGTGGAATTAAAATCAGATTGCAGGGTATTGTTGAAACTATGTCCGTAATAGCCGCTTAATCCGATACGCAGACCAGGTATGGAGTAGTTATCTATACGGGCGGCTACTGCGTATTTATTGGCCACTTTGAATTCGAATGCAGATGCAGATCCATTTTTAATCCATTGGTCTTTTGAGAACATAGCCGAGTTTAGTCCCGGAAGTACCATTGCCTCATAACGCCATTTACCGATCATACCCCAAAGGCTGATACCTGTTTCGTGCCAAGTGCAGGGCATGATTGTATTTTCTCCTTCTGGACGATATACGGTAAAAAATTGGGTTGGTAAGTGGCGCCCGTTAGTTAATCCTACAGGAACAATAATATGCCCTAATTTCAGGTTGAGGGCTTTATTAAAGGTCTTTTGAATCCAGAATTGTTCCAGAGCCACTTCACCGCCACGTTCCACTTCTTTTTCAAATTCACCGACTTCTTCAGCCTCCATTTCAACAGCCGATTCGGTACCTCCATGTTCAAATTCTATTTCGGAACCCATAGTCCAGCCTTTTCCAAAATTATAGTTCAACATGATAACCACATGGGGTAAGTCGAATTGACCGGTGCTATGTGCATTTTTATATTGGTCTGCATGAGAGTAACGAAATACATTGTCACTATAAAAGTTGCGTGTCATGACGGCTTCGCCGTATCCGCCAAGTTGCAGGCGGGAAGGTTTCTTTTTGTCTGTTTGCTCTTTTTCTTCAGGTTTATTGTTTTCTTTATCCGGCATTGCCGAACTACTAAGAATTACACAGAATGCTAATAGTAAGGAACATAAGTAACAGTGAGAATTTGTTTTCATTTGTATATATGTTTATATTATTTTATAATTTTAATCGATGCAAAGGTATTGGGCACTAAAAGGGTGGGCAATACCTATTTATGGGGATAATAAATGGAATGATAGCAATAAGTAGGTATTGATTAGAAAATCGTGATATTATATCGAGTTAATACGATATTTTGACAGGCCTGCTTTTGAAAGAAAAATATGGCTCCAATTTTGAGAATCCAGAGATGGTCTGTTTGGCATATGTTTTGATTTTTAATTGTTTTGGGTGTAAACTCATTTAGGGTTGATAAGTTCGATTTAAATAATTTATTGTAATTTTGCCGCTGTTAAAATGCACCTATGAACGTTAAGCACGCGTTTGTTTATTATTCCTTTAGAAGTATTGTGTTGGTATGTATCCTAATGTCGTCGGGCTACTTATCAGCCAGAGATTCTATTAGTATGGTGCGCTCTGACAGTTTATTGAAAATATTACCTCAATTGTCGACTTCTCAAGCCAAGATTCCAGTATTGAAAGATTTGGCTGATTTATATTGGCATCGACCGGAAGAAGTTGTTTATCTGAAAGATATAGTTGTTTTAGCACAGGAAATTGATTCTGTGAATATCATGTATGATGCCATGGTGCGTCTTGGTCTGTATTATTATTATGAAGATAAGAGTGATAGTCTTTTATTTTGGGCTGATAAAATAACTGCTTTGGCGTTTGCAAGAGGGGAATGTCCGAACGCTTTATTTATTGCTAAAAGTTTGATTAGCCAGGATTATTTGTGGGACAACAATTATGAGGTGGCAATGAATGAGGCTCTTAAGCTATTGGACTTGGCTGGAAAAGAAAACCATGAGGAAGGTTTGATGTGGGCGAATTATGCACTGGCTCTTGTTTACCAGAAAATCAACAGAAATGAAGATGCCTTAATTGCTTTTGAAAAATGTTTGGGATGGCTTGATAGACAGGATGATGATAAGTTCATATTACTGAAGTTGGACTTTTATCCGGAAATGATCATGTCTTGCCTTCCTTTGTTGAAATATGAAAAGGCTATTCTGTTATTTGAACGGTATGATAGTTTGCTTAATAAGATAGAAAAGGAATGTAAAACCACAGGGCAGAATTATTCTGTTGATGAGTATCGAATAATCATAAATTCTTATTATGCAGATTTATGCATGTTAGAAAATAAAATAGAAGAGGCCCGTGTTTATAAAGAAAAAGCATCCAGCTATATAAGCGAAAGTAGTACAGATTTTGTCCGGTATATTTATTATATAATGCAGGCTTCCTATTACCAGAAAACAGGAAACTATTCCCAAGCTCTAATTTATGTGGACCGGGCTCTTGTTTTGAAGCGCGATTTGAATGCACTCTCTTTGAAAGTCAGTATACTGCGCCTTTATGGAAAAGATAGGGAAGCGATTCCTGTATATAAAGAGTTACTGGAAGAAACAAATAAGATAAATGAAGAAGCTTTCACCCGACAGATTGCCCAGATTAACGAATTGAATGATTTAAACGACCAGGAGAAACAAGACCGGATTCTGAAAGTTCAAAATGAACAGGTTATCGTCAGACAGCGTTTATTGGTCCTTTCGGTTATAATATTGTTTGTTCTGCTCATTCTGTTATATCGTTTATGTGTGTATTTTTTGCGTATCCGGAAACTGAAGAACGAATTGCTGGTTGAAAAAAAATCATTGGTGGAATCTGAACAGCAATTATGGAAAATGAAAGAAGAAGCAATTCTTGCCAATCAAATGAAAACCGCATTTATTTCCAATATCAGCCATGAAGTACGAACTCCTTTGAATGTGATAGTTGGTTTTTCAGAATTGTTGACGGATAAAGATTATAAAGAAGATGAGAAAAAAAGGTTTGCTTCTACAATCAATACAAATTCGGAATTGTTGATGAATTTGATAAACGATGTGCTCGATTTGTCCCGCCTGGAGGCCGGAAATATTATTTTTAATATTCAGCCGGTTGATTTACTGGATTGCTGTCGGAAATCCATGAGTGAGATGGAGCACCGGTTAGCCTCGGGGGTATGTCTTTCTTTTGTTCCGGCATCCGGTTCTTTTGTCTTGAATACAGATCCGTACCGGGTTCAGCAATTATTGGTGAATTTATTGATTAATGCAGCCAAGTTTACAAAAGAAGGAGAGATTGTGCTCTCTTTTGAAATTGATAATGAGAGACAAGAAGTCCGTTTGGTTGTTACGGATACCGGATGTGGCATTCCGTTTAATAAACAGAACAGTATTTTCGAACGTTTTGAAAAATTGAATGAGTTTGCTCAGGGGACAGGATTAGGATTACCCATTTGCCGTATTATTGCAGATCGTTTGGGAGGAAGGTTATTTATTGATCCTTCCTATAAAAATGGTGCTCGTTTTGTTTTTATTCATCCTATGAATAGTGAAGTAACAAAGGAATCTTGATTGAAAAATGCCCGATTATGAATTGGAAAGATGGTATACAAACAAGAAGTTACAAAAGGATTCTGGTAATTCTTTTGGGATTATGTTTACTTGCTTCGGACGCACCGGCTGTATTATCGCAAAAAAATATACATGAAATGGATAGTTTGCAGCAGGTGTTATCCCGATCTGTAGATCCGAAACAAAAAATTGCTATTTTGTCTTTGCTATCTGATTTATCACAGGAATCGCCAATACGTCTTGACTTTTTAAAACAACAGTTAAATATAGCATTGCGGATAGATTCAGTAGAAGCGATTTATGCATCGTTAGGTGGTTTGGTTGAACACTATTACAATTTGAGCGATGGTCGTGATAGTATGATCTACTGGATAGGAAAAATAGACTCATTAATTTTGATACGGAAAGAATATCCGGATGTTTTTTATGAAGCGAAAAGTCTTTTGGCACAATCATTATTGTGGGATAAGAATTATGAGATGGCATTGGATGAAGCGACTAAACTGTACCGGTTGGTAGAAAAGCACAAATCTCCATATGGTATGGCTCGTTGTACAGAAACATTAGGTCTGATTTACCAGCGAATACGGCATGACGATGAAGCGATTGATGCATTTGATGATGCCTTGAAACAAATATTGAGTATTGGAAAGAAAGATTATTCTTTGATACGGCTTGCTTCTTATCAGGCGGAAAGTGCAGTTCGTACGACACAATTTGAGTGGGCGGAAAAAATATTGCAACGCTACAAATTTTTTATAGATGAACAGGCAAAATTGAATGAACAGGTCGGTGATGTTTGTCTTGTAGAGCGGGAATATTGGTTGTTGTATAGTTTTTATACGAGCTTATATTTGAAGGAAAATAAAATGGACAAGGCTAAAGAAGCATTGGACATGGCTACTAAATATAATGGAAATATCCTAATAGAAGGTGACTATGCGCTTAATACCTATTTGGCTGTTAAGGCACGTTATTATGAACAAATAGGGAATCATACGTTGGCACTTCATTATCTGGATGAGGTATTGAAGACTGAACGTTTACCTGAAGACCTGAGAATGAAAGCTGATATATTGAACCATCTGGGACGATATAGAGAGGCATTGGTGTTGTGTGACGAATTGTATGATATAGCATTGCAAGAAAACAATGAAACATTTTTTCGGCAAATCAATCAATTACGTGCTTTTCATGAGCTACGCGAAAAAGAAAAAAAAGAACATGAATTGCAGCTGAGTAATCAACGGATGGAACATCAGAAAAAACAACTTGTTTTTTCAGTTTCGCTTTCTTTGATATTATTGATTGTCTTTTATGTATTGCTCAGGTATTATAAACGTACCCGTCAATTGAAGAATGAGCTATTACATGAAAAGGATGCCCTGCTTGAATCCGAAAGTAATTTATTAAAAGAGAAAAAGAGTGCAGAAAATGCCAGTCTTATGAAAAGTGCTTTTCTTGCCAATATGAGCCACGAGATACGGACCCCTTTGAATGCTATCGTGGGTTTTTCCGGTTTGTTGGTGGAACCTTCTGTTGATGCGGAAGAACGGGAGGAATATATTCATATTATTAAGAATAATACGGACTTGCTGTTAAACCTGTTGAATGATGTATTGGATTTGTCGCGTATAGAGGCCGGTGATATGACTTTTAACATAAAAAAATATCAATTGAAGGAATGTTGCCAGATGGCATTGGACAGTGTTCGTCACCGCGTGTCTGGGAGTGTGAAGTTGACATTTACTCCGTCTCCGGAAAATATAATAATATCTACGGACACATTGCGTTTGCAACAGCAGTTGACTAATTTATTAACGAATGCTGCAAAATTTACTCAGCAAGGGGAGATTAACCTGTCTTATCGGTTAGAGCCGGAGGGTAATAAAGTACGTATAGCCGTAACTGATACCGGATGTGGCATTCCTCTTGAGAAACAAAAAGATGTGTTTAAGCGCTTTGAGAAATTAGATGATTATAAACCAGGCGCCGGTTTGGGACTTTCTATTTGCAGTATCATAGCCGACCGTTTAGGTGGAACCATCTTTGTTGATTCTGAATATGTGGATGGTGCCCGTTTTGTCCTGGTATATCCTTGTGAAGTAATATAAAGAAGATAGATACTCTATAGGCTCTATAGGATTGTATTTACATACAAAATACAGATACTTTTGATTTCTAAAAAAGAACGGTTACTTTTTAAAAATTGTCGGCTTCTTTTCCTAAAAAGATACTGGCAATATTTTCTTTTGATGATTATGGTAATTGCTTTTGATATATGTTGTTCTTTCTTTTGATAGATGTCAATTTTTATTTCTATAATTTTCAAAAGAATATTTCATTGGTTACTTTTTGGAGAAACATCGAGATGATTTTTAAAATCATCGTATTAAATTTTAAGAAAGCAGAGGTTAAAAAAGAAAAGGCTGTCAAATACGTTTCATAAAGTTTCAGGGGGTTGCATATTCTGCATAAGAAGTACGAATCAAAACATAAAAAAAGGGACTGTCTGCTTTGAAGACAGTCCCTTCCATTTCTTTATCGGTGTAAAATTATCTTGGGCGAGCTTCTTTTACTACCATCTGGCGGCCTTCAAATTCTGCTTCGTTCAATTCTTCGATGGCTTTTTGAGCAGCAGCATCGTTAGACATTTCAACGAAAGCAAAGCCTTTAGATTTACCGGTTTCACGATCTTTGATGATTTTTACGGATTCAACAGTTCCGTATTCTTCCATAACTTGTTTTAAATCATCTTCCCGAACACGATAGTTCAGGTTTCCAACATAAATGTTCATAAAATAGAAAATTAAAAAAAATAAATTGTTACTAATGAGAAAAAAGTAAAAAACCGGAATTCGTAACAGTGAGTGATAATTCGACAAGTAACAAGTAAATGAAGAAATAAAAAAACAATGTTATGTACGTCCAAGGCCTGTACCTTTTTACACCACAAAGGAATACATTTATTTTAGAAAAACAATAATTTAGCCTCAAAAAAATATGCGACCTTCTAATTTTATGCGGCTTATAACAATTTATGCAAACAATTTGCGATATTAAAAGAATAAAACTAATTTTGCACCCTAAAATTTGATACGACTATTAATTAAATAAATCATTCAGAATGAACGTTTCGCTTAAAAACATTGATGCTACCAAAGGCATTGTGAAATTGGAAATAGTACCTGCTGATTATGCTGAAAAGGTGGAAAAGAGCCTGCGCAGCTTCCGTCAGAAAGCAAATGTACCGGGTTTCCGCAAGGGTATGGTACCAATGGGTATGGTAAAGAAGATGTATGGTAAACATGTATTGGTTGAAGAAATCAATAAGCTGGTTTCTGAAAATCTGTATAACTATATCCGTGAAAACAAACTGAACATTTTGGGCGAACCTCTGCCTAACGAAACAGAACAGAAAGAAATTAATTTCGATACACAGGATGAATTTGAATTCTGTTTTGACGTGGCTTTTGCTCCTGAAATCAAAATAGCATTGTCTAAGAATGATAAGGTTCCTTATTATCAGGTTGTTATTGATGATGAAATGGTAGGCAAGCAAATAGAGTCTTATCAGGCAAACTATGGCGCTTACGATGAAGTAGAAGACGTTGAAGAGAAAGATTTGATAAAAGGTACAGTTGCAGAACTTGAAAACGGTGCTCCGAAAGAAGGTGGTATTGTTGTAGAAGATGCTGTATTAATGCCGATGTACATCAAGGATGAGGCTGAAAAGGCTAAATTTATCGGTGCTAAGAAAAATTCTGTAGTTATATTCAATCCGAATAAAGCTTACGAAGGAGCTGAAGCTGAGATTTCTTCATTTCTGAAAGTAGACAAGAGTGCGGTTGCCGGTATTACTGGTGATTTCAGTTTTGAAATTAAAGAAGTAACCCGTCATAAGAGTGCAGAAGTGAACCAGGAACTGTTTGACAAGGTCTTTGGTGAAGGAACAGTAACTAATGAAGAAGAATTTAAAAATAAAATTCGCGAAGCTATTTTGGAACAATTCACTCCACAAAGTGATTTTAAATTCCTGACAGATACACGCGATCTATTGGTAGAAAAAGCAGGCGAACTTTCTTTTGCAGAAGATTTGTTGAAACGTTGGTTGCTTGTAGCTAACGAAAAGAATACCAAAGAAAAAATTGATGAAGAATATCCTCAGATTATCAATGATTTGAAGTATCATTTGATAAAAGAAGCATTGGTAAAAGAAAACAACCTGAAAGTAGAAGATGCAGACATTGAAAACTTTGCAAAACGTGTAGCTAAGGCTCAGTTTGCTCAGTATGGAATGCTTTCTGTTCCGGAAGATGTGTTGAGCAACTATGCAAAAGATATGTTGAAAAACAAACAGACTTTGCAGAATATTATTGACCGTGCCGTAGAAGAAAAATTGGCAGAATGGTTGAAAGGACAGGTTGAGCTGGATACAAAAACAATGACAGTCGAAGAGTTTAATAAACTTTTTGAATAATCGTATATCAGAAAAAGCAGCTTTTGAGCTGCTTTTTTGTGCGTAAAAGGGGCTTTCTCTCTAAAAAATATCTTACAGGATAGCAAATAAGTTGTTTCTTTCAGAAATTTATTTATAACTTTGTTATTCCGATAAGCTTGAGAGGAATCCCTTTTTTTATGGTTTTTCGGCAATAATTTAGACTAAAGATTATGGAAGATTTCAGAAAGTATGCAACAAAGCATTTAAGGATGAATGGCAACGCGCTGGATAGTTATATGAACATTACCAGTAGTTATATTTCTCCTACGATTATTGAAGAACGCCAATTGAATGTAGCCCAGATGGACGTTTTTTCACGGTTAATGATGGACCGTATTATTTTCTTAGGTACACAGGTTGATGATTATACAGCAAATGTAATTCAGGCACAATTATTATATCTGGATTCAAGTGACCCGGGAAAAGATATTTCTATCTATATTAACTCACCAGGTGGTTCTGTATATGCAGGCTATGGTATCTATGATACGATGCAGTTTATCAGTAGTGACGTATCTACGATTTGTACGGGTATGGCTGCTTCTTTTGCTGCTGTATTATTAGTTGCAGGTACCAAAGGAAAGCGTATGGCTTTGCCCCATTCCCGCGTAATGATTCATCAGCCGCTGGGAGGTGTACAGGGACAAGCTTCCGATATTGAAATTACGGCTCGTGAAATCCTGAAAGTAAAAAAGGAGTTGTACACAATTATATCTACCCACTCGGGAAAACCGTATGAGGAAGTGGAGCGGGATAGCGACCGCGATTACTGGATGACAGCAGAAGAAGCTGTAGCATATGGTATGGTAGATAAAGTCCTTGTTCGTAATAAGTAATATTAATGTAAGGGCAGAGCATTGCTTTGCCCTGTTTAAAAAACAAATACGGAATGACCAAAACAGGGGATACCTGTACGTTCTGCGGGCGTAGTAGCCGGGACGTTAATATGTTGATTAACGGAATATCGGGTGCTATTTGTGATGAATGTGCACAGCAGGCGTATGAAATTGTAAAAGAACAAAAACCCGGGGCGAAGAGTTCTTTCGGCTTAAGTCGTGACCAGCTTCCTAAACCCGAGGATATAAAGAAATTCCTGGATCAGTATGTGATAGGGCAGGATGATGCAAAGCGTTATTTGTCTGTATCCGTATATAATCATTATAAACGTTTGATCCAGAAGGTAACATCGGATGATGTAGAGATCGAGAAGTCAAATATTATTATGGTAGGAGCTACGGGTACCGGCAAGACTTTGCTGGCTCGTACAATTGCTAAATTGCTTCATGTTCCGTTTGCTATAGTGGATGCAACCGTATTGACCGAAGCCGGTTATGTGGGAGAGGATATTGAAAGTATATTGACCCGTTTACTGCAAGCTGCTGATTATGATGTGGACTCGGCTCAGCGTGGCATTGTCTTTATTGATGAAATCGATAAGATAGCCCGTAAAAGTGATAATCCGTCTATTACCCGCGATGTGAGTGGAGAAGGTGTACAGCAAGGGCTGTTGAAGTTGCTGGAAGGTTCTATTGTAAATGTACCACCTCAGGGGGGGCGTAAGCACCCGGAACAGAAAATGATAGCGGTGGATACGAAGAATATTTTATTTATATGCGGAGGTGCTTTCGATGGAATAGAGAAGAAAATAGCCCAGCGTTTAAATACTCATGTAGTAGGATATACGGCAACAACGGAAACGGCTCAGGTAGACCGGAACAATTTACTGAAATATATTACGCCTACGGACTTAAAATCATTCGGACTGATACCGGAAATTATAGGTCGTCTGCCTATTCTGACTTATCTGAACCCGTTAGACAGGGCCACATTGCGTAGTATTTTAACAGAACCTAAAAATTCAATTATCAAACAATACATCAAATTGTTTGAAATGGATGAAATAAAACTTACATTTGATGAGGCTGTTTATGAGTTTATAGTGGATAAAGCTCTTGAATTTAAGCTTGGGGCTCGTGGTTTACGTTCCATTGTGGAAGCCATTATGATGGATGCTATGTATACGATGCCTTCGGCAAACGAAAAGTCGCTTCATATAACAGTGGAGTATGCGAAGGAAAAGTTTGAGAAATCGGATGTAAACCGTTTACAGGTAGCTTAGTTGGCGGTAAAAAAATATAATTGAGTATGGCAAAAAAAGATCATTTAACAGAGGAGCTCAAAAAGTATTTTGGTTTTGATACCTTTAAAGGTACTCAGAGGGCGATCATCGAAAATGTGCTGGCAGGAAAGGACACCTTTGTGTTGATGCCGACCGGTGGTGGGAAGTCTTTATGTTATCAGTTGCCTTCTCTTATGCTGGAAGGTACGGCTATTGTTATTTCCCCGTTGATAGCACTTATGAAAAACCAGGTGGATGCCATGCGTAACTTCAGTGAGGAAGATGGGATAGCTCATTTTATAAACTCATCTCTGAATAAGTCGGCAATAGACCAGGTAAAGGATGATATTTTATCTGGAAAAACGAAATTATTGTATGTGGCTCCCGAGTCGTTGACAAAAGAGGAAAATGTGGAATTCCTCCGTCAAGTAAATATCTCGTTTTATGCAGTGGATGAAGCACACTGTATTTCGGAATGGGGACATGATTTTCGTCCGGAGTACCGTCGTATCCGTCCGATTATAAACGAGATTGGCAAACGTCCTCTGGTGGCTTTGACTGCAACGGCAACACCGAAAGTACAACATGATATCCAGAAAAATTTGGGTATGATTGATGCCTCTGTTTTTAAATCTTCTTTTAACCGCTCCAATTTATATTATGAAATCCGCCCGAAAGGTGCCAACATAGATCGTGAGATAATTAAATATATTAAATCCAACGAAGGAAAATCCGGAATTATTTACTGCCTGAGTCGTAAGAAAGTGGAAGAGTTTGCCGATATTTTGAAAGCAAACGGAATAAAAGCACTGCCTTACCATGCAGGTATGGACTCCCAGCAGCGTTCGGCCAATCAGGATGCGTTTCTGATGGAACAAGCGGATGTGATTGTGGCAACAATCGCATTTGGTATGGGAATAGATAAACCGGACGTTCGTTATGTAATTCATTACGACATACCGAAAAGTCTTGAAGGATATTACCAGGAAACCGGACGCTCCGGACGTGATGGTGGTGAAGGACAGTGCATCGCCTTTTATGCTTATAAGGACTTGCAGAAGCTGGAAAAGTTTATGCAAGGGAAACCTGTAGCAGAGCAGGAGATAGGTAAGCAGTTGTTGTTGGAAACAGCGGCTTATGCTGAAACTTCCGTATGCCGACGGAAAGTGTTGTTGCATTATTTTGGTGAGGAATATCTGGAAGATAATTGTGGTAATTGTGATAATTGTTTGAACCCCAAAAAGCAAGTGGAAGCAAAAGAATTATTAAGTGCAGTACTGGAAGTTATCGGTACATTGAAAGAAAAGTTTAAAGCAGAATATATTGTAAACATGTTGGTGGGTAATGAAACCTCCGAAATCCAGTCTTATAAACATAACGAACTGGAAATCTTTGGTTCAGGACAGGATGAAGATGAAAAAACATGGAATGCTGTTATCCGCCAGGCTCTGATTGCCGGATACCTGGCTAAAGACATTGAAAATTACGGTCTGTTAAAAATAACGCCCAAAGGAAAAGACTTTATAAAGAAGCCCGTTTCGTTTAAGATTACCAAGGATAACGAATTTGATGAAGAGGAAGAAGAAGCTCCGGTTCGTGGAGGTGCAACTTGTGCCGTAGATCCAGTTTTATATTCCATGATGAAGGATTTGCGTAAGAAGTTATCCAAACGTCTGGAAGTTCCTCCTTTTGTTATTTTCCAAGATCCCTCATTGGAGGCTATGGCAACAACTTATCCTGTAACTTTGGATGAATTGCAGAATATCCCAGGGGTAGGAGCCGGTAAAGCGAAACGTTATGGCAAAGAGTTTGTCGAGTTAATCAAGAAACATGTAGAAGAGAACGAAATAGAACGTCCGGAAGATCTTCGTGTACGTACTGTTGCAAATAAATCCAAATTGAAGGTGTCCATCATACAACGTATAGACCGTAAGGTGGCATTGGATGAAATCGCAATGACGAACGGACTTGAATTTAACGAACTGTTGGATGAAATCGAAGCTATTGTTTATTCCGGTACCCGTATTAATATTGATTACTTCCTGAATGATGTGATGGATGAAGACCATGTGGAAGACATCTATGAATATTTTAAGGATTCGGAAACAGATGGTCTGGATGATGCGATTGAGGAATTGGGCGGGGATTATACGGAAGAAGAAATACGTCTGGTTCGTATTAAATTTTTGTCTGAAATGGCAAATTGATTATAAACTCTATTGATAATGTAAATCACACCAATTATAAAAAACACTAATTTAATAGGGACTCATACTTTTTTAGTTAGGTATCCGTTAGATTAGTGTTATTTTTGTAACCTGATTTTCATGTAGTAACGATAGTAAGGAGAATCAGACCTTATTAAAGGGAGAAAAAATAAAGAAATAGTTAAGAGATAGTTATGAGATATTGCTTCATTTTTATAGCATTTGTATCTTTGCTGTGTTCTTGCAAGAATACGCAGCCGGTAGAAGATTCGGATGCATTGGTAAGAGTGAAGGATCGTGTCCTTAGGCGTTCTGAAGTTGTAGATCAGATACCACGTGCGGTTTCCTCTGCTGACAGTTTACTGTTTGCGGAAAATATTATGAAGAAATGGATAAAGGATGCCTTGGTTTATGATGTGGCGCTACGCAATCTTGGAAATGAAAAAGAGGATGTTGACAAATTGGTAGAGGATTATCGTCGTTCATTAGTCCGTTACCGTTATCAGGAACGTTTGGTACGGGAAAAACTATCGGCAAGTTTGAGAGAAAGTGACAAACATAAGTATTATGATGAAAATCAGAAAAAGTTTGTTCTTGATAAAGCTCTGATAAAAGGCTTGTTCCTGAAAATACCGGCAGATGCTCCGGGACTTCCGAATGTAAAGGATTGGTATCGGTCGACCTCGGAAGCATCATTGGAAAAAATAGAAAAGTACAGTGTGCAAAACGCTAGCATTTATGATTACTTTTATGATAAATGGGTGGACTTTGACGAGATTATGGATAATATACCTGTTCATGTTGCCAATCCGAATGAGTTTTTGAAAACGCATAAATTTGTGGAGGCTGCAGATAGCAGTTATTGTTATTTGTTGAATATAAAAGAATATTTGCCGGTAGGAAGCATTGCACCTTATGAGTATGCCGGACCGCAGATAGAAGAGATGTTGACAAACTTGCGTAAGGTGGAATTCCTGAAAAAGTTTGAAGATGAGTTGTATAACGATGCTGTGAAAGATGGTGATGTACAGTTTTATACAGAGCCATAAATTGTAAATAATAGAATGATATATATATGAAAAAGATTTTAGCTGTATTTTTTCTTACCTGTTTATCTTGCGCTGTAATGGCACAGGAGAATGTGATAGATGAAATTGTGTGGGTGGTAGGAGATGATGCTATTTTGCGTTCAGATGTCGAATCCCAGCGGTTGTATTTGCAGAATGAAGGTCAACGTTTTGATGGTGATCCGTATTGTGTGATTCCGGAAGAAATGGCAATTCAGAAATTATATCTGAACCAAGCAAAGTTAGATAGTGTGGAAGTGGATGAGAACCAGGTTATCCAGCAAGCAGACCAGTGGGTAAACTGGGCGATCAACCAGATTGGTTCAAAAGAAAAAGTGGAAGAGTATTTTAATAAAAAAATATCTCAGATAAAGGAAGAACAGAAAGAGAAGTTCCGTGAGCAGCAGACTGTACAGCGTATGCAGCGTCAGCTTGTTGGGGATATAAAACTGACACCTTCCGAAGTTCGCCGGTATTATAATGACTTGTCCAAAGATAGTTTGCCAACAATTCCTACTACTGTGGAAGTGCAGATTATCACGATGGAACCTAAAATTCCACTGGAAGAAATAGATGCTATTAAAGCCCGTTTACGTCAGTTTACAGATGATGTAAATACAGGCAAGTATGAATTCTCTACACTTGCCCGTTTATACTCGGAAGACCCGGGTTCATCAATGAAGGGTGGCGAGTTAGGCTTTACAGGTAAAGGTTTGCTGGCTCCTGAATTTGCCAATGTGGCATTTAACCTGAATGATCCGAAAAAAGTATCCCAGATTGTACAGACAGAGTACGGCTATCATATTATCCAGTTAATAGAAAAGCGTGGCGACCGTATCAATTGTCGCCATATCTTGTTGAAACCGAAAGTTTCGGAAAAAGAACTGACAGCTACTACGGCTCGTATGGACTCTTTATATAATGATTTGCAGGATAAGAAGTTTACTTTTGAGGAAGCTGCTACATTCCTGTCTTCAGATAAGGATACCCGTAATAACAAAGGGTTGATGGTAAACCTGAAATCAGAAGGGAATAATAATGGGACACCTAAATTCGAGATGGCGGAATTGCCTCAGGAAATAGGTAAGATTGTCGATAATATGGAAGTGGGTGATATATCCAAACCTTTTACCATGATTACTGATAAACAGAAAGATGTGGTTGCCATTGTCAAACTGAAAAGCCGTGTAGAACATCATAAAGCAAATTTAGCAGACGATTATCAGGCATTGAAGACAATCGTTGAAGCTAAAAAGCGTGAAGAATTATTGAAAAACTGGATTGTTAAAAAGCAAAAGTCAACTTATGTGCGTATAAGTGACGGTTGGCGTAACTGTGATTTTAAGTATCCAGGTTGGATTAAAGAATGAGGACTTCAAATAAATTTGTTTTTACAACCCTATTTTTCTGCTTGTTAGTCTGTGTCTTTGCCCAGACTCAAGTTTCGGGTACTTCTGGAATGGGGGTGCCTCAAGATACTATTAAGCAGGATACCAGTAAAGCTGTTAAGAAAACAAAGATTTTTCTTGAGCATACAAATACTTTATCATTTGATAAAGCAGTTAATCCGGATGCCCAGGTTCTGGTTGGAGATGTTTGTTTCCGGCACGATAGTTCCTATATGTATTGCGACAGTGCTTACTTTTTCGAGCAGCAAAACTCATTGGAGGCATTTAGCAACGTGCGTATGGAACAAGGGGATACTTTGTTTGTATACGGGAATTACCTTTTCTATGACGGAAATACCCAGATTGCTTATTTGCGTGAAAATGTTCGTATGGAGAATGGACAGGTTACGCTTTTTACCGATAGCCTGAACTACGAGAGAATACCGGATATCGGTTACTATTTCGAAGGTGGGATGATTGTCGACTCCCTGAACCAGTTGTCTTCATTTTATGGACAGTATTCTCCTGCTACAAAGCTGGCTATATTTAATGATAGTGTCCGCCTTGAAAATTCTGATTTTACCTTGTATTCCGATACGCTTCATTATCAGACCGATTCAAAAATAGCAACGATCTTAGGTCCGTCTATTATAGTATCAGACAGTGGTACGATTCATTCTACCCGGGGGTGGTACAATACGATAGATAATACTTCTTTATTATTAGACCAGTCGTGGGTTGAGTCCGGAGAGCGTATCCTGATGGGGGACTCTATTTTTTATGACCGCGCGTCTGGCTTTGGTGAAGCATTTGGTAATATGAGCCTGATAGATACGGCAAAACATGTTACCCTGAAAGGTGAGTACGGCTTCTTCAATGAAAAGACAGATTATGCTTTTGCAACGGATAGCGCTCGTATGTTAGAATATTCCCAGGGTGATACTTTATACCTGCATGCGGATACGTTGGAAATGATGACCGTCGATTCCATTTACCGTGAAATAAAAGCTTTTTACGGTGTTCGTTTCTATCGTACGGATATGCAAGGCGTATGCGATTCCATGCAGTTTAATACCCGTGATTCGGTTCTTTATATGTATAAAGAACCTGTATTATGGAATGAACAGTATCAAATGTATGGCGATACGATAGCGTTATTCATGAACGACAGTACTATCGATTATGCCCATGTTATCCAGTTTGCGTTTGCTGCTCAACATCTCGATTCTACCTATTATAACCAATTGAAAGGGAATGATTTGAAGGCTTATTTCGAGAATCAGGCAATTAAACAGATTGATGTGGCAGGAAATGCGGAGTCTATTTTTTATCCGCTTGAAAATGATGGCGCGAAGATCGGTTTGAATGCTACGAAAAGCGGTTTCCTGACAATTTGGATTAAGGAGAATAAGCTGGATAAGTTGAAAATATGGCCAAGCCCTGTGGGAAGTCTTACGCCTATCCCGGACCTGAAACCCGAACAGAAAACTTTGAAAGATTTTTATTGGTTTGATTATTTGCGTCCTAAAAACAAGGATGATATTTATCAGGTCGTTAAAAGAAAATCAAGTGAGACTCCCAAAAGAAGCAATAAATTTGTACATTAGCAGTCGTATAACAATTTAAATATAAAGTTATGGCACTTTTCTCATTTTATAATGTTCGCAAGCCTCGCCAGTATGAACATAAACCTATTTATTGGGATCCCCATAAAGAGGCTATGGAGAAACGGATTCAAGCAGTGAAGCAGGAAATGGGACTGGAAGTACCTGAGGAAGAATATAAACCTTCGATAAAAGGTACTTTTATTGAAGGCACTTCACACCTGAAAAAGAGTCACGACAGGGGCAATGACTCCCGTAGCCGCACTTATAAGAATGTTAAATTGTTGCTTGTATTGGGTGTATTGGGAGTATTGTTCTGGTATTTGTTTATTTCGTAATGAGTGATATAATACATTTACTTCCCGATAGTATTGCCAACCAGATTGCCGCAGGAGAGGTAATTCAGCGACCGGCATCAGTCGTAAAAGAGTTGGTCGAAAATGCAATAGATGCCGGAGCCAGTCAGGTTCAGGTCAATATAAAAGATGCCGGACGTACCTTAGTCCAGGTTATCGATAATGGAAAGGGTATGTCTGAAACTGATGCCCGTATGGCTTTCGAACGCCATGCAACTTCCAAAATATCCAAAGCAGACGATCTTTTCTCTCTTCATACAATGGGTTTCCGAGGTGAGGCACTGGCTTCTATTGTTGCTGTTGCCCAGGTAGAATTACGTACCCGGCTGCAAGGTTCGGAGTTGGGTACACATTTGGTTTTTTCCGGTTCAAACCTGGAAAGTATAGAGCCGGATGCTTGTAATGAGGGAAGCTCATTTTCGGTTAAAAACCTCTTTTTTAATGTTCCGGCACGCCGTAAGTTTTTGAAATCGAATGAAACGGAATTCAGGAATATCATTGCAGAGTTTGAACGTATAGCATTGGTTAATCCACAAGTGGCAATGTCTCTTTATCATAATGATGCCGAGATATTCAACTTACCTGAATCCGGATTACGCCAGCGTATTATCAATATCTATGGAAAGACGCTGAACCAGAAATTGCTCTCTGTTGATGCGCAAAGTTCGTTAGTTACAGTTTCCGGTTTTGTAGGTCGTCCTGATTCTGCCAAGAAACGCGGTGCTTTGCAATATTTCTTTGTAAACGGACGTTTTATGAAGCATCCGTATTTTCATAAGGCGGTGATGCAGGCATACGAACAGCTTATTCCGGCGGGTGAACAACCTAATTATTTTATTTATTTCACCCTCGACCCGGCAACAATCGATGTGAATATTCATCCGACCAAAACGGAAATCAAATTTGAGAATGAGCAACCTATCTGGCAAATCCTGATGGCTGCCGTCCGTGAGGCATTGGCTAAGTCGAGTGCCATACCTACCATCGATTTCGATGTGGAAGACGCTATAGATATTCCAGTCTATAATCCGGTAAAAGAAGCTGAAAGCTATAAGGCTCCTCATGTACAGGTGAACTCTGGGTATAATCCCTTTGAAAATACATCTTATAAAAAGCCGGAATTTGACTGGTCGAAGCTATATAAGGATTTTGAAGAAGACCGTTCGGCTGCTGTAGAGGCGGAACCGGAAATGTTTGAGGTTCCGGAAACGACTACTCCTGATATAATAGATGCCGATGAAGTTGTACAGCCGGATACTTCCGATAGCTTATTTACCGAAGTATCGAATCTCTGCTATCAGTATAAAGGACGTTATATCATAACCTCCTTGAAATCCGGCCTGGCTTTGATAGACCAGCACCGTGCGCATGTACGTATCTTATTCGACCAGTATATACAGAATATCAGGCAGCAGAAGGGAGCTTCCCAGCAAATCCTGTTTCCTGAAATGATAGAATTTACCCCGATAGAAGCAGCAATTGTTCCTGCTTTGTTGGAAGACCTGCGGTTTATCGGTTTTGATCTGACTCACTTGGGAAATAACAGTTATGCCATTAATGGTTTGCCTGCCGGCTTGGAAAATCTGGACATGGTGGCATTAATCCGGGATATGGTGGACCGTGCAATAGATACGGGTTGTGAAGTACATGAGGAAATATGTAATTCACTTGCATTGTCATTGGCAAAGGCTGCAGCTATTCGTCCAGGAAAGACGCTTTCGACAGAAGAGATGGATCATATCATCGCTTCACTCTTTTCCTGCCAGGATTCAAACCTTACTCCGGACGGAAAAACAATCATCTCCATGCTGATGGATGATGAGATAGAAAAGAGATTTAAATAAGTTTGTTTTACTCTCCTTGAGAAGGTATAAAACAAAACATAGGTGTTTTAAAATTAAAACATATATCTTTTGAATGCAAAGTATATATGTTTTGAAATTAAAACACCTATGTTTTTAAAAGGACCTTTACAAGGCCTATGCAGAAGTGGAAATTATTCCCACTCTATAGTTGCAGGCGGCTTGGAGCTAATGTCATATACTACGCGGTTTACTCCTTTTACCTTGTTGATGATTTCGTTGGAAACCTTTGCAAGGAATTCATAAGGCAACTGTGCCCAGTCGGCAGTCATTGCATCAGTGGAAGTAACGGCACGTAATGCAACCGTATTTTCATATGTACGTTCATCACCCATTACACCAACGGAACGGATAGGAAGCAGGATTGCGCCGGCTTGCCAGATTTTGTCATATAACCCCCATTCGCGCATCAAAGACATATAGATGTCGTCTGCATCCTGAAGGATACGAACCTTTTCAGGAGTGATGTCGCCCAAGATACGGATACCCAGACCCGGACCCGGGAACGGATGGCGTTTAATCAAGTGCGGTTGCATACCCAGTTCGATACCTACACGGCGAACTTCGTCCTTAAACAACAGGCGCAAAGGTTCAACCAGCTTCAAATGCATCTTTTCAGGCAGGCCGCCTACATTGTGATGACTCTTGATAACCGTACCGGTGATAGACAGAGATTCGATAACATCCGGATAGATAGTACCTTGTCCCAGCCATTTGATATCTTTTAATTTGATTGCCTCTTCGTTGAATACATCGATGAAGCCTTTTCCTATAATCTTACGTTTCTTTTCAGGATCGCTTACGCCAGCCAGTTCACCATAAAACTTATCTTTTGCGTTTACACCAATCACATTCAAGCCCAGGTGTTCATAATCCTTCAATACGTTTTCAAATTCGTTTTTGCGGAGTAATCCGTGGTCAACGAAAATACAAGTCAGGTTTTTGCCGATAGCTCTGTTCAACAGTACTGCAGTAACAGAGGAATCAACACCTCCGGAAAGAGCCAGGATTACTTTATCGTCACCCAGTTGTTCTTTCAGTTCGGCAACAGTCGATTCGATGAAGGAAGCCGGAGTCCAGTCTTTGGCACATCCGCAGATATTAAGGAAATTGTCCAGCAATTTCGTTCCGTCTGTTGTATGGAATACTTCCGGATGGAACTGTACACCCCAAGTCTGTTCGCCTTCCACATGGTAGGCTGCCGCCTTCACATCGTCTGTGCTGGCAATCACTTTGAAATGTTCGGGAAGAACAGTGATGGTGTCACCGTGCGACATCCAGATTTGAGAACCTGTACTGATACCTTTCAGCAAAGGATCTTCATTGTCGATATACGATAGATTGGCACGTCCGTATTCGCGAGAATTAGCCGGTTCAACGTTTCCACCGGATGTATATGCCAGGAACTGCGCTCCGTAACAAATTCCTAAAACAGGATATTTACCACGTATTTCGCTCAGATCAGCTTTAAATGCATTTGCATCATACACTGAATAAGGGCTTCCGGAAAGGATTACCCCTTTAACGTCTGTAGCATCGTGAGGAAATTTGTTATAAGGAACAATCTCGCAATACATGTTCAACTCACGGACTCTACGTCCTATTAATTGAGTTGTCTGCGAGCCGAAATCAAGAATAATAAGTCTCTCGTGCATGCAAATTATTATTATTTAATTGAGTGGCACAAAGGTAGGAATAATATTCGGATTGTTTGTTATAGATAATGGATTTTGATAGCTCCGGAACAGGGTTGGAAATCTATTTAAAAAATAACACTCTTAAAAAATGTATAAATGCGAGGGATATATTTCCTTACATCTGATTAAAGATTACCTTTGCATGTTCATTTTAGAGATGACCGTAATGGATACAGAAAAGAAAGAAACAAAAGAGATAAATAAGATGTCGCTGCTTATTATGGCAGTGATTTTATTAGCGTTAATTATTGCGGGTGCTGCTTATTATATTTACCACCAGAAGCAGCAAATGAATGATCTGGTCCAAATGTACGATTTGGATAAAGAAACACTCCAGGATGAATTTAACGAATTATCCCTGCAATATGAAAATTATAAATTCAGTGTGGGCAACGATTCCCTGTTGAATTTATTATCTACCGAACAGGCAAAAGTACAGCGTTTGCAGGAAGAACTTCGTACGGTAAAAGCAACCAATACGAAAGAAATTTCGCGCCTGAAAAAAGAATTGGAAACCTTACGTAAGATTATGCGTAATTATGTTATCCAGATTGACTCCCTCGACCGTGTAGCCAAACAGCTGACTGTTGAAAAGAATGAAGCTGTAAGAAAATACCAGCAGGCAACTTCTACTGCTTCCTCCTTAAGAAAAGAAAAGGAGAAATTGACCGAACGTGTAACCTTGGCAAGCCGTCTGGATGCTACGGGTATTAACGTTACTCCGGTTAACTCGCGTGGCAAGTTGGCGAAGACTATCAAGAAGATGGAACAGTTCGTTGTCGATTTCCGTATTGCCAAGAATATTACAGCTCCAGTCGGAGAAAAGACAATCTACGTACGCATCATGAAGCCGGATGATGACATTCTGGTGAAGAGTCGTGCCAATGTATTTACATTCGAAGGAAAAGAAATAAACTATTCTATGAAGAAACTTGTAGAATACGAGGGTGAAGAATTGCCTGTTACGATGTACTGGGATATAGAAGAATTCCTTTCTCCCGGAACTTACCGTGTAGATGTTTTTACTGATGGAAACCTGATCGGTCGTAAGAATTTTACATTAGAAAAATAAAAATGGAGGTGAAGGCTCATTTCGCAAGGCTTTTGGCAGATATACCGGAAGCTCTTGCGCGCAATGAGGTTTTTTTGAGCGAACTGGAAAGCCATGCAAAGCTCGTGTATGTGAAGAAGGGTGATTACCTGCTTCGTACAGGGCAGTTGTGTCAGGACGCTTATTTCATTAACAAAGGTGTCTTTATCAATCTGTTTATAAATGATAAAGGAAACGAATGTGTAACAGGTTTTGCTTCCGAACATCAGTATCCTTTTCTTTCTGCCATTGGGTATTTCACCCAGCAACCTTCTGATTTTGAGATTAAAGCGGTAGAATCGGGCGAGTTATTATGTTTTTCGCGTGCCCATATAGAGGATCTCTCTTTGCGGTATCCGCTTTTTGCCTCTTATTATCAGAATATCATGTTAACTATTATCTCCAAACTTTATACAATGTTTGCCATCCGTCAATCTTCAACGGCGGAAGAGTTTATCAAGTATCTCTATATTCATTATAAGTGGATTATAAACCGTGTACCCGATAAATATATAGCTCATTATATGGGAATTAGCAATACTTGGTATTGTAAATTGAAGAAACGCATCTTTAATTGAATTAATTCAACTTTATATTTAAACCAAACCAGTACTTTTGTCCTCAAATTCATATATTTGTTCTCTGACATATTTGTTATAGTTATAAGAGGTATGGATGTAATGATTAAAAACCGGTTTTTCCGATTAAAATAAATATAAAGATGAAACGGATTGTTGTATTGGCGCTGTTGCTTATTTCTTCTGGCTATGCCAGTTCGCAACGCACACTAACGTTAGAAGAATGTCGTAATTTGGCTATTCAAAACAATAAGGAATTGCAGATTTCCGGCGAGAAAGTGAAAGTAGCCGACAATGAAAAGAAGGCGGCCCTGACTAAGTATTTCCCCCAGATTTCAGCAATGGGAGGATATATGTGGAACCAGAAAGACTTTAACCTGCTCGATATGGGAGCTTTAAGCTCTTCGCTGGGGTCGGCATTGGGACCGATTGCCCAACTCCCTGCATTCAATAAACTTATGGACGGTGTAAATAGTGTCCAGCATCTGGATATCCAGAATGTGTGGATTGGCAGCGTATCGTTGGTACAGCCTGTCTTTATGGGCGGAAAGATTGTTTCTTACAATCAGATAACCAAATATGCAAAGCAACTGGCAGAATCGATGAATGATTTGCAACTCCAGGATGTTATCTATAAAACGGATGAAACCTACTGGCAGGTAATTTCTTTAATCAATAAAAAGAAACTGGCGGATGCTTATGTTGAATTGCTTCGTAAGACAGACCATGATATAACAGCTATGATTACCGAAGGTGTAGCAACGGAAGCTGACGGCCTTTCTGTAAAAGTAAAGCTGAATGAGGCAGAGATGGCTCAAACGAAAGTCGATAACGGATTGGCATTATCGCGTATGCTCCTTGCTCAGGTCTGTGGATTACCACTGGATGAATCTTTTGCTTTGGCAGATGAAAATATAGAAAGTTTACCAGCCATGTCATCGGAGGTAGCAGCAGATGTGAGTGAGGCATTTATGAACCGCGACGAGTTGAGGAGCCTTGACTTGGCCTCTAAAATCTATAAGCGGAAGGAACGTATTGTATTGGCGGACATGTTGCCGAATGTGGCATTTACAGCGAATTATTTAGTAACTAATCCGAACGTGTTTAATGGGTATAAAAACGAATTTGCCGGAATGTTCAATCTCGGGGTTATGGTAAAAGTCCCACTGTCCGGTTGGTGGGAAGGTTCGTTGAAGCGGAATGCAGCACGTGCCGAAACACGTATCAAGTCTCTGGAGCTGGAAGATGCCCGCGAGAAAATAGAATTGCAGGTGAACCAATCCGTATACAAAGTGAACGAGGCAAATAAAAAGGTAATCGCTTCTTCACGCAATATGGAAAATGCAGAAGAGAACTTGCGCCATGCCAATTATGGATTCGAGGAAGGTGTGATTCCTGCCTTGAATCTTATGCAGGCACAGACAGCCTGGGTTTCCGCCCGTTCCAGCCTGATTGATGCACAGATCGAACAGAAGTTGGCGAATGTCTATCTGACAAAAGCTATGGGTAAACTTTCCGTAAATAACGAAGAATAATAACAATAAAAATATACATAAAATGAACGAGAATAAGAAGTTTTCGATCAGTAACATGCTCTTAGCATTTATCACGGTTTTGGTCGTGATCGGATTAGTTGCATTAACCGGTTTCTTTCTTTTGACACCTCCCGACGATATAATCATGGGGCAAGCAGAAGCTACTCAGGTTCGTATTTCCGGTAAAGTACCCGGACGAATAGAGGCATATCGCTTTGGCGAAGGAGACAAGGTGAAAGAAGGAGATACATTGGTGTTCCTGAATACTCCGGAAGTATTAGCTAAACTTCAGCAGGCGGAAGCTGCACAAAAAGCTGCCGAAGCACAGAATGCCAAAGCTATAAAAGGGGCACGTGTGCAGGAGATAGCTGCTGCATATGAAATGTGGCAGAAAGCACAGGCAGGGCTGGAAATCGCAAAGAAATCATATACCCGTGTACAAAACCTGTATGACAAAGGCGTGATGTCTGCACAGAAACGGGATGAAGCGGAAGCAAACTATAAAGCGATGGTGGCAACAGAAAAAGCGGCTAAGTCACAATACGACATGGCACAGTCCGGTGCCCGTACGGAAGATAAGGCAGCAGCTGCTGCTTTGGTTCAGCAGGCAGGCGGTGCAGTTGCGGAAGTCGAATCTTACCTGAAAGAATCTGCTTTGGTTTCTCCGATTGACGGCGAAATTTCCGAGCGTTTCCCGCAGGTGGGTGAGTTGGTTGGAACCGGGGCTCCTATCATGAATATAACAGACTTGAATGATATGTGGGTTACCTTCAGTGTGCGCGAAGATTTATTGAAAGATATCAAAATCGGTTCCGAACTGAATGCATTTATTCCTGCATTGGATAACCAGGAAGTGAAGCTGAAAGTCTATTATATGAAAGATTTAGGTTCGTATGCAGCCTGGAAAGCTACAAAAACAACCGGTCAGTATGATTCGAAGACATTTGAAGTTCGTGCGCGTCCATTGGAAAAAATCAAAGACCTGCGTCCGGGAATGTCTGTAATCATGAAGAAGAAGGGAAATGATATATTATGACATTCGAAGAAAGTTTACATAGTATCGGTAGAATTGCCAAACGGGAAATAATCCGGCTGACCAGTAAGCCGATTTATTTCTTCTGTATGCTGATTGCACCGGCTATCTGTGTCATCTTTTTCCTTTCACTGATGCGCGATGGCTTGCCGACAGACATGCCGATTGCCGTTGTGGACTTGGATGGCTCGGCTACTTCCCGAAATTTAATCCGGCAGTTGGATGCCTTTGAACAAACGAAAGTGGTGGCAAAAACTGTTTCGTTCGATGAGGCACGTACCGAGATGCAAAAAGGAACTGTTTACGGTATTTTTTATATACCCAAAGATTTTGGTGTAGATGCAGTAGCCGGCAGACAGCCTCGTTTGTCATTTTATACGAATGCAACCTATCTGATAGCTGCTTCCCTATTGTTCCGGGATATGAAAACCATGTCCGTCCTGGCTGGTGCTTCCGTCGGTTTGCAGACCGGGTTGGCAAAAGGATATACGAACGACCAGATAATGGCACAGCTTCAACCGATTGTAATCGATACGCATGCTTTGGGGAATCCTTGGTTGAACTATTCAGTCTATTTGAATAATACGCTTTTACCGGGAGTCCTGCAGTTGATGATTTTTTTAATAACAGTATTCAGCATCGGTACGGAAATCAAATATTCCACATCACGCGAATGGCTTCGGATGGGTGGCAATTCGCTAACGGTTAGTTTGTTGGGTAAGTTATTGCCGCAGACAATAATTTTTACCATTATTGCCTTCATGTTTAGTGCGGCACTGTATGGATTTAATTCGTTCCCGTTGCATAGCGGCTGGGGACCCATGTTGTTGGCAATATTCCTGCTTGTTATCGCTTCGCAGGCGGTAGGGGTTTTCATGATTGGTGTATTGCCTACGTTAAGGTTGGGATTGAGTTTTGCAAGTTTATTCGGTATGATTGCTTTCTCTATTGTCGGTTTTTCATTTCCTGTATTGGGTATGGACCCTACATTACAGGCTTTGTCCGATCTTTTTCCGCTTCGCCATTATTTCCTGATTTATGTGGATCAGGCATTGAACGGGCGGGATATATTCTATTCATGTACTGAATATATTTGGTTGCTTGGTTTTCTGATTTTGCCATTCCTTATTGGCAAAAATCTGAAAGAGGCATTATTATACTTTAAATATATTCCGTAAAACGTAGTTGTTATGAAGAGAGAAAATCGTTTACGATATATAATAAAACAAGGTATAGAGGACACCTTTTTTATCTGGAAAGATGAATTGAAGAATGTGTTCAAAGACTCCGGAGTGATGATATTCTTCTTTCTGGTTCCTTTGGCGTATCCGCTGTTATATGCCTTTATTTATAATAATGAAGTCGTACATGAAGCGAAGATGGTAGTGGTAGATCCCTCTGATTCCTATTTAAGCCGCGAGTTTATACGGAAAGTGGATGCTACGCCGGATGTGAAAGTCATATCCGTATGTACAGATATGGCAGAAGCGAAAAAGATGCTGGATGAGAAGAAGGCATATGGCATCCTGTCTTTCCCGCCGGAGTTTAGTAAGGATTTGCATAAGGGCAAACAGGTTACGGTCTCCTTATATTGCGATATGAGCAGTCTGCTGTTTTACAAAGCATTCTTATTGGCATCAACGGAAGTGTCGTTGGAGATTGGAAAGGAGTTGAGGGCCCATAATTCAACGGCACCTTCAAGCAAGGCAGAAGAGATATTACTGGAGCCTATTCCTTACGAATCTGTGGCCATATTTAATTCACAGAACGGTTTTGCCAGTTTTCTGGTACCAGCTATCCTGATATTAGTACTTCAACAAACGTTGATTTTAGGTATAGGCATGTTGGGCGGAACTGCGCGGGAAAAGAATCGTTTTCGTAGCCTGGTGCCAATTAGCCGTCATTTTAACGGGACATTACGAATCGTATTTGGTAAATCATTGACTTATATCCTGCTTTATGTTGTGGTGTGCCTTTGGGTGTTAGCGATAGTACCAAAGATGTTTTCGCTGCCGCAAGTGGGTGAGCCATGGACTGTAGTCTTGTTTGTCTTGCCCTATCTGTTTGCTTGTATATTTATGGCAATGACTCTATCGGGATTTATGAGAAGTCGTGAGTCTCCAATGTTGGTATTTGTCTTTACTTCAGTTATCCTGCTGTTTATTTCCGGTGTATCCTGGCCGAAAGAAGCGATTCCTCCCTTCTGGCAGGTAGTAGGCTATGCTTTTCCTTCTACTCCGGGTATCCAGGGATTCATTCGGATTAATACAACGGGAGCAACATTGAATGAAGTGGCACATGAATACCATACGCTTTGGGTGCAAGCCGGAATTTATTTCATTACAGCTTGTATGGTATATCGTTATCAGATTATAAAAAGCCGCAAACTAATCATTGCACAATACAAATATATGAAGATGCATCAGGCTTTGCGTAAGAGTACTATATGATAGTACGGAGTTTCAAAAAAGTTCCAAACCTTGAAACAAAAAGTTTCACCCGTAGAAACTCGGAGTTTCAAAGCATGAAACTAAAAAGAATAGGACGTTCTCTTAAATGTTAGTATAAAGGAATACGAATAATATAAACTAAGCGCAGATTTATGCAGGTAGTATCTAATTATCAAATTAGCCTGTATAAATCTGCGTTTTCTGTGTTATGATATTCAATAATTGTTTTTTGAACTTAGGATGTTAAAAAGAAGTCGGAACAGTTAGATTTTAATCTTCGGTCTGTACATATCCTGTGCAGTAAGGTCGCATTCTTTTTTCATACGGATACAGTATTTCAGTTGACCTACTTCCGGTTTTACATTATTTGTTCCGAAAGTGAATTTAATTCCGGCTTCTTTAGCCTTTAATATGATAGCCTTGTTCGGAATTTGGTAAACATCGTTTATTTCCAGTGCTTTTCCACTTTTTTTCAACGCATCGATAAATTTATTCATACGTGCTTCTGTCCAGAATTCGTCGTAACGTTGGTTCATCGGTTCGGGAAGGAAACAGGGGTTTACGTAGATATCGACAGGTTCCTGGAGGACCATACAGATACGGTCTACAATCAAGTCCATATACTGTTCTTCATTTTCAATCCAGGTTTCTTCCGGAATCCACAGGCGTGTACGGCGTCCTTTATTATCCGTAAAAGTCAAGGCATCCGTAAATACATAATCAAATTCGTTGCGTGCTTCCGGTGAGAATGTTTTAAGCCATTCGCGTCCTTCTGCTTGCATGGCAAGAATAAACGGTTGAGTACGCATGCTGTCCAGATACGCATAGATTTCCTGGTCGTTGGTTATTGGGAAACCGATACCGCAGTTAGGTGCAATTGCATAGTTAATACCAACTTTGCGTGACTGGCGTGCGGCAACTTCTTTGGTAAGTCCTCCTTTCAGATGCACATGGTAGTCCAATACCGGGAAATTCTCCTGATGAAGTTTTATAATATCGTCATTTTGCTCGTCGATGGTATCTGCTAACTGAGCGGTTAATTCTGCTTCTGTTTTAGGTTCGAGTACATTAACTGCAATATTCCTGACTTGTATTTCACCGGGAGAATTGTTGACAATCGCAAAAGTACCTTCTGAAAGTAATGTTTGTGCATTGGAGCTTATACGGTAAGGTGCAGTGGGTTCGATATAATCCACAACCGGTTCATTGTTTACCGAGACTGAAATTTCCTTGCCGTCTACACGGATATTCATAGCGAACCATTCATTTTCTTTTACAAAACTTTTGGTAAGGTTGCGAACAGATTCCAGACTACCTGTCATTTTCCACCAGACAGGATCGGTACGGTCGTTGTTAATAGCTACACGGTATCCTTTATTAAGTGACTGGTCTGCGTGGAAATATACACAGCCTTTGGCCCCTGGCAGGGTTTTTACTTCCATAGTAAGATCGAAATTTTTATACTTTCCATTTTTTAGGATAGCTTGGGATTCCATTCCTTTTAAAAACAGGATGTTGTCTTCCACAGTTACACCCTCGCTAATATTCCATTTATCAAGATCACTCCCGTCGAATAGGGTTCCACTATTGGATTGGGAACAGGAGGTTGTTAAAAACAGAAATAATCCGATGGTAAAAGTGAGTACATTTTTTTTCGTGTGCATAGTATATCGAATTGAGTTGATTGTTCTTACAAAGGTAAGAAAAATAAAAAGAAGATAACATTTTTGCTGATTTTAACTGAATAATGACAGGTATACTGCAATTATAGTTTTACTTTTGCAAAAATTCTCAAGAAACTTAATTTTTAGTACTATGCAAAGCAGACGTGATTTTTTAAAGCGGGCATCTATTATGTTAGCCGGAGGTGTGGTAGCTCCTCAGTTGTTATCTTCATGTGCAGGAAAAGCTGCATCTTCCGAATCATCTAAATATATAGGGCTTCAGTTGTATTCATTAAGAGACCTTGTAAAAGAAGAAGGTATTCAGAAAGTACTGGAAACAGCTTCTAAAATAGGGTATAAGAATTTGGAAACAGCAAGCTATGACAATGGTAAGATATATGGTTTAGCTCCTTCTGAATTTAAGAAAATGGTGAACGACTTGGGTATGAAGTGTACAAGCGCACACCTTGGACAGGCTTTCACTAAGGAAAAAGAAGCAGAAGTAATGGGCTGGTGGGATCAGGCAATCGATGCTCACAACGAACTGGGTGTAAAATATATGGTTCAGCCCTGGATGCCGGTTAATGAACAGACTACATTAGACGACCTTAAAATGTATTGTGATTATTTCAATACTGTAGGTTATAAGACGGCTGCTGCAAGTATCGCATTCGGTTATCACAACCATGATTTTGAATTCCGTAAAATCGGCGACCAGTTGATTTATGATTATCTGCTGGATAATGTAAGCCCGAACCACGTATTCTTTGAAATGGACGTATATTGGGTAACAGTTGGTGGTGGTGATCCTGTTGCTTATTTGAAAAACCGTCCAAGCCAGTTCAAGGCTATCCATATCAAGGATGAAAAGGAAATCGGCGCAAGTGGCAAGATGAACTTTAAACCTATTTTTGATCAGATGTACGCAAACAACATTAAAGACTGGTATGTGGAAGTTGAACAGTACACAAACAATGATCCGGTTGCAAGTTGCCAGCAGAGTTATGATTTTCTGAACAATGCGGATTATGTAAAATAAACGACTTTTCCGGTTGGAAATTTAATCAGGGCGTAGTAAATAAATTGAATATTCGCAACGCCCTGTTCTTTTATTGTCACAGATAATGATGTTCAAAAATAGAAGGTCTTAGTAGATGTTTATAGGACTAACTTAATTGAAGAGCTGTTAGAGGAAGTTGAGTTAAAGATCATATACTCAAAAATAGTAAAAAACTATTTTCTCTCAAACCGGTAAACCCTTTCGCCTTTTTGAAGTGATGGGGCATTCATATCTTTTATTTGATAAAGGTCGAATCCAAGGGAATTCATTTCAAAGATATAAGTCTCTTCATAACCGTGCCCGGGGTTCATATAGAACTGATCGGCGTTGTTTTGATAGTCTATAGCAAAGTCCGTAGCAATGTAATAACAAAAGTTCGGAAAGAAATCGGATATGCCACCTTCCTGATCTAACGTTACGGAAGCTACTTTTTGCTTTTTAGAGTCATACAGGTTGTAATTGCCAGCGAACAGAGTTTGATTGACAAACCGCTGAATACCGTTGTTGGTGGTAGGGATAGGCTCGACAAAATCCATGAACCTTATATACTCTGTTTTTTCGACATAAAAGAAATAGCAAATGATGAATCCGCACCAATAAAAAGAAATCTTTTCTTATCGCATTGCAATCTATTTATCCCATTTAACAAATCTAATGCAGAAATAAAAACCATCATGGATTGATTCGGAACTGTGTTTTTGGAAGTTATTAATACTTCTTCATTTAGACATAATTCAAAATCCCCTAATTCAAAAGGACTAACTCTGTCGTCTAACGAATTTAAATAAAAGTTGATTTTTATCATATCTTTCTATTTTATTGTTGAGGTTACTAATGTTCTGTGGATAATCGACCTTTATAGGAGATTAATCCGCTTGTTAGTTGCATATTTATAATCTTGACAAAAGGATATTTAGCTCCTTTATTTCCTGCCTTTCATCATCATATACCAAAGCATTTCTATATGAATGATTACTTGTACATATCGTTCCTATCTTGGGAATTTCTTGTATGTCAGAGTTGGGTATTAATAATCCATTCAAGATACATTTACCTATATATGCGGAATGTTCCTTGAATAAGGGAATTTGTTGCAATCGTTGGATTATTTCATTAAGTGCTATGTCTTTTTCTTGTTCCCTGATTGCAGACAAAGGTAAGAGTAAATGGAACAGTACATCTCCATATTTCTCTTTTGTAATCCGCATTAATTCCGAATATGTGAGATACTTCAAGTGAAAGTTGCCACTAACTTCCCCGATTAAAGTGTCATTCAAAAAATAATATGTACAACAAGGATGAAATTCTATAGTCAATACAATATCACTGCCGATAGGAAGTATTAGAATCCTTGGGTTTTCTATTTCATCTTGATTTGCAGATGTTCTCAGATCAATTTGAGATAGCCAACAGCTATATTCCTTGTACTTCTTTTTATCCAACAATGTTAGTACAAGTTCTTCATCCCATACTTCATCAAAATTCACATCCCTTTCTTCATCAAAGGCTTGAATATGATGATGCAACATTACGTTCCAAAAAAGCGCATTTGAGAACGAATATTCTTTTTCCGATATTACATTCATTTTTATTTCATTTTGGGCTGCAACTAACGTTATGCTAACAGCGGTCATTTAATGTTCCGCTGTTATTTTCTCTAAGTATTTTATTAAATCTCTTCTTCTAAAATATCGTCCAACGGACTTTTAATTTTGCTTTTGTAAGTGTCTGCAATATGGACGTACATCTCTGTTGTTCTAATATTTTCATGCCCCAACAGTTCTTTTATGATTTTCAAGTCCGTTCCTTGTTCTATCAAATGTGTAGCGAACGAATGGCGGAACAAGTGGGGATATACTCTTTTTGTTATTCCTGCTTCATTGGCTATCTCTTTCAGTTTTTTGGAAACGATACTTTCAGAGAATTGTACTCCGGCTTCACGTTCAAAAAGCCACTTTTCCGGCTGATATGCTATCCTATATTCTTCCAGTTTATTGATAAACGGTTTGGATAGCAGCGTATATCGGTCTTTCTTCCCTTTTCCCTGTCGCACATGTATCAGTGAACGGGAAATGTTTATATCATCCGGTTTTAAATTCAGCAATTCGCTGATACGAAGCCCTGCCGAGTACAGTAGCGAATACATGCAATAAAACCGCAAATCTTCTTTAGCTACTGTTAGAAAGTCTTTCACTTCTTCCTTGCTCAATACATCCGGCAATGCCTTCTCACGCTTTGCACGGTTTACCTTGTAGCAGTGACGTTCGTTACCCAGCACCTTTTCATAATAGAACTTGATTGCGTTGATACGTTGGTTCTGTTGGCAGGAAGAGATATTTTTCTTGTCTATCAGATGAAGCAGGTAAGCATTTATTTCGTCCGGCGAAATCCTTTTCAGGTTGCTTCCGGCAAAATACTGTTGAAAATCTCCGATATAGGTAGTATATACCCGTATTGTATGATCGCTGTAACGCATCTGTTTCAGCTTTTCCAAAAAGCCCGCAGGCAGTTCCGGGCGGATGGTCTTTTCTTTCTCCGGTTTATTTGTAGTGTCTGTTACTTTGGAATAGTCAATAAATGCAAGATTCACATAACGGTTGAAGAACTCTGCCAAAACAAAGTCTTCTGCTGGCAGGTATGCCTTGTCACTTTCAAACAGCACACCCTTCTCCTTTGACAACAATAGCCTTGCAGCATCGTTATTTCCGAAAGCTACCTCAATATATCTTCTCCTTCTCCGTATGGAGCGGGAGAGAATCATGCGTTCTTTTTTCCGGTATGTTTTTATATTCTTTATTTCGTCAGGCATAATGTCTTATGTTAGATGGCGATTACAAATTCATTTTCTTATC
Source organism: Parabacteroides sp. (assembly GCA_019417325.1). GTDB lineage: Bacteria > Bacteroidota > Bacteroidia > Bacteroidales > Tannerellaceae > Parabacteroides. The sequence goes on along the minus strand of DXVO01000001.1, from coordinate 189,044 downwards.
TACTTAATGACAACATTGGGCAAATTTACGCTATTTCCTTCTATTCTCTATTCTGATTTTTATCACATACATTCTGATAATTCATCAATATCAGTATTATGCCTCTAAAAATACGGTTTTGTCTAATCACCCACAAAGGAATCTGTTAGTTTTTTCCTCTATCCTATAAAAAAGCATCCCTTACAGTCAATCGCACAATGATCTGTTACATGATTCATAACTACGAAATGTATTACTAATAAGGATTAGAGATTGCTCGTAAACTTAAACTAACAGGTATAGATACCGCACCAGAATGTACCAACCTTCCCATTGCTACCTATTGTAACTATAACCGTTCCCAATTCCTGCAAATCACCTCAATTATATAGCAGTTGAAAAGGCTGGTGCAGGGTGCAGCTATATCTATATATATAGCTGCACCCTGCACCAGTAAAATATACTCTGAATATCAAATATTTACAATCTCGTAAAAATGCACTGTGCAATCCTCTTTTTGCACCCCTTTCATTTCCAGTCCATCCGTTCTCCATCAAAAATCCCCCAATAAAAAAAAGACCGTATTTATTTCCTATTTTCAGTCTATTTTTGTACATTTGTACCAAGTTATCAGCGCAGAGCGAAGAAACGCAAAGAACCCCGCACCGTTACTAATTCGTTACCTGTCACCTAACTTTCTACTCTTTACGTCTTGACTATAAGTTAATTAAACTTTTCCCGCAGTTTTTTATTAAAAAACTCCCTGCTTGTTGTAGCTGTAAAGTACTAACAACGTATCTGCATTTGCTATCTCTAATCCTAACTGATATATAAGCGAATCGTTGATTGCCGATTGAAACAAAGCGAGAGAGGTGTTTCCCCTTTTTCAGGGACAAGATAAAAATCAAATGCTTCGTGGTTGTTTATATTGAGGGCAACGGTAAGTGAATCGAATCGGACAAGTTGTTTAGAGTCGATGTCGATTTCAGGTATTCCTTTCAATAGCGAACGACTCTTATAAGGTGAAAGAGTCTGTTTTATACTGTTTATATAGCTCTTTGTGATCCATGTTCCATGCATCATCTGAGCAACCTCCATTTCTGTTTTTTCATTTGTCTGACAACTGAAAAGAGAGAAGAGAGAGAAAAGAAAACATAAAAGTTCGTTTTTCATTTTTCGATAATTTTTCGAAAGCGATTATTGCCTCCCGGATTAATTTAAGAGCGTTTACAAATAACAAATTCAATTCGTAAAATTATTGTTTTTTCTTTAGTACAAACTATATTATGATATAAAAAATATGGCGAACATATTTTGTTATGCCCGCCATATTAAGTCGTAATGAATATTGGATTTATATCTTCATATTTTGAATTGTCTTCATGATGTTATCCCAGTCTTTTGCCAGACTGTGCATATCAGGATAGAGCAGATTGGCTCCGGCATCTTCCAATACATGATCGGCAAGAGGTCCTGTATTTACAGCAATAGTGAAAATTCCGGCGGCAACGGCAGCTGTTACTCCCATTGGGGCATTTTCTACCACAAAAGCCTCATTCGCCTTGACGCCTGCTTTTTTTAATCCCATCAGATAAGGTTCGGGATGAGGCTTTCCATATTTAACATCGAAAGCTGTAACCATCTTTTCCCGTTGAAAATGCCCAGGATAAGTATGTTCCAGTTTTTCTATCAGGCTATGTTGTCCGGAACCTGTCACAACAAGGCTTTGCAATCCATATTCTTTTACCTCCGATAGAACTTCAGCGGCACCGCGCATTGCTTTTCCATCGTTATATTTATTGAACAGTGCTGCTTTTTCTTCGTAGATAGATTGTTTTTCTTCTTCTGTAGCATCCCTGTTGAATGTCTTCCTATATAGTTCGTTAATTGTACTTTCTCCTGTACGCCCCTCATACATATAAAAAATTTCGGGAGTTGAGATTAAATGATGATGAGTGGCTGTCTCATACCATGAACGGGAATGGAAGCGCATAGAGTCATACAAAACACCGTCCATGTCAAATAATACAGCTTTTGGAGATATTTCAGTTTGCTTTTGTTTCTGCAGATAATTTTTAATTGCTTGTCGAATCATTTTACTTTGCTTAAAAAATATAGGCAAAGTTATAAAAATCCTACCGAAATGTTATATCTTTGATTGCTAATACTGAGATTACCGGATTTAATTATTACCAATAAAAACAGAAGAATATGAAAAAAAAATTATTATTATTGACATTGTTGTTGTTATCCTTGACTTATCAGAGCAAGGCGGAGGATTGGACAGACTTGCAGCATGAAGTCTCGCTGAGCTATGGTGCTTTGCCTGTTTGGGATTTGTTGAATCATTATAATAACTATTTTACTCCAACGAATGCAGTAGATATTCATGATGATAAGGCGAAGTTTGGTGCAATCAATATCAGCTATTTATTTTATCCGGATGAAGAGTGGGGAATAGGTATGGTTTTCTCATATTCCAATAATGACAAATATATCTTGCATAACAAACAAGAGATAGGTACTTATCTGTATTCTACTTATACGATCTGCCCCTCATTTAAGTATAATTGGTATAATTATAACTTTGTCAATTTATATTCCCGTGTGAATGCAGGTGTTGCTATTGCAACGGCAAAAGCATCTTATGTGGATAATCAGCAGCCTCAGCAAGCATATAAGACAAAAGCTTTCTTTATGTATCAGGTTTCTCCCATTGGAATTGAATTGGGTCGGCAGATTGCCGGATTTGTGGAAGTCGGCTTCGGCCATATGGGGACTGTTATTGCAGGCTTGAGATATAGAATGTAAAACTCAAAGCACTATTGCAAGTTCTTTGTATGGTAAAGGAATGTATTGTCAGATAGATAGTTGTCGGTTTTTAACGGACTGATTTTTAGTCAATAAAAAGGGAGTAAGTTTCTTTTAAAAAACTTGCTCCCTTTCTTTGTTTTGTTGTCGCTGTCAATTGAAAAAGATTCCACTCAATGCCGCATTTGTCCCACGAACCTGGTTTATTCTAAATCTTACCGGTTGCTTGAAGGTATAGGTTATATATTTGCCATTTTCATAATTCTTGACCATATAGACTGGCTTCAACAATTCCTTAGAAGCTAAATCAAATACTTCAACGGCAGATTTTCGATTTTGTTTATCCCAATCTACAAAGTAAAGCGAGACTGTATATGTTTCTCCCCGGCAGCTTTTTATATCAATAGTCATTGTTTGGTCACAAACACCTGGATCTTTGGTGGTAATAGCTCCTATACTCCTTTCCTGTATGCGGGAGTCCGGGGATACTAAAGCTCTTGTATCTGTCGTACTGTTTGTCCAATGTTGGTTTCCAGCTCTGGTAATTTCTATATTACTGATGAATTCAGGTAGTTTGTAAAGGTTTGTACCCGTGCTGTCATAATTACAGAGCATATATCCCTTAGAGCCGTATTTGGCTTTCCAATTACCTTGGGTTTCCCCATCTTCTTTGATATCCGTACCTAAGGGATAAGAAAACGTTTCGGAAGGAACTAGGGGAGATTCTCCAGTATAATTAATGATGGCAAGATTTTCGCCTGTTGAAACGGTGTAATAGATAAAATCTCTATCTTCCTTTATTTTATTCCATCTTCCTTTTTCAAAATGAATATTCTTTATTGTTTTACCAACCTTGGGGATTCCAACGGTTGTTTTTACTCCTTGCGGTATGTTTATATTACATGTGCCATTTGTTGTATTAAAGGATGCGGTTATTTTTCCCAAAGGAGTAGGGACACTTCCCTCAACCCAAGTTAGTCCGGCAGATAATCCGGGCTTTATCAGGCAAGTGGAAAATCCTGGAGCTGTAGGTTTTATACCTAATATTTCTTCGCTCAACCATTTGGTAATTCCGGCACTCCATGGATGTGTCAGGCTGGTATATCCGCATTGATTGTTGATAGGTGGATCATTAGGGGAGGAGATTGTATTCCAGGAGGGACGAAATACTTCAAAGAATGTTGTACCTCCGTAGGCCAACTGACCTCCCCAGCAATCATAAACAGTATTCAGGGCTTCAGGAATCCGTCCCATACGTGCCAGAGCTGTGATGATAAAGTATTGATTGAATGGGGAATATGACAGCCTTTGTTGTCTGTCGGAAAGAGCCGATTCCCATAACTTTTTTGTTTCGTATTTATTTGTGAATCCTGCATTTATCGCGTCTGAAGCTGAATGGGTACCAAGAGGTTTCATCCACATTTCATCTTTACGCAGTTCTTTTATTTTCTCAGTTGTATATTTACTGTATTTGGCAGCTAATTCGGGATGACCGGTTTGTTTCATCATCTTGCTAAATTCATTCCAGGTCCTGATTGATAGCATTTTGTATAGAGCCTGTGCTTCCTGTGTCGGATTTTCGAATCCGCCTAAGCGTTCGTCCCATCCGCAGAATGAGATTGAAGGATTTTGTCCGTAATGTCCGTAAGCTGTATCCAGTTTTTTACAGGCATTGTCCAGTAATTCGTTTACTAATTTCTCATCACCGGTATAATTGAAATAATCAATCAGGCTTAATACCCAATACAGGGAGTAGCTGGCTATACCATTGTATTGGGTGGAGGTATAAAGGAGGTTTGTCTTTACAAAGTCGTAGTTACCAAAAGCCACCATAGAGGCAGCCTGTGAAGTATGCGCATCTCCGGTCCAGGAATGGCGGTCGCTCCGTTCCATTAAGATAGCCCCGAAATAATCTTTCAATAAGTTAAGTTTAACGGTATAGGCGCCTGTATACCATATCCGTGTCAAGGTCGTATCGCTACATGAAAAACTTCCTTCGTAATTGGTCGGTTTGATTTGGCAAACTAACCGGATCGCAGATAGGTCTGCCGGTTTGTTCAGCTTTTTGATATGTATCCATCCGAAGCGGACACCTTCGTATAATCCTTTGTTCAGTTCGAGCCAGTATGTATTTCCGTATTTTATCGGCCGGGCTGTTTTTACCGGATGTTCTGAACCGACATTAAATACGGCAGGTTCATTAAATTCGCTGATACTCATTTCTACATCGGCTTCCAAATTCTCCGAATCGAATTCCAGCCATCCGGCATTAACCTGTCCGAAATCAAACATTAACGAACAATCTCCGGTGATATGGATAGTGGAAAGATGTTTGTCTGCTTTAAAATTGCAGGGTTTGTCGGACTGTATGGTTACAGGATATAAGGTGTATATCTCAAGTCCGTCTGTTGCTTCTGGATTTTCCCACCGGTAGCCGGATAACGGGTCGGGGGAATGAGCTATCTTTTTGCCGGAAAAGACCGCTTTTATAGGTGGATAAGGTTGGACGGCAGTTCGATTCCTTTTATCAGTTTCTTGCGAATAAACGTGAGAAAATATCGTAGACAGGAAAAGAATGATAAGAGTGAAGTATTTCATAACAACTATCTGATTAAAATCTTTTTTTTAATAAGGAAAATAAGTCTGAGAATCTTTTTACAAAGATAGGTTTCTGTTTAGTTTGCAGGTTTTGTTTATTGATGCAAATACATTGAAAAATGATAGTATAAAAAAAGAAGCGAACCTTATAAAAGGCCGCTTCTTTCTAATTTATAGTGAATATTAAGAATTACAATCTTGCGCGGATCGCTTCTGTTTCTTTTTCATATCCCGGTTTGTTCAACAGGGCGAACATGTTTTTCTTATAAGCCTCAACACCCGGTTGGTCGAACGGGTTGACACCCAACATATAACCACTGATACCACAAGCTCTTTCAAAGAAATAGAATAATTGTCCGATATAATAAGCGTTTACGGCCGGCATTGTAATTTTAAGGTTGGGAACGCCACCGTCTACGTGAGCCAACTGAGTACCCAGTTCTGCCATTTTGTTTACTTCGTCAACACGTTTTCCAGCAAGGAAGTTCAGGCCGTCCAGATTCGCGTCGTCTGTAGGAACAACTACTTTATGGTTGGATTCTTCTACGGAGATAACAGTTTCGAAGATTGTACGTTCGCCATCCTGGATCCACTGTCCCATAGAGTGCAGGTCGGTTGTCAAATCTACGGAAGCCGGGAAAATACCTTTACCGTCTTTACCTTCGCTTTCGCCGTATAACTGTTTCCACCATTCTGCGATGTAGTGAAGTTTTGGGTGGAAGTTAGCCAGGATTTCTACTTTCTTACCGCTCTTATATAATTCGTTACGAGTTGCAGCATAAATTTCTGCGATGTTTTCAGCAAACGGAACGCTGACATCTGTTGCTTTTTCCATTGATACTGCTCCGGCAACCAGGTCGCGGATACTGATACCGGCAACAGCGATAGGCAATAATCCAACCGGAGTCAGGACAGAGAAACGACCCCCTACATTGTCAGGGATGATAAATGTTTTGTAGCCTTCCTGATCTGCTAATGTGCGAAGAGCACCTCTTTTTGCATCGGTAATAGCAACGATACGATGTTTAGCTTCTTCTTTGCCAACAGCATCTTCCAACTGTTTTTTCAACATACGGAAAGCCAATGCCGGTTCTGTTGTTGTTCCGGATTTGGAGATATTGATAATACCGAATTGTTTGTCTTTCAGTATTTCGCAAAGTTCATACAGATAATCTTCACCGATATTATGACCGGCATATAGAAGAATCGGATTTTTACGGTCAGCGTGCAACCAGTCGAAGCTGTTGTTCATTGCTTCTACAACGGCCTTTGTTCCCAGGTAGCTTCCTCCGATACCGATAGCTACGACTACTTCACATTTGGAGCGAAGAACGTTTGCTGTATTTTCAATATCAGTTAATTCTGCGTCTGTGATAGAAGAGGGGAGGTGCAACCAACCTAAAAAGTCGTTACCTAAGCCATTTCCGTTCTGTAAAGTCGCATTACATTCGTTTGCTTTTGCAGCCTGGGCATATACCTGATCTTTGGTAACTGTCCCCAGCGCCTTGTCGATGTTAAGACTGATGTTCTTCATAATTATTCGATATATTAAAAGGGGCGTATGCTCCTTATGTTATTTAAATGTTTCGGTCAACTGCCGGATAACGGTAGTCGGCGATTTCTTTTCATACAGGATTCCATATAAAGCATCCACAATCGGCATGTTTACTTTATATTTCTCGTTGATCTCATAGATACATTTAGTCCCGTAGTAGCCTTCTGCAATCATTTCCATTTCCAGTTGGGCTATTTTGACGGAGTATCCTTTTCCTATCATTGTCCCGAATGTCCGGTTCCGGCTGAAACGGGAATAGGCTGTCACCAGCAAGTCTCCAAGATAAACCGAGTCGGTAACATCTCTATCCAAGGCATGTACGGCATCCAGGAAATTACGCATTTCTTCTATGGCGTTGCAGATAAAGACTGCGAGGAAATTGTCTCCGTATTTCATGCCATGGCAGATGCCGGCAACAATGGCGTAAACATTTTTCAGAACGGATGCATATTCGATACCGGTTACGTCTTTACAGCAATAATTCTTCAGATATTTATTTTTGAATACCGGGGAAACAGCCTTGGCATGTTCAATGTTTGGGCATGCAATCGTTATATACGACAAACGTTCCAATGCCACTTCTTCAGCATGGCAGGGACCGCCGATAACTGCGATATTGTCGATAGGAACATGATAGTATTCTGCAAAATAATCTGCGACCAGCATATTTTCGTCAGGCACGATACCTTTGATGGCAGAGATAATAAATTTATCATCCATCGGTGTACTGACCTTCATTAAGTGCTGTTTTAGGAAAGGAGAAGGTGTGGCAAAAATCAAAGTATCCGAATCTTGGATTGCTTCGTTTATATCTGTATAGAATTTGATTTTATTAACGTCAAACTTTACTGCAGACAGATAACTGGGGTTGTGTCCTGTTGCCAGAAATTCGTCGACTTGGTCCGAACGGCGCATATACCAGTTGATGCTATCTTGTGTGGAAAGAACAATTTTGGCTAAGGCGGTAGCCCAGCTACCACCTCCCATTATTGCAATTTTACCGGGTATATTCATAGTATTCCCTTATTTGGCTGCGTTTGCAATCCATGCTTCCACTGCTTCGGCAGCCGGATTTTGCAGTTCCAGTTTGTATTTTTTATTCATTTCGCAAAGTTCCTGTCTAAGCTTGTTCGGATTTGCTTCAACCAGTGTGTCCACTGTTACATATCCGGCTTTTTGCAGGGCGGGAACCCATGCTTCGTCGATGCCTAAAGCTACATATTTTTCAGCAGCATCTTTCTTTACGGTTTTTTCCGGACGCATCTGCGGGAAGAACAATACTTCCTGGATGGTAGTCTGGCCGGTCAGATACATTACTAGACGGTCCATGCCGATACCCATACCACTTGTCGGAGGCATACCGTATTCCAGGGCACGGAGGAAGTCTTGGTCGATAAACATGGCTTCGTCGTCACCTTTTTCAGAAAGGCGAAGCTGTTCCATGAAACGTTCGCGCTGGTCGATCGGATCATTCAACTCCGAATAAGCGTTGGCTATTTCTTTTCCGCAAACCATCAATTCGAAACGTTCGGTCAGTTCCGGGTTGCTGCGGTGTTTTTTAGTTAGCGGCGACATCTCTTTCGGATAATCCGTGATGAAGGTTGGCTGTATGTAGTTGCCTTCACACTTTTCACCGAAAATTTCGTCGATCAGCTTGCCTTTGCCCATTGTCTCGTCTTGTTCAACACCTAACTGGCGGCAAACATCACGCAATTGGTCTTCATCCATGCCGCTAATATCGATACCTGTGTTTTCTTTGATGGAATCGATCATGGAGATACGTTTGTAAGGAGCTTTGAAATCAATTTCCTGACCGTTATATATTACTTTGGTGGTTCCTAATACATCCATACAAATACGTTCCAGCATTTGTTCGGTGAAGTTCATCATCCAGTTGTAATCCTTGTAGGAGACATAAATCTCCATTGCAGTAAATTCCGGGTTATGCGTACGGTCCATACCTTCGTTACGGAAGTTACGGCTAAATTCGTAAACACCTTCGAAACCGCCTACAATCAGACGTTTCAGATACAACTCGTTTGCAATACGCAGGTATAAAGGTATATCCAGTGCATTATGATGGGTAATGAACGGACGTGCCGAAGCGCCACCGGGAATACTTTGCAGCACCGGGGTATCTACTTCCAGATAACCGCGTTCGTTAAAGAAGTTACGCATTGAGTTGAAAATCTTTGTACGTTTTACAAAGATATCTTTTACGCCTTCGTTGACAGCCAGGTCTACATAGCGCTGGCGGTAACGCAGTTCAGGATCGTTGAATCCGTCATAAGCAACACCGTCTTTGTATTTTACCACAGGAAGAGGTCTGAGTGATTTGGATAATACGGTCAGTTCTTGTGCATGGACAGATATTTCACCCATTTGTGTGCGGAAGACATATCCCTTGATTCCGACAAAGTCCCCGATATCAAGCAATTTTTTGAAAACGGTATTGTATAATTCTTTATCTTCACCCGGGCAGATGTCATCACGTGAAATATATACCTGTATTCTGCCTTCAGAATCCTGTAACTCCATAAAGGATGCCTTACCCATGATACGACGGCTCATAATACGACCGGCTACGCTAACGGGACGGGGCTCTGCATCGTCTTTAAAGTTTTCTTTTATCTCTTTGGAAAATGCATTTGTTACATACTCTGCTGCGGGATAAGGTTCTATCCCCATCTGGCGTAACTGCTCCATGCTGTTACGTCTTATGATTTCCTGTTCACTCAGTTCTAATAGATTCATTATGCTATTATTTTGTATAATACGGCGCAAAAGTACAAAAACTTTTCATACTTATTACTTAAAAACGAATGCTACTTTGCGGGAAGCGTATGTAAAAGAGTAGGTTTTACTTGGTAAGAAGCATTTGGCGGACGGCTTCCGGAATGAAAAAGCGGACATCCTTTCCTGTCTTGAGGGCTTGGCGGATAAATGTGGAGGATATTTCTATTAAAGGGGCATCAACCTTCCGGATATGAGGATAGTGTTCCGGTATCCGGATTTCGAATCCTTTCCGGGGATAGATTAATATGGGAAATTCGGATAGCAATGCCTGATGGTCTTTCCATTGTTCGATGGATGTCCAGTTATCGGCACCGATAATTAAATGGAAATCTCTGTTGGGATGGATTTGCTGTAACGAACGTAATGTCGTGATTGTATAAGTGGGTTGGGGCAGGTTGAATTCAAAATCGCTTGCTTTGAATTTGGAATAACCGGCAACTGCAGCCTCCACCATCCGGTAACGGAAATGGTCTTCCATCAGTTCGTCCCGCTTTTTCAATGGATTATGCGGGGTGACCAGAAACCATATCTCATCCAGTCCTCCAAACTCACATAGCCAGTTTGCTAATGCCAGATGGCCAATGTGAATAGGGTTGAATGAGCCGGAATAAATTCCCGTTTTCAGTTTGTAGATAGTTTTATCGGCTATTGTTTTTTCCATTTGATAATATTGAACACCTGCGCGCCTAATACAAGTCCCATACCCGTCGCAATCATATATTCTTTATAATAGAGGCTGATAATGCCCGTTATAAGCGCAACTATGGCTATAGAGATAAATGTGTATAGCCATTTACGTGATAATTGTCCGTTATTCATCTTTTTCTAAAAAAACTTTGATTACACGAAGTGCCTCTTCCTGAGCTTTTTCCAGTATATCATTAATGACAATGACATCGAATTTATCTGCAAACGACAATTCATATTCTGCTTTTGCAATGCGGCTATCGATAACATCCGGGGCATCGGTGCCGCGTCCTTCCAGGCGTTTCCGTAGATCTGCGATACAGGGAGGCTGGATAAATACGGATAAAGCACGGTCGCCATAGTATTTTTTTATGTTGCAACCGCCTACCACATCAACGTCGAAGATTACATTATTTCCTGTACGCAGGATTCGTTCAACTTCACTTTTCAGTGTTCCATAGAACTTATCGGTGTAAACTTCTTCATATTCCAGAAATTCATCGGCAGCTATCCGTTTACGAAATTCATCGGGAGTAAGGAAATAATATTCCACTCCGTCTTTTTCTTCTCCACGCGGGGCACGGCTGGTTGCCGAGATGGAGAAGTGCAAGTTCAGGTTCTGTTTTAGTAAATAGTTGATAATGGTTGACTTGCCCGAACCTGAAGGGGCGGAAAAGATAATGAGTTTACCAGCCATATTATAATACGTTTAATACTTGTTCTTTGATTTGTTCTAACTCGTCTTTCATCTGTACTACAATCTTCTGCATCTCTACATGGTTGCTTTTTGAACCTAATGTATTAATTTCCCGTCCAATCTCCTGGGCGATGAAACCAAGTTTTTTACCTTGTCCCTTACCTGCTTCTATGGTACTGATAAAATATTTCAAATGGTTATCCAGACGGTTTTTCTCCTCATTGATATCCAATTTTTCGATATAATAAATCATTTCCTGTTCGAAACGGTTCTTATCGTAGTCCTGTCCTGCCACCTTTTCCAGGTTGTCGGTAATACGAGCTTTGATTTTCTCGATACGTTCTTTTTCGTATACTTCCACTTCGGATAACAAACGGGCTATATTTGCAATCTTCTGTTCAAAAAGTTTTTGCAGCATAGCTCCTTCCTGGATACGGAAATCGCAAAGGTGCTGAACTGCTTCAGCCATTGATTTTTTTACCGTATCCCATTCTGTTTCGTCTGCTTCCTGAATTTCGGTTTTAATTACGTCCGGCATACGGAGTAATGTCTGGAACCAGTCGACAGGCAGGGAAATATCCAGCTTGCCGGCAAGGTTTTTTATCTGTGAATAGTAGTTTTCGAATGCAGACTGGTTGATTTGAGTGGGCGTATCTTTGCCTATATATTCGATAAATATATTGAATTCAACTTTCCCTCTTTCCAGCTTTTGCAGTAACATGCTTCGTATTTGCATCTCTTTATCCCTGTAAATAGATGGTATACGGGTAGATAGGTCAAGTTGCTTGCTGTTTAATGCTTTTATTTCTATTGTTACCTTTTTTGATGGAAGTTCGGCGGTAACTTTTCCGAAACCAGTCATTGATTGTATCATTGTTCCAATTAATTAGATTTGCAAATATACATGATAATTCCAGAAAGCCGATACAGATAGATAAAAATGATGTACATTTGTTGCCATAATTTAATTAAACGTATGGCTTGCATTTTAAATATAGAAACATCCACTTCCGTTTGTTCCGTTGCCTTATCCGACAATGGAAAGGTGGTGTTTGAGAAAGCATCTTTCGAAGGTCCTTCGCATGCTGCTTTATTAGGTGTATTTGTAGAAGAAGCTCTTTCCGTACTGAAAGAACAAGGTAGAAAACCGGATGCAATCGCTGTGAGCAGTGGTCCGGGTTCATATACAGGTTTACGTATCGGTGTGTCTGTAGCCAAAGGTTTATGTTTCGGTTATGGTATCCCTTTGATTGGGATACATACATTGGATATACTGGCTGCTACGGCAATCAGGCAGAATGGGGAAGATAAAGATAGTCTTTATTGTTCCATGCTGGATGCCCGCCGTATGGAAGTTTATGCAGCGATTTACGATGCGAACCTGAATACTGTCCGTGAAACGTCTGCTGATATTGTAGATGCTCATACTTATGCTCCTTATCTGGAAAAAGGCAAAGTTTGCTTCTTTGGAAACGGTGCAGCCAAATGCAAAGAAGTCATTACTTCTCCAAATGCTGTTTTTATTGATGAAATAGATCCGTTGGCAGTACATATGATTCCTTTGTCGGAAAAAGCTTTCGCCGAAGGAAAATTAGAAAATGTAGCTTATTTCGAACCGTTCTACCTGAAAGAGTTCCAGGCTACGGTAGCGAAGAATAAGGTGTTGGGATAACCAGCACCTTATTTTTTGATAGAGTAATGTTTAAAGATTAGTGAAACAGGCTTTTAATGGGAATATATTTATATTAATTCTATTATTTTACAAATCAGCTCTATAGAAGAATCGACGTCTTTCAAATCGCAAACTTCAACAGGTGTATGCATATATCTGCAAGGAATTCCTAAAGACAATGTTTTAATGCCATTGCGTGACAATTGAATTTTGTTGGCATTTGTACCACCTGTCGATAAGGGACGTGCTGAGATCTGAAATGATATGTTATTGTCTTTTGCAATTTTTTCAATCTCATAAGTCAAAGATATATGATTATCAAGGTTTCTATGAATAATAACCCCCTTCCCTAATCCTATCTCTCCAAATTTCTGTTTGGGGCAATTGGGTACATCTGTAGCAAAATCTACATCTATGGATATGGCTATATCAGGATTAACCGCATATCCACATATTACAGCCCCCCGGCATCCAACTTCTTCTTGCACAGAGGCAACGCCATATACTGTGTTACATGATTTTTTAATGGCAGATAACCGTTTCATTACTTGGGATACAACAAAAACACCTATTTTGTCATCAAGACCTTTGGATGCGATTCTATCTTGTCCTAAATATAGCATATTTGATTTCCATGCAACCACATCACCTATCGAAATTTTCTCCTTTACTTCATCAGGGCTTAAGCCAGTATCTATCCATAGATTTTCTAATTCGATGCTTTTTCCTTTCTCATCCGGATGTATAAGGTGTATTGGCTTTTTACCAATAATGCCTGCTATTTCTTCTCCGGAAGATGTTTGAATTATTACCTGTGATCCCGGAATACATTGTACGTCCACACCTCCATTACGGCGAATATAGACATAACCCATATCATTAATGTAGATAACTTGGAATCCTATTTCATCAATATGAGCTTCTATCAAATATTTTTTTGAATCTTCTTTAAGTTTGGAGGTCTCTATATATGTGTAGGAGTTTCCCATGACATCAACAGAGTAGGAATCCACATATGGTTGTAAGTAATTAAGAAAAACATTTCCGGCATTGGTCTCAAATCCGGAGACACTTGCCGTTTCTAACAATTTGTTTAAGAAATATTTATCCATGTTTTATGCCTTTATTGTAGATTTATATCTTTTTGAGATTTTCGTTTTCAGCATTTTGGCAATATCGCAAAAACGAGTACAAACTTCATAGATATCACCATTGTTCTCATTGTAATTATATACCATGCACATATCGCAGTAATTATGTAAATTGCAAGAGGTACACTTCTTAAAATCACGTGTTCGGATATTGCGCAATTCCAATACTTTAGGGGATGATGTCCAGATGTATTTTAAAGATTGATTGAAAACATTGCCAACAACCATATCCTGCCATGCCGGACAAGGGTAGGCATCTCCATTTACTGAAATACAAATATTATTTTTTAAGATACTACATTTATTGAAGCGCTGTGCAAATTCCACTTTGTTCAAGTCTTCTTCGGATGTGAGTGTTTTTATTTTATTGTGATATTTAGGATCTACATCCAAAATATCATCTAAAAGTTTACTGGTCTGTTCAAGTGTCATTCGTGTACATAAGTTGTTTGTACAAAAATCATTCTGAGCTAATAAAACATAATCGACATAGCAGAATAAATTTAATGATTTAGAATATTCCATCATATCTTTATATCCTGTATAGTTTTGTTTGAGGATGGGGCATGATATAAGTGCAGGGATGTTGTTGCGGACAAGTTTTTCTAAATTCTTCTTGGTTTTTTCCCAGGATCCTTTTACTTGTGTTATCATATCGTGCACTTGTGAATCCATTGAATAGAGTGAGACCTGCATATTGAAAACATTGATTTTTTTTATAAGTTGGATGAAGCTGTCATCAATAAGCGTAAGATTACTCTGCAAGAATATCATCAAATCCTTTTGTCGGCAATAATTTAAAATATCCACAACATCCTTATGGATAAATAATTCTCCACCTGATAGTATAATTCTTAATCCTCCCACTGATACGAATTCGTCGATAATGCTTTTCACCCGTTCTGTAGGCATCGATTCTCCGTGAACCTTATCTTCTGTTGGAATATAACAATGAATACATCGTTCGTTACAATGAGATGTTATTTCTAATTGCAACGAGCGTAGCCATGGCTGCTCCCCGTCAATAACGTCCATTCCTGTAGCACTCTCTATGTCTTTGAATTTATTCCCCACAAAATTAATTTCGGAATAAGAGAATAAAACGTCCTTGTCATTGAGCTCTTTTTCCGAATCTCCTGTTACGACAAACCATAGGTTTGTGAGCTTTTGTATAAGTGTATCGACTTTTTCTCTATCAATGTGTATACTTTTTGATGATAATATATTTAGTAAAGTATCTATATTTTGTGCATGCCGGGATAAATGTCCAATAAATTCTTTTTCATCATCCCTGAAAATCCGGTTTACATGGTTTACTTGATTCTCTACATAAGCTGTAGACTTCCATATTCTTATAAACGTATTTTTACTTTGCCTTATTAACATAGTCTTATTGAAATATTGGTGATAAATCTATTTGCCGGATTTTGCTTTTTGCCATTGCCTTTTGTGTCTGGTGTTCAATGTCGATCAGGAATTTATATCTGCATCCGTCCGACAGTTCACATTTTTCACAGTTGTAACAGATCGGTAATGGGCAAGCATATAGAGCATTATTTCTATTCTTGAGAAAATTAACGGCTATTTGCCAATTACGATCTGGTTGTTGTGGCATAGGTTGTCCTGCCAATAAATTCCTAATAGCATAGTAATATCTCTGAATCGGTTTTTTCTCATCCTCTTTTTGGGTGATATATTTGTTCAGATATTTTAGTGCAGTCGCATCATCTCCAATCTTATAATAAGCTAACATTAGTATTAATAAACGGTTTACGTTGTTACCTTTATTCCTGTTGTGAGGGGCAAGGGATATTACGTTTTTATCCATTTTTTCTATTAATTTAATGGCTGTTTTCAATTCTTCATGGTTGAGTAGCGGAAGTCTCCATAGCGGGCTGATATTATTTTCTGTATGCTGCTTGTCAAAAATCCTTGCATTCAAGTCGCAGAATGCTTTATTGATATCTGACATTCCCGGAATACAGATGTGATATGTGGGAAATCCGAGGAAAGAATTATCTCTGATGTAGATGTCATTGCCTCTTTTTTTCAGCCAAGTGATAATGTTCGAAAGGTCTTCCTTGAAGTCTTGTCCTGCAGGTATATACGACTCCATATTAAACTGATATGAAGGTGTACTCTCAAAAAACTCAATAGGCATCCGTCCTCTTCCATATACAAGACTTCTTTTGAACTCATTGAACAAGTCTAAAGATTCACAGGAGTTTATATCATTATCGAATAGAAGATTTTTAGCGGTGTGCCCTTGGAATATTTCAGTGAAACAGCGTTCAAGAGCTACTCTGAGTGACAAATCAGCTCCATAATGGGCAATATATTTCGATTTGTCCTGATTATAAACCATCAATCCAATAGCGGGGAATCCCTCGCCTAAAGAACAATCCTTGATTTGATAGTCCATTCCGTATTCCAACTTCATTCTTTCAAGGTTGTTTAGAACATTGGTCCCGGCAAATATTTCTTTAGGGATATTCGGGGGAGTGAGTTTTCGTAAGTACATTTCTTGAAGAGTATACCTTTCGAATATCTCATTGAATCCTTGTATCAGGGCTTCTTCCGGTATGTTGCCTGCGCACATCCCATTGGAGCCATTGACCCATCTTATTAAGGAATACGGAAGATTTACTTCTTTTCCGGAATTAACATGATAGAATGGTAAAAATATACAATCAAAAGTACCCTCTTTTACTCCATATCCGGGCAATACTCTTGGTGTGTATTGCTTAACCACTTCAGTTGTTTGTTCCGCATTGAGACTTCTTTTTATTTCGTCGGGGAAAAACATATAAGGGGAACAGTGGTTGGCAGGATTAGGGTAGATTACTACCCGATTTTGAAAACGCTCCATCATTTCAGCATACGCGCTTGCTTGTGCATATGGAGGAGTCATCCCCTTTCCATTAGTGCCTATGGTGTCGTCATCGTTTTCTGCAATTACTAAACGATACGAACAGAACAAGTCTCCATCGCCGTAAATCAAATCTTTCACAGGAATATGGTTGTCCGATAATAGTTTTTGGATCCTTGCAACAGTCTCTTCCGGTGTTGCCGCTTTATATTTCTTGGTATTCATGAGTATTTAGTTTTTCTTCGACATATAATATTATTCGTTGCATATAATTCAATTTCCAATCAGGACATTGATCTTCAGCGCCATGTTTTTTAGAAGTAAAGATTGCATTGTGAGGACAACCTCCATTGCATAATGGAAGTAGTTTGCACGCTTTGCAGAGATCGTCTTCAAGCGGATTCCAAGAGAGCCAATCATTATACCAATCGGGTATGTTGTCGTTTCCATCACTTATATTTCCTGAAATCCAGTTTTTTTCTCCTATCGTGTCAAGGCATTTGTATATTTCACCATGAGTCCCGATAACAATATCTCCCTTACGCAGACATCCTCCTGACGGACACGGCCGGGGTGTGGTAAATTGTAAAACTCCTTTTGAATGAGCATATTTAATCAATTCGATTTCAAGTTTTGTGAATTCTTCAAATGTGAATATCTTATTATGAATATTGTGTGGAGTGAAGGAATAGTCTATTGTTTTTGAGAACACTAATCCGATCTTATTTGCAAGTGAACTCTCAGCAAGCAAATCTATGAATTCTTGAATATGACATGCGTTTTCACGATCGATAGTTACCCGGATTGTCACGGACGTACTTTCTAACTTAATGAGATTTTGAATATTCTCCCAAATTCGATCGAATGTACCCTTGCCACTCTGTAATGGGCGTCTGCGGTTATGCATCTCCGATGTGCCGTCAATCGTTATAATATATCTGCGGATATGACATTCATCTACAAGCGTATTACATAAAGATGGCGATAGTGCATAACCGTTGGTTGTTATATCTGCTATATATCTGATGCCATTCTTGGTACAGAAGTTAATGAAGAAAGCGGAGAGTTGTAAGATGGCAGCCATATTTAACAGAGGTTCTCCTCCAAACCATGTTATTCTTAATAGTTTGAGATAATTTTTATGGCTTTCTACAAGTTTCTTAATCTGTTCAATAGTATGATTGGTCAATACTTGCTTACCTTTGTCTCCCTCAAAACAATATACACACTTAAATTGGCATTGCATTGTTGACACAATGGTCAAATCCAAAATGGATTCATCATTTTTTCCATCGATATATCTCTGAAGCCATTCTTCTTTTTCTTTTATCTGCTCAGAAACAATAATCCCCAATCTTGTAAGTGAATCAGGGGCTAAAGATGGTTGTTTATGATAGAGTGAGTATTCTTGTGGCTTTAGTACTGCAACAGCTCCGGATAGAGTATTAAAACAGATATACTCATTGCCAAAGGGTATTATATCATTCCAGTATGACCACTGAGCGGATGAAGTGAAATTCATACTATTTGGAGTCCATATATTATCTCTTATTATTTTCATTACTATTGATAGTGTATTTTAATTTTTTCAAATATGTATGCCAATACTCAAATCGTTCGGCTGGCATATCTCCGAATAATAAAGGAGATAAAAGCATACCTAAAGTTGTCCAACTATGAATATCGGTCAATAGCGGTTTTATTATATTTTCGTTTGTATCATAATCAACAGAACCGGGGATGGGGGAAAATTTGTTTATGGCAAGAGAGTCAGGCTTGGTACGCATAATTAATTCTTCGGAAGCGCGTAAGTTCTCTTCCGTTTCACCAAAGTAATTTACAATATAGCTGGAATAAAATGGAATATCCAAACGGTGGCACATTTCGGCAGCTTTATCGCATTGCTCTACCGTGATCCTTTTATTCATTTTATCAAGGATTTCCTGACTACCAGATTCAAAACCAAAGAAGAGTTTTATACATCCGGCTTTTTTTATAAGGGCAAGAAATTCTTCATCTACCTGATTTACGCGTAGATTAGCCCACCAGGAATAGTTTGCGCCCGAGGCTATAAGGAGTTTGCATACTTCTTTCCATTGCTTTTTAAAACTACCGATTGAACTATCCTGGATAATGAATGTATCAACCCCGCATTGTTGCGACACATGGTGCAGCATTTCAACAAAATACTGTGGAGAATGGCAACGTGCAGTTAAAAAGCTGTTGTGAGCACAAAAATTGCATCTGTACATACATCCACGACCAAATGTAACAGGCATTACCTTGTGTAGCTGGGTGTTGGAAATCTGATAAGATGGTTGGGAATAGAAATCTTTATCAACCAAATTCCAATCTGGAAATGGCAACTGATCAAGGTCTGCCAATACTTCAGATTGAACAGGCATGTCCTGATCAGGCAGAAACACTCCTTTTATTTCATTGAGAGGCCTCCCTTTCATTAACTCCATTAATGATACTTCTCCCTCTCCGATAATCAGAGCATCGAAATCAATATATTCATATGTGATTTTAGGTAGCAGGGTGGGATGTACTCCTCCTGCTATAATTAAAGGTCTTTTATTTGAATATACGGAATGTAGATAGGCGACTATTTGTGCTGCAAACTCAAAGCGAGCAGTAAAAAAAGACAGTCCGATTACATCCGGATTAAAATCCTTGCATATCCGCTCAAAGTGAGACAGGCAAGCATTGACGTCTCCTTTGCATGACACGAGCAATCTGCCTAAATCGGCAATTTTAACTCTTACGCCCTGTGATTTCAGATAGGAGGCTAACCCCACTACGTTTTCGGGAGCTCTTTCCGGTTCTTTTGCAAAATCGAAATTGAAATTGTCAATAAACGACGCTTTCCAAGGTATTACAAATAAAATACTTTTCATGCTTTGGGGAAAATATCAGATAGAACCTTAATGCTTTCTTCTCGCGATTTGCCTCGCAAAATATATAACGACGCACCTTTACTTTCGAGCCATTTTAAGATATGATCCCAATACCGCATATTAGACTTACACCTGAAAGGGTATTTAACCATAAACCGTTCCCTTAGGCAACCTCCGTAACATGTTGTTTCATATTTACATCCTGTACATTTAGCGGGTACAGGGGCCTGTTGAAATATACTTGTTCTTATTTCTGATTTATAGAATTCGTCTGGTTTCTGTGTTAGGAAATTGCCGATGATAGATTCCGGCACATCAAATTCTGCACAAGGGTAGATGTCTCCTCCCGGGCTTAACGCCAGATAGCGTTCCTGACAATTCCGTTCTCTCAAGCAGATGGAGGGTCTTCCCAATAATAAATCTCCAATAAGTCTTATGATATCCATATTTTTTGCAGGTTTTTTATCGTTTGCCCATAAATCAAAGTATTGTATCATTGCATCGGCAAATTCTTCGTCTGAAACATACATGGGATTGTTGAGGTCGAAGTTTTCTGCAATGGGAAATACCCTTGCTAAGCGTACGTTCATATCTCGCTCTTTATAGAAGTTGTAGATATCTTCTATCCGATTAAGATTATGACGTGTGATAAGATTTATGGCACCACATTTCAAACCGGCATTCAGTGCCTTGTCAATATTCCCAATGATTAAACCTGTTGAAACTTTTCCAGACCTGAATACTCTAAAATCACTGAATAAATCGAGAGACACTCCAACATACCCATGAAAATATTTTTTCAGTAAGGGATAATATTCTTGTTTAAGCAATACCCCATTTGTTTGTGTACTAAAACTGCATTTTATGCCATTCGATGTGTATAAATCTGTTGCATATTCACACAAAGTCTCGAGCCTTTTTTCGTTGAAAAGTAAAGGCTCACCACCATGCCAACACAATGACAATTCGGTTATGTTTGCTAATTTAGCATAATCGTTGATGAATTTCAAGCCTTTTTTAATTTGGGCATCATCCATTTCCTTGCCGGCAGAGTGATTATCTCTGCCATAGCAATATTTGCACGCTAAGTTGCAATTTAATGTTGCTTTTATAGTAACAAATAGGCTTTTTGATGTAGGCATAGTGGTTGAGTCTTAATAATTAATAGATCGGATGACCTTCATTGCAATGGTCGCACCAATCAGCAGCTTCTTCAGAAACATCCAAACGATCAATAACGTCTTCACTAATCAAATTTTCTTGTAACATAATTGTAAAGTGTTTAATTTGTTTCCTACTCTGTTCTGGATTTTCGGAATACTCCATATGATATTAATATATTTAGTTGACCGTATTTAATAGATAATCCTCTACTGGGATTTCTTTAGCAATATGTGGGTTTATACAGAAATTGTCTTTTATTAGCGATGGAAACACATCCGGTTTATTTATATTCTCTTGGGTGACTACTTTTGTGAGTTGTTTTAGTATTTTTTTATGATATTTATTTTTACTGTGACCGATTGTATTTTGTATTCTTGAAATGGTTTCTTTATCCCAAATATTTTTGCTTTTTACTAATTTGATGACATTTTTGTATTGTTTACGGCTTAAATACTTGTAACATGCCAAGGTAATTAGTTCGGAGTCAGTATCTTCGATTTTGTATACGGAGGCATTATATGTAATAAAAAGCCTGGCATAGAAGATATCGCATTCTTTATCCATTAAAAAGTCAACATAGGATTTCGCATATTTCTGTGTGTTATTATAGTTATTAAATCCGACTTTTTTTATGGCATCGGCATTTCCGTTGATGGCAGCGCAAAGCATAAATGCATTATAGTACTTCTCCTTTTTTATAAATATTTGAGCTAATGCGTATTGGGCAGAATGATTCCCTTTGGATGCAGCAGCATATAAATATAAAATCCCTTTGTCCGTGTTTTTATTTACGCAGTTACCTTTTAGATACATCATTCCCAAGTCGTATTGAAAGTAATCTATCGTATTCATGTACCGGGCATTGTCATCTAACAGATATAAATCAGGAAGACCTATGTTATGTTTGTTTTTTTGAATATAGACACATGAGTAGATATTTCCCTTGTTGGCTAATTCCATATGTTTATATAGCGTTTTAGGGATACTCGAGTTATATAGTAACTTAGGATATTTTGATTTAAGCTGCTTTTCCGCTTCTGCCATCCCATTAGCAGCAGCAAAAACTAATAAGCGTTGGCGTCTTCTGTTATTTTCATTTGGTAAAGAGTTTGCTAATTTGTAGAATCCTACCAGTGATCCGCAGGTTGCCGCTTTTTCATAAAACCATGCTGCGGTAGTTTTGTTGTTCTCAAAATAAAAATCACCGGATTTAATATAGAAATCCTCTTTGATACGGACATTTTCTTTATCTATAACATAGGGGCTCTCATAGTATTTTAGAATCTCTTTAATACTTTGGACCGATGTATGTGTTGGATAGTCATTTGTAAATTTCTTTAATTTGTCTAAATCGTTAGTTTTGACTATTTTACATAAAAGTTCGTTTGCTCTTTTTCTTTCACTTCCTAATACCCTTGCTTGTTCTATATTGTATCGACATCTGTTAATCTGATTTTTAGCATATGAATCTGATTCATTCATAGATGATATCGTAATATATAAACGTAGTGCATTCTGGAAATTGGATTGATGGTAATATTTGTCTGCCTTTTCCAGAGACTCCCAGCACTTACTCGATTTTTCTTTTTCTATTGTAAGTAAATCTTTAGTATGGGTATCTGTAACAGTTGCAATTGCCCCATTAAATAATCCGACTGCATCTTTATAATTGCCTTTTCTATACTCGATACGTGCAATGTCGATACTCTTATTTTGTGCATAAAGAGCTATGGAGCATAAAATAAAAACGATGGTTGCAATTATTCTTTTCATCTTTTTCTTTTTTTTGCTTGCAGTTTTTGAGAATCCAGTGTTTGTTGATATTGTTTAATAAGATTATTGGCAATATTCAGTTCTTTCAGTCTGTTTATTTTTTTTTGTACAGGTTCTATTTCTATTGCAGAATAATAACCTTTTCTTAAAGCAATAATATTTGCACCTTCTATTCCTTTGTATTTGTCGCCAATAATAGCTGTAATCTCTTGTTTAAGTTTTGTTATTTCTGCATCTTTCAGGGTGTTCGTATTACTTATCAAACTACTTATCTCAGCTTTGGAACCTCCGAATGATTTAATATTCAATGCCATATTATATGATTCGATTGCATTGTCGTAATATCCACCGCTTAAATAGAGGTTCCCTTTTTCTACGCAGGCTGAAAATTTATAGGAGAGATATCCGTAATATCCTCCGAATATCAATCCGCCTACTAAAAGTAGTACGAACAGTCTACCAGCAATGCTTAATCCTTCAAACCTCATTGTTCCCATACTTATGCAATATGTTTTAGAATACTTTGTAAATAGGATAGTCCACCTGTGTTCACGCAATTGGATGCGGTAGAAATTGCCTGTGCATAAGATGTATTCGAAGCAACGGCAAATTTATGCCGTCCGCTATTACATGACAATTGTGCTTTCAGTAACGGGATGGATTTTCCACATTTAGAACATATTACATTCGCTTTTTCATCCAAGCATAAAATACCGTTGCATGGTTTGAACATCCAACTTGTAAGTCCTCCGTCCGAACCATGTCTCCAATATTCTTTCGAAATGCTCAACCCTCTTGAAACGCATAAAGGGCATGCCATGTATATTTCTATTCGCATTGTATTTTCTTTTTTGATTATATATCCGTTTGTTCTTGTAGATTGACAATAACCTGTCCTATGCTGTCCATAGGAACATCCATAGCCTTTAATATGATATCCTTTTCATAAAGAGGGGATAAAAGGCCTATGAAATTCTCCTTTAGTTGATTGATATTTATTATGGTATTGAATGCCTTATATCCTAATGTACTTTTAGGAAGTTCATTCAAACTTTCGACAGCTAATATTGCCATTATATGAGTATATTTATTCAATTTGTATAGTTCATTATTTAGTTTTAATAAGAATCGTTCGGCATTGTCGATTTTTTCTACATTTTTACAATAAAGAATTGTAGGAGCAATTTGCTTCGCTTTTGCAATTATTTGATTAATCTCAATATAGGCTTCATTTACAGGTTCGGATGCTAAGTCCCAGAAATCTAATTCAAGAATCTCATAATTATATTGTTGGGCAAAAGCATAAATAAAAGTACGTTTTCCCGCACCTTTTATACCTTCCAGGATAATGTTCAGTATTGATGGACGCTGTGATAAATTTTTAGAAGATAAGCGTTTTCTGATATTTGCATAAATGGCTTCCATCTCCCTTTTTTGTTGGCCTAAGCCAATTAAACTATCCCATTTAACGGTTGGCTTATTTACATCAATACCCCTGAGCGAGGTGGGGGTTATGTTGCGAAGAGCTTCATGAAAGTCCTCGTTGGATATCTGTATGGACTCTGGTACGTCGTGAAAAGAGATTTTTCCGGTGTCTTCCTCGATGGATATTCTTTTTCTAATTGCATTCATGACAGATTCTCTGTACAAGAGGGATAAATCTGCCCCTGAATATCCGTTGGTTAACTCACTAAGTACTTGTAGTGAGTTGGTGGATACGGCATTAAAGAGATGAGCATTTTCTAATTTTACATACTTTGATAAAATATCATATCTTGCAGATGCGTTGGGAAGCGGCACTTCAAATTCTAAATCAAATCGTCCCGGTCTGCGTAATGCAGGATCGATGGCGTTAAGACGGTTTGTTGCACCGATCACAAATACCTTATTATTGCTGTTCATGCCATCCATGAGACTTAGTAAGGTTGCAACAATAGATACTTGATATTCTGCACTCGACTCGCTACGTTTGGATGTAATAGAGTCAATTTCATCGATAAAGATCACACAATTACCTTTAGATTCCGCCTCTTCGAATTTCTCACGTAGGCGCTGTTCGCCTACACCCACATATTTGGACATAAGTTCCGGCCCTTCTATTGTGATAAAAGAGGACCCCATTGAATAAGCAACAGCACGTGCAATCATGGTTTTGCCATTTCCCGGAGGACCATACATAAGCATCCCTTTGGGTGGTTTAATTCCGAATCGTCCGAGAAGTTCCGGGTAATTTATCGGTATCTGTATGATTTCTCTAAGCCGGCTTATTACATCGGTTAATCCTCCAATCTGAGAAAAATCAATTGCTTTCTGTCGGTTGGCTGGTAATCCGGTAAAATTAATTTTAGTGTCGGAAGTTACTTTATAAAGTGTTTGTCTATCATCCGATTTTGGGAAGATACTTTCTATTTCGCCGGTTACAACCCGTTTTGTTCCGGGTTTGACAAAAAGCATTTGTGTATCGTAAGCGATTCTATTTGATGTTTTTGAATGATTTTCAGCTCTTTCTATTTCTTCATCCGACCAATTCTTTACCGCTTCAGGGTTTAGTTTGATTACAATTGAATCGGCAATAATAGCATCGGTTGTATCAATTAATGTAACGACTACAGATGTTTTATGACCAATCAGCCAAGATTTGTGTATCAGCTCTTTGGGTATCCATAAATGTCCGTTACCAAGATTTGCATTTGGATTAATTGTCGATAATTTAGCGTAAAAGACAAAACGGCTTAAAACATCTTTGCATTCTATTTTTACATATTGAGGACCATGGGGCTCCTTTTTACCCTCTTCTAAAACGGCTTTATCACTCTCGGTTATCCATACATTCATATCAAATTTAGGGAACCCCTTGGAATCTTCTTCGCTAAAATATTTTATTTTGAAATCCATAATCTATTCATTAGTAATGAATCCTGAAATTTGAAAAAGAATAAATTGCATACATTTAAAATTTAAGGATGCTGATTATTTTATTCTGCATCCTTAAATAAGGGAAAACATGGCATCAATTCCCTTTTTGCATATTGACCAAAAATGTTTGAAGCCATGCGATACCTGTTGACTGCACCATTTGACCTGCAGTAGAGACTGCTTGAGCTAATGCAGCAGGTGAGGCTTCAAGGTATTCATAGGTGTCGCCGGAGGAATGATTGGGGCAACCGTATTTCCATTTCATAACATGTTGGGTCGCTCCGCATTTTTTACAATAGTAGTAAGCATTTTCGCCCATGTATATATCGCCGTTACAATTATTGTTGTGATGTACCCAATATGTTTGGGGGGTCTGATTCCCACGGTCGAGACATACCGGACAACTTATATATACTTCAAAATATGTAATGCTATCTTTCGTAAAACTATTTAGTGCCATAATTTTATTTTTTATATTTTATATCTTCAACAGTTTGTTATTTCTCCGAAAATTTAGTCTCAATTATTTCCAAGGTGATATCTGGACACATTTTGGCTATTTCCGGCAAATAATTTGTGACAGCTGTCACTAATAATTTTGCAGGATTCGGTTCATCATACATTTCCATGAATGCCAGATACAGTCTTTTATATCCATCTATAGCTTCACCTCGTTTATGGGAAGTAAAGATTGCCTCCTCTCCCGATTTTTCAAAAGCCAGGTTTTCTTCCTGGGTTTTGTGGTCGGCAAGCATAAAGGCTTTGAATCCATCCATAACAGCTTTTTCTTTTTCTTCATGGGATAAGGATTCAATACTTTTGATTTCCCCTACATAGTTTGCAACAGCTTGCATAATGTCAATGACACTTGTTGCCTGTCTATTTAATGATACCATGATTGGAATAAAGAATCTTTCAACTTCATCATAAGGTATATCCGGTAATCTGCCTCCATACCATTCTAAAAGGTCATTTAGGAAATATTCAACAGCTTTAGAAAAAACCTCTTTGTCATCGAACTCTGTTTGGAAGAAAAGTGCTGAAATTTGGAGTTGTACTTCACCGAAAAAAGAGTCTTTGCTGGGAGGATTCTTCTCATCATCATGTAAATCACGGGAGGTTTTAATGGCTGTTTGATTGATCGTGACCTGTTTGCTTTCGTTAGCTGCCATCATCAGGAATACCTCTAATCTTTCAAGGGCAATAATCGTACGATGGAAAACATCATCAAGCCCTTTTTTGCGTAGTTGTAAATTTGTTTGAGTTTGTACTGCCATGGTTTTTTATTGTTATTTGTTTAATTATTCATTCTTGTTTTTTATTTGATAAATCAAGTGGGGAATCATTTTGTTTCATTCCGACATTGAATACTTGTTGTAATGATTGTAGGTATGTTATAAGGTCATTTGTTCCACACAATTGGCCAATCATGGAAACTGCAAAAGTGTAGTCGAGCTTTTTAAATTCCTCTGTGACCTCTTCTGCCGTTTCAACTCTCATGGTATATGAAGACTCATTCACTAACCATTTTGCAATAGATTCGCAAACATTATTGGTTTCACATACGATAGTCCAATTTTTTGTATCTAAAACCAAAGTGCTATTTTCAACACCGGCATAAGACCATACTGTTTTAGTAACGTTTTCTCCACCTGTTAATTTATTAAGTTTATTCGGACTAATAAACTCAAGAGTTATTCGTTCTGCACTCATAATTTTTATTTTAAATTAATTGTTATACTCTGATCGTATTGCTGCATTTTTATTATGGGATGAATGCCTTTTTATATAAGACTCATTTGTGCATGTCTTTTTCAGGTCAACATTCTCCGGTTTTTGCATAACATTTTTATTTATTACCTATACTTGCTTGAATAAGTATGAATGTGACAAAAATATAGGGTATTTATTGAAAAAATCTTGATATATATTAAGTCTTCGCTTTTGATGTCTATTGCATGAGTAGTTTCTCCAATGAGGTACTTATTTAATAAATTTTTTATTTGTAAACCATCATACTATCATATTATTAGTTAATATATTAATTATTAATAATTTATATCTATGATAGATACGAATCTAACCAACATACCCAACCATCATACTATCATAACATATCCATTCGTAGGATACGTAAAAAAACAGAAAAATAAATAGGATTTTATTGTAAAAACCATTGATAATCTTTGCTTTATATGTATATATTTTTTATATTTGTAGGACAAGAAGTGCTTGACATCCGGGTCTCGTGTCTATGTAGACCCGGGTGTGTGTGCCGTTCAAATCCGGGTGTAAACTGGGTTGAAATTGGCGTATTTGAATGAATATATCTCTATTTAATATAAAAAACTATACTATTTATGGCACATTTCTATGTAGTTCGTGAGAAATTGGATAAAACAGGAGCGGAGGATAAGGTTCGCTATTATGGAGTTCCAGTAACCTGCGGGCGGATTTCAACCGGTAAACTGGCAAATTTGGTGGCAGATCGTTGCTCTTTAAGTCGCGGTGACGTGCTGGCGGCAGTATGCGAGTTGGGGAGCATGATACGGGAACGGCTGGAAGAAGGGTATTCTGTGGAGATGAAAGACCTGGGCGATTTTTATCTGTCGGCAGGAAGTGAAGGATATGAAGATGCGAAAGATTGTATGCCGCACCGGGTGAAAGCACGGCGTATCTGTTTTAGGATGTCTCCGGAAGCAAGGAAATCGATGCGTTTTATTAAATTTGAAAGAAAGCCATGGGAATGAAGATTACCGGTTATCGGTATAAGAAAAGTATATTGCGGATGTATTCGCGCGATATAGCATTTGTAATAGAAATACTTAAGAGTGAAAAGACCGGCAGGGAGGTGCTTCCCGTACGTGAAGGGTTGAACCGGATTTTTTTGCCGGAGGTTGTTCCGGTGGCGGATAAACTTCCTGTTTGGATATTCGGGTCGACTTACCGTAGATGGGAAGGGCAGGTTCAATGGAGCCGATATAGCGGTTATGTATTGCTTGAAGTGAATGGGCTGTCCGGCATGAAAGAAGCAGAAGGCATACGTAGGGAGGCGGCCGTATTGCCGCAAACTCTGTTGGCTTTTGTAGGGTTGAGTGGGAGGTCAGTCAAAATTATCGTCCCCTTTACGCTGCCTAATGGAACTTTACCGCAGAAGGAAGAGAAGGCGAAGCTGTTTCATGCTGCCGCTTATCAGTTGGCAGTCAGGCATTACCAACCTCAACTGGGCAGTATCATTTCATTAAAAGAACCTCTTTTGTCGCGCGGGTGCCGTCTGAGCTATGATCCGGAAGTTTATTATAATCCTGATGCTGTGGCAATACGCTTGGAACAGCCCTTGCAAATGCCGGATGGGGGCGATTTGCGTATTGTGCAAAATCCGCCGGAAAATCCTTTGGAGCGTCTGATGCCGGGTCTGGAACGGAATAAGCAGATTGCTACATTGTATAGTATAGCGTTGTTGGGTTTGTTGCGTTCGTTTTCACAAAAGGGGCAGGATGATATCCAATCTTTATTTATCGAATTGGCGCAGGTTTGCTGTCGTTTGGATATACCGGAGGAGGAGGCGATGGGCTGGACGCTCCGTTATGAGGCATTGAAAAAATATGAAACGGATATCCGTATGACTTTCCGTACTGCTTATGGTTTGAAAACGATACAGGACAAAGGGAACCTTGCACAGGTTATTCCGCCGGCTATGAATCTGGCTTTGCAAATGGATGAATTCATGGAAAGACGTTATTATTTCCGGCGGAATGAAATGAGCGGAGATATTGAATATCTGGACAGGTCTCTTATCTTGTTTACCTATCAGCTTTATACACAGATGGTAAGAAATTCGATTTGCCTGGAAGCCCAGCATGAAGGGCTGAATGTATGGGATAAGGATATCGACCGGTATGTGCATTCCAACCGTATTCCTTTGTATCATCCGATTTTGCATTTTATGAACAAACTGCCGGTTTGGGATGGTAAAGATTATATCCGGGCGTTGGCGAAACGCGTGCCTTGCAGTAATCCGGTTTGGACGGATTTGTTTTTCCGTTGGTTCCTGAGTATGGTGGCACATTGGATGGAACTGGACCGGGAACATGGAAATAGTACTACGCCTTTGCTGGTTGGCGACCAGGGATGTGGCAAGTCTACCTTTTGCCTGAATCTTTTGCCTCCGGTGTTGAGGCCTTATTATACGGATAGTATAGATTTTAGCAACCGCAGGGAGGCTGAACTTGCTTTGCACAGGTATGCGCTGATTAATATAGATGAGTTTGATTCGGTGAAAAAGTCGCATCAGAGTTTTCTGAAACATGTTTTGCAGAAAGCAGTAGTCAATACCCGCTTACCCTACCAAAGCGCGAGCCGGAACCTGCGCCGCTATGCTACTTTTATAGCTACCAGTAATAATTTTGATTTGTTGACGGACCCTACGGGAAGCCGCCGTTTTATCTGTGTGGAGGTTGAGGGGACGATCGATTATCTGCAACCTGTGAATTATGAACAATTATATGCCCAGGCTAAAGAATTATTAAGGCAGGGGGAACGTTTCTGGTTTACACGTGAGGAAGAGGCGGTTATCACACAAAATAACCAACCTTTTCAACAAATCCCGGCTGAGGAAGAATTATTCCTGCGTTATTTTACTATAGCGGAGGACACTGGGACGGTAAAGCCGCTTTTAGCATCCGAGATACTGGATAAAATAGCTGAAAAGCAATCGGGTTTTGTGATTACAAAAACTATGATACTTAATTTTGGTAAACTTTTGAAGCGGAATAAGGTGCCGAATAAACGGATAACGCGTGGTACCTGTTATTATGTAAAAGAATTAATCGACTGATAAACAGTGGTTTATTTTTGTTGTATTATGATGGTATGATTGCAGCTATGATAGTTATAAATTCAACTATCATAGCTGCAATATATTTATATATAGCAGTTTACGGAAAATATGATAGTTGTGATAGATAATTTGGTGAAACATAAAATTTTGAATGGAAGTCTTTAGTTGTATACTTCGTGTAATTAGCTTATTTTTGCATTTGTAATCCGGAAACAAATAATGACAGCTACGAAATATTTAAAAATATATGTATGTCTTTTCCTTTTTTTTGTTCCTGCATGCGCAATGTTGGATCCGGATATTCCAGAGTATGACACTTCATCGAAAGAATTATTGCCGGAAATGGAAATAGTGGGAGCAGAGCAAATTTATACTTGGCAAGCGACCTTGAAAATCCGGATTAAAAACAGAGAAGGGGTAAGACCTCATAAACTGGTGCTTTGTTATAGTCCTGATTATAATTTGCCGGATACTACAATGAAGAGTATTAATATGCAGTCTGAATATACCGGCGGCGATACGATAAAAGTTCATTTGACAAATTTGCAGGCTGCCACCTGTTATTATTGCCGGATATATGTGGAAACCCGGGACGAAAAGGGGTATTCCGATACGTTTCAGTTCACAACTACGCAGCAGAAGAATGACCAGGTATGGACGAAGGTAGGTAAATTGCCGGACGAAAGCGATACCTATTCCTGGTGCAGGGCTGTTGTGATAGGTCGGGATGTGTATATCCGTGGGGCTATGATAGAGGGAAGTTATGACACAGGACGTTTTACCATCTGGAAGTATACGCCCTCTTCCAATGTCTGGGCGAAGATAAGTGATTTTCCCGGTGGCAACCGTACTGATATAGTTATGTTTAATATCGATAGCAAGTTGTATGTGGGTATGGGAACTATTCCTGAAAGTCAGGGTAATCGGCATCAATCTGATTTTTGGGAATATGATACGCAGAAGGATACCTGGAAAGAAGTAGCCGGTTATCCGGTGTTTGATACATCTGTGGCTGCTTCTTTCGGATGCAAAGGGAAAGGTTTTGTGCTATCTAATAGTGGTACTCTTTTTATGTATGACCCGTCTTCGGACAGTTGGACAGAGAGAAATAATTTCCCCGATACACCGGTTGGAGCGTCGTTGGTGGCGGTAGGTCAGGACAGGGTTTTTATTGTGGGAGGAGCCTTTCTTCTTACTTCGGATCCGCCTTTCTCAAAAATGTTATGGGAGTATAAAGCTGAAAATGATACCTGGCTCAGGCATGCCGATTTTCCGGGAACGGGACGATGGTGGCCTATGGGATTTCTTATCGGCGATAATTTGTATTTCGGATATGGAGAAGAAAGTACCGGTGGTAATTATATGGATATAGTGAATGATTGGTGGTGTTACTCTATCGGAACGAACCGTTGGGAATCCCGTTCTGTCATTCCGGCTCCCTATTCAGGCATGTTCCTCTTGTGTTTTGGGATGGACAATGCCGGTTATTTAGGTACTAATACTGAATTTTGGAAGTATTTGCCAGAATTGGATGAATAAAAAAATGAAGAATAGGGATAAATATAGGAAACAGTGGCATGTATATTTCTGGATATTGCTTTTTTGTGAAATAATGCCGTGTGCTTTTGCCCAGCGTATCACTGATGTCCGCTTTGAACAATTCGGTCAAGCGATACGAGTTCATTATACATTGAGCCGTTTGCCATATAATTCATTCGTTATGCTTGAGTTGTATGTGAGTACGAATGGAGGCGTCAGTTTTACCGGCCCTTTGATTCGGGTACAAGGCGATGTGGGCAAGGTGGATACAAACGGTCCGAAGGCTGTGATTTGGCAGGTCATGGACGAACAGGGTAGTTTGGACGGGCAGGTCGTATTCGAACTTCGTGGTGATGTTGTGAACAGAAAGTCCGAAGTGGAAAATCTGTTGATGTATAATGTTTCCGGTTCTACCTGTTTCGGGTTAATGTATGGAATAGTAGCACGTTGGGGAGGATATGTAAGGGGAAAAACTAATTTCTCGCTTGCCGATGCCCCTTATACCTGTAATACTTCCGGGGTTTTCGATTATGAAAAAGCCGGCAGTTATTATGCCGTGGGTAATGTATCGAAACGAAGCCGGTTAGGCATAACGGCTGGCGCTTTATATCGCCCTTGGCCTTTTTTGTATCTGTATGTGGGGTCAGGATACGGATTCCGTCGTTTGATATGGCATGCGCAAACTTTCGATTATATTACAGATAAGCCCTCCGGTGAGTTATGGGCAGTCAATACCCAGCGTAGTGCCGAAGGGGTGGAAGCTGAGTTAGGAGCGATTTACCGTTATAAACGGTTGGGAATTTCTGCGGGTATCAATACAGTCGGTTTTTCGTTTTTTGAAGTAAACGGTGCAGTCGGCTTATTCTTTTGATAATGGATAAACG
Organism: Parabacteroides sp.; assembly: GCA_019417325.1. Lineage (GTDB taxonomy): Bacteria > Bacteroidota > Bacteroidia > Bacteroidales > Tannerellaceae > Parabacteroides. The sequence goes on along the minus strand of DXVO01000001.1, from coordinate 156,213 downwards.
GGAGATTATATCGGAATTGGTCTGCAAGGAATGTGAAGCATACAGCCTCATTGAGTTGGGAATATTGCCTTCTGTAGAGGAGGGGATTGAAATGATATTGCCTTGGGTAGAGTTGCCGGATGATTCTTTTAGAGAAGATGCGGCTTGTTTCCATAAATGGCGGAAAGAACTTTTACATTTGTTTTATGTTCGGATTGATTATGAAGGTTTCGTTGGGCGGGAGAAAAAGGCACTCTCTTTCCGGCGGTTCTTGTTTGCTATGAAGAAGCGGATAACCGGACGTCTGCGGGAAGACTGCAAGGATGCGACTATCGATAAGGATTTGGCGGTTCCTCCGCAAACTTTGGCTTTTAAGTTATCGAGAATGCTGGATGAAGAACTTTATGAAAAGGCATTGCCTTCTCTTTCCTCTGTTTGTATGCCCTCTGATTTGGAAGAATTATGCCGTAGGTCCTGCTACTCTTGTTTTCCGGTAGGAAAAGAAGGTTTATTTGTCCGGTTGAAGAAGAAGGATACGGAATTTTGGGATATTCTCTATCAGACAGTAAAGAGACTAACAGAGCTTGTCACATCCGGACAATATGTGTCAATACAATATAGAAAGGAGATTATACAGGATACCTGGAGTGATGCCGCTTTATTTTTATACAGGAAGATAACAGCAGAGGATATACCTGAATTTGAAAGTGCTTCCCACTTTCGGAATTATATAGCCCGTGTTTGTTTGAATAAACTGAGGGAATCGATACGGAAAAACATCAGCTCTGAAGTTCCATTGGATGTTCCGGGAGGAATACCGGAAGCGGAATTTCAACTTGCTGAAGAAGACGCCGGAAATAATTATCCGGTATTAACCGGTGTTATGGAAGATATCGATATGGAAAATAATGAGGAAGTTAGCCGTATGTTGACGGTCGTGCTCTGGGATAAGGTAGAGCCCTGGTATTCGCAATTGACTAAAGATATAGAAGATAAAACAAAACTGCTCTTCCTGCATTATGCCGAGGGGTTGCCTTATGATGCCATGGCTACTATGCAAGGAAGTGGGAAATCGGAAAAAGAATTAAAGCGCCTGGAAAATAAGATGCGGCAAGATGCAGTGCGTACCCGGCGTTTGCTGAAACAACGGTTTATGGATTTACTACGAAAGAATGTAAAGTGATGGATAAAAAGTGCAAGGAACAGGAAAATAACAGGTTACGGGATTATTTCCTAAACCGTCTGAGTGCGGAAGAGATGGCGGATTTCCAATTTCATCTGTTGCATTGTGAAGCGTGCCGGAAAAGTCTGGAACGGATGCGCCATCTGGCAGCCAGATGGGAGGATACAAGGGAACAGGTTCCGTTGCAGGAACCTGTTCCTCAGTCCTATTTTTCATTTCGTTTTTTTAGCCGTGTTGCTGTAGTGGCAGGCTTGGTTCTTTTGCTGGCAGGAGGTGGTTATTATTTTATGTCTGTCCCGCGGGTAAAAAATATTCCGGTAGAAATGAATGAACCTCCGGTATTTCATTCTGCTGATTCTGTTTCGGCAGACAGTACGGCTGTGAATGTTGGAGAAAAAGGAAAACAAGATGGGGAGTAGATGGGTGTATCTGTTGGTAATCTGTTGCTTGTCTGCTTGTAAGGCGGGGAGGACAGGCACTTCTTCTATTCCTCCGGCTAAAGATGTCCTTTTGCAGGAAGCTGTTTGCCGGTTGCAGGAAGAAGGTTTCCGCACATTTGCCGGTAGGCTTTCTTTGGATGAACAACTGGCTGAATCCTGGAGATATCAGCGTGAAAAGGATATTGCAGGAGAGGCGCGTAATTTTGTCGTATCGGCAAAGGCGAAAGGAAATAATCTGGATGCAGCACGTTTACAGGCGGAAAACCTGGCAAAAGTCCAACTGGCAGGGTTGATGGAAACACGTATCGGGCAGTTGGTGACGAACCGGTTGGATTCCAAGGATGGCAATACGGTGATGAATATGGTAGCAAGCAGTAAAAGCCTGGTAACTACACGGCTGGTCAACTTGTATCCTTTGCTGGAAGTTTATCGGGATTTGCCGGATGGTGATGTGGAGATTCAACTGGTTATGGGATGCGATCGCAGATGGGCGAGTGAAATAGCCTGGGCGGTGGTTTCGGCGAATGTCACGCAGGCTGTTCCGAGGCATGCTTCATTTTCGTTTGTATTGACAGGTTTGAATACTGTATATCGAACCGGTGAATCGCTACGCTTTTCGCTGAAATCCGGTGCCGATTGTTTTTATTATATGTTTGTTTTTGATGCGGACGGCGTAGAGCAACTTTTCCCCGGAACGTATGAGAACGGGTCTCTTTTCCTGAAAGAAACGGATTATGCTTTTCCCCGGAACAGGTGGGTGTCTTACAGTGTGGAGAAAGGGAACCATCCGTCACGCTTTGAGCAGAATATTCTACTGGTGGTAGCCACATTGAAAGAAATGCCTTTTTCCGGAAAGGTTTCGGTTGATAATGTGTTTGGCTGGTTGCACCGGATTCCGGAAGAGCAGCGTTGTGAACAGTACTTTTCTTTCTTATCCGAATAGAAGGGAACTGCATGGGAGGTTTGAAATTTATATATGGATGTCTTTTAGGATGCCTGTTCTGGCTGTCGGGTACGGAACATGTATTTTCCCAAGTCAGTCAGGATGACGATTTTGATGCCTACCAGTCTGCCATTATTTCTGATTTTTATGCTTTTGAAGATAGTATACATGTTGATTTTGCAAATTTCCTTGAACAAGCCTGGCAGGAGTTTACTGTTTATGAGGGGACAGAACCTCCCAGATATTCGAAAGTAATCCCCGACTATGTAGTTTGTAGTTCCGGTAGGTTAGCCGTGAATAATCCGAAGCAGACGGCACCGGATAATCGTTTTTTCGGAACAGTCGTTGAACCTACTTCTTTGCCGGGTAAATTATTCTCTTTGCCGGGAGTGGGAGAAAAGCAGGTGGCAGAAGGGTGGCGTAGTCTCTCAAAAGAAAATTTCACATCTCTCTTCGACGATTGCAGGAATTATACGGAAAAGTTGCACCTGAATGGCTGGGGAGCTTTTTTATTGGTTAAGCATATAAGCCGTCATGGTTATGCCTCGTTTTCTTCTTCCGAAAGAACTTTATTTTTATTTTATGTACTGAGCAATTGGGGCTATAAGGTGAAAATCGGGCGGGGAGAGGGAAATACATTGGTTCTGCTTCTCCCTTTTAAGGAAGAGGTGTATCGTGTGCCTTATATCCGTATGGGGAATGTAAAATACTATGTGATGGGTACGGACAATGCCAATCTGAAAACGTTGTATTCTTTTGATGCGGAGTATCCGCCGGCTCATAAAACTTTGTCCCTTTCAGTTCGGGAAGCCCTTTGCTTTCCGGAGAAGGAAATAAACCGCAAATTCGCAGGAAAGTATGTATTGTCTGTAGAGCTGAATAAACATTTGTTGGATTTTTATGCAACTTATCCTTTGTGTGATTTGTCCGTTTATTTTCAATCGAAGGTATCTGCCGGATTTCATGTTTCTTTGGGCAGATATATAGAAAAACAATTGGACGGTAAATCCCGGTTGGCGTGTGTCTCTTGGCTGTTGGATTTTGTGCAGCAACTTTTTATCCATAAATCCGATGAGTTGGTTCATGGGAAAGAAATGTATTATTTCCCGGAAGAGGTCTGTCATTATCCGTATGCGGATTGTGAAGATTTATCGGTGTTTTTGTTTTATTTGTTGAGATTGTATACAGACAGGAAGGTACTGGTTCTATATTATCCTTCACATGTGGCACTCGCAGTGGAGAATTGTGCCGGTTATAAGGGTAAACTATTGAAGTACGGAGAGAAGGAATATATGATATGTGATCCGTCTTATAAGGGAGCTGCGCCTGGCAGGGTTATACCGGCATGTACGACTCAGAAACCGGTTATCGTATCATATGAATAAGAAAAATGGAGATGGGAAAAGTTAGATTATTATTGGTTTTGATTTGTCTCTGCTTGTGGAGCGGTTTGGTTGCCCAGAAAAAGATATCCGGTCGGTCTTTGCCTGTACGGTTCAGTATGATGGAGACTGCAATAAAGCAAGGAAATACCCGGAAGGTATTGAAAGATAATTATGTTTTTTCTTTGTATCCGGACAATTTGGATTCGTTGCCGGTAGGCCGGCAGGTGCGTCCTTATTCGGTCGCTGTTGTAATCGGTGTAGAACAGTATAATTTTCTGCCAGCGGCGCCTTATGCTGCTCATGATGCGGATTTGATTTCCCGCTATTTTAAAGTATTGCTGGGTGTGGATAAAGTGGTTGTTCATACGAATAATGAAGTGACCGGTTTCTTCTTCGAGAATTTATTTAATGCGGAAGAAGGGGAATTGGCGAGGGTTATAGAAAAAGACAAGACCGATTTGTATGTTTATTATTCGGGACATGGTATTTCGTCTGCCGACGGGACGGAAATGTATATGCTTCCGGCCGATTGCAAGAAGAAGTTGATAGGAAAACAGGGATATAGCCTGAATACTCTATTTGAGGAGCTTGCCAAGCTACCGACCCGTAGTACAACGGTTTTTGTAGATGCTTGTTTCAGTGGTTCAGGCAAATTTTCCCAGTCCGGTTCCCCTTTGAATTTGTCGGGCATAAAAGGTGTAAGGGTTCAGCCTTTGCTTGTTCAGCCTTGGCTTCAGAATACAGGATTCAGGGTGTTTACTTCTTCTTCGGCGAATCAGCCTTCGCTGGTTTTGGATGAGGTACAGACCGGATTGTTTACTTATTTTTTAGCCCTTGGCTTGAAAGGGGCTGCCGATTTGAATGAGGATGGACATCTTACAGCAAATGAATTACACCAATATATAGATACTAAAGTCGTAGAAAATTCCAAAAAAATATACCAGGAGCAAACTCCGGAATTTTATGGAAACGGCTCTTCTTTCATTTATTAGCATTTCTTATTTTATATCAATAGAAATCCGCAAGGACTTTTTTAGCTTCGCGTCAAATAAAAAGCTCGCTTGAGTGTCACAAAAAGCCTTTGAATCTCAAATAGGGGAAACAGGTTTTTATTGAATAGAATAAAGTGAATGCAAATGAGAGATAACAGAAAAGTCTTGTATGACGTGGTATATGAAAAAATGTTTGCGGCCTTGACTGGTTATCAGCTATTTTCAGAAGGTCTTTGTGAATTGCTGTATCAAAACAGTGCGGCATTTTCTTTTTCGAAAGGAGATTTCCTTTTAACGGAAGACAAGGATTGTTGTATGTTATATTTTATAGTAGAAGGGTTTTGCTCCAGTTTCTATCATAAGGATGGAAAAGAATGTATTGTTCGTTTTTCCGAAGAAAATCAGTTTTGTACCTCTTGGTATAGTTTTTTTGGCGGACATAAATCATTTATAAATATAAAAGCTATAAAAGAAACGCGTGTTATTGGAATAACACGCGATAGTTTTAATAATTTACTGAATAATAGTTCGGAATTTCTGTCTATTATTAATAGAGTATTAGAAAATCATGTTATTGAAAATGAAATAAGAGCCCATATAATGCGCAGTAATTCTGCGGAGGAAAGAGTGCGCCATTATATGGATACCCATGAAATTTATCATTTAATGAAATATGTTCCCCAGTATTGCATTGCTTCTTATCTGGATATGACTCCGGAAGTTTTTTCTAAAATACTGAAAGAAATTAAGGGGCATAAATAGAAAACGCCGCTAATTTATTCCTGTAATAAGTTTCGACATTTTTCCAGTGGTAATAGGGAGCGATATCGCTTTCAACCGGAAGTTTCATTTCATTTTCATTCAACATGACTTTTACCAGAATGTCGTTGTTCCCTTTTTTGCGGAAGAAAACGAACTGAATATTACATGCCATCGGGAAGATTTGGTAGTTGCGCCAAACGTCGGCTACTTTATCCGCATTATTTGTTTGGTATCCACAGTCTCCCAATTCCAGTAGGCAGGCAAGGGGCAGTACGCAAACTTCATGACCGAAACGTAAAGTAGCACTGTTCTCTTTTTTAACAATGCAGGTGTCTGCCGTATCCAGTATATTTTTTAGCAGATTGGCCTCCAGATAGGGCATTTTACCTTTATTTAAAGGGGAAGGGCCATAGGAGAGATACCAAGCATAATTTTCAGCCAGCCATAAATTGTAGCATTCCTCTTCTGTAAAAAGGGGATAAAGGTCGAGGCTTGTGTCGTGGCTTTGCATATTGCTTGCCAATTTGAAAAGGGAGCTCATGAGTTGCTTTCCATCTATTTTCCATTTTATGTAGTCGGCATTGTTGAAAAGGATACTCATTAAACGTGCCGGGTGGAGATGTGCTTCCTGAAAGTTTTTTACTGCTGTTTTTATTTCATCAGACTTGCGTATGTTGCTGAATTGTTCGTTCCCATAATTCATATAATCCATATCATGGTAACTGGCATCGTTTTTGATTTGCAGTTTCGGGTTCATGGATTGCAGTTGGAGGCATTCGGAAGTCATCGAAAGAATACAGCGGATAACGACAGTGGAACGGGCGTCTACATTTGCGTCTCCACGGAAAACTTCCGGATAATTCTGATACATTCTTTTAGCTATGCCTCTGTGTTGGCGTGCTCCTAACGGAGTGAGTTCGCCATATCTTTTTTCCGCCATTCCGGCTATGCTGTCGATAATATTGAGTACTTGTTTGCCTAACGGGGTGAGTACACCGTCCTGTTCAGCCTCACGCATCGTATTTAACGGCTTTTCGTAATCTTTCGGATTAATCAGATAACGTGAACCGTGGCGCGCATAATGGCTCAGATAGAAAGGCTCGTATCCTTTAGGCGGTGCAGTTAATTTGCCGGAAGGAGTAGGATACGCATAATAATTACTTGCCGAGCGATGGATATCTGCAGCAATATCCTCTTTGGCTGTTTGTGCAAAAGTATTAAATGCCAGGCTGCAAATAAGGACTAAGAACATGAAACGTTTCATAGGCTTTATATTTAGTCAATAATAGAGTTCGGTCAAAATTACTCAATTTAAAGAAAATGAAGGTAACAGGATGAATAATTAAACAAATAAAAAGGTTTCTCTGTTTCCATAAAAGTAGAATACAAAATAACATCGGAGCAATATGAAAAAGAAAAATGTATGGCTGATTATTGGAGTGATTGTGGCAATTGTCTTGTTAATGATTTGGTTATTTGTGGGAACAACATTGGAAGAAGTTTCCAATCCTGAAACCGACCCGATGACGATAGAACAAAATATTTGATGTATGCCGGATTATTTTATTATAAGATGTCAGAAAATAAAAAAAGCTGTACCATAATGATACAGCTTTTTTGTATAGTAATAAGGTTATTATCCCAAGAATCCTAACAAGATACCGGCTGCTACGGCAGAACCGATTACACCTGCTACGTTCGGACCCATAGCATGCATCAGCAAATAGTTGGTCGGGTCATATTCCAAACCTACAATTTGAGAGATACGTGCAGAGTCGGGCACTGCAGATACACCGGCGTTACCGATAAGCGGGTTAATTTTGTTACCATCTTTCAATATCAGGTTGAATGCCTTAACGAATAATACACCGGCACATGTTGCGATAACGAAAGACAAAGCTCCTAGTGCGAAAATCTTTACAGAGTTCAGTGTCAGGAACTGTGTTGCCTGTGTAGAAGCACCCACGGTTATACCTAACAGGATTGTGATTGTATCGATCAGCGGACCACGGGCTGTTTCAGCCAGACGACGAGTCACGCCACTTTCTTTCAGCAGGTTACCAAAGAACAACATACCCAGCAAAGGCAGACCGGAAGGAACCAGGAAGCAAGTCAGCAACAGACCGACAATCGGGAAGATAATCTTTTCTGTTGAAGAAACAGCTCTCGGCGGCTTCATGCGGATCAAACGTTCTTTCTTTGTAGTAAGCAGTCTCATAAACGGAGGCTGGATAATCGGTACCAATGCCATATATGAATAGGCTGATACCGCAATCGCACCCATCAGGTTAGGAGCCAGTTTGGATGAAAGGAAGATAGCTGTCGGACCGTCAGCGCCACCGATAATACCGATAGCACCAGCTTGATTCGGTTCGAATCCCATTTGAAGAGCAATGATATATGCACCAAAGATACCGAATTGGGCAGCAGCACCGATCAACATCAACTTTGGATTTGATATCAAAGCCGAGAAGTCGGTCATGGCCCCGATGCCGAGGAATATCAATGGCGGATACCATCCGGAGGTTACACCCTGATAGAGGATGTTCAGTACGGACCCTTGCTCGTAAATACCTACCTGTAGTCCTGCATCTTTGAAAGGAATATTACCAATCAGGATACCGAAACCGATAGGGATAAGGAGCATAGGTTCAAACTCATATTTTATCGCCAGGAATATAAAAAGCAAACCAACCAATATCATAATGATATGACCGGGTGTTGCATTATATACACCTGTGTACGTAAGGAACAACTGTAGATTTTCACCTAAAAACGATAAAAAACTTTCTTGTGCTCCTGCTGCTTGTAATAGTACTGATCCTAACATAATTTATCCGATTACGACGAGATCTGCACCTTCCAGTACCGAATCTCCTTTATGTACCTTAATTTCTATAATCTTACCGTCGCGGTCTGCATTGATATTGTTTTCCATTTTCATGGCTTCAAGGATAATCAATGTCTGGCCTCTTTTCACGGTGTCACCTACATTGCATTTAACCTGCAGGATTACGCCTGGAAGCGGAGTTTTCACAGCACCCTGAGTAGTTGGAGCCGCCTGGCGTGTAACAACAGGTTCGCCGGTAGCCGTTGTCGGAGCCTGAGCCGGACGTTTTAATGTAACCATTTGTTTTTTTGCCGGTTTTTCCATTTTAACCTGATAGGGAGTACCGTTTACTTCTACTTCGGCGATATCATCAACAACTGAATTGATATGTACTTTATATACGTTACCGTTGATGGTATATTTAAAACTTTTCATTCTTCTTTGTTTTTAGTATTATTTCTTTTGGGGAACATCACGTAAGCCATAGATCTTAGAACTCCATGGAGAATAAGTACGGGCAACCTTGCGGATTGTAATAACTGTGTTTTCCACATCATGGTTATCGTCGCTCATTTCATACAATGCAGAAGCAATAGCTGCAAAGATTTCTCCGGATTCTTCACCTGTACCGGCAGATACAGCGGTTGTGCCGGCAGCTTTTTGTGCATTACGTTTGCTTGCCGCAACGGCAAACTTACCAACTTGTTTAAAGATAATAAACAGAAGGAACAGTCCTAAGAATACAACAGCCATTGCAGTCAGTGTCATACCGATACCAATAGCGTCATTTCTTTTAAAGTTTTCAATCTTCTCGTTAGAATCCAAAGTCAGGTTGTTTGTACTTGGAGTTACTTTTGTGAGTTCAGCCCATGCTTCTTTTCCGTCTTCTATTCTACCGAAACTGATATCCGGTTTCTGTCCGGCTGGAATAATAATCTCATCAATAAGAGTCTTTCCATCAGCATCATATAAAGCTATGTAATTTTCTTTAGACGGGTCTAATGTGAAATTTACATGGAAATTACCGCGAATAGCTTCTCCGTCAGCCCAGAATAAAACGTGTTGACGGGGAGGGATTATTGTTAATACGTCTCCCTTTGGAATCGGATATTTGGTCGGATTGTTTTTGTCGTTTGTCAAATAACATCCGGCAATATTAACCGAACCGGCAGAAGTATTATATAATTCTATCCAGGGATGGCGTTTGCCATAGTCATCAACAAAATTATCGTCGTTGATGACCAGCACTTCATTTATGCGCATGGAGGTTGCTCGCTGTGCCTTTGCTCCGAATGAAACGAGCAAAACGAACAGTAGCAATACTCCAATTTTTTTATTAATCATATTCATTTCCTGTTTTAAGAATTATAAAGGCAGATTGTCATGTTTCTTAGCAGGATTGCTTAATTTCTTAGTCTGCAATTGCTGTAAAGCGCGGATAATACGGAAACGAGTATTACGTGGTTCGATAACATCGTCGATATAACCGTATTGTGCTGCGTTGTACGGATTAGCAAATGCTTTCTTGTATTCCGCTTCTTTTTCAGCGGCAGCTTTAGCCGGATCTTCGGAAGCTGCTACTTCTTTAGCGAAGATAACTTCAACAGCACCGCTCGGACCCATAACTGCGATTTCTGCGGTTGGCCATGCATAGTTCATGTCACCACGCAGGTGTTTAGAGCTCATCACACAATAGGCACCACCGTAAGATTTACGTAAAGTAACAGTAATCTTAGGTACGGTAGCTTCTCCGTAAGCATAAAGTAATTTAGCACCATGCAGGATAACGCCATTGTATTCCTGACCTGTACCCGGAAGGAATCCCGGTACGTCTACTAATGTTACCAAAGGAATATTAAATGCGTCGCAGAAACGGACGAAACGACCGGCTTTACGTGAAGCATTGCTATCCAGACATCCAGCCATTACTTTAGGCTGGTTAGCTACGATACCAACAGACTGGCCGTTGAAACGGGCGAAACCTACGATAATATTTTTAGCATAGTCTGCATGTACTTCGAGGAATTCGTTGTTGTCGACAATCGTTCCGATTACTTCGTACATGTCATATGACTGGTTGGCATTATCCGGAATGATTTCATTCAATACATCATCCAGGCGGTCGATCGGGTCTTTGCATTCAACCAACGGAGTTTCTTCCAGGTTGTTCTGAGGCAGGAAGCTGATCAATTTACGGATAAGCTGCAAGCCTTCTTCTTCAGTGTCAACGGCGAAATGTGCAACACCCGATTTTGTGGTATGTACGCTTGCACCACCCAACTCTTCCTGGGTTACATCTTCACCTGTTACTGTTTTTACTACTTTCGGACCAGTCAGGAACATATAGCTGGTTCCGCGTGTCATGATGTTGAAGTCTGTCAAAGCAGGAGAATAAACAGCACCACCGGCACAAGGACCAAAGATACCTGATATCTGTGGGATAACACCGGATGCAAGGATATTACGCTGGAAAATTTCAGCATAACCAGCCAAAGCGTTTACGCCTTCCTGGATACGTGCACCACCGGAGTCGTTCAATCCGATAACCGGAGCACCCATCTTCATGGCTTGATCCATTACTTTGCAAATCTTCATAGCTAAAGATTCGGACAACGCGCCACCGAATACGGTAAAGTCTTGTGCAAAAATATAAACCAGACGGCCGTCGATTGTACCATAACCTGTTACGATACCGTCGCCCAGGAATTTAGTTTTTTCAATACCGAAATTAGTACAACGGTGTTGCACGAACATATCGAATTCTTCAAAACTACCTTCATCCAGCAGCATTGCGATACGTTCACGGGCTGTGTACTTCCCTTTTTTGTGCTGTGATTCAATTCTTTTTTCCCCACCACCCAAACGAGCTGTTTCACGAAGGGCGATAAGTTCCTTTACTTTTTCAAGTTGGTTACTCATTGTATTTTTGATTTGTTGTTAGAAATGAACTATTTATGACTGACAATTAACAATTGATAAGTGACAATTGATAGTCGGCAGGTAAGAAAACCTGAAAACTGTCAACTGTCACTTGTTAACTGTCAACTGAATTATTATTTACCTGGCATGCAGAGCTCGGTCAATACGCTGCATGTAGATTTCGGATGCAGGAATGCTATGTTTAAACCTTCTGCACCACCACGCGGAGCTTTGTCAATTAGTTGAATGCCTTTGGATGCGGCTTCATCTAAAGCTTCCTGAACGGAAGGAACTGCGAATGCAATATGGTGGATGCCTTCACCCTTTTTTTCAATGAATTTAGCAATCGTGCTATCAGGGCTTGTCGGTTCCAGTAATTCAATTTTAGTTTGACCGACTTTGAAGAAAGCTGTTTTAACTTTCTGGTCGGCTACTTCTTCGATGTTATAGCATTTTAAACCTAAAACTCCTTCGTAGTATGGCAGACAAGCTTCGATGCTTTTAACCGCAATACCTAGATGTTCGATATGTGTAAGTTCCATGTCAATAATAATTTAGTAATTAATCTTGTTTTTTGTTCTATGATGGCAAAGGTACATTCTTTTTATTAATGAAGAAATAATTCATTAATATTTATCAGCATGATTTTATCTATATTATTCCTACATTTGGAGTGCTACCGGAGTTGTAGCCAAGACTTGTGTTGAATTATTAATATCTCAATGGTGCAGAACCACTTCGATAATCATGTGCTAACGTAATAATCCGGTTTTCACTAAGGGAAAAATATTTATCTTTGTCGGTAAGTAATAGGATTGGATGTGATTTTTTGAGTCACAGCAATATGAATTTAAAATAATGAAATAATAATGGAAAGTTTTGCTTCATTGATAAAAACGCGAAGAAGTACTCGCAAGTTTACGGATGAGTTGCTTAAGCCCGGGCAAGTTGAAATGATATTGAAAGCTGCCTTGATGGCTCCCTCTTCAAAAAATAAGAATCCCTGGCAGTTTGTAGTGATTGAAGATAAAGAAATGCTGGCGAAGTTGGCTGCATGCAAGAAGCATGGATCTGCTTTTCTGGAAGGCTGCGCCTTGGCTGTAGTTGTGCTTGCTAATGTGATGGAGAGTGATGTTTGGGTGGAAGATGCTTCAATAGCTTCCATTTATATGCAGTTGCAGGCGGAAGAATTAGGCTTAGGCAGTTGTTGGTGCCAGATACGCAATCGGTTTACAGAGGATGATATGGATACGAATCAGTATGTTCGTGATTTACTGAATATTCCTTATCAATTGGATGTCCTTTCTATTATAGGATTTGGTTATAAGGAACAAGAACGCAAACCTTTCGATGAATCCCGTCTTCAATGGGAAAAGATACATATCGGTTCTTACCGGATGCCTGTAGAAGAGAAAAAAGAAGAAGCATGAAAGTCGTTTTTATAGGAGCAGGGAATCTGGCAACGCGTTTGTCTCTGGAAATGTCTGCTGCAGGAATGAATATTTTGCAAGTATATAGTCATACTCCGGAAAATGCTTCGTTATTAGCGGATAAATTGGGGTGTCGGTGGACTATTGTTCCAGAGGATATTTCATCTGAGGCTGATTTATATGTGTTCTCATTGAAGGATGCTATTTTGCCGGAAGTTCTTTCCCGGGTGAGACCCAATAATGGTATATGGGTACATACGGCAGGCAGTATGCCATTGGATATCTTTAAAGGATATACATCTCACTATGGTGTGATTTATCCGCTACAAACATTTAGTAAGGAACGTGCAGTTGACTTTTCTGTTATTCCATTTTTCTTGGAAGCGAATTTGCCGGATGTAGGTCATATTTTGGAAGAAGTTGCTAAAACAATTTCTGGAAATGTCCGTTTTTTGTCTTCGGAGAAGAGGCAGTATCTACATCTTTCCGCTGTTTTTGCTTGTAATTTTACCAACCATATTTATAATTTGGCAGATAAGTTATTGGAAGAACATGATATACCTGCGGATGTGTTATTGCCTTTAATAGATGAAACTGCAGCAAAAATACATATAATGTCGCCTGGTGAAGCTCAAACCGGTCCGGCGATACGTTACGATGAGAATATTATTAACAAACATCTGGCAATGTTGTCCGACCCGGATATGCGGTCTTTATACCAACTAATCAGCCAGAGCATCCATAAAAAATCCAGCCATGAGTAGCATAAATTATGATTTAAAGAAAATAAAAGCGTTTATCTTTGATGTAGATGGCGTTTTGTCCGGAGAAGTAATCCCTTTGCATCCGAATGGTGATCCGATGCGTACAGTAAATATAAAGGATGGTTATGCCTTGCAACTGGCTGTAAAAAAAGGGTATCAGGTCGCTATCATTACCGGAGGATATACGGAAGCGGTAAAAATCCGCTTTTCTCGTTTGGGAATCACTCACATCTATATGAAAAGTGCAATCAAAGTACATGATTTTAATGATTTTATGGCTCAAACCGGTTTGCGGCCGGATGAGGTACTTTATGCCGGTGATGATATCCCAGATTATGAAGTGATGAAAATGGTAGGATTGCCGGTAGCTCCGGCAGATGCAGCTCCGGAAATAAAAGCGATTGCGAAATATATCTCTTTGAAAAAAGGAGGGGACGGTATTGCCAGGGATGTAATCGAACAGACGATGAAGGCCCAGGGACATTGGATGAGTGATGAGGCTTTTGGCTGGTGAGAGGAATAACAAACTAAAAATAGAAGGATTATGCTTACTAATCTGAAAAAATATAAAATAGTATTAGGGTCTAATTCTCCCCGACGCCGGGAATTGTTGGCTGGATTAGATATTGATTTTGAGGTACGGACCATACAAGGAATAGATGAGTCTTATCCTGCGGGTTTAAAAGAGGAGGATGTTCCGGTTTATATTGCAAGGAAGAAAGCCAATGCTTATAAATCAAGTATGGCTGCTGATGAATTGTTGATTACAGCTGATACTGTGGTTTGGACGTTTGATAAAATTTTGGGAAAACCGAAAGACAGGGAAGATGCGATAAGCATGTTACAAACATTGTCTGATCATGTACATGAAGTTATTACCGGAGTTTGTGTTGCAACAAAAGACCGGCAGGTCGATTTTAGTGTTTTTTCGGCAGTTTCTTTCAGTAAACTGGATGAGGAAGAAATATCATATTATGTAGATAAATACAAACCGTTTGACAAGGCAGGTAGCTACGGTATCCAGGAATGGATTGGTTATGTCGGAGTAGAAAGTATTAACGGGAGTTTTTATAATGTTATGGGATTGCCGGTACAACGGTTGTATCAGGAATTGAAGAAATGGCCCTAATCCGTTAAGGATTAAGGCTCAGTCTTTGTGGTAAATATTGGCTCATTCCTTTGGAATATTCTATCTGATGCTTGCCGTTCTCGTCTGCATAAATAACATAATATTCAATTTCGGGCAGCTTCTCAGCCATTTGGCGTGCTTTGTCAAGACCCATTGCCATAAAAGCAGTGGCATAAGCATCGGCAGTCATACAGTCATTGGCTACAATTGTTGCACTTAAAATACTTTGTTCGGCAGGATAACCCGTACGTGGATCGATTGTGTGTGCATATTTTTTTCCATCTTTTACATAATAATTCCGGTAGTTTCCGGAGGTGGCAACACCTCCTTTTTTGCACAACTGGACAACTTCTTCAATTTCATTTCTTATACCTGTCGAGTCATCTTCCGGCTTATTAATACCGATGCGCCAGCATTCACCTTTCGGATTAACACCTTTCATTGTCACCTCTCCACCAATCTCTACCATGTAATTTTCAACACCCTCGCGTTCAAGCAGGCGTGCAATGATATCAGAGGAGTATCCTTTCGCTATAGCAGAGCAGTTTAGTAATAGGCGAGGATCGTCTTTTATAACTTTATTACCTTCTAAGCGAACTTTCTGATAGCCAACGAATGTTTTCAGGCTATCTATCATCTCCGGAGTTATGCTGTCTTTTTTGCTGAATCCAAATCCCCATAAATTAACCAGAGGCGCACATGTTATATCGAAAACCCCATCAGAATTTTTGGATACTTCCATTGATTTATTGAAAACTTCTTTGAACCACTCATCCACTTCGACAGGCTCGTTTCTATTAACCTTGGCTATTGTTGAATTTGGATTGAAGGGGTTTAATGAGAGGTTGAATTTTTGTAGTTCGTTATCTATTTTTTCTGTCAGTGCTTTATCGGATTCATATTTTATATGGTATAGCGTATGAAAGACGGATCCACTTTCTTCAAAATACTGCTTTTGATTTTTACAGCCGGTAAACAGGAGCATTCCGGCTGCCGCTAACAGATAGAATTTCTTATACATGTTTTCTTATATTTTAGGTATGCAAATATATGAATTCTAGGCATTAAAGAATGTATGTTCAATGAGTATTTTACATCCGATGCCAATTAATATTAAACCGCCTATCAGGTCGAGTTTCAGATTGATTTTTCGTCCGAACTTATGTCCGAAATAAACGCCGAAAGCTGATATAAGAAATGTTACCACACCTATAGTCAAGGCTTCCAAAGCAATGCTGGATTCCAGACAGGCTAAAGAAATGCCTATAGCCAATGCATCGATGCTGGTTGCAATGCCCAATCCGCATAATGTTCTGTTACATAAAGGATCGCTTTGGTTGTCTTCATCTTTTTCCTGGGTACTTTCATAAATCATTTTACCCCCCAGATAAAGTAAAAGAATAAATGCGATCCAATGGTCGAAAGCTGTAATATACTTTTTAAAACTAAGACCTGCCAGATAACCTCCCAATGTCATTCCAGCCTGAAAGATCCCCATTACAGCCCCTATTTTTATGATATGACGCAGTTTACAGTTGTGTATAATCGCTCCCCCCGTTACGGATACAGCCAGGCTATCCATGGATAAACCTACTGCCAGTAACACAATTTCTATAAATGACATGCTAATTAAAATGTTTCTTCTATTATAATATCTTCGATGGTTTTTCGCTTTTTAGGTGTCAGGTCAAATAAGTCGGCAGATTCGGGATATCCAATTGTCAGTATAACTGCCGGTTCTATGTGTGCCGGCAAATTAAAATATTCCCGGCATAATACTGTGTCAAAATTGCAGACCCAGCAGGTTCCTAATCCTTGTTCGGCTGCAGCCAGACAAATATGTTCAGTTGCGATGGATATGTCTATATCTGCATGATCCTTATTATCAGACGATCGTTTCCATGACTGGTTATGGTCACTGCAAATCAAAATATAAACCGGAGCACTACGGAACCATTCTCTGGGATAACATTCCTGTAACTTTTTCCTGCCTTCTTCTTTGCGGATTATAACAAAATACCATGGCTGGAAATTGACAGCCGAGGGTGCTAATCTTGCCGCTTCAAAAAGATAAGACAACTTGTTATCTTCAATGGGTGTGGTAGCATACTTACGAATAGAACAGCGTTTACGTGCGAGCTCTAACAAACTCATATTTCAGTTTCTATTTTATAATTATTCCGGTTGGGAGAGTCTCTGGAAATCAACTCTCCGATAAATCCTGCCAAAAACATCTGAGTTCCCATAATCATGGCAGTCAGTGAGATATAAAAGAAAGGAGATTTTGTAACCAACGGACGCAAATCTCCGGTACAGATGGAAACCAATTTTGCTCCCAATACAATTAATAAGGCAATAAAGCCGATAACGAACATAACACTCCCCCAAAGGCCGAAAAAGTGCATGGGCTTTTTCCCGAATTTAGAGGTAAACCACAAAGTAATTAAATCCAGATAGCCGTTCACAAAACGGTTCCAACCAAATTTAGTCGTACCGTATTTACGGGCTTGGTGGTGTACGACCTTTTCTCCGATTTTGCTGAATCCTGCCATTTTGGCCAAATAAGGAATCCAGCGGTGCATGTCATTATATATTTCAATATTTTTTACAACAACATTTTTATAAGCCTTTAATCCGCAATTAAAATCATGCAAATTATGAATGCCGGAGAATTGGCGTGCTGTTGCATTGAATAACTTTGTCGGGATTGTTTTGGATAGTGGATCATATCTTTTCTTTTTCCATCCGGAAACCAGGTCGTAACCCTCTTCTTTTATCATTCTGTATAGCTCCGGTATTTCATCCGGGCTATCTTGTAAATCAGCATCCATTGTAATGACTACATCTCCCTGGGCACGCTGGAAACCACAATTCAGCCCGGGGGATTTTCCATAATTACGACGAAATTTGATGCCTCTTATTTGTGGGGATTTCTTTTTTAACTCTTCAATCACTTCCCAGGAATTGTCGGTACTTCCATCGTTTATAAATATGATTTCATAACTAAAACCATGTTTCTTCATTACCCGCTCTATCCAGTCTTGTAATTCTGGAAGAGACTCAGCTTCGTTATACAGAGGAATAACTACTGATATATCCATTTAACTGTTTCCTTTTTTACTTACTTTTTTCACCAACCATTCCGGATGAACTTTTGCGGCATATAATAGCTGCTACCGGTATGGATAATATGATGCCGTAGAATATATTGTTGAATATTCCTTGAATGGCCATATGGATAGGGGTGAAATTCATTTTGCTGATGGCCTCAACCGCGTTGGCATCTACCTGCATGTTTTGTAGTGAAACAACAATCTGGTTTACCATATTGGATAGAAAATCCTTCGGAGCGATAAACTGAAAGAATATGAAATGTTCCAGAGCAACAATCAGGGCTGCAAAGAAATATAACATGGTGCCGAAACGCCATGCATGGAAAAAGCTGATGGAACCTCCAATTTCATCTCTATAACGTTTGGTCATATAATAGGCTATGAACGGAACAGCAACAGACATGATAATATATATATATCCCAAGCTGGGCATGGAATATCCAAAAATCAGGAATAAATATTTAATTACCCAGTATATGCCCATGGCAAGACCATATGACATTGCGCTTTTAAGAAGTAAACTTTTATTCTCTTCCATAATAATGCTGTTTTATTGTTCTCATCACAAAATTAATCTTTTTGTAGAATATACAATATAAAAAAAGAGGAAGTTTTATTAATGAACTTCCTCTTTTTAAACTGAATTATTTTTTTGAGCCTCTTGTCGGATTCGAACCAACGACCCCGAGATTACAAATCACGTGCTCTGGCCAACTGAGCTAAAGAGGCAGGTGGGTAAGCTTACTACATCGCGCCGCTACAACCAAGTACCCTTGCTGCGGTCAAGCCCTGGGGGATTCCGAGGGAGCATGCCGTGTAGGACTTACCCGGCTGCAAAGGTAGATATTATTTTTTATGAAGCAAGTACTTTTGGTAAGATATGGTTTAATTTATAGCTAACCCTTTGTATGTCTTTAATTTTTGCTTTGGTTAAAAAATGTATATCGTTCGATTCCCTCTTTTTTATAAGCCTCTATTTGAGCTTTGGGCTTACTTTGTGTTACAATATAGACTCCTAAAAATACTAAAGCGATAGCGAAACTTTTCATAATGCCGAAAGAATCCAGTCTCATTATTATAGCAATGCAAGACGTAGCAATCTTTGCCCAATAGGAATGAGGAGATAAGCAAAAAATGTACCTCCCAAAACAACAATAGCAGCACCTAACATACGGAATGTCGTGAGGGAAATAGCATTTACCATTCCGCTGGATAAGACTATTTTGGAAGATGGGGGCATACATCCCCATAATATGTTGGCTGTTAACATTGTCAGGTGCCCCAGATATGTATTTGATTTCATATGTTATTTATTAGGAAGACTGGGTCCTTACAAATTAGTCTATATACCAATATAGTTTTTAAATGTTTCAATTTTATCATTTAATATTAATGCTTCGGGAAAATTCGTTTCCTGCAATAACTCATAAATATGGTCGTATCTGGCAATATCGAAAGAAATATGAGCATCGCTACCCAAAATTACCGGTATATCATATTTCTTACATAAACGAAGGATGGTCAGGTTATTTTCCCGTGCTGTTTTCTTTTTACGGACAGGGTTCAGGGAGCTGTTATTAATTTCCAGCAATGTGTGATGCTCTTTGGCTGCAAGTACAACCGGCTCAAAATCGAGTAAGGCTGTCCCATCGCCGGGATGGCTTATAATATTCACATTCGGGTTGGATATGGCACCAATCATTGCGTCTGTGTTTTGCCGGATTGTCCCTGGAGTATAACAAAGGGAATGGATGCCTGCTATTTTAATATCCAGCATCGGATAAAATTCTTCTCCCATGTCGATGGCACCGTCGTAATCGATGATATTCAGTTCGGCTCCCAATAAGAGTTCTACTCCGTACATTTTACGTGGAACAACATGTAAATTTCTGAAATAGATAGGGGCGCATGTCCCCGGGATACCAGGCGCATGTTCTGTTATGCCTAATAACCGGAGTCCTTTTTCAGCAGCGGTTTGTACCATTTCTTGCAAAGTGCTGAAAGCATGTCCGCTGGCTATCGTATGGGTATGTACATCGAGTAATGTTTTCATAACTCTTTATTTAACTACCGTAAAATTACTGATTATTCGAATCTTGTATACCTCCGGCTTCTTTCCTTTTCTTTGATAAAACCATTACGGTATGCATACAATAATTTTTCCAAATCGTGTATCTGCTTTTGCAGATCGGCACCTTTGTCCGTGTCTTTTACCATTTGTCTGTGGGAACTGAGTTCAACCACAATTGTTGTGGAACGGATGTCGCGTCCTTCCTTTATAGCCTGGTCTGTGGATAGAAACGGTTCGTGTTGTACCAATTGGAAGCCCCGCGAGTGATAAACCAATGTATATCCGGCTATACCGGTCTCTGGATGATATGCTTTGGAGAAACCTCCATCGATAACCAAAAGTTTTCCGTTTGCTTTTATAGGATTCTCTCCTTGTATGGAACGGACCGGGACATGTCCGTTTATGATATGCCTGTGAGGTCCGGTTACACCGAATTCGTCCAGTAACCGGTCGCAAACTTCTTCTTCTTCACGTAAGGAATAATAGGCTCCCTTTTCTTCTATCCGTACTTCCTTATCGTTGATAAAACAACGTTCGAATGTCGCCATCTTACTTTTATCGAACAAAGGTGAATCTTTTCCTTCCCAGAGATACCAGATATAGTCCATGGCAAAATCTTTTTCCGGGCTGTCGTCTGCATCAAAATATGCCGTGCGGACCAATTGGTCAACTTTGTCAAGTAGTGTTTTCCCTTTATATTTTTCTCCGTTTATCATGACTTCTTTCAATGAGCCATCCGGATTCATAGGAACAGAGGCATGGAATAACAAGTTGGAGTTGCATACCTGGTACATGCCACCATGTGTAAAGAGACAACGCATATGAGTCTTAAGTTTCTCACTACATTCGAATGAATGTTTTATGCGGAGTATCAAATCTTCTTCTTCGATAGACAGTGCGTAAGGGTCTTTGGCGTTGATGGTAGGCCAGTTCTTGTCTTTTAATTCATATTCTTTTCCGTTGATATGAATTGTACCGTGTTTCAAATCGATCAGATGGAGCAACAACCGGTCGTCCATCTGAAATTCCGGTCGACGGCGGATAATATCACCCTCCAGTTTGAATTGGATAATCGTAATGGCTTTGTGCATGCGTGCAATCAACTGAGCTGTTTTTTCGTCGAATGTAACATCTGAAGCATTTGTCCGGGGGATAAACAGTTCGCAAGGGTCGTCACCATATACTTCCATTGCAAATGTCGCAAGCGGAAGCAGGTTGATTCCATATCCATCTTCAAGCGTAGCCAGGTTCCCGTAGCGCATGCACATACGCAATACATTTGCAATACTACCTAAATTTCCGGAAGCTGCTCCCATCCAGAGTATATCATGATTACCCCATTGGATATCGAAATTATGGTAGTTGCAAAGCGTATCCATGATAATATGTGCTCCCGGTCCGCGGTCGTATATGTCGCCGATGACATGTAAGATATCGATAGTCAACCGTTGAATTAGATTACACATAGCTATGATAAAATCGTTGGCACGGCCTGTAGATATGATGGTATTGATAATCTGGTCTACGTAGGCGGATTTGTTCGGTTCATCCGATGACTCGTGCAAAAGCTCCTGTATGATATAGGAAAACTCTTTTGGCAGCGCTTTACGGACTTTGGAACGGGTATATTTGGAAGAGACATTTCGACATACACGTACCAGTTGATTCAACGTGATAAGGTACCAGTCCTCCAAATCTTCCTCGTGGATACTGATAAGTTCTAATTTTTGTTCCGGGTAATAAATCAGGGTACAAAGCTCTTTTTTCTCATAATCACGCAATGTATTGCTGAATATTTCGTTTACTTTTCGCTTGATTGCACCGGATGCGTTTTTTAGTACATGATTGAATGCTTGATGTTCGCCATGAATATCTGAAAGGAAATGTTCCGTACCCTTCGGGAGATTCAGGATGGCTTCCAGGTTTATAATTTCAGTACTGGCATCCGCTACATTCGGAAAACTGCGTGCCAGAAGATTCAGGTAACGTATATCGCCGAGTACTTGTTCGGTAGTAATATCTTTTGTCATATACTAATTGTTTAGTGTCAATATATTAAAACGTCTCCATAGTAATATCCCTAAAGTGGTAAGACTAATGGGGAAACCGCACCAGATACCTATCGGGCCCCAGTCCAATAGGAAGCCGCAAAAATAGCCTATAGGCAAAGCTAGCCCGAAATGACAGGCAAACGCCATATATGCCATGTATTTTACATCGGAAATTCCTCGTAGCGCATTGGCAAAAAGAATCTGTAAACCATCGCCAAACTGGTAAAGTATAACTGACCAGGCAAGTAGCGCTACCATTTCCACAACTTCTTTTTCCGGAGTGATTAAATATCCCATGCTATGGCGGAATAGGGCAATCAGTAAAACGACTATCATAGCCACCCCCATAATCAAATGTAATCCGGCAAAAGAAGCACGTCGTATATTCAGAAAATCATTCCAGCCTTTAAAGGTACTTACACGTATCGTAACAGCTGCAGCAATTCCATAATATACCATGAATCCCAGTGTTGTAATTACTCCCAATACCTGATGAGCAGCCAGGGCGATACTGCCTATCCATCCCATCATAATTACGCTCAGGCTGAAAGAACCGGTTTCTACTCCCATCTGGAATCCCACGGGAAGCCCCATCCGCACAAGATTGGAGAGATTCATCCGGTTGACAATTCCGTTTTTGAAACCTCTCAGATATTCTTTATAGTGGGAACAGCGGGCAAAAAGTATGCAAAATGCAACCAATGTCAAAATACGGCTTGCCAATGTTGAAATACCTGCACCAGTCAATCCTAATTCCGGAGCTCCGCATTTTCCGTATATAAGGAAATAATTCCCGATAATGTTCAATATATTCGCACCTAATGTAATCCACATTGGTGTGACTGTATCGGTGGTGCCGTCGCTGAATTGTTTAAACGAATTAAACAACATAGCAAAGATAACGGAAAAAAGTTGCAATATATAGTAGGGAATGATATATGGTTTCAACTCTTCCGGTTGTTTCAACAAGTCGATGTTGAGTAGTAGGAGCAGCATACAGACACTGATAAGAACGCCGATAATAAAGTTTATAAACAGGCTGTTCTTTAATGTCTCCCCGGCTTTGGCATATTCTTTGTTTGCAAATAATCCTCCGATAATGGGAGTAAGCCCATACGAAAACCCCATCCCGAAGATAAAGGCAAGATTGAAGAAATTATTTACAAATGAAGCCGCGGCCAATTCGTCCGTACTATGGTGCCCTACCATGATGTTATCGGCAAATCCGACAATAATAATGCCCAGTTGTCCCAACATAATCGGGACCCCCAGGCGTATTGTTTCTTTATAATGCTCTTTATAAGTAGAGAACCGCATTATAATTTCAAATAATCTCAATAGAATTAATAACGATATTTTCTGTTGGGCGGTCTTGTTTGTTCGTTTTAACCTTCTGGATGGCATCAACCACATCCATGCCCTCTGTCACTTCTCCGTAAACGGTATATTGGTTATCCAGAAAAGGAACGCCGCCAACGGTAGTATATACTTCACGCTGTTCCGGTGTCAGTTTGGCTTCGTCTTTCCGTTTTTCTGCTTCCAATTCGGTTTTACCAATCAGAGTGTCCCGTAGGATTGCCAGTTCGGCTTTATCTCCGCTACGGTATAATTCCATGATTTTAGGTTTGTTCTCCGTTTGCAGGCGGGCAAATATGGATTGTTTCAGGCGGTTTTCCAGTTGTATTTCCATCTGTTTCAGTTCGTTTTCTTTATATACTTTACCT
Source organism: Parabacteroides sp. (assembly GCA_019417325.1). Classification (GTDB taxonomy): domain Bacteria; phylum Bacteroidota; class Bacteroidia; order Bacteroidales; family Tannerellaceae; genus Parabacteroides. The sequence goes on along the minus strand of DXVO01000001.1, from coordinate 132,498 downwards.
GTAACAATATAAAATTGAGAAGCAGAAGAAGCCTTTTCCGGATTTACTTCGTCGCCGGTACGTGCAGCACATAAAGCTCCTTTTTTATGGAAGTATTTGGGGTAAACAAATTCTGCTGGAACTGTATATCCTAAATCGCCGGCTCCCAATTGTTTGTTCATCGGAGCATCTTTGGAAGTAACATCCCCTCCCTGTACCATAAACTCTTTAATAACGCGGTGAAACAATAGGCCATTGTATTGTCCTTCTTTCACCAGCTTAAGGAAATTATCACGATGCTGAGGGGTCTCGTTGTATAATTTGATTTTGATTTTACCAAGTGTGGTATCCATTACCACTTGTGTCTCTGTTGTTTGGGTACTCATTTTTGTTTTGTTTATTTTGAGACAATTGTCATTGTCTTGATTTTGATATTTTTTGTCGGGCGGTCGTCAGCATTTGTTTCTGTAAACTGAATCTTGTCTACCACCTTTATGCCTTTTACCACTTCTCCGAAAATGGTGTATTTATCATCCAGATGAGGGGTGCCACCTTCCAACATGTAAGCCTGCCGTTGTTCGGGTGTAAAAGTAATACCTTGTTCTTTTTCCATCTTATCCAATTCCATTTCTGTAAAGAACTTGCCGGTTACTATATAGAATTGACTTGCAGAGGAAGCTCGTTCCGGGTTTTCATCATCACCTACACGAGCGGCACAAAGCATTCCGCGTTTGTGGAAATATTTCGGAAAAATAATTTCAGCAGGGATTGTATAATCCGGGTCTCCGTCCCCTAAATGTTGTTCTATAGGGGCATCTTTGGAGTTTATATCTCCAGCCTGTATCATAAATTGCTTGATGACGCGGTGGAATAGTAAACCATCATATCGATGTTCTTTTACATTTTTAATGAAATTATCACGGTGTAGTGGAGTATCATTAAATAATTTTACTTTGATTTTTCCCATATCGGTATCAATCAGAACCTGTGTTTCAACCTCCTGCGCTTGCAAATGAAAGGATATAAGCCCCAGGAGAGCTACAAAACATACAGCAAACAGCTTTTTCATCTTCATCTTGATTTTTGTATTATGGCAACAAAAATAGTGACTTTACTCGTTAAAGCAATCATTTAACACAACCTTTTCTGCCTGCATCTGTTCAAATTGGTAATTCATCTAAACAAAAAACGCATTTATGAAAACATTATTGAGAAGCGCAGCCCTGCTGCTCGGAATGGGAGTTTTTATTACTCATTCCCAGGCTCAGAAAGTTGTAGTTGAAGACAACGAGCCTAATACTGTGATGTTGGTAACACGAGACAAGGCGGGTGATGAAATCATCCGTATTATGAAAGAGACGCAGAGCCCGCGTTTTCATGACCCTGGGATTCCCCGGTTTATCCTGACCGACAGGAAAGGTCGTTTTGCCCTGGGTATCGGCGGATATGTAAAAGCAACAGCCGAATATGATTTTGGCGGCATTTCCGACGATGTGGATTTTTATCCTTCACTTATTCCTAACAAAGGTCAGACTCGCGACAGGAATCAATTCCAGATAGACGCTTCTACCAGTACTATTTTCCTGAAATTGATCGGACGTACTAAGAATCTGGGTGATTTGGTCGTGTACACAGCCGGTAATTTCCGTGGCGATGGTAAGACTTTTGAGTTACAAAATGCTTATGCCTCATTTTTAGGTTTTACAATCGGATATGATTACGGCCTGTTTATGGATGCTGCTGCACTTCCTCCGACAATCGACTTTGCCGGTCCGAATGGGCAGGTTTTTTATCGGGCTACCCAGTTCCGTTATGAACGCTCATTTGCAAAAAGCTGGAAAGCCGGTATCGGTGTGGAAATGCCAGTTGTAGATGGTATAACGAATGCAAATGTAAATATAACCAGACAACGTATGCCTAATTTCCCTGCATATGTACAGTATAGTTGGAATCAGAACAGCCATGTGCGTGTTGCAGGTGTGATACGTAGTATGACCTATGATGATTTGTATGCTCAAACGCTAAATTCGAAAGTGGGCTGGGGTACTTTTGTCGCTACTACCTTCAATATCGGAAAGCAATTCCAATTCTTCGGACAGGCTACTTATGGAAGAGGTATCGGTCAGTTCCTGAATGATTTGAGCAATCTGAATGTCGATATTGTTCCGGACCCTGCTAAAAGAGGTACAATGCAGGCACTTCCTATGATGGGATGGTATGCCGGTTTGAAATATAATATCTGTCCGAAAGTATTTCTTTCTACAACCTACAGTCAATCTCGTTTGTATAGTGAAAATGATTTTCCGGAATCACCATCCGAACAATACCGTTACGGTCAATATTTTGTCGCCAACCTTTTCTGGAATGTAACTCCCGATTTACAGGTAGGCGCTGAATATTTACGTGGCTGGCGTACTGATTTCAATGACCAAACCCGCCATGCCAACCGGTTGAATGTAGCTGTCCAGTATAGCTTCTGATAAAAAACTACTTTTGTATTTATAAAAAGGAAAACAAAAGCAGATATATTTAAATGTAAATGACACTGATTCTATTGATTTATGCAGAATCAGCGTCATTTATATAATGGTTTCAGTTTAGAACAGTTTGGCAGGATATTCTCCGGCATCGACTAAAGCCTGGATTTTGTCTACAACCCCTTGGCGGTCGGCAGCATAGGTTACACCGAACCATTTAGAGGTGGTATCCAGTACTTTTACTGTTGCAATACCTTTCGTAATCAGTTCGTTTACAACCAGCGGGATGAAAAATTCACTTTTCGGCTTATCGATATTTTCTTTCAGGAAGTCGATAAAGTATTTTTCGGAGTATTCGAAATAGTCAGGAGTGAAGCCCCACATATTCATAGAAACCGGAGTCTTTTCTTCCAAAACCACTTTGTTTCCGTTTTCATCTTTGAATTGGATTTCACCGTCTATTTTTTCGATAGCAGTACGTTCAACCACACCTGTCAGGAAACCTCCTGCATTTGTTTCGCAAACGCCGCGTGCTACGGAACCGCTTTCACTCAAGGTATTACCTACACGGTAACCTACCATGCAATAATCATTTTTCTTGCCAGTCATTTCGGACAGGGCCTTACCTAAAACTGCAAAACTGTCGCGACCGTAGAAATCGTCAGCATTAATAACGGCAAACGGTTCGTTGATAGCCGTTTTCCCCATCAGGACAGCATGGTTCGTACCCCAAGGTTTTTCACGTCCTTCCGGGCATGTGAAACCGGCAGGCAGGTCGTTTAGATCCTGGAAAACGACTTCAACCGGAATATGATTTTCATATTTGGATATGATTTTTTCGCGGAAATCCTGTTCGAATGTTTTACGGATAACGAAAACCAATTTTCCGAATCCACCACGGATAGCATCAAAAATAGAGTAGTCCATGATAGTTTCACCGTTAGGACCCAGACCGTCCAATTGTTTTAATCCTCCGTAACGGCTACCCATTCCGGCAGCTAATACAAATAATGTAGGTTTCATAATCTTTTATTTTTATGTAATGCGTTATAGTGTTTTTCTTTTAGTTGTGGGCAAAAGTAGAAAATAATTTTTAATTTATTTTACTTCCAGAACGACAATTGATTTAGCAGGTAAAGTTACTTTCAGCTGACCTTTGTTTATCAGTATGCCATTGAAAGATGCAGGCTTTACAAAGTCTGGCTTATCAAACGTGTTATGGTCGTTAATGGAAGGGGAAGTCAGGATACGTCCATTCGCTTTGCATACCTTCAGGTTTTGTAAGTCAATGGTAATAATCTGTTCGTTATCCGTATCTACATTTGCCAGTGATATATGAATAAGTCCGTTTCTATCTTTTGAAGCAGATGCACTTACCATTGGAACTTCGCGGTTATCGCGTACTGTAACTTTATCACATATCAAATCCATAGGAAGATAAGTGGCATCCTGGTGCACTTTATACATTTCAAATACATGGTAAGTGGGAGTGAGCATCATTTTAGAGCCATTTGTTAGAATCATAGATTGAAGGACATTTACAACCTGCGCGATATTGGTCATTTTGATCCGGTCTGTATATTTATGGAATAGGTTTAATGTGACGGCGGCAACGAACGCATCACGCATTGTATTTTGCTGGTATAAATGCCCGTTGATCGTACCAGGTTCTTCATCCCACCAGGTACCCCATTCGTCTACCATCAAAGCTATCTGTTTCTGGGGGTCATATTTGTCCATAATCTGGATATGTTTTTTGATGACATCTTCTATTTCAAGACATTTACCCATTGTCCAGTAATAATCGTCCGTATTGAAATTTGTAGCGGAGCCTTTACTTCCATTCCAGCCGGCAACTGTATAATAGTGCAGGGAGAGCCCGTCCATTCGTATTCCGACGTTTTTCATTAGGATTTCTGTCCAGTTATAATCATAATCACTGGCTCCACTGGCTATTTTAAACAGACGGTTTCCATCATAATTACGGCAATAGGTGGCATAGCGGCGATATTGGTCAGCATAAAATTCCGGACGCATGCTTCCTCCGCAGCCCCAGCTTTCATTCCCAACCCCAATAAATTTTACTTTCCAAGCTCTATCTCTTCCATTTTGGCGGCGCAAACGTGCCATCGGACTGTCGCCTTCCGATGTCATATACTCCACCCATTTAGCCATTTCCTCAACCGTACCGCTGCCGACATTGGCACTGACATAGGGTTCACAACCCAGCAATTCGCAAAGATTCAGAAATTCATGTGTGCCGAAACTATTGTCTTCTATAGTTCCTCCCCAGTTGTTGTTTACCATTTTCGGACGTTGTTCTTTTGGCCCTATGCCGTCCATCCAATGGTATTCATCAGCAAAACAACCTCCCGGCCAGCGTAAATTGGGAATATTCAGTTGCTTCAATGCATTCAATACATCATTGCGGTATCCTTGTGTATTGGGAATGTCGGAATCAGGTCCAACCCAAAGTCCTCCATAGATACATGTACCTAAATGTTCTGCAAAATGTCCGTAGATATGTTTACTGATTTGCTGTGTGCCTTGTTGCGGATAGATGCGGATACTTGCATCTTTTTGTGCACATAATGAAAAGGCTGATGCCGCGAAAAGGCTAACTAATAATGTTTTCATGCCGGGTGATTTGAAAGTTATACGTTTATGTGATGTTTTCGTGTCAAAAATACGTATATTTTTATAATATCAATCGTCTGCATGAATAATTTATTGTTCAAATTACGCTTATTCCTTTTGCCCTCCTATTTTAGATGAATAATAAAGGTCGTAATAGACAGTCCCGGACTCTTGTATCCGAGTGTCTTATTGTTGATTTTTAAACCGGATATGGTAGAACAGTCTTCAGAAGAACTTGTTCTCCATACCTTTTGCAAATATAATTTTCCAGTACACTGCTTAAGATTGATATTGAAGGATTGCTCTTGTTTTTTTGTGTTCAATACTGAGATTACAAGCTCTTTTCCGGAAGGGGAAAGTGCTGCTAATGCATGTTTGTTTCCGGTATTAATAAAAGTGTATCCCTGCTTGAAAAAACGGGTAATTTGCATGCGGACATATAAGTTTTTAATCGGGTGGTATTCCTGTGTCTGGAAATTACCTTGTAATACACACCATTCATTGTTATGTTCTTCCATAAGTTGCCAGTCCAACCATGCTTGTGGTTGCATAATATTCATGTCGTCAAATAATTTTTGAGCTAACAATAAATTACTTTCAATTCCATTACTGCTACTCGGACCTGTTTCTGATTGCCAGAAAGGTTTACCTGATAATTGTATTAATCGGCGGACTTCTTCCCGTTCGGCATTAGTCCCGGAATAAGTATGTGTATTGAGCTGACCTAATTTTTCCCAGATATCACCCGCTTCACGATATGCTTTTTGTACTGTCAGAAACTGATTGAGGTTCGTTTCGTCAGAAGCTGCAAGAACAGTAGGTAGCCCGGACTCCTGTAATTTGGGGTAAAGCATACGAATAATTTTTATCTGGCTTTCCGGTTCAAAATGACAACCTTCTTGGCTCCCCTGATTATACCAGTAATTGGAATAGGCTTCGTTGAAAGGTTCCAATGTTTTGAATTCTATGTTGTATACCGATTTATAATGTTTACATACATCCAGCAGGTAATCACAGAACATTTCGTAATATTCCGGTTTTAGATTGTCTTTCAGTGGATCTGTATGTCCGGCGGAGCAACCACTGTAAGTCATCCAGTAAGGAGCTGAATTGGAGAATGCCTCAAAAATAGCATCCGGACGTTTTTCTTTGATTTTGAGTAGAATTTTACGTTGTGCTTCATCAGCATTCCAGTTGTAAGGAGCATCAGGAGAGCATTTAAAACCTTCCATTTCCGCACGTTTTCCTTTCCCTTTTACCATATGTCCATTTATATGTGCAGGGTCATCACCTCCACCTATATTATAACGAAAGATATTCATATTCAATTTGTCCGGGGAGGTGATCAGGTCTATAATTTTATCAATTTTGGTTTCATCCCAAGTACCGACTTGTCCTGCCCACCAGCAGAGGGAACTACCCCAGCCTTCCAATGTCTGATACTGTTCCGATGGATTAATTTCTATATTTTGTTTATCTGGATTTTCAGCTTTTAGTGATAAAGATGCGGTCGACAAAAAGCAAATCAGAAAGGAATAAAAGGTGGTGATTGTTTTTCTTTTCATGTTTGTATTAAATTTTTATGAAATATGTCTCTACCGGATAGTTCCGGATTGTTTATCCATAGTTATGATTTTCCAAAATCATAACTATCATTTTGAAAAATCATAGTTATGAATGATTTTAGACCTATGGATAATTTTTGTGTGTAAAAATACATAAATTAGAAATACACAAGGGGGGATTTGCTGTTCTTAATACAAACAAAGAATCATGTGCAAGGTATTTTTGTACCTTTGCCACCATATTTAAAACGTTTTACAAGAATGAAGAAGTTAAAAGTAATACCTCTTGTTGCTATCGGGATGGTTGCAATGACCGGTTGTGGAAGTGCTCCTGCGAAGGATACTACTGAAAAAATGAATGATGCTATCAACTTAGCTAACCTGGATACAACAATTGCTCCCGGAACCGATTTTTACCAGTATGCTTGTGGAGGCTGGATGAAAAATAATCCGCTGAAACCGGAATATGCCCGTTTCGGAACATTTGACCAATTGCGGGATAATAACCTGCAACAAATTCGTACACTTGTTGAAGAGCTGGGTGCCACTTCTCCGGAAGATGGAAGCAATGCACAAAAAATCAGTCTGCTGTATACTATCGGATTGGATAGTGAAAAACTGAATGCGGAGGGTTTTAATCCGATAAAGGAACAACTGAATGATATTAGAGAACTGGCCACTAAGGAAGAATTATCTAAAATGGTAGCTACCCTTCATAAAGAGGGAATGGCTCCCTTTTTTGCTTTGTTTGTAGATGCTGACGAAAAAAACAGTTCCATGAATATTGTGCAGCTATACCAGGCAGGACTTGGCATGGGAGACCGCGATTATTATCTGTTGCAAGATGATGCTTCCAAACAAATGCGTCAGGCATACCGGGGATATATTACCCGCCTTTTCACTCTGACCGGTTGTTCTCCGGAGCAGGCAGAAGCTGCAGTGAATGCTGTGATGAAGATAGAAAAAGGTATTGCTGCGGCTTCTTTCAGTCGTGAAGACCTGCGTGATTCACAGAAAAATTATAATAAGATTACGGTTCGCGATTTCAAGGTAAATAATAGTTTGTTGAACTGGGACGTATATTTTGAAAGCATGGGTTTGATGGAAATCGAATATCTGGATGCCAAGCAGCTTCCTTTTTATGAAGGAGTGGCGCGTATGTTGGAAGGAACGACTCTTGATGAACAAAAATATTACCTATCATTTAATCTGTTGTCTGCCGCCGCACCTTACCTGAGTGATGCGTTTGTCTCTGCTAATTTTGATTTCTATGGTAAGACAATGTCCGGAAAACAGGAACAACAGCCTCGTTGGAAACGTTCGCTGGCAACTGTAAATGAAGCTTTGTCGGAAGCTGTCGGTCAATTTTATGTAGAGAAATACTTCCCGGCATCTTCTAAAGAAAAAATGATGAAGATGGTTGCCGATTTACAAAAAGCATTGGGCGACCGTATTGCAGGATTAGAATGGATGAGCGATGCCACTAAGGCGAAAGCACAGGAAAAATTAGCTGCTTTTATTGTTAAAATCGGTTATCCGGATAAATGGCGTGATTACAGCACTCTGGAAATCAAGAATGATTCTTACTGGGATAATGTACGCCGTGCAAATATATTTGATACGGAATACCGTTTGAGCCAGGTCGGTAAACCTGTTGATAAGGCACGTTGGGGAATGAGCCCGCAGACAGTAAATGCCTATTACAATCCGACAACCAACGAAATCTGTTTTCCTGCCGCTATTTTACAACCGCCATTCTTTAACCCGGAAGCTGACGATGCCGTAAATTATGGTGCTATCGGCGTGGTAATCGGTCATGAAATGACACATGGATTCGATGATCAGGGACGTAATTATGATAAAGATGGTAACCTGACAGACTGGTGGACAGAAGAAGATGCCGCCTTGTTTGAACAGCGTGCGAACCGCTTGGTTCAGCAGTATGATAATATCATAGTAGTAGACAGTGTACATGCAAACGGACGTTATACTCTTGGTGAAAATATTGCCGACCAGGGAGGTTTGATGGTTGCTCATTTAGCTTACCTGAATAGCTTGCAAGGTAAAGAAGCTCCGGCTCTGATACAAGGATTTACAAATGAACAGCGTTTCTATCTTGGATACGCCACTCTATGGGGACAGAATATCCGTCCAGAAGAAATCCTCCGTTTAACGAAGATAGACCCGCACTCTTTAGGCAAATGGCGTGTGAATGCGGCACTTCGTAATATTGATGCATTCTATGCTGCATTTGATATAAAAGAAGGCGATCCGATGTATATGTTGCCGGCAGACCGGGTGGTGATCTGGTAGTTTAACCAGGCTGTTACAGTCCCCATTATAATTGACCGTTGATAATTGATTGTAAGTAATTATCGACGGTCAATTTTTTTTGAACAATCTTTCGGATAATTTTTTTATATTTATGGCAATTTATACCACACGTCAGTATTGCTGGGATAGCTATAGACGGATAAATGGGAAATGTCATAACTAAAAAATAAAATCTTTATGTTTTCAGAGCTGAGTTTTAAACAGATTACCAGTGCATTTATCGTACTGTTTGCCGTGATTGATATAATAGGTTCCATCCCCATTATTATTAATTTGAAAAGGCAAGGGAAAGGTGTGAATGCTTTGAAAGCCACCATTATTTCTTTTTTACTCTTGCTTGGTTTCTTTGTTGCCGGAGATGTTTTGTTAAAACTGTTTCATGTCGATATTGAATCGTTTGCCGTAGCAGGTGCACTTATTATTTTCCTGCTTGCCCTGGAAATGATTCTTGATATTGAAATCTTCAAAAATACAGGCCCGATAAAAGAAGCAACTCTTGTTCCGCTTGTTTTTCCATTACTTGCAGGGGCGGGTTCATTTACAACTTTACTTTCTTTGAGAGCGGAGTATGCCAGTGTGAATATAATTATTGCATTGGTATTGAATATGCTTTGGGTTTATATTGTTGTCCGCATGACTGGCAAAATAGAAAAAGTGCTGGGCAAAGGAGGTATTTATATTATACGTAAATTTTTTGGTATTATCCTCCTTGCCATTTCCGTCAGGTTGTTTACCGTCAATATCACATCATTATTGGAACAGTTGGGTAAATAGAAGAGTTACTGTATGAGCATATATTTAATGATGAACAATGAGGCGAGTATATACATTGTCAAGTTGATCTCATGCCGCTTTCCTGTACATAATTTGATAAGGACAAAAGAAAGCAATCCTAAAACCAGACCGTCCGCAATCGAGTAGGTCAGCAACATCATGATAATTGTAATGAAAGCGGGAAGCGCCTCAGAAATATCTTCCAAATCTATTTTGGAGATAGAGTCCAACATAAAGACTCCTACCAGAACTAATGCGCCGGATGTTGCTGCTGCCGGTATTAAAAGGAATATCGGAGAGAAAAACAATGCCAGGATGAATAATAATCCCGTGATCATAGAAGTAAATCCCGAACGTCCTCCCTCTGCAACCCCGGAAGCACTTTCCACATAAGTAGTAATTGTGGAACTACCCAACATTGCCCCGACAGTTGTTCCGATAGCATCAGACATCATGGCTTCTTTCACCCGGGGAATATTTCCTTTTTCATCGATAATATCTGTTTTGAGTGCTAATCCTACTAAGGTACCCAGCGTATCAAAAATATTGATAAATAATAAGGTAAAAATCAGGATTGCCATATCAAATGTGAAAAACTCCGAGAAGTCGAATTGCATAAATGTCGGAGCTATGGAGTGCGGAACAGATACAGGAACAAAACTATCCGGTATTTGAGTAACGCCAATCGGAATGCCGATAAGCGTACAAATCAGGATGCTGTAGAATAAAGCGCCTTTCACTTTCTTTATTACAAGTATTCCACTAAGGATGATGCCAATCATGGCAAGTACGGAATCCGGGTCAAAGTCTCCGAGTGTTACGAGAGTTGCCGGGTGGTCTTCAATGATGCCTGCTTGCTTCAGTCCCACAAAAGCGATGAACATGCCGATTCCTGCAGAGGTGGCATAACGTAGATTTTGTGGAATACTTTCCAATATGATTTCGCGGATATTTAAAAAGGTTATCAGTATAAAAATGACCCCTTCTACAAACATGGCAGCCATAGCGGTTTGCCATGAATAGCCCATGCCTTGTACTAAAGTAAATGCGAAAAAGGCATTCAAAGCCATGCTTGGAGCCTGTGCAAATGGTAATTTTGCCATAAAAGCAAGCAGGAGAGTGGCTATTGCAGAAGCTAATGCTGTAGCCGTAAACACTGCCCCTTTGTCCATACCTGTCATAGAGAGGATAGTAGGATTTACAGCAAGTATATAACTCATCGTAAGGAAAGTAGTAACTCCGGCTATTACTTCCGTACGGTAATTCATTGTTTGTTTATCGAATCCTAACAGTTTTTGTATCATGTTTTTGTATTAATCGAACGACCATTTGATTGCGGCAGTCGGGATAACATAAAGCCCGTTTTGAAAAGCAAAGTTATGACTTATTTTGACCTCACTTCCGATACTTAACTTAAATTTCTCGTCTATACCCTTAATCTTATTTAAGTTTACCCAAAATTGGGGTTCCGAAAGAAAAATGAAGTTTCCATGTGGATTCTTTTCTCGCCACCAATCTGCAAATCCACTGAATGTACAAAGGCTGTTTTTTGCAAAATGGATGTACCAGGTAGCTGTCAACTGAAAATTGTTTGGGCTTTCATGTTTTTGGATGTACTTGTACATCGGGGTAAAACTGAATCCTTTTGTGAAATTTTTATTATTATATGTAAAGGTAATGCCTCCAAGATATGCATTATTCATTTGTCCACTGCTGGTAATACCCCCATTGTATTCTATGTGCGCTGAAAATGGAGGTTTCCAAAAACGTAGTTCACGTGAAATTTCCCAATAGGCAAGATCTATTCCTTTGCTGTTATAATTCATATCTACAAAGAAATAAGTGCTTCCCCATTTATCGGATTTAAACATTTCGACAGTAGAAGTGAAAACAGGGCGTTCCTTTAAATCCTTATTATAAAATAAATTGCCGAAATCATAATGTAATTGTACATTTTGGGCTTTGATACCCAATAACATAAAAAAGAGGAAGATAAGAATGGCGTACTTTCTCATTTTAATCGATTTTTTATTGAATTATTTTTAAAAATGCAAAAGTACTATATAATTTATTTGCAGCAAATAGCCTTGTAACAAGCGAATCACATCTTTTTTCCAGGCTCAGTTTTTTTCTTTAGCTAAGAAAGGGAATATATATCATGGAATAAATATAAGTTGACTGAACTTTAAAAGAATAAATATAAAAATTAAGAATTTGTTTTTCTTGTTCTATCTTCTTTTTTGATTTGAAAATCAAAATGTAAAGACTTATTATTGTGTGTTCTAATACTTTTCTAATTTAAAATATCTGCATTTATTTTAAACAACATCAAACTTCCTTCTGTTATACACCAGTAAAATCTTTAGACCTTATTAACCCTGATTTATTAATTGTAAAATTTTAGAAACCAACGATTGAGACAGATGTCATGAAAAAACGAAAGTTCTGTTATGCCAATGGAAAAATAGGAAGAATACCACTGTTTATTGGCCTTTTTTGTTTATCAGCGAATTTTTATGGAGTAAGCAATGTCAGAGAGCCGTTGCATGCCAATGTGCAGCAGCAACATAAGACAGTGCGAGGTATTGTTATCGATAATTTGGGTGAACCTGTTATCGGAGCTAATGTCGTGGAAAAAGGAACAACCAATGGAACCGTAACGGATATAAACGGTGTTTTTTCTTTGGATGTATCTCCCAAAGCGACATTGGAATTTTCATTTATCGGTTATATCACTCAGGATATTCCGGTAAAAGGGAATGAAATCAATGTTACCTTGAAAGAGGATACACAAACCCTGGAAGAAGTGGTGGTCACGGGATTTGGTTTGGCACAGAAAAAAGCAACATTGACCGGTGCTATTTCTTCTGTGGGTGCCGATGAATTATCCCATTCTGTTGCGTCTACAGCATCTTCCGCATTAGCTGGTAAAATTGCCGGTATTAATTTCCGTCAGCCGGACGGTCGTCCGGGAGCTTCTACCAGTTTGCAAATCCGTAATATGGGTACGCCTTTGTATGTAATAGATGGTACGATTATGGATGAAGGACAGTTTAATAATATCGATTTCAACGATATAGAGACTATCTCTATCCTGAAAGATGCTTCTGCAGCTATTTATGGTGTGCGTGCTGCGAATGGTGTCGTGGTTGTAAATACCAAGAAAGGAAAACGGAACACTAAAAATACCGTAGGATTAAACATGTATTATGGCTGGCAAAGTCCTACCAAATTTGCCAAACCTGCTGATGCAATGACTTATATAAGTCATTATGTGCAGTCGCAGACTGTACAGGGGCAACCTTATACGTATGATAAAGCTGCATATGCTAAATGGGAACAGGGTACGGAGAAAGGATATGTACCGTTTGACTGGTACGATTATATATGGAAAACGTCTCCACAGTATTACGTAAGTGCGAATGTTTCCGGTGGTTCGGATAAAGTGAATTATTATTTTTCAGTAGGACATTTGAATCAGGATGCTATTATCCAGAATTATGGAGGTTTCCGTCGAACAAATGCACAGATGAATATTGAAGCCCAGATAAATAATCGTTTTAAGGTGGGGGCGTCTATGAACGGACGCATTGAAACCCGTGTTAATCCGGGAGTACCGGGAGAAGATGATTATTGGACGGCTATTTTTGCTACCTACCGTAACCTCCCTACTAAACGCCCGTTTGCCAATGATAATCCTAATTATCCACAGATGACTTCAACGGATAAGTCTACGAATTTTGCTATTCTTAATTATGACCGCTCCGGTAAATATCAGGAAGACTGGCGTGTGATACAGTTGAATGCCAATGCGGAATATGAGGTAATAGACGGATTGAAGATTAAAGCTTTGGTCGGTTATTTTCTGGCGAATCAGAATCTGAATAATCATGAATATACTTACAAGTTATATAAATATGATGAAAAGACGGATACGTATTCGGAAGATACGCCGAACTGTAACTGGAATCCGTGGCGTGAACGTCGTGTAGGGTACAATCAGGAGGTAACTTCAAATATCCAGGCTTCATACAATAAGAAAATAGAAAAACATACGCTTGCGGCAATTGTAGGTATGGAGGCTTCAAAACGTATAACTCCATCCTCTTGGTTGCATAGTATTCCTGTGTCCAACTCAATTAATTTGATTGATTTTGAAACCATGGATACGTATAATGACCGGGGAGATAATCCGGAAGCCCGTATCGGTTATCTGGGACGTATAAATTATGACTATGATAATAAATACCTGCTGGAATTGTCTGCCCGTTATGATGGTTCGTGGAAGTTTCCTCCTCATCATCGGTGGGGATTCTTTCCTTCTGCATCAGCCGGATGGCGTATCTCGGAGGAAACATTCTTTCGTGACAGTAAGATTTCCAGTGTTATTGAAGACTTAAAGATTAGAGCTTCTTATGGATTGGTAGGAGATGATAATGTAAGTGGTTATTCTGCTTTCGATTATTTAGGCGGATACACTTATAAAAACGGTGGTTCTGTGATAGACGGGCAATATGTTATAGGTTCTGTTGCACGTGGAATACCTGTAAGGACCTTATCATGGATTAAAGCAAGAATTCTCGATGTAGGGTTTGATGCGGCCTTTCTGCATAATCGTCTGACTGCGACTTTCGATTATTTCCGCCGTGTTCGTACAGGCTTGCCGGCATCCCGCTATGATGTTCTGATTCCTTCGGAAGTAGGTTTCTCCTTGCCGAAAGAAAATCTGGAGTCTGATGTGCATACGGGTATTGATTTATCGGTGCGCTGGACAGATCATGTGGATGATTTCCGCTATTCAGTGGGAGGAAATATGACCTATGCACGCCGTTACCTTTGGGATCGTTATAAACCTCGCTACAGTAATTCATGGGATAAATACCGAAATACAAATGAGCATCGTTTTGACCAGATTTACTGGGGATATAAATCAGACGGACAATTCCAAAGTTGGGAAGAAATAGCCAACTGGCCTATTAATAATGATGGACATGGTAATACGACATTGCGTCCGGGGGATATAAAATACCAGGATATAAACGGGGATGGTGTGATTAATGATTTGGATAAACGTCCGATAGGTTATAGCACCAGTGGCGATTTCAACCCGATATTGAGTTACGGACTGAACTTCTCTGCCTCCTGGAAAGGTTTTGATGTGAGTATGGACTTTACCGGTTCGGCATTGTCTTCTTATTTTCCGAATTATGAAAATAAGTTACCGTTCCATGACGGAGGGAATTCTCCTCAATATATGATGGACGATTCCTGGCATCTTGCAGATATCTGGGATGCAAACAGTGAACTGATACCGGGCAAATACCCGATGTTTCTTCTGGGTAATAGTTCGCACAGTAATTATTGGGACAGCGATTTCTGGGTAAAGAAAGTCCGTTATATCAAACTGAAAAATTTTGAAATCGGTTATAACCTGCCGCGTACTTGGCTCGAAAAAGCATGGATGCAAAGTTGCCGTGTGTATGTAGCCGGGCAGAATCTGTTTACGCTCTCCAACATTCCGGGTACAGACCCTGAAGTAATTAAGGATTCCGGTCTGGTTACCCCGACTACACGTATTATTAATATTGGTTTAAATGTTAGATTTTAAAGGAAGATGAAAATAAAATATCTATTAACCTTCACAATACTATTTGCTCTGTCGCTAAGCAGTTGCGGAAATTTCCTGGATCAGGACCCCGATAATATCCTGGATGATGAACAGGTATTTAATGACGAAGTAATGATTAAGTCCCTTCTTGCCAATTTCTACGGACGTATGGAAGGTAAGTCGTGGGGGCAACGGATTAAAGATGGCGACGGTTCGTATTCGATGACCATTCTGGATGATGCAGCTAAATGCGACGGCGGACCGGATACCCGTACCTCTTTCGAGGACGACCGTTGGCGTGTTTACGACTATACTTTTATCCGGAACCTGAACCAATTCCTGAAAGGGGTACGGGGAACCAAAGTATTATCGGATGCCAATCAGAAGGAATTGGTAGGAGAAGCCCGTTTTATCCGTGCATGGGTATATTTCTGTATGGGAAGAGGCCTGGGAGGTATGCCGATTATCGGTGATGAAATCTATGATTATGAGAATGGTGCGGATATATCCAAAATGCAGGTGGCCCGTTCTACGGAAGCAGGTTTGTATGACTATGTGATTAAAGAATGTGCGGAAATAGCAAATGACTTGCCTTTGAAACCGACAATCAACGGAGCACGTGCCACAAAATGGGCGGCCCTGATGTTGAAAGCGCGTGCCGCTGTGTATGCAGGTTCCCTGGCTAACTATAATAGTAAGTTGCCTACGCCGGTGGCAACTCCGGGTAATGAAGTCGGCATACCGGCAGATAAGGCACAAGGCTATTATCAGACAGCTCTTCAAACAGCCAAAGACGTAATAAGTAGCGGTGCTTATACATTGGTGACAGATGCGAATAATCCGGGTAAAGCTTTTTATAATGCCGTATCTGTGAAGAATGCGAATACGGAAGTTATCTGGGCGTGCGATTATAAATATCCGGGAAAGGTGGTCGAGTTTACCAAACTCAATATTCCCAAATCGCATGCGGAAGATATCGATAACAGTTACGGCGGTCCTATCTTAAATCTTGTGGAAGCTTTTGAACATATAAATGACCGTGATGGAGCTATCCGGATTAAAGATGCTAACGGAAATTATATTTTCTATGACCAACCGGAAGATGCGTTTGCCGATAAGGATGGTCGCTTGTGGGGTACTGTAATCTGTCCCGGAACTGATTTTAAAGGAACCAAAGTAGAATTGCAAGCCGGTCAGTTGGTTAAAAAGGATGGTAACTGGGAAAAACTGGTAGCTGCAACTCCGGGTGAAAAAGATAAGGACGGAAAAGTGATTACTGCCCTGAACGGTCCTGCCGCAACAAATAACCAGTATGTAAATAAAACCGGTTTTTTCTATCGTAAGTTTATGGACGAAACGGCTATGGCTTCTACCCGTGGACGTGGCTCTGAAATGTGGTGGCCTTACTTCCGTCTTGCCGAAGCATACCTGATAGTTTGTGAAGCTGCCTTTGAGTTGGGTGATAATACAACGGCGGTAAATCATATCAACGAAATCCGTAAACGTGCCGGCATACAGGAACTGAATGCGGTAGCTCTGGATGATATTATCCGCGAGAACCGTGTGGAATTCGCTTTTGAAGACCATCGTTACTGGGATATGAAACGTTGGCGCAAAGCCCATCAGGTATGGAATGGCGTACAAGATGATGCGAATGCACAGCAATGGGCTTTGTATCCTTATAAGGTAAATGCTCCGGGCGATCCGAATGACGGCAAGTGGGTATTTGAAAAACGCCAGGTGAACACGGAGCCTTATCCCCGTCATTTTGAAATGAAGAATTATTACAATTTTGTCGATTTGAATTGGGTGAACAATAATCCGAAGTTTGTGAAGAACCCATACCAGTAATTAAAAACCATGCATAGAACAATGAAAATCATATCTATATTTTGTTTCAGCCTGCTGTGTGCTGCTTTTATCACAAGTTGCGGGCTCGATAACTATGACGAACCTAAATCCACCCTTCAGGGAAAGGTCACTTATAACGGGCAGGCAATAGGTGTAAGAGGTACCTCCGAAGCTGTCCAGTTACAGCTTTACCAGGATGGTTACGAGAAACGCGACCCGATTCCTGTTTATCTCGGACAGGACGGGACGTATAAAGCCTCTCTTTTCAACGGTCAGTATAAATTAATAACCAAATCCGGTAATGGGCCGTGGCAAAACCGGAAAGACACGCTTCTTGTGGATGTGAGTGGCACTACCACCTGTGATGTTTCGGTTACTCCCTATTTTTTACTTACCAAAGAGTCTGTATCTCTTAGTGGAAATAGGGTGGATGCATCGGCTACTCTTGAAAAGGTCGTTGCTTCTTCAACTGCATTCAGCCTGCTTTTATTGGTAGGCAAAACGGCCTTTGTGGATGAAGGTACGTATATAGCTCGTCAGGAAGTAAAGAATCCGGAAGCAGGAACGGTTTCTTTATCCCTCGATTTGAAGGATAATAAGGAGGCGGCATCTGCTAAAATACTGTATGCCCGTATCGGGGTGAAGGCTGCGGAAGCAGACCAGTACACCTATACTCCTGTTATCAAAATAAGGTAAGAGTTTTTTTAATCCTGTTTTTATTTGTTATTCATGTTATATCAGTGCTTTATTTATTTCACTGCTGTGATATGAATAACAAATAATATTTTCCATAGAATACCGGTACTTAAGAGCTTATAGGCACTTATTCTTTCCTTCTTTCCTTTTTCCCGGCAGATTGCTTTGAGTAGCGGGACATTCGTCAACAAATTCCTTCTTTTCGTCACATAAACTTGACTGTCGGTGAACAGGTAAGCAACTTTGCTGAAAATTATATTTATGATGGAAAGGAAGACGGTACATGTTTTTATTTTATTGCTATTCGTATTTAATCTGTGGGGGCAAATATCCTCTTCATTGGAGATTACAGGAAAAATAGTAGAGCAGACTACGGAACCTCTGCAAAACGTTACATTGCTGGTTTTAAATCCCGGGGATTCTTCCTATGTAGCAGGAACTATTTCCGATTCGGACGGTAGTTTTTGTATCGGAAAAATACCGGTACAGAATTATTTGCTCGAAATATCCATGTTGGGGTTTGGCAAGAAATATATAGAAATTAAGCCGGGGCAGAAACTGAAGGTAGATTTGGGCATCCTTATCTTGGAGCAGGACGCTTATAGTTTGAAGGGTGTTGTGGTGATAGCTAAGCAAAATCAGATAGAGGTGGATGCCGGTAAGATGGTGGTTAATCTATCCGCGTCTGTTTTGGGCTCACAGGGAAATATACTTGACGCCTTGAAGAATTTGCCTGGAGTCGTTGTTCGTGAGGATGGTTCTGTTTATCTGAACGGGCAAGCAGATGCACAAGTTTTGATAAATGACAAACTGACATATCTGACCGACGAGAACCTGATTAATTTGTTGCGTTCCATACCTTCTTCTTCTGTCGATAATGTGGAATTGGTATCTCATCCTTCTTCTAAATATGATGCGGCAGGTAATTCCGGTATAATTAATATCCGGATGAAGAAGGTAAAGTTACAAGGAATGACTTTTACTGCAACTTCTAATTTGGAATATGGAGAGAATTTGAGAGGGAATGAAAATCTCTTTCTGACAGTTCAGAAAAACAAACTTAATTTTTATGTAAATTATTCCTTTTATGGAGGACAGGACTGCTTGGCTCTTACTTCTTCCAGAAATTATCTGGATATTCTTTCTTCTCAAAACAAAGGTTTACAATTGGATATTATGGCAGACCGTACTTTCAGGAGTTTTTCCCATTATCTCCGAACCGGAATCGATTATGATCTGTCGGATAAATGGGCGACGGGTGTTTATATTACATCCAATTGGTACCAGTGGAAGAAAGATGAATGTACACAATCTGATTTTATAGGCAAGGAGGCTTTGCCTGATTCTACGTTATCGACCTACAATCTGTATAAACGCCATCACACAAACCTGACGGGAGGTGCAAATATTTCTTATAAGAAAGATGATTTGTTGAAATGGGATAGCTCTTTTGATTTCCAATTGTTTGACCATACCGGAGATTTATCTCAACAAAGCCTCTTCCTGGTAATGGATAACATACTCCGGAAAGATACTTTGGCTGGGGGAATAAACGGAAAGATTGATATTTATACCGGACAAACGAATTTAAATTATACCTTATCCGACAAATTTAAACTGCTGGCAGGGGTAAAGACTTCTTTTGTAAGGGTAGATAATACGACGCTGTATAAAAATCCGCAAGGAGGAATCTGGCAGGAAAATAGCGAACTCAGCTCGGCATTTGCTTATCGTGAAAATATAAATGCTGTTTATGGGATATTGGATGCTAAATGGAACGACTCTTTTTCCTCCGAAGTCGGTTTACGGCTGGAAAATACGAATGTGAATGGCAAGCAATCCAGAGGAAACAGGAATGATACGACTTTTGTGCAACGATATACTCATTTATTTCCGACCTGCATGATTAAATACCAACCGTCGGAACAGCATAATTTCTCATTTGTATACGGCAGGCGTATTGTCCGTCCGAACTATAGGGATTTGAATCCTTTTGTAGAAGTAAATGACCGTTACCTGCACGAACTGGGAAATACGGAACTAAAACCGGAGTTGACGGATAATGTGGAACTGCTGTATGCTTTCAGGAAGCAATACAGTGTCGGTCTGTTCTATTCCCACAGGTTACATCCTATTACTAAAAGTTATCTGGTAGATAAAGATGATGTAACGATAGTCATGCCACTGAATCTCTCGTCTAACCATTCAGCCGGTATACGACTGGGATTAAACAATCTGAAACCGTTTCAATGGTGGCAGCTACATATAAATGCGGCTTTTGTGTATAAGCAGTATCATTGGGCTGTAGCAGAGAGTGTGGAGAAAAACCAGAGGATTACTCCAATGGTAAATATGAATAACCAACTTTTGTTTCCACATGACTGGTTTATCGAATTGAATGGCTTTTATAATGGGATGATGGCAGAAGGGCAGGCATTGATACATCCTGTATGGATGGTCTCTGCCGGTATAAAGAAAAATATATTCAGGAATAAAGCAACCGTTTATTTGTATGTGAATGATATATTTTCTTCCAACCGGGCTTATATAGACCTGTATAGTCCGATGCTGAAAGGATGGTATAAGGAGAAAAGGGATACACGGGTTGTCGGAGTTACGTTTACGTACCGGTTTAATTCAGGCAGTAAAGTGAAAGTTCCTCGTTCGGGAGATAGGATAGATGAAAGTAAACGAATAAATTTGTAAAATGGATACGGATAAAAAGAAAAAAAATATCATCCAGTGGTTTTATCCACTTTTTCTCGGACTGGTCATCTTCAATGTCCTGAGAGCGGTTACGGATTTTACTAAAAGGGATACTTTTTGGACTGGAGATATGCGATTGCATTTCATATCTTTATTTGTTATTATTCTTTACTGTTACTGGTGTGATTTTTTGTGGAAGCGGGAATTAAAGAAATTATGCCATGTTTCAGGAATAATCCGTCCGGTTGTCAAGGAATATATCGGAAAGTTTCTGGCTTTGTTTATTCCCTTCAATCTGATAATAGTGGTGGGGGAAGCAATTGGTATTTTTTATATGGGAGACGGGATTGTAGATTATATGCTGGTGAATGTGGTAATGATTCCCTTTCTGTTACTCTATTATACGCTGCTCCGTAATTCGTTCATGAATAAATATTACGTTGAACAAACCCTGCAACTTGAAAAGTTGAAAAGCAAGCAATTGGAAACGGAGCTTGATTATCTGAAAGCCCAATATCATCCTCATTTCCTGTTTAATGCTCTGAATACGATTTACTTCCAGATAGAGGATGAAAATATTCTGGCAAAACAGAATATCGAGTTATTATCCAAATTACTGCGCTATCAGTTATATGCAGTAAAAAATATCGTAACGATAGGACAGGAAATCGCTTTCATTCATAATTACGTTCATTTCCAGCAGTTAAGGATGAGTGAGAGGCTACAAGTGGATTGTGTGATTGACCCGCTATTAAAGGAACAAGCCATACATCCGTTATTGTTTCAGCCTTTATTGGAAAATGCCTTTAAATACGTAGATGGGGAATATCATATACAGATTCGCCTTCAGCAGGTAGATAAAGGCATTCGGTTTACGGTCGAAAATACGCTTGGTGATATGGAACAGGTAGTATCTATAAATGGAAATAGTAACCGGGGTATAGGCATTGAGAATCTGAAACGCCGGCTTGCCTTATTGTACCCCGGGCAATATACCTTTACAGCAGAAAAAGAAGAGAAACTATATCGTGCCTGTTTGTTTATAAATTTAAAAGGAAATGAAAATTAAATGTGTCATAACAGATGATGAACCTTTTGCCCGGAAAGGGTTGAAAGGATATGTGGAGAAGGTGGATTTCCTTTCTTTGGTCGGCGAATGCGAGAATGCGCTTCAGTTAAATACATTACTGAAAACCCAGGATGTGGATTTACTTTTTCTGGATATAGAGATGCCTTATTTGTCTGGTCTGGATTTTTTAAGCGGTTTGCAGAATCCGCCGAAAGTAATCCTGACAACAGCCTATGAGCAATATGCACTGAAAGGGTATGAGTTCAATGTTTCGGATTACCTGCTAAAGCCTATATCCTTTGAACGTTTCCTTAAGGCGGTAAACCGGATATACGAAGCCTGTGAAAAAGAACAAAAAGTAGAAGAAACGGATAATTATATATTTGTGAAAAGCGGCGGATTGTATAAAAAGATAATCTTCGATGATATTTTGTACGTGGAAAGTATGGAAAATTATGTAGTAATCTATACTTCGTCATCAAAAGAGATTATCCATTCCACCCTGAAAAATATGATGGAAGTACTTCCATCCTCCATTTTTTTGCAGGTACACCGTTCTTATATTGTAAATGTACACCAGATTCAGTCTGTTGACGGAAATCAATTGATAATAGGTACGTATAAGATACCGGTGGGAAAAGGATTGCGTGAAGAAGTCTTCCGTACGATACTTAGAAACCGTTTGATGCGCTAACTCGTTTATTTCCCCATAAATTCTGTAGGAGTCTTGCCATATTGTTTCAGAAAGCAAGTTGAGAAATAGGCAGGAGAGGAAAAACCGACCTGGAAGGCAATGATATTAATACGTTCTTCGCCTTCCTGCATAAGCTGTACGGCTTTTTTCAGGCGTGCCACTT
Organism: Parabacteroides sp.; assembly: GCA_019417325.1. Classification (GTDB taxonomy): domain Bacteria; phylum Bacteroidota; class Bacteroidia; order Bacteroidales; family Tannerellaceae; genus Parabacteroides. The sequence continues at coordinate 109,945 of DXVO01000001.1, read as the reverse complement.
TGATAAAGTCTACGGGTGAAAGACCGGATAGTCCTTTTACTTTCCGGTACAGGCTGGATGTACTCATTCCCATTTCCTGTGCCAGCATTTCTACATTCAGGGCTTCGTTCGACATCTGTTCTTCCAAGAAAGCATTCAGTTTGTTGAGGAATATATCATCGACAGGTGATACGGAAAGCGTACTGACCGGTGTGGATGGTTTTTCAGAATAGGTCTTAACCAACAATTCACGGCTTTTCAGGAGGTTGTCTACCTGGGCGAGCAACAGTTCGATGGAGAAGGGCTTTTCCATATAGGCATCCGCTCCGGTATTCAACCCTTTCAGGCGCGATTGCAGATTGTGCTGGGCTGTCAGCAAGAGGAACGGAATATGGCTGAAGCTAACCTCATTCTTTACTTTGTTGCATAATTCGAAGCCATCCATAACAGGCATCATCACATCACTGATAATCAGGTTTACGGCATTGCTATTGAGTTGTTTGAGAGCCGTCTCCCCATTATCGGCTTCCAGCACCTGATATTTACCGGACAGTTCCCCGGCAATAAACCGGCGCATATCGCTCTGGTCTTCTACAATCAGGATTAACGGTTTATCCGGGATTTGTGTAGCAGGAGGTGCTGGCATCGTTTCTGTCTCTTCGACTCCGGAAATCATTTCGTAGAACTCTTTCTGTTTTCTTGGAAGTACCAAGGTAAAACGATTCATTTTATCCGGAGTCTGGCTGTAAGATAAAGAGCCGCTATGAAATTCGGCAAGGGAAAGAGCAAGGGATAGTCCGATACCACTACCTTGTTTGTTTTCCGTTTCTTTCAGACGGTAGAAAGGGGAAAATATCTGTTCTTTTTCACTTTCCGGAATCAGGTAGCCATCATTGGTTACCGTTATGGTGAAGTTTGTTTCATCATTCAAAACTTGCAAAAGAATTGTGTTGTCAGAATACTTGATGGCATTCGTCAGCAGGTTATCCATAATTTTGGAAAAGGCTTCCCTGTCGATATAGGCAAAAAAGGAGGTCTCCGGAATATCGAAGGTGAAAGTTTTATGTTCTTTCTCCATAACCGGAAGATAGGGTTGCAAGATTGTATTCAGCCAAAGCTTGATATCTGTTTTTACATAATTCAGCCGGAAACCGCGGCTTTCCGTTTTTCGGAAATCGAGCAGTTGGTTGCTGAGGTTGAGAAGCCGTTGTGTATTTTTTTCGATAGTCCGCAGATTCTTTTTTGTCTCGATGGTACCGTCTCCGGATTTGATAATCTTTTCCAACGGAGCATTAATCAGTGTGAGCGGAGTGCGTATTTCATGCGTAATAAAGGTGAAGAATTGTATTTTCGCATCATACAGTTCTTTTTCTTTTTTGCTTTCAAAGATTTGCCGGTTGATACGGTGCCGTTCTTCCAGTTTGGTTTTTTTGTATCTGTAGAACAGGTAAATCAGGATAACTGCAATCAGTATGTAGCAACCGATAGCCCAACTTGTCGCCCAGAACGGGGGAGTGATAAGGATTGCCAATGTCTGTTCGTTATCCTGCCAGATACCGCTGCTATTGGTCGATTTGACCCTGAATGTATAATTACCCGGCGAAAGGTTTGCAAAAGTAACTTCCTGCTTTTTATCCATGTAAATCCAATTGTTGTCGCTGCCATCCAGTTTATACATATACCGGATTGCATCGGGAGCGGTGTAACTAAGAGCTACATAGGATAAAGTAATCGTTGAGGCGTTATAAGGCAATTCTACCTTTTGCCTGTTTTCCGTATAAGAGGAAGAAAGGTCCTGTTGTCCTTTCTTTTCTGCCGGGGCATGGATACGGGTGATATAAATGGGAGGGGAGAAAGTATCTTCCCTGAACTGTTCGGGCTTGAAAGAAATCATCCCGTTTATCGTACCCATATAAATCGTACCGTCCGGGGATTTGTAGGAAGAGCTGTAGTTGAACTGGGTTTCATGCAATCCGTCCTGGTAGGAGAAGATTCGCATCGTATAGCTTTCCGGGTTGAAACGAACCAATCCGTTTGCCGTTGAAATCCAGAAATACCCGTTTGCATCTTCCACAATCCGGTAGATAATGTTACTGGGTAATCCGTCTTCCACATTGATGCGGTTGAATAAGTTGGTCAGTTCATTGTAGACGGAAAAGCCGTTGTCGGTAGTCGCCCATATACGTCCGTGCGAGTCCTCGAATACGGAAGTCGTATTGTTGCTGCCGATGCTTTGCGAGCGATTCATATCGGAGGTGAAATGCAGCATGGTTCCGTCTTCCCGCCGGAAACAATGGATGCCGTTTGTTGCCGCCACCCATATATTGCCGGATTCGTCTTCGTAAATTTGCCGTATCGAGGCATGAATATCTTTCCACGGGGAGAAACTATCGTTTTCTTCATTATAGATAACAGTACCGTTGGAAGTCCCGACCAGAAATTCATCCTGCCTGGTTTTATAAAAACAGAGAACGAAGTCCGAGTTCAATCTGTTTCCCGTACTTTCCTGGGTATAACGTTTGATTATTTTTCCGGAAGGAATATCCAACACATCGATACCTTTATTGAACGTACCCACCCATAGTTTGTTTCCATCGGCAAAAAGGCCATGTACGTTGGTTGCGGATAACGGATGTTGTGGATTATTGTAAGAATAGTTTATAATTTCTCCGGTATTCGGGTTATAACAGTTTATGCCGTTGTCTTCTGTTCCTAACCATAAGTTTCCATATTGGTCCGGACAAATTTCGCGGATCGCATTACCTAATAGTTGCGGATGTGTTTTCCCCCCAATGTAATGTTTGAAAGGTGTATATTCTTTAGGCAAATAGCTGATTCCACCAAAAAAGGAACCTACCCAAATGCCTCCTTCCCGGTCTTTCGTCAGGGAATAAACGGCATTGTCTGAAATGGTATACTCGTTTGTCAGTGATTTTTTTAGTTGGGTAACGGAACGAGCCAGGATATTATAGATAAAAATACCGGATTCCGAAGCAATCCAGTATGTATTGTTATTAGAAGGAATAATGGCGCGTACCTGTATGTTCGGTATCAGGGTGGCTACTGATTGGTCGGAGGAATTATACAGTTTGACGCCTCCCTTATCAGTTCCTATCAATATGCCTAAATCCGGAACCGTACAAATCGTGGAGATACTGGTTTGTATTTTCCTGTCTTCTTCATTTAATACGGATACGGAATTAAATTGTTCGCTATGGGTATTATAAAAATGCAGGTTATGGAAATCAGCAACCAATGGTTGCCCTTCATCCGAAAGAGTTATTGCCGAATAAGCATCCGGGGAGCAGCGGTACAGCCGCGTCGTTTGGTCTGTTGGCGAATATCTGACCAGGCGATCGTAATCGAGGAACCATAAATTCCCTTGGGTATCTTCCTGTACAAAACGAAAAAACTCCGGGTTACTTTTCCCCGTATCAAACTGTAATGGGTGAAAGGTATCTGTTTGGTAATCATAATAAGACGTACCCCAGTTGGTACATATCCACAGTTTATCTTCCGAATCCTCAAAAAGACTAATGATACGGTCGTTCGGAATACTTTCCGGACGGTAGGAGTTATGCCGGTATACTTTGAAAGCATGTCCGTCGAAACGGTTCAGTCCGTCGTCCGTTCCGAACCACATAAATCCCCGTTTGTCCTGCAAAGCGCAATAAACCGTATTATGAGATAACCCCTGTTTATTGTTGTAATGCCGGAAATACATATTTTCCCCCCGGACTGTTTGTAGCCCAGACTGCAGAAGTAGATAAACAAGGAAACAGAAAAAGATTCTCATAAGATACCGTATCATGTGCTTTTCTGAGAACGAAAGTAGTAAAATAAAGAAATATACCATAGAGTGGCACAATTGTTTTTTTATTTGTTCTTAAATCTGCGTTTTCCGCCTCATTCGTGTCTAAATAATTATTCTCGTCAATCAGATTCTATAACTATTTTGAATATCAATCGTTTAAAAATCGTGCGAATGATTTGTTGAATGATATTTGAATGCTTTTGACCGAAAAGAGAAACCCGTTCCAGCGCAAACACCGTTATTTTGCGAAGAAAATAAAATCACGTCGTTTAGGGGATGGCAGTTGATTCTGCGTCTAACAATGTGAAATCAACTTTGTGAAGATTTAAAACAAAAGTCAAATATATCATGAAAAAAGTTTCTGTATTATGTGCTTTGTTCATCTGTTTATTAAGCGCATGTAACAATTCCTCCACTTATTTTCAACCGGAGAAAGAAAATGCACTCCGTGCTCCTGCTTATCCTCTGGTAACGATTGACCCCTATACAAGTGCATGGTCGTTTACGGACAAACTGAATGAAGATGCCATCCGTCATTGGACAGGAAAAAAGCATCCGTTAGTTGGTGCCTTGCGGGTAGACGGGCAGGTGTACCGTTTTATGGGTGTGGAAGAACTTCCTTTGAACATGATATTACCGACTGCGGCACGTGAAAGATGGGATGCCGCTTATACGGAAAATAAACCTTCCGGTAATTGGACAAATCCTGGTTTTAGTGATGCTTCCTGGAAGAAAGGAAAAGCCGCTTTCGGAACTACTGATATGCAAAATTTGTCTACTCCGTGGGAAAGTAAAGATATTTGGGTACGCCGTACCTTTGACTTGCCGGAAGATTATAGCAACAAAACCGTTTATCTTGAATATTCGCACGATGATGTCTTTGAATTGTATATTAACGGACAGCAAATAATTGCGACCGATTATTCCTGGAAAAATAATGTATTGAAAGAGCTGCCTGCCGAAGTAAAAGCAACCCTGAAACCTGGAAAGAATGTAATAGCGGCCCACTGCCATAATACAACCGGAGGTGCTTATGTGGATTTCGGTTTATATACAAAGGAAGAAAACAGCACATACTTTGACCGGGCAGCTATCCAGAAGTCTGTGAATGTATTGCCAACACAGACCTTTTATGTATTTGAGTGCGGACCCGTACAGTTGGATGTCGTCTTTACCGCTCCTTTATTAATGGATGATTTGGATTTGATGACGACACCTGTCAATTATCTATCTTATCAAGTACAGTCATTGGACGGAAAAGAACACGATGTACAGATTTATGTGGAAGCTACTCCCGATTGGGCTGTGAATAACCACGGTCAGGCTGTGGAAACAACACTCTCTACCGGTAAACCGGGTGACAAACTTATCTATGCAAAAACAGGAACGGAAGAACAACCCGTCCTGCAAAAGAAAGGCGATGACGTCCGTATAGACTGGGGCTATTTTTATATGGCTGCCGGAAACAAGGAAAATGCTAATATAGGTATGGGTGGTTACCAGCAAATGAAGAAGCACTTTACAGAAAACGGAACCGCTTCAATGGAAGGTGTTCCGAATGCTGAGGTAAATGCTGCGGAAGGTGTTCTTTGTTTCTCTGAAAATCTGGGAAAAGTAACTTCGCCTGCAAACGGATTCCTGATGATCGGTTACGATGATTTGTATGCCATCCAGTATTTTAATGAGAACCGTATGGCCTACTGGAAACATGATGGAAAAGTAGATATGATGCAGGCACTGGAAAAAGCTAATGCCAACTATACCTCTGTAATGAACCGTTGCCGCAAATTTGATACACAGATGATGAACGATGCCGAAAAAGCCGGTAATAAAGAATATGCCGAACTTTGTGCCATCGCTTACCGCCAATCTCTTGCCGCCCATAAACTGGTACAGGATAAAGAAGGCAATTTGCTGTTCTTCTCCAAAGAAAACTTTAGTAACGGTTCTATCGGTACGGTAGATATCACATATCCTTCCGCTCCTTTGTACCTGATATATAATCCGGAGTTGCTGAAAGGTATGATGAATCCGATTTTCTATTATAGCGAAAGCGGACAGTGGAATAAACCGTTTGCCGCACATGATGTCGGAACTTATCCGCAGGCTAACGGACAGACATACGGGGGTGATATGCCGGTAGAAGAAAGCGGTAATATGTTAATCCTCACTACGGCTATTGCCATGTGCGAAGGCAATGCCGACTATGCGAAAAAGCATTGGGATGTATTGACAACATGGGCTAACTACCTGTTGAAAGAAGGATTAGACCCGGAAAACCAGCTTTGCACAGATGATTTTGCCGGACATTTCGCCCACAATGCCAATCTTTCCATTAAAGCTATCATGGGTATTGCCGGATATGGAAAACTTGCAGAAATGTTGGGCGACCAGGCTACTGCCGACAAATATATCGGTGCTGCCCGTGAAATGGCCCGGAAATGGGAATCCATGGCAAATGATATCGACCATTACCGTCTGACATTCGACCATCCGAATACCTGGAGCCAGAAATATAATCTGGTATGGGATAAACTGTTCGGAATGAATATCTTCTCACCTGTAATTACAGAAAAAGAAACGGCTTATTACCTGACAAAACAAAATACATACGGTCTTCCTCTGGATAGCCGTAAGACCTATACGAAATCAGACTGGATTATGTGGACTGCATGCCTGAAAGACGATGCAAACTATTTCAACCGACTGATTGCCCCGGTCTATACATATGCAAATGAAACGACAACCCGTATGCCGCTGAGCGACTGGCATGAAACGACAAATGCCAATTCAGTAGGTTTCCGCGCCCGTTCGGTTGTGGGTGGTTACTTCATGAAAATGTTGGAAAAAAAGAAATTTCAAGGAGCAGCTGTGAAGCAAGCTCCAAATATGACCAATGTACCTGTTTATCAAAAAAGTGAACTGTTTATTGAGTTACCTGATTATTGTCCAACGCCGGATGGCATGGCGGTGGCACCGAATGGGGATTTAGTTTTGGCATGCCCGAATTTCGCCGACCTGTCTAAACCTGCTTGCCTGGTGCGGATTACAAAAGACGGAAAAGTCAGCAAATGGCTGGATGTTCCTGTTCTTTCCGAAACAGGCTGGGCGGCTCCGATGGGACTGGCTTTTGATGAAGATGGCAATTTGTACATCTGTGACAACCAAGGTTGGAGTGGCGCTGCAAAGGCAAAAAACAAAGGGAGATTGTTGTGTTTAAAGTTCAAAGATGACAGGTTAAACGAAACCGTAGTGGTAGCTTCAGGGATGGAGCACCCTAACGGTGTTCGTTATCGCAATGGAAAACTGTATGTAACCCAGAGTTCTCTATCTTCTATACAAGATCCTTCCGGTCTGCTTGTGAGCGGCGTGTATTGTTTCGACAAGAACGATAGGAATATAAAGGTGACGAATACGAAAGCAGACAAGAACCTGATTACGACAGTTATCACGAAGAATAAAGACGTACAATACGGGCTGGATGGAATTGTTTTCGACAAAGAAGGCAATCTGTATGTAGGCAACTTCGGCGACGGCGCCGTTCATAAGATAGTAATGGACAAAGACGGAAAAGTCGTAAGCAATGACGTCTGGGCATGCGACCCTTCACAACTACGTACTACCGACGGCATGTGTATCGACGACGACGGCAACATCTGGATTGCCGACTTCTCGGAAAATGCCGTAGCACGTGTGGATAAAGAAGGTAACATCCAGCGTATTGCCAAAAGTCCGGATTGCGACGGTAGCGACGGCGGATTAGACCAGCCGGGTGAGCCTATCGTATGGAACGGACAATTAATCGTTTCCTGTTTCGATATCGTCACCGGACCGGATAAAACAAATACCGGACACGACAAGCCATTTACTTTGGCAAAGTTGCAGTTGAAGTAAGAAACACACAAACATTATTATAATACCATGAAACACTACTTGTCTACATTTGCCGGCTCGGCAATATGCGGAGGGTTCGCGTTCGGCATCTGGCCGGAACTTTGGAAAACCTATGGACTGATGGGAGGCTGGCTTGCCGCTACGCTGATTATCGGAATCATGTGGTATATGAACCACTATAACGGAGCTATATTAAATCCCGAAGGGAAAATCTGGCTGGACCAGGGATGGTGTATCGGCGCTGCCGGTATCGCTTGGGGAATTGTCCGTTTCCAAGGAGATATTACTAACTTTTTTCTGGCTGTTCCCACGTTATTCTGCTGTTTGATAGGCGGAGCACTTGCCGGGGTAACAGTCTGGGCGATGCGTTCGTGTGGTAACCGTCTGTCGAAAGAGGAGGATGCCGTATGAGCGAATGGTTGCTGACTTACAACGAATGTCTCGGTATGTACAATGCCGGGATACTTACCAGTATATTCGGCGCTTTTGCCGTTACATTCACAGTCTTGCTGTGCTGGCCCAAACTGGTAAAAGATTTCGGACCGATAGGCGGCTTTATGGCAGCCGCATTCATTATTGGTACATTCTGGCTGGTAAACCACAAACTTCCCGGCTTCGGATTTTCTACCGGATTGCTCACGGATGCCAACGGGTTGCCGATGCAGTTCAGCCTGATTCACCAGGGAGCGCGAGGCAGTGCGCCGTGGGTCGATATGGGTTGGGCGATAGCTATGGGATTTGTTGTGGCTGATTTGCTCTGTGCACCCAAAGGTTCGCGTGCAGGATTGCTGAAAGAAGCATTTCCCCGCTGGATTGTGATTATCGCAGGAGGAATTGTTGGCGGCGTATTGGTCGGCCTTACCGGATATACGAATGCAGCCCTTTAGTTCTTAATCTTTCAAATACTACTGATATGGCAAAATATATAATCGCCCATGATTTGGGAACCAGCGGAAATAAAGCAACGCTTTTTGACGAAGAAGGCAAATTGATTTCTTCTTTTGTTTCCGCTTATGCTACCGATTACGCTTCCGGCAACCGTGCCGAACAAAATCCGCACGACTGGTGGAAAGCGATTGTGGAGACAACGCATGCCCTTTTACAACTTGTTTCTCCTGATGATATAGCAGGAATTGCATTAAGTGGCCAGATGATGGGATGCCTCTGCGTGGATAAAAACGGAAACCCGTTGCGCCCGCATCTGTTGTATTGCGACCAGCGTTCGCAGGAGGAAGAAGCCTGTCTGTCGGAACGAATCGACCCGCTCCGTTTTTATGAGATTACAGGCCACCGTATCAGTGCCTCTTATTCCATCGAAAAACTGATGTGGATAAAGAAGCACGAACCGGAAGTGTTCCGGAATACCGGCAAGATGCTGAATGCAAAAGACTATATCAATTTCCGCCTTTGCGGTACAATCGCTACTGACCCATCGGATGCCTCCGGCACGAATGCGTACGATTTGAACCGGTGGGAGTGGAGCCATGAAATAATAGAGGCTGCCGGACTGGATTTGTCTCTTTTCCCTGAAGTCCGTTCATCCATCGACGTCATAGGCGAAGTAACCGCTGCAGCTGCGGCAGAAACCGGTCTGCGTAAAGGTACTCCTGTGATTTGTGGAGGTGGCGACGGCAGTTGTGCCGGAGTGGGTGTAGGTTGTGTGGCTCCCGGAACTTCTTATAACTATCTGGGGTCGTCTTCCTGGGTAGCGTTGACGGTAGAGAAACCCATCGTCGATGTGGAACGCCGTACGATGAACTGGGCGCATGTGGTACCGGGCATGTTGCATCCTTCGGGAACCATGCAGACAGCCGGAGCTTCCTACAATTGGATGGTAAACCAGCTGTGCCAGGCGGAACAGAAAGCCGCTTTATCTTCCGGGCGTAGCGTATACGAGCTTATAGACGAGCAAATAGCTGCATCTCCGTTAGGGGCAAACAAGCTGTTGTTTCTCCCGTATTTGATGGGCGAACGTTCCCCGCGCTGGAATGTAAATGCCAAAGGCGCATTTATCGGCTTGACAGTCGGACATACCCACGGCGATATGCTCCGTTCCGTTATGGAAGGGATAACGATGAACCTCGGATTAATCGTCAACATTTTCCGTGCCCATGTTCCGGTGGAAAGCATGACCGTAATAGGGGGCTGTGCCAAGAATCCTATCTGGCAACAGATGATGGCGGATATCTATCAAACGGAAATAAAAATACCGAACTATCTGGATGAGGCTACTTCCATGGGAGCGGCTATCCTTGCCGGTATCGGTTCGGGATTGTTCAACGATTTCAGCGTAACAGACCGCTTTATTCGTATCAATAAGACCGTGCAGCCGATTCCTGAAAACGTAGAGAAATATAAACAGTTGATACCCGTATTCGATAAAGCATATGATAGCTTGAAAAGCCTTTATACGGATTTGGCTGCATTGTAAGAAATTTGCGGAAGTTCCCGAAAACTTAGAAAGAAAGATTAGAAACAGTTGTGAATGAAATATCAAATAAATTCTAAAAAGAGAGTGATAAATGGAAGGAAATAAAATGAAAAGCGTAATCATAACGGAACCGGGAAAGGTGGAAATCCGGGAAATCGGAATGCCCGTTATTACCCCTTATCAGGCATTGGTCAAGACTGAAATGGTTGCCCTGTGTAATGCGACCGACAGCAAATTGATTGCCGGACATTTCCCCGGACAAGACCAGTATCCGATGGCTCTCGGACACGAAAATGTAGGTATAGTGGTTGAAACTGGAAGTAAAGTGAAGAACTTCCATGTGGGCGACCGTGTAATCGGTGGCTTGAATGCCACATTTACGACTCCGGGCATCTATAGCGGATGGGGAGGATTTAGCGAATATGTCGTAGTCAACGATTTTGAAGTACTGAAAGAAGAAGGACTTGCCACGCCTGAACAGGGATGTTGGGACAGTTTCGAAATACAGAATGCCGTACCTGCCGATGTACAGCCGGAAGAAGCGGTAATCGCCTGCACTTGGCGCGAGATATTGGGAGCCTTTAAAGATTTCCGTCTGGCTCCGGGAAAGAAAGTGATGGTATTCGGTGCCGGACCGGTAGGGCTGAGCTTTGTCAAACTTGGAAAACTGTTCGGTCTCGGACAAGTGGATATCGTAGACATGCTCCCTGAAAAACTGGAACTGGCACGCCGGATGGGAGCCGATAACGGCTATACCCCGGCAGAAGTCGGCACGCCCGAATTTATAGAAGCTGCCGCCCGTTCGTATGATACCATTATCGATGCCGTCGGTTTGCCGGCTATCGTAAACTCCGCGCTTCCTCTGATTAAGATGGCTGGCGATATCTGCGTGTATGGGGTGATGACCAAACATCCGACACTCGACCTCGACCAGGCTCCTTATAATTTCAATTTGTATATCCATCGCTGGCCTACCCGTTCCGAAGAGAAAGCCGCTATGGGACCGTTGGCACAATGGATACGCGAAGGCAAACTGTCCGCATCCGATTTTATTTCCCACCGTTTCAAGATAGACCAGATAGACGAGGCGTTGGCTGCCGTTCGCCGCAATGAAGTAATAAAAACAGTATTAACATTCTAAATAGAACAATCGTTATGAACGAAATAATAGCAAACTTATCAGTAGAAGCATTGGCTGGAATGATAGACCATACATTCCTGAAACCTTACGGGACAGAAGAAAATATTGAAAAACTGTGTGCGGAAGCCCGCGAATACGGCTTTGCCATGGTGGCAATCAATCCGGCGGAAGTAACCACCTGCGTGGAATTGCTGAAAGGCTCGGAAGTGCGCACCGGTGCGGCAATCGGTTTCCCGCTCGGACAAACTACAGTGGAGTGCAAAGCCTTTGAAACACGCGATGCCATAGCCAAAGGCGCTACGGAGATAGATACGGTTATCAACATCCGCGCTTTGCAGAAAGGCAAACTCGATATCGTAAAACAGGAATTGGAAGATATGGTATCCATCTGCCGCCCGGCAGGTGTTATGTGTAAGGTGATTCTTGAAACCTGCTACCTGACGGATAAAGAAAAAGAAACCGTTTGCCTCATCGCTAAGGAAGCCGGAGTGGATTTCGTAAAGACCTCGACCGGATTCGGTACGGCAGGTGCAACCGTTCACGATGTGGAACTGATGCGCCGTGTAGTCGGGCCGGAAATAGGAGTGAAAGCTGCCGGAGGTATCCGCGACCTGGATACGGCGCTTGCCATGATTAAAGCCGGCGCAACCCGTATCGGTACATCCAGCGGTATAGCCATTGTCGAAGCCTATAAGGCATTAAAAAATAAAGGATAATTCCTTATGAATGGATTATATAAAATAGGAATCAGCTTCTTTATACTGCTATTTGTTTCCTGTGGAAGTAAGGAGCAGTATAAAGAGATGCGTCCTGCCGATAGACAAGGTTTTATAACCGGAATGCAGACACGCTTCGAGGCGGTTGCCAAAGCAAAGGCAACGATGCCGGACGACAGCGTGGAGCAATTGGTTCGGGAAGCACATGTCGCCCTTTACCGCGATTACCCCGTCTTCTACGATTGGTGGTTGCAGGATGGGAAAGAGGTACAGTGGTTCGACGGAAGCCTGAAAGAACAGTTGGAAGCCCGTCTGCGGCGACTAAATGTATCTGTCTCCGTAGATGGTACGCAGGAAGGCGAAGCAAAAGCGTTTGAAGCGTATCTTTCGGCTTGCGAACAACGTCGTGCCGGCAGACTGTCCGCCTTTGTGAAGAACAATCCGGAGATTGTCTTTACAAAATTCCGTACCCTGCGTCCTTCTTTCTTTGCCTATACGGAAGGCTTGTCGGATGCTCGCGCCGAATGCAATTATTATGCAGGCGGCGAACTGGCTATGATAAAGATGGACGGCATCTGGGCGAAACAGACCACGCTGCTGGAAGATACGGCAGGCGTATTCCGTGACCCGGATGTCCATTTCGACGGGAAGCATGTCGTGTTCTCCTGGAAGAAATCGGCAAAAGAAGATGATTTCCACCTGTATGAAATGGAGTTCCCTTCACGTAAGGTGAAACAACTGACATCCGGTCTTGGGTTTGCCGATATCGAAGCCATCTATTTGCCGGATGATAATATATTATTCAACTCAACCCGCTGCGGCTCTTCCGTAGACTGCTGGACGGTAGAAGTAAGCAACCTGTATCTCTGCGACCGCGAAGGACGTTATATGCGTCAGGTCGGTTTCGATCAGGTGCATACGTCCAATCCGACCCTTCTGGATGACGGGCGTGTCGTATATACCCGCTGGGAATACAACGACCGCGGACAGGTCTTTATGCAACCGCTTCTACAGATGAATCCCGATGGGACCGGGCAGGCGGAGTATTACGGAGGAAACAGTTTCTTCCCGACTACCCTGACGCATACGGCACAAATACCGGGAACCCGTAAGGTGATGGCTACCATTTTGGGACATCATACCCCGCAGCACGGTAAACTGTGTATCATCGACCCCGAGGCGGGGCGCGACGAGAACGAAGGTGTTATGCTTGTTGCACCTGTCAGCAAACCGGAAGCGGTTCAGGTGGATACCTATGGCCAGTTTACCGACCAGTTCCAGCATCCTTATCCGCTGAATGAAAATGAATTTCTCGTATCCTATACGCCGTTGGGCTATTATGTGGGACATCCGATGATGTTTGGTATTTACTGGATGACTCCTTCCGGTGAACGCGAATTGTTGGTATCCGACCCGGATATCTCCTGCAACCAGCCGCAATTGCTGGCTCCGCGGAAACGTCCGTTCAAACGGGTGAATACCGTGGATTATACAAAGGAGGAAGGCGTTTATTATATGCAGAATGTGTATGAAGGAAACGGCTTGAAAGGAGTTCCCGAAGGAACCATTAAGAAACTGCGTATTGTGGAACCTGTGTTCCGTGTGGCAAGTATCGGTGCGGCATTCGGATTCGATAAAGGCGGGGGCGGCCATGCCTTCAGCCCGGTGGGAGTAGGTAATGCCTCCTGGGACGTGAAACGTGTACTGGGAACGGTGGATGTACAGCCGGATGGCTCTGCTTTTTTCCGCGTACCTTCTCGAACACCGCTTTATTTCCAAGCATTGGATGAGAACGACCGGGTGGTGCAGACAATGCGTAGCTGGTCGACCCTCCAGCCGGGAGAAACACAGAGTTGCGTAGGTTGCCATGAACATAAAAACACGGTTCCGGTAGCTTCTCATCCCGTTTCTATGGCTATGGACAAAAAGATACAGCAGATAGAGCCGGAAGGTATCGGCGACCGTAATTTCAGCTATATAAAGGAAGTTCAGCCGATATGGGATGCCCATTGTATCGCTTGCCATGATGGGGTGAAGAGTAAGTTGAACCTGAAAGGGGATTTGCAGGTCGTCGACGAACAGACGAAACGTAAATTCTCCCCTTCTTACCTTCAACTGACGCATGCCCGCCATATGACACGGGATAACGATTCCTGGCAGGGGGATGCGCATCATCCGGAAGTAAACTGGATTAGCAACCTTTCCGAACCGACTTTATTGGCTCCTTATTTCGCAGGCTCGAATACAAGTAATTTGATTAAGCGTCTGGAACAGGGACATGGCGGTTGCAAGCTGACAAAAGACGAGATAGCTACCGTGGCTCTATGGCTCGACCTCTGCGTGCCTTTCATTGGCGATTACCGTGAAGCGAACGCATGGACGGAAGAAGAACACGATTATTATACCTATTACGAAAAGAAACGGGAAGAAGCGAGAGCGGCTGAAAAAGAAAATATCCGCCAGTATCTCCAATCCTTAAAAAAGAAAGAATAGCAACGCATGAAAATGAACCGGATTTTAATATCCTATATGATATGCATACTCCTGGCAGGGTGTAGCAATGGTAATAAGCAATTGTTTTCCCCCGACAGGATATGGTGCGACGATAGCGGATGGCTGTTGGTAGCCAACCGGGACGGAAAGGAACTTCGGCAACTGGATAAGGACTTGGCTCCCACTTCAGTAAAAGCCATTCTTCCAGCAGCAGCGAATGCGCTGGCGCAAACACCGGACCATCGTCTGTGGGTGGTTTGCGACGGTATCGACGGCATGCTGTGCGAACTAAACCCGGAGAACCTGTCTGTTGTATCGCAGACGAAGCTGGGGCATACCCCTTCTGCCATTGTGTATAATAAACAGACAAAAAGTTTGTGGATTACGCAACGGTACAACAACGAGCTCTGGGAAGTGAATCCTGAAACTAAAGAGGTGTTACATAAGGTTGCAATAGGGCGCGAGCCGGCGGATGTGCTTTCATTTGCCGGCGACAGCCTGTTGCTGGTAGCCAACAACCTGCCTGAAATGTCTTCGACTGATTATCCGGTCGCTTGCCGGTTGGATATTGTCGATGTCAACCGGAAAGCGGTGGTAAAACGTCTGCTTTTGCCGAACGGTTCCACGGATGTGAAAGCGATGGCTACCGACCATGGGCGTAATTATGCTTATGTCGTGCATCTTTTAGCGCGTTATCAGTTACCTACCAATCAGGTGGACCGTGGATGGATGAGTACGAACGCTCTTTCCATTATCAATCTGAATACAAAGGAAATTGAAAATACCGTGTTATTGGATACCCCTCAGAAAGGAGCGGCCAATCCTTGGAACATCGCTATGTCTCCGGACGATAGCTATATCTGGGTGGCTATAGCAGGAACCCACGAACTGGCTTGTATCGACAGGAACCGATTGCACGACCGTTTGGCACGTGTAAAGGCGGGCGAGAAACTGACTCCGTCCACTAAGGGATGGGAATATGTCTCCGATGATGCCGGTTTCTTATATGGCATCCGGGAGTTTTACCCGACAAACGGTAAAGGACCCCGTGCCTTATGTGTTACTCCGCAGGGTGTTTATACGGCAAACTATTATACGGGCAATCTGGTAAAGCTGGATGAACAGGGCAATAAGCTGGCGGATGTATCTGCCGGAACACCTCTCAATTCTACGCAGACAGGCAAAGGCGATATGTATTTCCATGATGCGACTCTCGGTTTCCAGCAATGGCAGAGTTGTGCCAGTTGCCATCCGAACGATGCACGCATGGACGGATTGAACTGGGACTTGCTGAACGATGGAATGGGGAATCCGAAGAACACAAAAACACTGGTGCTTTCCCACCAGACACCGCCTTGTATGATAAGCGGCATTCGTAAGAATGCTGAGGTCGCTGTCCGTTCCGGTATCAAATATATTCTGTTCGGCGATTGGGACGACAGTGTGGCATCGGCAATGGATGCGTATCTGAAATCTCTTTCACCACTTCCCAGCCCGCATTTGGTAGACGGAAAGTTGTCCGAATCGGCACAGCGGGGAAAAGCGGCATTCGACCAGCATTGTGCTTCCTGCCATTCCGGTGTGTATTATACGGATGGCAAACAGTACAACGTGAACTGGGCGGACGGACCCGATGAAGGCGTGAAAATGGATGTCCCGGCATTGAATGAGATATGGCGTACGGCTCCTTATTTGTATGACGGACGTAGCTACACCATGAAAGAGATGCTCCGTATCCACGGCCCGAAAGAACAGTTGTCCGATAGCGAACTGGACGACCTGGCTGAATATGTATTGTCACTTTAAACTTGAAATGAGCATGAAACGTTTGATAAGCCTTGCTTTTTTCTGCTTGCTGTCCGTACTTTCCGGCAAAGCGCAATATGCCTCTTTTGCCGGGGCGGATTACTCGCAGGGGATAGTCTTTATCATGAAGAATAACCAAATCGTCTGGCAACATAAAGCACCCGAGTCGAACGACCTTTGGGTGCTTCCGGGCGGAAATGTACTGTTCACAACAGGCAAAGGTGTGCTGGAAGTGAATCCGCAGACCGGGGATACCTTGTTCTGCTATACATCCGAAAGTCCTGTTTTCGCCTGCCAGCGTTTGAAAAACGGAAATACATTTGTCGGGGAATGTAATGCCGGACGCCTGTTGGAAATATCACCCGAAGGAAAGGTCGTGAAAGAAGTCTGCATCCTTCCCGAAGGTGTTGCCGACGGAACATTCGCTTTTATGCGTAATGCCCGCAGGTTAGACAACGGTAATTATCTGGTTGCTCACTATGGCGGCGAAACAGTGAAAGAATACACCCCCAAAGGCAAAGTTGTCTGGGAAGTGAAAGTTCCCGGAGGCCCCCATTCCGTTATCCGCCTTCCGAACGGTCATACCCTGGTTGCCGTTGCCGATAAAACACAGAATCCGCGTATCGTGGAACTGGATAAAAAAGGAAATACAGTCTGGGAATTATCCAATAAAGATATCCCCGGCGAACCGTTGAAGTTCCTTGGCGGTATGCACTATTTCCCGGATGGGCGTTTGCTTTTCACCAATTGGGTGGGGCATGTCAATCCTGAAAAAAGAAGCCATATGTTTTTGGTAGATAAAGAAAAAAATATACTTTTCACGCTGAAAAACCATGAAGGGCTCCAGACCATGTCTTCGGTTTTCAGTATGGAAGTTCAGGGTAGGTCCTGGCATTAATGAAATTTGTAAATCAATTCAATTAATAATATGAAAAACCTGTTGATAACCTTATTTTTATCGGCTACCTCTGTAGCTTGCCATGCAATTTTTCCGGAAAGCAGCCCGGAGGAATGTGCAGCAAAAAAGACTTACAAGAATCCGGTGGTGGATTATAGCCTGCCCGATCCTTCCGTCATCAAAGCAAAAGACGGCTACTTCTATCTGTATGCAACGGAAGATATACGCAACCTCCCTATCCATCGTTCCAAAAATTTAGTGGATTGGGAAGAAGTGGGTACAGCTTTTACAAATGAAACCCGCCCGACCTTTGAACCGAAAGGTGGATTATGGGCGCCCGATATTAATTATATCAACGGTCAATATGTGCTCTATTATTCCATGTCCGTATGGGGTGGCGAATGGACTTGCGGTATCGGTGTTGCTACCTCCGATAAACCGGAGGGACCTTTTACCGACCGTGGGATGATGTTCCGGAGCAATTCCATCGGCGTGCAGAACTCTATCGATCAATGCTATGTGGAAGATAAAGGCAAGAAATATTTCTTTTGGGGGAGTTTTAGCGGTATCTATGGTATTGAATTGGCGGATGATGGCCTTTCCGTTAAAGAGGGAGCAGAGAAAAAACAAGTAGCAGGCAAGGCTTATGAAGGAACATATATCCATAAAAAGGGTAAATACTATTACCTGTTCGCATCAATCGGTTCCTGTTGCGAAGGTTTGAAAAGTACCTATACCACAGTAGTCGGTCGTTCTGAAAATTTGTTTGGCCCGTATGTGGACAAACAGGGACGTCCGATGCTTGAAAATCATCATGAGATATTAATCCGTAAGAACGATGCTTTTGTTGGAACCGGACATAATTCGGAAATTGTAAAAGACAAAAAAGGAAACGACTGGATGCTTTATCATGCTGTAAGTGCAGCTAATCCTACCGGACGTGTCCTGATGCTCGACCAAATCCATTGGAAAAACGGATGGCCGGAAGTAAAAGGTTCGAGTCCTTCACTGGAGGCGGAAACACCGGTCTTTTGATTTCAAAACATATATGTTTTAAAAATAAAAGATATATGCCGTACGGTACGGCAACTGGTTGATTCTTTTATCTATTTAAATATTGTAAACTTAAAAGTAATGTAACATGAAAAAAATCGTATTAGCATGTTGTGCGCTTGCTCTGACGCTATCTGCTCAGGCACAGTGGAAACCTGTCGGCGATAAGATTAAGACCGATTGGGCTACGAAAGTGGATCCCAAGTCCGTATTGCCGGAATACCCGCGTCCTTTGATGGAACGTGCTGACTGGGTAAACCTGAATGGTGAATGGGAATATGCCATTAAACCGAAAGGTGCTGCTATCCCAGCTTCTTATGATGGAAATATCCTGGTTCCCTTTGCAGTAGAATCTTCTTTGTCCGGTGTCCAGAAAGAAGTAGGCGAAAACAATGAACTGTGGTATCAGCGTTCATTCTCTGTTCCTTCATCCTGGAAGAACAAGGACGTAATGATAAACTTTGGTGCCGTAGACTGGAAAGCGGATGTATTTATCAATGATGTACTGATCGGTTCCCATAAAGGCGGTTTTACTCCGTTCTCTTTCAATATCACTCCGTACCTGAAAGGTTCAAAAGACCAGAAACTGGTGGTTCGTGTTTGGGACCCGAGTGACAAGGGATATCAACCTCGCGGAAAACAAACTTCACGTCCGGAAGGTATCTGGTACACTCCGGTAACAGGTATCTGGCAGACTGTATGGTTGGAACCGGTTGCTAAAAACCATGTCACATCCATCAAAGCGATTCCGAATATCGACAATAGCACTTTGGCTGTAACTGTCGGTACTGCCGAAGCTTGTCCGGCTGCTATCGTAGAAGTGAAACTGTTGGATAAAGGCAATGTGGTTGCCTCTGCCAAAGGTATCCAGGGACAGGAAATGCGTCTGGGCGTAAATAACCCGACTTTGTGGGATACAAAAAATCCGTACTTGTATGATATGAAGGTTACTTTATCTAAAGACGGCAAAGTATTGGATGAAGTTAAATCATATACTGCATTCCGTAAGATTTCTGCTGAACGCGATGCACATGGTATCATGCGTATGTGCTTGAACAACAAACCGCTGTTCCAGTTCGGTCCGCTCGACCAGGGCTGGTGGCCTGATGGTCTGTATACAGCTCCGACCGACGAGGCTTTATTGTATGATATCATCAAGACAAAAGACTGGGGCTTCAATATGATTCGTAAACACGTGAAAGTGGAACCCGCACGTTGGTACTATCATTGCGATAAAGAAGGTATGCTGGTTTGGCAGGATATGCCGAGCGGCGATATGGGCAATAGCTGGCAGCCTCATGTATATGGCGGCGGTACTGACAAAGCACGTTCACAGGAATCTATCGATAACTACTATCAGGAGTGGAAAGAAATCATGGATTTCTGTATGTCCAATCCTTCTGTAGTAACTTGGGTTCCTTTCAACGAAGCATGGGGACAGTTCGATACGGAAAAAGTGGTGGCATGGACAAAACAATATGATCCGTCCCGTCTGGTAAATCCGGCAAGTGGTGGCAACCACCGTGCTTGCGGCGATATCCTCGACTTACATAACTATCCGGGTCCCGACATGTTCCTATTCGACCCGCAACGTGTAACTGTATTAGGCGAATACGGCGGTATCGGTCTGCCTCTGGAAAACCACTTGTGGTGGAACAAACGTAACTGGGGCTATGTCCAGTTCAAGAACAGCAATGAAGTGACTGCTGAGTATGTGAAGTTCGCAAACCACTTGAAAGAGTTGGTAAACCGTGGCTTTGCCGCTGCTGTTTATACACAGACTACAGACGTGGAAGGTGAAGTGAACGGTTTGATGACTTACGACCGTAAAGTTATCAAGATTAATGAAGATGCGGTAAGAAAAGCCAACCAAGCTGTAATCGATGAAATGAATAAGTAACCGGCTTTTCTGTTTTAGCGTAAAAGAGATTTATTTGACAATATAGAAGTGCCTCTCCGGATGTTTTTGTTTAGCATTCGGGAGGCACTTCTTGTTTAGGAATACATTCTTTCCAATTACAGTTGTTCAATCTCTTCTATGGGAAGTCCTGTTAGTTCGGTAATTGCGGAAACCGTTTTTCCTGCTTGTTTCATTTTGCGGGCGATTTTAGTGATACTTTCGGCTAAACCTTTTGCTATACCTTCGGTTAGCTCTTCTTCCTTCCCTTTATGTTTGTTATCACTTATAAAAATATTCGATCATTTTGTGTAATTGTATAGTTCTTGGCTGGATATAGGTTAAAAAATCGCCATTTTATGCAAATAACTATTTTTTTTAATGTCTTCTTTTAAGGGATGCTGGCTTTTTTTGTGTCTTATTATTGGAGCATTTGTTAACAGGAAACATATACCATGAAATATAGGACTATACTCTTTTGGGGAATTGTTTGTTGCTGTCTGTTTATATTCTTGCAGTTTCAGTATAAATTCTTTTTTTATTATCAGGAACAGTTGCAACTGTTTCCGCTGACTTGGTCATATTTTATAGATACCGTTGGCGAACCTGCGGGATTGACTTCCTATTTGTCCGGATTTATTATCCAGTTTTTCGGATTGCCATGTATGGGGGCATTGCTTACTACGCTTTTGCTTGTAGGTGTGGCTCTATTATTGTATGGTATATTATGGAAAGTGTCTCCATCCGGTGTGTGCGGATTATTGTCTTTATTCCCGGTTGCTATGTTACTGTTGTATCATCTGGATATTAATTACCGGATGCAGGGTACTGTTTCTTTTCTACTTATGTTGGTATTCATACGGTTGTATCTTTATTTCGACCGTTTTCCATTGCGTTTGATTCTTACCGTCCTGATGGTTCCTCTTTTATTTTGGATGGCAGGATCTGTTATGTCGTTGTTTGTCGTATGTATAATCCTTTTGGAAGTTTTGCAGCGTAAACAGGGATGGTTCTATTTCCCAGTGTTGTTCTTCGAGCTTATTATTATAACCTATGCTTCCATGTTGTTCGCATGGCAGGGAGAATACCAAATGATTGTTCTACCCGATTTATATTATGAGCCGTTGGTAAAATCGGAAAATATAATTCTTTCATGGATTATACTATTGGTTTCTATTCTTTTAGCCTGGTGGTTCAGGGGAAGGCAATGGTTTGACAACTATTGGTTTTTTGGGGGGCAATGGATACTGGTTTTATTATTTTTCTACTGGATAGATTTTCAGGAGAAACATATTTCCCTTAAAAATATGGAGCAAGACTATTATCTGCGAACTGAGCAATGGGACCGGATTATTTCTTCTTTTTCCATGGAACATGCGGATGTCCAGACAATGAATGTGTTGAATCTGGCATTAGCTTGTAAAGGAGAATTAGGTGAGAAGTTGTTTTGTTATCCTCAGATAAACGCGGAATGCCTGATTCCGGAATGGAACAGTTCTCTGGGTAGTGCCATTGTTCTGGCGGATATAAACTATCATGTCGGTAATGTTACTTTTGCACAGAAGTTTGCTTTTGAAGGATATGTGGCTTCTGCATCTGGCAACGTGCGTTTGTTGCAATGCCTTGTACGGACAAACCTGATTACCGGGGATTATCCGGTTGCGGAAAAGTATATTAAATTATTAGAACAGACCTTGTTTTACCGGGATTGGGCAAGCCGTCAGCGCTGGTATCTTTATAATGATGCCAATGTTTTGCAGGATTTGTCATATGGGGAAAAGAGGAAGGGTTTGCTGCGGGATGACCAATACCGGATAGCAATTTCCGGATTGGAAACGCTGGAATACCTTTCCGTAAATAACCCGGATAACCCATTGCCTCTTCAATACCTGATAGCCTATTCTTTGTTGAGGAAGGATTTAAAAACGTTCGATGAGTTACATAAGAAATACTACCGGACCAAAGTATGGCAATCTTTGTCTGTCAGCCAACAGGAAGCCATCGTTGCGTTGTATCAGAAAACGCCTGCTGTCTGGGCACAGAAGGGGGTTAGCTTGAAGGTGGAGCAACGGTACGGTGCTTTCGAACAGGATATGATAGAGAAACACTCCTTTTTGAATTTCAGGGAGGTGATGGCGGCTTCATTTGGTGATACTTACTGGTTTTATCTGATGTTTTGAAAAAGGGATGGAAAAGATGAAAAGAATATGGGTTTATTTGTTGCTGTTTCTCTGTTGGGGATGTTCCGGCAACAGGACAATTACGAATTATAAAGAGGAAGTGCCGGTTATTTATCCGGATTATGTAGAGGTTACAGTGCCGTTTAATATTGCACCATTGAACTTTTCCATCTGCTCAGATAATGAGGCGTATGTGATTTTTAAGTACGACAATCAGCAATTTGTGATAGATGCGGTAAATGGTGATGTTATTATCCCGGAGAAAAAATGGAAATCTCTGCTTACCGAGGCGAAAGGACAAGCACTGGAGGTCACGGTCGTGAAAAAAGAGCAAGGGAGATGGGAGGGGTATACTCCCTTTCATATTAATGTGGCAGAAGTGCCGATTGATAAATATCTGGCTTATCGCTTGATTGAGCCTGGATATGCTTTATGGAATCAAATGGGAATTTACCAGCGTGACCTCGAATCGTATGAAGAAAGTGCCATCTATGAAAATAAGATGACCGGATATAACTGCGTGAATTGCCATTCTTTTTGTAACCGGAATCCGGAGCAGATGCTTTTCCATATGCGCGGCAGGACAGCAGGAACAGTGTTATTTAGTCAGGAACATCTGGATTTTCTGAATACAAAAGCGGAACAAACCATGTCTGCATTGGTTTATCCCTACTGGCATCCGTCTGGAAAGTATATTGCTTTTTCAGTGAATAAAACTACTCAGGATATGCACCCGACTCAGCGGACGGAAGTATATGATACGGCTTCGGATGTCGTAGTCTATGATATTGAAAAACGAGCGATATTATCCGCCCCTGAAATATTTACCCAGGAAAGCTTTGAAACTTTTCCGACATTCTCTCCCGATGGAAAAACGCTTTATTATTGTAGTGCCCCGGCTTGTCCGATGCCGGATTCTATCCGTCAATTAAAATATAGTTTGTGTAGCCTGTCTTTTGATGCTTCTTCCGGGAGATTCAGTACAACTGTCGATACATTATATAATGCCTGTTTAAATGGAAAAAGTATCTCATTTCCTCGTATTTCCCCGGATGGTAATTATTTACTTTGTACAATTTCCGGCTATGGCACATTCCCAATCTGGCATAAAGATGCCGATTTGTATCTGATAGACCTGAAAACAGGAAAAGGCCATTATCCGGAAGTCTTGAATAGTGATGATACGGAAAGCTATCATTCCTGGTCTTCCAATGGCAGATGGATTGTTTTCAGTAGCCGTCGTCTTGATGGTTTGTACACACGCCCTTTCTTTGCCTATGTGAATGAGAATGGGGAAATCTCCAAGCCATTCCTGCTTCCTCAGAAGAAGACAAAATATTATACAACTCTGATGAAGTCCTATAATATACCGGAGTTCATTACAGGAAAAGTAGAAAACCGGGCCTTGCGGATACGGAAGCAGGCAGAAAAAGAAGCAAATCCTGTAAGCTTTCGATTGGTAGAGGGGAAATAACGGTTGTTCTATAGGAGGTATAAATAATTTGTTTACTGGAAAGCTATTGGTTTATATTATCTTTGACGTGTTAAGCTGTTTTTAATATGGAGAAGAAAGTATTACTACTGGCTTTTGTGGTCTTGTGCATTTCTTGTGCATTTGGTGGATGCTCCAGGAATCTGGAGGATGATTCCGTGCAATCGGCTATTAAGTTGTATGATGTGAATCCTTTGATTATTGATGGGGAATCCGGTATAAGAGTATATATCCAGGTTTACAATGATGCGGATACGGTAACTAGCCAATCTATCCCTGTCTCGATAAATCTTCTGGACCGGCACAAGCATCCTATGGGAATTTATCTGGAAAGTCCTTTGAATCCGGAACATACGCCAATCCCTTCGGATAGTTATTACGAAAATTATCTGTTTGCTCCGTTACCCGACAGTATACTTCAAAGAGGTGGAACTATCTATCTGGATATGACATTAGAAGGCATCCCACAGGAAAGGATACAATTCAACTATATATTATTTACCGGGGAATAAATCTGGCCCATTATTTTCCAATCTGGTTATACATATTAATCAATTCTTCTAAAGTCCTCATAATGCTGCATTTTTTCTTCGGAGCTCCTGTAAAAATACAAAATTGATTTAAAATGTAAAATAAGATGATGCATAAGTTAAGAATTTCATGGCTTATGATTAAAAATATCTTTAATGTTCAGGTTATTATATATATCTTTGGTCGCAATGCGCTAACACTGCTGGTAAACGCAGGAAATGTGGAAAGAAAGATAAACCTTGAATCGTACGATATGGATATATATGATCAATTTTCGAGAGAAGAACTGATTCAACAAATAAAAATGCTGAAAGAAGAAGTAGCTCAAAATGTCGTGAGAAAAGCTGAGATAGAAGAAATGAATGAAAACCTTCTGAATCAGCGGAAGATAAATTTTCTGAATATATTGATGAATACGATCCTCTCAAATATATTTGTAGTTATCATCGTAAAAGATATTTTTGACGGTTTTAAATACATCTATTTCAATCATGCGGCAGAAAATTTTATGGAAGTAGATGCTGCTGAAATCATAGGAAAAACAGACTTTGACCTCTTTACGGACCCTAGAAGAGCACACGAAATCCGGACAGAAGACTATTCTACGATAAACCATGGCCGGACTGACAAATCAATGCTTGAATATGAGAAGCCTAATGGTGAAGTCCGTATTGTAAATATCGTTCGCTTGCTGATAACCAACCCGGATCCGGGAGCTTCTCCTCTATTGCTGGCAATGCTTTGGGACATTACAGACCAACGGCAAAATGAATTGGATTTGATTAAAGCACAGGAAGCCGATAAGATGAAGAATGCTTTTATTGCTAATATGAGCCATGAAATACGTACTCCCTTAAATGCAATTGTAGGTTTTTCAAGGTTAATAACGGAAACGGAAAATGCTAGTGAACAACAAGAGTTCCTGACTATTATTAACAGCAATAGTGAGTTGCTGCTGCAACTGATAAATGATATTCTGGATTTTGCTAAAATAGAATCCGGGGAATTAAAATACAAATTTTCTAATGTTGATTTAAAAGATATCTGCCGCGGAGCATACGTTTCACAATCTCTGAAAATGACTTCGGATGTGGCTTTGTTATTTCATGGAGACTCGCTGCCGTCTGTCCGGTTACAGACAGATATGCAACGTGTCGAGCAAGTTTTACTGAACCTGCTGTCGAATGCGATAAAATTTACAACTCAGGGGTTTGTTTCTCTGTCGTATAAGGTAGAAGAAGACTTTGTTCGTGTTTCCGTTACCGATACCGGTGTCGGAATAGCTAAAGACAAACAGAATGCCGTATTCGAACGTTTTGTAAAACTGGATGAATTCAAGCAAGGAACGGGATTGGGATTATCCATATGCAGAATGATTATTGAGAGGTTGGGAGGAGAAATGGGACTCAAATCAGAATTAGGAAGAGGCTCTACTTTCTGGTTTACTTTGCCTCTGACAGATCCGGTTGTACCGGCATTTGAAGAAAAAAAAGAAGAGATATCCTCTGATACTATTTCGGACGCATTACCCGGGCAATATACAATTCTTATCGCTGAGGATGTGTTGGAAAACTATCTTTTGTTGTTGGCGGTTTTAAAGCAACAATATCGGTTAATCTACGCAGATAATGGCGAAAAGGCCGTACAATTATTTAAGAAGTATAAACCAGATTTGATTCTGATGGATATAAAGATGCCGGTCATGGATGGGTTTGCAGCGACACAGGACATACGGGAACTCTCGCCGGATATTCCTATTCTGGCACTCACGGCTTTTGCTTTTGCTGAAGAAAAAGAAAAAGCAAAAAAATACAAATTCGATGATTACTTGGTAAAGCCGGTCGATATACCATTGTTAAAGCACAAAATAAAGTATTATCTAAATAAAAATAAAGTAAGGGTATGAAACAAGCATTTGTATTCCTGGCAACAGGATTTGAAGAAATTGAAGCACTCGGTACCGTCGATATATTAAGACGAGGAGGTATCAAAGTTGCAACCGTCTCCATCATGGGAGATTTGAAAGTAATGGGAGCACATAATATTCCGGTAATAGCTGATTATGTCTTTGAAGATGTTGATTTCAGTAATACGGATGTTTTAATTCTTCCGGGAGGCATACCCGGCAGTAACCATCTGAATACCTGTACTCGCTTGAAAGAACTTATTTTGGAGAAACATAAAGAAGGTAAAATACTCGCCGCTATTTGTGCAGGGCCTATGGTTTTAGGTGGTTTAGGGTTATTAAAAGGACGTAAAGCCTGTTGTTTCCCTTATTTCGAACCGACTATGACAGGGGCGATTCCTACGGATAACGGAGTGGAACAGGATGGTAATATCATCACGTGTAAAGGACCCGGATTTGTTTTTGATTTCGGGTTGACCATTCTGAAATCATTGCGGGACGAAGAGATCGCCGACGAGGTTTCTGCGGCTTTGTTGGTTAAAATTTAAATGTAAAGGGTAGAACAATTATAAGGAAAAAAGGTGAAAACTCGGAATAATCTCTGAACTTTCACCTTTTCTTATAGGGTATCTTAATTTGTCTTTTACGGCCATTCGCTCATAAACGCATCCATTTCTGCTGCATGCGCTTCAAGGCTCTGAAGTAATTTGAACTGTGCCTTTGTTCGAATCAGGTTATGCTTCGGACTATGGATTTTATAATAGGTATCGCCATTGATGTAGTCAGTCAGGAAACGGACGGTTTGCATATAAGTCAACAGGCGTCCTCCGTATGGGAGTAGTTTGATTTCTGTCGGGGTAAGGAATGATTTGGCTTTCTCCATGTAACCACGTGTATAGGCTTTGAAGATATCCATATTTACATTTACGTTATCCAGATTTTCATCATCTTCCGCACCTGTATTGGCACCCGTACGGATGAAGTCGCCGATATCGGAAAGAACGAAGCCCGGCATAACCGTATCCAAGTCAATAACACATAATACTTTATCGGTATCTGCGTCGAACATCATGTTGTTCACCTTTGTATCACAGTGATTAGTGCGTTTTTTAAGCTTGCCTTCGCGGTAAAGACGTTCCTGTATGCACATGGCATAAGCCCGTTTTTCGATTTCATCGATAAGGCCTTTAACTTCTTCCAGACGTCCTGCTGCATTCGCTTTTACTGCATCATGAAACTGCTCCAGACGAAATTCCATATTATGAAAATTGGGGATTGTTTCGCCCAAGGTTCCTTCGGGAATATCAGCCAGCATAGATTGAAAATCTCCGAAAGCCTTGCCTGCTTCGTATGAAAGTTCGGGATTTACTTCTTCGTAACTTTTACTGTTCGGAATGAACAGGCAAACACGCCAATAACTGTCTCCATCAAAGTAATAGGGTTTACCCTCTTTGGTTGAAAGGAATGTCAGCACTTTACGGTCGATATCTGTTTCTCCTTTTTCTTCCAGTTTTTTACGGATATGTGAAGTAACGACTTGGATGTTATTCTGTAACATATCCACATTTGTAAAAATCAAATGGTTGATGCGTTGCAGTACATATTTGATTTCGCCTTTTTCGTTAGTTACTTTCAGCGTATCGTTAATGTGTCCGTTTCCAAAAGGCTCTGCGGAAACTACTTTTTCAGCCAGTTGGAACTGGTCAAGAATGTTTAGTAATTGTTCTTTAGTTTTTGCCATGGTATTATTTTCAATTAATATAGCTTTAGAGCTACAAACTTAAAGAAAAATATTGATTTATAAACATGCCTGATAAAAATAACCAACTGTTTCCCGCTAAGTGTTATTATGCTAATATTGTTTTATAGATTGTCAGTATTGTCCAATTTGTAGGGTGTGTTATTCCCTATATTTGTGACAGGTAATTGATTTTTTATTTTAATTATATTCTATATGAAGTATCTGAAGGATTGCATATTCCTGCTTAGCGTATTCGTATTGATGATAGGAAATATACATGCGCAAAATGAGAAAACTCCGGCATGGGTGAAAGATCTTATAATTTATGAAGTGTCTACTAAAAGTTTCAATTCACCCAAAATACCGGAAAGAGGAATGTTTAAATCCGTACATGAGAAAATACCCTATATGCAAAAGCTGGGTATCAATGCCATTTGGCTAACAGGAAATTCCTGGGCAGATTCAAAACATTTCTATAATATCTGGTCGCAATATGCTGTTATCCGTCAAGATAGCATCGATACATCGTTAGGTACACGTAAAGAGATGCGTGCTTTAATAGCGGAGGCCCATAAACACGGTATCCGTGTATTTCTTGATGTTATAACGCATGGAGTCATGAGTTATTCTCCATTGGTTAAAGAGCATCCGGACTGGTTTAAAGGCGGGTCGTGGGGTATGACCGATTTTGACTGGCAGGGTGGACATGCCGACTTGGATGAATGGTGGGTTAAAACTTTTACGGACTATGTAGTAAATGACGGAGTAGATGGTTACCGTTTGGACGTCGATATCTACCGTCCCGATTTGTGGAAACGAATCAGGCAGAATGCGGTGGAGGCGGGGCATCCTATTTGTATCATGAGTGAAAATCTTATCTCTTGCAGGAATGCTGTGGATTGTTACCAACGTTCTAATAAATTATCTGAGCAAACGATGGGATTAGACTATTCTAATGCTTCATTAACTGATATGGTTACCTATTTTGATGAAAGCCAGCAGTTTTTAAAGTATTGGAGGGAGACGGATAAGATACAGCAGGAAGAACCGGACAGCACTATTTATACAGTACAGTTATCATCTCATGATGATGGCTGGGATAGTTTTCCCGCTCAGGATAATCCTTATGTTGCAGAAGGAAGCCGCTGTGTGTTCGGGTATAGTTGCCTGTTTTCACCAATGATACCTATCTTTATGAGTGGAGAAGAGTTTGATGCGGATTTTGTTCCGATTCCCCGGATGAAGCCAGACTTGTTTGGTAAGGCTGAAAATAACAATGGAACGTGGCTCTATGGCTCCTGGATAGATTGGTCGCAGTTGAAGCAGTTACACCATAAACAGATGCTTGATGATGTTACGCGTATGATTGCGATTCGTAAGGCAAATCCGGATATTTTTTATGGCAGGAGTATGGATAATCCTGTAGAAATCGTTTCTGTAGATATGCCTGAAAATAGGTCTGTCCCTAAACCCTATTTGTTATATACTAAAGGAAGTAAAGCGATTCTGATCGCAGGAAATCCAACCGGGCAAACTCAAGTGATAACATGTACAATACCTAAGAGAATATTAGGATTTAATAAGCAGGATAAAATAATGGTTCGTGATTTATGGAATGATACAGGATTTGCAACCCTTTTATCTGCTGACGGTACATTAACCTTTACAATTGCTCCCGACCGTACATATCGCGGTGGTGTCGCCGTATTTGAACTGACAGCCGGGAGTTCTTCTTTCTTCTGATTTTAGCTATTTATTGATTTTATCCAGCAGGTAACGAATTTCCGAATGGAAGTCGAATTGATATCGTTTATAATCATTATACTCCAGCATTAAATCGGGCCAGAATGTTTTGGCACGACGGTCTTTTCCCGGAAGGAATACCTGTATGCTGTTGGAAATGGAACCTCCCAGATGGGTATAGGGCAAGTTAAAAGAAGTCTGTTCCATAAACGTGTTCGGGGCTTGCATGGAAGGTACTCCTACTACAGTAGCCCCCATTTTCCAAAGATAAAAGGCGTAGTGGAATGCTGCACTGAATGTCTGCTCGTTTGTGATTACATATATTTTTTCAGGAGTGTAAACCGGTTTGCCTTTCTGCTTTTCCAGTTCAGGTTTCAAGTCACTCAGGCAATTCCTGATAAAATTCTCTCGTTGAACTTCGATACAGGAAGTATCGGGGTTCTCTTCGTTAAAAATGTATTCGCCTAATTGATATTCGTGTCCGTACATCTTATTAAATTCTTCCTGTGTTTTGTTTATCTTACTCAGGTAGAGAGGGGACAGGAGGCGATAGAAGTGGGTATCCATGTCTGTTTGCAGATATCTGTCTCCATGTAGTTGGTACAGGCTTGGCAATGTGATAGGAGTCCATCCTCCTCCGTTCGAACGCAGATCGATGATGAGGGTTTTGCTGTTGTGCTTTTTCATCTCTTTCAACATATGGAAGAATGTTTCGGAGTAAGAGGGGATACCCGCAAGCGCTTTTGCCGTATCCGCCGGCATTTCTTTTTTCAGGGTATTTTTGTAGAACCATTTCATGTCATCGTAAGCTCCCGGCCAGTTGTTTTTTAGTGTGACTTCATAGTTTTCCCTTGCCATGATACAGGTTAGTTTGAAGAACATCACTTCCTTTTTCTTATCCAGGTATTTGTATGACAGATAGGTATCCTCCGGAATCATATCCCATTTGGAAAATTTGGCTGTCGGATATTCTTTCCATTTATCTTTGCTTATTAAAGGAATGGTCAAGTCTTTTCGTTCTCCGTCCGGTGTTTCGATGTTGAGGGTCATTGTATTTTTCAAATCCGGGAATATTTCGAGGATAAAGTCCGAATGACTAAGGAACATATTGAGCCAGAAATATTGTCCGTATAAGTTCTCACATGCTTTTTTCGTTTTTATAATTTGAAGCAGAGAATCAATAGAAAGACCATTGATGCCCAAAATACGGCTTCCCAGATATTCTTTACTTTCGAGGGGGACTTCCCTGAGAATTATCCCGTCCGGTATGACTTTTCCTGAAACGATAAATATACCGCTTTTATTCTTTTCTTTCGTATTTTCCGGAGTAAACAAGGAGGTATGCCCGTCTTGCAGGTTGGCGAGAAAAGCGGAAACTTTACTTGAAAAATCAAGCAGCGTGTGATCTTTTCTTGCCAGCTCGTTTTTTAGGTCGAATGCTTGTTTATGAAAGAACACTTTTCCCCCGAAGCCACTGTAAGGATCCGGATGAGTTGCCTCCAATTGCCGTATGAGATAATTGAAATCGCTTATTAGAGAGTCTTTGTTTACATACTCTTGTGCAAGTGCTTTTAACCCGGAGAAAATTACCAGGCAAATAATGATAATATGCGTTCGTTTCATAAGTAGTGTTTTTGGTATATATCAAGCAAAAAATATGCCAGTATGCTTAATTTGTTGTAATATAATTGCTTATAGCAAATCTGGGTGGTGGATAATGTCAAATAAATGGACAGCCCTGTCTAATTATTTGACATGTATTTTATTGAGGCTTTGCATTTTATGTTTTTTAGGTATAGAGGAAAAAAACAATCTTTGAATGGTGTACTCTTAAGTTTGTTATATTTGCAATCTATTAAACCGAAAATAAATCTTGATAAAATCCATGAAAAAGAAATTAGCCTGTTTATTTTTTGTATTGATGATGGTACCTATGTGCCTGTTTGCAAAAGATAAGTTTACGTTCGAGATAAAGAACGGACATTTTTACCGGGACGGGAAAGCGATATCCATTATATCCGGTGAAATGCACTATCCACGTATTCCCCATCAGTATTGGCGACATCGTTTCCAGATGATGAAAGCGATGGGTTTGAATACAGTTGCTACCTATGTATTCTGGAACCTTCATGAAACGGAACCCGGACAATGGGACTTCAAAGGAGATAAGAACCTGGCCGAATATATCCGGATTGCCGGGGAAGAAGGACTGATGGTTATCTTGCGTCCCGGTCCTTATGTTTGTGCGGAATGGGAATTTGGTGGTTATCCCTGGTGGTTGCAGAATATTCCGGGCATGGAAATACGCAGGGATAACCCGGAGTTCCTGAAACGGACGAAGATGTACATAGATAAATTGTATGAACAAGTAGGAGACTTGCAGGTAACTAAAGGCGGTCCGATTATTATGGTGCAGGCAGAGAATGAATTCGGTTCGTATGTGGCACAGCGGAAGGATATACCTTTGGAAGAGCATCGCCGTTATAATGCCAAAATTAAACAACAGTTGGCTGATGCCGGTTTCAATGTGCCTTTATTTACTTCGGACGGTAGCTGGTTATTTGAGGGTGGTTCTACTTCGGGAGCTTTGCCTACTGCCAATGGCGAAGGGAATGTGGAGAACCTGAAGAAAGTGGTTAACGAATATCATGGAGGTGTTGGACCTTATATGGTGGCTGAGTTTTATCCCGGTTGGTTGTCCCATTGGGCAGAACCTTTTCCACAAATCGGTGCTTCCGGTATAGCCAGGCAAACAGAGAATTACCTGCAAAATGATGTTTCTTTTAATGTTTATATGGTACATGGCGGTACGAACTTCGGTTTTACGAGTGGTGCCAATTATGATAAAAAACATGATATACAGCCGGATTTGACCAGTTATGATTATGATGCTCCGATTAGTGAGGCAGGATGGAGAACACCTAAATACGATTCTCTTCGTAATGTGATAAAGAAATATGTATCTTATCCGGTTCCTGAGGTTCCGGCTCCGAATCCTGTGATTGAAATTCCCTCTATCTCTTTGACAAAGGTAGCCGATGTGTTGGCATTGGCAAAAGAACAGAAACCGGTAGAGTCGCCGACACCTTTGACGTTCGAACAATTGAACCAGGGATATGGTTATATTTTATATTCCAAACATTTCAACCAGCCGTTGAAAGGGAAACTGGAACTTCCGGGGTTGCGTGATTATGCTACCATTTATATTAATGGCGAGCGTGTAGGAGAGCTGAACCGTTGTTTTAACCAGTATGATATGGATATCGATATTCCGTTCAATGCAACGCTGGATATTTTGGTGGAGAACTTCGGACGTATCAACTATGGTGAGCGTATTACTCAAAATGCCAAAGGGATTATCAGCCCTGTACGGATTGCCGGTAATGAGATATCGGATTGGAAGATGTACAAGCTTCCTATGGCAGAGGCTCCGGTATTATCTTCAGATAAAGATTATGTGTATAAGAACGGCTCCTCCGGGACGTCTTCATTGAGGAATAAGCCGGTTATTTATGAAGGTACATTTAATCTGAAAGATGTCGGGGATACGTTTATAGACATGGATGACTGGGGTAAAGGCATTATCTTTATTAATGGCATCAATATCGGACGTTACTGGTATGCCGGTCCTCAACAGACCTTGTACATTCCGGGAGTATGGCTGAAGAAGGGTGAAAATAAGATTATTATTTATGAACAATTAAATAACGGGGCCAAGAGCAGTGTAAGGACAGTAAAGACCCCGGTATTGAATAAATTGAGGAATGTGGCAATGGAGGAAAAGAAGAATCGGTTGCAGGAAAAGACAGAAAGCGCATTTAACGTAGATGAAACGGTTTTGAAGATAACAAACCTCGTTAAATCACAGGGGGGCACAATATTTGCCGAATACGATCATGCAAAAAATGCCCGTGAAGCAGGGTTAACGATGAAGCCCAGCAAAGTTATCGTTTTCGGTTCTCCTGAAGTCGGTACCAAGCTAATGCAACAGAATCCCTCTATAGCATTGGAACTTCCGTTACGTATTTCTGTTTGGCAAGATGCCGGCAACCGGGTTTGGGTGTCTTATCCGAATTTATTGGAAGTGGGCAAGGAATATGGCCTGGAGGGGAACGCTGTAATTGGAAATCTGCAAAAAGTTTTGGAAACGATAGTGGAGAAATCCACTAATAAGTAAAAAGAAAAGGGTTGGCATCCGAAAATGCCAACCCTTTTCTTTATCGTTATAAAACGAAACTTCTTATTTTTTACGGTTACCGTAACGGCTCATGAACTTATCAACACGTCCGGCAGTATCCACCAATTTAGATTTACCTGTGTAGAACGGGTGAGAAGTGTTAGAGATTTCGACCTTTACCAACGGATAAGTTACACCATCGATTTCGATAGTTTCCTTTGCATTGATAGTGGAACGAGTGATAAATACGTCCTCGTTTGACATGTCCTTGAATACTACAGGACGATAGTTGTCAGGATGAATTCCTTTTTTCATTGCTTTGTTATCTTATATTTAATTATTATTCTTAACAGTTTGGTAACCGGTATTTTGGGTTGCAAAGGTATTGATTTGAGTTGAACAAACAAAGAAAATCAAACTATTTTTTCCAGAATCAAGACTTTTGCGTTATTTTAGATGCTTAAGAGCATAAAGTTAGCGGAGAGTTGTTATCTTTGCTGTAGATTTTTAATCATTAACGTAATAACATATACAACAATGGTAAATTACAAAGACTTAGGCTTGGTGAACACAAAAGAAATGTTCGCAAAAGCCATCAAAGGCGGATATGCAATTCCGGCTTTCAACTTCAATAACATGGAACAGATGCAGGCTATTATCAAGGCTGCTGTTGAAACAAAGTCTCCGGTAATCCTGCAGGTGTCTAAAGGTGCCCGTCAATATGCAAATGCAACATTGCTTCGCTACATGGCTCAGGGTGCTGTTGAATATGCAAAGGAATTAGGTTGCCCGAATCCTCAGATTGTTCTTCACCTGGATCATGGTGATACATTTGAAACTTGCAAGAGCTGTATCGACTCTGGTTTCTCTTCTGTTATGATCGACGGTTCTCATCTTCCTTACGAAGAAAACGTTGCTTTGACTAAGAAAGTTGTTGATTATGCTCATCAGTTCGATGTAACTGTAGAAGGCGAACTGGGTGTATTGGCAGGCGTTGAAGATGAAGTTTCTTCTGACCACCACACTTATACTGACCCTGAAGAAGTAATCGACTTCGCTACTCGTACGGGTTGCGATTCATTGGCTATCTCAATCGGTACTTCTCACGGTGCTTACAAGTTTACTCCGGAACAGTGCCATATCGATCCGAAGACTGGTAAAATGGTTCCTCCTCCATTGGCATTCGAAGTATTGGACGCTGTAATGGAAAAACTTCCGGGATTCCCAATCGTTCTTCACGGTTCTTCTTCTGTTCCTGAAGAAGAAGTTGAAACAATCAACAAATACGGTGGCGCTTTGAAGGCTGCTATCGGTATTCCTGAAGAAGAATTGCGTAAGGCTGCTAAATCTGCTGTTTGCAAAATCAACATCGACTCAGACTCTCGTCTGGCTATGACTGCTGCTATCCGCAAGACTTTCGCAGAAAAACCGGCTGAATTTGACCCACGTAAATATCTGGGACCGGCTCGCGATAACATGGAAAAACTGTACAAACATAAGATTTTGAACGTTCTTGGTTCAAACGATAAATTGTAATCAGTTTACCGATATAAAGCGTTTATGCGAGGAATAGAAATATTCTCTCGTGTAAATCTAAAAAGGTACAAATCCAATCTAATTGATGGGTTTGTACCTTTTTTCGTATTCGGGATTTGAATCATTGGTCTTTGAGTTTATAGAAGATAAAGATAGGATTACCTTCTTCCTCTTTTGTATTCAAATTGTCGGGAATGGATATCGATTGAGTTTCTTTATAGAAATTGAGTTCGTAAGGGGTAACGATTTGTACCAGCTCGTTTCCGCTTACACGTCCCCAAACCGGAAAGTTATGATAGCTTTTAGTTCCTAACATTCCATGTTGCAGATTCACATCCGCCATTTCTTTTAGAGTACCGGGTTGGATACATTTCTCAACCAACGTTTTTCCTGTTTTTTTATTAACGGAAGCCACGCAATGGCCTTGGTTATATCTGAAACGGAAATAGTATTGTTTAGGTGTTTCGAAAATGTCAGAAATGAAAATATCGTTATCTTCTCCAAGTTTCTTTTGCAGGGAGCTGAAATCAGTAATATCGAGTGCACGGGTTATTTCGTTGTTCGAGTTTTGAAGATTTAAGATACAAGCCGGCTGGATTGTATTGTTAGATATTCTAAAAACAGTGTCGTTGCTTCCTGTTTTGAATAGGAGAGAATGTTCCGGTTCCGAGTAAGCGACAGTCATACATACCGTAAATCCTGAGTTCTCACGGGGAACCAGCGGAGAATAAAAGTCATTCTTCATGAGAATCGTATCCCCTTGGGTAGTGAAAATACCGAGTCCGAATCCTCTTCCCTGAAAAGGCTGGTAAGGGAATGAAATGGCTGCAAGTCTTTCTTCTTCAATCAGGCATTGGGCTACTACTTGATAATCATGGCTTATATGTTGAATAAATTCTCCGTCTAATGTGTAAACTAATATCTGATTTGTGCCAAACAGATAAAGACGATTCTTCTTTTCGTCTGCCTGCATATTTATAATAACCTCACTGATTTCACCCGGTCCTTGTCCCGGAGAAATTAATGTCTTTATAAAATGTCCTTGTTTATCAAATAAAGCAATCCGTTCCTCCTTGACCGGTAAGATGTAAATGTATTTATCAGTGATAACATAGCTCGTCACACCATCTATTAATGACGCATCATCGGAGGTTACTTCCAAAGGCACATAAGAAACACTCTCTATTTCATCATCCAGATTCAAGAGAGTTGGTTGATTGAGGCTATTTCTTATGTCGGCTGTTAGGCAGGCAGGTGTATTTGGCTCTGATGAGTTGCATGAGACAAGAAGTAATGAGGCTGATGCAAAAGCAAGGCAATAAAGTAGTTTCTGTTTCATATTCATATCAGATTATTGTTATTGTTTGGTTTCAAAAGTATCTTTTATTCTGGTAGAAACTTCAAAAGTGAAGAAAATTAATGTTAATTGCATCTTGAAGGGAGATAAAGGTGAATCCGGTGAAAGTTTACACGAAGAAAATATCATTTTGTTCCTTTTGACAAAATGACAAAACAACTGTTTCCTGCTTCGCTTGTGCCGTATATAATCCAAGGTGCTTGGCAAATATGCCACTCTCGAGAGGTTTAATATTTCCGCTTTGTTGGTGCAGAGGCTGGAATGCTTACTAATTGAATTAAGAGGCGGATCGTATTTATTAGACGCGGATGACGCGAAAAACGCGGATTAAGAAATAAAAAACTGTATTAATCCGCGTTTTTCGCGTCATCCGCGTCTAATCATATTATTGTGTTTTTGGGAAGATAGTAAGCTAATTGATATCCGCGTAATGTTAGCTTTACAGACTATTCCAGAGTCGCGTCTATGCTTAATAACATCGAAAAACGAAACATATATGCTTTGAATTTAAAACATATATGCTTTAAAGTTAAAATATAGGTGTTTTGCCGCGCGGATTATTGTTTTTTTGTGCGCAGATAGTTGGAATTTGTACCGCTACTAATTGAAATTACCCTTAGGGTAAGTAGGAAAAGGTGCCGGATTGTATGAAAAAGTCTCCTTTTTAGCCTTAAAAAGGGGCAGGTTAATCCTAAAAAGGCTTTTATGTATATGAGTGAAGTTATGCTAAAGGCTGTTATTATGAAAAAGTGTCATTGAATTGGTTAAAATGATGTCTTTTTTATAATAAGGCAAACCTTCTGTTATATATACCGTTGTTGATATGTAAAGGCGGATAGTTACCCTTTTTTTAATGGAGCCGGTTGGGATATACGTAGACAACTGACAATTCCTGCGATAATGGCAAATGCACCTCCAAGATAAAGACAGACCTGGGTACTGTTGTTTGGAACCAGATTGAATAACATGGCTACTAACGTTGTTCCGATAGTTTGTCCCAGCAAGCGGGCTGTTCCCAACATGCCGCTGGCTCCTCCACTCCGGTCGGTTGGGGCTGAAGAGATAAGCGTACTGTTGTTCGGGGTCTGGAACATACCGAAGCCGGCGCCACAGATACACAACCGCCAGATAATCTCAGCATTGGTCGGTTCGGCAGGCAGAATGGCAAGGAGGAACATTCCGGTGGAAAAGATGCCCATACCTATACCGCCCAATATACCGGGATGGACTTTCTCTACCAATCTTCCGGCGATAGGAGCCATAATCATGGTTGCTAATGGCCATGGGGTAAGCAGAAGTCCTGTTTCCACTGCACTCCGTCCCAGGGTGTTTTGGAAAAAGAAGGGAAGAGAAGTCATTGCGAGCATTTGAGCTATGAAGGAACAGATAGAGGTCCCTACCGACAGGGAAAAAATAGGAATGCGCATCAGGTCTACAGGAAGTAGTGGAAAACGTTGCCTGAGTTGCCGGTGTACAAAGAAGAAACCAATAGTGACAAATGCCAATATTCCGGCAATCACCATAATGCTACTTCCTTTATGAGCTATATTTTCAAGAGAAAAAATCAGCAATCCGAATGTCAGGGCATTCATCAGGCAACTGGTTTTGTCGAAATGGCGTCCGTATGTTTTTACTGTATTCACAGGCAAGAATTTCCAGCCAATCAGTAGCGCTGCTATTCCTAACGGAACATTAATTGCAAATAGCCAGTGCCATGAACCGATCGATAAAATGGCGGAAGCGATACTGGGGCCGGAAGCAATAGACACAGCGACGACTAAAGCATTAATCCCCATACCTCGTCCGAGAAACCGTTTGGGATAAATGATACGCAATAAAGCCGTGTTTACGCTGGTTATGGCAGCCGCTCCGAAACCTTGCAGGATACGGGCAATAGTCAATGTCCAGAAAGAATCGGCAAGTGCGCATATTAAGGAGGTAATGCTGAAGATGCCTATACCAATCAGGAAAATACGGCGGTATCCATGAATATCTCCCAAGGAAGAAAAGGAAAGGAGCGAAATTGTGATTGCCAACTGGTATGCATTTACTACCCAAATAGTAGTGGAAGGAGCGGTCCCGAGGTCATGTGCGATGGTTGGCAGGGCAACATTTGCTATAGTTCCGTCTATAACTGACATGCCGACTCCAAGCGCTGTGGCAAGAATTGCCCAATAACGTTTGGGGAGCGGTAGTCCGTCTGTGTCATTTACAGTAGTCTGTACCCTGTTTTGTAACATCCTTTTATTTATGATACGGTAATCTTTTAGTTGTCGGCATTATTCAAGAATATCTAAAGACTGAACAAATATAGGGATAATCTTTTTATATTTGTATAATTATATTAGGACGAAAGGAAGTAAACAATGAAGAAAATTGGGATTATTTCGATTGCCATATGTGGTTTGTTATTGGTTTCCGGTACAACATATGGTCAGTCTTTGAAGGATATATTAAAATCCTCCACAGTAAAGGATGCGATAACTTCGGTTACCGGCGGGAGTAAATTGACAGCCGAGAGCTTGCAGGGGACTTGGACGTATGTAAATCCGGCGTTGCAGCTTAAAGGGGATAATGCGTTAAAAAATATAGCAGGAAGTGTCGCTTCTTCCGAATTGGAAAAGAAATTGAGCGAGTATTGTGCGAAAGTCGGTATTGTAGAAGGCGTGTTTAATTATACATTCAGCTCGGACAGCACTTTTACCAGTCAGTTGAAAGGTAAAACATTGAGTGGCACCTATTCGGTGAATGCGGAGGAGAGCACTATAGAATTCCATTATGGGAAACTGGGAAAATCTAAATTGACAACAATGACTGCAAATGTCGTTTTATCCGGCGATCAACTCTCTTTGCTTTTCAATGCGGATAAGCTGTTGGACTTTTTATCCAAGCTGTCTTCTGTTTCCAGTAATTCTACATTGAAGACAATTAATAGCCTGATGAGCCAGTATGATGGAATGATGTTGGGGTTTGAGTTGAAGAAATAATTTTTTACGGGAAATATAAAAAATCCGGTAAATGTCAGGTCTGAATCATTCGGCTTGTATTTACCGGATTTTTGTTATTCTTGTGTGCGTGAATTTTGGACAATTTCTAATAAGATTGCCCCGTAATTTGCAATGATTTTTTTCCCTATGCCGGGTATTGCCAGTAGTTCCCGGCTATTGGTGGGCATGGAGTTGGCAATGCCAATAAGGGCTTTTTGCTGTAATATGGTATAAGCAGGTAAATCCCTTTCGCTGGCGAGTTCATTTCTCCATTTACGCAAACTGGCATATAATTCGGGATTTTTAATATCGGTGGAAACATCCATCTTGGCAGGACGCTGTGCCTTTTCTGCTCGTTTTTTGTTTTGAGGCTGGGGTGTCTCGATAGAGGCTTTAGCCTTTTCGGACAGGTAACAGGCGATAGTGAAACCATTCCGGCAGCCATTCAAAGTTTGTTTTTTTATTCTCAGGTCGTCGAATAGTTTATCTAATGCTCCGGTAACTGTTTTGCGTGTTTCTTTATTGTCGATTTCTATTTCTTGTGAGGACGGCAACGTATCAAATACCTGTTTTATCTGTTCTAAAAAATAAGAGCACCCTTTCCTAACCCTTTCCTGTATGGCTTCATCTTGCAGATAGTTTGTATTTCCTGCAATCATTCGTTTCAATTGCAGGATAAAACGTTCGCCGACTTCCGTGATGTTTTCCCGGCACACGTCGCGGGCATTGGAATATTGAAGGCTCAACTCCGGATAGAGTTTTTGCAAATTGTTATATACTACAAAAGCAGCATATTGTAAACGTTGTTGTAGTGGATTGAAATCAAATAATTCTGATATTAACTCGGTGAAGTATTGTTGTTGTGCAGCCTGTATTTGTTCTTCACCGGGTTTGCGGTTGCCTACGGAAGAGGTAAATTCCTGTATCCGGTAATCATTTATCATGGCATTGCGCGTGATAGGACTGCTTAAAACCAATCCATCCAATGTTTTACAACGGCTTAAAGCTACATAGACCTGACCATGTGAGAAAGCGGCGGAAGCATCAATAATCGCATGTTCGAAAGTCAGTCCCTGGCTTTTGTGTATAGTAATTGCCCAGGCTGTCTTCAAAGGATATTGGGTAAATGTACCCGATATGGTTTCTGTGATTTCCTTTGTTTCGTTGTTGATTGTGTATTTTACGTTATCCCAGGTTTCTTTTTCGACTGTAATTTCAAAACCGTTTTCATCTGTTACAATGATTTTGCCAGGACTGATAAATGCGATTTTACCTATTTTACCATTATAGAACCTTTTTTCCGGTGAGGAGTCGTTCTTAACAAACATGACTTGTGCACCCCGTTTCAATACCAATTTCTCGTCGGTCGGGTAGGAGTACTCCGGAAAATCATTATTTATTTCCGCATGGAAGGTATAAGCCTGACCGGGGAGTTCAGACAACTTTCGGTTATTGATTTGTTGGGACTGGTAGTTATGTGTCGTCAGGGTTATATATCCTGAAGAATCCTCCGGATGGAAATCAGGAATATACCGTTGGTTTAAAGCCTGTAATGTCTCGTCATCGAAGCAGTTTTCGCGTATTTTGTTCAGTAAAGAGATGAAGTTCGTATCGTTTTGCCGGTAGACTTTAGTCAGTTCAATACAGAAATAATTGCTTTCGGACAGCGCTTTACTGTCGAAAAAGAAAGTAGACGGATAATGTTCTTTTAAAAGATTCCACTCATCATCTTTTGCGACCGGAGCAAGCTGCTGCAAATCGCCGATTAGTAATAACTGAACTCCTCCGAAAGGTTTATTATGGTCCTTATATCTTCGTAGAATATCGCTGATGGCATCCAACAAGTCTGCACGGACCATGCTGACTTCATCTATAACAAGAAGGTCCATACTCCGGATAATATTTATCTTGTCTTTCCGGAATTGCTTTTTGAAGTCTGTCTGCGAATGATTATCACCTGTATTGCCCGGAAGATAGGGACCGAATGGCAATTGGAAAAAAGAGTGCACGGTTACCCCTCCAGCATTGATGGCTGCAACTCCGGTCGGTGCGACAACAATCATGCGTTTCGGTGATATTTCTTTGAGCTTTTTTAAAAATGTAGTTTTGCCTGTTCCTGCTTTTCCCGTTAAAAAAAGATTGGTTCCGGTATTCTGTAATAGGTTGAAGGCAAGGTCAAATTGTTCATTTGTTTGCATGGTCGTTTACGGTCTTGTTAATAATCACAAATATAAAAAATAAAAATTATACAAACAAATAATGTGTAAATTGTTAATAGATGCTGTATCTTATAGAAATCAATACGTGCAGAATATAAATAGGGTGGGGTTAATGAATCGTAGAATAAGGTATCTTTGTATTCTTATTTAAAAGTTATGTATGATATGAAAAAGCTATTACTATCTCTCTTTTTAGGATTGTTGATTTTGCCCGCTTGTAAGGAGAAACCATTGGATCCATCCAAACCTGTGTATGTAACAGTAGCAACTTCCATGGGGAATGTAACGGTTATGTTGTATGATGATACGCCGCTCCACCGTGATAACTTCATTAAATTATGCCGCTCCGGTGAATACAAAGGGATGCTTTTCCATCGCATTATAAAAGATTTTGTCGTACAAGGAGGTGACCCGGAAAGTAAGAAGCGCGAACCGGGTGCATTATATGGGGATGGAGACGGGGGATATACGGTCCCTGCAGAGATACTGCCAAATCATTTTAATAAACGGGGGGCTCTGATTGATGCCAAAGAACCGGATAGTGCGAATTGGGAGCGTCTTTCTGCCGGTACTCAATTTTGTTTTGTCCAGGGAAAGAAACTTACGGATAAAGAACTGGAGGAAAAAGAAGCCCGTATTAATGAAATACGCCGTAACTGGTTGTTTTATAAATTTCAGAATCGCCTGATAAAGGAAAATCCGGCGTTTGCCGCCGATTCGATGAAAACGGAACTCGAAAATCGTACTTTAGTCATGGTTGAGGATACATTAGATGTGTTAGGATATTATAGAATACCAGACGACCGCCGGGAAATTTATAAGACAATCGGGGGTGTTCCTCATTTGGACGGTTCGGTTACCATCTTCGGAGAAGTGACTGAAGGGTTTGATATTGTTGAAAAAATGTCTCTTGTAAAAACAGACAAAAATGACCGTCCGTTGAATGATGTAATAATAAAAGGAACAAAGGTCTTTCAAAAATAATCAAAAGCATGTATTACTTTGTTATTATGATATAACATAAATAATGGAGTCATGAAGAAAATAGTTCTTATTGGTGCTTCCGGTTATGTAGGGTCGGCCCTATTAAAAGAAGCTTTGAACAGAGGGCATGAAGTTAAAGCAATTGTCCGGAATGCAGCAAAATTGACCATCGATAATCCGAAACTGATGGTGGTGGAAGGAGATGCTACGGATGTCGATTTTTTGTCTGCCCAATTAAAAGGGGAAGATGCTTTGATTAGTGCTTTTAATCCCGGTTGGAAAAATCCGGATATATATCAGGAAACATTGGATGGATATACAGCCATTTTAAATGCAGTCCGTAAATCCGGTATTCCCCGTTTACTTATGGTTGGAGGGGCCGGCAGTTTGCAGGTTGCACCAGGTAAATTATTGATGGATGAGGAGGATGTCCCTAAACATTTATTACCGGGAATCCGGAGTCTGGCTAAGGTTTATATGGATTATCTTCTTCCGGAAAAGACTATTGATTGGGTCTTTCTAAGTCCGGCGGCTAATATGGTCCCCGGTGAACGTACCGGAAAATTCCGTTTGGGAAAAGACTCTTTAGTGGTTGATGAAAAGGGTGAAAGTAATATTTCCGTAGAAGACTTTGCCGTTGCAATGATTGATGAGTTGGAACAGGAAAAACATCATCGGGAACGTTTTACGTTAGGATATTGAATTTATAGAAATGCGTCAAAAGTATATTTATTAATCTATACATTTGACGCATTGTTTATTGGGAAATGACTTAGTTCGTACGGAACGAAATAGTAGATA
The DNA here is from genome assembly GCA_019417325.1 of Parabacteroides sp. GTDB lineage: Bacteria > Bacteroidota > Bacteroidia > Bacteroidales > Tannerellaceae > Parabacteroides. The sequence goes on along the minus strand of DXVO01000001.1, from coordinate 66,169 downwards.
TCCGTAAAAATATAAATAGGATTATTTTGATAACACAAGCCATATCATACTTTTAATTTATTACTTTACTTTTATTTCCGGCTTAAAAAAATCATTTTTACTGATTTTAGTCAAATGCCTGTTTTTATCTCCTGCTTCTATAACGATAGTAACCGAATCGCCCCACTGTTTAAGGGTAGCTAAAGAAGAAATGTCGCATGAGACAGAACCGTAATCAACATTTGTATTCGTTAAATTATCTGGTATACTCGGGTTATAACAGAATTGTAAGAATAAAGTGTCTGTAGTTTGTTTTGCCGGATTATATACCATATTGAGCTTTGCCGGAATTTTTTCCCCATTCGCCGAATTTACAGTCGATAATCCTGTATTTAAATCGAAGTAACCACGATACCCATAATCTAACGAGAAGAGTGGAGGAACCAAGCAGCTATCTTTGTCGGTGATATGTTTGCTCTCTGCTTCTTCTATGCTGATTGGATGAATCACATCATAGATTGAATAAGGATAAACATGGGCATTATTGATATAGATTATATCACCAGCAGTAGTCCAGTCATCTTCCATGTAATTGAAAGAGAAGTATCCCCTTTCTATACCTTCAAGGCTCCTGTCATAAGAAATCGCCAATCCTCCACCATCCATATAACAGTAGTAACCATTTGTAGAATCACCTATAATTGTAGCTTCTTGCATAAAACCTCTGGAATTATCGTCTTTATTGTTGCAGCACGCAAAACCGATTATGAAACAGAGGAACGATAGTATTCTGGATAAATTTGTTGTTTTCATAATTATTTGTCATTTTAATTCGCGATCGACTTGTGGCTCCTGTTTTCAGTAAGGTTCTTTCTGTCTTTACTTATAACCTTATTTGATAGATTGCTTATTGTTTTGCCAACCATTCCATATACGCGCGGCATCCTTCCGTATCTTCTGCTGCCGGACTCCATGGAGCAAAGTTTTCGGGAGATAGCGGAACAAATGGCCCCTGCTTGATTTCGTATACTACAGACCCCGATTCCAGCACTAACAATCCGTGCCATACCCCTGCTTTTATTTCTGCGCCGTATGTTCCTGCTTTGGGGTCCAGAATTAGTTTTTCAGTAACGTTTCCATCCGCATCAAAAAGAAAAACGATCACTTTTCCACGTAATAATAAAAATATTTCGTCTTTATCCGGATCGAGATGGCGGTGAGGACGTAGATAAGTTCCGGGTTCCATTGCATTAATCAGACGGTTGACCGGGTCATCCAGTTTTTCATGGAAGTTATAATTCATACGGAGCCGTGGAGATTGTTTGGCACGTTCCGTTGTTTCGTTTAATAGTTGTTCATTAATGATTTGCATGTGAATGATGGATTAAGTAAGACACAAATGTACAAAATAATGCAGAAAGCCTTATGAACCTTCCTCTTTAATCCTTTGTTGGATAATAAAGAAACATCAATAAAAAACGCCTATGAATAAAGATCAGACCAGAATTCCTGAAAATGCAGAGTCTAAAGCAGAAGAGCGGGAAAAAGAGAAATATCCGGTACAACAAGTTTCGGTAGTAATGCCGATAACAGACAAAGAGGTAGAAGATGCCGTAAAAGAGATAAATCCGGATAAAAACAGTATGGATAGCAGAGGATAAACTGAATCAAACTAAAAAGGGGCTGCTTGCAAGCAACCCCTTTTGGTATTTATTGTGTATTTGATTGTAAACCTCTGTTTGGCAGCCGGTATTAATACTGACGCTCCAGAATCCAGGCATCCTGGAAGTTAGGAGCATATTTGGCTTTGATAGCGTTACGGCTTTCTGCTGCATCCGCTTTATTATCGAAGCTGGCAACGATTACACGCAACATACCTTGTTCGTTTTCACCTAAAACAGCATTATAGCCGTCGTTTTGCATACGTTCTTTCAGGGAATAAGCATTCGTTTTATTCTTGAAACTTCCAACTACTACGCTGAAGCGTTTCAATCTGCTTGCATCTTCACCCTGTGCTGCATTGATCTTTTCCGTACGTGTGGTAACACTTGATACTCTGGGTTTTGAAACCGGAGTAACTTCTTCAACAGTTTCTTGTTCTTCAATTACCTCAACAGGAGCTGTCGTTTCTTTTTCTTTTGCCTGTTCGTAGGCAGCTTTATAAGCGCTCTGTTTAGGTTTACATGAGCCTAATGCTAAAATCATACACAGAGAGGCTCCAAATAACCAAATCTTGTTCATACTGTTCAGTTCTTAAATTTAGTAGTGCAAAGATATAAATTATATTTACTAATTTCGTACCCAAAACACAATATAATATAAATTACATGAATAAAACAGTCGGAGTAATGGTTATGGCAACATCTGTATTATTAGGAGCTTGCAGCTTGAAAACGGATGTGAAACAAAATGCAAATGCCACTGGCAATGGTGACATTATCGGACGTTCGGACATTCAAGTGAAAGAAGGCCGTATGACCCCGGAAGTTCTCTGGGCAATGGGACGAATCGGCGGCATGAATGTATCGCCGGATGGGAAGAAAGTGGTGTATACGGTGGCATATTACAGCATACCGGAAAACAAGAGCAATCGTGAAGTCTTTGTGATGAATGCGGACGGAACGGACAACAAGCAGATTACGAAAACTGGGTATTCCGAAAATGAAGCCGTTTGGATAAAAGGAGGGAAAAAAATAGCTTTCCTTTGTAATGAAAGTGGCAGCAGCCAGCTTTGGGAGATGAATCCGGACGGGAGCGATCGTAAGCAACTTTCAAATTATGACGGGAATATAGAAGGTTTTGCTTTTTCACCGGATGAAAAAAAGGTTTTATTTATATCACAGGTGAAAACAGTAAAAAGTACTGCTGACAAATACCCGGATTTGGATAAGGCTACTGGTATTATTGTTACAGACCTGATGTACAAACATTGGGACGAATGGGTGACAACGGCTCCGCATCCTTTTATTGCAGATTTTGACGGAAAGAAAATCTCTGCACCGGTAGATATTATGGAAGGTGAGCCTTTCGAATCGCCAATGAAGCCTTTTGGGGGAATCGAACAACTTGCCTGGAATACGACTTCTGATAAAGTTGCTTATACATCCCGTAAAAAGACAGGTAAAGATTATGCTATCTCCACAAACTCGGACATCTATGTATATGACTTGAATACCAAACAGACTGTAAATATAACAGAGGGGAATATGGGATATGATACCAATCCTAAATATTCACCGGACGGTAAATGTGTAGCCTGGTTGAGTATGGAGCGTGATGGCTATGAGGCAGACCAGAACCGCCTGATGGTTATGAATCTGGAAACAGGTGGAAAAACGTTTGTGAGTAAAGAGTTTGATTCCAATGTAGATAGTTATTGTTGGAGTGCGGATTCAAAAGATATTTACTTTACGGGTGTATGGCATGGTGAGTTCCAGGTTTATAAGGTCGATGTTAATGCCGGAAATAAAGTTCAACCTCTGACGTCCGGTATGTATGATTATTCCTCTGTTGCTCTCTTGGGTGATAATAAACTGATAGCCCAGCGTCATTCGTTGAGTATGGGAGACGAGATCTATTCGATAGACTTGAATGATAATAATAAGATTGCTCAGTTAACTTTCGAGAACAAGCAGATTTATGATCAGTTGGATATGGGTAAAGTAGAGGGACGCTGGATGAAAACGACAGATGGCAAACAGATGCTTACCTGGGTGATTTATCCTCCTCATTTTGATCCGGATAAAAAATATCCGACTTTGTTGTTCTGTGAAGGCGGACCTCAAAGTCCGGTAAGCCAGTTCTGGTCTTATCGCTGGAATATGCAGATTATGGCAGCCAATGATTATATTGTGGTAGCTCCGAACCGTAGGGGACTTCCCGGATTTGGTTTAGAATGGAACGAGCAGATTAGTGGCGATTATGGCGGTCAGTGTATGAAGGACTATTTTACTGCTATTGACGAAATGGCCAAAGAACCTTTTGTTGATAAGGATCGCTTAGGATGTGTCGGCGCAAGCTTCGGAGGTTTCTCTGTATATTGGTTAGCAGGACATCACAACAAACGCTTTAAAGCCTTTATTGCCCATGATGGTATCTTCAATATGGAAATGCAGTATCTGGAAACGGAAGAAATGTGGTTTGCCAACTGGGATATGGGTGGCGCTTACTGGGAAAAACAGAATGCGACTGCACAACGTACATTTGCCAATTCTCCTCATAAATTCGTAGATAAGTGGGATACCCCGATTCTTTGTATACATGGTGAAAAGGATTACCGTATTCTGGCTAATCAGGGAATGGCTGCTTTCAATGCTGCGGTTCTTCGTGGTGTTCCGGCCGAATTATTGATTTATCCGGATGAGAACCATTGGGTGCTGAAACCCCAGAATGGTGTCCTGTGGCAACGTACATTCTTCGAATGGTTGGATATGTGGGTGAAAAAGTAAAAGCCTGGATTAATTAGTAGAGACAAAAAAACAGGGATTAAAAGTTTCAAACTTTTAATCCCTGTTTTTTTATATTCTAGTAAATTATTCAGCAACTTCGGAAGTTGCTTCACTTGCTTCTGTTTCCTGAGCCGGTTCTTCAGGAGTAAAATCTGTAATACCGGCTGCGATTAACAGATTGTACCAGCTAATTAATTTTTTGATGTCACTCGGATATACACGTTCGCGGTCGAAGTTCGGAAGTACTTCTGCCAGATAAGCACGTAATTCCTCCGGTTTTGCAGATGAATCAATGGATGCTTTTCCTTCATTTTCCTTATTTTTAATACTGGTTAAAACTTCGTGTAAAGGAACTTCTGCTTCATCTGTGTAAATGGCGATATCTCCTAATGAGATTACTTTATCTTTTGCGTATGCAGGAACTCTCTTGTTATCAGCCAACGACTCAACAATCAGCATGTTTTTCCCATGGGAAACCAATTTAAACAATCCCGGCTTTCCCGAGATAGACAAAATCGTCTTCAACATAATACTTCGTATTTCTATAGAGTTAAACTTGTAGGCTGCAAATGTACATAAATTTCTTTAGTAGAAAAGCATATAGGTAGAAATCCTAATTATCTTTTTTCTTAAGTTGATGGATGAATTTTGTTACTTGCGGGAGTAATGCATGCTTGTCGTCATTATAGATGATATAATTACATTTTTCTTTTTTTATTTCATCAGGCATCTGGCTATTGATGCGGTTTATGATTGCTTCGCGTGAAACCGTATCTCGTTCCAGTGCCCGGCGGATACGTGTTTCCAGGGGGGCATAAACCATAAGGGTTACATCTACTATCCGGTCAAAACCGGATTCAAATAAAATAGCAGACTCTATAGCACATATATCAGCCTGTTGCTGTTCCGCCCATTCCTGGAAGTGGCGGTTTACTTCAGGATGGATAATACCGTTTACTTGTTTTAATTTTTCCTGGTCACCAAAAATATGAGAAGCTAATAAAGGTTTGTTCAGTCCCTCATCCGTATATATTTCTATACCGAACAAGTCTGTAAGCCCTTTGCGGATTATGGGCGAATGAGCGGTCAGAAGTTTGCTTTCCATATCAGCAATATAGACTGGTATTCCATTTAAAGCCAATAAGGAAGCAACAACGGATTTACCGCTTCCGATGCCTCCGGTAATTCCTATTTTAATCATTTTAGTGTTGTACTTGCTCTAAGATAAATTCGATCGAATCGGGGATAATCGTTATTTCATCGACCCAATCCGGTTTTTTTGTCAACTTTACGGCAAATTTGCCGGATACGCTTTGGGATAAATCTCCGAATGGAATTTCTACGGCAAAATCATCAGTAGATAACTCTTTGAAACGTGAAAGAGGTACATAGCAACTGATTTTTGCAATCGAAGGAAAAGTTCGTATTGTATAATGAGGAGGTAAATCGGTACACATAACCGGTATATCCAATCTTTTCTCCGTGTATTCCTCAATCGGGATACGTATGGTGACATTAGATGGCTCAAAACTTGTACCATCCACCTTTTCCAATTGAATGTTTTTTGAAATGGTTTTAGTTCCTCCTTTTATTGCGATAAATGCGGTTCGTACCTCTTTCAAGGTGTCGAGTACAATATCGCTGGCATATACGCTTATGCTGCTTGGGGTAACTGTAATATCTCCTGAGACCTTGAAGCCTGCATCCGTTTGGATAGTACCGTTAAAAACAACCGGGATTTCTTTTTTTATCCGTTTACTATAGGACACTTCTATATTCTGAGGTTCAAACCCTACCAGGGAAGTTGTAGCAATAAGCTGTTTCTTTATATCGCTTTCAATATCCTTTTTTCCGATAAGAAGACTTCCGCTTTTTGTCGTTTTGTCTTTTATATCTGCTTCAATCGGGGCAAATGAACGTCCAAAAGTGTAATTTAACAATACACTACCCTTATCTTTTACTTTCACCTTAATCATTTCAGGGGGTGTTTCCGTAAAAGAAATATCAGGAGGGACATTCTTATATTTGACCGGGATATCAATCTCTATTTCATACTCCTGTTGCAGGCTTTGCAATAACCAAAAGCCTAATGATAATAGTACAAAACAAAAAAAGATTAAGGCTTCTTTCCATTTCTGGCGGTGTAGAAAAGCCTTAATCTCCATCCGGACGGTCTTGAATGTTTCTTTTATTTGTCCAAGCCGTAACATTGATTTTGTTATTTACTTTTGTGGTTGAGCGTCTTCCGCAGAAGCAAAAACAGAAGTTTTATCTACGCGGATACGTACGCCGTCAGAAATTTCAATTAACATATAAGTATCTCCGATTTCTTTAATTTTACCGTAGATACCTCCGGAAGTGATAACTTTATCACCCGTTTTTAAAGCTTCGCGGGCTTTCTGAATTTCTTTTTGTTTCTTTTGCTGCGGGCGAATCATGAAAAAATAAAAAATCGCAACAATAACAACCATCATTAGAATACCTGACCATTGTTGACCTCCTGCAGCAGCCTGGAGTAGAATACTAAGTAAGCTCATACTACTATAATTATAATCATTAATAAGTTAATACCTCATTGATACTAGCACAAATGTAAGTATAATAATTAATCTTTGAGCAATAACTTTTCTTTTTTTAACTCGTTGACAACAGAATCCAAAATACCATTAATAAACGTACCGCTTTTAGGCGTACTGTAATATTTAGCGATATCAATAAATTCGTTTAATGTAACGCTGACAGGAATGCTGGGGAATGTCATAATTTCAGCCAGTGCGACTTGCATAATAATCAGGTCCATATTGGCAATACGTTCTGCCTCCCAGTTTTTCATGTGTTTGCTGATGCGTTCGCGGTAATCCACTCCTTTTAAAAGGGTTTGGCGGAATAGCTTGATGGCAAATGACTGGTCTTCCATATCTTTGAACATCGGAAGCAACTTAAATTTGGCTCCTTCTTCTTCGTTGAACTGTTTAATGCTTTTTAGCACAAATGTTTCAACGATGGAAATATCATCATTCCAATAGATACTTTTGTCTTGCAGGTAATCGTCGATTGACTCATTTCCGCAAATCAACTTTTTAAATACAGACCGCCAGAACTCTTTATCTGTTTCGTAAGAATCATTCGGATTGTTCAGGTATTCATCGTACAATTCTGAAGATAAAATCAGATCCAGTACCATTTTTAGGAAATCTTCGTCATTGTCCCATGAAAGACCTTGTTCCGATACATATTTCTGTAAGGCTTCGTTTTGTTCTACCTGGGCAGCAAAACGATTTTCAATAAGACGTGTGTTCGGATTTAATTCGGCACTTGTCGGCATATACTTGTTCTTTTTTGCATCAAGTGTGCGTCTTTGCAAGTTTGTGATGTCGACAATAAGGAGAAGAAAATAGTGATATAAGTCATACGACTTCCTGAGACTGAAAAGCAATTCATTTTCCGCAACTTTGAGGTCGTTGTTTCCATTTTGATAGTAAGAATATACTATCTGTAAAACTTTAATGCGGATTAAAATTCTGTTGATCATCGTTTGAAGGAACTACTTGTTATAAATTTGGCTGCAAAGGTAGTTATTCTTTTTGTAAAACGCTTTGGCTTTGATTAAATTTATATGTGTTAGTTATTCTTTTATAATATTTTTCTCTATTTGTTGTATTTTACTGTGTGTCCGTTATTGTTATTTAAAAAAAAATGCACATATTTGATGCAAGTTATGATAACAGGGTTGGATTTTAAGAAAATTTGCTATAATGGAAGAATCGGTGAAGAAAACGCAGGTTGAAGGTGGTGATAAAGAGATATTGTTCTCAAAAGCCATTAAAGCAGGTAAAAGAATTTATTATCTGGATGTTAAAAGGAATCTTAAAGACGATCTGTTTTTAGCTATTACTGAAAGTAAAAAGGTACAGTCTAAGAACGGGATGCCGGTTTCTTTTGAAAAGCATAAGATTTTCCTGTATAAGGAGGACTTTGAAAAGTTTATGGAAGGGATGAGTGAAGTGATTAATTATATCAAGGAATGTAACTTAAAAAATGACTTCTCTGATAATCTTCCCGGAACGGAGGAATCCCCGGAAGATGATTCGGGTGAGATAAAGTTGGATATTAATTTTTAATCTTATAGCGATAAAAGAATAACGGGCTGCTTCAATTATTGAAACAGCCCGTTATTTTTATAGGTGTCCTCCTTTAAAAGGAGGGGCCTATTTTTTGTTGCGGTTACAGCGGGTGGATTGCTTCTGTCGGACAAGCGTCTGCACAAGTTCCGCAATCTGTACACATTTCAGGGTCGATACTGTATTTGTCACCTTCTGAAATTGCTCCTACCGGACATTCGTCAATACAAGTACCGCAAGCGATACAATCGTCACTAATTACGTAAGCCATTTTTATTAACGTTTAAATTGATAACTATTAGTTTGTGCAAAAATAGGGTTTTCTTCGCATTAAAAAAATATCTCTCCTTTTATTTTCTGCAAAAAACGGGATTTTTTACAATACATACCGGGCTTTATCGTTTACTATGGAAAAAAGGAAAATAGCTTGAAACGTTTTACATTTATTCTCTATTGTCTTTTATTGATTGTGCCGTTATATGTTACTGCACAAAGAAGTAATCATAAGAATTTGCCCTATGTGGACTACAGATATTTTCATTTGGGATTTCATATAGGATGCCATATGCAGGACTTGGTGTTGACAAATACGGGTGTCGCAACAGACGGGGAAGTCTGGTTTGCAGAGGTCCCTTCTTACTCTCCGGGTTTTAGTGTCGGTTTAATTAGTGATATGTATTTAAATCCTTCTTTCAACCTACGTTTTATACCTACACTTCACTTCGGGAGTAAAAGCATTTCTTTTGTTTGTAGGGAGGGAGGGGATAAAGTTTTTTCTACAACCATCCGTTCCAATTATTTATCCTTTCCGCTAGGTATTAAGTATAATGCTTTCAGGATAAAAAATTATCGTCCTTATTTGACCGGGGGACTTTATACCTCTTTTGATGTCGGGCGGAAAAAGGATGATACTATTTTGCTGGCAAAGATGGATTGGGGTATAGAATTGGGTTTTGGATGTGATATTTATCTTCTCTTTTTTAAATTGTGTCCTGAAGTAAAATTAAATATAGGATTTGCGGATTTGCTTATAAGAAAAGAAGGCCAGCAAACAGACAAGGAACGGATTAAATATACCAATGCCTTATCCAGAACAACTTCCCGGATGATAACTTTTACGTTTAATTTCGAATGAAAAGTTCTATATAAATATAGCAGGCGGGAACGGCAATCATTACACTGTCGAACCGATCCAGCATACCACCATGCCCTGGTAATATGTTTCCGGAGTCTTTAACTCCCAAGGTGCGTTTTAGCAGAGATTCAGCTAAGTCTCCCCAAGTGCCGAACAATACAACGATGGCAGCTAATCCTAACCATTGGCAATGGCTTATTTCCGGAAAATAATAGGCAAAGACCAGTGATGATGCCAAGGCGAATGTTAATCCTCCGAAGAATCCTTCCCATGACTTTTTAGGAGAAATCCGTTCAAATAATTTTCTTTTTCCAATCATAGACCCGACAAGATAAGCTCCGGTGTCGTCCAACCAGACAAATATAAATATTGCCATGACGAAGAGTGGAGTATATGTCATTGTTTCGGGAACCGCGCTGATAAAATTCAACATGGAAAAAGAACCGGCACAATATATTTGGGCAAATAGGGTAAATGCCCAGTTATTGATAGGATTGGGTGCTTTATAGTAAAGTTCTGCAATAATAGTGAATAAGATAAATAATAAATAAGGCAGGAATATTTTTCCATCGGTCAATCCGTTTGCATAAGTAAATGTGGCTATGAAAAGATAAATACCTCCGATTACATTGATGGCACGTTGTAATGTGGCATTTTCATAGTGTTTCATTAATCCGCAAAACTCCCAGATGGTAAGCCCTGTTATGATGCTGAATAATGCAAGAAAAGAATATGAATGGAAACATATGGCACCTGTAAGTACCGCAACAAATATAATACCGGTCAATGCCCGTATAATTAAATTTTTCAATGTTGTGCTATTTTTTTATTGATTTATTTGGCTGCAAATATAGTTAATAAATTGATATATTATGTGCTATGTGTTCAAAAAGCCCTATTGTTTGCTTAGATGTGGGATGTAAAAAGAGGTTGCTTTTATGTGGCAACCTCTTTCCTTATGAATTTTAAGTGATATGATTTATTCGGCATTTTCAGCTTTACTGTCATCTTTTGTTTCGACAGTCGTATCATCTGTATTCTCTTTATTTTCTGAATGTGCTTCTGATTTTGAATGATTCGCTTTTTCCTGAAGACTCAAAATCTCTTCGGAACGGGAAATCCAGGCACGTTTACCAAAGATGTGTTCAACATCTTCCGAGTAAATAACTTCACGTTCAAGCAATACTTTAGCTAGCTGGCTGTGTCCTGCTGCATGCTCTTTCAAAATCCGTTTGGCACGTTCGTACTGTTCGTTTACAATGTGTTGCACTTCCTGATCAATCAGTCGGGCAGTCTCTTCGCTGTAAGGCTTGGTGAAACCCCAGTCCTGACCACTTGAATCGTAATAATTCAGGTTGGGCAAACTTTCGCTCATACCGAAGTAAACAACCATCGCATATGCCTGTTTGGTTACACGTTCAAGGTCATTGGATGCTCCGGTTGATATTTTGCCTAATACAAGTTCTTCAGCGGCACGTCCACCTAGTGTTGCACACATTTCATCCAATAATTGCTCGCGGGTGGTAATCTGTCTTTCTTCCGGCAGATACCAGGCTGCTCCCAATGCTTTTCCTCTGGGGACAATCGTAACCTTGACTAATGGATTTGCGTGTTCAAGCAACCAACTTAATGTCGCATGTCCGGCTTCATGGTTGGCAATACAGTTACGTTCGTCGGCTGTTGTTATTTTGGTTCGTTTTTCGAGACCTCCGACGATACGGTCTACCGCATTCATGAAATCTTCTTTTTGTACGAACTTCTTTCCGTTTCGGGCGGCAATCAATGCAGCTTCGTTGCAAACATTTGCTATATCAGCTCCTGAAAAACCCGGAGTTTGACGTGCCATGAATTCTGCATCAACACTTTCGTCTATTTTAATGGGACGAAGGTGTACGCCGAATATTTCTTTTCGTTCGTTCAGGTCGGGCAATTCCACATGTATCTGACGGTCGAAACGGCCGGCACGTAGCAATGCTTTGTCCAGAATATCCGCACGGTTGGTTGCAGCAAGGATAATAACGCCACTGTTTGAACCGAAACCATCCATTTCGGTAAGCAACTGGTTCAATGTATTTTCACGTTCATCATTACTGTTCATGTTTACGTTCTTGCCACGAGCACGGCCCACGGCATCGATTTCATCGATAAACACAATACAAGGTGCTTTTTCCTTTGCCTGGCGGAACAGGTCACGAACACGTGAAGCTCCTACACCGACAAACATTTCGACAAAATCGGAACCGGATAAAGAGAAGAATGGTACATTAGCTTCCCCTGCTACGGCTTTTGCCAATAGTGTTTTACCTGTTCCCGGAGGACCTACAAGCAAGGCTCCTTTAGGAATTTTACCTCCAAGTTCCGTGTATTTTTCCGGACTTTTAAGGAAAGCAACGATTTCTTCCACTTCCTGTTTTGCCTCGGACAGACCCGCAACATCTTTGAAAGTTACTTTCCGGTCGTTGTCTTTATCAAATAATTGGGCTTTTGCTTTTCCAACACTGAATACACCGCCAGGGCCTCCGCCACTACCGCCGGACATTCTTCTCATCAGGAATATCCAAACAACAATGATTAACAGGATAGGGCCGAACGATACCAGAAAATTCCAGATCGCATCGTCTCCTTCCTCAAAGGAAACCTGGGTATCAATGTGGTTATTGGCTACCGCTTTATCATAAAAATCGGAAAATTTATCAGCCGAAGGTATTTTGACAAAAATCTTCGGGTTGGTCCCCAGAGTCGTACTGTCTTTTTTAAATACTAATCCTTTGTATTCGCTTTTTACACCTGCCTCAACCAGATTTTTTTTATTGTATACGACCATTTTGTCGAATACATTTTCCTGGGCAAGTTTTTGAAATTCGGTCCAGCCGATTTCTTTGGATGTCGAAGAATCGTTTGTCAGATATAATGCAACAAGCATCATAAAGATAATTCCATACATCCAATACAAGTTAAACCGGAATATCTTTTGTTTATTATTCTTCGGTGTTTTATTAAACATGTCGTTTTTATTTTCCATACTTGATTGCTCTCTACTGTTAATACCAGTTGTCAGTCGAGGTCCGGGATTTGGGTCACTTTGGCATCGGACCAAAGATATTCCAAATTATAGAACTCACGTTTTTCCGGTACGAATATGTGCACAAGAACCGTGCCATAATCCATCCCTATCCATTCGGCACGTTGTGTACCATCTGTAGATAATGGTTTTTCTCCCGCATTTTTGCGGGCAAAATCCCATACTGAGTCAGAGAGTGCAGCGACCTGGGTGGGGGTATTCCCTTCACAAATTACCATGTATTGGCAAATGGAACCTGGGAGTTGGGTTAAATCTACGGTTACAATATGCTTGCCTTTCTTTTCCTGAAGGCCTTCAATAATTGTTTTTACTAAAGTTTCTGTTTGATCCATCTAATTTTTATATTCAATAAAATCTATGAAGTTGCAAATATACTTTTAAATTTATTATGCGCATGATTTCTTCATATTAATATATGTATATCATCGCTATTTTGAAAACAACGGCATCCGGAAAATGTTTATCCTGCAAATTTTTTTTGAAAGATTGTTTGTACGTTTTGAAAAAGTGTATACCTTTGCACTCGCTAACAAGGAGGTTAGTAAACTTATTTAAATTGTTCAATGGTGTAATGGTAGCACAACAGATTCTGGTCCTGTTAGTCCAGGTTCGAGCCCTGGTTGAACAACAAGAAAGAAATAGGTTATTTTAATTAAACAATCCTGTTCAATGGTGTAATGGTAGCACAACAGATTCTGGTCCTGTTAGTCCAAGTTCGAGCCTTGGTTGAACAACAAAAAAGTCCGTCATTCATTCCGAATGACGGACTTTTTTTGTTATACGCTATGTTCTTTGGGCTTATTCATGCCTTTCTTTTTTTTAATCGACCCGATGTTTTCTGGAAATCATCCCGATGAAATATACTTTTGATTTATATTAAATTAAAAAATGGTAGTTGTTGAATTAAAAAATGATAGTTATTGAAATTATTTTTCATAATTGTCAAAACTATATTTTGCCGGTATAAAATTGGTGAAAAATGCCGTTGAATTAAAAAAAGCTCCTGGTCGTATTTTTATATCGAGAGGAGCTTTTTTGAGTTTGTATTTTAAGGTGTTCACTTATTTATATTTTATCCATTTCAGCATCTCTTTGATATTCGGTTTTTTTCCATACATAAGGATGCCGACACGGTAAATTTTAGCTGATACCCAAACAATTAAAATTGCTGTAGCGAACAGTAAAACGAAAGACAGGCCTATTTCCCATAGTGGAATATCGAATGGCATACGTACCATCATAACAATGGGTGAAGTAAATGGTATCATCGAACACCAGAATGCGAGCGGCCCATCCGGGTTGTTCATACTGTAGATACCGGCGTAAAGACTGAATGCCATTAATAACATAATAGGAGTCATGAACTGCGAAGCATCTTCCTGCTGTTCTAAAGCACTTCCGATAGCTGCGAAAAGCGCTGCGTATAATAAATAACCTCCGATAAAATAGAGTACAAAAGAACAACCTATCATTCCGAAATTGATAGAATTGATGATATCTTGTATTTCTGTGTTTATTGCGGGGGCATTTACAGCTGCATCTCCGATTCCTTGTGTAGCCATTTGGGCTGCTATAATATCTTCTGGTGAGGTGCTTCCTCCCAGGAAAAATAAGCTGCCGGCAATGAGAATGGAGGTTAGTATTCCCCAGATAAATATTTGTGTCAATCCTACAAATCCGATGCCGATGATTTTTCCCATCATTAAATCGAATGGTTTCACAGACGAAATCATGACTTCAATGATACGATTGTTTTTTTCTTCCATTACACCCTGCATCACCATATTACCATACATAATGATGAACATATAGATAATGAGAGTAAGGACCATACCTAAAACAGATGCCACTTCTGCAGATGTACTTTTCTCACTGCCATCGTTATCCCATTTGATTGTTTTGATATTAAAATCAATCTTGCTTTCCTCTATAATTTGTTTGAGATTATCGATGTTATAGGATGCCAGTTTTTCATCTTTCAGGAAATCGGATAAAGTCTTGTCTATTGTGTTTTTTAATCCCAAAGGAATTTGTTTGTCAGAATAGAGAGTCGCTGCTGTTGGAGTTTTCAATAAATCGCCGGTGATGTTCAGGAAGGCAAAAATTTCTTTATCCGGATTGTTTTTATAATCTTCCAGGCTTTTGCTTTCTTCTGTTATGAACTTATATTCTTCTGTGCTTTTAAATAGAGGAGCATATTTTCCCGTTGTATCGAAAATGGCAATTTGTTTTGCATCGCTGCCTTTGATAGTGGACAGCCATAATGGAACGAAAACCAGTGCGGCAAATAAAAATGGAGTCAGGAGAGTCAATAGTAGAAAAGACTTTTTACTTACTCTGCGAAGATACTCTCTTTTTATGATAAGTCCTATCTTGTTCATATTTGTGTAGCGTTTGTACCGGATACGGTGTTAATAAATATATCATTCATGGATGGAATTTCTTCAACGAAAGAAATAATTTCAGCTTGTGCGGCTAATGCGGCTAACAAAGAAGAATTAGAGATGCTTTTTTCCTTATGTATTCTTAATTCATTGATACCGGCTTTATTTTTTTCCTCCAATATGGAAAACATTTCGGAAACAGGTTGGATATTGTTTGTTTCAGTTTGAACCCGGATAATGAAATTATTTGTTTTAAAACGGTTCCTGACTTCTGTGACATTTCCTGACAATACGACTTGCGAACGGTTAATTAAAGCAATATTGTCACAAATCTCTTCTACGGATGCCATGTTGTGAGTTGAAAATATGATTGTATGTCCGGCTTCTTTCAATTCAAGTATTTCCTTTTTCAGAAGTTCTGCATTTACAGGATCGAATCCACTGAAGGGTTCATCAAAAATGAGCAGTTTAGGCTCATGGATAATGGTTGTGATAAATTGAATTTTTTGTTGCATGCCTTTTGACAGTTCTTCCAGTTTCTTGTTCCACCATGGCATGATATTGAATTTTTCAAACCATATAATCAGACGTTTACGTGCATCGGCATATGAGAGACCTTTCAACTGAGCCAGGTAAATAGCCTGTTCGCCGACTTTCATCTTTTTGTACAGTCCTCGTTCTTCCGGCAGATAACCAATTTGAAAAATGTCTTCCGGTTGTGATTCGTGCCCGTTAAAATAGACCTTGCCGCTATCGGGGGCAGTAATGCGGTTGATGATGCGGATTAATGTGGTTTTTCCGGCTCCATTAGGCCCCAGTAATCCGAAAATCTGTCCTTCCGGAACCTGGATGCTTACTTTGTTAAGTGCAAGATGATTGGCGTATTGTTTGACTACATCTTCCGTTTCTAAAAAGTTCATAAGTATAAATTTGTCGTTACATTTTTAATATAATTCTTTCTCCCAGTTCTTTGCTCAACGCATTTTTTATTTCGTTCAGTTCAGTCAGTCTTTTCATTATTTCAAATATTCGAGTCATATTTTCATCTTCATTTTTCTGCATCTCTTTCAGTAGACCCATTTGTTCCTTTATTTGGTGGGATACATAAGCATCTTTGAATGCATATATTCCACGTAATACGATTTGATCCAGTTTATCTTCCTCCTGTTCCAGATCCCTGTATTTGGAGTGATATTTGCTAAGCTGATATTTCTCACTGATCAGTTCGGCTGTCAGGCGGCTGACAGCCAGGTCCGGATGGGCGAGGAAATAACGACTGGCAACAAAACCTTTATTTTTACAATGTTCGGTAGCTTCCTCCATCATGTTTCTAAATAAAGGAGTATAGAAGGTTAAATCATCCCTTTCAAGTTCTTCGCGGATATATTCGGCTACACGGATGATAACTTCTTCATTTGTCTCTTCATCTACAAATTGGAACAAAACCTGTTCTCCATAACGTACAATGTAACGTAACAAAATCAGTTCATACACTTCATAGGGTGAACGCTTCGGTTTTGTTGATATGGGAGCTATCGGTGGTGGAGGCACAGGACCTGCTTCTTCTGCCAGATATTCTTCCGGTGGCGGCGGAGGAATGTTATTGTCGGGTGGATTTGTATAATCCGGTTCCTGATAAGTTTCCTCCTGATAAGGCTGGTATCCGGAAATTTCCGGATATTTAGGGGAGGATATGTTTGACGAAATAGAAGAAGCAGGAGGGACTTGTTTTTCCTTTTTATTCAGGATAATCTTATTGACCTCATTCAATAGCAATTTTTCGTCAATTTCCATCATACTGCTGCATTCCCGTATATATAAAGAACGGGTAACATCATCCGGTATGATAGCAACAGTGCGGATAATGTCTGCTATCAGAGCCGATCGCTTTACCGGGTCGTCTCCCGCATCATCCAGAAGCAGGCGGGTTTTAAAACGTATAAAGTCCGCTTCATTCTTTTGAATGAATTCAGTGAACTGGCTGGCATTATGCTTGCGGGCAAATGAGTCAGGGTCCTCACCATCCGGCAGGAGAACCACTTTTACATTCATTCCATCTTCAAGCAGCAGGTCTATACCTCGTAAAGCGGCTTTGATACCGGCAGCATCGCCGTCATAAAGAACAGTTATATTACTCGTGAAACGGTGTATCAGCCTGATTTGACCTTGGGTAAGAGCAGTTCCAGATGAGGCGACGACATTTTCTACACCAGCCTGGTGCATGGAAATAACATCCGTGTATCCTTCAACCAGGAAGCACCGGTCTGCTTTGACTATCGCCTGTTTGGCAAAAAATATACCATATAGTTCATTACTTTTATGATATATTTCACTTTCGGGAGAATTTACATATTTGGCCGTTTTTTCATCCTTTTTTAATATACGTCCGCCGAAAGCGACAACTTTCCCGCTAAGCGTATGAACCGGAAAGATAACACGTCCGCGAAAACGGTCGTTAACGTTACCATTATCATAAGTGATAATTAATCCTGTCTTTTCCAGAAAATCTTTCTTATAACCGCTTTTAATCGCTTCTTTATACAGGGCATCCCGTTTGTCGAGGCTGTATCCCAATTGAAATTTTCGGATAGTGTCTTCCCTGAAACCTCGTTCCGCAAAATAGCGGAGTCCTACGGCTTTTCCTTCTGCGTGTTCGTAAAGTTGGGTTGTGAAATATTTTTGTGCCCAACTGTTTACAATCAGCATACTTTCACGATCACTACGAATTTGTTTTTCCTTATCCGAAAGTTCCCGTTCATGTATTTCTATATTGTATTTTTTTGCAAGGAAACGCAGGGCATCGAAGTAGGTAAGTTGTTCATGTTTCATTATAAAATGAACAGCAGTTCCACCTTCTCCACATGCAAAACATTTACAGATATTTTTCGCAGGTGAAACGTAAAAAGAAGGTGTTTTGTCTGTATGGAACGGACATAGTCCTACATAGTTTACTCCTCGTTTTCGCAGGGTAACGAATTCGGAAACAACATCTACTATATTAGCTGCATCCAGTATCCGGTCTATGGTAGGTTGATCAATCATTCAGGCTCTTGTTATATTAATGAGGCAAATGTAGTATTATTTTCCTAATCTGGCTCTAAGGTTTAGTTTAAGAACTGATACAAGTTTGTGGTTTTCTGTTAAATCAAAGACGCTGTTTGTTTAATCGGGGAATAGTAGTATTTTTGTAGAGGAGTTAGTGTTTTTGTCTATTGACGGTATATCCGTTATATATTGTGTTTTTTAGATTAATGTATGTATTATGAAAACGAAAGAAAAAGACCAAGATGTGAAAAAAAACAGGTTCTATGAGAAACCGACAGTAGAAATCATAGAGATAGAATTGGGTAGGGGTATCCTTGACGGAAGTACTCCGGATTTTGAAGAAGAGGGAAAGTGGTAGCTGATATGGGGTTAAACAGTAAGGAACTTCTTTATACTGTAGCCGGACATTCTTTTAAAATTGCATTCGAAGGGGAAAATAGTTTTTCTGATAATTTATTCTTGTCATATAAACCATTTCTGAGCCAGGATAGTAATTCCGACTTGTTATTTTCCATTTCAATGAGATTGGACGATTTGGGGAATGTGGATCTGCATATAACGGAACATATCGGGATATTTTCCGGTGACCATGGAACAATAAAAGTGTGTAAATATGAAAATGGATATCATTTCGAATGTTTCGTCCCTGACAATGAAAAGAATGAAGAATTGTGTGCCATATTGCGGACTTCAATGGATTTTACGGAATCGAATGCGTTTATTACGTCCTTTTCCCGTTATTCGGAATATGCTCTGACCAGTTGTTTAATGATGCTTTATGCTTTTACTTCGTCCCGTTATCAGACCCTTTTGGTTCATGCTTCTGCTGTGGTGTATGAGAACTTGGGCTTTATTTTTTTAGGGAAGAGCGGTACGGGGAAAAGTACACATAGTCGTTTATGGTTGGATAATTTTGTCGGTACGGAACTGTTGAATGATGATAATCCTATCTTAAGGATCATAGACGGACAAGTATGGGTTTTTGGGTCTCCCTGGAGTGGCAAAACTCCTTGCTATAAGAATCAGGGTTATCCTTTGGAGGCAATTGTCCGTTTGTGGCAAAGACCGGAAAATTCAATGAGGCCGCTTCGTCCGGTTGAAGCAATGGCTGCCTTATTACCAACCGTTTCTTGCTTGCCTTGTGTTGAAGAAATCCAACAAAATGTGTTAGGAACGATAGAAGCCATTATCGGAAAAACAACATTCTATGCTCTTTTTTGCAGGGCAGATAAAGCTGCAGCGATGCTTTGCCATAAAACAATTGTTAGATGAAACGGATTTGTGTGTCGAATGATATTTTATTGGGGGAAGTGACACATCTTTTAAAAGCCGGAGGATCGGTTACTTTTCGTGTGAAAGGGAATAGTATGCGTCCGCTATTACATGGAGAAAGAGATAAAGTGATTTTAATTCCTCCAGTAGCTGTGAGACAAGGTGATTTGGTTTTGGTTCGTTTACATGCTGGAAACTATGTGTTGCACAGGATTATGCAAATTCAAGGAGATAGGTTGACCTTGATGGGAGACGGTAATCTTATAGGAAAGGAATACTGTAATATGGATAATTTGGTAGGGAAAGTAGAAGCTGTTATAAAGAAGGACAAAACAATTTATTGTTCCGATTGGAAATGGAAAACAACTTCATTTTTATGGGTGAAACTTTTGCCTATCCGTCGTTACTTATTAAAAATAATCAGATGAAACAGAGAAAAGGATTTGAATTGAGAAATATTGCCGGTGAACATGTGGTGGTTGCTACCGGTAAGGACAATATTGATTTTAGCCGTATAATTAGCATGAATGCAACTTCTGCTTGGTTATGGCAAGCTGTAGAGGGAACATCTTTTGATGTCCAGAAGCTTTGTGATTTGCTTACAGCTCGTTATGATGTGGAAACATCTGCTGCTTTTGCTGATGCGGAAGAGTTACTCGGACGCTGGTTGGCTGCAGGGATTATAACGAAAGACTGAGAATAGATAGATTAACTCTGATTATAGATTAACCCTTAACATCTTCCGACTCTTCTATTGTGGTCGGGGAATAGTTTCTTTGTATATGATAGTATATGAACAATTTTTTGCCTTGCTCCGTGCAGGGCTCTATCCGGATTTGTATCTTGATCTGTTTTTGTTTCCGGTAGGACATACGGATTGGGATACTTTATTCCGATTGGCAAAACAACAATCTGTTATTGGCGTTACTTTTGACGGACTGTCCAAACTTCCAGTTGAATACCAACCGGATGTTAAGTTGAAAATGAAATGGTATTCGTTTGTTGTGCGTATAGAGCAATCCAATGAGTTAGTAAATGACCGGCTTTGTTCTCTTTTTTCTCTTTATAAAAGCCGTGGGTTAAATCCTGTTTTGCTTAAAGGACAAGGTGTTGCCCAGAATTACCCTATACCTTTACATAGGCAGTGCGGGGATATAGATATTTATGTTGGGACTCAAGCCTTTGACAAGGCAAATCGTATCGCACATGAATTGGATATCCGTGATTATGAGGAGGGAATAACAGAACATCACAGTCATTTTAAATGGCAGGGAGTTGACGTGGAAAATCATCGCATCCCTGCTGTATTGTTCGGACGGAAATTAATCCGATCTTTTAATAAACATTTGAAAGAATGGTATCCAGGACTTTCCCAAACAACAGTTATACATACATCGGATATCTCTATTCCTCCTGCTGCTTTTGATGCCGTTTTTTTATTCTTGCATTTTTATACCCATTTTGTATTAAAAGGGGTGGGGATACGCCAAGTTTGTGATTGGGTGATGTTGTTGCATAAGCATCGTCCTTTTGTTACGGATGTTCTTGGTTTTGATATGGAATGGCAAACGTTTGGATATATAGCAGTCCGTTATCTGGGCCTTCCGGAGAAGGAGATGCCTTATTATACAGATAAATATAGTGATAAAGCAAAAAGAGTGGTAGAAATTATTCTGAGAGATGGAAATTTCGGAAAGAATAATACTTCAGAGTTTTTAGATCGCCCTAAAGGGTATTGGAGTGGAAAATTGTTTTCGTTCAAATATGTATTGCAACGGTTGTGGAAAATGTTCCGGATTTTTCCGGTTTCGTCATTGCGGTACTTTTTCGGGTATAAATTAAAAACGTCGATAGGTACTATATTGAAGGATAAATTGTAATGATTAACTGGCTTTTATATAATACAATAGGGATACGTAGCCAATTGGTTTTGCGTATAAGTACCGGTGTATTGCAAATCTTTGCATCCCTAGCGTTTGTGTGGGCTAGTAAAAGAGTTATCGACATTGCAACAGGCATACAGGATGGGGGATTGGGTAATGGAATTTTTCTGATGGTTATAGCCATTGCTTTTGAAATTGGAGCCGGTAATTTAGGTTCCCGTATGGAAAAGCTTTTAACCCTAAATTTTCAAAATAAGCTTCGTTTTCGTTTGTTCCGGCATTTGTTAGTTGTGAAATGGGTGGGGAGGGATGTTTTTCATTCCGGTGATACAATGAACCGGTTAGAGCGTGATGTGAAAGATGTCGGTGATTTTGTTTCAATGTCTCTGCCATCCTTGATAATTACTACAGTACAGTTTTGTGCGTCTTTCTTTTATCTTTTTAGGCTAAATCACCATTTGGCCTGTGTGATGGTAGGCATAATTCCATTTTTTTTGCTGATAAGTAAATTGTATGTGAAAAAGATGAAGCGGTTGACCCATGAAGTACGTTCTACAGAGGGGAATGTCCAGTCTTTTATTCAAGAGAATTTACAAAATAAATTAGTAGTTAAAACTTTGGGTATGGAATTTATTCAGACCGGACGGCTATTGGATATACAGGCATTGTTGCGAAAACAAGTTGTACGGCAAACGAATTATTCCCTTTATTCCAGAGTTTTAATAAGTGCAGGTTTTGCCTGTGGTTATCTGACCGCTTTTGTATGGGGAGCAACCGGACTTTATTCGGGAACAATAACTTATGGAATGATGACGGCTTTTTTGCAATTGGTAGGTCAGGTACAGCGGCCTATCGTACAATTGGCATCACTTGTGCCTATTTGTATTTCTGCATCGACTGCTGTCGAACGTTTACGGGATTTGGAAAATCAGGAAGAGGAACCGGTTGAACCCAAGGAAGAAATAGAAAATCCAGTTGGTATCCGGTTGCATGATATTTCTTTTGCTTATATCTCTGAAGGGCGAAAAGTAATAAAAGAATTTAGTTTTGATTTTCTTCCAGGTAGCCGTACTGCTATTTTGGGAGAAACGGGTGCAGGAAAAACAACATTGATACGTCTGTTATTGGGGTTGATTATTCCGGATAACGGGAATATTTATTTGTATGATAAAATCGGGAAGGTAGTTTCTGTATCATCTGCTACTCGTACTAATTTTGTTTATGTCCCGCAAGGTAATACTTTATTGAGTGGAACTATCAGGGATAATTTATTATTGGGAAATCCGGATGCAGATGATGAACAATTAAAGGAAGTACTTCATATTGCTGTTGCAGATTTTGTTTTCGGTTTACCGGGTGGATTAGATACGTTTTGTGGAGAAAAGGGCAGTACTTTGTCGGAAGGCCAGGCCCAACGAATTGCAATTGCCCGTTCATTGTTGTCCAAAGGATCTATTTATTTACTGGATGAGGTTACTTCTGCTTTGGATAATGTAACGGAGCGAATTCTATTGGAAAGATTTAATGCCTATAGCCGTGGAAAAACTTTACTGTTTATCACTCATAGGCAAGAAGTACTTGCTTATTGCGACCAAATATTGACAATGAATAAAGAATATTGAATCGTTTAATTTTATCTATTTTCTATAAATATTTTATCTTTGCACAAGATAAACGTAAAGCTATGATGATCAGAGTCTTTTTTATGTTGGCATTGTCTTTGATTTTTAACGCTTGTAATGGTCAACAGCAAGCAAAAATAACTCAGGAAAGCACAACGGAACGTACTTTTGAAATGGTATCTGTTCCCAGTATGATAACAGAGCCGGAAAAACGTGCAGAATATCTTGCTAAACATTATTGGGATAAGTTTGATTTTAGAGATACGACTTTAACACACCTCCCCGAAGTAACCGAACAAGCATTGACTAATTTCATTGATATAATGAAATATGTATCACCGGAAGCTGCGTCGGTATCCATAAAGGGTATGATGGGAAAAGCTGAAGCTGATAGTACAATGTTTGCTTATTTTTCAAATATGTACGAAAAGTATTTGTATGATCCCAATTCTCCAATGAGAAATGAAGAGCTATATATCAGCGTGTTAGAAAAAATATTGGAATCACCTGTTCTGGATGAGGTAAATAAGATACGTCCTGCTCATTTGCTTGAATTGGCAAAGAAGAACAGGGTAGGGGAAAAGGCTATGAATTTTACTTATACAATGGCTGATGGGCAATCGGGAACATTATATAATGTAAAGGCTGATTATCTGTTATTGTTTTTCTATAATCCTGGATGTGAGGCATGTAAAGAAATTATAGAACAGTTGACAGCATCATCTCTTCTGGCAGATCTTTTCAAAAATAAAAAAATAAAGATATTAGCTGTTTATCCGGACGAAGATCTGGCAGCATGGAAAGATTATGTATCCCATATACCTTCAACTTGGATTAATTCATATGATGAGTCAATTAGTCTTAAGAATGATGAGATTTATGATTTGAAGGCAATACCAACTCTTTATTTGTTGGATGCGGATAAAAAAGTTATTTTGAAAGATGCGACATTTAATCAAGTAGAAGAATTTTTACAATACAAACTTTACAAGTAAGAAGAAAATGAAACTAAGAACAGTTTTTTTATCTATGTCCCTGATTTTAGGGATTGGCATGGGAGCTTCTGCTCAGTTTAAGATTGGTAATAAGACAATCAATACTAAAAAAATCGTAGGGGCTGCTTCGGATGTGGCAAAAGCAGTTACTTTATCGGATGCTGATGTTGCGGCGATGGCTAAGGAGTATATAGCGTGGATGGATACTCATAATGAAGTGGCTGGCCCGGATACGGAAATGGGGCAACGTTTGGAAAATCTTACTAAAGATATCAAAGTGGATGGTCTGAATTTGAATTTTAAAGTTTATAATGTAATAGATGTGAATGCTTTTGCTTGTGGGGATGGAAGTGTGCGTGTATGTGGCGGATTAATGGAACTGATGAGTGATAATGAAGTGCTGGCTGTTATCGGTCATGAGATCGGTCACGTGTTGCATACAGACTCAAAGGATGCGATGAAACAAGCTTATTTGACTTCTGCTGCGAAAAATGCAGCCGGAGCAGCAAGTAATACTGTAGCAAACTTAACCGATTCTCAACTTGGAAGTATGGTGGAAGCGCTTGCCGGTGCACAATATTCCCAGAAACAGGAAAATGCGGCTGATGATTACGGTTTTGAATTTAGTATAGCAAACGGATTCGATGCATATAGTATGCATGACGCTTTGAAGAAATTATTGGATTTAAGTAGTGATGCGCCTAAGTCATCTAAATTCCGCCAGTTATTTTCCAGTCATCCTGAAACTCAGAAACGCGTGGAGCGGATGAAAGAAAAAGCGGATGAGTATGCAAAGAATAATTAAAGACAAATCGTTAATGCCCTTTAATAGGTAGCGATTAATTATAAAATAATCTTAAATCTACGAGATTTATGCTGTGAAGGTATGTTTTATAACATAAAAGTGCTTATATTTGCACTGTGTTTTTCATGGTATTAGATTTAAGGTTAGCAATGAAGATTGGCTGTCTGGGATAGATAGCCTTTTTTTGTGTTTATATATTCCGAAATAATATATACTTTTGTCTATGGACTAAAAATCTGAATGAAGTGGATACAAGAATTAAATTACGTGTGCAGGGGTTGACAAACAGCCAGATACAATCAGGTGCTTATGCTTTGATCTTGGCGGAAGAGCAAGGCCCTCGTCGCATTCCTATTATTGTTGGAACATCTGAGGCTCAATCTATAGCGATTGCATTAGAGCATATAACTCCTCCGCGTCCTTTGACTCATGACTTGTTTGCTACTTTTGCACAAGCATTCGGTATCCGTTTGCGTGAAGTTTTCATTTATAAATTTGAGGATGGAGTTTTTTATTCGGAACTTTTATTTGATAACGGACAGGAGCCAGTCCGTCTGGATTCAAGAACATCTGATGCGATAGCAATAGCTTTGCGTGTAAAGTGTGATATCTATACAACCCCGGAGATTGTGGAAGAATGTGGTGTGGTGCTGGAAGATGTCACTGTAACGGAAGAGAAAAAAGAAGAAGATTCGATTCTGGATTTGGAACCGGAGGATATAAAGGATGAGGCTATATTGAAAAAATGGCTTTCTCTCATTGGAAAAGATGAGTTGAAGGTTCGTTTGGAAGAGGCTATCTCTGAAGAAAATTATGAATATGCCAAAATGTACAAGGATGAGATACGGCGGCGTGAAGAGGAAGGGAACTCTATATGATAGAGCAATCGGTAGGTTTTAGTTTGGAGTCTTTATTACGTGGTATATTAGGAATTGCAACCATTTTGGGAGTCGCTTATTTGCTAAGTTATAACCGGAAACGGATCGATTGGAAATTAGTTGCAGGAGGACTTTTCCTGCAGATTATTTTTGCACTGGCTGTTTTGTATATACCGGTGATTGGTGTCGTTTTTGAATATATGGGAAAAGTTTTTATCAAATTAATGGACTTTACCCAGGAAGGTGTGAAATTTCTTTTAGGACCACTGGTTGCTAATAGTAAAGGTTTTATTTTTCTTTTGAATTCATTGCCCGTAGTGATATTTTTCTCTGCTTTAGTCTCTTTGTTTTATCATTGGGGAATTATACAGCGAATAGTAGGAGTTTTTGCCTGGTTGCTGCGGAAGGTTATGAATATTTCGGGGGCAGAGGGATTGGTTGTTTCCGGAAATGTTTTTTTAGGCATGACCGAGTCCCCCGTATTAATTAAGAACTATTTGCCTTCAATGACTAAGTCTGAGTTATTTTTGGTGATGGTGGCGGGTATGGGCACTATAGCTGGTACTGTAATGGGTACTTATATAGGTATGTTGGCTGGTGGAGATCCAGTAGCCCGTATATTATTTGCAAAACATTTACTTTCAGCATCCTTGATGGCGGTGCCGGGTTCTATTGTTCTTGCTAAAATACTTTGTCCTCAAACGGAAGCCGTAGAAAATGTTTCTGTAAAAATGAGAACAAAAAGTACACATTCGACGGTATTGGAGGCTCTGGCTTCCGGAACTACCATAGGAGTGAAGTTATTAGTGAATATTGCTGCTTTATTATTGGTATTCATTGCTTTCGTCGCACTTGCCAATTATATATTGGATGATATCATAGGGCATTATACCGGTCTGAACGACTGGATTATAACGATAACCGATGGTAAGGCTCAGGGGTTAACTTTTCAATTTATTCTGGGTGTCCTGCTTTCTCCTTTTATGTGGTTGATAGGGGTGCCTTATCAGGATATGATGTTGGTTGGTTCTCTGTTAGGCATAAAAACGATATTGAATGAGTTTGTTGCATATTTCCAGCTACAAGAGTGGAGAGATGCAGGTTTGTTTATGTATCAGAAATCAATATTGATGTCTACCTATATATTATGTGGATTCGCAAATATATCATCTATTGGTATATTGTTGGGAGGATTGGGAGTATTGGCTCCGGAAAAAAAGGAACTGATTGCCCGCTTAGGTATACCATCCATGATTGCCGGAGCATTGGTGTCTGTTTTGTCTGCCACGATTATAGGGATGATATTAGGTTAGAATAAAAAATAAACAAATAATTAGCTGTGCAAATATTTTATACACCAGATATTGCTGTAAATTCCGAATTGCCGGAAGAGGAAGCCGGACATTGTATACGTGTACTGCGTTTGACGGAAGGAGACGAGATTTTATTAACTGACGGGAAAGGTTTTTTTTATAAGGCAGCTATTAGCCGCGCGCATCCTAAGCATTGTGAAGTCTCTATCCTGGAAAGCTGGAGGCAACCGGCTTTATGGAATAGCCGAATTCATGTAGCGGTAGCTCCTACCAAAAACATGGATCGAATGGAATGGTTTGCCGAGAAAGCAACGGAAATCGGGATTGATGCCATCACTTGCCTGCATTGCCGTTTTTCCGAGCGAAAAGAAGTGAAAACATCCCGGCTGGAAAAGATATTGATTAGTGCCATGAAACAATCCCAGAAGGCTACTTTGCCTCAGTTGGAAGGAATGACTGATTTTAAGACATTTGTAGGCCGTCCTTTTAAAGGTCGTAAATTTATAGCCCATTGTGAAGATGGCAAGAAGACCTTATTAAAGCGAGCTTACCATCCGGGAGAAGATGTTCTGGTGTTGATAGGTCCGGAAGGAGATTTTAGTCCGGAAGAAATCCATTTAGCATTGGAAAATGGTTTTGAACCGATTTCATTAGGAGAAAGCCGGTTAAGAACAGAAACTGCGGCATTGGTAGCTTGTCATACAATACATGTATTGAATGAATAATACTTTTTCCCTAAAAAGAATACACTGCCAAATAAGTGTTTTTTTTAGATTGTTTTGTCGATATATGAATTATCTCACCAATTTTGTTTTTCTTTGCGGAAAAATTCAGACTCGTGAATCTCATTATAGAACAAGGAAACACTTCATCGAAAGTTGCTGTATACAATAAGTGGCATATGGAAGCTTCTTTTGTTTTCAAAAAATTCGATGTGGATGTCATATCTTCCCTGTGGGAGAAATATCCGTTGACGCGGGGCATTTTTTCGTCGGTTATAAATACTGATGATAATCTGATAGCTTATCTGAAAGAGAAACTTCAGTATTTTGTGTTTTTGGATGAAACGGTACCATTACCGATTACCGTACAATATAAAACTCCCCATACATTAGGTAGAGACCGTTTGGCAGCTGCTGTAGGTGCTAACTATTTGCAGCCGGGAAAGGATTTGTTGGTTATTGATGCGGGAACGGCTATTACATATGAATTGATTGAAGCTTCCGGAACTTATGTCGGTGGAAATATCTCTCCGGGGATGACTACCCGTTTCAGAGCTTTAAATCATTTTACAAAAAAATTGCCATTGGTTTCGGAACCTGAGCATGTCCCTTTGGTTGGGACAAATACGGAAACCGCTATTCAAGCGGGTGTTGTGAATGGAATTGTTTGTGAGATGGATGGATATATAGAAATGTTACGACTAAAATATCCTAATCTTTTGGTTTTTTTAACGGGCGGACATTCGTTTTATTTTGAAAGACGATTAAAAAATTCCATCTTTGCAGACATTAATTTAGTGTTGACAGGATTAAACAGAATCTTAGAGTATAATGTTGAAGATTAATAAAGTACTAATAACAAGCGTTCTTATATTCATACAGTTGTCTATAATGGCACAAAATAATACAAATTCGCCTTATACCCGTTTTGGGTATGGTGAATTGGGGGAACGCTCGTTTGGAGCCGGTCGTGCAATGGGTGGTGTCGGCTATGGATTACGCTCACCGAAGCAAATAAATCCGATGAACCCTGCATCATATAGTTGCATGGATTCTCTTACATTCCTCTTTGATTTTGGAGTGGCAGGACAATTATCCAAATTTGACGATGGCAATTCCAGTCAAAATAATTTTAATGGAAATGTTGAATATCTGGCATTGCAATTTCCTATTCATCGCCGAATTGCTATGAGTGTGGGGATTTTACCTTATTCTTTTGTTGGTTATAAGTTTGGAGCTGCACGTACATCAAATGGGGTTTCTTATACGGAATCATATGAAGGTACAGGTGGTTTAAGCGATGCGTATGCCGGTATTTCGGTGGATTTGTGGCCAAAGCGTTTAGCTATTGGTGCTAATTTCGGTTTCTTGTTTGGTAATATAAAACATGAACAGGTTGTATTAATGACAGGCGAGGGATCATCTGCTTATAATACATCCAGAAGTCAGGAAATGAGAGTTCGGGATTTGAAAATGGATTTTGGTATTCAATATACCCATCCGATAAGTAAGACAGAAAGTATTACTTTGGGGTTAGTCTATTCACCTAAAAAGAGTTTGCATGCTAAATCTTATAAAATGATTCAAACGTATACATCCAGTGGTTCAGGTGAAGTGATAAGCTCTGATACAATTACCGGACAGGCGTTTGATTTGCCAAATTCTTATGGTATTGGACTTTCTTATATGAAACAAAATAAATTAACGTTAGCGGCTGATTTTTCTTATGAGAATTGGGAAAAAATGCCTTACTTTGGTGAAGAAGGACGTTTTAATAACAGATATCGTGTAGCAGCCGGTGCCGAATATATTCCGAAGTTTATGAACAAAGCATATTTCAGTCGGGTTAGATATCGGATGGGTGCTCATTTCGGTAATTCATATTTACGTATGAATCAGACGGAGGCAAACCCAAAAGGAGACAGTTATCATGAATATGGAGTGAGCGTCGGTTTGGGATTACCGTTGATTGATAACCGTTCTTTGGTTAATGTCTCTTTCGAATATGTAAAGAAACATCCGGAAGTAAGAACGAATATGATTGATGAACAATATTTCCGTTTTACAGTAAACTATACGTTTAATGAATTCTGGTTCTTCAAGAGTAAAGTAGATTAATCTAAGTGGTTAACTTTAATAGAAAATAAATATGAAGGTAAAGGTAAAAGTATTATTACTTGCTATCGGATGTACCATGATGACATTCGGTGCATATGCTCAGAAAGGAGTTGATAATGGTACACCGTTCGGGTCGGGAGAAGACAGCGTACGTTGTATAACTAATATCAGCTTGTTCGTCCCTTACGCCAAAGCAGGGAATTTTAAAGATGCTTATGAGTTTTGGAAACAGGCTTATGATGAATGCCCCGGAGCACATAAGGATATATATCTGTATGGTGTAAAAATTATGGGATGGAAGATTGGTAATGAGAAAGATGCTGCCAAGAAAGACGCTCTCATTAACGATTTGATGACTGTTTATGATAAACGTGTGAAATATTTCGGTAATGACCGTCGTTATGGTAAGGACTGGATTGTTTCCCGTAAAGCTCAGGATTATTTGCAGTGGAAAGGTGAAAATGCGGATCCTAAAGTTATTTATGGCTGGTTGAAAGAAGTAATTAATGAAACGGGTGCTCAGGTAGAGCCGTTGGCTCTTTCTCTGTACATGTTTGCTTCATTGAAGATGATGATGGATGATCCGAATCTGAAAGAACAATACATTCAGGATTATTTGAAATGTTCTGCACTCTTAGGAGATCAGATTAAAGCTGCGCAAGCTGCAAATAATGACAAAGAACTTTCTGCTTTAAATGCTTATAAAGGAACTATGGATTCAGGGTTTGCAGGAAGTGGTGCTGCCGATTGTGAAACATTGCAGAATATGTATGCTTCTAAAGTAGAAGAAGCTAAAGACAATTTGCCAGCTCTGAAAGAAATTATTTCTTTGTTGAGGCGTGTACGTTGTCAGGAAATCGATGTATTCTATAATGCTGCGGCTTATGCCTATAAGTTGGAACCGAGTGCAGATGCAGCTCTTGGTATTGCAAAACAAGCTGTAAAGAACAAAGATTATGATAAAGCTATTCAGTATTTTGAAGAAGCTGCTTCTATGGAAACCGATAATGCTTCAAAAGCAGAAGATTACTATATGATAGCATTGCTTTTATCTGAAAATAATTTGTCAAAATCAAGACAGTATTGCATGAAAGCTGTTGAAGCTAATCCGAATTATGGAGCTCCGTATATTCTGATCGGAAACTTATATGCTAAATCGGCTAAATCTGTTTATCCGGATGATGGCGTATTACAAAAAGCTGTTTATTACGCAGCAATCGATAAATTTGAGAAAGCAAAACAAGTTGATCCGAGTGTGGCAGAGGAAGCGAATAAATTAATAAATGTTTATCGTGCTCATCTTCCCGGCTCAGAAGATATATTTATGCACCCTGATTTGGAAAAAGGTAAAGCTTTCACTATCGGTGGTTGGATCGGTGAGCGTGTAACTATTAGATAATTATGATAAGAAACCGTTTTCCGGGTAAAACGAATAAACAAGGCATAACAACTATCTTTATGGTAGTTGTTATGCTTCTTTTATTAGCAACCTCTTGTGGAGGGGATGTTAAGGAAGTCGTTGTTGTAGCATTTGATCCTGAAAAAAGTTTCACATTAAAAACAACAGATGTTTCCACTCTTATTTCAGATTCCGGTATTACCCGTTACCGTTTAAAAGCAAAAGAGTGGCTTGCTTTTGATAAGGCAAAAGAACCATATTGGTATTTTCCGAAAGGTATTTATGTTGAAAAATTTGATACTTTGTTTCAGACAGAAGCAAGTATCATGGCTGATACTGCCTATAATTATCAGAAGAAACGTCTTTGGAAACTAATCGGAAATGTGAAGGTGGAAAGCCTTGAAGGAAAAAAATTTGAAACTTCTTTGTTGTTTTGGGATCAGGATAAAGAAAAAATTTATTCCGATAAATATATACGGATAGAGGAAAAAGATAAAATTATTACGGGGATAGGTTTTGAATCCAATCAGGAGATGACACAATATAAAATATTTAACTCAACTGGAATATTTCCTGTAAGTGAGACTCCTGCGGATTCTGCAAAAGTGAATAATAATACAACGGATTCACTTGCTATTGAACCGGATACGGTACGTATAGAGCCTAAAAAGTAAATTTTCAAAGTGAACGCATTAACTTACATATTAATTTCGTTAGCCTTTTCTGCTTTTTTTTCTGGGATGGAAATAGCTTTTATTTCCTCTAATAAGTTGCGCTTTGAACTTGATAAAAAAGACAAAAGCCTGACAAGCCGGATTCTGGATATTTTTTACAGCAACCCGAATCAGTTTATTTCGACGATGTTGGTGGGGAATAATATCGCATTGGTTGTTTATGGTTTGCAAATGGCAATAATCCTGGAACCTTTTATTGCCCAGATTGTGAATAACGAGGCTTTGATTGTTCTCATTCAATCGATTATATCGACTCTGTTAATACTATTTACTGGTGAATTTATACCGAAAACCATTTTTAAACTAAATCCGAACTTTTCACTTAGCTTATTTTCTGTGCCATTGCTTTTTATATATGTCGTCTTATACCCTATATCCAAATGTTCTTCGTTACTATCGTTTGTTATATTAAAGTTGATTGGAGTTAAAAATGTATCAGAGGGAGGACAACGTACATTAGGAAAAGTAGATCTGGATTTTTTTATTCAACAAAGTATAGAAGATGCTCCACAGAATTCAGAAATGGATACTGAGGTTAAGATATTTCAGAATGCATTGGATTTTTCCAATGTCCGTTTACGTGATTGCATAGTGCCACGTACGGAAATTGTTGCTTGTGATAAAGCAGCAACATTAGAAGAGTTACGAAGCCGTTTTATAGAAACAGGTTTGTCTAAAATTTTGGTATATAATGACAATATAGATGATATTGTCGGGTATATACATTCGTCGGAGATGTTTAAGAATCCGGAGGATTGGACACAGAATATCAGAAGTGTCTCAATTGTCCCGGAAACAATGGCTGCTAATAAATTGATGAAAGTCCTGATGCAGGATAAAAAAAGCCTGGCAGTAGTAGTGGATGAGTTTGGTGGAACATCAGGTATTGTGACCTTGGAAGATTTGGTAGAGGAAATATTCGGTGAAATAGAAGATGAACACGATATTAAATCTTATGTGGCAAAAAAAATATCGGACAATGAATATTTACTTTCCGGACGAATGGAAATAGATACACTAAATGAGAAGTTTAGCCTGGAATTGCCGGAATCCGATGATTATGTTACAATCGCGGGATTTATCCTTCATTTTTATCAAAAATTTCCAAAGTTAAATGAGACAATCGAAATAGAGAAATATACTTTTAAAATAATTAAAGTTACGGCAACAAAAATTGAATTGGTCCGCATGAAAGTTGCAGACTAATCTTTTTTTCGTATCTTCGTGCCCTTAAAATGGGAATAATAAACTTTTAAAACATATAAAGATAAATGGCTACGCTGGAAAAAATCAGAAGCAAAGCGGGATTGCTGGTTCTTGTAGTCGGACTGGCTTTGTTCGCTTTTATCATCGGAGACTTTTTGAACTCCGGTTCAACTTATTTTAGACAGACTCAGGAAAGAGTTGCTAAAGTAAATGGAGAAGTGATTAAAATTCAGGATTATCAGTCACGTATAGAAGAAATGACTGATATGTATAAGAAGCAAACTGGTTCTGCCAGCCTTCCTGATGAATATCAAAATCAAATCCGCCAGTCCGTATTTGATGAAATGGTGCAGGATATTGTTTTGAATGAAGAAGTTGCGCATTTAGGTATGGGAGTTACTCCGGAGGAATTATTTGATATGGTTCAAGGAGAAAATATCTCACCGGTAATTCAACAAATGCCGATGTTTCAGAATCCTCAAACAGGCATGTTTGATAAAGCTGCTCTGCTGAATTTTCTGAAAACAATCGAAGGTACAAGTCTTGCAGGTATGAGTGCAGAACAACAGGCACAGATACAGGAAGCCCGCCAGTTCTGGATGTTCTGGGAAAAGAATATTAAACGTCAGCGTTTGGCACAGAAGTATACTACATTATTATCGAAAGCGGTTTCTGCAAATAAACTGGATGCCAAAGATGCTTTTGAAGGTACGGTAAATAGTTCTGACATTGTATATGCAATGCAGTCATACGCTTCTATCCCTGATTCTACAATCGAAGTGAGCAAAAGTGAAATTGAGAAATTGTACAATCAGCGTAAAGAACTTTTCAAGCAAAAGCCGGCTAAAGTAATCAAATATATATCAGTAGATATTCGTCCGAGTAAAGAAGATTATGATAAAGCAAGTGCCGATATCGAGGCTTTGAAATCTGAATTTGTAGCATCAGACAAAGTCGTGGATATAGTAAATGAAAATTCGGAAATACCTTATATGGATGCATTCTTTTCAGAAAAGGCATTAGACCCGGAAATGAAGCAATTTGTAAAAACTGCGAATGTAGGAGAGGTTTATGGTCCTGTTTTTGAAAATGATAAATATAGAATGTTCAAATTGGTTGATAAAACAGTTGCTCCTGATTCTGTGAAGATAAGCCATATAATGTTGGTTAATAACGGTAATGAAACTCAGGCTAAGGCTTTAGCTGATAGTTTGATGACTGTTTTGAAAAATGGTGGTGATTTTGCTGCTCTTGCCAAACAATATTCTGCGGACCAAGCTGCTGAACAAGGTGGTGAATTAGGTTGGTTTACTGAAGCTACAGCATTGCGTGGTGTTAATGAAGAGTTTCAAAAAGCTGCATTCTCTACTCCGTTGAACGGATATGCTGTTGTTAAGTCAATGTATGGTACTCATATATTGAAAGTAACAGATAAAACATCAAATGTTGAGAAGTTTAAAGTAGCCGACATTGATATGACTGTATCTCCAAGTTCAAAAACTTATGGAAATATTTATAATGAACTAAACCAGTTCATTGCTAAGAATAATGATATGAGTAAATTGAATGATGCGGCAAAAGAAGCTGGTTATAATATTCTTTCTGATGTTACTGTAACTGCTTCCGACCAGGTTTTAGGTTCTATCAAGAATTCTCGTCCTGTCATTCGTTGGGCATTCCAGAATGATAAAGGGAAAATATCCGAAATTTTTGAATGTGATAATAAATTTGTAATTGCAGCGGTTCAGGGAACTTTGAAAGAAGGTTATCGTTCTATAGAATCTGTTACTCCAATGTTGAAATCTGAAATCGCAGCTCAAAAGAAGGGCGAAAAGATTTCTCAGGATTTGATTTCAAAGAATTTGACATCATTGGATGCTTATGCACAGACAATGAATTCTTCTGTAGATTCCGTTAAGTTTATAAGTTTTGCAACTCGCCGTATCGCCGGTATCGGTGTGGAACCGAAATTGAATGCAATGGTTTCATTGGCTCAGAAAGACCAACTTAGTGCTCCGGTTGCAGGAAATAATGGAGTATATGTATTTAAAGTATATGAACAGAACAAAGATGCGAAGTCTTATGACGAAGCTGCAGAAATTCAGGCTTTAAATGCTTCTAATGGATATCGTTTTAACTTCCAGGCGATCCAGCATCTGGTAGATAATGCGAATATTGAAGATAATCGTATACGTTTCTATTAATGTTTAGAAGAACAGTGTAATTACTTCAAGTATAAGATGAAGCCGCCGGACAAGTTTGTTCGGTGGCTTTTTTGTATCTTTGCATTATAAAGAAGATTTTGTAAGAATATGAGTGAGAAACGGCGTTTATTGGGAATGACCATTGAAGAACTGAAAGCAGTGGCAGCAGAAGTTGGACTACCCGGATATGCAGCAAAGCAGTTAGCAGACTGGTTGTATAAAAAGAAAGTAACTTCTATTTCTGCTATGACAAATATCGCAGCAGCCAAGCGTTCGGTACTGGAAGAGAAATATGAGGTAGGGGTTATTCCTCCTTCTGACTTTATGAAGTCCGTG
The DNA here is from genome assembly GCA_019417325.1 of Parabacteroides sp. Taxonomy (GTDB): domain Bacteria; phylum Bacteroidota; class Bacteroidia; order Bacteroidales; family Tannerellaceae; genus Parabacteroides. Next base: position 30,488 of record DXVO01000001.1, on the reverse strand, counting down.
GATGGCACAATCAAGTATTTATTCCCTGCCGGAGTTGGTAATTTTGTAGAATCGGTTTATATTCCTACAGAAGATAGGGCAACACTTTGTGTCTCGTCGCAGGTTGGTTGTAAAATGAATTGTCTTTTTTGTATGACGGGGAAACAAGGATTTACTAAAAATCTGACCGCTAATGAAATTTTGAATCAAATACAGTCCTTACCTGAATCGGATTCATTGACAAATATTGTATTTATGGGTATGGGAGAGCCATTGGATAATGTGGATGAGCTATTTAAAGTTCTTGAAATCCTAACAGCATCTTATGGATATGCCTGGAGCCCTAAGCGAATTACTGTTTCGACGATTGGTGTGGCAAAAGGCTTAAAGCGTTTTCTTGATGAAAGCGAGTGTCATTTGGCAGTCAGTCTTCATTCTCCCTATCCGGCGGAACGTTTATCTTTGATGCCTGTAGAAAAGGCATTCCCGGCCCGTACAATAATAGATACAATCAAGCAATATGACTTTACCCACCAACGTAGGGTTTCTTTTGAATATATTGTTTTTAAAAATTTGAATGATAGTGTGCAACATGCAAAGGCCCTATCTTGTTTATTAAATGAGATACCTTGTAGAGTTAACCTGATACGTTTCCATGCAATACCGGGAGTTCCTTTAGAAAGTTCAGATATGAAGAAAATGGAGATATTCAGAGATACTTTAAATACATCCGGAGTAGTTTGCACAATTAGGGCTTCACGAGGAGAAGATATTTTTGCTGCCTGTGGAATGCTTTCTACTGCAAAACTGCAACAAAATAAGTAGAAGATATCTCGTGTGAAGTAAAAGAACTATATTTGTATAATTAAAAAATTTAATCGGTATGAAAACACATTCTTTAATAATCAGCTTTGTGATGCTTCTTTTAGTAATGGGAGCATGTAGCTCAGGCCCGGTGATGAGAAATTCAACGGGATTTGCCTATGAGATAGTGGTTGTAATGAATAAAGCTGACTGGGATGCTGCCGCCGGTAAAGCCATCAAAGCCGAATTGACTTCAGATGTACCAGGCTTGCCTCAATCGGAACCTGCTTTTAAAATTACGTATGTAACCCCAGACCAGTTTAACGGTTTGTTGACTTATGTTCGTAATATATTTGTTGTAAATATAAATCCGTCACAATATACAAAGGTCTCTTTGAAATCGGAAAAGAATAAGTATGCTAAGAACCAGATGGTTTTGGTTATGTCTTCTCCTTCTGCCGATGCTATTACTGCATATGTAGCAGAACATCCGAGAGATATTGTAGACTTTTTCAATAAATGTGAGACAGACCGTACAATAAGTCAATTGCAGAAGGATTATAGCTCAATTGTTATGGACCATGTGAAAAGAGATTTTGGAATCGAGTTGAAGGTTCCGGCTAATATGACTTATTATCGTGATACAACCGGATTTTTCTGGGCATCTAATAATGCAAAAACCGGACGTACGGATCTTATTGTTTATTCATTTCCATATACAGATCAAAATACTTTTACAGAAGAATACCTGGTAGCCAAACGTGACTCCGTATTGAAAGCAAATCTTCCGGGTTCGTTCCCTAATTCATATATGACCACCGAAACACGGGCCGGATTAACTTATACACCGACTACGGTTGATGGACAGTATTGTGGCGTATTACGTGGTTTATGGAGAATGGAAGGCGATATGATGGGAGGACCGTTTGTAAGTCATGCCCGTTTGGATGAGAAGAATAACAAGGTAGTGGTAGTTGAAGGGTTCGTTTTTGCTCCGGAAACAGATAAACGTAATTTTATCCGCAGAATAGAGTCTTCGCTGCATACGCTTCGTTTCCCGGGAGCTGTTGAAAAAGAACTGGAAGAACTACCCAGTGTCCCTCAAGAAAATTAACAAACATACATAATAAATGGAAGAACGATTGATTAAAGTGGGGATTACCCATGGTGATATAAATGGTATCGGTTATGAAGTAATCTTAAAAACATTTACTGATGCTCGTGTGGCTGAACTTTGTACTCCTATTATTTATGGTTCGTCAAAGATAGCTGCCTATCACCGGAAGGCATTGGAGCTTTCACCTGTGAATTTGAGTATCATAGCACAAGCCGAAGATGCCGGGGAAAGCCGGGTAAATATTATCAATTGCGTAGATGACGAAACAAAGGTAGAGTTGTCTAAATCGACTGCTATTGCTGGAAATGCAGCATATTTGGCACTAGAAGCTGCTGTAACGGATCTAAAAAGGGGCGTAGTTGATGTATTGGTTACTGCACCTATTAATAAACATAATATACAAAATCAACAATTTCATTTTCCGGGTCATACGGAATATTTAGAAGAATGCTTCGGAGGATTAGGGAAGAAGGCTTTGATGATTTTAATGAAAGACAGCTTGCGAGTGGCATTAGTAACAGGACATATTCCTTTAGCACAAGTCGCCTCAAAAATAACAGTTGAAGAAATCGTATCGAAATTGCGTATTTTTAATCAATCGCTTAAACAAGATTTTGGAGTGGAACGTCCACGAATTGCTGTACTTTCTTTAAATCCTCATGCCGGAGATGACGGTTTGTTGGGAAAAGAAGAAGAAGAAATTATTATTCCGGCGATCCAGGAAGCTGAGAAGAGAGGCGTAATGTCTTTCGGACCTTTTGCTGCAGACGGCTTTTTCGGTTCGCAGATGTATGATAAATTTGATGGTGTATTGGCAATGTATCATGATCAGGGACTTGCTCCTTTTAAAACGTTGGCTATGGATAATGGTGTAAATTATACCGCGGGTTTGTCCATTGTCCGTACATCTCCGGCTCATGGTACTGCCTATGATATAGCAGGACAAAATGTAGCATCAGAGGAGTCATTCCGGCAAGCCTTGTATACGGCATTGGATATTTACCGCAATCGAGTTTCATACCGTGAAGCCACTGCAAATCCGTTGCGTAAACAATATTTCGATAAAGGTGGTGATAATGAAAAGCTTGATTTGACAAAAGAAGATGATGTAGAAATTTGAAAATAAGATAACACCCGGATAGAGAGATTACTGTTTTAGGAAAATACAGATCTGTCCGGGTGTATTTTTTTTTAATTTTTTTTTTCGTCGGAAAAGTTTGTGTAAGTTTGCAGTTTTAAAGAAAAAGGTGTTATGTTCAAAGATAAAACAATAGTATATACTTCCGGAACATTTGATATGTTTCATTATAATCATCTCCGGATGATCAATTATGCCCGAAGTTTGGCTGATATTCTGATAGTAGGTGTAAGTACGGATGAGCTGGTGTCTTCTTATAAGGCTAAGCCTATTATTCCTTTTTCAGAACGGTTGCAGATTATAGAGGCTTTGAAAACGCCGGATATAGTTATTCCTCAACATACCCTGGACCATACGGAAATTGTAAAAAAATTAAATATCGATGCCTTTGTTGTCGGTGATGATTGGTTTGGTAAATATGACTATTTGAAAGATTTAGGAGTACAGGTGTTCTATTTCCCTTATGGTACGGGTGTTTCTTCATCCAACTTGAAGAAAACAATCCATGACTCCTATGAGCAAAACCTGAAGTCTCAGCGTCAATCAAAGCCGGAATCGGTAAAAGGTTCCGGAGAAAAATAAAATAGCGAGGGCAGATGGAGAAATTTGCTTTTATAACAGGGGGAACAAAAGGTATAGGCAAGGCTGTTGCTTCATGTTTGGGTGAAGCGGGATACAATCTGATTTTGACTTATGCATCAGATAAAAATACGGCGGAAACCACTTGTCTTGGATTACAGCAAAAATATGGTGTAAGCGTTTTTGCATTACAGGCTGATATCTCTGATAAAAAATCAATAAATAAGATTTATGATTATCTGGTGATAAATAATCTGAAACTGGATGCCTTGATTTTTAATGCAGGATTGACCTGTCGTGATCCGTTTGAAGAATTATCTTTGGAAGATTGGGAACGTGTCTTTTTTGCCAATGTCCATTTTCCCGTATTTCTGCTACAAAAAATAGTAGGGCTAATCAATAAAGAAGGAAGCATTGTTTTCACCGGTTCCTTAATGGGTATTCTACCTCATTCCGTATCATTGGCATATGGCGTAACAAAGAGTGCGATTCATTCATTGGTGAAAAATATGGTTAAATTCCTTACTCCTTATGATTTAAGAATAAATGCGGTAGCTCCCGGTTTTGTAGATACGGAATGGCAGAAAACAAAACCCGCGGAAATTCGTCGTAATATAGAGAATAAAGTTTCTTTGGGACGTTTTTGTACGCCGGAAGAAGTTGCATCCGTTTACAAGATGTTGATAGATAACAAATATTTTAATGGGGAAGTAATCACCGTTGATGGTGGTTATTCTTATAAATAAAACAGCAATGGGTGATTTAGATAAAGAGTATGAGGCTTCGTTGAAGTCTATAGAAACAGAAAATCTGGTAGACCGAGTTTTTTATCGTCCTATAGGTTTCCGTATAGCCCGTATGTTAAGAGGAACAGGCATTACTCCTAATATGGTAACGGTTGTTTCTATTTTTGTGGGAGCTGCAGTCGGTTACTTTTTTTACCATGATGATTTGATATATAATATCTGTGGTATCTTATTATTAATAACGGCTAATATCTTAGATTGTGTAGATGGCCAGTTAGCACGTCTGACCGGTATAAAATCTAAAATCGGACGTATTTTGGATGGGTTTGCCGGTGATATTTGGTTTGCTTGTATTTACGTCGCTTTTGCTCTTCGCTTGTCTCATGATTATGGTACATACTGGTTTTTCGCTTTAGCCGTACTTTCTGGTATTTCTCATTTGGTGCAGGCTAATATTACAGACTATTATAAAACACTTCATCTTTATTTCATAAGTAAGGATAAAGGGGCTGAATTTCAATCATTGGAAGAAATAAAAGCCAGTCATAAATCAATGAAGTTGGGGGTAAATAAATTTTTCTATTTCCTTTATAGGGGATATTCCTTATTGCAGGTAAAAGCTACCCCTTCATTACAGCAGATGCTACGCAGCCTTCATAAAAAGTATGGTGATGACATACCTGAAAATATTCGTGTTTCGTTCCGTAAACAAAGCCGTAAGTTAATGTCGCTGATAGACCTTCTTACTTTTAACGGACGTACAATCGTGATGTTTATTGTTGTATTAAGCGGAGAAGTTTGGCTTTATTTCCTATATGAGATTATAGTATTGAACAGTGTTTTGATAATTGCAATGAATAAACACGAAAAGATGTGTAAAACCTTTTGTGAATAAGTTTATTAGTATATGAAAGAGAGCGTAGTAGACATATATGATTTACAGAAAGCTGCCCCGTTCTTTAAAAGCCGTATAGGAACATTCCTGGGTAAAGTTTTAATTAAGTGGTTGGATATAGATAAAGTAAATCGTGTCCATGCCAATAATTGTCATTTGCGTGGAGCTGATTTTACTACAGCTTTGTTGAATGATCCTTTGATCAATATTAAATATAACTTGCATAATGCTGAAGTTCTGGACAATTTGCCGGAAGGAGCTTTTGTTACAGTGTCCAATCATCCGATAGGTTCTATCGACGGAATCATGTTGATTGATATATTTGCATCCCGTCGTCCCGATTTTAAAGTTATGGTAAATGGGATTCTGACGAATATCGGAGCAATGGATGATAATTTTGTTTCTGTAAAACCGGACTCAAAAAATGAAGGTGCCAACCTCAAAAATATGAATGGTGTCCGTGTTTCCTTACAACGTTTGAAAGAGGGGCATCCGATGGGATTTTTTCCTGCCGGGAGTATTTCCATGTATGATAAGGAAGCCGGAAGAATTCAGGACTTACCCTGGACCCATAGTGTAATACGTTTGATACGTAAGGCCAATGCCCCGATTTATCCCGTATATTTTGATTTTCTTAATTCCCGCTTTTTTTATTGGCTGGGACGTATCGATTGGCGTATCCGTACATTACGAATTCCAGCAGAGGCCTTTAATAAGCGGGGGCGTACCGTCGATATATATATAGGCGATCCGATAAACCCGGAAGAAATACAGGGTTTGGAAGATAAAGAACTTGCAGAGTTCTTATATAAAAAGACATACGGTGCTAAAAAATAAGAAAGCTCGTTTAGAAACCTCCCGGATACATGGTAAATTGGATTAAGATTTGTAATTTTGGCAGATAAACTGAAATAATTACAGATTTAAAGGTTTGTGCAATCATGAAAATCGATATACAGCAGATAAAACAACGTTTTGGGATTATTGGTAATAATTCGGCTCTGAACCGGGCTATAGATATAGCTCTTCAGGTGGCTCCTACTGATTTATCTGTTCTGATTACCGGAGAAAGCGGTGTGGGTAAAGAAACATTTCCTCAGATAATCCATCAAAATAGTCCACGTAAACACGGACAGTATATTGCCGTAAACTGTGGTGCTATTCCGGAAGGAACTATTGATTCCGAGTTGTTTGGACATGAAAAAGGCTCATTTACCGGAGCCTTGTCTGACCGTAAGGGATATTTTGAAGTAGCAGACGGAGGTACAATCTTTTTGGATGAAGTGGGAGAGTTGCCTATTCCGACACAAGCCCGCTTGCTTCGCGTACTTGAAACCGGCGAGTTTATTCGCGTCGGGTCGTCAAAAGTCCTAAAGACTAATGTCCGTATCGTTGCCGCTACAAATGTGAATTTGATCCAGGCTGTAGCAGAGGGTAAATTCCGTGAAGATTTATATTATCGTTTAAATACAGTTCCTATTCTGATACCTCCTTTAAGGGAGCGTGGGGAGGATATTATTCTTTTGTTCCGGAAATTTGCCAGCGATTGTGCTGAGAAATACCGTATGCCTGCCATACATATTGATGAAGAGGCACGCCAGTTGCTTTTATCCTACCGTTGGCCAGGTAATGTCCGTGAATTAAAAAATATCACAGAACGTATTTCCGTTATCGAAGAAGATAGGGATATTACGGCTTCCATACTTCGTTTGTATTTGCCAAATCTGGATATAGAGAAGTATCCGGTGTTGGTTAAGCAAGACAATGAACAGAAAATCTTTAATAGTGAAAGGGAAATCCTCTATCAGGTTTTGTTCGATATGAAGAAAGATGTGAACGAGCTGAAGAAGCTGGTTCATGATATAATGGGAGGAAAGCTGCAACCAATGACCGTTCCGGATGAAACGCCTTATTCGCATCCGATACATCCGTCCCATCCGGTACACCCGGTCCAGGCATTCCAGGATGCGGAAGCTGTGGAAGAAGAGGAAGAAACACTGTCTCTGGAAGATGTGGAGAAAGAAATGATACGCAAGGCATTGGAAAGGCACAACGGACGCCGCAAGAACGCTGCTGCCGATTTGAAAATATCAGAACGTACACTATATAGAAAAATTAAAGAATATAATCTGGAATAACATATGTTGAATAAATACAAAATCGGATTGTTTTGCCTGGTGGCTATATTGGTAACAGCTTGTACCATATCCTATAAGTTTAATGGTGCTTCAATCGACTATTCGAAGGTAAAAACGATTACGATCAAGGATTTCCCCAACCAGGCCCCACTGGTATATCCGGCACTGTCGCAGAAGTTTACTGAAGCTTTGAAGGATATATATACCCGCCAGACCCGTTTGCAGATAGTGAATAATAACGGAGACTTGGAGTTGGAAGGTGAAATCACAGGTTATGAACTGACTCCTATGGCGGTTAAAGAAGATGCTTATGCTTCCCAGACCAAATTGACAATTACGGTGCGTGTCCGTTATTACAACCGTGTGACTCCGGAAAAAGACTTTGAACAAAGTTTTTCCGCTTATCGTGAATTTGATGCAACCAAGATGTTGCAGGAAGTTCAGGATGCATTATCTACAGAGATTATAGACGAATTGGTAGACCAGATTTATAACTCAACTGTTGCTGACTGGTAAAGCATGAAAACAGCCGATTTATATCAGTTTATAGAAAATCCCGCACTACTGTCTGTTGAAACCCTTCCCGGATTGAAGCAGATGGTAGACGAATATCCTTATTTCCATATCGCCAGAATGCTTTATCTGAAGAATCTGTCTTTGGTAGATGATACCCGTTTTGCGGCGGAACTGAAAAATATGGCCGTTTATATTCCCGACCGGAAGAAATTGTTTATTCTTATAGAAGGAGAACGTTATGGTTTGCAATTGAAAATAGAAGAAGATAAATCGCAGGAACTTGATAATACATTTTCTTTAATTGATGCTTTTCTGGCTACCCGTGAAGAAGATAACCTTTCCGGGACGGAAACTTCCTTACTATTTCAGCCGTCAGTTTCGTCCGATTATATTTATTGGTCGTTGACGAAAGAAAAAGAGACAAAGGAGAAAGAGCCGGAAATCAAATTGCAGCATCACGAACTGATCGATTCTTTTATAGAAAGCGAAGAGCAACGTGCTCCCGGTAGTGGTTTGTTAAAGCAGGGAGACACAACATCTTTTGATGCTCCGGTGAATTTTGCAGAGCAGGAGGATGACCAACCTAAGTCGTTGGATGACTCCTATTTTACCGAAACATTAGCTCATATTTATGTAAAGCAGAAGCGATATGAAAAAGCATTGCAAATTATTAAAAATTTAAACTTGAAATATCCGGAAAAAAATGTTTACTTTGCAGACCAAATAAGATTTTTGGAGAAGTTGATTATTAACACTAAAAAATAAAATAAAAATGTACGTATTTATTTCTGTCTTAATTCTGGTTGCTGCCTTACTGCTGATACTGATTGTTTTGGTGCAGAATTCTAAAGGTGGTGGTTTAGCATCAGGATTTTCTTCATCTAACCAGATTATGGGAGTACGTAAAACAACTAGTTTTCTTGAAAAAGCTACATGGACTTTGGCTGGAACAGTAATTGTACTGAGTATTATAATTACTGCTTTTATTCCGAGAGAACATCGTACCTCCGAATCAGAAATCAAACAGCAGATTAATAATGCTGTAACAATCGATCCTAATACAGTAGCACCGGACTTCGGTACGGCACAGCAACCGGCTACAGCTCCTGCAACTACTCCTGCAGAAGAAGAGAAACCTGCAAACTAATAAAGGTATCCATATAAAAAGAAAGAGATGTCTGAAAATCAGATATCTCTTTTTTTTGTCTTAATCTGTCGATTCTTTGATAGATTTAATTGATTATCTCTATGGATAATTCTTTGTATCTTTGCTAAAAACAGATTTTAACCTGTCTTATACGTACATAAATAAAACAGAAATATGGATATTATCAACTTCGACGGCTTGCTTATAGGCATTGCAACCTTTCTTATTATCGGATTATTCCATCCGGTTGTTGTAAAAGCGGAATATTATTGGGGAACCAAGTGTTGGTGGATTTTCCTCGTTTTAGGGATAATCGGAACAGTAGCATCTTTATTGATTGAAAGTGTATTTGTTTCTGCTATATGCGGAGTATTTGCCTTTTCCTCATTCTGGACGATAAAAGAAGTTTTTGAACAGGAAGAACGGGTTCTGAAAGGTTGGTTCCCTAAAAATCCGAAGAGAACCTATCCATCAAAAAAATCATAAGATATTACAAAGTGTTTTTGTTTTCGTATCTTTGTACACGTAAAATAGATAGCTATGAAAACAAAAAAGAAAGATTCATTTATGGATTACATCAAAGCCAACCGGAAAGGAAGCCGGGAAGCTGAGATTGAAAATCACGGTCATCCGGTAAGTTTTAACCGGATACATGTATCAAAAAAGGCTTATAGCCGTAAAAAGATGAAGGCAGACGATCAAAGGCGTCTGCCTTATCTGTTTATAGGAGGTTGGTCTTTATCAAATAGATTTTCATTGTGCTGCTGACTTTGGCTTTTTATCAAAATGTAATTTTATCAAAATGACAAAATACCCTACTCCTGGGTCTTTTGTATGGATAGTGGTTCGTGAAGCCTTGTAAATACGCTGCTCTCGCGAAGTTTAACTTTCCCAATTTGTTGGTGTGTGGGCTGGAATACTTACTAATTGAATGAAGATGCGGATGCTATTTATCAGGTGCGGATAACGCGAAAAACGCGGATTAATACAGTCTTTTTTATTTCTTAATCCGCGTTTTTCGCGTCTACTCATATTGTTATGTTTTCGATAAGATAGTAATCTAATTGATATCCGCGCAATGTTAGGTTTACAGACCATTCCAGAACCGTATCTCTGTTTAATAACATCTAAAAACGAAGCATATATGCTTTGAAATCAAAACATATATGTTTTAAAGTCAAAACATATATGTTTTAAAGTCAAAATATAGGTGTTTTATCTGCTCAGATTATTGGATTTTGGTCCGCAGACAGTTGGAATTAGTAGCAGTACTAATTGAAATTACCCTTGGAGAAAGTGAAAACAGGTTCCGGATTCTGCATAAAAGGTCCTTTTTAGTACCTAAAAGAGTCTATTTCCTTCTAAAAAGCGTTTTATGTAAATGCCTTGAGTTAGTATTAGTCGCTTTATTTTGTGAAAATGTTACTATTAATTGCAAAATGCTTTCTTTCTGAAATAAAGATGAATGATGCGGAATTTTGTGGGAAAATAGTTTTTTATCAAACTGATTTCTACTGTGGTGGCTACTTGCTGCTTTTAATAATTGAAGATTTGTGGATAATACTGAATTTGAATAGGAGAGAGGGTTTGAAAATCGGTTTTCGTAAAAAAATATCTGTTATAGATGTTCAATTATGACATAGTTTTGTTAGAACTTGGTACATTTATATCAAATGCACCATTAAAATCTGTAACGACCCCTGTCGTTGTACCTTTCACTACTACAGATGCACCAACGATAGGCTCGTTGTCTTCTGCAGAAGTAACAGTTCCTTTTACTTTCATAGTCTGTGCTGTTGCAAAGCCAATGCTAACAAGCAAACAGACCAAAAGATAAGTCACTTTTTTCATAGACATACATTTTTCTTGTTTGACATTTTAAACACTAAATATTGTTACTCTGAGTAAATATAATAAGCAAATCTTATATAACGAACGTTGCAAATATAATAAAAAATCATAACTATAATATAAAACAAGAAAAAATATCAATCAAAATAAAAAAAACATTATTTCATCTTTAGATGCTTTTATGTACTTTTTTGGGTGGAAACAGGGTATCTATACAATAGAGAAGAAAAACAACGGATTAAAGAACGACATAAACAAGGATTTTTGTAATTTACATATTCACAGGTACTTATCGGAATAACTACCTATGTGAAAACTTTCAGTAAGTTCTAACAAAACTGAGGTATTGTTCTTAAATGCCTACTACCAAGTTCTAACAAGACTTTGGTAATATCATTCGTTGGTATGGAAACTGTGGAAGTTACGGCTAAGCCAACAATGAAAATATCCATGAAAGTAGTATCACAGGACTTGGAAGGAGTTGTGATTGTTGCCGGTTATGGTACAGGAAAGAAAGCAGGTTCTATTGTTGGATCTGTTGCTACCATTGCCTCTGAAAAACTGAGCAATCGACCAAGTGCGAACGTTGCCGACGCTTTACAGGGACAGGTTGCCGGTTTGCAGGTGTTTACATCTTCCGGTGAGCCGAGTGCCAGTGTTTCCATGCGTTTAAGAGGAGTTAGTTCTATTAATGCATCCACTACTCCGCTGTTTATTTTGGATGGTGCTCCTGTAAGTTCAGATGTATTCAATGCATTGAATCCCAGTGATATTGAAAATATATCAGTCTTGAAGGATGCTTCTTCTACAGCGATTTACGGTTCGCGTGCTGCCAATGGTGTTGTATATATTACAACCAAAAAAGGACGTGGCAACCGCCCGACTGTAACCATTAAAGGTCAGTATGGTTTCTCTCAGCTTGCACAGAATAAACTGTCTCCTATGAATTCGGAACAATATCTGAATTTTCAGGAAATGTTGGACCCGAGTTTAAAGAATAACGAAGCTTTCCAGGCTGACAAAGCTTACACGCTGAAACATGGTATTTATACAGACTGGCTGGACTACGTAGCAAAGAATAATGCCCCGACTTATCAGATTGATATGTCTATATCCGGTGTTACCAATACGACAAACTATTATATCTCTGCAAGCCATTTGGATCAGGAGGGTATTATGCCTCGCTCCGGTACAAAACGTGAATCTTTCCGTTCAAATATTGAAACAAAGCTGAATGAATGGTTGAAAGTAGGAGCGAATGTCGGTTTGGCATATCAAGCATATGAAAATACGGCATCAACAACCAATAGCTGGTATAACCCGGTAAACTTTGCCAAGTGGGCACGTCCGGATATGTCTCCTTATGAAATTATAGATAATCCGGATGGAACTATTTCTTATGGCGACCGTTTGAATTATATCAAGAAAGGCGGTCTTTATAATCCGCTTTATTTGCTGGAAAATCAGGTAGACGACCGTACGAAGATTTCCATAAACGGAAATACGTTTATCCAGTTGACCCCGATTAAAGGACTTACTATCCGTGCTGCACAGGCTATCGATGCATACGACTACCGTTATACCGGTAAAGAACTTCCGATGGAAGACCGTAATAGCAATAACGGAAACGTAGAAGAGCAATTCAGCCGCTATTCGCAGATTACATTTACCAATACCGCCGAATATAAGTTTAATATAGCGGAAAAGAACCATTTTACCGCTTTAATCGGACAGGAAGCAATTATTTCCCAGCAGAAAGGTTTCTCTGCGAAGAAAAAAGGACATTCGGACAAACGCCTGATGCTGATAACAGCAGGAACAACCTGGATTGATCCTACTGCCATGTCAAATTGGGAAGATACTTATAACTCATTCTTTGCCAATGTAAACTATGATTATGACGACCGTTATTTCTTTGATGCATCTGTCCGTACAGACGGTTCCTCTTTGTTTGGTGCAAACAACCGGTATGCCGTATTCTTTGCATTGGGCGGGATGTGGAATATGAAGCATGAAGAATTTCTGAAAGATGTGGACTTCCTGAATGAGTTGAAATTAAAAGTGAATTACGGTACTGTAGGTAACTCAGGTATTGAAAGTTATGCGGCTCTCGGATTGGTGGGAAAAGGACAGTATGCAGGAGAAACATCTTTCGGCTTGAGCCGTGCAGCCAACGGCGATTTGACATGGGAAGTGGTGAAATCGACCAACGTAGGGTTAAGTACTCGCATGTTCAACCGGTTGTCGTTCGATGTCGAGTTCTATAATAAGTTGACTACAAATATGTTGATGGAAATACCTTATTCTTATACAACAGGTTTTACCAGTGGTTGGGGAAATGTCGGCAGTATGCGTAACAGGGGTATCGATATCAGTGCAAGTTATGACTTGATTGCCAATAAAAATATACTTTGGACAGTTGGTGCTAATGTAAACTATAACAAGAATACGATTACCGAACTGTTTGGTGGACGCGACGAATATGTAGTACCCAATACAGGTATCAAATACCAGAAGGGTGGGACATATGGTGAAATTTACTATGTGAAATGGGCAGGCGTTGACCCGGAAGACGGTTACCAGATGTGGTATGATCTGGATGGAAATAAAACCAAAACCTATTCGGATAGTTATGCTCAGTTTACAGGATGCCAGCGTTATGCTCCCTGGTCCGGAGGTTTCAATACTGCATTCAGTTGGAAGAACTTCAGTATTTCCGCTGACTTTTCCTGGGTATTGGGTAAGTATACCATCAATAACGACCGTTATTTCTTTGAAAACCCGAATTTCGGTGCCAGCATGAACCAGTCGGTTACTTTGTTGGATATGTGGACAACGCCGGGACAGGTTACTGATATAGCACGTCCCGAATCCAGTATCCATTTCGACTCTCATTTAATAGAGAATGCATCTTTCCTTCGTTTGAAGAACCTTTCTCTCGGTTATAATATCCCGAAGAACTGGATTACAAAGACTAAGATTTTAAGTAATGCCCGCATTTTTGCAATCGCAAGAAACCTCTTTACCGTTACAAAATATACAGGTTTTGACCCGGAAGTAGATTCAAACTTGCAGTTGGGAAACTATCCTAACACCCGCCAGTTCTCTTTCGGTGCAGAAATAACATTCTAATTTGAAAAAGAAAGATTATATGAAAAAGATATTAATCATATCCGCAATGTCGGTGTTGGCAGGATTTACTGCCTGTGATATGGATAAGCTTCCGTTCGATAAGATAGAGACCAACGAGTCTTTACAAACACTTGCCGACTGTAAGGCTTTCCGTAATGATTTGTATGCAGATTTCCGTAATTCCTTATATAACTATCTGCTGAATGTGGAAATATCTGCCGATGGTTTCAATCCGGTGGTAGGCTATAGCAATAGTTATGGTGGCAATTACCGTTGGGAACTCGAAGCATCGGATGCCAGTGGCAATTGGCAGGATAACTATTATATTATTGCCAATGCGAATCTGATGATTGAAACGATTCCTTCTTTGATGGAGACAGCTACGGAAGAGGAAAGGGCACAGATGAACGAGTATATGGGAGAAGCCTATTTTGCCCGTGCTTTGGCCCATTTTGATTTGACTCTGAAATATTGCAAGGATTACGAACCGTCTTCCGCTGCATCGGATTTAGGGGTTCCTATACTGACAAAGTATGTCCCTTCTGCCGATGCGGCTACTTATCCGGCGCGTTCAACTATGGAAGAAACTTACAAGCAAATCGTTTCAGACCTTGGAAAAGCTACTGATATGATAACCGCTCCGGGCGAAGTTTGCTCTAACTATGTTACGGTGGATGTTGTAAAAGCACTTAAAGCACGTGTGGCATTACAGATGCACGATTGGGCTACAGCCTCTTCAATGGCTAAGTCTCTGATTAATGAAGGAAAATATTCCTTGATTTCGGATAAGGCCGAATACCGGGATATGTGGGTGAATGATAATGGTACGGAAACAATTTGGCAGACCTATATGGATATAACGGAAAAGGCAAGTGCTTCCGGTATCGGTAATTATCTGATAGCCGATACGGATGGGAAATGGGAATTGTTTAAGCCTGATTATATTCCGGAAAGCGGTATTCTGGATGCATACGATAAAGAAAACGATATTCGTTTCGATGCTTATTTTTCTAAAGAAAGATTGAATACCGGCATAGGGGAAGTAGAATTGTATCTCTGTCATAAATATCCGGGCAATCCGGATACGTATACCGGAAAGACTACCTATTATAATATGCAGAAGGTTTTCCGCATTTCCGAAATGTACCTGATTGCAGCCGAAGCATATGCAAACGCCGGTGATAACGAGTCCGCATCAAAGATGTTGAACGACTTGCGTAAGAAACGTATTGCTAACTGGGTCGATACAGATTATACGGGCAGTGCTTTAATGAGCGAGATACAGCAGGAACGTTGGAAGGAATTATTCTGCGAAGGATACCGCATTATGGACTTGAAGCGTTGGAATGTAGCTATGAAACGTACACCGGCGCAGGATAAGAATTACATCGTCTTGCCGGATGCTCCGAATGGGGAAAAGATGGTAAAGGAAGCCGGTGATTATCGTTTTGTATGGCCGATACCGCAAGCTGAAATAGATGCCAATCCTCAGATAAGAGATCAACAGAATCCGGGATACTGATAACGATATTTTTATTATTTGGGAGTACTCCAGTTTTTAGACACACTAATTTTCGCAGGAACCGGTAGTGATACCCGTTCCTGCATTTTTTATTCAGTCCTATTCCTGTTTTACTTCTTATTCTTTACTAACATAATCACGGGATTTGATTCTTCATCTAATTTGGAGGTAATTTCTTTCAGTTTTCCGTTTAGCTTACCTTTTTTATTAGCCTCCATTAGCTCTGAAACATCCAGTGTTGCGTGGAATGTAATCTTATTACTTAGATTGCGTAGGAACATATTCTCCTTTCTTCCTGCATAATCATTATTGAGAAGAGTAAATTGGTATATTTTCTTTTTCTGTTTGTCATACATTAAATCAGTTGTGGGAAATCCTTCCTCTTTCTCAAAATCATATTCCTTTTTTACCGTTTGCATGAAATAGTAGCGGTCTGTAAAAACACTGGGAAACAGAAATACCTCCGGTGTCATAGTTTGCACGGAAGGGATTCTTGTCATTAAGGGGCGAATACTATGATCCGGCTGATACAGATACACAGTATCTGCGGAAGGTTCGGTCAATATCCAGCTATTTTGATAAGGAACGATAAAACCGTTTTGGGGAGAACTGGTCAAACTCATTCCTCCTTCCTGTTTCGCTATCACTACCGATTTTCTTTTTTCGTATGGAATTTTAATTTCTTTCATACTCCCATCCTGTTTGGATAAAAGGAAGAAGGTTTTTGCGGAACCCTCGTTTCCTGGCACACAAATCTCCTCGCATAGAAAATGCTCCTCATTATAGTGGTAGAAAACAAATATGATCATTTTATTATAGGATATGCTTCTTTTATAATTACCGTCAAAATCATATACTTGTATTTTACTTGAAAGAGGGTCGCTTACAAACATCTCGTTCTTATCCTCGTTTAAAAGGAGACTATAGATCAGCACATATTCTTCAGGACCTTGTCCCTTATGGTTGATTTTCTTAAAAGTTTTACCTGTTGTCCTATCAAAGAGTAGAATATCTCCTTCTTTTGTATTTGCCACAGCTATGAGATTCTCGCTGACATCCATTACTCTCCCTTTTACAAGAAATTCGTCGGTAGTTTCCAAAGGAATATATTCAACATCCATGAAGTCCTGAAGAATTAATTCTCTTTTCGGGTAGTTTGCCGTAACATCAACCGTAATCAGATCGTCTGCCGGTTGTTTATTTCCGCTTCCACATCCGGCCAACAGGAACGTGAACAGTAGTGAGATTGTAATTCTTCCTTTCATACGATTATTTTTAGAAGGTTAAAACTATAAATACTTATTTGAGTACAATAGGTAGTTTCAGTTGGTGACAAACTGTCACCAACTCACTGCCTTCGGCTTTAAGCCCCTGTTTGAGCTTATTCCAATATTTTCTGCCATCGACACTATCTGTAAGGATACTAACAACGTCTACTATAGAAAAATACCATTCTTCCGTTTCGTCGTCCCATACAGTACGGACTTTCTATTCTTCGAATATTTTGATAGCTTCTTTCTTTGTCATAGATGGTGTGGATAATATTTGTGTTTTTGTAATAAGTATGATTGATACAAAAATAGTTTAAACATGACTGTAGAACAAATAAACGTAGACGTAAATGGAAAGGAATAGGAATAAAAAAAGGAAAACCATTCGGTTTTCCTTTTTTTGAGAGCGGAAGACGGGGCTCAAACCCGCGACCCTCAGCTTGGAAGGCTAATGCTCTATCAACTGAGCTACTTCCGCAATATGTATTGAAATTAAGCAGTGGGCAGTGATGGATTCGAACCACCGAAGGCGAAAGCCAGCTGAGTTACAGTCAGCCCCATTTGGCCACTCTGGTAACTGCCCCTGTTATTTTCAATTGCAGTGCAAAGGTACGATTAATTTTGAAACTTGCAAATATTTCATCAAGAAATATCAGCCATTTTTAATGCGGTTACAGCCGCTTCATCCCCTTTATTTCCGTATTTGCCCCCAGCACGGTCTTCTGCCTGCTGCATGTTGTCGGTAGTTAACAATCCGAATATGAAAGGAATATCGTACATCAGATTCAGTTCCGTGATACCTTGTGTAACACCTGAACATACATAATCAAAATGGGGAGTATCTCCTCTTACAACGCTGCCTAAAACGATAATAGCGTTTAATTCTTTTGTTTCAGCCATATGTTTCGCGCCGAATGTCAGTTCAAAACTGCCCGGAACACGGCTAACCAGTATGTTTTCCGGTTTTACACCATGTTTTTCCAAAGTGTTGCAAGCCCCTTCCAGAAGTTTTTCTGTAATATTTTTGTTCCATTCTGCTACGACAATACCGATAGACATTTCAGATCCGTCGGGAACACTGTTGAAGTCGTACTCTGATAAATTCTGATAAGCTGTAGCCATAAGTTCTATTATTAAAAGAAGAGGATGCCTTTTTATATGAGACATCCTCCAATTGTGATTATTTAAAAAGTAAGTGACCTCTTATTTGTTTCCTAATACAGAAGCCCGTGTGATATATTTATCAATATCGGAAGCTTCCATGGAATTGAAGTATTTTTCTTTAATCGTGCTGTATGCTTTTACGGCATCTTTATACTGTTTCAGGTCTTCGTAAGCCAATCCTGCTTTTTTCAGGTAAGTCGGGCTGATTACTTCGTTGTCTGCTTCTTTTGCAGCTTTTTCGAAATAGCTGATACCTTCTTTTACTTTACCCATGTTTACATAGCAGTCGCCAATCAAACCGGTAATAGCCGGAGAAATCATATCATCGCCTCCGCTATAAGATTTCAACAAATCGATAGCCTTCTCTGTATCTCCCAGGTTGAAGTAGCAAATACCGGCATAAGCTTTAGCCAGATTTCCGGACGGAGTGCTTCCGTATTTGCTTATGATGGTTTCAAAACCTTCATAGTCGGCACCATTTCCATTTAATGCCAGATTAAAAGAATCTCTGGCGAAATACTGCTCTCCCTTAAACATTGCTGCCGCGGCTTCCTTTTCTTTCGGAATCAAATATCCGTGTTTAATTCCAAACACAGCTCCAACAACAAGTGCGATAGCTATAATTCCGTAAATGATTTTCTTTGAATTGTTTTCAATGAACTGTTCCGATTTCGAAACAATTTCTTCTACTTCTAACTCCTTGTTGGTGTCTTTTTCCTTAGTAGCCATAATGTTTTATAGTTGTTTTATTATTTATCTCAAATTATGCCTGTGGCAATTCAAAGCGCAAAAGTAGTTTTTTTTACTGATATAATCTACATTTAGAAGTATATTTTTTAATTTTGTCCCACTAATATAGTGCTGATGATACTAAAGAAACTCTCTATACTCAACTACAAAAATATTCTTCAGGCAGAAGTTTCATTCTCTCCGGAAATAAATTGTTTTTTCGGTAACAACGGAATGGGGAAGACGAACCTGCTGGACGCTATCCATTATTTGTCATTTTGCAAGAGTCATGTGAATACGGCTGATAGCCAGATTATAAATAATGAACAGGATTTGTGCGTCATACAGGGCAACTACGACTATGAGGGAAAGGAGGAAGAGATATTCTGTGCAATCCGCCGTCGCCAGCGTAAGCAGTTTAAAAGGAATAAGAAAGAATATGATAAACTTTCCGAACACATCGGATTGCTGCCCTTGGTAATGGTTTCTCCTGCCGATTCCGAGTTAATCCGGGGTGGGAGCGAGGAGCGACGCCGTTTTCTGGATGTAATCATTTCCCAGCAGGATAAACAGTATTTGCATGCCCTGATACAATATAATAAAGCCTTGCTCCAGCGGAATACACTGTTAAAAGACCAGTGTATGGACGCTTCCTTGTATGAGGTGCTTGAAATACAATTGGATATGTATGGGAAAACGGTTTATGATAAACGCCGTTCCCTGGTGGATGATTTCACTCCCATATTCAATGAGTATTACCAGACAATCTGCCAGTCGAAGGAGCAGGTGGGATTGCGTTATGTATCCCAACTGGAAAAAGGGGAATTGTCCGGAATGTTGCAGGTCAACCGCGAACGCGACCGTATCCTCGGATATACCTCTTCAGGCATTCATAAGGACGAATTGGAGATGACGTTGGATAACTACCTGATTCGTCGTGTCGGTTCGCAGGGACAGAACAAGACATACCTGATAGCACTGAAACTTGCCCAGTTTGCTTTCTTGTCACATCGTGGACAAACTACACCGATACTTTTATTGGATGACATTTTCGATAAACTGGATGCCAACCGTGTGGAGCAGATTATCCAGTTGGTCGGGGGCGACAGTTTCGGGCAAATCTTTATTACCGATACCAACCGTAAGTATCTGGATGCAATCCTGCATTCCATTAACCATGATTATGCTTTGTTCCGGGTGGAACAGGGCGAAGTCCAACCGATGGGGGATCAGGAATGAAGCGTAGAAATGCACAATCGATAGGAGAGGTAATCCGGGATTTTTTTGAAGATAACACCGAATTATACGAACAAATCCTTCAAATCCGTGTAAAACGGGCATGGGGAGAAGTGCTCGGACCGATGGTGCTGCAATATACCCGTAATATATATGTAAAGGATAGGATACTGTATGTATCTCTCAATTCGTCGGTATTGCGTAGCGAGTTGGTGCTATGTCGCGAACGTTTGGTAAAGAGCCTGAACCAGTATGCAGGCTCTAATGTGATAGAAGATATTGTGATACGCTGACCGGGGACAAATCACACAATTTCCTTTTCCGTAACAATCAAATCCATTTTCTTGTCGAACGGTTCCACTGGAATCTGGTCTTTTAGCTGGAAATTATAACAAATACCTATTTTCGGTACTTGGAGTGTGGAAAGTAGCCGGTCGTAAAAACCTTTGCCTCTTCCCAATCGGTTCTTTTTGCGGTCGAAAGCCACACCGGGTACGATAATCAAATCGATTTCACTTTCAGGAACACTGCTTTCGCCGGTAGGTTCCAGTATCCCGAAGGAACCCGGTTTCAGGGAGTCTTTGCCCGTATAAAGAATCAGGCGCAAATCATCGCCGTCCACAACGGGCAGCAGAATTTTTTTCTTTTGATACCATTTCTCTATCAGCCCGGCGGTTTGAACTTCGCCGGGGATAGCATGATATAGAGCTATACATTCAGCTTGCCGGAAGAGACAGCACGCTTCCAGCCGCTCCATAATTTTAGCAGATGTCTCTTGCAACACAGTTTTCGTATATGAGCTCTTTAAGGAGGCCATATCCCGGCGTAGCTGTTGCTTGGCTTTGTGCAACTCTTCCATCTTTTACGTTACTTTTATTTTCTAATGTAGGAAGCGATTTCCCGTCTTCCAATACCTTGATTGCACGTTTCAGTGTTACGTCATCATTCTGGAACACAGGATAGAAACCTGCTTCGTCAAAGAAATTGCGAATGATGTATGATTGTAACTGCTTCTCAATCAGCGGTCCGGATATATTAATCAGAGTCGGACGTTTTTTTATGCCTTTAGTTGCTGCAAAGTTTGTGAAATCGCTAAGCAAAGGTTGTTGTTTCAAATATTTGTATAAATCCTGATATGTTTTGAACGACGAAAGCTTATCGTAATTCCTGTCTGAATATTGCAAAGCATACAAATTAATCAGTCCGGCATTGAATACGCTTGTGAAATAAGAAGTCATGCCGCTCGTATCCCGCGGAATGAAAATATCCGGCATGATACCACCACCGCCATATACAGGGCGTCCCATCAAGGTTTCGAATTTCTCCGTATTATTTTGTTTGATACTGTCGGCAGAGTCGAATTCCCCGTGCATAAAACGGTTATAAATGTCCTGTTCATAATCGTTGTCGTTGCCTAACTCATACTTTTTCTGGATACAACGTCCGGAAGGTGTATAATAACGGGCGATTGTCAGGCGGATTTCAGAACCGTCACTCAATTTGATAGGGGACTGAACAAGTCCTTTTCCAAAGGTACGGCGTCCGATAATCAGGCCACGGTCGTTATCCTGGATAGCACCTGAGAAAATTTCACTGGCAGATGCGGAAAATTCGTCCGTCAGTACAACAATCGGTGCATCTTGGCAAGTGCCTGTTCCGTTGGTATATACATCATTACGCGGGAACGATTTACCTTCCGTATAAACAATGAGGCGTCCTTCCGGCATAAATTCATTTATCATATTGATAGCAGCCTCCATGTAGCCACCGGTATTACCGCGGAGGTCGATGATGAAGGAATTGCAGCCATCCTGTTTCAGTTTGGCTATAGCCGTAATAAATTCGTTGTAAGTGGTACGTCCGAATTTGTTTACTTTGATATAACCGATACCCTTGCTTACTTCATAAGCTACATCCACTGAGTTGACAGGAACATCCCCGCGAGTTACGTCAAAGTAAAGCAGTTCCGGTGTGTTTTTACGTTTCACGCCCAGTTTTACCGTACTGTTTTTTGCTCCACGCAGTGTTTTCATAATAACTTCCTGATTGCTGCCATTACCGGCAAACAAGGAATCGTTGATGGTGATGATGCGGTCGAACGGTCGTAATCCGGCTTTTTCCGAAGGACCGCCCGGGATAACATTTATCACCAGTATCGTATCGGTCTGCATATTGAAAGATACGCCGATACCACTGAATGAGCCTTCCAGGTCTTCGTTAACCATCTGTGCATCTTTGGCAGGGATATAAACCGAATGCGGGTCCAGCTCGCTGAAAACTTTAGGAATAGCATCTTCTACCAGCTTTTTCATGTTGACGGTATCAACATACTGCTCATCGATAATATCGAGGATTGCATTTATTTTATTTCCACTGGAATAAATATGACGTTTCCCTTTTGTAAGGGAGAGGTAGTGGTTACCGATAAAAATCCCAAGAGCTACACTAAGAGCAATAATTACAGGCAGCCATGTGGCTAACCTTTTATTTTTATCCATAAAACGTTTATTTATCGTTTAAATCAATATAATCTATAATAACACCAGCACGCATTAAAAGTTGGCAACCATCTTCCACCCGGTATTTTTCCGAATATACCACGCGCTTGATTCCGGATTGGATAATCAGTTTGGCACATTCTATGCAGGGAGCCGAGGTAACATATATAGTTGCTCCGTTGCTGCTGTTGGACGAAGCCGCCACTTTAGTAATCGCGTTTGCTTCGGCGTGTAAAACATAGGGCTTGGTCACATTATTTTCGTCTTCGCATATATTTTCAAAACCGGATGGCGTACCGTTGTATCCATCGGATATAATCATTTGGTCTTTTACGATCAATGCTCCTACCTGGCGCCTTTTACAATATGAATTTTCAGCCCATACGGCTGCCATTCTCAGATAACGTTTATCTAATTCGAGTTGCTTATCTTTTTTGTCGCACATCGTTTTCTGATTTTATTCCTTTATAATAGCACAAAGGTAATATAATTGAGGGAATTATATACTGTATTCGCGTTCCTTTTTAACGAATGCCTTATTATTATGCCTTGTGTGTGTTATTATTAATTCACTGTAGAGATCAGAACTAATTCGGTATTCTGCTCCAAGGCCTCTTTAATTTCTTTCGCTCCTTTTTTAACGGTACATAATGAAATGTTTTCACCTTTGATTTCGTCTATGCGGACTTTACCGATAAGATCCCTGATGGTCTCTCCGGTTATCGGCGCATCTGGCTTTTGACTGCTCCGATGGCATATTCCGTAGAGTTATTCAATGCTTTATCGGAGTAACTGTAACCTTCCGTACTGAGTTTACTGACATCTATTGATACACCGTCTGATACACGAATTAATTCCACGCTATACGATAGGTGGTCTGTCATACTTTGTGTTTTGTTGGTCGCGATATTTTCCACAGCTTTAATCAGGTTTACGGCGTCCGATGCATTGTGGTTGTCCATCTTACATTTGAATATATAGTTTGCATTTGCCTGTCTGGCAGCATTCAGTATAGATGTTAGGGTAGAGTCTGTCGACGAATCGATAATACTTACTCGCTTGGACCAGGTAACCCCATCGAGAACCGCAGCTCTAAAGGAGGGTAGCAGTTGCCGCACATCTTTGCCCGCATATTCGAACGGAGCAACAAATACAACCGGTTTTTGTGCTGACAGCATAAGGGAGAAACAGGTTAATACCGTTAGTAAAATGTTTTTTCTTTTCATTGTAGAGTGTATTTTTTTATTAGGTTTTTTATTGTTTTATCCCGTTCCGCCTCAGCAAAGCGTCTATAGTAGGTTCCTGGCCGCGGAAGCGTTTATAGAGGACGTCCGGGTCTTCAGTTCCGCCTTTGGAAAGAATGTTATCTCGGAAAGATCGGGCTACGTCCTTGTTAAATATGCCTGCGGCTTTGAATACGGAGAAGGCATCGGCATCCAGTACTTCCGCCCATTTATAGCCATAATATCCGGCAGAATATCCACCTGAGAAAATATGTCCGAAACTGCTGCTCATCAACGTTCCCGGTATATCGGGCAGGATAACAGTGTGTTTCCAGGCTTCTTTTTCAAAGGCAATCACGTCACCCTCAAAAAGAGTAGTTTGCGTATGCCATGCCATATCCAGAAAGCCGAAACTTAACTGGCGGCAACAAGCATATCCGGCATTGAAGTTGGCGGCATCTATCAGGCTTTGTACCAATTCTCCGGGGATTTTTTCTCCGGTCTGGTAGTGAACGGCTATCAGGTCGAGAAACTCCTTTTCGGTCAGCCAGTTTTCCATCAGTTGGGAAGGGAGTTCTACAAAGTCGCGGTATACATTTGTGCCGGAAAGGCTGGCATACGTACCGGTTGCCAGCATGCCGTGCAAGGCGTGCCCGAACTCGTGGAGCAGCGTGTTCACTTCATCAAAAGTAAGTAATGACGGTTTGGTATCGGTCGGACGGGTAAAATTCATCACGATAATGATCTGCGGGCGGCTGTCATGTCCGTTTTCTTCCTTATACTGTTCTTTTACGCTGTTCATCCAGGCACCCGATTGCTTTCCGTCGCGTGGATGGAAGTCTGTATAAAGGATGGAAAGGAATTTCCCGTCGGAGTCGTAAACCTCATAAGCGTCTACTTCCGGATGGTAAACCGGGATGGTTTTATTTTCTTTGAATGTAATGCCATACAGGCGGGTGGCAAGGTCGAACACACCTTTCTTTACATGGCTTAATTCGAAGTAGGGGCGGGTCATTTCATCGTTTACTTTAAAACGGATGTCTTTCAGCTTTTCTGAATAATAACTCCAGTCCCACGGCATAACAGCAATATTCTCCTGTTCCATTCCCATAGCAAAACCTTGTACCGCATTATATTCGTTTATGGCAACCGGCTTGTAAGCTACCAGCAAATCGTTTAGCAGTTTATATACACGTTCGGGTGTTTTTGCCATTGTGTGTTTCAGTTTGTATCCGGCATAGTCTTTGCATCCCATTAAACGGGCTATTTCCAGCCGGATATTCACTATTTTACGGATAATCTCCTTGTTGTCGTATTCATCTCCTTTATTGCCGATACTCATAAATTCCCTGTACATAGCTTCACGTAGGCTACGTACGGCAGAGTAGCGCATAAAAGGGATATAGCTTGGAGCGGAAAGGTTAAACATCCATCCGCTTTTTTCTTTTTCTTTGGCACGGAGAGCTGCTGCTTCCCGGATACTATCGGGTAGTCCTTCCAGTTCTTTCTCATCCGTAATAAGCAATTCGTAACGGTTCTTGTCCTTTAAGGCATTCTGGTCGAATGTAAGTTGCAGGAGACTGAGTTCCGTGCTTAGTTTTCTGTATTTCTCTTTGTCTTCCGGGTTTAGATTGGCACCGCGAATAGAGAATGCTTCAAATGTTTCTTCCAGCAAACGCGCATCTTCAATGGAAAGTTGTAGCCGGTCTTTTTGTTCGTATATATTTTTTATACGGGTAAATAGCAGTTCGTTTAAATAGATATTATTCGACGATTCCGATAATTTGGGAGATATGCGTTGGGATATATCCATCATTTCATCATCGGCTTCGGCACTTAGTACGTTGAAAAATACCGAACTGACCCGCTCCAACAACTTTCCACTGCGTTCCAGGGCAACAACCGTATTGTCGAATGTAGCAGTTTCTTGGTTGCCGGCAATTTTCTGTACTTCTTCATCCAATTGGCGGATGGCTTCATCGAAAGCCGGTTCGTAATGTTCGATACGTATTTTATCGAAAGGGGGAGTGCCAAAAGGTGTATTATAGGGGGTTAATAACGGATTATCAGTTATTTGTATCATATTAATTGTACTGTTTGTATTATTACTAAATGGAGTGCAAGTTATTAAAAAATTGCGGATTGTACAATTCCCTCATTTGACCCTTTCCTATCGGTTTCTCTTCTTCACGTATAGATATGCTTTTTCCGGTTCATAGTTATGTTTTTTGAAAATCATAACTATGATTTTCAAAAAACATAACTATGAATAATAATAGGAGTCATTTTTTTGCAGATGTTGTTTTTGAATTCCGAGGACTGTTCGGGGAAGCTTTCTATGGAGCCTGCGTTCTTTCTTAGGTTATGAAAAGGAGATATCTTTATACTTTTTCAATATGATTTTAATATGTAATACTAATGGGAAGAAAGAAGAAGGAACAGTCGATTCTGTTGAAAGAATGGTTAAACCGATTGGCGTCAAGAGAGCGTACAGCCGGACGGGTACATACGGCATCCAATTACGAGAGTGCTCTGCGCTCGGTGCAAAAGTATTTAGGCACGGATGCAGGTGGTTTCCTCCTTTCGGAAGTGGAGCCAAATTGGGTGGAAGGATATGCCGCCTACCTGAAAATGCAGCATAATCTGAAAGCGGGTAGTGCAAACTGTTATTTCCGCAACCTGCGTGCAGTGTATAACAAGGCAGTGAAGGAAGGTATAATACCTTATCCCAGTATCCCGCCATTCCGTGGGGTGTCCATCCCGGTGCCCCCAACCGCCAAGCGCACGCTTTCGGCAGAGGATATGCAGAAAATGGTGGAAGCCGGGCAGTCATCTTGCACGAATAAGAACCTGGCCCGTGCACGCGACATCTTTTTGTTTCTCTTTTATGCGCGTGGCATGTGCTTTGTAGACGTGTTCAACCTCAGGAAAGAGAATGTGCATGGCGGCTATATCGGTTACAGCCGCAGCAAAACGGGGGTGGCATTGCAGGTGAAAATGACCCCCGAGATGAAACAATTAATGGAGCGTTACGAAGATGCCGACAGCCCCTACCTGTTTCCTTTCCTCCGCGAAAAGCTTCGCGGCAGTGTTGGTGATGCCAGTTGTAAATCCGCCCTCCGGCGTATCAACCGGCATCTTGGAAAGTTAGGTGATATGCTTGGTCTCAGCCATCTGGTTACCACCTATTCGGCGCGGCATACCTGGGCGTCGCTTTTGGAGTCGTGCGGGGTGAATACGTCAGTCATTAGCCAGGGTTTGGGGCATAGCTCGGAACGTGTGACGCGTATCTATATGAAAGGTATGCCTTCGCATGTGCTTGACAGGGCCAATGAACGTATGCTTGATTATTTTTTGCGCGGTAATCAGGGGCAAAAAAGGGATAAAAATAAAAAATGTCCCCTTCTTTGTAAGAAAGAGACAACTTATAAATTTATGCCTGTTCATCTATTGTGAATCAAGGCTTATATCGTTGCAAATGTACGGGTTATTCCGATAAAAACAAAGAAATCCGATAAAAATGTAAACAAACTCTAATACCTATTATTTAATAAATACCTTTCTACAATACTGATTTTATTTAGAAGTTGATTCTTAATATCCTGAATTTCAGTAAGAATTGTATTGTCGTAATCCTTTGTCTCTTTCTTACAAAGAAGGGGACAAAACTAAAGGGTAACAGATAAGACAATGATGAAGACAAATATTCAAATCCCGATAATGGTATTGCTGGAAATTTTGCTGTTACACCAGGCTGTATTTGGCAAGCAGTCAGGGGTAAGGGAGCGGACTGATATGCCCTTAAGCCTGGTTCATGCAGGTAAGTCGTATCCGTCAAACAGTCTTTTATGCAGGATGTATAGTTGCCGATTTTATATATCAATTATTAACAACTAAATTATCAGTTGAGATGAAAAAAACATTATTACTATTACTGTTATTAACAGTAGCATTTTCAAGCTGTAAGAAGGATGACCCTGTAATTGTTGAATACACGGTGTCTTTTGATTCGCAGGGAGGTAGCGGTTTATCTCCTGTAACGGTTCCCGAAGGTTCCAAAATAACAAAACCCAGCAATCCTGTAAAAGGGGGAGATACTTTCCTTGGTTGGTATAAGGAGAATACGTATACCACAATCTGGGATTTTGAAAAGGATGTGGTTACTCAAAACCTTACCCTGTACGCCCGTTGGTCTCAACCGGGTGAAAAGGTGTATACAGTATCTTTTGATACGGACGGTGGCAATGAGATAGAAGCTGTATCCGTAGTCGAGAATGAGAAAGTCCAGCTGCCGGCCAATCCAACCAAAACAGGTTTTGAGTTCAACGGTTGGTTTACCGACCCTGAAAGATTGACTGCGTATGATTTTGAATCTCCTGTGACATCGGATATTATATTGTATGTGAAATGGTTGAAACTTGAAGTAGTCCTTGTCGATTTTAATGTATCGGAATTGGTAGCAAATGGTATTGAATGGGATGCTGCTACAAAGACGCTCGATATAACAGATGCAACAGGCAGTGCTACCCTTTATTTTAATGTGGCTGGAGTTTCTTCAATAGAAACAGAGGCGATTGCTGCATATGATACACACGCTAATTCTATCGGTGGTATTAGTAAACTGAATGATATTATAACAACAGGTGCAACAGTCGATGGTAAAGTCGGAATGGAAGTCAATGTACCTACCCAGAGTGTGGATTTAAAAGTACCTTTGGATGTATATGTAACAATCTGTGTAGCTGGAAATCCGGGTGAATCTGAAACAATCACTATTAAGAGTCGTCCGAATTATGCCGATACAGATATTCAGCCTGTAATGATGAAAACTACTGACAATAAGCTTATCTTTTGGGCTCCGGTAAATGTCGGTGCAGAAGAAATACCGGTAGAGGCTTTATCAACTGCCAATACAGATATTACCAAGTCTTGCGGTCAGTTGTTCCAGTGGGGTCGTTTGTTTGGTTTTGCTGCAACGAATGATGCAACAACAACGGATGCAGAAAAATTTGATGGTAAATCCGATCCATTTTATCCTAAAAGTGAGGGTGTCCTTGCTGACATGAGTCCGTGGGATGACAAGTTCATTGTTTGTAGTAATTCTTCTCCTAATACTCAGGGTAACTGGTTGGTTTTTGATATCGATGGTACAGACAATCCTAACAAAGTCGACATGGTAGATGGTGCTTGGTATCAGAAGTTATGGAATAGTGGTACTGAAGATAGCCCTATTAAAACAAAGTATGACCCTTGTCCTGCTGGCTGGCGTGTTCCTACACTTACAGAATGGAAGGCTATCGGTGTCAATTCTACTATACATGATAGTTGGGATGCTACTACTAAGTTAATGACTATCACTGGTGCAGAAAGCAGCCAGAAGCTTATTTTGCCTGCTACAGGCCTCCGTGACAACAGTTCCGGCGTTTCCCACAATCAGGGTGACTTCGGTTACTACTGGTCGTCATCGGTTCTATCAGGTAGCATCGGCGCTAGCTTCGTGTACTTCGACGGTGATCCGCTGTTTGCACGCCAGGGCAATCGTGCCAACGGGTTCTCGGTGCGTTGCGTCCAAGAGTAGGTATGATCGGCTAACTTCATCAAAGATGGTGGCTTAGCTGACCAAAGCATACAGGTATTAGAATCCCTGTAAGTTGGGTCGGCATAAGAGCTGACCCACCGATAAGGAGCTATCAGATATAATAATAAATAGTATAGTATGAACAAAACAGAATTAGCAAAACGAATGTCTGAACGCTTGTCTTTACCCTATAAAGATATAATCAGTTTTCTGGATGCATTCAATGCCGAGTTGTCGGAAGTGTTCAGAAAAGAAGAGCGCCTCGTAATTAAAGGATTCGGTTCCTATTCGCTTTGGAAGCAAACAGGACGCATGGGGCGTAATCCTAAAAATGGGAAAATTTATATGATTCCACCACGCATAAGTTTGAAATTCAAACCTGGTAAAGTATTGCTTGCCCAATTGAATAGAGAATAGAATTGCCACTGGGATATCTGTGCGGAAATAGAAGTACATAGGAGAAAGTAAAGTTAAATATTAAGTCGGATTGCCGGCCCTTTTTCCCCGTGGATAGGGAAGGAGGGTCGGTTTTGTATCCTATCGGGGCCGGCCTTTTGTGGCGCAGGTATCAAATTACCTGCACTACAATAACAATGGAAAAAAAAATTGAAACGTTTGGAGAACCTGTTCGGTGGCAAAGACCCCAATGTCTCCCTGTTTGAAAAGAAACTTTCGGCAATGAGTGCCAGAACGCGCGAAAGACGGTTGAACGAACTATGCGGCCTTGCCTTCGGGCATTATGAAGAACTTCCCCGCAAATACCGTAAGTTCGTTTATCTCTATCTAAGGTACAACCGTGCCTGTTATGTCAATTATCTGGTATCCCATACCGCATTAGGTAAGTTCCGTTATACCCTGCATAACCCGGCTTTGTTACTTCCTGTGCTGCATGTCTTGGAAAATGCAGACCGGCGCGGACGTATCTCGTATTCGCATCTGGCAAGTTTACTTCTTCTGATTTTTGATTACCCCTATAAGTTGAGCACATTAAGGCAGTACCTGTCGCGTATTCCCGAAGCCGAACTTTTACATGATTTTCTGGAACTGGCGGCGCAAATAAGAATTCGGGGAGAGGAGAAAGGAAAGAAGCGGTAAAAAACATGTCGAAACTATCGCGTACGTGTACCATTAATAACCGTTCGTTGTGTTAAAAAAAAGATGGAAAAAAGAGGTAGAAATATTTGGAAGTTATGTTCTTCAGCATTACTTTTGCACCCGCATTCGA